>JAWKQE010000031.1:0-75029 GCA_041390305.1 Candidatus Eiseniibacteriota bacterium
CGGTGTCCATCAAAGCGGGGGAAGGCCAGGCATCTGAAGGCTTGTTTTAGCGCACTTGACGAGCGTCTTTCGCGCGATCCGGGTCTCATGGGCCCCGTTCGTGCCCCGAATGGGCGAATCTTGGACCTAGTAGCCCGCAGCTAACTGGTACTCTCTACATGAGAGGGGGATTGCTTGAAGGTAAGCGAACATCGGTGCGTTGAGGTCAGCGCGGCGCCGCCCAACAAAGGCATGCAGCTGACAATCAAGAGCGTCACGCCTCTTGCATTCGCAACCTCCTTTGCTTGCAGCTGAACCCCTAGGGAGTTCGCCAGCAGCGGCCATTGATGAGGGCAACGATACTCATAGGGATCCTGTTTGGGGTGCTGCTTGTTGCGTTCCTCAGTCGGGGGAACGACGGGACACGGCCGGAGGGTTACCCGAAACGTGATCTCGGGAACCTGTGGGAGGTCGTGGAGGGAGATACCGTGGCGGCTGCTGGGGAGGTGGAACACGACTTGGGTCTCGTGGCTCCGCTTGAGGTCCAGCGCTACGGGGTGTACGCGGATGAGGGTTCGTACGGGGTGGAGCTTGCCGACGCCAGAGGGGAGGCCCTCTATGTCGTTCTGGCCGGGCACAGGCCCGACTTACGCACAGGGTATGTCTCCGTTGGAGAGCACCTTTCGAACGTCGGATCCGAGGCGGTACTTCCCGGATCGGAGCGGGAACGGGCAATCGCAACCGCGCTCGTTCTCGCGACTCGTGGAGCGAGGTCGGGCAACGAAGTGGGGGCTGCCCGACGAATGGCGAGCGTTCTGATCGGGCGGAAGGCTCGCTAACAGAGGCTCGCAGCTGAACCCCTGGGGAGTTGTCGACGGTAGCATGGTATCCGTGCTATCATGGCAGACATGATCGCATCCTTTGCAGATCCTGGCACGGAAGAGGTCTTCAACGGGCAGGCTACGAAGCGGGCCCGACGGGTCTGTCCCCAGGCTCTCTGGCAGGTGGCACGAAGGAAGCTCGAGTACCTTGATTCTGCTGGCGCGTTGGAGGACCTCCGGGTTCCGCCCGGAAACCGGCTCGAAGCTCTAGCCGGGGATAGATCCGGGCAGCACAGCATTCGGATCAACGATCAGTACCGCGTGTGCTTTGTTTGGGGAGAGACGGGTCCAGCGGATGTCGAGATAGTCGACTACCATTAGTGAGAGGTGAGAGCGAGGAGTCCCCATGGTTCGAGTCCCAACACATAGAGCACCGATTCACCCTGGCGAGATGCTTCTCGAGGAGTTCCTCATCCCGATGAACCTGTCTCAGCGCGACCTCGCCGATGGGATCCGGGTGCCATATCAGCGAGTCAACGAGCTGGTGAACGGTAGGCGCGGCATAACCCCTGGCACCGCGCTGAGACTGGCGCGCTTCTTCGGGACGACGCCAGATCTCTGGATGAATCTCCAGATTCGGTGGGACCTGTTTCATGCCCAGGAAGCAGAGAAGATCGAGTTGAAGAAGATCCGACCGGTTCGGATGAAGGAGTCGGCCTAACACAGGCTTGCAGCTGACGATCCCTTTGTCACGCTGCTTGTTCCAAGCGGCGCGCCAACCCTTCGGGACCGGGGTCGCAGCGGGACCCTTGGGGAGTTGGGCCGCAACACGGCGAGGTGGAACCGTGGAGACGAGAATCCGCAGCAGGGGACCCTCAGTTCGACTCCACGTAGGAGCAATCGGAATCGCGGCCATCCTGTTGACGTCGGCAGTCGGATGTGATGACGGTACCCGGCCGCCGGTTGAGACCGGGGAAACACCCCTGGAGCTACGTCACTTGGCCGCTCGCTACATAACGGTCCAGTACCCGCAGTCTCATGTGGTGGAGTCCGAGCACGAGTGGCAAGAGCTCTGGGAGGCGCACTCGCGAGATAGCGTTCCCGAGGTGGACTTCTCGCGGCACGTGCTCGTCGCCGTCTTCTGGGGTGACCACACAGGGTGTTCCGAGCGGGTCGAGGGAATCGAGCGCGCAGTCGTGCGGTCCGGGCGAGTCGAGGTGGAGGTTGGGCCTTTGCCGGAACTCGGCGAATGCTCGGCTGGCGTGTCTCCGTACGACATCGTCGAGATTCCGCGGACCGATCTCCCCGTCGCCCTGATCGGTGAAGTTCCTTGGTAGTAGGAAGGGAAATGAGCCTCGCTATCAGAGGCTTGCAGCGAACGAGCCCTTTGTCACGCCGCTTGTTCCAAGCGCCGCGCCAACTCTTCGGGACCGGGCTCGCAGCTGGACCCTTGGGGAGTTAGCCAGAGACGGGAGCAGGAGATGTCCTTGGCCATTTGCCCTCCACACCGACTTCTCCTGGTGGTGCTGGCCACATGCTTCGCCACCGCCGGTTGCGGGACTCGCTACTTGAGCGGGTGTGGCCCTTCCGGGCGGACTACCCATGCTGCTGTGAGTCCGCCTGGAAGTGGAGTAGTGGTTGTCGACTTCGGAGACGGCAGGGGAGTAGCTGGCGACTCGCTCGAGGTTCACTGGCCAGGCGGGGAACTCCCTATCGAGGCGATCCCAGAAGTGGGATGGGAGTTTGAGAGGTGGGAGGGAAGCGTCACCACGCCGACTTCGAGACGCACGAAGCTAAGGGGGCGCCGGAGTGGGCACGTGACGTGTGTCTTTCGCGCTGAAACGAGTGAGAAGTAGAGAGAGCATGTGGCCGGACCAAGTATCGGAGCGCTGGTCTGGCCAACAGAGGCTCGCAGCTGGAACCTTGGGGCGTTGGCCAGACTTTAGACTCGGGGAGAATGAACACATGACGGACCAACACCCCAATTTCATTCAGTGCTATTTCCACGGCACCAAGAGCAATCTGAGTGTCGGAGATCTGGTCGTGCCCGGAAATGATGCGAACTATGGTCAGCGGAAGGCGAAATACGTTTACGCGTCGTCCAATTTGAACGTGGCGATTTGGGGAGCGGAGATGGCTGTTGGCGAAGGGCCCGGTAGGATCTACGTGGTGGAACCCATTGGCCCAATCGAGAATGACCCCAATCTCACCGATAAGAAGTTTTCCGGGAATCCAACCAACTCCTATCGGGCAAAGGAAGGTTTCAAGGTCGTCGGTGAAGTGAAGGATTGGCAGGGGCATCCTTCCGCTGAGATCAAAGCGGCTAGAGAGAGAGTCGATCTGGCCCTAGAGAACGGCGCTCCAATAGTTGAGGACTAGGTCGATATCCTGGCAGGTAGCTGTTGCCGGCGTTTTCGGGTTGTCCTTTCCGCCATGTACCCTTGCCCCGGACGGGTGTCTTCGGCGCCCGCCGCTGAACGGCAAAGCGTTAGGCGGCCGGGTTTGTCACGGCACTTGTTCCAAGTGCCGGGCCAACCTTCGGGACCGGGTTCGTAGCGGAACCCTAGGGAGGTACGATGCAGGTGCGGACCGTTGCGCTATCACTTCTCATGTTGCTGTCAATGCCGGTCGTAGCTCTGGCCGAGCAGGTGGACGACCTGATGCTCATGATGGCGGCCGTCGAGCGGCTGCCACAGAAGCCCGAGAGCGTTGCGCATCATGCGTTCATGCAGGTAGGCCTGTGGGAGCAAGCGAGCTGGATGCTGGAGTGGGACCGGCGGAACCACCCACAGAACCCAGCCACCCTTGCTTCCCTGGCGCTCGTGAGACAGCGGGCGGGTGACTACGAGTCGGCAGAGGAGCTCTGCGCGCAGTCGATGGCGCTGAAGCCAGAGACGCAAACGGAGGCGTTGGAAGCCGGCAATGCTCTCCTGGCGTGCCGTCAGTACGATGGCGCCGCATTGGCGTACGCGAGCCAGTTCGACCTGGATACCTTGCGGTCGGAGAAGACGAACTCCCGCTACCTGCTGTCGGTCGTGAGGTGCCTGAAGATCGCGGAGAAGTACCAAGCGCGCGGTGACGGAGTGGATCGGCTCCGCGCCAGGTACGTCGAATTGGTGGACGTAGCGATGAGCGATCCAGAGACGCGGCGGTCGGGAGAGTGCGCGCTGGACTTGCTCAGAAGTAGAGAGAGTTGCGTGGGTACGGCCAACAGAGGCTTGCAGCCGACGAGCCCTTTGTCATGGCACTTGTGCCACGTGCCGCGCCAACCCTTCGGGACCGGGCTCGCAGCTTGAGCCCCTGGGGAGTCAGCCAGCTGGGCTATCAGAGATGAGAGCAACGATACTCGTAGGCGTGTTGTTTGGCGTGGTTGCGCTCTTTGGTTGCGGCAGCAGCGAAGTGAGGCCGGACCAGTATCCGAGGCGCGATCTTGGCAACCTGTGGAAGGCGGTGGACCGAGACAGCGTTGGAATGGCAAACGATGTGAGCAGAGTTCTCGGGCTCGTTGCACCGATCAAAGTCCGAAGGTCCGTCGGTTACCGCGATGTCAGCGAGTCATTCGGCGTCGAGCTCGTCGACAGCCGCGGTGGCTCCGTACTTGTTGTTCTCGCCGGGGACATGTCAGACTCACGCACCGGGCACGTCTTCGTTGGTGATCACCCGGCGAACCCGGGGTCCGAGGAAGTCGAACCGGGTTCCGACCGCGAGCGTGCGATCGCTACAGCGCTGGTGTTCGCTACACGCCGGGCCGAAACGAGTCGAGATGTCGAAGGCGCGCGGCGGATGGCCAGTGTTCTGATCGGACGGAAGGCCGACTAACAGAGGCCTACGGCGGCCGAGCCCTTTGTCACGCTGTTTGTTCCAAGCAGCGCGCCAACCCTTCGGGACCGGGCTCGCAGCGGAACCTCTGGGGAGTTAGGGCTCACATCGTGAGAGTGGGATCGTGACACACGGTTTCCGCGAACTGGATCGAATCATCCTCGGTCTGGGTGTTCTCGCCTTCATAGCGACGGCCGCCCTCACGTTCGTACATCCCGAACGTGCGATGACCCCGGACGGGATGGAGTACATCGAACTGTCCCGAAGTCTCACCGATGGGAGCGGATTCACTGGCGCCGACGGTAGTCCCGAGTTGTATCGAACGCCTGGCTATCCGGTGGTGTTGGCAGCGATCCAACCGTGGCGCTCGATGGCCAGGTACTACCTCGCGGTCTGGGCAGGATTCGCTCTCGTGATGGGAACCGCATTGAGCCTTTGGGTAGGTGTTCGCAGAGTTTCAGGTTTGTCGCGGGCTCGGGTCGCGGTCGGGCTGCTTCTCCTGCAACCGGCAGTTCTCGTACACGGGATGCACTTCGGGACAGACGGCCTGTTCATGTTTCTCGTGGCCGCCGCGTCCGCTGCGATGATGGGTGGTCTGAGGGCCGCGCTCGCACCGGCTGTCGGCTGCGGGGTCCTCTTGGGCTGCGCCGTCCTCGTGCGACCGATAGGGTTGGCTGTCTTCGTCCCGATGCTGCTCGCGGCCTCGCTCCTTGGGCTCCGAGCGCGTCACCGCACCCATCGCCGGGCGGCCATTGCCTTCGTGGTCGCCGCATGCATCCTCCCAACGGCGTGGACCATTCGGAATGGGTTGTCTGGAGGCTTTTGGGGTGTCTCCAAGACGGGGATGTCATTCATCAGCTCCGTCTACGGAACTGATGGCTCACTAGGGGAGCGTCACGCCTACAACGAGAGCGTTTTCGACCACAGGGGACTGCGGGCAGCCGTCGGGGATGTTCTGAGTTCAGTGGCGAACAGTCCCATAGCGGTCGCAACGACCATGGTGCGCGGGGCGGCCATGACACTGCTCGGACCCGGCGAGTGGGCGATGAGGGCACACTACTTGGGGGATTGCGGCAGCCGGTACCGATCGAACCCGAGCATTCACTACGTCCTACGAAGCCAATCCGGCCGCCTGGAGATCGACTCGGACACGTATCGAGGACCGCCGGAGGATCGAGGTGCGCTCGCCTGGGTCCTCATTCTCTGGAGCTTGGCGGTTACGACAGCAGTGTACCTCCTGGCCGCAAGGGGAGCGTGGCGGGCAATCGGATCGAGGAACGGGCGGATGCTGTCGGTTGTGTCTGGCGCGATGCTCCTCGTGCTGGCGAGTTCCGGATACCAAGCGAACGCGAGGTTCCGTGCGCCGATCATTCCGTTGCTAGTACTGGCCGGCAGTTGCTGTCCTGTCGCGGGTCGGGAATCACGCGTCCTGGGGCTGCTGGCTCAATCCCATGGTCGTCCGCGCAGGATCGACGAGCCAATGGCGGAGCCGGTCGGGAATCTCGGGCTGATGGAGTAGTGGATGGAGCTCCAACGTCAGCTTGCAGCTGACGAGCCCTGGGGAGTTGGGTGGCGGGGGATCGGTGCGGTTGCCTGCGCGGGTCCGAGCGAAGTACGATCGACGGTATGCGCAGACCGCCGCATTCTGCGCGAAGACTGGCGAGTTCCGGAGTTCCCCGAGCTTCCCCACCCTGAGTCGTCGTTGGTCGCTTTCGATTCAGCCGGATCGCATGGTCGTCCTTCGTGCGAGAAGGTGCTCAGGTATCTGGTGATCGGAGATGGAAACTTGAGTCGCGAGTCGACACTACTCCTCGGTTTGGCGGTCGTGGCTGTCGTCGTTGCCGTGGCAGCGCGACTTCAACCATCGCCAGGGATGCCGGACTGGAAGTCCCTCGTGGCCGATGCGCTCGCGTCTGCCGAACGCAGCCGAGGCACCGAGTCAGACACCTTGTTCGTCTGGTGCGTGAGCGACGGGTCGTTGTCGGCTTCGGTTCTCCAAACCGCAACGCCTACGGAGGTCGGCGGTCGCCCCTTGAGGGTTGTGAACCCTGCCGAGATCCGGGTTCGGTCGGAGTCGGGGCCATTCGAGTACTACCTAGTGAGTTGCAAGCTCGGATGGAAGGAAGCGTGGACATACGCAGAGCGGAGAACCGCGGATCCGGGCTCGGCAGATGATGGAGGGCTGTCCTTCGAGGGAGACTTCTTTCCCGGTCCGAGTCATAGGTGGGATGGGAGTTCCTGGATTCGGAATCTGCCAAGCTGAGGTTTGCAGCAGAAGAACCCGTTGTCACGCTGCTTGGTCCCAAGCAGCGCGCCAACCCTTCAAGACGGGGCCCGCAGCTGAACCCTTGGGAAGTTCGGTGGCGGACCGGAGTATCGGCTTGACGAACGGAACTGGCAGATGGATCCGGATCCTGTCGCTCGGGGCGATTCTTTGGATGGCGGCCGGGTGCCAGGAAAGAGACGCTCGCGATCATCCGGCGCGGATCCGGGTCCGAGTTGCGAACGCTTCCGCCTCCGACTACTCCTCGGTCCGCATGGGCTTCATTCGCGACAAGGTGGACTTTGGTCCACTGGCGCGAGCTGATACTAGTGACTACGAGTCGGTCCGAGGAGCGTATGGGCATTCGGCGGCGTGGATAGATGCGGATGACCAAAGCTACCATGTGCGTCCGATTGACCACCTAGGGGAAACACCTCTCTCGAGGGGCGCTACACTTTCACTCTCAACATAGTTGAAGGTAGAATCCAAGTGGAGTGCAGCCGCGATGAGTAATGGCCCGAGTAGCCCATCCATCAGATGGCTTGCAGCTGACGAGGCCTTTGTCACGCAGCTTGCTCCGAGTGAGGCGCCAACCCCTAGGGACCAGGCTCGCTGCTGAGGCCTGGGGAGTCGGACGAACGGAGCGTTGTTGGGGTACAGACCGAGGATACTGTTCGTCTGCACGATGAACCAATGGAGGAGCCCGACGGCCGAGCGTATCTGGCGGGAATCGCCGGATGTCGAGGTTCGCTCCCGCGGTCTCAGCAGCAAGGCGGTCCGACGGCTCAACCAGCGCGACGTCGAGTGGGCGGACGCCATCTTCGTGATGACCAACGAACAGAGGGATCGTCTCCTGGAGTCTCACGGCGCAGGGGTCGATAAGTCGGAGCTGCACGTGCTGGACATCCCCGATGACTTCCAGCTCATGGATCCCGAGCTTGTCGACCTAATCCGGGAACGGGCTGGTAGAGAGATCGAGAGGCTGGTGGCAGCGGGCGATTCCAGGGATCGTCCAACTTAGACCTCCAGACGGACGAGGCTGCGGCGCGCAGCTGAACCCCTTGGGGAGCTAGAACTCAGTGCGGCGTTTCGGATTGATTGGCGTCCTTGCTGTCATGGGACTGTCGCAGAGTGCCTGCACCGTCATCGGCTACAACATGGGCAAGGATCTGGACGCGCGGGGCTACGAGTGGATGCCTGGGGCCACGGTCAGAGATCTGGAGCCCGGCTGGTCGGTCCGCGTGTCGACCGCCGACAGTACGTACGCGGGTACGGTGTTGGCCCGCGACGTGGCGCAGTCAGGAGACTTCGTGGTTCTGCAGCCGCACGAGGGTGCTGAGGCGGACACGATCCTTGGAGCCGAGGTCCAGAAGCTGGAACGAGGTGGCCAACTGGGGAACCCCACAGCGATTGGAACAATGGTAGGCGCCGCCCTCGATGCGTTGGCATTGGTTTGGATCGAGCGCAAGATAGACGATTATGTGCGCGCTCTGGAGTGACTGAGTTCCAACAGGGCCTCGCCGAGTTCAGAATCCGTAGCGTCTCGCTCGTCCTGACCCGGTGGATCTCCACTTAGAAGAGGCTCGCAGCCGACGAGCCCTTTGTCACGCTGCTTGTGCCAAGCAGCGCGCCAAGCCTGCGGGAGCAGGCTCGCTGCCGAAACCGAGGAGTTCATGCGGATACGAAGTGGAATCGCCTTGGCTGTCGCGGTCGTGTCCCTCGGGGCGTTGTCGCCTCGGTCCGGGATGGCGTGCAGTTGCGGCTGGGACGGGCCTCTTGCGATTGTCGGTCCGACCCGACATGTGATGCTGCGAGGGATGGTTCTCTCCCACGATCGCAACTCGCTCCTATTGGAGGTCGCCGAAGTGCTGAGTGGCGAAGAGGGGCGTGAACAGGTTCGGATCTGGGGCGACACGGGCTGGCTTTGTCGGCCCTACGTGGAGCGCTTCCCACTGGGTTCCGAGTGGGTGATCGCGGCGAATCACTGCACTCCGTCCTACGGACTCTCGGGAACGGGGTGGAAGTCCGAACCGGATTCTACCACCACGGACTACTACGTCAGTTTCTGCGGAGAGCACAGCGTTCCAGTGTCCGAAGGATACGCCGTTGGTTGGATCACGAGTTCAAGGGAAGCTGGCGCACTTCCTGACTCCGTCGCCCTGAGTGACCTCAGATCGCTGGTCGCTACTTGGAAGTTGGCGAAGGAGAAGCCTCATGACTGAGGCTCGCAGATGAAACCTCGAGGACGCCGTCGCTTTGGGGCCGAGCAGTGGAAGGATTGGACACCGTGAGATCCACCAGGCAGCGGCCGAACCTGGCGCCGGCGCGCCGACCCTTTGGGAGTGGGCTTACAGCTGAACTCCCGGGGAGCTAGAACGGCTATGTGGAAGCGAGTCGCGCTGGCCTACCTCCTGATGACTGGCTGCTCAGGTCCCGAGAGGGGCGAGGTCGGGTCACCACAACCAGCGGAGCTGTTTCACCTGGAGATCGAGAGCCGCGGCCAGGTTGAGAATGAGAACGTCATCCTGCTCCGATTCACGAGCCACGACCGCACTCCCGTCCGGGTGCATTCCAAAGTGGATCGAAGCGAGCCGAGTCCGACATTTGTGCGAACCCGGTACCGCAACGGAAGTTGGAGGACGACACAGCTGGCAGTCGAGAGGAGCCGCCAAAGCTCGTGGACCCAGTGCGACAGTGTCACTGGTCTTGTCGCACGTCTAAGTGAAGGTTGTGACTCCCTGCAGTTCGGAGTCGACGTTCGCCGGTTTCTTCTGGAGGGTGATACGGTGTGGTCGAGCGCGATGGCGTACGATGATATCGTCGATGATGGCGTCGCGCGGGAGCCGGACTGGGAAGCGTGGCGTGACCGGATCGAACCCGACAGTCGTGGTGGGAAGATGCTCTTCGGATTCAATCGGCACCGCGGCGGATTCGAGTACGGATGGATGGGAGCAGACAGCATCTGGAAGTTCGATGCGTTCTCGGGCGCATTGGTGTCTTGCACTGGGTACCGCGACTGGCATCGGCACAGGTGAAGGTCATGGCCGGGCGGCTACATAGTGGTGCAGAAGAGACGAGAAGACAGGCTCTTCGGGATTGGGTTCGCAGCTGAACCCTTGGAGAACTAGGCCACCCAACCCTCACGCGGACGGTACATGCAAGTCATTGGACTGCCAGGTCGACATCCGGACACTGAGTCGTGGCTACGCTCCGTCTTGATCGCGGCAGAGTTGCCTGTTGACGGCATCGCTCACTATCGGCACTGGGATGCGGCGGTCGATGCAGACTTGGAGTGGGAGGCGCAGCGACTGTGCCAACAAACGCCGGATCTGCTTGTAGCGAAGTCTCTTGGCACAGCTGTTGCGGCGAGGGCGTTCGCGCACCACCAGTTTCGCCCGAAGCGCGCTGTCCTGATCGGGACGCCATATCGGGCGTTTGAACCGGGGGAGACAGTCCTCTTGCAGCGGTTTGCCGACGACGTGGAGACTCTGTTCATTCAGCAAGCTGAAGACCCCGGTGGGCCTGCCTCCCAGCTTGCTACCACGCTTCAGCTCTGCCGAGGCGAGGTCGTGGCCGTCCCGGGCAGCGACCATCTGTACGCGGACACAGCGGCACTGGCCGTGATCGTTCAGCGGTGGAAGGAGTGGGCACAGTGAGTTCCACGAGACGGCGGCGTGACCCGGAGCCGGCGCGGCCGCTCAGTCGGGCGGAGCTGGCGTGAGCCGAGCTGTCTGGGTCCATCGAGGAGTCTTGGGTCAGTGCGAAGTCATGCCGAGCGAACTCTCCGGTCCGTCCTGCTCGTGACGTTTCTCCGGATCTCTTGGGCGCTCGCCGCCGCCTGCCTGGCTTCGGCGGGGTGCTCAGCGGAGCCACATGAGGGAGATGGCCCTTCGGTCCGGATCGTTGGCTTTGGTGGCGGAATGGACTCATCGCTCGTGGTCGAGTTGGCGAACCCTCATGCCAAGTCGCTGTGGGTACGAGGCTACTCGCTCGACCAGCCGCTCTACACGTACGAGACGTTCGATGGTGGTGAGTGGAGGCGAACGGGAATGTGGTGCGGAACGGGTGCGGCTCTTCGCGAACTCGAGTCCGGGGAGTCGATCGAGTTCCTGGTGCGTTCCCCAGTGAAGGATTGTCGTCAGCGGGTTGGTGTGAGTTGGTGGCCCACGGACGAACGAGAGCGAGGGGTCCCGCTCGAGCGTGCGACCAGTGCGGAGTGGGCCCCAGTACTGTTCGTGGGGCCGGCAGGAACCAGCGGCGAAGTGCCCAGGTCCGTTGTCGTCCTGAGGCTCTTACCGGACACCTTGGTGGTCGATGGCGTCAGCGCGGACCGTTGGCACTTCCCAGGGGACCGGATCGAAGCCTATCTCGAGAACGAAGGGCCATCCATCGCGCGACTTGTCAGGCCCGGAGACGGCAGTCTGTGGGGATGGCGCATTCCGTTCGTAGGGTGGTCGGCGGTGCCCATCGTGGCGTCGCAGACGGAGTCGAGAAGGAGATCGCATTGCTGCAGGAACTCGACCTTCGCAGCAACGAGATCACGGTGATTCTGAGGCCTTGAGGGTCTATGGTTCCGACTGACACAGGCTCGCAGCCGAGCCCCTGAGGAGCCAGGCCGCAATGAAAGAGCATTCGATGGACTACACGCCTACGAGTCCACCAGAACCGGAGTGGGAAACTCAACTCGCCGCTCTATGGAAAGAGCTGGGCGCCATGGACGGAGTTGCGTTTCGGGAAGCCATGCGCAAGCACATCGGCGCCCTTCCGGAAGGACATCCAGTTGCACTCTTTGAAATGGGCGCTGCCTGCGACTCCACAGGCTTGCCGGAAGACGCTGTCAAGCACTACGAGGCGGCCCTCGAGGCAGGGCTATCAGGTATTCGTCGTCGCCGTGTACGAATCCAGCTGGCGAGTTCGCTTCGCAACTTGGGTAGCCCACAACTGGCCGCCGACATGCTGTTCGAGGAGCTGAAGCAGCCCCATGATGAGCTGGACCAAGCGGTAGCTGCTTTCCTCGCGCTTGCGTTGGCAGACTTGGGCCGGGAGAGAGAAGGCCTCGCAATGAGCCTGAAGGCGTTGAGTACGTACCTTCCCCGCTACAACCGGTCACTCGGCAACTATGCGGAAAGGCTGAATGCTCCAGAATCCGAAGCATGAGCGACTAGGCCCCGATCGACCGCCGGCGCCGGCGCCGCACGTGGCCCTTGCACCTCCGGCTTCGCGGCTGAGCGTGCTCGTTGGAATGCATGCTGCGACACCCGTATTGCTCGTGGCGGTCGTCGTGTTTGCTCTCCCCGGTTGTTCGCCTTCCTCGGAGGAAGTCGAGGCTCTGAGCGTCGGAGAGATTCGAGAACTGTGGGGACTGGAGTGGGGCCGAATGAGAGACGGCGGATCACTCAGGCTCGAGGCGGTCTGTTCCTCGGGAGATACCCTGAGGTTCTTCGTCGACAATCGGATGAACCTGTCAGAGAGAGAGCGAGGCCAGATCTACCTCGGACAGGGACCGGACGGACGGCCGATCCGCCACAACAGCGAAGCGGAGCGAGAGGTTCTGCGGGAGCTCAGGTCGTGGATGGACCGGAACTTCGAGAAGGATGGGTCTGGCCAGGTAGTCGGCGTGTCCGGTGAAGCGACGGATCCATCTCCGACGCTCGGTGAGTTCAGGACTTTGGTTGGGGGACTGCCTCAGTTGAAGGAGGCGTCCTAACGGGGCTTTGGAGCCGAGCCCCTGGGGAGTTCGGAGTGGTTGACGCCGTTCACCGATCAAGGCGGAAGATGAACGACCCAAAGGCTCTCGTAGTGGAGGGCTACAACCGATGCGCGGAGGCGTACGCAGCGGCGCGGGCTTCGTCGCCGGCCGACGAGTTGGTTGCGTTTTTCGAGCGGCTTTCGCCCGGTTCCTCCATTCTGGACTTCGGATGTGGCTGCGGCGTCCCCGTGGGACGCTTCCTCGCCCAGTCGTTCGAGGTGACGGCGGTCGACATCTCGGCGCGTCAGGTCGCGCTGTGCCGTGAAAGCGTACCCCGAGCCCGAGTCATTCATGGCGATATCATGACCCAGCGCTTTGCACCCGGCAGCTTCGACGCGGTCGTGCTCGCTGGACTGGAGTTCGCACTGTAGGAGGAAGGTCGATGGCACGCGTGATTCTCGCCGTCTGGGTCGTCCTGCTTCTGACTGCAACCTCTGCGTTGGCGGACGAGGCGTTCGATACCCGGGCATTGGATCGACCTGCGTTCGAGCGGGAGTGGCTGGCCGTACTGACCGGCGGCGTCGCCGTCTTGAATGTGGGACTGGCTGGTGCCGGGCGGAACTCGCCGCTGGCGGGGGCCGCGGCTCTCGGGTCCGGCCTCGTGTTGGCATTTGCGGACGATGGCCGGTTCTCGGATGTCCTGGGAAGCCTGGGCGTCCTGGCCGGAGCGTCGACCTTGCTTGCTTTCGCGGCGGAGGATGCGACGCGGGAGCTGGACGTGGTGGGCGGGTCAGGCACAGTGGCTGGAGATCGGCGGACCGTGCTTGCGGTGAGATACCGTTGGTGAGCGCCGAGTGCGCGGGCTTCGGGGTTGTCGGCGGCTATTTGGTGCGCTCCGAGTGTCAGTCGTGTGGCGGGGTCGTTGACTACGGAGGGACACAGGACTTCCCCGATCCAGTATCCTCGGGCGGGACGTTGTCGTTCACGATCGCAGGGTGTGACTTCCATGCGGAGATGCCAACCTCACCGGCGGACGAAGTGGTCGGCGAAGTCCTGTGCAATCCGGGCGGAGAGACATCGGCTGCGGGCGTCTGGCATATGACCCGCGTCCAGGAGTAGGCTCCCCAAAGAGCGCGAGACTCCATCTTCCCGGCAATTCGCACCGCCAAACTCGGAGCAGACTCACCGCATGGGACTCCTGACCTTCAGCATCAACGTCACTCTCGACGGTTGCGTCGACCACCGCGAGGGAATCGCCGACGACGAGACGCACGCATTCTTCACCCGGCTGATGGACGAGAGCGGTGCGATGCTGTGGGGCCGCGTCACGTACGAGATGATGGAGGGCTACTGGCCGGCGGTCGCACGCGGGGAGGTGGAGGCGCCACCCGCGATTCGCGATTGGGCGGTCAAGCTCGAGGCCAAGCCGAAGTACGTGGTCTCGTCGACGCGGAAGGACTTTCCCTGGACGAACAGCCACCATATCGCCGGCGATCTGCGCACGGCGGTGGAGAAGCTGAAGGACGCGGCCCCGGCCGGCGTCCTTCTCGGTAGCGGCAAGCTCGCGACGGAACTCGACCGGCTCGATCTGATCGACGAGTACATCTTCCTCGTCCACCCCAGGATCGTCGGCCACGGACCAACCCTGTATGAGGGCGGGCTTTCCGCCACGCGACGACTCGAGCTGGTCTCGGCGGAGCCGCTCCGGAATGGGGCGGTCGCCATGCACTATCGATGCGTGCGTGACTGACGGGGTGTGTGCACGGCCAGCGGTCGGCTGCACAAGGCGGACCCGTGGCGCGGTCGGGCGATCAGAGAAAGGGGACAGGGTCATGAGAGTACTGACCGGACTCCTGGCCCTGGTTCTGGCGGGATGTGCATCGAGCTCCACGGAGCCACTCTGCGTGTTCCGGGTCCCAAGCGACTGGAGTCCCTGGCGTGAGTTGCTGGGCGCATCGATCTCGTACGAGCTCGACGACGGGAGGACGCTCGACGGCAAAGTGACACGAGTGGCGTTCTTTCCGGCGACGGAGATCGGGATCCGGGCGAAAGGCGAGTCGGAAGTCGTCACACTGAGCTTTGACGAAGCGCGGGATCGCCTGACGAACGTAGAGTATTCACGGGAATACGAGTGGTCGCGCTACCTGGGGAAGTACGTGCCCTTGCAAGGGGCTGAGTGCCTCGTCACGGCCGTATCGCTGGAGCCGGACCGAACTGCAATCGTAATGACCGAGCTCGGCGCCGAACGGGAGTTTCGTGCCGTGACGGCAGAGGCTCTAATGGCTTCCATTCGCGATCGCGATCGCGATTGAGGCCCGGTGACTCCGATGTTCGATGTATGGGGCGACATCTACCGTACGGAACTCTCCGGCCGGCCTGCGGCGCACGTGATCGAGCGTGACGACGGGTACCTCGATCACTTTGCGTCTGCTTCGAGCTACTTCGATTCGCCGGAGCAACGTCCGGAGCGGGACCTCCTCGATCGCCTCCAGGGCCCTGTGCTCGATCTTGCGGCGGGCGCCGGATCCCATTCGTTGTACCTACAGGACTCCGCGGGGCTGGACGTCACGGCGGCGGAGTACTCGCCAGGTGCACGCGCGGTTTGCCTGGCCCGTGGGTGTCGGCGTGTTGTCGAAGCCGACCTGCGTCAGCTCGACCTTCCGTCGAGCGCCTATGGGAGCATCATCGTAATGGGCAACACGATCGGAGCCCATCAGACTCCGGACTCCTTCGTCGGCTTCCTTCGCCGGCTTCGTGACGCGGTGCGACCAGGAGGGTGCCTGCTGTTCACGATGATCGATCCATTGGATACGGTGGACGAGCGGCACCTCGGCTATCAAAGGAGCAACGTTGCCGCCGGTCGCCCGCCGGGACTCGTTCGGATCAGGATGTGGCGGGGTGATCGGCACGACGATTGGATGTACCTCTGGATGCTCACAGAGCCGGAACTGAGGCACTCGTTGGCCGAGTCTGAGTGGACCGAAGTTGGCTCTCGTCGTGCCGGACCACTAAGGGTTATACTATGCGAGAAAGTCTCCGGCTGAAGGAGACGCGTAACCTGCGAGCCCATTGGTACGCTGCCTGTTCTAGGCTGCGCTCCAACCCACGGGCGGTTGGCTCTGCATCTGAGAGGTACCAGAATGAGATCGCTTGTGTCGGGTCTCGTTGCATTTCATCTGATCGCGTTCGCATCCGTTTCGACCGGGGGACCAAATGAGAACGGAACGTTGGTCGTCCACGGTTGTGATCTGTGTTTCACTACGACTGATTGGCCGTTCTTCTGTGATCCGACCAACTGGCCCCAGGAGCTCCTTCCGACGACGTGTGCCGAGGTCAATACGTACCTGGAAGGCGCGAACACGGTCGTTTGGTATGTCTACGCGGCCTTCCCTCCGTCAGCATCTCCGCGCCTCAGTGAGGTGTCTTTCGGAATCGACCTCCCCGAACTGGAACTCGTGGTGGTCGCGTGGGGAAGTTGTGCCGACGCATTCGAGGCGACGAGCAACTGGCCGGGCTCAGGCAGCGGTACGGTGTTGCGGTGGTCTGTTCCACAGGAATCGACCTTCGTCACTGCAGCCTACTTCGCCGGCTACAACTACTACGGGAACCCAGTCTCGTTTGCGCTGACGCCTCACCCCGAGGTAGGAGGCTACTTCGGGGACGACTCCGATCCGATCGTGAAGGATCCAATTGCCCAGTACGGCAGCCTTGGGTGGGACGGAGGCGAAGGATCCGCCCCTTGTCCCGAGGAGCCGACGCCGACCGTGCGGCAGAGCTGGGGGAAGACGAAGTGGGAGATCCGGTCCAAGTGAAGCCCGGTCGCTCCGGACTGTTCTGCTAGGCCGGTTGTTTCCAGCAGCGCGTCGACGTCTCGGAAAACGGGCTCGCAGGCGGAGCCGTTGAGGAGACCGCCATCGACGAAGTGAAGCGACCGGCCGTGATCGGCACCCTCGCAGGCGTCTACGTCGCTGCGGGGATCTTCTTCCTGCTCGTCTTCGGGTTCGAGGTCCGTATCTCGAGCGGAGTCTTCGAAGTCGACAGTCCCAGTCGACTTCCCGGCTTGGCGATTGCGTTGGTCAAGCCTTGTCTCGCCTTTCTCGGAGCCGCGGCGATCCTCCGAGGCGGTCCACGTGCTTGGTGGGTGGCGGTCCTGCTTCCGGTCTACCTCATGGCGCCGCATCTCCATGCCATGGTCCTTGCTCCTCACCGTGCGGCTCAGTACGGGCCGCCAAGGCAGGGCCTCTCTAGCTACTATGGCCAGCGGATTGCGTTCTCCCTCCTGTACGGCCTGCCGATTCCGATACTCCTCCGGCGACGTGTTCGCGGGTACTTCGGCTTGGATCAGTCCCCGCGATTTCTGACCGCCGGCATCGTGGTGCTGGCTGTGGCTCTTGTGCTGGTCTGGTCAGGAGTGGCACGCTTGTGAGGGCTGTTGGCACGCAGAGAACGTCGGCCGATCAGCCGCTTGTCACTTGCTTGCTTCAGGCAGCGCACCCACCCTTCGGGGCAGGAACATAGAGATGGACGATCGACAGATTCAGGAGGCGGTGCGCGAGAAGTACAGGAAAGTCGCGCGGACCGCGGAAGGCGTGTTCGGATATGCCACGGGGCAGGAGGGCGCGCGGGCACTTGGCTATGATGCGCAGGCGATCGCGGACGCTCCGCCGGAACTCATGGCGTCGTTCTGTGGGGTCGGCAATCCGCTCTCACTCGGACCGGTTCGATCCGGCGAGACCATATTGGACGTAGGGTGTGGAGCCGGCTTCGACGTCTATGTCGCCAGCAGAATCCTGGGCGAGGACGGCCTGGCGCTGGGACTCGATCTGACTCCCGAGATGGTCTCGGTCGCCCAACAGAACCTCGCTCGTGCCGGTGTGCGCGGTGCGGAGGTGCGGCACGGAACGTCCGAAGCGCTCCCGTACGAGAGCGCCACCGTCGACGTCGCCGTATCCAATGGCGTATTCAATCTCTCTCCGAACAAGCATCGGACTTTCGAAGAAGTGTTCCGCGTCCTGAGGCCGGGGGGACGACTGCAGTTTGCCGACATCGTTCTGGACGAGGACCTGCCAGGCGATGTCGTAGGTAGCCTGGAGGCGTGGTCGAACTGAATTGGCGGAGCGATCCCCGTGCGGGATCTCATCGAGATACTGGAGAGCGTCGGCTTCGTCGACGTCGAACGCGTGGCTTGGACGGGTGTGTCGACTTCGAAGTTCACCAAGGCGGCGACGTTTCGCGCGAGGAAGCCTGGGGCCTGAGGAACTGGGTCATCCGACACCAACTCTCCGGAACCGGGCCGCAATGCAACCCTGTGGGGAGGCAGGCAACCTGAAACGGGCAATCGTCGCCATACTGTTCGGACTCATCGGTGTCAGCGGCTCTGGCTGCACGGTCGTGGCTATGGCGTGGGAAGGGTGATGGACAGGCCTGGTTTCGAACAGCTTCCCAACGCCACCGTCCGTGACCTCGAGCCGGGGTGGACGGTTCGCGTCAGGACCGCCCACGGGATCCGGGAGGGAGTCGTTCACGGCTTGCTGTCCGATGGCCCGACAGACGTGCTCCTACTCGGACAACCAGCGTTGGCGCGGCTCGACAGTATCCCGGCGTCGGAGATCCAATACATCGAGCGGGGAGGCAGACTGGGCAACCCGACGGCGATCGGGACGCTCCTCGGCGTGGCGGTCGATGCCTACCTGCTCATACGCCTCACGGAAGGTCTCGACGGACTCGCGGAGTAGGAGGACGCTAGTGGGAAGGACCCAGACTGCGTACGACCGTTGGGCTCCGACGTACGATCACGACCCCAATCCGCAGACGACCCTCGAGACGAACGACGTCCTCGACCTTCTGCGCGTCGACGGCGAGAGCCGGGTTCTGGATGCGGCATGTGGCACGGGGCGCTACGTCGGTCCCATCCTCGGGGCGCGCGCTCGCGTCGTCGGCTTCGACTTGTCCTTGGGCATGCTGGCTCGCAGCCGTGACGCACATCCGCATGTCTCTTTCGTACAAGCGAGCCTGGGCTCACGACTGCCCTACCCGTCGGCGGGTTTCACTCATGTGTTGTGTGCGCAGGCGCTGAAGCACGTCGAAGACCTGAACGGTGCGTTCGCGGAACTCGCCCGTGTGCTCCGGCCCGGAGGACGACTGGTGTTCTCCGTCACTCACCCCGAGATGGACTTCTCGGACTACGAGCTGAGCTTCGCGCCGAGTTTCATTCTGTCCCGGGAAGCAGACATCCATCACCATACGGAGCAGGACTACAGAGACGCGATCGCATCGGCGGGGCTGGTGGTGGATGAGTGGCGCCCGGTGTTGGTGTCGACGACCATTGCGCACTTCCTGACGCCTGGATCATTCGAGCGAGTCGAGGGACGGCCGCAGATTCTCGTTGCATCGGCGATCCGCCGATAGCGGCGCACGTACCCTTCGGCGATGGCACCATGCTTCAACACTGTCGAGCCGAGTGACGCGAACGCATGGAGGAGGAGTTCCCAATGAACCTACGGTTTCCTCTCCGCTTCAGGATCGTTGCCATGGCGATCGCGCTTGCGTTGTTGGGTTGCGCCGACGGATCCGTTGCGCCCCCCGGGGGGATCGTTCCGACGCCGGACGACCTCCTGTCGGCTCCCTCGCAACTCACGATCGATGGGCACACGTACGAACTGTGGACTTACCTCTGGCGTGACTTCCAGCCGTTCAGCCCCCCGGACGGCAAACCGCTCATCGCCCTCGTTCGCTTGGTCGACGTCGACTCGCGCGCGGTGCCGGCGGATGTCACCCTCGAATACCTCTGGGTCGTGAACGGCACGGAGACGTGGGCAACGGAGTTCTCTGGTGAGGAGAGACCGCCTCAGCCCGACCACACGATCGAGCGAGTCGCGCGGGGCGGGCCGAAGTGGGGCCCGGACGTCGCTGTGGACGTGGTGGCCAGAGTCCGGGTCGGCGACTCCGGAGAGTCGAGGATCCTGAGCAGCGACCAGCCCATCGAACGAACGGACTGAGAACGCGACCCAACTGGACTTCGATCTGGTACGGAGTCCAGTGCGCTGGAGTTGCCTCGGTGTCAACCAGTGGCTCAGGTGCACAGTAGGTCCCGTCGCCCGCTGAATGTATAAGATGAGCAATATGTATGCCATCCGAGTAGTGACTTCGGGCGTCTGGCGGCTACCATACGTGAGAGTCTGACTCGCGGAGGGAGGTGCCGTTGACACGGAAAGTATGTGTCGCAGTTGTGGCGTTGATCCTGGTGTTCATGAACTCCAACTGCGCGAAGAGGGTGGTCGACTGGGACGTTCGTCTCGGTGAGTGCACCGATCGACGCAGCGGATACTACTCGTATCTCCAGGGGCTGCCAGCTGGCCCGGCAGAGGACGTCTGTGTTCTCGTCGCCAGTCGAGCGCGCATCGAGGGGCAGAAGCTCTTCGAGTCCGGGGATGTGCACCTCATCCATCCGACTGCGTTGGTCGGTGCCGCGAAAACCTACGTGGTGCCGGACGATATTCGGTTCCTCTCCAGGTCGTGTGATCTGCCTGAGGTCGCCCCTGCCGACACGATCGAGGTCGGCTACTTCGTCAACCAGATCGGTGTTCGCACGGGCTCGCAGTATGAGAAGGGACCCATCCCCGGTGGCCCGAAGGGACTCAGCTGGGCTCACATCCATCCGAACGCGGCGGGGGAGCTGGAGAATGCTCTGAAGGGGATGCTGGATAGAGCAGCCGCGGAGGGCGCGGACGCGATCGTCGACCTGTCTGTCTACTGGAGTTCCGCACCGGACGCGTTCGGTGACATGGGACTCTACATGCGTGGGCGGGCAGTCGCCTACGGAACGGTTCGCGAAGTGAGCACTGACGGAGGCCCTTGGGATCTGAAGTGAGCCGAAGCGGAGTCGTGCATGGTTTGGTGGCGACGGAAGAAGAAGGAAGGCACTCCCGATCCGGGTTCCGATCCCCTATCCACAGTCAGATGGATCCCCGCGGAGGAGTCCGAGTTCGGCGTCGAGGTCTTGGACTGCAGAGAGTTCACGGCGTCGGTGCATTCACTCACGCAGGATCCGAAGATCGGCGATGCGTTCGCCGCCCTACGAGCGGTCGACGGAAGAGAGTATCTCGGCAAAACTCCGGAGTCTCCGCTTCGGCTCGAGTGCGATCTGTCGTACTCGCACCGTGGGGAGACGAGGGACGGCCCTCTCTTCAAAGCGGCCTGCATGGAAGACAAGTGGGACATCTATCTCTACGACGGTGGGCTTTACTTTACCCGAAGTTGGACGGGTCAGCTCGCGTATGTCGCGGAGATCCGGTTTTCGGAGAGCTCTGCAAACGTCGTCTCTGTCCTCGCGCCCGGCGACTCGATGTCGAAGCAGCCCGGCTTTCATGTTCGTGCGATGGACTTCCTGGTTCGAAGCCATCTCTACCGTCAGATGTTCCCTCACCCGCTTCCCAAGAGTCTGGGCCGCGACGAGCGAGCGCAGGGACTCTTCTCATTCTCCCAGTTCGGAAGATACGGCCTGCTTGGCACCTTCGAGGACATCACTCACCTTCCTCCTCCGAAGCTGGGTAGGGCACATGACGGTGACCCGAGAGATGAGTCGGTGCCCGATCGCTCACGGAGCGAGACGGGCACGGGCAAGGAGAGGCAGTGATCGCACCTCCCGATGTACTCGACACCGAACGCCTCCAGCACGCGGCTCAGATGCCGATGTCACTCGATGGGCGGCGCTTCTATCACCCCGGTATCATTGCGACGTATTCGGTGCTCAGCCTTCCGGTAGGGATGTACCTCTACGGACTGAACGTCGCGAGACGCGGCAGTAGAGTGATGGGGCGTACGATGACGATCGTTGCCGGCCTCGTTCTGCTGGGAATGTTCGTGAACGCAGCCGCCGGAGGGCCCCCTCTTCGCACAGGGGCCCTCGGCATCTTCGTCGGTATCGCGATGATCCGTCTGGAGTCGAGTACCTATCGATACGCAGTGGCCCACGGAGGAACTCGGGCGCGGTGGTGGCCGCCGCTCCTCTGGGTCATCGGGATCGGCGTACTCTTGGCTCTCGTCGTTCCATTACTGATCTAGTGTTCGCCGGAGCTGGAGGGAACATGGACATCGAGTTCGTGAGAACAGGGGAACGAAGGTACGCGGTCCGGGCCCATCGTCCGGGCATTCCCATGGTGCAGATGAATCCGGCTCCCGGGTACGACCCGTACCTGCCTCATGACATCATCCACTTCGTGGTCGAGGACGAGCTGGGGCTCGCGTCCGGGATCTTCGGCCAGCTGGCGTCCGGCGGCGATGCCGGCTCCTTCTACCTCGGTCCATCGACGATGTCCTCGCGGGAGCAGGCCCGGGCCCGAAGGAAGGGAAAGAAGCGGGGAGCCCGCCTGGTGAGAGACGGACGCGATCAGCTCGAAACCACGGAGCGGATGGCGAACATCTGTCGCTACGAGTGGCTCGCCCGGTCGTCGAAACAGGAGGACAGGCAGGAGGCGCAGGAGATCGCGGGGTATGCGAGTCGGGATCGTGAGAACTGCTCGGAATCGGAACTCGAACTCCTCTCGACCGAGAGGATCGAACGTATATGCGGGCGGTTCGACGAGGTCAGCCGGGCCTGGTCGCAGCTCGCGGTGGGCGATTCGATCACGCTGGGATGGCGCGTCCGGGCCTAGAGCTGTCACAATGATGATGTAGCTGCCACCCCCCTCGCAGCCGTGCGGCAGCCCAACGCCGAGGCCGGAAAGCGCCCGGGCCGAGGACAAAGGGGGACCTACGATGCGCAGAATCGCCGAACGGATCGCACTCGTGGCATTGATCGCGGCCATGAGCGGATGCGGTCTCGATCCCGCCGAGCCGCGGGATGACTCGACGCAAGCCCTTCGGGGGACGGTTCGATCCGCTACGACCGGGAGCCCACTGTCCGGAGTTGCGGTGTTGCACGACGGCCGTTGGTGGGGCACCACGAACGAGCACGGGGAGTACGCCTTCGGCGTATACGGGGAACTGCACGGCGCACTGACCTTCGCGCGCGAAGGGCTCATCACCGTCCAGCTCGTGTTGCCCGACGACGTGCCCGGATGGACCGAGGAAGGGGACCGATTCGAGTTGGACCTGGGGATGACTTCCAGTCCCCGGAGGATCGACTGAGAGGGGATCGCGGCACCAGAACCGGCATGGGCGCCGGTGCTCGTGCCTACGCCGGGCGCCGGCCAGTCAGGCGGTGAGCAAGATGAAGGCACTCGTGGAGGACCACTACGGTCCTCCAGACGTTCTGGAACTCCGGGACATCGACGTTTCGACCATGGGTCCGAAGGCGGTGTTCGGCTTCGTCATGGTGCCGAACCAGGCGGACCTGACGATCCTCAAGGACCTCATCGAGGCCGGAGACGTCCGGCCCGTGCTCGACTCCGTCCGTCCACTTGGCGAGGTCTGTGAGGCCATCCGCTATCTCGAGGGCAAGCACGCGGAGGGAAGGTCGCGATCCGTGTGTGACGACGCGAAGGGAGTCCAGATCATGAGAAGTCTCGTCAGAAGTCTCGTCGCCTTGCTGTGGATCGCGCTCAGTCTGGCCGCATCGGCCACCTGTTATGCAGGGAGCTGCTCCTCGCCGGTGGAGCTCGACGTCTTTAAGCCGTACTGGGTCGGCGTCGATACGCGCGAGGAGTCGGACTCAGTATCCGTAGTCTGCGGCGAGTTCGAGACGAAAGGGCCGGAACTCGTCTACCGTGTGAAAGGGCCCACCGGTTGCTTCATCGTCGACGTGACGTGGGAAGGCTCGCCCAACGCGGCGATCTACCTGACGGTCGGGGATTGTGCTTCCACTTGCGAGGCCGGCGCCACCGGCAACGACTTCTACTGGCACTACGAATCAGGAGACCCGTGCTACGGGCCGGAGGTCGACTACTACATCGTGGTAGACTCGACCACGGAGAGTGGAGTGACGGGCTCTCTGCATGTCGTCGCGAACTTCGCCGATCCCGTGCTCTCGTCGGGTTGGGGCGAGATCAAGGCCCTTCACCGGTCCGGAGCGAACTGATGCCTACAAGACCAGAAGTGAGCCTGTGTGTTCTCTGCCCCTCAAGGAGTCGGAACGGAGGGAGACCATGAACCGATTCGTAGCCATGGCGTGGGCGATCCTGCTCGGATCCGCGGGAGCCGCTGCCGCCAACTCGGGTCAGGACTGTTCGGATCCGATCTTGCTCAACGAGATGCCGGAGTACTTCGTCTTTGGCCTCGACACGACCGAGTGGGAGAACTCGATCGAGCGCGAGGCCTCGTGTTTCGAGGGGGTCACGAGTGGGCCGGATGTGGTCCTGCAGGTCCTCGGCGAGGTCGCGGGCGAGGTGATCTGGACGGCCGACTTCGACGCCGTCGTGTACGTCGTCGCCGACTCCTGTATGGCTGCCTGCGACAACGGCGGATCGGGAACGAGCGGTTGGGCCACGTTCGACACGGGCTACTCTGGACCGGACGGAACCGGGCATACGCACTACCGTAGCCCTTACATCGTCGTGGATGGAATCGATGGGGCGGCGGGCACGATCGTTCTCCAGGTCTACTGGGGGTACCACAATCCGACCGTCGAGATGTCGTGGGGCCAGGCGAAGAGCATCTTCCTGGCTCCCGGCACGGTGTCCGAAGAGAATCGGTGACGCTCGAGTCGTCGTTCACCGAAGGTCGTCGAGGGGGGGCGTTGCAGTCGGAAGCGCTGGTTCGCGAGTTCTGGAGACTGATGTCGACGAACGACTTCTTCTCAGTCCAGGCGGTTCTCGCTCCGGACTTCGTGGTGGAGTGGCCCCAGTCGAGGGAGCGGATACGTGGCGCGGAGAACTTTGCGCGCATGAACGCGGAGTATCCGACGAAGGGCCGGTGGAGTTTCCGGATCAACCGCCTCGTTGCAGGGGAGACCGAAGTGGTGACTCAGGTCAGTGTGACCGACGGTGAGCTGAACGCCGAGCCGGTGTCCTTCTTCACCGTCGCCGACGGCAGGATCGCACGTCTCGTCGAGTATTGGCCGGAGCCGTTTCCGGCCGCGGAAAATCGGTCGCACCTCGTGGAGCCAATGGGCGTCGACGATTCGGCGGACGCTTGAAATGAAGTACGACCTGGATGGAAAGACCTTCCGCTCGATCACGAACTCGGACAACGGTGACGTCGACGCGAGCACCGTGTTTCGCTACCACCAGTCCGGCGATGTCGTGTGGGCGGACTACGACGGTGGCGAGATCGTCAGGGGACACCTGATTGCAGCCGTTCTCCCGGACGGCCGTCTCGACATGCGGTACCACCACATCAATCGTCAGGGCGAACTCATGATTGGCAAGTGTCTGTCGACCCCCGTGCTGACCACGGGAGGGAAGCTCATGCTCCGGGAGGAGTGGCAGTGGTTGTCCGGGGACATGTCATCCGGCTACTCCGAAGTGGTCGAGGCATGAGCGTTGGCCCCTCTCTTCCGACTCTCCCATTCGCCGAACCACGTTGCCCCATGGTTCCCGCAGTGATCCGACGAGAGATCAGAGGTCCCTCATGTCCATGACATCGATCGAGAACGGACGGCACTACGTCTGGGGTGGCAATTGCCATGGGTGGCACCTTGTCGAGTCTCCGAACCTCAGTGTCATCCAGGAGCGCGTCCCCAGCGGTTCCTCGGAAGTCCGACATCTCCACAACAAGGCCGAGCAGTTCTTCTACGTTCTCAGGGGAACTGCGAGTCTGGAGGTCGCCGGGAGTGTCCACGTTCTCCATCCGAACCAGGGCTTCCACGTGCCTGCTGGAGTGCCGCACACGCTCCGTAACGAACACGAGCAGCCTCTCGAGTTCCTCGTGATCTCGACTCCACCCAGCCATGGGGATCGCGAACTTGCATAGCCCGGCGTTGTGGTGGATGCCCGGATCTGCTGCCTATGTAGTCCTGGTGCTCGTCATCATCGGGCTGGCTGGTGAGAGATCCGCCGTGCGGGCCGAACCCGAGCGAAACCTGGGCCTGGTAGCCGCGTTGGAGTCCGCTTCCTTCCGGGCCAGCGGAGTGGACTCGATCCCGGATTGGCTCATCGCTACCGTCGATTCGCTACTCACGCTCTGCTCGACGCGCGACTGCGAGGTGCACGTCTCTGTCGACGAGGTCGAGTACGACTGGTCCGACGACAGGCGAGGAAGCGCCTCGGCCATCTCCGTGGAGACGGACGACGACTGCGACTGCATTCAGGAGTGGCTCGGCCAGACTACCTGGGTGGACGAGGGTTGGGCCGACGGTCCGTGCGGCAGTCTCTCCTGGCGGTCACGCGGCGATCTCGGTTGCCAGGTGCTCAGTCAGCTGGTGCCGTGCCTCAGTGACCTGACTCCGGCCGAACGGGACTCGGCCATGGCGGACACGGAGGAGACGTGGTCCTTCGGCTACTCCTTCTTTGCCGTTTCCCAGGAGCCGGCGTCCGCCGCACGACGGAGTCCGAACCTCGTTGCCGATTCGGTGCGGGATTTCTCGGGTTCGCAGGGCGAGCACGGATGGTCCTATGGTTACTGGGACGAGACCTCCGATGCCGATCGTGTCTACGAACAGACGGAGGACTTCCAGCCCCTCCCTCACTTCGGTGACGATCGGGAGAACGGGCTGAGTCGACACTCGGACTTCACGACCGGCAAGCTGTGGTACCTCGAGGACGGTCGCTACTACACGTCCCTCTGGGCGACAGGCGGTCACGCGCACGGCACGATGGATCTTGGTGACTATGCCCGTGCCGACCACTGGGCCGTACGGCGCTGGACCAGCACCGTCAACTCTCGTGTCGAGATCCGTGGTCATGCCGGCAAGACCATGCCCTGGGGCGAGAACTGGTCCGGCGACGTCGAGTTCCGCGTCATCGTCGGTGGCGTCACGGTCTACGAGGCGTCGCTCGACGATGGTGGGCGGGAGTACGCCGTGAACGCTCAGGTCGAGGTCGGGACACCGGTCGACTTCCTCATCGGGCCCGGCACGGCCATCGGTGTCGTCGACTTCACGGGGAGCATTCGGGCGGTGGACGAGGGGGCGAAGTGAACCTGCCGAGGATCCGTCATGTTGTTCTCTGCGTGTTCCGCAACCGGAGGCGGACCTCCAAGGAGTCCGACGACTTCACCGACACCGACCTCGCGATCATTGCAGGCACGGTGGGCTCGACCGGAGCCGCGGTGCTCGCGGGGGCGACCGTTGCCAACAGTCGATCGAGTCAGTACGAAACATGGGCCGAGATCGTGGATCTCCGCATCCTGATGCTGGAAACGGCGGAGGGTGACTGAGTCTCGGCGATCTCGCGGAACGGAGGGGGTGACATGGAGCAGGCACTACCAGCAGTTCAATTGTTGTTCTATCTCCTCGGCGGGCTAGGGCTGTTCTTCATGGGCATCGGGGCTCTCTGGTTCGTCGACGTCTACAAGAAGCACGTCGAGTAGCCGATGAGTGAAACAGGACACGGCCGCGGGGCGGAACCGATGCAGGATGGCGATGGCGGGGTCGGCCACGATCCGTCCGATTGCATCTTCTGCCGGATCCTGGTGGGAGACGCACCCGGCACCTTCGTCTATCGTGACGAGATCTGCGCCGCCCTGATGGACATCCAGCCGGTGAATCCCGGGCACGTGCTCGTGATTCCGATCGAGCACGCAAGCTACCTCGCGGACCTCGACGAGGAGATTGCGGGTCGGTTGATGCGGATCGGTCATCGGCTCTCCGGAGCGCTCCGCCGAAGCGGCCTCCGCTGCGAGGGAACGAACATGTTCCTGGCCGACGGGGAGGCCGCGATGCAGGACGTGTTCCACGTGCACCTCCACGTCTTCCCGAGGTTCCGCGGAGATGGGTTTGGGTTGCGGCTGGGGCCGGAGTATGAGAACAAGCCCACGAGAGAAGCACTGGAAGACGCGGGGCAACGCGTCAGAGTCGCCCTTGGACGCCGCGGCTGACCGGGAAGGAGCGATACTTGATCGCTGACATCGAGTTCCGCACGGTCGACACGGAGAAACCCATGGAATGGCGGACGTTCCTCAGGATCTTCTGGGACATTCCGCTCAGTCAGAACCGATACTTCACACCGCGTAGCGATGAGTTCGTCGATCAGTGGATGGAGTCCGCGAGAGAGACGGAGACGGAACGAAACACCTTCTCTGGCGTCGCGCTCCATGATGGAACGATTGTCGGGATCCACCTGATCCGGACGTATGAAGAGTACGAGCGTCTCGGCGCACACATCGCGGGTCTCTGGGTTCACCCGGACTACCGCAGGAGGGGAATCGCGGGGCGGCTCAAGGAACTGGGAGAGGCATGGGCCCACGAGGTCGGAGCCGAGTTCCTCAATACGAACGTCCAGGTCGGGAATGAGGAGATGCTCCGAATCAACGAGGTCAGAGGATTCGTGCCCTTCCGTATCAGCATGAGAAAGGACCTTCGTTGAGGCAGAGGGCCCGGGCCAGATGATGCCCCCCTCCGAGGCGTCTCCTGGACCACGCCGCCCCTCGCGTCGTGTCGTGTGGGTGCTGTCTCTCTTTTTCTTGGCGTTTGCCGTCCGCCTCGCCGCGTCCCTCGTCGCAGCGGATGGCTTCCTCTCCACCGACGGCGTGGACTACAGAGACATTGCGGAGAACATCGCGCATGGGAACGGGATCTCCGTGTCGCACTTCCGGTGGTTCGAGCCGCAGAAGCACCTCGATCCGCCACCGGCGACCTCTCTTCACGCAGACGCCTACCGGCCGCCACTCCTGCCGATCCTCGGCGCAGGTTTGTTCTACCTTCCTGTCGACTGGACGCTCGCCGCGCGGATCCTGATCGCGCTCCTCGGCGCAGCGCTCGCGCTCGCCGTCGCGCGGATCGCGGAACGAATGCACGGTCCGGGCGCGGGCCTGGCTGCGGGTGCGCTGGCTGCCTTCGAGCCCTACTCCGTCTTCTACTCGACCCGTTGGAGCACGGAGATTCTCTGCGCCGTCACGTTGTGGTGGGGTGTGGCGGGACTCCTGGCTTTCTCCTCCGTTCCTTCCAGGCGCGTCACGGTCGCGACGGGGCTCGTCCTAGCCGGCGCGTGCCTGGCCCGTCCGAACATGCTCGTCGTCGTGCCGATGGCACTCGCGGCCGTGGCTATTCGCGGGAATCGGGCGAACCGACGGTCGCTGCTGCTCGTCCTGGGCCTGGTCATCGCGGTGGTCGGCGTGTGGACGGTGAGGAACGTCTCCGCCTTCGGCGTGGCGACGCCCGCCACGTGCTTCGGCCCATACAACTTCTGGCTCGGCATGAACGATCGGATCTACGAGATGTACGCCGGAGACCTGAACGAACAGGAGTTCGCGGACAACCTGCGCGACCTCTATGCGGTGGACTCGCGGCAGCACGTGCTGCATCTCGCCAGAGAGAGGGTGACTTCGCCGGCGGAAACGAACGCGTACTGGAAGCACGAAGGGCTGGCCTATATGAGGAAGGAGCCCGGAAAGGCGGCGTCGATTCTCGTGCACCGTGCTGCCCACTACTTCCGATTGGCACCGTTTGACGCGGCCGCGGGGCCGCGGACCCGACTCCTGTCGACCGTGGTCGTCGGATCGCTTCTCTCACTCAGCCTCATCGCGTTGATCACCGTGCGTTCGTCGCGCAGGCTGGTCTTCCTGAGTCTCGTGATCGGCTCGTGGCTCGTCTCGATGCCGTTCATCTTCCACCTCCGGTTCCGATTCCCGGTCGTGAATCCGATGCTCTGCATTCTCGCGGGGGTGGCTATCATGGAACTCACGAGGCGTGTGCAATCCTCCCGGAGAACTCGGCCCGAGGAAGTAGCACCGAGGGACCAACTCGCGGAGTGAAGTGATGCTGAGACGGGTGTCCTACATCTTGTGCCTGACGCTACTTGGTGGAGTCCACGCGACCACGAGCGGGGCGGGAACGGTTGCCGGGGTCGTCCGGAACGGCACGCGCGACGGTGCGGTGGTGCCGTTTGCGACCGTTGTGGTCGAGTCCACGGCGGTCGGGACGATGTCTCTCGCAGATAGCAGCTTCCGCGTCCCCGATCTCGCTTCCGGTCCGTATCGCCTTCGTTGTTCCGCGATCGGCTTTCGGGACGGGGTGATCGTCGATGTGACCGTGGCCGGGGCCGCCGAGGAGACCACCTGGGTGGCACTCGAACTCACTGAGTGGGGTATCACGGACGAGGAAGCTGCGGCCGTGTCGATTGGAGCGGATGTTTCCGCTACGTCCCAGGATCTGGAGCTCCGCATCACGTCCGATCGTGGGGCGTACGCCCCTGGCGACCTCGCGTCCTTCGTGGTGTCCGTGACGAACCGTAGCGATGAAGTCGTTCACCTCCTGGACCTGGGAGAAGACCGACTCCTCATCAGGTGCCCGCGATCGGTCCTACAGGTGGAAGGGCCGAGTGAGTGGCAGCGGGACGGAGCCTTGTGTTGGGAGGAGCCCTCTACGGCGAGGAGGTTCGTGGTGTTGCGGCCCGGCGATGTGCACAGCGTTCCTTTGACGTACGGCTTTGCGCTCGGACCAGCCGGCCGTTACGAAGCGAAGTTCACCTACTCGACCGCGGTGCCCGACGTCAGGTTCTGGATCCCGGCGTACGCGGAGTCGATCAGTCCCGAGTGGAGCAAGATGCTCAGGCGTGTCCCCCAGGTGACCATGGTGGACTCGGTCACGTTCGAGGTGAGGGGGGCTGGAGGTGAGCCGCCGCCAGCGTGGGGAAGGAAGCGACGATGAGGATCGTGTTCCGGCCGGCGCAACGTCCGCAAGTGTCAGGGGGCGGAGGGTCCACGGCTAGACGACGTCGTTCGCGAATCGACTCACGATTGCCGCGGGGGAGAGCTACTTCTCTAGGATCTCCTTCAGCTTCCGGAGGAGTCCTTCGTTGGCGGGGATGAAGAATCCCATCAGTTCGTCATAGGCCGGGTCCTTGTGGTACCCGACACCGTAGGACAGGACTCTCGTCGTGCCTTCATCCGGTGTCTCGAAGACGATCACGTTCATGAGACGGCCCGCGTCCTGCTTCATCACCTCGGGCCACCGCTCCGAGATCTCCGCCTGGAGCGAGAGCACCCGTTCGGGCACGTAGTTGACGATGTGCAGGGTATTGGTGCCCGGATCACCGATCTTTGCATCGGCGCCGTAGTGGGTGCGGATCGTTCCCCCGGCCCGCAGGTCCACCTCGGCGTGTGGTGCTGCCCACGACATCCACCCGGCGCTGGTCGTGTACGCGTCCCAGACGCTGCTGACGGGAGCCTCGATGAGGACTTCCTGTGTCAGCACCAGCTCTCCGGCGGCGGTTTCCGTCACCGTGCTCGTGATGGACGAGTCATCGGCCCGGGCCACTCCTGGGATCCACGCCAGAGTGCAGCAGAGGACAGCGACGGCGATTCTTCGAGGTGCGCGCATGGGATCTCCGCTCCGTTCGATGGGTGTGTGTGAGTAGGGCTCCATGAGAACGGACCCAGTCGACCAGAGTCAAGCCCTTCGGTCCCATGGAGTGGGTTGCGGGGCACTGATGTCAACCGGATGGGCGTGGTACGATTCTGCTCCGGTGCTCCGAGAGAGGGGAGATGGTGGCAGATAGGTTTCGGACTCGGCTGGTGTGGCTCGTCGGCCTTGCCCTCGGGCTGCGTCTGCTCGTCCTGGTGCCGGTGCTCCTCGATCCGACCCTGTCCCAGTTCCCGGACTCCACCTCGTATTTGGCGCCGGCTCAGAATCTCCTCGCCGATCACGGCTTCTCGCAAGACCTGGCGCCCCCGTTCGAGCCGGACCTGTTCCGGACCCCGGTCTATCCATTCTTCCTCGCTACTATATGGAAGGTGACGGGGGAATCTCTCCGGGCCATCGCAGTGGTGCAGGTGATGCTCGATGTCCTCACCTGTGCTCTCCTCGGGCTCCTGACTCGTCGGCTGTTCGGATCGAGTGCGGGGCTCGTGTCGGCCTTCTTCTACGCAGCGTCCCTGGTCTCGATCGCCCACGTCGGCCTCATCGCGTCGGAGACGCTCTTCGTTGCGTTGCTCGTCGGGCTCGCGTGGCTGGTCCTGGGTGGCAAGTCGATCGGGCTCCCGAAGGCGCTGGCCGTCGGAGCGGTATGGGGGCTTCTCACCCTGTGTCGGCCGATCGGCCTCGTCCTCCTGCCCTTGCTCGTGTTGGGTGTGGCGATCCGTTCCAGGCGTAGACTGCTCGCTCCGGCGCTCATGACGCTGGTCGGCGTCCTCTCGATCACACCATGGCTCCTCCGGAATCACGAGATCGCGGGTGTCTGGACGCTGGCCTCGGTGGGGGAGTACAACCTCCTCGCCTACAACGCTGCGAGCGTGGAGGCGGCAAGGCGCGGTGTCTCGCACGCGGAGGCGCGGGAGACGCTGCTGCGCGACGTGAACGCGCAACTCGTCACCCAAGGCAGGGACGGCATTGGAGACCGGATTCGGGCGTATCGGGAGACGGGACGGGCCATCCTGCTCCGCGATCCGGTGGAGTCCGCGATCGTTCATCTCCGGTGCGACCTCAACTCCCTCCTTCCGGCGGTGACGGACGTGCTGCAGGTGACCGGAGTCACGGAGGGCGGCAAAGGCACGCTCTCGGTGCTGAATCAACATGGAGTGTCCCGTGCGATCGATCACTACTTCGGTGACCGTCGCGAACTCCTCCTTCCGCTCGCACCCGGAATCGTCGTGTGGTTCGGCATGCTCTTCCTGTCCGTGGTCGGAATGGCACTTGCGTGGAGAGATCGGGCCTGGACGGTTCTCCTCGTGGTGGGCGGGAGTGCCCTTCTCCTGCTCCTCGCTCCCGGGGCGCCGTCGAACCCACGATTCGCGGCGCCGATCGTCCCCGGAGTCGCCTGCTTCGCGGGGTTGGGGACGGTCCGAACGTGGAGGTATCTGCAAGAGAGAAGACGGGCCGGGCGGGCCGGGCGACTTGGGCCCGAGATGGAGTCGACGCCGCATGCGTAGGGCGCCGACGATCGTGTTGCCGGCATGACCACGCACCGCGGTGAAGGTGTCGACTCCGGCGCCGGCTCCTCCAGCGCCGGAGCCGGAGCGGAAGCGAGCGGAGGAGAGGTCTTCCGTCCCGGACCGAGGAACATGGACGAAGAGGAACGGGCGCGCCGACGGATCGTCTTCGACGGAGTGGCCGACATCTACGAGCGCGCCCGCCCCGCCTACCCGGACGCGTTGATCACGGACCTGATCGAGACGTGCGCGATCGGTCGGTCGAGTCGCGTCCTCGAGATCGGTTGCGGCCCCGGCCTCCTCACCCTTCCGCTCGCCCGGACCGGGGCTCACATCGTCGCGGTCGAACTGGGCGCGAACCTGGCGGCGCGGGCAGAACGGCTCCTCGCCGAGTTCCCCGCGGTCCATGTTTGCGTGGCCGACTTCGACCGATGGGAACCTCCGCCGGAGCCGTTCGACGTCGTGGTCGCCGCGACCGCGTTTCACTGGCTCGATCCCGCGCATCGAGTGGTTAGATGTGGCCGAGCGCTTCACCCCGGCGGCACCCTCGCCGTCGTCGATACCTACTGGGGAGTGGGAGCCACCCCCGGCGGGTTCGAGACGGACGTGCAGGAGTGCTACGCGCGATGGCATCCCCGCCGTGATCCGAACTTCACGCTGCGGACGTTGCGTGACCTTCCGAGTGCGCGTTCCGATCTGGAAGCCGGGGACTTGGGCGGTGCACCCGAACTGCGCCGGTACTCCGTGACCCGACAGTACTCGTCCGAACAGTACCGTGGGCTGGTGCAGACCTTCTCGGACATCCTGCGCCTCGATCCGGATCATCGCGCGGGGTTCGTCGAGTGCGTGGGGAGACTGATCGAGGAACGGTTTGGTGGTTCGATCGACCGGACCGACACGTATGATCTCTGGACGGTTCGGAAAGCCGTTGGAGGAAGTGATGACTGAGGCCATCCGCGAGCTGCTGGGAGAACTGGAAGCGTTCGGCCTTCGCAACGACCGTGAGCATGGAGATCGTTCGCGCCGGATGCTGAACCTGTCGCCAGACGCCGGTGAGTTTCTCGCCGTGGCCGTGCGCGCCTCGAAGGCGCGGGACGTGCTGGAGATCGGCACCTCGAACGGCTACTCGACGCTCTGGCTCGTGCTCGGTCTCGGCTCAGGTGGGGGAAACATCGTCACCGTCGACTTCTCGGAGTACAAGGTCGCCATGGCGGCCGAGAACTTTGCGCGGGCCGGGGTCGGTGGCGTCATCTCGCAGAAGCAGGCGGATGCGGGTGTGTTCCTGGCTGAGTGCGCCGATGCGAGCTTCGACTTCATCTTTCTCGACTCGGAACGCACGGAGTACGTTCGTTGGTGGCCGGACGTCCGCCGAGCTCTTCGGCCCGGAGGAACGATCGTCGCCGACAACGCGCTCTCTCATCCGGAGGAACTGGCGGAGTTCCGCAAGGTCGTCGATGCAGACCCCGCCTTCCTCTCCTGCCTGGTTCCGGTAGGGAAGGGCGAGTACTTCGCGAGCCGGATCGGAGAGTGATCCTTGCGCAACCCATGGCTCGACATCTCGCTCTCGGACTACGAAGGCCACATGCTCCTTCCCTCCGTCGGACAGGCGGAGATGCTCTCTCAGCTGCTCGGGTCCCTCGTCGATGACCACGATCCCGACGCGGTCGCCGTGCTTGGGTGCGCCGGGGGGAACGGGTTCCATCGGATCCCCGAGGACCGGCGGATCGTCGGCATCGACATCAACCCCGACTTCATCACCGCGGCGGCGGAGCGCTACGCGGCTCTCTACCCGCGACTCGAACTCCACGTCCTCGACATCGACGCGGAGACGCTGACCATCGAACCGGTATCTCTCGTCTTCGCGGGTCTGCTCTTCGAGTACGTACGCCCGGAGGTGGCCCTCCGCTTCGCGAAGTCGATCTGCCGCGACGGCGGGGTTCTGGCCGCGGTTCTACAGCTCCCGCTCGAAGGGGGGAGCGTGGTGAGCCCGTCCCCGTTCCGGAGCCTCGAGGTGCTGGCGCCGGCGATCCACCTCCTGCCTCCCGAGGCTCTCGAGGCCGCGGCCCAAGCGGAAGGGTTCCACCTCGAGATCAGCCGGACGGTCGAGCTGGCGAGCGGGAAGAGCTTTGCCCTGCGGGTCTTTCGCCGGGGCTAGGCGCCGGCTCTCCGCGTGGGATCGACACGCGTTGCGCCCAGGGCGTCCCACAGTCGAGTGAGTGAGGTGCCGGGCCACGACCGTGGTGTGACTTCGTGCTCGTCCACTGCGTGGCGGATCGGCTAACGTTTCCGGAAGCCTTCCGGCGTGGGTCCGCCGGTGCGGCCGCCGTCTCCAACATGGAGGTCCGCGATGGTCAGCTCCGAACGAAGCGTCTCCGATCTCTTTCATCTGTATGCGTCCGCCGTCCGAAGTCGCGACGTGGACGCTCTGATGTCGCTCTATCACGGGACCGTACGCGTGTTCGACGCCTGGGGTGTCTGGTCCTACGAGGGCGCCCCTGCGTGGCGCAAGATGGTCGAGCAGTGGTTCGAGTCGCTGGGCCAGGAGACGGTAGCCGTGCGCTTCGACGACTCACAGGTCGTGTCGGGGGAGGAGTTGGCGTCCGCGACCGCGATCGTCACGTTCGCTGCCATGTCGCCCGAAGGTGTGCAGCTGCGGGCGATGCAGAACCGACTGACCTGGCTGCTGGCGCGGGAGAACGGCGCCTGGAAGATCGTCCACGAACACACCTCGGCGCCGATCGGATTCGAGGACATGAGGGCGATCCTCGAACGGAAGTAGCGCGAGGGAAGACGAAGGGACGTCAGGAGGCCGCGGGTTCCTCCGGGAGGATCTCCGCCGCGACTCGGGAAGCGGTCCCTCCGCCATCGCGATCCTGTCTAGGGAAGCGGTCCCTCCGCCATCCAGATATCCGAGATCAGTTCCTCCGCGTCGTAGACGATCCAGCGCTCGTCCTGTGAAACGTCGACCGCACTCCACATGCCACCACGTCGGGACAAGGTCGCGACCGGCTGCTCTTCGCCGTCGGTCGTGTGGACGCGGATGACTCCGATCCGTCCTTCCGGGCCGACCAAGGCGGGCGAGGTCTCGGGCGCCGGTTCTTCCACGCCGACCCGCGTGACGAGGTAGACCCATTCGCCGTCCTGTGACCATCCGCATGGCGTGGCCAGGCCCTCATACAGTGTGCGGGACGCGCGCGACTCGAGATCGACGAGAAGCACGCGCGGGCCCGACAGGCCGTCGGACTCGGTTTCGAGTACGGCGACGCTTCGGCCGTCCGGTGACACTTCCATCTGCCAGAGGTAGTGACGCTGGGGTTCCGGGAAGAGGGGCGTGATCTCGTGGGTCGCGCGCGCGTACTCGTAGTACGCGTTCGCGTCGCGCGACTGGATCAGGATCTCCGTGCCCGGCGCCCAGGCGATCATCCCGCCGGACTGGGGTACGGGCAGCGTATCGACGAGTCCGGACTGGATGTCGATGGTGGTGAGCTGCCAGGATCCGTCGGTCACGGAAACGATCGCGATCTCGCTTCCATCCGGCGACCACGCCGGGACCTCGAACCCACCCGCCTGGTACAGCTTTCTCGAAACCGATCCATCGAGGGACTCGACGAGCAGCTCCGAGGATCGCGTTTGCGCCTTGCGCGTGAAGGCGAGGAGCCGCCCGTCCGGAGAGAAGCGGGCGACGCCGTGAGAGAGAGAGCCGGTCGTGAAGGGACGGTCGCGAGGTGGATCGGTGGACAGATCGAGGAGACGGAGGTTCGACTGCGCCGGTCCGACACCGTACACGATCCGGTTGGGCGCGACGCTGAAGTCGCCGGACATGCCGGGCAGGATCGGGGTCGGATCGGAGCGTCGAGTGCCGTTCCGCGGATCGATCTCGAAGCCGACGAGATCCGAACCCTCTACGAAGTAGAGGAAGTCTCCGTCGAGTCCCCACCGCATCGCCGTGATGTCCCGACCGTGGTGAAGGGCCCGTGCATCCGTTCCGTCCGTGGCCATGGTCCAGACCGTACGCTCGTCTCCGGCCGATGTGACGACGCCGAGCCTGTTCCCCAACGGAGACCAATCGATTGCAATGATGATCGACCCGTCGGGAGCGGGCAGGACGGCTGGAGTTGCCGGAGTCTCTCTGGAAGTGTCGTCCGGCGATTCGATAGAGTCGATCAGGATCGTATCTCTCGCTCCATGCGCCTCGAGAGCCGCGAACGAACGGCCGTCAGGTGACCAGGCGATGGGGGCCATTCGATTGAACGACTGCGTCGCCATCTCGACCGAGACGAGAGAGGCCGCCCCGGCCGACGTGATGTCCTCCCCGATCGGGAGGATGTAGGTGCGTCGAGTGGCTTCGGTGCCTGCGTGACCGGCGACGAGAAGGCTCCTGCCGTCGGGCGACCACCGGATCGTGGGCACGGACGCCGTCTCGAACACCACTCGCGCCGAGCGATCCTGGAGGTCCGTGACCACGATCTCGTTCCGGGTCGGGAAGATCTCGTTCACGTAGGCGAGTCGCCGTCCGTCTGCCGAGATCTCCGGATGGCTGGCTACTCCCGTGAACGTGACCTGGGTTTGCCTGAGCGGACCTGGCGCTTTCACTTCGCGTCCCGAGTGGAGAACGGCCCAGGCTCCGACGGCGAGGACCGATACGACTGTAACGGCGAGGCCGACCCAGATGCGGCCACGGCCGCCGACCGTCTCGGTTTCCGAGAAGGAATCCAGGGCGGACTCGATCGACGCACGGACCGTCCGCACGGAATCGGGCCGTGCCGACACGTCCGGGCTCGTGCACGCGGCGAGGACCTGGATGAGGCCGGGCGGAATCTTGGTCGCGACCGCCGCGATCCGCTCCGAGTCGTCGCCTCCGTCGATCGGTTCGTCCACGTCCGGCGGCTGTCCGCTCAGGCACTCGAGCAGGATCCGTCCGAACGCGAAGATGTCCGCGCGGTGGTCGACCGCTTCGCCGCGCCTCTGCTCCGGACTCATGTATCCCGGGGTTCCGGCAAGGAGGCTGCTTCCGACCGGCCTGTGCTCGATCCCGTCGGTGTGCGCTTCCTCGATGCCGAGGTCCGCGAGGGACTTCGCGATGCCGAAGTCGAGCAGCTTGATGGTGCCGCTCGGAGTGATCTTGATGTTGTACGGCTTGAGATCCCGATGGATGACGCCCTGCCCGTGCGCGGCTTCGAGTGCGATCGCGATCTCACGCGCAACCGCGAGCGACGACTCCGTGGAGAGGGGCACGCCACTTTTTCGGGCTTCCGACAGACGCTCGGCGAGTGTCGGGCCCTCGACCAGCTCCATCGTGAGAAAGCGCAGTCCGCCCGCGTGTTCGAGCGAGTAGATCGTCGCGAGGTTCGGATGGTTGAGTGACGCGAGGATGCGTGCTTCCCGCTCGAAGCGGGACGTCCAACCGGAGACCGCGGCCAGGTTGGCCGGAAGGACCTTGAGCGCGAGTTCCCGCCCCAGACGCTCGTCCCGCGCGCGGTACACGATCCCCATGCTGCCGCGACCGAGCTCGCCGAGGACCGGGTAGGGTCCGATCTGCTCGGGCACCGTGTCATGAGTCGCCGCCGGTGTGAGCGAGAGGGCGTCGGACTCCTCGTACATGCGGAGGAGCGACTCGACTTCCGTGCGCAGCGTGTCGTTGCCCGCGCAACGCTCGTCCAACAGTCGACGTCGTTCGTCGCCGTGGAGTTCGAGTGCGTCGTTGAAGATGTCTTCGGTCCGGTCCGTCATGCGCGCGAGGGATGGAGCTTCTTGAGGAGCCAGGCCCGGGCGAAGCGCCAGTCGCGCTCGACCGTGCGACGCGATACGCCGAGCACATCCGCGGCTTCCGTCGTGGTGAGACCGCCGAAGTAGAGCATCTCGACGATCCCGAGCTTCCGCTCGTCCTCCTGGCCCAGCTCTTCGAGCGCTCGGTCCAGTTCGAGGAGGTCCAGGGTGGGGAGGGAGTCCGCGTCCGGCATCACGGCCGCCTCGAGGACGATACCTCCGCCCCCGCGCTTCTGTGCCCGCCGCGCCCTCGCGTGATCGACGAGCGCGTGTCGCATGGCCCGCGCCGCGATGGCGATCAGGTGCGCGCGGCTCTTCCACGTCACGTCCTGCGTGTCCCTGAGCCTCAGGTAGGCCTCATGCGTGAGTGCCGTGGGCTGAAGCGTGTGGCCCGGGCGTTCCTGCTTCACGTAGTTCGCCGCGATCGCCCGGAGCTCCTGGTAGACGATCGGGAGAGCCTTGTCGAGGTCGACGGTCCCTTCGGTCGTGGCGTGCTCGAAGAGCGAAGAGAGACCGACGGGATCCGGATGGGATGGAGAGTCGCCCGAAGGCGGGGTGGTTTCGTCGGGACCGGTCACTTCGCCTCCTCGAGGGAGCCGAACGTCGAGCGACGCCTCGAGTCAGATGCAGAGACACGCCCGGAGCCGCGCCTCGAGCCACGTCCCGAGTCAGATTCCGAGCCGAACCTCGAGTCGCGTCCCGAGCCAGATGCCGAGCCGCATCCCGGTTCGGGACGGCCGTCGAGAGAATCCACACGCTCGATGAAGAAACCTTGTCGCAATCCACACTCCGATTTCGCTTCCAGACCGAACCGCCGTCGGGGCCGGTGTTCTCCATCCGGACCACGCTGCCAGGTCCGGAACGTCGCAGTCTCCCGAGCGCCGGTTCGCTTGCATCTTCCAGTATACCAGAGTCTTCCGAGACGGACCCTCCGGACCGCCGCAGCCGGAGGGCCGTCGCATTTCGCCTGTGGGGGAGGTCCCATGCTCGCAACTCGGATTCGCAGCGTTCTTCTGGCCATCATTTCGGTGATCGTGCTCGGAGGCTTTACCCCCAGCTCCACGCTCGCAGCGGACGGACCTCCCGGCTACGTTCTGGAGTGGGGATCGCCGGGGGCCCTCGACGGCGAGTTCGACTCTCCGCACGGGATCGCGGTCGACTCGAACTGCAATGTCTACGTGGTCGATACGAACAACGACCGCGTCCAGAAATTCGACTCCAACGGGGTCTTTCTTCTCTCCTGGGGTGGGACAGGTCAGAACGACGGGGAGTTCCGGCATCCGATCGGCATTGCCGTGGCCTCGAACGGTGACGTCTACGTGGTCGACTCCGGCAACCACCGGGTCCAGATCTTCAACTCCTTCGGCAGCTACATCGACAGATTCGGGACGTTCGGCACGGGTTCGGGTGAGTTCGACTCGCCCTCTCACATCCACTACGACGGATCGACCGTGTGGGTGACGGACACGGGGAACGCGCGCGTCCAGCGGTTCCAGACCGTCGCTCCCTACTCGTTCATCAGCTCCTTCGGGAGCTTCGGAACGAATCCCGGACAGTTCCAGCAGCCGTACGGGATCTGCGGGTCGCCGACCACGGCGCAGATCCTCGTCACCGATCTCGTCAACACTTCGTGGGCCCAGGTCTTCAACTACGGCGGTGGTTTCCTCGGAACGATCGGAACGAGCGGAACCGGAAACGGTCAGTTCTCGGGGCCTCGCGGCCTCGAGTCCGACTCGGACTCGAAGATCTACGTCACGGATGCCGGGGCGAGCGTCGATCGCGTGCAGAAGTTCTCGCCCTTCACCGGAAGCAGCACGTACCTCACGCAGTGGGGGACGACGGGCACGGGGGCAGGCGAGTTCACCGTTCCCGAGGACATCGCGATCTGCGGTTGCTACATCTTCGTCACGGATCGAGAGAACCATCGCGTGCAGAGGTTCGACAACATCTGTATCTCCGGAACGAAGTGGGACGACGCGGACCAGGACGGGATCAAGGCCGTCAGCGAGAGCGGCATCCCGGGTTGGACGATCGAGCTGCGTGACGGTACGGGCACGGCCGTCGAGACGCGAATCACCGACGCCAACGGCAACTACTCGATGATGGGCATCGCCGCCGGCAACTACGTGCTGGCCGAGGTGGCGCAGCCCGCCTGGTACCAGACCGCGCCCCTCACCGCCGGATACGCGCTCCTCCTTCCGCCCGGGCATCAGCAGACGGGGCTGGACTTCGGGAACGCAGAGGAAAACTGCTTCGAGCCGCAGACGATCACCTGCTACGGGGGATCGCAGGATCAGTACGATCCGACCAACCCCGAACCGTCGAACCCCAGTCCGTCGTTCCTCTCCGCCATCTCCGGAGTCTGCGGAACGCTCCCCGTGCTCACCGACTACGACACCTTCCCCGCGCAGGGTCGCTGCTTCGCGGAGACGCACAGCTGCTGGTCCGACAGCTGCCTCGTTCTCGGCGCGCGGATGACGTTCGGGCTCATGGCTTCGGACGAAGCGCCGACCGACGACACCATCTCTTTCTGGCAGGGTGGAGTGGTGGTCTGGTCCCTCCCGATCGGTTCTCTCCCCGGAGCAGGCGGATGGAATCCCGGGCAGAACGGCGTCTTCACGCTCGATCTGTCGATGCTTCCGCCGGACCTCTTCGGCACGACGAACATCATCGCCGCGCTCCAGGATGGAGACCTCGACATCCTGATCGAGAACGGGACGGTCGTGGACTTCATCGACCTCGACGTCGACGTCTGCTGCGCCGATCCTGCCGAGATCTGCGGGCAGAAGTTCCACGACGAGAACTGCAACGGCATCTGGGACGCCGGAGAACCCCCGCTCGCGAACTGGGAGATCGTGCTCTCGGACTCCGACGGCAACCTGACATCGCAGCTCACCGATGCGAACGGCGTCTACTGTTTTCCGAACCTGATGCCGGACCGGTACGTCATCCATGAGGAAGTCGAAGCGGGCTGGACTCAGACGGCGCCGGCCACCGTCTCCTACACGCAGACCGTGCAGTACGGCCAGCTCGTGACCGGTCTCGACTTCGGGAACGTGGAAGCGTGTCCCGACACGAGCAGCTTCTTCCAGACGTTCGGGATCATCGACGGTTTCCTGCCGCCCGTCGAACCTACGAGCCCCGGCGCGGATCTCCTGGCGGTGATGAACAACTGCTCGAACGGTCCCCTCCCGTTCTACGATGCGCTTGCGGACGAGCAGTGCTTCGGCGAGACGATGACCGGATGGCCGACGACCTGCACCGTGACGGCTGCCGAAGTCTGCATGCGGATCCGTACGAGGGCCTCGACAGGGAACTACGACCCGGCCACCGACGCACTGTACTTCTACGAGGACGGTGTCCCGGTCTGGGGGATCAGTCTCAACGACCTCGATCCGGATGGGAGGTGGGAGGACGGCGACGATCTCGTGTTCTGTCTCGACCTCGCGAACCTGCCGCCCTCGGCCTTCGGCGTGACGAACATCCTGGCTGCGCTCCAGGATGGCGACCTCGATGTCCTGATCCAGGACGACACCGGCGTCGACTACATGACGATCGACGTGACGTACTGCTGCGGCTGTGCGGCCCCGGTCTGCTGTACGCCGCCTCCGCCTGGTCTCTGCGCCTGGTATCCGGGTGACGTCTCGACGAACGCCCTCGATCTCGTCGCTTCTCCCGCGAACGGCGTGCTGGTCGGCAACGCCACCTACATGCCGGGTCACGTCGGCGACGCGTTCTACTTCGACGGAACCGGCGACCGCGTCGACGTGACCTCGAACTCGAAGCTCAATCCGAGCGGGACGTTCTCCCTCGACGCCTGGGTACGGGCGGACGACCTCGACGGTGCGGGTCGGGAAGTGATCGTGGAGAAGTTCGGGTCGGCGAGCCGCGGGTACTCGCTCTTCGCGCAGGACGGTTTCCTCGGTTACGACATCGTCGGATCGGGAAACGCGAGTTCCATCGTGACGACCACGTTGATCGCCGACGCCGACTGGCACCTCGTCGTGCTCACCGTGGCCTCGGGAGACGTGAGGCTCTACGTCGACGGTGTTCAGATCTACCAGGACGCCACGGCCGGCGCCTACGGCACGTTCTCCAACAACCAGCCCTTCCGGATCGGTGGCAACCCGTCTGCGGAGGACTGGACCGGATGGATCGACGAAGTCGAGTTCTTCCACCGTGCACTCACGCCGACCGAGGTCGATGACCTCTTCCAGGCGGGGACAGCCGGAAAGTGTCGCGACACGGTATCGACGACCGAAGTCGTACGCTGCACGCCCGGCATCGCGCAGGTGAACATCACCGCCCAGATCTGCAACTACGGCCCGACTGCCATGACCTACAACTGGGAGCTCGCGGGTCTCCCCGTCGGCACCGGTTGCGACGTGGACGGTCCGACGAACTTCTTCCCGGCGTCCTCCGGAACCGTCACCGTGAATCCCGGAAGCTGCATCCAGATTTCGCCCATCCTCGTCGACTGCCCGAGCGGCATGTCGCCGGGCGACCGCGCGTGCTGGGAGTTCCGGGCCTGGCGGGAAGGAGACGAATCCGGTCCGTGCGATCTCGTTGCATCCGGCCACATCCTCTACGTCGGAGAGGACGACGGATGGGAGATCGAGGCGCTCACTCCGGTCGTACAGGCCGAGTTCAGCGACTCGACGTCGACCGAAGCGATCCTCGAGTTCCGGGTGAGCAATCACTTCGACCCCGAAGGCGTCTTCGACTTCCGGATCGAAGAGGGGCTCACGTCTCCCACCGACTGGCCGGTCGTCTCCCTGGACGACCTACCGACCGGCGAAGCCGTGGAAGGCCGCCTCAACCTCGAGCCCGGCCAGTCCCGAGTCATTCAGGTGAAGGGCAGGTTCCTCCGCTGCACCCGGAGGATCGTGCGGCCGATCGTCCTCTCCCAGGATCTGCCTCCGATCCATCTCAATGGTTCGTACGGAGACCACGGTGCGCCGCTCGCCGGAACCGCGTGGGTGCCGGTCGCCGCGGCCGGGATCACGCCCGCGGAGATCGTGTACGAATCGTCGGCCGTCGATGGACTCCCCGCGATCGCCGGACACCTGCTCTCGCTCCGTGCGTTGCCGACGCCGTTCACGACGAGCACGCAACTCGAGTTCCAGCTCACTCACGCGACGGACGTGCGGATCGAAGTGGTCGATACGTCCGGGCGTCGGGTCAGGCTTCTGGAAGACGCCACCCTTCCGCCCGGCGCGCACAGAGTCGTGTGGAACGGTAGGAACGACTTCGGCCGCGACTCCGTGAGCGGCACCTACTTCGTGAAGCTCTGGACCCCAGAGCGGACCCTGTCGCAGAAGGTGCTTCTGATGAGGTAGTCGACGCTGTGCCCGTAACCGTCCAGTTCCGAGCCCCACGAGCACAGCGGCGAAAGTGGAGACGGAGTCGTGTTGCCGCCGACTCCGTCTCCGCGCTTTTTGGGATGCTACGTTCGCAACGGTGCCGTGAGTCGTTCTACGCGGTGTCGTTCCTGCCGAGTCCTAAGCCGCCGATTCGTACGCCGCCAAGTCGTACGCCGCCGAGTCGTTCCCCGCCGAGTCGTTCCCGCCAAGTCGTACGCCGCCGAGTCGTACGCTGCCGAGTCGTTCCCTCAGAATCGGAAGACGGTGAACCCCTGCATCTCCAGCTCTTCCACCGGGCGAAGGAGTCTCAGGTTCTCGCGGTACGCGTCATAGATCGGCCTTCCGTGGACCGACTTCGGGAAGAGCGAACCCAGCGCCCATTCGTGGTACTGGGGGCCTGAAGGAACGATGATCCAGCGGATCTCGAACTGCTCGAGATACGCACGGAGGTCGGCGGCCGCGCGCGCCAGACCGTCCGTCCCGAGGGCGGCCAGGGCGCCGGGACGCGCGAGTTCCCGAACCAGGATCGTGTAGCGCGGGTCGGTCAACGCAATCAGCTTCGCGTCGTGGAGGGGAATCGCGGGGCTCACGTCCTCCACCATGCGCTGCCCGTGGATCGTCTGGTAGAGCAGTGCTTCCCGCGGCAGCATCCCAGGTAGATGGAGGAGCGTCGCGCGACCGAGCCCGCCGTTGTTGGAGGCGTCTGCCACGTAATGGTAGACGTCCGGGATCGGCTCCTCCGTGAACTGCATCGGCGCCGCGAGCATGGTCACGAGCAGGAGCACAAATGCACCGATCGCTGCCGGGTCCAAGCGCCGCGCCTCGCTGCTGCTGCGGAGGGCGGCCCATCCCCACGCAATCGACATCCCGATGCAGAGCGACGCCGGTGCCATCCAACGGATCGGAGTCCGCGACTGCCCGAGGATCGGGACGATGGCGGAGAGAATCTTCTGCGGCATCGGAATCCCAAGGGACTGCCCCGCGATGTGGAGCGTCGGCCCGAGCGCGAGGAGGAGACAGGCGACAGCTCCGATCCACCAACGACGACCCCGACCGTTCCGGAAGATCAGGACGCCCGCGCCGACGAAGAGCACCAGGACGACGATGCCGATGCTCTGCCCGAAACCGTCGTCGCCGAGGTGAAGACGCGCCGTCTGCCTCGCGAAGCCCGATCCCCAGATCGGATGACGCGGGTTCGGGATGATGAAGTCGAGAAGGTCGGCAGAGAAGTGTTCGGCCAGGCGTGGCTCGAAGGCGGGGCGATCGCCCAGGCGTCGCAGCAGGCGCACCAGAAGCGGAGCGGTTCCGAGCAGGCCGACGACGACGGCGGCGATCGGCCCCCATGCACCCTTGCCGAGGATCGAGGCCCAAGCCCCCGCACTCGTGCCCACGGCCGCGGCTGACTTCTCCTTGCTGCCAATCGGCACCTCGCCGCCGGAGCGAGTCGACTTGCCCGTGCCCGCACTCGTGCCCGAGCCTGACTTCGCCTTGCCGTGCGGAACGCCCGTCTTCCCGCGCTTCGGGAAGTACCGGCCCGCCAGCTCCACGACGGTCCAGGCGACGAGGACCACCGCGGCGTAGGCGGTCAGTTCGAGCGACGCGTTGGCGAGGAGCACGCCGGCGACTGCAACTCCGAGCCAACGGGCCGCGCGCGGTGCCCGCCACAGGAGCACCCACATCCAGACCAGCAACACGAGCCACTCCATCGAGAGCACGTGGAGGCGGACCGTGTTCGCGAAGCGGAAGTTCGAGAAGCCGACCACGAGTCCGGCGAGGAGCGACCCGTCCCGATGCGCGGTGAGGGTGAGTGCGAGCCGATACGCGAAGTACGCGGTGAGGAGGAAGGAGACGAAGACGATGCAGTTGTAGACGCCGAAGATCCCCGGAGGTCCGTCCATGCCGAATACGCCGAGGACCGGGAGGAAGAGTGTTCCTTCCGTCACGGCGTGCGTGTGGAGCGAGAGATCGGTGCCTTCCGGAGCGAAGAGCAGGTCGGTGAAGTACGGGCTGTGTCCGGAGAGGATCGCCTTCGCCGTCCACCATAGGTTCCACGTTCCGATGAACGCATCGGTCTCCGCGCCCGACTCGAGCATCATCTGCTCGGGACGTAGGACCAACGGCGCGGTGAGACCGATCGTGAGGAGGGTCAACCCAAGGAGAGTCGATCCGTGGAATGAGTCCGGCAGGCCGAGCAGTCTGGGACGGAAGAGAACCAGGACTCCAAGCACCGTACCGACGAGGACGACGGCCCAGTCCAGCATGGACGAGTGACTCCTACTAGGTTCGTGGCCTCATCTTCGGCGGCCATGCGCGAGCCTGGTCGTCCGACGGTGCGTCTGGCACCCGCTCAAACGCCCAACGCAACGCCTTCGCCTCGAGGATCGGTGGCTCCGACATGAACGCTCGGCTGCGCATTCGCTCGCGCCTCCGGCAACGTCAGGATGAGCTGCGCGAGCCCGCTACCCTCCCACGGTCCGATCCGCACGACATCGTGTCCCCAGGTCGTGAGCTTCTTTCGGACCTGGCTCGGGATGCGCGATTCGATGCGCAACTGGCCGCTCGGATCGAGTCGCCACCGCGGCGCCTCCAGCGCCACCGCGAGGAGGTCGAAGATCGGCGGACGAGCCCGTTCGCTGCGCGCCCGCCGGGCCTGCGTCCAGTTCCCCTTCATCTGCGGCGTCGGTCCGGTCCAGAGATCCGTTCCCGCGAGCAGATGACGCAGGATCTGCAGATTCGTCTGCACCTGGTTGTCGCCGCCCGGCGTTCCGCCGACGAGACGTGACAGGCCGTCCGCGAACCCACCGTGTCCCGGAGCGTCGTGACCGGGCACGCCGCCGGCCAACCCACCGTGACCCGGCGCACCCACGGCCAGCCCACCGTGTCCCAACGCCGTCGCTCCGTCTTTCGGGCGCACCATGTACGAGTTCAAGGTGTGCAGACTGCGCTTCCCCGGCTCGAGGAAGTTGATGTGGCCGGGCGAGAGCGAGAACCCGCACGCGCGGTTGTTGAGCAGCACCCCCGTCGACGGTTCCTGGAACCCCGAACCATATGGATGGAAGACGGACTGGATCAGACCGACCTGATTGCCGTCCCGGTCGGCCGCGCAGAGATACGTCGTATCGGTCGCTCCGTCTCCCGAACGCGGGGGATTCGCAGGATCGTAGCCCGACGCTTCGTACGCCTCGATCAGCTCCCGTCCCATCTTCGTTTCACGCAGGGCCGCCATCGTGACCGCGGGAACGAGATCGAGCGGAGTCGGCTCCTGATCCACGAGCTTCCCGAGACGCGCGATCACGTCCGGAGACAGGAGCGCCCCGATCAACTGCTCCTCCGGTACCGGAAGATGCTTCGGATCCGTCAGGAACGCCTGCTTGAGTGCGAACGCGACCTTCTTCGCCTCGGCCTGCCGATGGAGTTCCTCCGCCGGCTGTTCGATCGCCCGTTCGAGCGGGTGCCCGCCCACGAGTGAGGACATGATCGAGAGGACGATGCCCTGACTCGGGAGCGGTTGCTCGAGGAGGACGCGGTCTCCGAACTCGGAACGGTACGGATTCGTGAACACCGACTCGTGTTCCGCCAGGTCGCGGACGCCGAGTGTTCCCCCTGCCTCTCGCGTCCCGCGGCAGAGCGCCTCCGCGATCCGTCCTTCATAGAAGGCCCGTCCACCCTGGAGCCGCGATCGCTTCCAGTTGCGGCCTGGGCCTGAGGCCGACACGTTTCCCTGTGCCGAGCGCGCAGCCGTCCCGCGTGTACGCCGCCCGGAGCCCGGGATCGGCGAGCAGCACGGACTCCATCCGCGCGTTGACGCGGCGCCCATCCGCCACGAGATCGGGTACCCCTCCGCGCATGCCGGACCGCCGGTGCGAGCACCTCGGCCCAGGCAGCTTCCCCACCAGGACCAGCTGTCCCACCAGGCGAGAACATCCGGGGTCGTGCAGGAAGACGCCGAACGGAGTGGGACGGACGTTACCCCTCGAACCGCTCGGCCGTGAGCTCCTTCCGGAGCCGCTCCGCTTCCGTTGACGGCGACGACCTCACCGTCCGCCCGGTGGTCGACGAGGAAGAACGCATCCCCGCCGAGGCCCGACGCCGACGGTTCGACGACAGCGAGCACGGCCCCGGCCGCCACCACGGCGTCCACGGCGTGTCCGCCATTCCGCAGCATCTGGACCGCCGCCTCCGCCGCGAGTGGGTGTGAGCAGACGATCATGCCGCCGTGGGCGATTGTGGGTGGTCTCCGAATCACCGGGGGATCAAACCAGAAAGGCGGTGTTCATGTATAGGTCGTGGCCGGAAGAATGTGGGTGAGGCCCGTATAAGCGACAGAATTGCAACCATTTACGTGGGAGCGATGGTGACGGGAGAGCGCATCCCCACCTGGCCGCCGCAAGTCGCCGGCTTCGTGGTCGATCCCCGCGATGCCATCCGCAATCATCCGGCCACAACCATTGAAACAAACGTTTGACTTCCGATCGGCCAATTCCATACGTTCCCAACCCATGGACCCACAGGACACGCAGAAGAGGATCCTCGCGGCGGCGGAGAAGCTGTTCGCCGAGCGCGGCTTTGCGGCGACGTCGCTCAGGTCGATCGTCGCGGAAGCCCGGGTCAATCTGGCGGCCGTCCACTACCACTTCGGATCCAAGGAGGGCCTCATCCGGGAGGTCCTGGCCCAGTTCATCCGGCCGGTGACGGAAGAGCGACACCGCCGTCTCGATGCGCTCGAGGCTCGGGGGACGGAGCCGACCCTCGAGGAGGTGGTCGACGCCTGGCTCTCGCCGGCCTTGGAGCTCGGGTCGAATGCCGAGGTTGGGTCGACGCTCGTCCGGCTCATGGGGCGGATCCATCTCGATCCGCTGCCGGAGATCGAGGAGATCCTGATCCCGCAGTTCGAATCGTTCGGGCGGCGCTACATGGAGTTTCTCCGCCGCGCCCTGCCCGATCTCTCGTACGAGGAGATCGGATGGCGGATGCACTTCGCCATCGGGACGATGACCTACACCCTCGGCTTCGCCCACCGTGCCCAGATGCAGGCTGCCGTTCGGGCAGAGGGCGCGGAGGACGCCGCGGAGCCGGCCACTCCGTGTCACCCGATGAAGCGCGCGGCCATGTCGGACCCTGAGCGGACGCGCGCCCGGCTGGTCGCGTTCCTGGCCGCGGCGTTCCGGGCTCCGGCGTTGTCGACCGATCCGACAGCGACGCGGAAGTGAAGTCAGCAAAGATACCAACAGCAGAGGTGTGATGTATCAACTTCCATCTAGACAGAGTGTTATGGGACATGTCGGCATAGTTGTCCTCACTACTGCTGTCATGGTTTTCCACGTGACCGGATGTGCGTCGCCGCCCCGTCCGGGGACGCTCGAGGCTCCGGCCGAACCGCCGGCGGCATTCCGCGAGCCGCTTCCCGGCGGCGCGGGAACTGCAGGCTCGGACGGGACGACTCTCGCCGGCCAGGCTTCCGGCGGCGTGGACGCGGCTGATCGGTCCGCGCTCGTGGCCTCCGATCTGGCTTGGTTCGCGGGCGACGACTCGGACCTTGCGGCGCTCCTCGCCGAGGCGGTCCAGCACAACTGGGACCTCGAAGCGGCCGCGGCCCGGGTCGAGGCGGCGGATGCGCAGGCCACGATCGCGGGGGCGGGACGGTACCCGAGCCTCGATGCGAGTCTCACCCGGACGCGGAGCAAACAGAACTTCATCGGGCTCCCGATCGGTGACGGCACCGGCGTCATCACGAACATGTCGACGAGCTACTCCGGCACCCTGACCTCCGCCTGGGAGGTCGACCTCTGGGGAAGGGTTCGTCACGGTGCGGTCGCGGCCAACGCAAGCCGGGAGGCGGCCTACGCGGACTACGCGGGGGCTCGTCTCTCCATCGCGGGGCAGGTCGCGAAGTCCTGGTACGGAGTGACCGAGGCGCGGCTTCAGGCGGAGCTCGCCGAGCGGACGGTCGCGAGCTACGAGGCCTCGACGTCCCAGGTGCGGGCCCGGTTCGAGGAGGGGACGCGGACGTCCCTGGACCTCCGGCTCGCGTCGAGCCAGCTGGCGTCGGCCCGGGCTCTGCTCGAGCAGCGGCAGGCGGCCTTGGGCACGCAGGTCCGTCAGCTGGAGATCCTGGTCGGGCGCTACCCGGACCGGGCGCTCGAGGGGGCGGACACGCTCCGGACTCCGGCCGCCGCGGTGCCGTCGGTGGTGCCGGCGGACCTGCTCCTCCGCAGGCCGGATCTGGTGGCGGCGGAGCGGCGCTGGGTCGCGGCGGACCATCGCGCCTCCCAGGCACGTCGGGACCTCCTCCCGAAGATCTCCCTCACGGCCTCGGGTGGCCGGAGTTCCAGGGAGCTGTCCGACCTTCTCGACGGGGACTTCACGGTCTGGTCCTTCGTCACGAACCTCTTCCAGCCGCTGTTCCAGGGTGGGCGTCTTCGGGCCAACGTGAAGCTCAATGACTCACTCGGGGACCAGGCGGCGGCGGCGTTCGCGAACGCGACCCTGCGGGCGTTCGCGGAGGTGGAGACGCTCCTCGAGGCCAGCTATCGGCTCGAACGGCAGGAGGAGCACCTCAGTGAGGCCGTGGTCCAGGCGACAGCGGCGCGGGAGCTGACCGAGTCCCGCTACCGTTCCGGTCTCGTCGACTACATCAACGTGCTCGACGCGCAGCGGTCGGAGCTGGACGCGCGGAGCCGCTTGCTCGGTGTCCAGGCGGACCGCCTGCGCAATCGCGTCGACCTCTACATCGCACTCGGGGGCGGGTTCGAGTCGCCCACGGAGATCCTCACGTTGCCTGACCAGAGCCTGAGTTTGCCCAATCAGATCCCGAGTTCGTCCGACCGTTCGGAGAGTCGCTCATGAGAAAGTTCATCCTGATCGTCGCCCCGTTCCTCATCGTGCTCCTTTCGGGAGCCGCGGCGGTGACGCTCGTCAAGTCGCGGCCGGAGATCGAGCGGAAGACGCCGGTCCCGCCACCGCCCCTCGTCCGGACCCTCGTGGCGACGCCGGAGGACGTGCAGGTCTTCGTCGAGTCGCAGGGGACGGTGGAGCCGCGCACGGAGACCGCGCTCGTCTCCGAAGTGGCCGGGCGGGTGGTCGACGTGTCGCCGAGCTTCGCGGCGGGTGGAGTCTTCCAGAAGGGAGACGTGCTCCTCCGGCTCGACTCCGGCGACTACGAACTCGCGGTGGTCCAGGCCAGGAGCCTCGTCGCGCAGACGGAACTCAGGCTCGCACAGGAAGAGGCCGAGGCCGCGATCGCGCGCAAGGAGTGGAGCGAACTCCAGGGTGGAGAGGCGCCACCGCTCGCGAACCGCGACCTCCAGGTGGCGCAGGCCCGCGCCGGGTTCGAGGCGGCGAAGGCGTCCCAGCGTCAGGCGGAACGCAACCTCGAGCGGACGCGGATCCGCGCGCCGTACTCGGGCCGAGTCCGTGCGACGCGTGTCGACGTCGGGCAGTACGTGGGACCGGGCACGCCGGTGGCGGAAGTCTTCGCAACCGACTACGCCGAGATCCGGCTTCCGGTCCGCGACTCCGAGTTCGCATTCCTCGACGTCCCGCTCGACGGAAACGGCAACGGCCACGGGCCGAGTGTCGTTCTCCGCGGGGACTTCGCCGGCGAGGAACAGACCTGGCAGGGACGGATCGTCCGGACGGAAGGAGAGATCGATCCGCGGACCCGGATGATCCACCTCGTCGCGCGGGTCGACGAGCCCTACGCGGGCCGCTCCTCGGGTCGCTCCGCCGGACAGTCCGCGGTGCCGCTGTCCGTGGGGCTCTTCGTGAGCGCAGACGTTGCCGGAACGGTTCTGGACGACGTCTTCGTGATCCCGCGCAGCGCGATTCGAAAGGGCGGTGAGCTTCTCATCGTCGACGACGAGGACAGGCTCCGGATCCGCGAGGTCCAGGTCGTACGGGCGGAGCGGGAGCGGGTGATCGTTTCGGGTGGCATTGCGGAAGGGGAGCGGATCTGTCTCTCACCGCTCGAAGTCGTGACCGACGGGATGAAGGTCCGGACGGGAGCGGGATCGCCGAAGGAGATGTCGTCGCTCGAAGAGGGAGTGCCTGCCGCCACCCAACAGCCCGGAGGTGACGCGTGAACCGTCTCGTCGAGTGGTTCGCCCACAATCCGGTCGCCGCGAATATCCTCATGATCGTGATCATGGGGGGCGGGCTCTTCGCGATCATGAATGTGCGTCAGGAAGTCTTCCCCGAGTTCTCGCTCGACATGATCCGGGTCGCGGTCGTCTATCCGGGTGCTGCTCCGGCCGAAGTGGAAGAGGCGGTCTGCGTCCGGATCGAGGAGGAGATCGACGGGATCGACGGCGTGAAGCAGATCAGCTCCGTCGCGTCCGAGAACATCGGCGTCGTGACGATCGAGGTGGAGACCTCGGCGGACGTCCAGGAAGTGCTCGACGACGTGAAGTCCCGGATCGATGCGATCGACACGTTCCCCGAGGAAGTCGAGGAGCCGGTGGTCGAGGAGATGTCGAACCGGCGGCAGGTCATCTCGGTCTCGATCGCGGGTGACATCGACGAAGGCTCGCTCAAGGAGCTGGGCGAGCGGGTCCGGGACGAGATCACTTCGATCGAGGGGATCTCGGTCGCGGAACTGGTCAACGCGCGCCCGTACGAGATCTCGATCGAGGTCTCCGAAGAGGCGATGCGTCGCTACGGGATCATGTTCCAGGACGTGGTTACGGCCGTGCGGCGCTCCTCGCTCGATCTCCCCGGTGGTTCGATCAAGACGGACGGTGGCGAGATCCTGCTCCGCGCCGAAGGACAGGCGTACGACGGCCATCAGTTCGAGCAGATCGTCGTCCGATCCCGGTCCGACGGTTCCCGAGTCGTGGTCGGCGATGTCGCGACGGTAGTCGATGGCTTCGCGGAGACGGACGAGAGCGCGTCGTTCGACGGAAAGCGTTCCGTGCTCGTGCAGGTCTTCCGCGTGGGTGAGCAGAACGCGATCGGTGTGGCGAACTCGGTCAACGACTACGTGGAGACGGCCCAGGCGAGGATGCCGGAAGGCGTCACGCTCACGACCTGGTCCGACAACTCGAAAGTGCTCAGGAGCCGGATGTCCGTGCTCATGCGGAACGGCATCGGCGGATTCTTCCTCGTGCTCGCCTCGCTCGCGCTCTTCCTGCGCTTCAAGCTCGCGTTCTGGGTGAGTCTGGGGATCCCGGTCTCGTTCCTCGGTGCGGCGTTCATGATGCCGGGGCTCGACGTCTCCATCAATCTCATCTCCCTCTTCGCGTTCATCGTCGTGCTCGGAATCGTGGTCGACGACGCGATCGTGGTGGGAGAGAACATCTATACGCACCAGCGCCGGCACGGGAAGGGTCTCCGTGGTGCGGTGGAGGGGACGCAGGAGGTCGCGGTCCCCGTGCTCTTCGCGGTGCTCACGACGATCGCGGCCTTCGGCCCGCTGCTGAACGTTCCCGGGGCGACCGGAAAGATCATGCGGGTGATTCCGATGATCGTGATCCCGACACTGGTCTTCTCTCTCTTCGAGTCGCTCTTCATTCTCCCGTCGCACCTCTCGCACATGCGGTACGACAACGCGAAGCTCACCGGTCCGGGTGCGGCCTGGCGACGGTTCCAGGACCGCTTCGCGACGGGGCTCGAGCGTTTCGTGGACCGGGTCTATCGCCCCAGCCTCGAACTCGGTCTCAAACACCGCTACATCACGTTCGCGGTCGGTCTCGGCACGCTCATCTTCACGCTCGGCATGGTCGGCGGAGGTTGGATCAAGTTCAGCTTCTTCCCGCCGGTCGAGGCGGACTACGTGACGGCCTCGCTCACGATGCCGCTCGGCACTCCGTCGAACATCACCGCGGAGGGGATCCGTCAGCTCGAAGCCACCGCACTCGAGCTCCGCGGTGAACTCGAGGAATCCAATCCCGGGGAACATCCGTTCCACCACGTGTCCGCCATCGTCGGATCGACTCCGTTCGGATCCGCCAGGCAGGGGCCGGGACACAGCGACGCCGGTGGTGTCTCTTCGGGACACATCGGTGAAGTGACGATCGAGCTCGCATCGGCAGAGGACCGCACGGTGCGGAGCCAGCAGGTTCTGAACCGTTGGCGGGAGAAGACCGGGTCGATCCCGGACGCGGTGGAGCTGCGGTTCAACTCGTCGCTCTTCAGCGCCGGCGATGCCCTCAACATCCAGCTCTCCGGTCTCGACCTGGACCAGCTCCGGGACGCGGCCGACGCGGTGAAGGCGAAGCTCGGCGAGTACCCGGGCGTCACGGACATCTCCGATTCGTTCCGTGAGGGAAAGAAGGAGATCGAACTCGACATCCGTCCCGAAGCCGAAGCCCTCGGGATCACGCTCCAGGATCTCGCGCTCCAGGTGCGGCAGGGGTTCTACGGGGCGGAGGTCCAGAGCATCCAGAGAGGGCGCGACGAGGTGAAGGTCTACGTCCGCTACCCGAAATCGGAGCGCGCCTCGCTCGGCGACCTCGAGAACATGCGGATCCGGACCCCAGCCGGGCTCGAAGTGCCGTTCCACACGGTCGCGACCGCTTCGCTCTCGCGTGGGTTCGCGTCGATCAAGCGGGTCGACCGTATGCGGACGGTCAACGTCACGGCGGACGTCGACGACGATCAGGCGACCGCGGGCGAGATCCTCAGCGACCTGCGGGCGGGGTTCCTTCCCAAGGTGAGCGCCGACCACGGCGGCATCAAGTTCAGCTTCGAGGGCGAGCAGAAGGAGCAGCGGGAGACGTTCGGCGGGCTCCTCCGCGGGTTCATCCTCGCGCTCCTCCTCATCTACGCGCTCATGGCGATTCCGTTCAAGTCGTACATCCAGCCGATCATCGTCATGAGCGCGATTCCGTTCGGGTTCGTCGGCGCCATCTGGGGACACGCGATCATGCGGATGAACCTCACCATGCTCTCCATGTTCGGGATCGTCGCACTCACCGGAGTCGTGGTGAACGACAGCCTCGTCATGGTGGACCGCGTGAACAATCTCCGGCGCGACGGCATGCCGCTCCACCGCGCGGTCCGGGAAGCCGGAGTCTCGCGCTTCCGCCCGATCCTCCTGACGTCGCTCACGACGTTCCTGGGACTCACGCCGCTTCTGCTCGAACGGAGCATGCAGGCGAAGTTCCTGGTCCCGATGGCGGTGTCGCTCGCGTTCGGCGTAGTGTTCGCGACGTTCATCACGCTCATGATCGTACCGGCGGGGTACGTGATCCTCGAAGATTTGCAGCGGATTGGGTCGAAAGCGTGGCACTGGATCCGGGGGAAGGATCGGGGCGAGTCGACAGCGCACCCGGGAGAGCCGACGTTCGCTTCGGATCGTGGCTGACCCATCCTCCGCACGTTGCGATCTGGATCCCGCTGACTTCGCGGCGCATCGCCGATGTTCGCCCTCGAGATGGACTCTCCATCACTCGCAAAAAACGAAGAAGCCGCCGGATCCATGGAATCCGGCGGCTTCAGACTTTCTTCACCCGTCATCCCCGCAGATGACGAGATCGAAACGTCGTGGTCTTACTTGTACAGGCTCTTGATTCCGCCCCAGGTCCTCTCTTCGACCGGAACGACGTCGCCCGTCAGGCAGGCACGGATACCGTCATCGAGACCGAACTCAGCGGTATCGTTGTACCAGATGCCATACCAGTTCGACCAGGAGTAGCCCGGGTTGCCGTCATCGGCGGCGTAGAAGACGGAGATTCCGTCGCCCGGAAGGAGGGTCGTACCGACGCCGAAGAGGTCTCCACCGTTCAGCATGATGCCGTAGCTGGAGATGTCGACGGACTCGAAGCCGACCGCGCCGAAGGACGGGGTCCAGCTGACCGAGTTGTGCGTCGGGGAGGTCGGCTCGTTGTTGAGGCCGGTCGTGTTCGTGTAGGCGTCAGCCGAACGCGAACCACCGTTACCACCATAGAGGTAGTACTGGGCCTCGGAGAGCGTCCAGACACCAGCCGGAGCTTCGAAGTGCACGACGGTGTTCTGGGACCAACCGTAGTAGCTACCGAAGCCACCGAAGAACGCGGAACCGCCATCATACTCGAGGCAGATGTCGGAGCCGGACTCCGGCTCGGGCGCCGGCGTTCCGGAGAACGGAGTGAACTCACGCGCGCTGACGGAACCAGCGATGACCGCCGTCAGAGCGAGTGCGGTAACAATCTTCTTCATGTTGTTGTCATCCTCAGGATGGAACGTTCTATGCCGAATGGGAGTGTGGACGACAGTCCGGCAGGACCAATGTCGTTCACCGCCCACGATCGAGCACTTCAGAGTATACTTGCTCGGTCCGTGTAAGATCAACACGCCGATATTCGGGGAAAGCGGAAGATCACGTACCATGAGGCAATTGCTACGCAACCTGAAGTGGGCCAACTCGTTGTCAGTCTGCTACTTGTCCTGAGTCCAGGCCGGTTGGGGGCGAGTGTCTTAAGTGGTTGTCGCCGTGTTGCTTGGTCGATGTCTGATATTAGCAGGTCTACTGCATCGGAATCAGGATTGGAGGAGCGAAGGCTTGCGAGACGATCTTCTCTTGGCTGAGGGTGCGCCCGGCCGAGCGACCAGCGGAATGAGGAGCTGTGCCGCGTGGACGTGTGCTCTCGTAATCTCCTCTCTCCTAGTACTTTCCGGCCCCCTTGGGTGCAGTGAAGATACTGGATCGAACGTTCTGGCGAAGTCGAACGACGGATGGCAGCTGACGGAGCAGGATCTTGCCGCCCGGTTCGCCGAGGTCTATCCGGACTATCCCTATGAGACGGCCTCTCTCGACGAACGGAAGCTCTTCCTCCGCAATGTGGTCAACAACGACGTCCTGGTCGAGGTCGCGAAGTCCGAGATCCCGGAGTTGGCCTGGCCCGCGGCCAGGCGGGTTCGCGTCGAGAGCGAGGAGTTCCTGGTGAACCAGATGTTCCAGGAGCTGATGGGCGGGAAGAGGGTGTCCGACGAGGATCTGGCGTCCGTTCGCGTCCATCTGGGCAAGGAGGTGCGGCTCCACCGGATCGTTCCGACGAACGAGGAAGTCGCCAGGATCTGCTACGACGCGCTCCTGAACGGGATGCCGTTCGACGAGGCCTACCAGCAGTACGGACTCCACACCGACGAACTCCGGACGAGCTTCGACACGGGCTGGGTCACCGCGGACAAGGTTCCGTTCGAGTTGGTGACGGAGGTGTTCCTCTCCGGCCGCGAGCCCGGCGACATGATTCCTCCGACCCGGACCACGAAGGGCGTGTGGATCGTCCAGATCATCGATGAGCGGGACGTGGAGCTGGACCCGAGGCAGATCCGGCGAGTCGACACGGTGATCCGCTTCCTCTGCTACGGCGATTCGGTGGAGGCGAGTCGGGACAGGCTGACGGAAGCGTCCGGCTACGAGACGTTCCCGCAGAACTTCCCCGTCATCAATCAGTGCTTCAACGCGTACTGGGACTCGATGAGCAAGGAGCAACCCCGGGCCAACGCGAACGTCTACATGAGCTGGAAGTCCCCGGCCTGGCTTCTGCCGCCCGAGGCGCGCGACCTCCCGATCTACACTTTCTATGGTGACACGGGTACGGCCTACGACTTCATGGAAGAGCTCAACGCCACGAACACCCTCAACTGGCCGTCCGGAGGTGACCGAGACTCGCGCTCGAACGAGATCCGGCTGCGCATCCGCCAGTACTTCCTCCGGAAGGAGGCCGAGCGGCGTGGAATCCTGGACCGTCCCGAGTATCAGCGGTTCCTGGCCAAGTCCACGGACGAGGCTTACCTGGACGACTACTTCGACCGCGTCGTGTCGCAGGGTGTCGTCGTCACGCCGGACGAAGCACTCGCGGAGCTCGATGCCAATCCCGAGGTGTACCGGAGCGGCGAGCGCGTCGCCTTCGGGTATCTCGCGTTCGCACCGGGCGACGAAGCGAAGGCCCGAGACTTCGCCGAGCGGACCCAGGACATGACCTACTTCGACTGGAAGAACGAAGCACGCACGCTCTCCGAAGACGACTCGACCGTCGTCTACCGGAGGGACACCGGCATGATCGAACTGGAGGTGCCGCTCCGGAACGAGTTCCTCCAGCCGCTGGTCGACATCGCCCGGGGCATGGAGACGGGGGACCTGACCGACGTGATCTCGATCGAGGGACACGGATACGCGATCGTGCGGTGCAACTACCGCCGGCACACGAAGCCCTATCCCAAGGAGGTCGGACTGCCGATGGCAGAGGCGCGCGTGCGGGAGAGGAAAGTCGACGCGAAGATCGGCGTGATTCTGGAGGACGCGATGAAGCGACGCGGCATCGAGGTCCATCCCGAACGTCTCACCGTACTCTCTCCCGCCGACGCGAAGTCCGCAGCGAGCCCGTCATGAGGCGGACCTCGGCCATCGAGAGCCGGACTTCGTCCACGTACCGACGAGCAGCGCAGAAGCCCCGTCAGCCGGGGATCTCTCGTGTGCTCGGGCCTGTGTCGGGCGCGCTTCTCTCTGTCACTCTGCTCCTGTCCGGCGCGGGTTGCGGCTCGCCGGAGCCGGAAACGCCCGGGAACGTCATCCTCGTCACGCTCGACACCACGCGGGCCGATCACCTCGGATGCTACGGGAACGAACTCGCCGTCACGCCGACTTTGGACAGCCTCTCCACGGTGGGGGCGACCTTCGACTGGGCGATGTGCACGACTCCGGTGACGCTCCCCTCCCACTCCACCATTCTGACCGGGCTCTCCCCGCTTCGGCACGGCGTGCGGGACAACGGAATCTTCAGTCTCGGCGAGGAGTTCGAGACCGTCGCCGAGCGCCTGCTCGCCGCTGGTTATCAGACGGGCGCGTTCATCAGTGCCTACGTGCTCCAGAATGGATACGGGACCGAGCAGGGGTTCACGACCTACGACGACAACGTCGTGGTGGAGCGGTCCGCGCCGATCACGACCCGTCACGCCCTCAACTGGATGGAGAGTCTCGACCGGACGCGGCCCTACTTCCTCTGGGTCCACCTCTACGACCCGCACCTTCCCTGGATTCCGCCGGAGCCGTTCGCGAGCATGGAGCAGCTCGAGCCGTACGACCAGGAGGACGCCGGCATGGACAAGTATCTGGGAGAATTCTTCCGTCGGGCACGCGCGGAGGGATTCCTCGACGACACGTCCGTCCTCATCGTGGGCGATCATGGCGAGGGACTGGGTGGACACGGCGAGCCGCAACACGGTGTGTTCCTCTACGACGAGACGCTCCACGTCCCGTTCCTCGTCGTCGACCGGAAGGGGCGAGGCGAGGGGCAGCGGTTCGCGCCGATCGTTTCGACCGAGGATGTCATGCCGACGTTGCTCTCCCTCGCCGGCCAGCCGGTACCGGAAGGGCTCGACGGGCACGACCTCATGCCGTTCGTCGAAGGCAGAGAGGAGGCGCCGCGAAGCTACGCGTACGCCGAGACGTACTTCCCCGCCTACAACTTCCACCACAGCCAGATCTTTGCGCTCCGGTCCGATCGCTGGAAGTACATCCACGCGCCCGAGTCCGAGCTCTACCACGTGCGAAGGGATCCGGCCGAGGCGACGAATCTCATTGCGTCCTATCCGGACACGGCGCTGGCCTACAACGACCGGATCCGGGATCTCCGCGGCGAGGCGGGGATGGCCGAGTCCGAGGTGCAGGCGATTTCGCAGGAGGAGCTCGAGCGTCTCCAGAGCCTCGGCTACCTGGGCGGTGCCGGGGTCGAGGTCGAGTTGGCCAAGGACGGAGAGTTCAATCTCCCCGATCCGAAGAAGATGATTCCGTTCATCGACGACTTCGATCGAGGGATCATCGCGCTCACGGAACAGAGGTTCGAAGAGTCGGTCGAACGGCTGGAACGCGTGATCGCACAGCATCCCGAGAACCTGATCGCCCGGATGAACCTCGGAAAGGCGCTCACGCGTGTCGGTCGGCTGGAGGAGGCGAAGGACCAGTACGTCGAAGCGACCCTGCTCGCCCCGAACAGCGGGACCTGCCGCAACCTCCTCGGTGGGGGCCTCGATGCACTCGGCCGGTACGAGGAAGCCATCGTCGAGTACGAGAAGATCGTGGACGATCCGACCCACGGGAACGATGCACGGCAGGGGATCGCGCTCTCGCTGCTCCATCTGGGACGGGCCGAGGAAGCGCTCCTCACGCTTCGGAAGCTCGCCGACGACGTGGGCGGCGACGGCAACACCTTCTCGAACCTCTCGGACAAGGTCAGCAGCTACATAGAAGCGCGGGATGCGGTCGCGGCCGATCCGTCGAGCGAGCGTCTTCGTCTGCGTCTCGCGGAAGTGTCGATCGACCTCCGCATGCTGGACGAAGCCGACCGGGCGCTCCGGTTCCGGGGTTCGACGCCGACCATGGAAGCGATGCGCCGTCGCGCCGCCGGGTCGGTCGCCGGAGCCCGGGGCGACGTCGCGGGGGCACGCCGCGAGTTCGAGGCGGCGCTCGGGACGCTCCGCCAGGACGTGTACGTTCGGAGCCACCTCATCGGCATCTACTTGGACAGCAACGAGCTGGACCGGGCCCTGGAACTCGCCGAGGAGCTGATCCGGACCGGACAGGCCGACGCGGTCGTGTACTACAACAAGGCCTGTGCCCTCTCCCGGCAGGGGAGGGTGGACGAGGCGCTGGATGAACTCCAGCGGGCGGTTCGTCGGGGGTACACGGATGCGGTCCAGATCAGTCGGGACCCGGACCTCGCCCCGGTGCGGAAGAGCCCCAGGTTCCCGGCCCTGCTCGAGGTGTTGGCGGACAGCAGCAACTGAGTCGGCTAGACTCGGTGGCATGCAAACGAATCCACACGCTCGGTTCCATTCTCGTCTCCGTCCTTGTCGCCTTGCCTCGCACGTGACATGCGGCACGCTCCTCGTCCTGGGAGTCGCCGTTGTGTCGCTGGGAGCGGCGGTGAACTCCGCTCAGGCCGCGCCGATCTCTTACTACCTTTCCGACGTGCCGCGTGCGTCCGCCGTGCCCGATCCGGAGAGCTTTCTCGGCGACGAGATCGGGGAATGGCATCTCCGTCCGGACCAGATCGTCGCGTACTTCGACGCGGTCGATGCCGCGAGCGACCGGGTCCAGGTCGTCCGCACGGGACGCACCTACGAGGGGCGGCCTCTCCTCGCCGCCTACGTGTCCGCGCCCGAGAACCTTCCCCGACTCGAAGCGATCCGGGAGGCGCACGTCGAGATGTCCGAGCCGGGAGTCTTCCGTACGCCGGAGTCGACGGATCCGGTCGTGGTGTACCTCGGGTACAGCATCCACGGCAACGAGTCGTCCGGTAGCAACGCCGCGCCGCTCGTCCTCTACCAGCTGGCCTCCGCGGAAGACGACGAGACGATGCGCTGGCTCCGGAACGCGGTCGTCATTCTCGATCCGATGATGAATCCGGATGGGCTCGCCCGGTTCGCTCACTGGACGAACACGAACCGCAGCCTCCATCCGAACCCGGACCCGAAGGACCGGGAGCACGACGAGGACTGGCCCGGTGGTCGAACGAACCACTACCACTTCGACCTCAACCGGGACTGGGTTCCGGCCGTGCATCCGGAGTCGAAGGCGCGACTTCATACCTTCCAGTCCTGGCGGCCGAACGTGCTCGCCGACTTCCACGAGATGGGGCCCAACTCGACCTACTTCTTCCAGCCCGGCGTGCCGAGCCGCCGCAACCCCCGGACGCCGGAAGAGAACGTTCGCCTCACGGACCGGATCGCGGACTATCACCGCGCCGCTCTCGACGAAATCGGATCCCTCTACTACAGCGGGGAAGACTTCGACGACTTCTACTACGGGAAGGGCTCGACCTATCCTGATGTCCAGGGTGCGGTCGGCATCCTCTTCGAGCAGGCGAGCTCGAGAGGGAGCCGTCAGTCGACCGTGAACGGCGAACTCGAGTTCTCCTTCACGATCCGCAACCAGATGACGACGTCGTTCTCCACCATCGCGGCGAGTGTCGATCTGCGCGCCGAGCTCCTCGACTACCAGAGGCGCTTCTATCAGGACGCGTGGAAGGAAGCGAAGGGAAGTGGCGGTTGGCTCATCGGCGATCGATTCGATCCGGCGCGTGCGGGTCAGCTCGCGGAACTGCTTCGTGTCCACGGAATCGAGGCACGGGGCCTGACGGAGCGGATGGAGAAGGGGGGACGGTCGTTCGAGCCAGGGAGTGCGTTCTTCGTACCCTACGCGCAGCGGCAGTCGCGCCTCCTCCATGGCCTGATGGACCGCAGCACCAGCTTCACCGACAGTCTCTTCTACGATGTGTCGGCCTGGAGCCTGCCTCTCGCATTCGGGCTCGACTCATCCGAACTCCCCAGCGTGCCGAGCAAGGGGCTCGGGCCGGTGATCGAGACACTCGGCGCTTCCGCAGGTAGGGTCGGGGACCTCGATGATCCGGATGCGGTCGCGTTCGCCTTCTCCTGGGACTCCTACTGGGCGCCGCGTGCTCTCTCACGCCTGCTGAACGTGGGGGCGAAGGTGCGGATCGTGACGCGGCCGACGTCGGTGCGCACGACGGAGGGTGACGTCGTCCTCGGGCGCGGCTCCGTGCTCGTGCCGGCCGGGATTCAGAGAGGGCCGGCCATTGCGCCGCTGCTGAAGCAGGCTGCCTCGGAGGACGGAGTCGATGTCCACGTGGTGACGTCCGGTCATGCGAACGCGGGACTCGACCTCGGCAGCCCCAATCTCCGCGCGGTGGAACGGCCGAAGATCCTGCTCGCGTCCGGGCAGGGAACGTCGTCCTACGAGACGGGATCGATCTGGCACCTCCTCGATGCCCGCTATGGCATCCGTGTCACGAGAGCCAACCTGCGTACGATTCCCGGAGCCCTCTCCGACTACACGCACCTGATCCTCGCCGGTGGGGATTACAGGAGGTGGTCGGAGGACGACCTCGCGGCGATCGGAGGTGGGTCGAGGCCGGTGGGGTGCTGGTCGCCGTGGAGTCGGCGGTCGACTGGGTCCGAGAAACGAGTGGGTAGTGTTGGAGCCGCGTACGGAGCAACCGGAGACAGCCGGCCGGCTCCGTACGAGAGCGCCGAGTCGCGCCGCGGGGCGCGGGCGCTCGGAGGGGCGATCTTCGCAGCGGAGGTAGACGCCACGCATCCGCTCGGGTACGGGTACCACGATCCGGAACTCGCGGTGTTCCGCGGTTCGAAGCGTTTCCTCTCTCCGAGCCAGAATCCCTACGAGACCGTGGTGAGGCTACGGCCGGACCCTCTCGTGGCGGGGTATCTCCATCCGTCACAGAGCGCGGCGGTTTCGGAGTCGGCTTCGTTGGTGGCGCGGAAGATGGGCCGGGGAAGCGTCGTGCTCTTCGTGGATCATCCGACGTTCCGGGCGTTCTGGGTGGGGACGCAGCGGTTGCTGCTGAACTCGGTCTTCTTCGGCAACATGATCGACCGGACTCCCGCGGAGTAGGGCGGCCGGTCGAAGCGTCCGATGTGGGGCGGCCGGTCGAAGCGTCCGATCGAATCCAGCGCCGGCGATCCCGTTCCCCGAGATCCCAGCGCTGGTCCGAACCGATCGACTATGCCGTCAGGCCGCCTTCTTCTCCAGCGTCTCGGCGATCCGGGTCTGGAGGACGTCCGGCGTGAACGGCTTGATCACGTAGTTGTTCACTCCCGCCTTGATCGCCTCGATGACGCGACTCTTCTCCGCCTCGGTCGTGACCATGATGATCGGAGTGGTCTTGTCCTTGACGCGGTAGTTCTTGAGGAACGTGAGTCCGTCCATCTTCGGCATGTTCCAGTCGAGCAGGATGAGCTCCGGCGATTCTGCTTCCGCAACCTTGAGCGCTTCCTCGCCGTCTGCCGCTTCCACGATGTCTTTGTGGCCGAGCTGGGCGAGAACGTTCTTCTGGATGTTGCGCATCGTCCGGGAGTCGTCGACGAGCATGATCTTCATTTCTGGGTTCCTCCGCTCTCGTAAGCTCAGGCAGCGACCTGGGCTTCGCCCGTCGTCCGCTTCAAACTGACTTCGATGAAGAAGCTTCCGTGGGCGCACTCGCAAGGCACCTTCACCGCCGGAATCTCCCGCTGAGATCGCACCTTGTGGTTCAGGCCCACGACCACCGACGGACACGTGAGACTGACGTGCAGACCGTCGTACATGGCCTTTGCGGATCCTGCCACCATGTTCGCGAGTTCACCGATCGCGTCGGAGAAGTCCTCGCTCGCCGGGTCCATCGCCATGCCCACGAACGACTCGACGATCTTCGAGGCCGTGTCCGTCTTGAAGCAGAGCGCGGCGTTTCCCGTAACGTCGCCGGACAGTCCGATGATCCCTGAGACGTCGTGATCCTCGCCTTCGCCGACCGGTTCAACGTCCCCGACGGTCACGTCCAGCGCCAGCATGGTCGAGAAGACCGACTGGATCGATTCCGCGAAGGGCAGAAACAGCTGCGTATCCATTCGTAACTCCCTCATGCAGCCGCAGCGAGACTGCGACTGGCCCACTTCGTCAGTGTGGCGACGTCCACGATGAGGCTGACACCTCCGTCCTCGCGAACGGTTGCGCCGCTCAGGAACGACGACTCTTCTCCCTCGAAGAGATCGTCCAGCGGCTTGATCACGACCTCCTGCTGTCCAACCAGTCCCTGGACCATGAGCGCGTAACTCTGATCCGCTACGTTGACGACGACGGCGAAGGGTGCCCTCTCGGCACTCCGTCCCGTGAACGCCTCGTGCAGGTCGATGACCGGCAACACGACGTCACGATTCCGGAGCACCGGCTGGCCATTGACCGTGGTCAGCCGTGCCGTCCCGATTCTCACGATCTCCTGGACGCTCGACAGCGGAACGGCGTAAGTCTCGCTCCCGACCATGACCATCATCGCGGGCATGATCGCGACCGTCAGAGGGATCCGCATCGATACCGTCGCACCCCGCCCGACCTCGGATTCCACATCGACCGTACCGTTGAGCTTCTGAATGTTGGTTCGCACAACATCCATTCCGACCCCACGACCGGAAATGCTGGAGATCTCCTTCGCCGTACTGAAGCCGGGGGCGAAGATGAGGCGGAGGATGGCGTTACGCGACATCGCGGCGAGTTCGTCTTCACTGACCAGACCCCGCTCGACGGCCAGGCGCCCGATCTTGTCCGGGTCGATCCCCTTGCCGTCGTCCTGGATCCGGATGAGGACGTGGTTGCCCAGATGCTCCGCCGAGAGCTGGATCTGGCCCGTTTCGGCCTTGCCGGCCGCGACCCGATCCGAGGGCGTCTCGATGGCGTGGTCGGCGGAGTTTCGGAGGATGTGGACGAGGGGGTCGCCGATCGCTTCGATCACGGACTTGTCGACCTCGGTGTCGCCTCCGATGATGTCGAGTTCGATCTGCTTGCCGGTGGCCTGTGCGAGATCACGGATCACGCGCGGGAATCGGCTGAAGACCTTGTTCAACGGCTGGAGGCGCGTCTTCATCACGCCGAGCTGGAGCTCGCCGGTGACCCGGTCGAGGTCCGATGCGACCTGCCCGATCTCCTCGACCGCCTCGCTGTCCGAGCCCTCGGAGACGCGACGGGAGAGAGCCAGCACGCGGTTCTTCTGGAGCACGAGCTCACCAACCAGGTTGAGGAGGCTCTCGAGGCGGGAGACGTCCACCCGGATCGTCGGGTCGACACGATGCTGGCGCTTCGCGTCCCGATCGGCGGCGGCGCCGCTGGCGTCTCCTCCACCGGGCGCAGCCGCGGCGATCTTCACGTCGCGGAGCTTCTGTGCGGCGCGGGCGGCTGCCTGCGAGGTGGCCTGCGGCGTCGCTCCGTCTTCGTCCTTGCGGACCGAGTCCACACGGAAGACGTCGTCGAGCTCCGCGTCCGGCGCGAGCCCCGCCTCGTCCGAGAGGGCTTGTCCGGTGAGCTGCGCCTTCGCCCGCTCGATGAGACGACTGGAGTCGTACGGGACGCGCCGGAGTTCACGAAGCCCGATCGTCCGCTCGTTGAGCACCGCGAGGAGGGCGAGGATCCGGGGCCCGACCGCGTTGATCGCGTCGTCGGAGAGGCTCGGCAGAACCCTGCCGAGTTCGACGAAGACGTCGACCTCGTTCGTGATCTCGTCGATTCCGAAGAAGCCGACGGCGCGATGGAGCTCTTCCGCGACCGAACTGATCTGGGATCCGCACTCTGCGCGGTCGTCACCCATACAGGTGGAGCGGAAGATGTCCTCGAGTTCCTGGAGAGACTTCGCGAGGTCGTCCGCCATGAACGGGACGAGGGTCTGCTTCGACGAGGTCAGCTCGATCCAGCCGTCCTCGGGGCTCGCCGCATCCTCACCCGGGCCCGCGCTCGTGTGTGCTCCTTCCGCCGACGGATCGGTTCCATGCGTCGGGTCCTCGGCGGTCGTGGCGCCGCCCGTCGGAGCTCCCTGCTTCGGCGCGGGTGCCGCGCCGTCGGAGCCGACGGCTCTGAGACCGGCGACCAGGTTCGGATCGCCCATGGCGCACATCTCGCCGCCCTCGATCTCGCCGATCTGATCCCGGATCGTGTCCACCGCCTGGAGAAGCAGGGTCATGATGTCGGCCGTCAGCGAGATCTCGCCCTTGCGGAGGCAGTTGAGTGCATCTTCCGCCGCATGCGCGACCTCGGTCAGAGGATCGAGCGCGAGGAATCCGGCCGAGCCCTTGATCGTGTGGAGCGCGCGGAACACGTTGTTCAGCAGTTCGAGATCCGCAGGGACGGACTCGAGCCGAACCAGGTCCTGGTCGACCGACTCGATGAGCTCGTACGACTCCGTGACGAAGTCGACGAGGAGATCGGGATCCAAATGATCAAGCGGCATTGCGCAGCACCCCCCCTGATCCCTGCACGCGAGAGTAGGCGAACCCTTGAGGCTCCGAACGCGCCGCGAAGTGGGCGTTGTTCCGGAAGGACTCACTGTGCCCGACGAGGAGCGCTCCGTCCGGGGCCAGAACGGACGCGAACAGCTCGAGGCTCTGGTCTTTCATGTCCTGGTCGAAGTAGATCATCACGTTCCGGCAGAAGATCACGTCCCAGACTCCGTAGCGTCGTGCCGCGATCCTGTCCTTCAGGTTGAGACGACCGAACGTCACCATGGCCTGGATTTCGGGATCGATCTGGTTGAAACCGTTCGCTTCGCGGAAGTACTTCTGGACGATGGCGGGTGGTACGGAGCGGAGCGACAGGCTCGGGTACCGTCCGGCGCGCGCGATGCGGATCGCTCTCTCCGAGATGTCGCTCCCGAAGACCTGGACGGTCCATTCCTTCGCCCGGAAGCCGAGGACCCGCGAAGCGATGATCGCGAGCGTGTACGGTTCCTCACCGGTCGAACACGCCGCCGACCAGATGCGGAGCTGACGCATGTTCTTCCGCTTCTCGATGATCTCCGGGAGGATCTTCTTCTCGAAGACGTCCAGCTGCGGACCGTTGCGGAAGAAGCTCGTCTCGTTGATCGTGATCCGCGAGAACATCTCGTTGAACTCGTCGTCCCGGTAGGGCCCCATCGTCATGAAGGAGACGTACTGGTCGAAATCATCGATCTCGAGTTCGAGGAGGCGACGGCCCAGCCGCGCTTCCAACAGATACTTCTTGTTGTCCGCGAACCAGATCCCGGACTTCTCGTAGATCAGTTTGCGGAGCTTCTCGAACTGGGCGATCGACATCGTTGGCGAGCTCAAGGTTCTCTCTCCTCTTGCTAGGCGGCCGCTTGCAAGGTCCGATCGATACCTCGAAGCTCGTCCACGGAGAGGAGCTTGTCGAGATCGAGAAGGATGACGAGTCTGTCTTCCAGCTTGCCGATTCCAGCGATGAACTGGGAATCGACCCTGGTCACCACACCTGGTGCGGCGTCGACGATGCTGCTGGAGATCCGGAGCACTTCGTTGACCCGGTCGACGGTGAAGCCGATGGTGCGCTCGCTCACTTCCACGACGACGATCCGGCTCATCGAGCCGTACTCCGTGGTGGGAAGGCCGAGCCGCTGCCGTAGATCGACGACGGGAATGATCTGACCGCGCAGGTTGATCACGCCCTCCACGCAGGAGGGGCTCTGCGGAACCTCCGTGATCCTCATCATCCGATTGATTTCCTGGACGACGAGGATGTTCACGGCGAACTCCTCGGATCCTACCTCGAAGGTGACGAGTTGGAGCTCGTCTCCATCCGCGAAGGCCTTCGTCTGCTCGTTGCTCACGACCAGTCCTCCTCTAGAATCCGTTCCTTCAAGCTGCATTGCGGCCTGTGCCGACCTTGGGAGACGGACGGGCGACTCCTCCGGCCAGCTGTACCAATGTCTGTGCGAGCTCCGCCGGTGTGAGGGCGGCGTCGACCAGACCTGCTTCGACGACGGCGCGCGGCATGCCGTACACGACCGAGGTCTCTGCGTTCTGGGCCAGCATCTTCGCGCCCTTGGCGCGCAGAGCCCGGCCACCGACCAAACCATCCTGTCCCATTCCCGTCAGCACGATGGCGAGGGCACGCCCTCCCACGGCTTCGGCGGTCGTGGCGAACAGCTCGTCCACGGATGGACGATAGGGTGCCTCGCGTGGCGTCTCGCCCATCTCCACGCCGAGCTGACTTCCCGTCCGCCGCCTCACCTTGATGTGCTTCCCGCCTTCCGCGAGATAGAGATGTCCCTTCTCGAGCACGAGCGGCTGATCGACGTGGTGCGCGGGCACCTGGCACGTTCGGTCGAGCCTCTCCGCCATCGACTTCGTGAAGAGCGGCGGCATGTGCTGTGCGATCACGATCGGCAGAGGGAAGGGGTGAGGAAGCGCGGTGAAGATCGTTTCGAGAACCGCGGGCCCACCCGTGCTCGATCCGACGACGACGAGATCGAACTGGTCGGCGCGAAAGACCGGAGCGCGACGTGGCGTGTCCGGGCTCATCCGGATCGTTGGCTGGACTCTCCGTGCGCCACCGAGGGCGCGAATCTTCTCGATCAGCCCGGGAAGCTCGGGCCCGGTATCTTTCGCGATGAAGTCGTCCGCACCGAGACGCAGCGCTTCGAGCGTCTCCTGCGTGCCTTCCGCCGTATGACTGGAGACCATGATGATCTTTGCCTTGCACACCTTCCGGACTTCCGGAAGCGCGGCGAGACCGTCCAACTCCGGCATGGTCACATCGAGTGTGACGACATCCGGATCGAGCGAACGGGCCTGCTCGATCGCCTCACGCCCGTTGCGGGCGGCACCTACCACTTCGAGGTCCGGCGCGGAGCGAAGCACACTTCGAATCGCGCGCCTGAGGAACGCCGAGTCATCCACGATGAGGACACGGATCTTGGACATGACACTCCCGAGACGTTCGGCCCCCAGTCGCATCTGGAGGGACGTCCTTACGGGCCATCGATCGGAGGGAGTGGACTGCTTCTTGAGGGTTGGTCGTCAGGGGTTGAGGGAGATGAGACCAGTTCTCTCCCGATCCGGGGGCCGAGCGCTGGAGGGGGGACGCTTGGACGGTCCCCGGAGCACGCCGGAGAGCCCTGCCGGAGGGCGTCGAGACGCTGGTGTGCGGCAGACCAGGTCGCGCGGGTTCGGGCAGAAGCTGTTGTGAGACAGTCGGTTGTGTCGTTGGCCCTTGTGCCGGCGCCTGCCGACGCCCCACCGATGCCGCTCCGATGTCGCGCTGGCGCCGCACCGGGGACCGCCAGGGCCTCCCTGTCGACGCGTCGCAACGCAGAGGCGGGGCCTCCGCGGAGTTTTCCACCGAGAACGCCCCTGCTTCGACCTTTCGCTATACGGAAGCCAGCTCCCGTACCGCGACTTCGATCTGCTCCTCCGAGGGGAGAACCAGGTTCGCGGCCGGTCCGAGCGGAATGTAGGTGTCCTCGCCGACGACTCTCCGGATCGGGAGGCCGCCGAGCCCCTGCTCGACCAGCGCCGTGATCATGGCTTCGCTGACGCCACCGGACCGGCGTCCCTCGTCGACGATCAGCACCTTCCCGCAGTCCCCGGCGTGGCGGGCCATGCCCTCCACGTCGAGTGGGGCGAGCCATCTGATGTCGAAGACGCGGCAGCGGATGCCGTCACTCTCCAGGAGACGCCGGGCCACGCGAAGGGAGAAGTAGACCCCGTTTCCATAGGTCAGGATGGCGATGTCCCGGTGCTCCTCGTCGTAAACGCGTCCCGATCCCGGCGCGACGTACTCCGAGAGCGGAGGCATGCGGAAGCTCCACTCCCCATCCTTGTCTGCGTGGAGATCCTTCGTCATGTAGAGCGCGATCGGTTCGAGGAAGACCGTGACCCGTCCGTCGACCTTCGCAAGTGCCGTGCACGTGCGGAGCATCGCGGCCGCGTCGTCTCCTCGGGAGGGACACGCGATCACGAGGCCGGGGATGTCACGAAGCGCGGTCGTGCTGTTGTCGTTGTGGAAGTGTCCGCCGAAGCCCTTCTGATACCCGAGAGACGCGATACGTAGAACCATCGGGTTCTGGTACTGGGCCTTCGAGAAGAACTGGAGGCTGCAGGCCTCGCCGCGGATCTGGTCACATGCATTGTGGAAGTACGCGAGGTACTGGATCTCGGGGAGCGGAAGCAGGTTCATGTACCCCGCACCCTGGGCCAGTCCGAGGATCGACGTCTCGTCGAGGGGGCTGTTGAAGACGCGGCCGGACCGGAACGCCTTCGCCAGGTCCTTCGTGACGTTGTAGACCCCGCCCTTCTTCGCGACGTCCTGGCCGAAGATCAGCGCCTCCTGATACTTCGTCATGATCTCGAAGAGGCCCTGATTGATGAGGGCGGCCATGTGCCGGGGAGCGCCGTTCTCGGGGAACTTGTCCTCCGACCCGAACTTCTCCAGCCGTCGCTCGAGGTAGTTGTTCCGGGTCGCCTCCTTCCGAACTTCATCGGGAGTGAACGGCGCGAGTGGCGCGATGACCTCGGCCGCGCTCATGAGGCGGGGGCGGGTCACGACGTGCTCGGCACTCGCGCGGCACTTCTGCCGGATCCGCTCGTACCGTTCGAGGAGCTCGTCCTTGCCGATCACACCGGTTTCGAGACAGAGGCGCGCCTCGCGAGCACGGGATCCTGCGCCTCGGTCGCTTCGATCTCCTCGATCGAGCGGTACTCCAACTCGAAGTCCGACCCGGCGTGCCCCAGGAGCCTGACCACCTTGAGATGGAGAAAGACCGGTACGCGCTTCTCGCGGCAGTAGCTCACCGCGTCGGAAACGTCGCGGTAGGCCTCGCGCATGTGGAGGCCGTCGGCGCGGAAGTACTTGATGCCCGGGTGGCTCAGGTACTCACGCTCCAGGTAGCCGCTCGGCGAGCGCGTCGAGATGCCGATCCCGTTGTCCTCGCAGACGAAGAGGATCGGGACGGGGAGGTTCTGGTACGCGGTCCAGGCGGCGACATTGAATGCGCCGAGCGCCGTCGAGTGGTTCGTGCTCGCATCGCCGAACGAGCAGACGACGATCGCGTCCCGGGGGACGGGCAGTTCGCGTCCGATCCGCTTCGAGCGTGCGATCGCGATGGCGCATCCGACCGCCTTGGGCAGGTGGCTCGCGATCGTGCTCGTCTGCGGAGGATCCAGTGCTTCTTGCTTCCCCACACCTTGTGCCGACCGCCCGAGACGGGGTCGTCGGAACTGGCGGCCTTGGAGAGAATCGTGTCGTAGATCGGATCCGCGTCCGGTTCGCGCCGCAGCCTGTGCACGACGAAGCCGCCGGAACGGTAGTGGAGAAAGGCCGGGTCCGTAGTGCGGAGGAAGTGGGAGACGACGGCGTTCCCCTCGTGCCCCGAACTCCCGATGGTGTAGAACGACGAGCCGGTCGTCCGCATCTCCCTCGCGATGAGGTCGAGGTGCCGCGAGATCATCTGCGACTGGAGGAGATCGGAGCATCTCCCGCCCCGTCATCGGAAGGGCGGGTAGATCGGCTGGTCGAGGTCCCTCGGACCGTGGTCCGGTCCGGACCAGTTCTTCACTGCTTCGACGAAGTTCTCGTCGACGACGGCTGCGCGATTGAAGCGGAGACTCATAGTGTTAGAACGCGTTCACTCCATCGCAGACCTGACGGCCGACGGAGAGTTCGTGGATCGTCTCCGTGCCTTCGTACGTGATGACACTCTCGAGGTTCATCATGTGCCGGATCGGGCTGTACTCGATGCTGATTCCGCCCGCGCCCAGGATGTCACGCGCGTCCCGGCAGATGTCGAGGGCCATGCGTACGTTGTTCCACTTTGCGAGCGATACCTGCGTCGGGTGGAGCTCGCCACGGTCCTTGATCCTTCCGAGCTGGAGGACGAGGAGCTGGCCCGTCGTGATCCGGCGCGTCATCTCCGCGAACCGGCGCTGAATCGTCTGCGTGTGCGTGAGCGGACGGCCGAAGAGGATCCGGTTCTTCGCGAAGTCGAGTGCCTCGGCCATCGAGCCGATGGCGGGTCCGATCGCTCCCCACGCGATGCCGTAGCGGGCCTGCGTGAGACAGGTGAGCGGAGACTTGAGTCCCATCGCTTCCGGGAGACGGTTCGAGTCGGGAACGCGCACGTCGTCGAAGAAGAGCTCCGACGTGATCGACGCGCGGAGCGAGTACTTCTTCAGCGTGTCCCGCGTCGTATAGCCCTTGGTGCCCTTGTCGACGAGGAATCCGCGGACACCCTCCTCGGTCATGGCCCAGACGATCGCGACGTCGGCGATGCCGCCGTTCGTGATCCACATCTTCGCGCCGTTGATGATCCAGTCGTCCCCGTCGCGCTTCGCGTGCGTCTTCATCGTGCCCGGGTCCGAACCTCCGTCCGGCTCGGTGAGCCCAAAGCAACCGATCAGTTCACCCTTCGCCATCTTCGGGAGGTACTTCTGCTTCTGCTCCTCCGAGCCCCAGGCGTGGATCGGGAACATACAGAGGCTGCCCTGCACCGAGACGAAGCTGCGGAGGCCGCTGTCGCCCCGCTCGAGCTCCTGACAGATGAGTCCGTAGGCGACGTTGTTGAGGCCGGCGCATCCGTAGCCTTCGAGGTTGCAGCCGAGGAGCCCCATCTCCGCCATCTCTGGGACGAGTTCGGCCGGGAAGCGGTGCTCGTCGAACGCGTCCGCGATGATCGGCTCGACGCGCTCATCGACCCAACGGCCCACGAGCTGCTGGATCTGGCGCTCGTCCTCGTCGAGGAGAGACTTGAAGTCCATGAAATCGAAGGGAGTTGGCTGACTCATCGAGAGATCCTCCAGGCGCATCGCGGACGGCAATCTTGCTTCAAACCGCCGAGTATAGTGGATCGGACTGGCCGGAGGACAGAGTTCGGTCCGGTGGGGCGACAATCGTGCCGTGTCCGACCACGATACGCGCGTGGGGCAGGAGGGTTTGGCCGTCACGGCCGTCCCACGTGAGCTTGTGGGATCCTGGCTGGTTGGCCGGCATCCTGTTGGGGAACAATGAGATGCCGGCCTCAAACTGGGGTGTTCGACTCCTCAGTGGACGCGCTTGTACTCCATCTGCATCGCCTCGGCGTAGGTCTTCCCGCCGTCCATGGACTGCTCCATCTTCCACTTGAAGCCGTCCGCGGCCATGTCGTACGTCATCGCCCGGGTATGGAACTCCATCCCCATCATGTGGTCGACGCCGCTTACGGTCAGGACGCCGTTCTCCATCATCCCCGTGTAGTAGGACATCGAGCCCATCATGTTGTCGATCCAGGTGGTCTGCCACTGCTTCGTCTCACGGTTGTAGACGAGGTAGGAGAGTCCGGAGAACGGCATTCCCATCATCTCACCCTGGAACGACATCTTCTGCGCGCAGCCGTCGAGCACCATTTCGACCGTCGCCTTGCCCTTGGACTCGGTCCAGGGAGCGTCGGGTCCCATCTTCATCTTGATGGTCACGTCATAGGTGCCGTCCATGCCGGCCAGTGCCTTGATCTCGGCCGGCGCGCCCATGGCCGGCATCCCGTCCTGGGCCACGGAAGCACTCTGGAATCCGCACACCGCAACCAGTGACATCGTCACAGTCGCGCACAGAGTCAGAATCACACCACGCATAGATCACGCCCTCCTCGCAAGTTCGCGAACGTTTCGGATTCATCGTCGGGAAAGGAAGGTGACGAGCATGGCGCATCGGTCATTTCCACGCAAGACGGACACTGGAGGGGGCGTCAGTGCGGATGCGAGTGCCTCAGGATGTGCGGTCGCTCCAGCCCGTGGGCCAGCATCAGGGGTTCGTCGTTCAGACTCTCCTCGTCGCGCCATCCGCTACTGATCCTGGCCTCCGTCCGTGAACTGAGCACCCGGGAGCAGAGAGCCTTCGACCACGAGTTCGAGATCGTGGCCTCGTACAAGATCTTTGCGATCGGAGCCTGCGGAGGAGCGCGATCAGCTCGCGCCGACCGCGCGGATCGAGGTCCGCGGACGGTTCGTCCAAGACCAGAATGGACGGATCGCAGGCGAGTACGCCGGCGAGGCAGGCGCGTCTCTTTTCACCGTGACTCATACGCGAGGGCGAACGGGCCTCGAAGGCTGAGCAGTCCGACTTCGGCGAGCACCGGGGCACGATCTCCTTGGGGTCGAGTCCCAGCTGCTTGGGTCCGAAGGCGACATCCTCGTACACGGTGGGGCAGAAGAGTTGGTCGTCCGGGTCCTGAAAGAGGAGGCCGACCTGGCGACGGATCGAGCGGAGATTCGCTTCGATGATCGGTTGCCCGAACACGGAGAGCGCCGACGTTCGCGTCGGGGATTCGGGGAGAACGCCGTTCAGGTGGAGGAGGAGCGTGGACTTGCCGGCTCCGTTCGGGCCGACGAGCCCGACACACTCCGACTCCACGACATGGAACTGCAGGCCGTCGAGTGCCGCGGTTCCGTCCGAGTAGCGGTAGGACAGTCCGTTCACTTCGAGCGCGGTTCTCATCGCCACCCTCTCGACAGCATGGCGGCGTAGATCCGTTCGGCCCGGGCGGTCGAACGAAGGAAGAGCTGGCCGGCGACGGAGGCGAGGACCTTCCAGTCCACGCGTCGACCGGACGAGAACGAACGCGCCGCTCTGGCGCGCCGCATCCGGAGCGCTTCGTCCAGGAGGACGTAGAGGTATCGATACATCAGCGCGACGGTGGTGACGAAGATCGACGGCACACGTGCCTGCCGCAGTGCATCGATCCACGCGGTGAACGGCGTGGTGCAGGAGAGGAGGACCATCGTATAGAGGCACACGGTGCTCTTCGCGAGCAGGCCGAGGAAGATCGCAACGCCGTCGTCCTGGAAGAGCGAGAGTAGGGCGATCCCGAGGACGAACGGCTCGACGATCAGGAGTCTCCCGAGAAGGACGCGGACGGGAATGCGGCTGAGCCCCGAGACGAGTGCGAGAACGAGTGTCGCTCCCGCGGGGACGAACCACCAATCCCGCGGTGAGAGAGCCACGACGATCACCATCGCGACGGCGACCCACAGCTTCGTCGCGGCCGGAAGTCGGTGGACAGGGCTGTCTAGATCCGCCGCGGTGGCGAAGAGGTCACTCGCCTTCACCGCACGCGGCCCCGTGCCTTCGGAACGAGCGCCCGCCCCAGCGCGAACGAGAGGATGAAGACGAGGGCGGCTCCGACGAAGCCGGCCGCGATGGTGGCGAG
>JAWKQE010000032.1:0-69451 GCA_041390305.1 Candidatus Eiseniibacteriota bacterium
GGACGCGATCAAGAACGATCCGTTCTTCCAGGAGCACAAGTCGTGGACGAAGGCTATGAATCAGCTCCTGAAGATGGGGGTTCGTGCCGAGCAGCAGGCCCTCGCGAAGTGGGGGCTGAACTACGTGATCGAGGAGTACCTGCCACGGAAGCTCGCGGAGCCCGACAAGTTCCTCCCGTGAGGCATCCGTCCTACTGGTTCAATGGTCCAGCCGGGGACTCTCCTGGTTCACCGCCGCCACCGCGCGACCGTGATCCGTACGAGCCCCGGGGACCGCTTCCGCCGGATCCGCCGCCGGAGAACCCGACGCCGACGCGGAGCGAGGTAGGGCATCCCCTCTTCCGAGTCTGCTTCTACCTCGGAACGATCTTCGTCCTGCTCAACCTCGTCGGTCTGCTCGCGATCGGCGTCTACTTCGCCGTGACCCATCCGGGAGAGGGCCTGGACGGGATCGCAGCCCTCGCCGAGAACCTCGGAACCCCGGAGCTGCTTCTCGTCTACGCCGTATCGGCCCCCGTTGCACTCGCATGGACGCTCTTCTTCCGCCGAGTCCTCCAGAAGCGGACGTTCGCGAGTCTCGGTTTCCGGCGTCGTCGTTGGATGAGTCGGAGCGCGGTCGGCTGGCTTGCAGGGATCGTGCTCTCCGGCCTCGTCTTCGTCGCCGGGATCGTCACCGGAGTCTACGAGCCTCATCTTCCCACCGAGCCCGTCCGCTGGGGACTCATCGGAGCGCTCTGCCTGGGATTCCTGGTCCAGGGGGCGACCGAGGAGGTGATCGTCCGAGGCTACGCGCAGAAGAACATGGTCGAGTGGAAGGGGAAGGCGCGGTCGTTCGGATGGGTTCTCGTCTTCCCTTCGCTCGTCTTTTCGCTCGCCCACGTTTCGAACCCGGAGACGGGGCCGGTGCCCGCCGCGAACACCTTCCTGATCGGGCTCGCTCTCGGGGCGCTCGTTCTCGCGCAGGGTGATCTCTGGGCGGCGATCGGGTTCCATGCCGGCTGGAACTTCGGGCTCGCGGGAATCTGGTCGCTCCCCGTGTCGGGGATCAAGCCCGCAGGTTGGCTCGTCGTCGAGATGAACGAGGAGCTTCCGGACTGGGCCCGCCTCGCATTCGGTGGCGCCTATGGACCCGAAGGCGGGCTCGTCGTAACCGTGCTCGTCGTTCTCGCCATCTCGATTCTCCTCCCGGCAGCGATGGACCGATGGCCGCGGGATCGGTGGGGAGCCGGCGAATAAAACGTCGCCCTCACCTCGCCATGAGTCGATCGAGGGAGTAGATTCGAAGGGTCCGTGCACCGACGAGCCCCGCCCCCTGCCTTCCTGGGCCCGCATCCGTGTCGGTGCGAGTGTCTTCCTCGGCTGTCGGCCTCGGCCTACGTCCCATGCGTACCGTCGCCGACCTTTCACCTGGGCTGTTGCCGATGCGTGACTTCCGCCGTCTGTAGTTCCGGAGTCACCGCAATCCAGTGGCGTGGCCCGCCTGGCTCCCGTGGGCGGACCGACGCGCGAGGGGAGGGACCGTGAGTCGAGTCGTCGTCCTCGGAGCCGGTGTGTCCGGTCACACCGCGGCAAGCTTCGCACGCAAATGGCTCGGTCGGGACCACGAGGTCGTGGTCGTCTCACCCAAGCCGACCTACAACTGGATTCCGTCCAACATCTGGGTCGGCGTCGGACTTCTTCCGAAGCAGAAGGTCGTCTTCGACCTCGCCCCCATCTATCGCCGGGCGGGAATCACGTTCCACCAGGCAAGAGCGACGACCCTCCATCCCGAGGGGACGCACTCCGATCCCCGACCGTTCGTCACGATCGAGCACACGGGCGGGGCGAACGTCGGCCAATCCGAAGACGTTCACTACGACTACCTCATCAATGCGACCGGGCCCCGGCTCAACTTCCATGCAACGGATGGGCTCGGGCCCGCGAACGGGAACAGTCTATCCGTCTGCACGGAAGACCACGCGGAAGAGGCGGCGAAGCACTTCCGTGAGTCGATCGAGCGGATGAAGCGGGGCGAACGCCAGCGGTTCGTCGTCGGTACGGGGCACGGCACCTGCACGTGCCAGGGCGCGGCCTTCGAGTACATCGTCAACCTCGAGTTCGAACTCCGGCATCACAAGGTCAGGGAACTCGCCGACATCGTCTGGATCAGCAACGAGTACGAGCTCGGTGACTTCGGCATGGGCGGAATGCACATCCGCCGCGGCGGGTACATCACGCCGAGCAAGATCTTCACCGAGTCCCTCTTTGCCGAGCGCGGCCTCGACTGGATCACGTAAGGGTGGAAGCCCACGTCGCGAAGGTCGAGAAAGGGCGTGCACTACCGCACCGGAGGGTGGACACGCCGTTCGACTTCGCAATGCTGCTGCCGCCCTTCTGGCGTCGCAGCCTCGCCGCCGAGAACGCGGGCGGCGAGGACATCACGTCCGGGCGGTGGCGCCCGCTTTAAACGGATTCATGAAGGTGGACGCGAACTACGAGGCGAAGCCGCATGAAGAGTGCGGCTCGCCGCCGATTGGTCAGCACCCATCAGAACCGGACTACCGGAACCTCTTCGCGGTCGGCATCGCCTTTGCGCCGCCGCACCCGATCTCACGCCCGCGCAAGGCTCCGGACGGAACGCCCATCTTCCCGACACCTCCGCGGACCGGAATGCCCTCCGCGATGATCGGCAAGGCCGTCGCGCGAAACGTCGTCGAGATGATCCGTGGCGTGGATGGCCCGCAGCACACGGCGTCGATGGCGGAGATGGGGGCGGCCTGCGTCGCGTCTGCCGGCGCAAACCCGTTCACGGGAACGGCGGCTTCCATGACCGTGTTCCCGATCGTTCCGGACTTCGAGACCTATCCGGAGTATGGCCGGGATATCGACAACACGTTCGGTGAGATCGGGCTCGCGGGGCACTGGATCAAGATCCTGCTCCACCATCTCTTCCTCTACAAAGCGCGCATGAAGCCCCTCTGGCACCTCATTCCGGAGTGAGAAGGAGTTGATCATGGAGAATCGCTCGGAGCATCACTCGGAGAGCCGCTCGGAGAGCCAAGGAGTTCGTTCGACCGCGCAGACTCGTGCGCATCTGCAGAAGTCGTTCTACGCGACGAAACCGACCGGTGGGACGACGTTCTTCCGGACGTTCCTGCCGTACCAGGTGTGGCGGTTCCTCTGGATCAACCTCAAGATGATCCGGATCATCGGGAAGAGCCACAGGTAGCGCGGCTTGCAGCTGACGAGCCCTGCCTGGGCTCGCAGCTGAAGGGTTGGTGGCACGTGGGTTGCTTTCACGCGGATCGAGTCGGCATACTCCTGGTGTCCGAAGACTGATTCCCATGACGTCTGACTCGGCGACCAACACTGCGAAACGTTGGTCGATGAGTTCCCGGAGGAAGCATGCTGCTCCGTGACGCGTTCACAGTTCCCGCATCTCCGAAGCTCGCTCTGCGACTGACACTGGCAGTAGTCGGATTCCTTGCCTCGGGCGTTTCGCCGGCCGGGGCCCACGTGGCCTTCTTCAACGAGTCACTCACCGGGGCGGAAGTCGTTCCCCCGACCGCAACCGCGGGAGTTGGTTCGCTCTACGGTGAGTTTTCCCTGCGGGAGCCCCCTCTCTGTTCCACCGAGGCGCCGTTCGTCTTTGGGATCTCGACCGACCATCTGGAGGGAACGATCACGGGACTCGTGATCCGGTTGGGGGGACCGGAAGGTGAAGAACTCGCGCGGCTCGAACCAGGTGCCAGATCCTTCCATGTCGGGGAAGCAGTGTGCGAGGTCCTCGAGAGCGAGCGCGACTTGCTCGAAGACGGTGCAGACTGGCCGGCGTTCCGGACCTCCATCCACGTTTCGATCGAGACGGATGCCCATCCGACTGGAGAGATCGGTGGTAATCTCTACGTCGGGTTCCATGCGCCGACGCTCACTCGATCATGGGGAGAGGTGAAGGGGATCTATCACTGATCCCGCGGGTGGCTCGTTCCCTCCGACTCGGGAGCGCTCACTCCTTGGGATTGTCCTCCGGCCAGCTCGCGTCCACGTCGAACTCGGTACGTTCGGATGACTGATCGCGTCCCACGCGTCCAGATTCCACATGCGCGCGAGAGTAGTTCTCCGGGCGGACGCGCAGGCCGGCCATTCCTCGAAGGAGTGCGATCTGCCCGACGTGGGTGAGTGCGTCAGCGATGGGACCCTGGAACACGACTTCGAGCGGGCGGTTGGTCCCCAGTTCGTCTCGGGACAATGCACGGTCGACCCGTTCGAGTTCCGCGAAGAACCTGGCTACGGCCTCGTCCCATTCGCTTGCTTGGCGAGCTTCCCACCGGGGCTTCTCTTCAGTGAACGTGACTGCCCAGGTCATGAGATCACCGAGGTGAGAGAGGATCTCGAGCGGAGTCCGGGTCTCGGGCCCCGCTCGGAACGTCGGGAAGCCGTCCGGCACGTCGCGAAGCACCTTTTCCGCCCGGTAGGCGAGGGTCGCGAGTGTGTGCAGGACGAACACCCGGCGTATCCGTTCTTCCGAGATCCCTTCGGGCTCATCGGTCATGGCGCGACCCTCCAGGGATGGTGACGGCGCGTCCACTCGGTCCGTGGACGCGCAGTCCGCCTCGATTTCTACAACGTGAACGACTCGTCGAGGTGGGGGACGTCGATCTTGGCCGACGTCTTCGCTTCCAGAGTGGCCGCGAGCGCCGTCGACTGCTCCTCGTCTCCGTGGACGAGGAACACGTGCTGCGGAGTCCCCTCGTTCTTCTCGTACCAGTCCATGAGTTCGTTCCGATCCGCGTGGGCGGAGAGTTCGTTCATCACGAACACCTCCGCGCGAACGGGGAACGGCTCACCGTAGATGCTCACCTCCTCGTCTCCGCGGAGGATCTTCCGGCCCAACGTGTGCTCGGCCTGGTAGCCGACGATAAGGATCGCGTTGTCGGGGTTCGAGATGCTGTTCCTGAGATGGTGGAGGACGCGGCCGCCTTCCATCATCCCCGACGCGGAGATGACCGTGAACGGTCCCTTCCGGTCGTTGAGAGCTTTCGACTCCTCGACCGACTTGATGTACGTGATCTCTTCCATGCCGAACGGGTCGCCCTGCTCACGCATGATCTTACGGATCTCCGCGTCGTAGCACTCCGGGTGCCGGTCGAACACGTCGGTCGCCTTCACTGCGAGCGGGCTGTCGACGAAGATCGGACACGAACTGATCTTGCCGGCCCGCCGGAGCTGGGTCAGCTTGTACACGATCTCCTGCGTCCGCCCCACCGAGAAGGCGGGGATGATCAGCTTCCCGCGCCGGGCGCAGATCTTGTTCATGATCGCGGCGAGGTGATCTTCCGCCTGGTCGTTCGGAACGTGGTCCCGTCCGCCGTAGGTCGACTCCATGATGAGGACGTCGGGTGTCGCCGTGTGCTTGGGATCCCGGATGATCGGCATGTGCGGACGTCCGATGTCTCCACTGAAGACGACGGAGCGCTCGGAACCACGGTCGTCGATCCGGAGCGATACGATGGCCGAACCGAGCATGTGCCCCGCATCGACGAACGTGCACTCCACTCCAGGAACCACGGGGAACGAGATCCGGTACCGCATCCCGGAGAAATGCTCGAGCGCTTCCTCGGCATCTTCCACGGTGTAGAGCGGCTCGATGATCTGGGCGTCCCGCCCGTGCCGCTTCTTGTTCCGCTTGTTGATGAACTCGACGTCCTTCTCCTGGATGAAGCCGGAGTCGCGGAGCATGTGGTTGGCGAGGTCCGCCGTGGCCAGGGTCGAGAAGATCGTCCCCTTGAATCCACGACGCACGAGGGCAGGGAGGGCCCCCGAGTGATCGATGTGGGCGTGACTCAGGACGACGGCGTCGATCTCCGCGGGATCGAAAGGAAACTTCCGATTGCGGGCATCCGCTTCCGAACGTCGACCCTGGACCAGTCCACAGTCGAGGAGGATCTTCTTGCCGTTCACCTCGAGGAGGTGGCGGGAGCCGGTTACCGTGCGCGCTGCGCCGTGGAATGTGATCTTCATCCGCGGTTCCACCCCCAGATCCCGCTGTCGGGCAGAGACCGCGCATGCCGGCGCGTGATCGTGCCCTGGCTGACGAACTGGAGGAGGTACCAGGCTCCACCGGCCTTGTAGTTCGTGCCGCTCGCACCGTCGCCGCCGAACGGCTGCTGGTCGACGATGGCGCCGGTCGTCTTCCGGTTCACGTAGAAGTTGCCCGCGTACTGACTGAAGACGGGAACGTTCTTCGCGAGCCAGCTCTCATCGTGCGACCAGATCGCTCCGGTGAGACGGTAGGGGTGGTTGTCGAGGATCCGCCGGGCGTGATCGGCGTCTTTGACCGGCCGGAACGCGGTGACCGGGCCGAAGATCTCGACGGCGAGGAGTTCGTGTTCGTCGCCCTTCACCTCGAAGAAGGTCGGCTGGATCCAGTAGCCCTTGTCCGAAGAGTGCTCGCCGCCATGGATGAGCGCGACGTTCGGGTCCTTCTTCCCACGATCGACGAAGCCGGAGATCTTGTCGTAGGAACCCTTGTTGATGACCGGGCCCATGTCCGAGTCCCGCTCGAGCGGGTTCTTCACCTTCCAGGCCTTCATCTGCTCGACGACTGCTGCCTTGAGGTCCGGCCAGATCTTCTCGTGCGGGAGGACGAGGCTGTTCGCGGAGCACTTCTGTCCGCTCCGGCCGAACGCGCCCGCGATGATGCAGGACGCGACGTCCCAGACGTCACAGTCCTTGTCGATGACGAGGAAGTCCTTGCCACCGGTTTCCGCGATGAAGCGCGGGAAGTGAGGACGCGGCGCCTTCTTGTCGAAGAGGTCGCCGGCGATCGACTTCGCCGTGTCGAAGCTGCCGGTGAAGTTGACCGCGGTGAGCTCCGGATTCCGGAGAACGGGCGGCATCATGGCAGAGCCGGGGCCGGTGATCATGTTGATGACGCCCGGAGGGAATCCGGCGTCGCGGATCGCCCGCATCAGCATCCAGGAAGTCATCGGCGCGTCGCTCGACGGCTTCCAGACGACGGTGTTGCCGCAGAGTGCCATCACCGTCGGGAGGTTGTAGCCGATCGCGATCGGGAAGTTGAACGGAGTGATCGCGCAGGTCACGCCCTTCAGCGGACGGAGCTGCATCTGGTTCGTCTCCCAGTTGCCGTCTCCCAGCTTGAGGTCCGCGAGCTCCATGTAGAAGTAGGGGTTGAAGCGGACGAAGTCGATCATCTCGGCCCAGCCGCCGCTCACTTCCGGGGCGTTGTAGCCGCACTCGTGCGCCGTGACGGCGCAGATCTCGTGTCGCCGCTGATGGAGGAGCCACTCGAGGTCGCGGAACTTCTGCACGCGGGCCTCGATCGAGAGGGTGGCCCAGGCTTCCTTCGCGGCCAGCGCCGCCTTGATCGCCTGGTCGGCGTGGTCGGCGGTTCCCTTCTGGCCCGTGCAGAAGACTTCACCGGTCGACGGATCGATGGACTCGATCTTCTCGGACGAGAAGACCTCTTCGCCTCCGATGATCATCGGAACGTCCATCCCCTTCGGGATGCCCTTGAGTCCGTCCTGGAACGCGCGCCAGTCCGTGTCGTTTCCCCGATAGTCGATGAGCGCCTGATTCGTTGGCTTGGGGATCGAGAGTGTCATCGAGAGAGCTCCTCTGTTCGGCGTGTGGCGCCGGGTCGTCGTCTCGACGGCCGGCGCGATAGCGGGGTCCGGGGAGGTCCCGAAAGGGGTGGGGGACGACGGGGATCATCCGTCTGGGCTCGCCCGAGCCCGTCCGCCGGACCAGCCTCGGATTCTAGGCGGGACGTTCCGGATCGGCAATCTTCGGGAGTCCATAGTGCCGGTTCGGGCGGCCGGCCGGCCACCGAGCCGCTCCCGCTGCTGCCCACCGGCGCTCTTGGAACGTCTCCGGAGCGCCTTCGTCCGAGGGACATCGCCGGGGCCTCCGGGGGCAGGCTGTGCGGATGGGATGTCGCGCATCGTTTACGCACTACCCATGGCCGGCGGGCGTCTCGGCGGTTCATCTCGGAACATCAAGGCTCATCGTCCGCGGGAAGAGTCGATCAAGTCATTGACAAACATAGTGTTATGAATGAATTGGCCAAGGGTGCGCGATAAGTCACAACTTGTCCTTCATGTAACAATTTCTTTGGTTTGCGGGCTGATTCTCGATACGCTCATGGCAACCACTTCAACACGGGGGCGCGCTTCTCAGGAGACGCCTCGAAGGAATAGGGAGCACATCGGCATGAAGAGAATGATAGGAGTCGGCCTGCTCTTGGGTGGGGTCGTCGCTTTGGGCGGTCTCCCCGTGAATGCGCAGGCGTCGCTTTTCCTGGATTCCTGGGGCGTCGACTACGACAGTTGGGCTCCGTCGGTCCCCGGACCGATGCAGGTTTCCTACACGGTCGAAGACTGGAAGGTCGGTGACAACTCCGACGGGTATCTCGGACCCGGCTGGGGCGGTCAGGCCTACGACGCCGAGGCGTCCTACATGGCGACCGACGGGGACTACCTCTACGTCGCCATCATCACCGGCTTCCCGCTGAGCGGCCGGAACGACGGCAACGACCACTATGACGCGGGCGACATCGCCCTCGACATCGACGCGGACGGGCAGTACGACTTCGCCGTCGACAGCGACCAGTCCGGCAAGCTCCGGGGCGGCGCGCTGACCTGGCAGAACCCCGCGATCCACAACAATCCGGCCTGGGGCGGTGCAAGCGATCCGCTTCGCGTCACCAGCTGGACGACGACGGCGAACACCCAGTTCAGCTACGCCTCGTGGGAAGGTCGGTACGCCATCGAAGCGGTCATCGACCTCGACGACATGGGCGGCCCGAGCTCTTCCTATGGACTCCACTGGACCATGGGATGCGGTAACGACGTCATCGAGGACGACATGCGCGTCAGCAACCCGGTTCCGGAACCGGCCAGCCTTCTCCTCCTCGGAGGCGGGCTCGGTCTCGCCGGAATGCTCCGCCGTCGCCGTCGGAACGACGAATCGGCCTGATCCGTACTCTGTCTCCCCCCAAGATGAGAAGGCGAGCTCTGCACCGGGCTCGCCTTCTTCGTTTCTCTCCGTCCGCAGCATCGTTGCGCCGTCAGCCGACCGATTGCCTCGTTCCGAGGGCGGCCGACGGGTTCCGTAGGTCCTGGTCCGACCAACGCCGCGTTCCGGATCGACGACGTCCCGCCGCCGACCTGGGAAGCGCGGACGACCTCCCGTCACGAGTGTCGGGATAACCCTCAAGATGCCACCCCCAGCTCTCGATGCTTATGACGATAGGAAGGCGTTCCGCCGAGTGCGCACAGGGAGGACTCGAAGGTGACTCAACTCTTGACGTTCCGCTGCCGGAGCAAGACGTTCGGGATCGAAGTCGGGGTGGTCGAGGAGATCGTGCCCGTAACACGGCTTTCGGACATCCCGACGAAGGAGTCCTACCTTCGTGGAGGGATCACCGTTCGAGGGCAGATCATTTCGCTCTACAACTTCCGCGGCATGGTAGGTGACCCCAGTTTGCTGTCCGATCGACAGCAGTTGGACGCTCTGTTCGCGGAGCGCGAGCGCGAACACGTCATGTGGGTGGATGCGCTTCGCACGAGTGTGCAGCAAGGCACTCCATTTCGAGAGGCGATCGATCCTGCCAAGTGCGCTCTGGGGCGTTGGCTCGCGTCCTACGAGACGAACGACTACAATGTCCTGCGGTTGTTCGAGAAAATCGAGAAACCCCACAAGGAGCTGCACGAACTCGCCTCGGTCGTTTTCGATCCCTCCATGCGGGGAAAGACCGAGACCGCGCTGGATCTGGTCGAACGTGGCCGAGCTGCGATTCTCGAGTTCTTCGTCGATTTCCGAAAGACCCTGGTTACCGATCTCCGGGAACTAGCCCTCGTTCTACGGTCGAGTTCAGGTCACTCCTATGCAATCTCCGTGGACTCGGTCGACAACATCCGGGAGCTGGAGTCGGAGGGGATGTCGGTCGCGGGCGGGGAGTTCCATTCGCTACCGGTCGTGTCGCGGGTCTGGTCCTCCGACGATGCCACCATCCTCGAAGTCGACCGGGGCTACCTCGATCAGGTCGCGGATACCCAGGTTTCCAGGGCCACCAACGGCGAAACGGCCGCGGCGTAGGGCCTTGGATCCGCGGCGCCAAAGCGCCGCGGGCGGAACCCGAGTGCTCGCGGCCCCCTACGACAACCGAACGGGTTCGGGCAGGTCGTCCGACGCGGCCACCTGGCCGATCGGCTCGCCGTCCTCGTGCAGCAGGGCGATCCTCCGGATCCGCACGCGTGCCTGATCCTCCGGTCCGAGGAGGAAGTACCTCTCGAGTACGACCTTCGGGTTGCAGACCTGGCCGTCTTCCCTCGCGATGAAAGCCTCGATGTCGAGCTGCGTCTCGCCGCTTCGTTCCATCGACTCGATCGCCTTGCGGAGGTCGACGGTGCGCCGTGGCTTCCCGCTGTCGCCCATTGCCTCCGGAGCTTCCGGCCCGTGGGTGCTCAGCGCCTCTGATGCGTCCGGCTCGTGCGAACTCGGCACCTCGGCCCTTCCGTCCGGCTCCTTCCGCGCGGCGGGAGCCATCGGAGTCTCCCAGTCCGTCGCTTCCCGGGATGTCTGCGGATTCCAGTGGGTCCGTTCGACGATGCACTCTTCCATCGTGCGGAGCTCGTCGGCGAGGCGGAAGATCTCCTCCCGCTGCGTGGCCGACAAAGCGCCGAGTTCGATCCGGTAGCGGGCGCGCCGCACCAACGAGGCGAGGCTGGGACGGCGACGCCCCGGGATCACCGGAATCGTCGCTCCGCCGAGGATTTCGATCCCACGAGGCAGGACCTTGCTCAGCTCGGCAGCGTAGGCCGGCATCCAGGGACGGAGAAGCTCGACGTCGAAGTACTCGTCCACCGATTCGATTCCGACCGAGAGGGAGGGACCGAACGCGATCTTGGGACGGGGCTTGTGTCCCTGTGTGTGCGCGACCGGAATGCGCGCCATGCGGAACGCCCTCGCGAGAACGGCGCCCATCTCGAGGTGCGAGAGGAAGCGCGCGTCGTCCACCTTCTCGAAGCGGACGCGGATCGGCCACGACGTACCGGCTTCCGCCCGCCGTGGCGCGGACTGCCGTGCCTTCTCCTTGAGGGCGGCCAGTTCGTCTGCGTCGACCGGGGGCGTCAGTTGGGTGTCGAACGGGAGGCCGGGGATTCCGCAGGCGGTGCAGTCTCCGTGTCGACAGTCCGTGACGAGGGACTCGCCGATCTCGAGGACGGCATCTTCGGTCTTCTGTCTCTCCCGCTGGAGCCACTTCTTCGAGACGCGGATGTCGATGTGATCCCACGGGAGGGCGTCGGTGTACTCGCGCCGGCCCGTGTGGTGGGCGACGTCCACTCCCGTCTCCTCGAACGCGCGCATCCAGCGGCCATAGTCGAAGTGTTCCGTCCATCCGTCGAAACGCGCGCCGTGTCGATAGGCCCACTCGATGGCCGGGCCGAGCCTGCGATCGCCCTTCGAGAAGATCGCCTCGAGGTGGGACGTCTCGACGTCATGCCACTTCACGCGGCTCGAGGGAGTGTGACAGCGGCTCCGGATGTGGCGGATCTTGTCCTTCAGGAGGTCGACGGGCTCGAAGGCGTCCCACTGGAACGGAGTGTGGCTCTTGGGAACGAACGAACCGATCGATGCGTTGACCGAGTTCTTCCGGCCGTGCCGACGTCCGATGTCGCGGATCCGCTCGATGAAGTGGACGATGCCGTCGACGTCCTCCCACTGTTCGGTGGGAAGGCCGATCATGAAGTACATCTTGATCAGCCGCCATCCGCGGGAGAACGCGATCTCGGCGGCGTCGAAGAACTCCTGGTCCCGGATGAGCTTGTTCACGGCGAGACGGAGCCGCTCGCTTCCCACTTCGGGCGCGAAGGTGAACCCGGTCTTCTTCGTCTCCTTCACCTTGTCCGCGATCTCGACGCCGAAAGAGTCGGCACGGAGGGAGGGGAGGGAGAGGGCCACCCGGTCGCTCGAGAACCGCTCGTTGAGCACGTCCGCGAGCGGGCCGAGCTGCGTGTAGTCCGCGGTCGAGAGGGACGTGAGGCCGATCTCGTCCCACCCGGACTCGCGGATGCCTGCGTCTGCGATCTCGAGGATCTTCTCGACGCTGCGTTCGCGGATCGGACGGTAGAGGTAGCCCGCCTGGCAGAAACGGCAGCCCTGCGTGCAGCCGCGGAGGACTTCGATGGAGAGTCGGTTCTGCACGATGTCCTGGAGCGGGACGATCGGCTTCTCCGGAACCGGCGCATTCTCCAGGTCGACGACGAACTGACGGAGCACGCGCTTCGGGACGTCGTCATAGATCGGGAACGTGCCGAGGAGCCTGCCGTCGTCCGCGTACTTCGCTTCGTACATCGAGGGGACGTAGATGCCGGGGAGTTTGGCGAACGCGCGGAGCCGTTCGTGGCGCGAGAGGTCCCGCGTCTCTTTGTAGAGGTCCGTGATCCGGTGGATCATCTCCTCACCGTCTCCGATGAGGAACATGTCGATGAAGCTCGACAGAGGCTCCGGGTTGCTCACGACCGGGCCGCCCGCGATGACGAGCGGATCCGACTCGCGGCGATCCGCGGAACGGAGGGGCAGGCCGGCGAGGTCGAGGCACTGGAGGATGTTCGTGTACGTCAACTCGTACTGGAGGGAGAATCCGACGAAGTCGAACTCCGCGAGCGGACGCTTCGACTCGAGCGCATAGAGCGGGATCCCGTGGCGGCGGAGCTGGGCCTCCATGTCGAACCAAGGCGCGTAGGCGCGTTCGGCGAGGCTGTCCGGCCTGCGGTTCAGGACTTCATAGAGGATCTTGAGGCCCCAGTGGCTCATGCCGATCTCGTAGACCTCGGGGAGGAGGAGACACCACTGGACCATGCCCGGCTCCGGCTGCTTCCGGACGACGTGGAACTCGTTGCCGAGGTAGCGGCTCGGCTTGCCGACGAGGGGCAGGATGGTGTCGAGCTGCTGCTCGAGATCGCGCATGGGGCCTCCCGGATTCGGATCGGGCACGGACGCGGGGAGCAGGCGTCGAGGCGCCGACCGTTCTGACGGAGCGCCGACCCTGACCTCGGTCTGTGGGTGAACCTGGGAGTATAGCGTCTCTGGAGCCGGGATCGAGGGGGATTGGGGGGAGCGGAGGGCGAAGTTCGCCCTCCGTCGATGCCTGAGGCCGAAAAACGGCCGTCACGTCTCGCGGATCAGGCCGCGTCGACCATCTGATTCTTCGCGCCGTCGAGGGCGGCGCAGGCGCACCAGTAGACCTTGGTCACCTGGCCGCCCCGGCCGAACGTGCGGACGCGGGCCCAGAGCTCGGAGAGCGGGGTCGCCTTCTCCACGCCGAGCATGTGCGGCACGCCGGGGCGTAGGGTCAGGCCGCGCGGGGCATGGAGCACGTAGTCGGGACAGCTCTTTCCCGCGGCGTAGACGACAGGCTGGAACTCGACCGTGCCACCGGTTCCCGTCGCCAGCTTGAGCTTCGAGACCGACTTCCCGGACTCGATCATCCCGCCCAGCCGATCCGAGATCGATGCGCCAGGGGGCGCGAGGACGACCAGCTCGAATCCACCGGGAACGGTTGTCTCGCCCGTGCCGAGCTCGACCGAACCGTGACCACTCAACACCACGTCGTCTTTCGTCGCCTGGATGCCCATCCGTCGTGCTCCTTCCGTGATTCGGACTCGATGTGGATCTGACCCTGGCGTGAGTAACGGTCGTTCGACCGGGCTTCTCAAGTGAGCTGTGCGGAGTGAGCGGGGAAGGGGAAGGGGGCGGAGGGAAGAGGAGGGAAGAGGAGGGAAGAGAAAGGACTTCCCGGGGGGGAAGAAGTCGCCCATCGGTGCAAGGGAGCCGATTGGGCGGGGCGTGGAATCCTCGAGCGGCGAGCCTACTGGGGCGGGCGCCGCAGCCGTACGAACGTTGCGCCCCAATGGCCACGGTGGGCCGGAGCGTCCCGGAACGACTCGACCAGAGGGTGCTGGGCGAGAAAGGTTTGGACACGTTCCCGCTGGAAGCCGGTCCCTTTGCCGTGGACGATTCGGACCTCCTGGAAGCCGGCGGCGACCGCCTCCTCCAGGTAGGAGTCCACGACATCGAGGATCTCCTTGGGACGGAACGTGTGGAGGTCCAGCTCGTCCTCGATCGGCACGCGAACCACGTCTTCGTCGTCTTCGGTCGCCATGGGGCGAGTCTACCCTGGGCCGCCCGCACCGGTGAGATTCCATTCTCGACGCAGTGCTCAACGCCACGGCCCCTTCGTTCGTTCCTATGGCGAGGGACTCGCCTCGTGCCGCCGATCGCGGCCGAGGCGTCGATACGGCGGATGCTTGGGGAGCGAGTCGGCACGGGAGGGGAGATGCGCGCTATCGCGAGGATCTCGATGTTGGCCGGATGCGCGTGGATCATCGGGAGCGCGTCGACGGCGGGTTCGCCGTCCATGACTCTGGACATGCCGTCCGAGATCAAGTCCTGGCGGGACGAGGTCCTGAGCCGGGATGAGTACACGGCACTGGCCGGGGAGTGGCGGGCCTACTCGGATTCGCACCCGGAGTCCGCGGTCGCGCGGGTCCAGTTGGCGCGGGCCCTCCGCTACGCCCGCACGTCGACGCCCGAGTAGACCGACGCGCTGATCGATGAAGCCTTCCGGCTCGACTCCCACTGTCCGGAGGCGCTCGCCGAACTCAGCGCGCGTGCCTCCATCAGCGGCTGGGGCGATACGTTCCTGGATGAACTGGAGGTCGCGCGAACGCGGGGCCTGGAGGCGGCCGAACTCGCTCCGGACTGGCCGTATCCACACTTCGGGCTCTGGGTCGTCTGCGTGATGCTCGGCCGGCCCGACGAGGCTCGCCAGCATATCGCCGCAATTCTTGACAAGGGCGCGTATCCCGCCTCGGTGGTCGACTTCGCCTACAACCTCCTCGCGAGTGCCCGCCCGGACGCCATCGTGTTCACGAATGGCGACAACGACACTTATCCACCGCTCGCGCTCCAGGCCAAGTACGGGATCCGCACGGACGTCCGGATCGTCAACTTGTCCCTCCTCAACCGTGCCGAGTACGCAATGCGGGTTTGGGACGGCTGGGACCGGCCGCGGCCTTTCACCGACGAGGAGATCCGGTCCCTCTACGACGACTGGTCCAAGGACCCAGAGGGTCTGTCCTTTGCGATGACCTTCGTGCGCACGTTGCTCGAGCGATCGATCGACGGGACATGGTCGACACCGCTCTACTTCGCGACCACCGTCGCCCCTCCGCACCTCGAGACCTGTCCGAATGCTCTCCGCCTCGAGGGCCTTCTCTTCCGGGTCACGCCCGATCCCAAGCCGGAGGGAGATGGCGAGCCCGGAGTCGACATGGAGCGGACGCTCTCGCTCTATCGGACCGCGTTTCGGATGGACAGCGCGACGGACCTCTCCGCGGCCTGGGGTCCCAAATCGGCCGCCCGGCGGCTTCCGCAGAACTACGCCGCCGTACTTCGATCTGTCGCGAGTGAGGCGGCGCGACAGGGTAATCTCGATGAGGTCCGGTACGCGCTCGGGGAGGCGATCCGTCTTCTCGACTTCCTGGGCGAGTCGGAGATGTCGGCGAGCCTCGTGGAGTATTGGAACAAGATCGATCCCGACGCTCCTCGGCCCGACCCGCCTGTGAAGAGCTTCCGCTAGCCGACGAGGACGCCCGATGGACGATGCATCCGAACGGGACGATGACCTGCTCGCCAGGAGTCGCGGGGGGGACCCTCGGGCTCTCGCCGTGTTGTACAGGCGACACGGGTCTTCCCTGTTCGACTACCTCATCCGTCTGGTCGGGGAACGCTCCGATGCGGAAGACATCCTCCAGGAGACGTTCCTCGTACTTCTCGAAGGACGCGGGTCCTACGCGGCGAGAGATCGGTTTCGTCCCTGGCTCTTCACCGTCGCGCGTCATCTCGCGGTCGATCGACTTCGGACGACGAAGCGTGGGTGCGATCTCGATGGAATGGACCTCGAGTATCTGACTCCCGCGTCGCCGGCAGACCCCGTCGACCGGGTTTCCTTCGAGGAGCTCACGAGTCGGATCGACTCGGCACTTCTCGATCTACCTCGTTCGTACGCTCTCGCGTTCCATCTCCGTGTTCGCGAGTCCTTCACGTACCGGGAAATCGCGAGGATCCACGGAGAACCGGAAGGCACGCTCAGATCCCGAGTCCACCATGCGCTCCGCAAGGTGAGAGAGAGGCTCGACCAGGAGAGGCAACAGGTTGGTCGTGCCCGAGCCACCGCCGACACACCACGGGAGAGACGACGATGAGTCATGCACATGTGTCGGACGACCGGCTGCTGGGCTACGTCCTCGGCGACGTCGTCAGGAACGAACGGGCCGAGATCGATGCGCACGTGCGCGATTGCGAGGCCTGCCGAGCGCGGCTTTCGCCGCTCACAGGGCTCGTCCAGACCTATTGCGCGGCTCCGCCTCCGGAGGCGCCGATCGGAGTCCTGGTGGACCTCCTCGAGAAACAGAGCCGGACGCGTCCGCGCCCGCGGCCGTCCGTGTTCCGTGGATGGCGACCGACTTTCGCGACGACGTTCGTTGCCGCCACGTTCGTGTTCGCGATCGGTCTCTGGATCGGGCGTCACTCCGTTTCCAGTGGGGGAGTGACGCCGTTCTCGACCGAAGTCACTCCTCTGTCCCGAACTCCCCGGGCCGCCGAGACAGAGTCGGGGCGGGCCTTTCCGGTCCCGCCCGAGATTCCGTTCGAGACCGCGCCACCGCTCGAGCCGGTGCTCCATGTTCCCGACGGCTCGGCATGGGCGCCCTCGTCCCCGTCATCCCGGAGTCATCGGACCGCGCGCCCGGAGTCGTGGGTGAATCAGGACAGCCTCTAGGCGCGTGCAAGGCTATCCCGACTCCTGCTTCGGACGCGATTCCCTCTACCTCACGACCGTCAGCGACTTCGATCGGGACGCTCCCGTCCATGATCGCAGCCTGAGGAAGTAGCGGCCGGGATGCAGGGGCTCGTCCGCCTCACTCGACCATGCGATCTCACGGAAGTGTGGGTCGAGACGCCCCTGGGCGATCTTCCGTCCCGCGGAGTCGTGGAGCGACCAGGAGCTCCACGGGTGCGGGGCCGCGCCGAGGTCGACGTGGAAGCCGTAGCGGGACGGATTTCCCAGGATCCGGATCGATGCCGCCGCCTGCGCCACCGCTGGGAGGTTCGAGACATCGGGCCCGTCTCCGCCCGTGGCGTCTCCCTCCCCGGGAACGTCGGCTGGGTCGAGGCATCCGCCGGGCGCGATCTCGAAGCGGGCATCGTCGGCGAGCGGGAGACCGGTCGTCGTATCGACGTCGAGGCTGACTTCGCCTTCTCCCGACACGCGCGAGAGCTGGAGCCTGTAGGCAGCGTTCTCCGGCGACCCGAGCGGGATTTCGCCGTTCGGATCCGCGTCGAGGATGGAGACGTCGCCGGAGATCACGGTGAACTTCGCCGTAGCAGGAACGTCGCCGTGGATCGCGGGGATCGGGAGGTCGATCACGTCGCCCCGTCCGTCCTCGCAGGTGGCGAAGCGGCCGAGGTAGTCCCCGAGCATGTAGTACGTACTCCAGGACACCGACCCGAAGCTCGGGTCCGGATTGCCCCAGCGCCCGGACGGCATGTGGAACGAGTCCCAGTTGTGGACGGCGGAGTCGAGAAGAGGGCTCTTCGGAGCCTGATACGTGTAGCCGACTCCGTCCATCCCGCAGAAGTCGAGGCAGTCCGGGAGGTCGACGCACTTTCCCTCGCCGAACGTCCCCACGAACATGAGGTACTCGAGAGGCCCGCCCGACCAATGCCAGAGGTAGGACTCTCCATGCATCGTACCGACGGTCTCGAACTCGCCCGCGTTCTCCAGTCGGTCGTACTCGAAGAATGCATGGTCCCCGAACGGGTGGTCGGCCCGCCCGTAGTCCACGCGGTCCGCGTACGCGACCTCGCAGAGCACGGGGATGTCGATCGACACTCCATAGACCGGTGCGTACCGGTTGTAGAGGGCGTGGGAGTTCGCTGCTACCCAGACGTGGAGGTGAGGGTGCGCGGGATCGTAGCCCTGCTGCATGCCGAGATAGGTCGGCTCGTTCGTCTCGGACCACCAGCACTCGGCAGGCCCGAGGGAGAGGCCGCCGGCGTGTTGCGACAGGTTGATCTGCCGGGGAGTCCAGACGTCATCGTCACCGAGCTCGAGGTAGAGCGCGAGGTACTCCCAGTCTCCTTCGTGGTAACCGATCTGCCCGGGGAGCTCCCTCAGGTCGTTTCCCTGCAGCCAGAGCCAGTACTGCAGCACGAGCCCGTCGCCATAGGGGAACACGTGTGCGTAGAGCGGACGCTCTCCGTTCGGCGCACCTCGGTGCAGGACGGAATCCGCGAAGTCGAGCCGGAAGTAGGGCTGCTGTGTCCCCGATCCGTAGGAGTCCCAGAAGTGATCGTCGAAGACGTGGAGGGCGGGCGGATCGGACTGATGGATCCGCTGCCCCGTGACGCTGTAGGCCTCGAGCGTCGAGTGGTCGTCGACGGAACGGACGAGATCGGCGAGGCCCTCCTGTAGCTCGCGTCCACGGTGACCGTGGAGTACCGGCGCGAACATCTCGATGATGTCGCTCTCACGGATGAGGTGGAGGCGGTGCATGATGTTGCTTCCGGTCACCCGCTCCACTCGCCCCACGACCCACGGGTCCGTTTCGGACTGGCCCGGCCCCCATAGTTCCGGATCTCCCCAGCTCTGGTGGATCCGCTTCTCCCAGAGCGGTGGGTCGTCGCTGAGAGGTTCGCAGAAGGGAAGCGGGAACACGACGTGGACCCGCCCGCTTGCGTCGGACACACCGTGGGCCGACTGGGTCCGGTCGTCGGCGTAGCAGTCGTAGCACGACCCGTTCTGGTACGTGGCGCACTGGAACCAATCGATCTCTTCATGGGCTTCGATCCAGACTCCCTCGACTGGCGCCCCGGTGCGGAGATCGACGACCTGGCAGTAGTAGTCCTTCTCCGTTGGCGGCTCGAGTTCGTCTCCCGCGCGGGCTCCGGATGCTCCGACCGCGAGCAGAACCGTCGCGGCGATGCGGATCAGCGTTCGGAATCGGCCTTCCATACGGGGTGCCCAGGCTCCAGAGTCAGAAGCTGGTCGCGATGGGCGATCGATGGGCGCGAACAGCAGCCTCGGCGCATCCCTCCCCGCAAGAATGCGGTTCGCTCGTACCGCGTACCCTTGGATGTCGACTCCTGCAGCGATTCCCTTCTTCATGGCCAACCTCCCCCGCGGATTCGAGGTCCGCGGCCTCACCGACTCCGTCGTGTTCTCGTCGACGGAGTGGAGGGGTGCGTCTCGCGTGCCTGCGATCAGCTCGGAAGGGACGAGCCCGGAAGGGAGGCGTCGATTTCGGCGAGGAGCCGCGCCAAGGTGGCCGGGCGGTCGTCCGCGGACCAGAGCGCGCGGATCATCGCGACGCCGTGGGCTCCCGACGCGAGGCACGACGGGATCTCGTCCAGGCCGATGCCGCCGATCGCGAGGACGGGGATCGCGAGTTCCTGCGCCGCCTCCCGGAGTGCGTCGAGACCGAGAGGCGCTCCGTAGGCGCGTTTGGAGGGAGTGTCGAAGATGGGACCGAAGACGACGTAGTCGGCTCCTTCGGCCTCGGCACGAAGGGCCGCGTCGAGCGAGTGCGTCGACCGTCCGACGAGCGCGCCGGCGGGCAGGAGGGACCGTGCGACGCGAGTGGGCAGGGAGGTTTCGGTGAGGTGGACTCCGTGCCCAACGGCGAGGGCGAGGTCGACCCGATCGTTGACGACGATTGGGACGGGAGCGACGCCGAGCGCGAGGAGACGTGCGTAGTTCTCCCGCGTCGGGGTCGACTTGTCCCGCCACTGGAGCATCCAGCGCGCGGCACCCTCCGGCCTCGCCCGTTCGTGGGCTGCGAACAGCTCACGAACGGCTCCCACGGGATCGTCTCCCATGAGAGCCGTGTCCGTGACGACGAGGAGCCTCGGGGCCAAGGGACGCTAGGCTCCGGAGCTGATGACGCCTTCGAGCGGGCTCGATGCGTTCGCGTACAGCTTCTGCGGAATCCGACCGGCTTCGTAGGCGAGACGACCCGCCTCAGTCGCGAGCTTCATCGCGCGCGCCATGGCGATCGGGTCGTCCGCACCGGCGATGGCGGTGTTGAGGAGGACGCCGTCGCATCCGAGCTCCATCGCGACTGCGACGTCCGACGCGGTGCCGACACCGGCGTCGACGATGACCGGCACGTCGATCGTCTCGAGGATGATCCGGATGTTGTACGGGTTCCGGATGCCGAGACCGGAGCCGATCGGAGCGCCGAGCGGCATCACGGCGGGGCAGCCGATCTCCACGAGTTGCTTGCAGACGATCGGGTCGTCCATGCAGTAGGGGAGGACGAAGAACCCGTCGTCGACGAGGATCTTCGCTGCTTCGAGCAGTCCGCGCGTGTCCGGGAAGAGCGTCTGGGAATCGCCCAGGACCTCGAGCTTGACGATGTCCGTGCCGAGCGCTTCCCGCGCCAGACGCGCGGTCAGGACCGCGTCCTCCACGCTGAAGCAGCCCGCGGTGTTCGGAAGGAGCGTGTACTTCTCCGGGTCGATGTAACGGAGGAGACTGTCCTCGCTGTTCCGGTCGAGGTTGATCCGGCGGATCGCGACCGTGATGATCTCGGCGCCGCTCTCGTCCAATGCCTTCGCCGTCTCCTCGAAGCTCTTGTACTTGCCCGTGCCGACCATGAGACGACTCCGGAACACGCGATCCCCGATGCGGAGCTCCAGCCCCTTCCCACCCCGAATCCTTCGTGACATCTCTCTCATCCTCCCTGGACCGCGTGGACGATCTCGATCCTGTCCCCATCTTCGACCGGTGCCTCGGCGATCCGGGCCCGGGTGACGACCTCGTTGTTCACGGCGACGGCGACACCGCCTTTCGATGCGTCGATCTGCATCCTCTCGAGGAGGTCGCTGACGGTGTGGACGTCCGTGAACTCCTTCTCCTCACCGTTGATTCGTAGCTTCATCACGTCCTTTCTCTCGTTCGAGAAGTCGAAATCGTACCGTCCGGGCCATCCCCGCGCGGATCGGACTCCAGCCTGGGGCGGCTTCCGGGGAGTCCGACGTATTCCGTGGCGAGTCGGGAGAGCTGGGCACCGATCACGGGAGCGAGCAGGATGCCGTTCCGGTAGAGCCCGAGTCCGTGAAACAGCCCTGGCCGCGGGTCCGTGAGGACCGTCGGCTCCCCGTTCCCCACGAGGGGGCGGACTCCGCTCCATGCCTCGACCCACTCCCAGTCCGACACGTCCGGGAGGAGCCCCGCCGCATTCTCGAGGAGCTCCGCCACGCCCCGGGCCGTGAGCCGCCTCGTTCCGTCTCCTTCGTAGGAGGTCGCGCCCACGATGACCGTTCCGTCGTCCTGTGGAATGAGGTAGGCGAACCCCGGGCTCTGGATCACGTGACGGATCCGCTCGCCACGCCGGGGTGGACGGAGGCGCAGGAGCTCTCCCCGTACCGGCCGGGGCTCCAGGCGGATGCGGTCCTCCGGAAGGAGGAAGCGATCGGCCTGGACACCGGCCGTGTTGAGCACCGCGCCGGCGGACAGGTCCCCGCTGCTCGTGCGGACGCCGACCACTCGGCCCCCTGCTTCGCGGATGGCGTAGACCTCGTCCCGGATCCACAGTCCTCCGAGCTCCTCGAAGGAGGCCCGGAGCGCGGAGTGGAGGCCACGCGGGTCGACGTAGCCTTCGTCCTCGAGGAGGATGGCGGAGTCCACGCTGAGGCCAGGCTCCACCCGCGTGAGGTCCTCGGAGTCGAGGTACGTGGCGCGCGCTCCCTGCTCGCGAAACGTGAAGGTGAGGTCGGAGAGATCGAACTCCGGGTCCGGGGAGACGAGGAGCGTGCCCGGGAACCGGCACTCGACCCGGCAACCCGAGGTCTCCTCGGCGTTTCGGACGAACTCGGGATAGGCGTTCCGGGCCTGGACGAGCAGCGACTGCCAGGGGGCCGGAGCCGAGAACTCCGCCCAGGGGGAGAGCATCCCTCCGGCGGCCCGGGTCGCACTGCCCGCTGGGTCGCGCTCCACGATCGAAACGGTGTGTCCACGGGAGAGGAGCTCACAGGAGGTGGCGAGGCCGAGGATTCCTCCGCCCACGACGAGGACGTCGGGTGCGATCTGGTCCGATTGGCGCTCCAAGATTCCCTCCGTCCTCGGCCCGGGGTTCCTACTCTGGTGGGGCGAGGGGGCCGGGATCGACGAGGGCGCGCTGCGCTTCGGTCTCACTCGGTCGTTTCCCTACGCTGGCATCACCCAGATCAGGTTCCGGGGTCTCTCTCAGTCCCGCTCACCGGGACACCCCCAACGACCCGTCCGCGATGCCGGATCCTGGCCCGACGTCGCGAACTCGGCAGAGCCTACGGATCCACCCGAATCGTTGTCAACTCGGGGGAGGAGGAGGGCGCGGCTATCGGCGTTTGAACGTGGACAAGTCTCGGGAGAGACCTGCGGCGACGCTGTCGCAGACCGTGGCGCAGAGGTCGAGGACCGAGAGGTCCGCGATCTCGTAGTAGACGTGGAGACCGTCCTTCCGACGCGCTAGGATTCGTGCCCGGAGGAGGATTTGCAGGTGCCGTGAGACGTTGGCCTGCGCTCCCTGTCGCCTCGACGATCTCCGACCGAACGCTCCCCGGCTGCACCCCTTGTGCGGATCCGACAGCGAAGTGGTCCCTCGAGGACCCTGGAACCGCTCCGCAACCAGTCCCAGCGAGCCTTCCGACATCGGCTTCGGTGATTTCGGCCAGCTCGCCCTCCTCTCGCTGGGAGAGATACTAGCTGATGACTATATGAGTGATCAAGAATATATGTTGATAAGTGAGCAGAAAGACGTTAGAAAGGTCTCCGGGGCCGGGATCAGGGCGAGGAAGCTGGAAAGTTGTTGCCACCTCCGTCCTTTCCGCGTCCATGGCGGTGGCGAAGAAGACGCGACCCTAGGAACCCAATCGGACGAAAACGCGGCTCGGCCGGCCTCACGGGGCGGCGGGCCGAGACCAAGAGGAACAGAAGGCCGATGAGACGAATCTTCCCGGGATTCCCGATCCAGCACCCCCGACTCGTCATGATCGGGATCCTCGTGCTCACCGTGCTCGCGGGGATCCAGCTGCCCAAGATCAAGATCGATACCGATCCCGAGAACATGCTTCCGGAGAGCGAGCCCGTCCGGGTGATGCACCGGGAGGTGAAGGACGCGTTCAATCTGAGGGACTTCCTGGTCCTCGCAGCGTCGTGGACGAGGAGACCGTGTTCACACCGGAGATCCTGGCATGGGTCCAGGTCATCACGGACGCCCTACGACATGGAAGGCGTGATCACCGACGACATCCTCGCCCCGGAGCCGGTCGGACATCCCCCTGACGCGGAGGTGGTATCCGGGTCCACGCTGATGGAAGAGATCCCGGCTTCGACCGAGGACGCCCAGCAGATCGTCGCCCAGATCCGGGACAATCCGATTCTGCGTGGAAAGCTCGCCTCGATGAGGTGCGCGCTCGCCATCTTCATTCCGCTCGAGAACAAGAACTACGCGATGGAGGTCGGCGAGCAGATCCAGGCTCTCATCGACAAGGACCACGGGGAGGAGCAGTACCACCTCGCCGGGCAGCCGGTGGCCCAGGACACGTTTGGCGCCGCCATGTTCCAGCAGATGGCGCTCTCGGCCCCGGCCGCGTTCCTTCTCATCTTCCTGCTCATGCTCTTCTTCTTCCGGAACTGGCGTGGGTGTCGCGGCTCCGATGATTCTCGCCAGGATCTCGGTGATCTGGACGATGGGGCTCCTCGTCGGGATGGGATACACCGTCCACATCATGAGCTCGATGATCCCGATCTTCCTCATACCGATCGCGGTGCTGAACTCGATCCACATCCTGAGTTCCATCCACGCGAACTATCATGAGAAGGGATCGATGGAGGAGACGCTCTACCACACGATGCGTGAGCTCTTCCTCCCGATGGCGTTCACGTCGCTCACCACCGTGGTCGGATTCGCGTCGCTCGTCGCCACTCCGATTCCGCCGGTCCAGGTGTTCGGTGCATTCGTCGCGTTCGGTGTGTTCGTGGCCTGGATCCTCTCGCTCCTCTTCATCCCGGCCTACGCGATGCTCATGCCTGCTTCCACGCTCGACAACTTCGGACACACGCACGAAGGCCCCGCGGCACCGGAGAGCCACCTCCAGAAGATCTACCGGTTCAGCGTGAAGTACCGGGTCGCCGTGCTGAGTGGCCTCGCCATCATCATGGTCGTCGCCGGCTACGGCGTGACGAAGATCGTCGTCAACGACAACCCGGTGAACTGGTTCAAGCCCGGAAGCCCGCTCCGCGTCGCCGACAAAGTGATGAACGAGCACCTCGCGGGAACGTATCTCGCCTACCTCGAACTCTCAGGCAGCGAGGATCAGGCGTTCCTCGAGCCCGAGTGGATGGGCTACGCGGATCGCCTCCAGAACGTCATCGCAAAGCAGGACAACGTCGGTGCAGTCAGCTCCGTCGTCGACGTAGTGAAGAAGGTGCAGTACGAGCTCCTCTCGCGGGCCGAAGGCAGCAACACGCTGGCCGACGACCGGGAGAAGATCGCCCAGTACCTCTTCCTCTACGAGATGAGCGGCGGCAGCCCGGACGACCTCTTCAAGTTCATCACTCCCGGCCAGGATCGGATCAACATCTGGATCCAGATGCGCCAGGGAGACAATCAGCGGGTCAAGGAAGCCGTGACCGCGATCGAGGACTGGATCGCGCAGAATCCCCCTCCCTCCGGGATGGAAGTACAGTGGGCCGGTCTCAGCTACATCAACATGAAGTGGCAGCAGCTCATGGTCTCGGGCATGGGCAAGGCGCTGGCCGGATCCTGGGTCACGGTCCTCATCATGATGGGGCTCCTCTTCCGGAGCGTGCGGCTCGGGCTTCTCGCCATGATCCCGCTCACCGCGACCATCCTCATCACCTACGGGTACGTCGGCCTCACCGGCCGGAACTACGATATGCCGATCGCGGTCCTATCGAGCCTCGCGCTCGGGCTCAGCGTCGACTTCGCGATCCACTTCATCCAGCGGACGCGGGATCTGCACATCCATCACAACCGCGACTTCCACAAGACGATGCAGGCTTTCTTCCACGAGCCGGCTCAGGCCCTGGCGCGAAACATCGTCGTCATCGCCCTCGGGTTCGTGCCGATGTTCTTCGCGACGCTCGTGCCCTACGTGACGGTGGGAGCGTTCTTCTTCGCAATCATGATGATCAGCGGCGCGGCGACCTTCCTCATCATGCCCGCCATGCTCAGCTACTTCCCTGCCCACGTGATCTCCGGACGTCCGAAGGGACACGGTGGGCAGGTCCACGGTGTAAATGACGCTACTCCAGCACTCGGGAGGTAACTCGAATCATGCGTAAGATCCTTGCAACCACGTTGACTGCGTTCGCCCTCGGCGCGCTTCTCCAGACGGCTCCGGCCCAGGCCCAGCCCGACCCGGAAGCGCTGATGAAGGACGCGCACCTCAAGATGTACTACGCCGGCGATGACGGCACGGCCCGCGTGCAGATGACGATCACGGACAAGAAGGGGAAGACGCGGGAGCGCGACTTCGTGATCATCCGGAAGGACTTCGTCGAAGGCGGAGAGCAGAAGTACTTCGTCTACTTCTTCGAGCCGAACGACGTCCGCCGGACCACGTTCATGGCCTGGAAGAACCCCGATGGCGACGATTCCCGGTGGATCTACGTTCCCGCGCTCGACCTCGTGAAGCCTCTCTCGGCCAACGACAAGAAGAGCAGCTTCGTCGGCAGCGACTTCGCCTACGAGGACGTTTCCGGACGTCACTGGAGCGAGGACTCGCACACCTTCGTTCGCGAGGAAGAGAAGGACGGCCATCAGACCTATGTGATCGAGAGCACGCCGAAGCAGAAGGACTACTTCGCCAAGAAGACGACCTGGATCGACAAGGCGAGCGGTCTCATCCTGCGTGAGGAGTACGTCGACGACAAGGGCGTCGAGCTCAAGGTGTTCGAGAGCCTCGAGATCAAGGACGCGGGCGGGTACCCGACCGCGACCAAGCGTCGGATGACGACGCCGCGGAAGGACAACAACACCCTCATCGTGTTCGATCAGATCACCTACGACCAGGGCATCTCCGAGGAGATCTTCTCCGAGCGCTACCTCAAGAGCCCGCCGCGCGAATACATCGGCCAGTAAGTTCCGGAAGGACGAGGAAACCGTGATCAAGTCGAACCATTCGAATGCAAGCAGGCAGGGAGGGAGCGCCGCTCGCGGCGCCCTGTCCCTCGGGGTGGCCGGAGTCGCATTCGCCGCATTGGCCACGTCGTTCACTGCGGATGTCGCCAGCGCCCAGGTGGAGATCCACGGATTCATCGAGGGTGGCACGGGTGTCCGTCTCGTCGACGAACCCGACGTGCCGCAGGGAGCCGACGCAGCCTATCTGCCGTCTGCCTGGAGCGGGACCAAGGACTTCACGCTGCGCGAGACACGTGTGCAGCTCAAGGGCGATCTCTACGGTGACGTCGGCGAGGCCCACTTCGTGACCGACCTGCTCGCCGACCAGGCGGCGGGAAGCGGATCCGATGTCGTGATCCGCGAAGGCTACGTCAAGTTCAACGCGTTCCAGGACAAGCTCGAGGCCCGCGTCGGTCGCCAGCCGACCACGTGGGGAACGGGCGATCTGCTCTTCATCAACGACCTCTTCCCGAAGGACTACGTCAGCTTCTTCGTGGGACGGGACGACCAGTATCTGAAGGGGCCGTCGGACGCGATCCGGCTCGGCGTCTTCGGCCTGCCGGTCGCGCTCGACGTCGTCTATACGCCCGAGTTCACGCCGGACAATCTCCCGACCGGAGAGCGTCTCGTCTTCTGGGCGCCGGCCATGCTGCCGGTCTCGCGGCCGAGCCAGGATCTCGAGAACGGCGAGCTCGCAGTCAGGGTGAGCCGATATCTCGGCGGATTCAACGTGGCCGGCTACGTGTACCGCGGCTTCTGGAAGCAGCCGAACGGAATGGTGATCGCCGAGGACGGGATGACACCGACCGGCTTCTACCATCCGGAACTCCGCGTCTACGGCGCGAGTGCGCGCGGTGGTTTCCAGGGCGGTGTCGCCTGGGTCGAGGGCGGCTACTACGATTCGAGCGAGGACCCGGACGGGATCCTTCCGACCGTGCCGAACTCGGAACTCCGCGCGATGGCCGGATACGAACGCCAGTGGTGGAGCGACTTCACCGGTGGGGCTCAGGTCTACTGGGAAGGCGTACAGGACTTCGTGGAGAATCCACAGGATCCGAAGGAGGAGAATCGTGTTCTCCTCACGCTACGGCTCATGCAGATGCTGAAGTACCAGACGGTGAAGCTGAACGCGTTCACGTTCTACTCACCGACCGACGAAGACGCCTATGTGAGACTCGGTGTGACGTACGACTACACCGACCAGCTTCAGCTCAACGTGGGGGCGAACCTCTTCTCCGGTAGCGACAACCGTACGCTCTTCGGGATGAACGAGGACAACAGCAACGTCTTCGGTCGGGTCCGCTTCAGCTTCTGACGCGAGCGCCTTTCACGGACGCCCGCGTTCGAAACCGTCTCCAGCGCTGCTCGGCTTCGGCGTCTGCTCTCGCAGGCCCGACCGGCGGACGAAACGAAACCAGGCTTCCCTCGTGAAGCCTCTCCGGATGCCCTGCACTGGTTGCCATGACCGGTGCGGGGCTTCGCTGTCCTTCCCAGGCATCCTCGCCCAATCGTCCCCACCCACATCTGTGTAGACAGTCTTTGCCTCCACGAGGCCCGGCGGCGTACGCTCGGGTCGTCCCTCCTCCTGTATCCGTTGGAAACCACTCATCCTACGAAGTTGCCCTCCCGGGCAATGGAGGTGACCCATGCAGACCTACGTCTCCAGAAATGTCTGGTCATTGGGCCTACTCCTCGTTGCGATCGCGACTCTTCCCAGTCAGAGCTGGGCGTCGCCACTCGCCACAGGAGCTCTACTCCTACCCGCCGGAACCGTTGTCATGACGGTCCCGGATCCCCCGAACGTCACCGTGATCCCGTGTGACGATCTCAATGGGATCGTCCTCGCGCCCGACCATCCGGCTCCGATGCCGGCGAGTCAGGTGGAGATCATCGTCCGGAACTCCGACAACATCCCGGTCGTGAACGCGGCCGTGACCGTGGAGTTCGGGGCGAGCAACGTGGCGTGTCCCGATGCGGTCTACTCCGCGACCACGGACGCCTCCGGCACGGCCTACCTGAGTTTGACGGGAGGGGGCTGCGCCCACCAGATCGCGCTCTCGGGGGTCATCAAGGCGAACGGCATCACGCTCCGGAACTACCAGAACGTGAAGAGCCCGGATTTCGACGGCTCCGGTGGTGACCTGCAGGTGAATCTGGCAGATCTCATCGCGTTCACCGGCGAGTTCCTCGGCACGGACCCGCCGGCGTGTCACGACTACGACAACAGCGGAACCACCGACCTCGGGGATCTCGTGATGTTCAGCCCCGCGTTCGTGGACGGCAGCCACTGTCCCTAGGCGCGGCTCCGCCGGGATCGCGACTCAGTCGGAGCGGCCGAGCCTCCGGAGTTCGGTGCGGATCGTCTCGAGTCGCTCCGCGGACAGATGGGTAGAGACTCCATCGGGGTCGGCGTCGGCGCTCTGCAAGAGCACCGTGCCGACCCCGATCTGGTCTTCCGCCCGTCCGGTCTCCCGGTAGACGTCGTAGAGGACGTCGAGCGCCGGGAGGTATCCCCGCACGATCCCGTACGATTCCATCGCCAACGCTTCTGCTTCGTCCCATCTACCCGCCGCCGCGGCCGATCGCGCCAACCCGAGCGGGAAGCGCGGGTCGTTCGGGTGCGCACTCCGGCCCCGTTCGAGTTCACGAGTCGCTTCCTCGGTCAGCCCGTTCGCCTGGTAGAGGAATGCCAAGTGGAGGGCCGGTGGGTGGGTCTGGTAGTAGTCGGCTCGATCATGCTCGACGAGGCGCGCGGTCCACTCGACCGACTTGTGCGTGTTGAGCAGCAGGAACCACGCGGGTGCGACGAGTACCGCCACCGCGGCGGCGAAGGGGAGGGCCCGGCTCGCTCGGAGCCCCAGGTGAGAGGCGCGGCCCCGGGAGCCGCGTACCGCGAGTGCGAACGCGAGTCCAAACGGGGCGGACAGAGAGAGGATGTCCCAGTCGGCCGCTCCGAGCACGGGGTTGAAGACGAAGAGGCCGATCGCCGGGAGGATCCAGGCCCAGAGCGTCACCCAGCCCTCGGTCGAAACGAGATCCTCATCCTCTTCCCGGCGTCGCCAGAGCGCGACCAACCCGGCTCCTCCCAGGACGACCCCTGGTGCGCTTCCCAACCACTGCGCGTTCGCGTAGTCGAAGAGATGAGAGAGCGAGAGAAGCGAGTACGGCCGCGCGTCGGTGGGCGTGAGGCGAAGGAAGAGGCTGTGCCCACGGGAGAGGAACAGCGCGAAGCCGATCCCGAGTACGGCCGCGGCCGCGGTTGCCGCGAGGATCCGTGAACGCGTCGGAGTGATCCGTCGTGCCAGCAAGGGGACGAAAGCCATCGGCACCCAGAGGAGGGCGGCGAGATGGAACGCCGCCGCTCCGAGCGCAAGGAGAGGAGCCAGCAGGGCGAGACGAGAGTTTCGGACCGCACGTAGCGTGATGACGAGGACGAGGACGAGGAGAGCGAGGAGCGGAGCGTAGATCTCGAGGTATCCGCAGAAGAGGGCGAAGACGCCGGAGAAGACGGCGAGTGTCGTGATCCCACGCCGCTCGTCGTCGCTTCCTTGCAGCGTGCCCGTGATCGCGACCCAGCACATGGCGTAGATGAGCCCCGAGACCCGACCCACGTTACGGAAGACTTCGGCCGCGCCCGACAGAGTGCCGTCGCTGAAGCGGGTGACGAGGGCGGAGTAGAATGCGATCGCGCCTCTCTCGTTGCCGTTCCCGTGTCCGGTGAGGGCTTCCGTGACACGCAGCCAGTTGTCGCCGAGGAGTCCGTATTGCGCGGCGAAGGTCGTCAGGAGCCCCACCACGGTAGCCAGCGTGCCGATGCGGAGAACCTTCTCGGGACTGAGGCGGCTCGGTTTGACCCGAACCTCCCCGCGGGCCTTCGGCGTCCGACTTACGCGATAGGCCGCGACGCCGGCGAAGAGGATCGGGAATCCCACGACGTAGGACGGGAGTTCACGGAGTGGCGTGGCGGACCAGAGGCGGACACCGGAGAACCCTTCGTCCGGCCAGAAGAAGGCGAGGAGTACGTACGCCACGAGAAAGAGGCCGATAGACACGGCCTCTCGGACGCGGCCGGAGTCGGTCACGCCAGGACGGCCGGAGCGTCGAGGATGGAGAGTGACGGCGGCGCAGTTTCGATGCGGGCGCGCGCGCCACACGGAAGCGGGCACGCGACGGCTTCGTGTCCGTAGGGGAAGCCGCGCAGAACCGGAATGTCGAGGCTCTCGGCCCACTCCCAGATGAGACGGAGTCCGTCCTCTTCCGTCAGCTTCTCGTTGCGCGGGGTGCAGTGCGTGAACTGTCCGAGAACCAGTCCGCCGAGTCCTCGATCGAGGCCGGAGATCCTCATCTGCGCGACCATCCGGTCGAGCCCCTCGGGCCGCTCGTCGATGTCCTCGAGCACGAGAATGGCGCCGTCCAGGTTCGGCAGGAACGGGGAGCCGATGAGCGCCGAGAAGACCGCGAAATTCGCGGGAACGAGCGTCCCTTCGGCGGTCCCCGGAGAGAGCACTTCGAGTTCCGCTCCTTCCGGAAGCGGGATCGGCCCGGCCGGCCAGGGGCCGCGGACGAAGTCCCACCAACGCTCCTGCGTGTAGGACGGAGTCTCCTCGTGGAGCTGGACGACCATCTGTCCCGAGAGCGAGACCAGACCGGTCTGCGAGAGGAGCCCGAGCACGAGCGCGGTCGGGTCGGAGAGACCGACGACCAGTTTGGGATTCGCGCGAACGAGGTCGTAGTCGAGTTCGAGAAGGAGGGGGGCGCTGCCGCTGCCTCCGCGCACGAAGAGGATCCCGTCGATCTCGGGGTTCGTGAAGAACGACTCGAGCTCTCGGGCCCGCTGCTCCACCGTGCCCGCGTGGATCCCGCGGCGCACATGGGCGCTCGGAGCCAGCACGGTTTCGAAGCCCTGCGCGTGGAGCCAGGCGACCCCGCGCTCCAGGCGGACATCATCGGCCGGGCTGCTCGGGCACATCAGCCCGAGCTTCGCTCCGGGTGCCCAGAGTCGCGGTAGGATCTTCGGCCTCCTCTAGAAGAGCGCGAAGCTGAGTGCCACGCGTGCGGTGATGCCCTCGGTGTAGTTGTGCGGAGACTCGATCGCCTTCTCGTAGTCCGAGCGGTACGAATCGCCGTTTTGCTCGATCTCGAGCTGCCCCGTGGGGCTGTCGAGCCAGCCGTCGTTGTCGGCTTCGCCCGTCGCCGGGTACACGTACTGCGGGTTCTGGTGATCGGTCAGGTTTCGCACTTCGAGCCGGAGGTCGACGTCCCGCGTCAGGATCGTGAACGGCTGGGCGTAGACGAAGTCGATCTGCCAGGACTCGGGCATTCGCTCCGAGTTGATCTCACCGGTGAACCGGGCGGGATCGGTCGTGGCGTCGACGTCGGTCGAGATTTCGAGGTCGCCTTCCTTCCGGACGAAGGTCGGCGTGTAGGGCGCGCCCGAAGCGAAGCGGAATCCGAGGCCGATCCGACCGCTGCGTCGCTCGGTTCCGTCGCCGAATCCTCCCAGGGAGCGCGACCAGAGGACGGAGATGCGATGCGTTCGGTCGAAGATCGACGGGAAGAAGCCGCGGTCGACGCCGTCGTCGATCCAGTGCGTGCTCCGGAGCCGGGTCTGCGGAACTGCGACGTTCCCGATCGGCAGGCCCTCGTACTGCAGCTGCTCGTAGAGCGGGTACGGCTCGATCACGTCCGTCTCCGTGCGCGAGAGATCGTATTGGACGCGGATTCCCGCATCCTTCCCGAGCTCGAGGCCCACGTGGAGGCCGAGCTCACGCCGCTCGCCTGCGTTGTCGTAGAAGGCGACCGAGTCGAGGCCGCGCTCGAAGGAGTGGACGACCCAGGTGTCCTTCGTGCCGGACGCATAGCCGGAGAGCCGCACGCGGATGGCCGAAGACACGCCGTGGTAGAGGCCGAGCTGACCGCTCCACTCGTCTTCGGGCGTGAGGTTCGGGTTCCCGTGGACGACCGAGCTGCCGAAGATTCCCGGGATCCCGTCGCCCTGGCCCGCGAGACGTTCGAGGAGGTCAGCGTCGTAGTACAGGGCTTCGAAGGGCGGAACGATCTGGCGGCGTCCACCGTCGATCCAGACGTGACCGGACGCGCCGAACGGTGCGTAGAGCCCGACCCGGGGGCTCAGCTGGTCGTGACTCGGACTCGCCTCGAGATCGGTCGGGTCCAATACGGCCGGATCGCCGTCGGGGCTCTCCACGCCGATCGGATCGGAGAGGTCCCGGACCGGGTTCTGGCCGGGAGAGAAGCGATCGAGGCGAAGGCCGGCATCGAGGGCCGCGGAGCCGAGCCGGAGCTTCTGACTCGCGAACAGCGAGAGCGTGCGGGGAGACTTGGCGACGTGTCCCGGATCGTCGCTCTGCGAGTCGCCGTCGAATGTGTAGCCGAAGTTCCGGGTGAGACCGGTGTAGCCGGCCTGGTCCCCGTTCGCGACGACGCGGCTGGGGCGCAGGTGCTCGAACACGCGCCACGTCGTCCAGTGGATCTCCGCGCCGGCCCGGAGTCCGCGTGGCTCGGTCAGGTCCCGCGTGAATTCGGCGCGGACCCTGAAGTCTTCCACGAGTGAACGCTGGTAGTAGTCGTACAGCTTTCCTTCGTCGATCGGCGTGGCCGGGTCGTCGCCCAACCAGTAGAGGCCGTCGGGCGCGACGTCGGGGAAGGTCTCGGACCGGTTGTAGGAGCTGAAGTCGTCGAAGGCGGTGCCGTCGCCCGTCTCGGTGAACTCGCGCGCGAAGCCGACCTCGAGGGAGAGATCCTGCGCGCCGATCGGACGGTCGTACGCGAAGCTCGTCGAGAGGGAGCCGCGATTCTCCTGCGGCGCGTGCTCGATCGCGTCGTGGAACTCGTTCAGGTAGTAGTTACGTTCCGCGCCGTACGCGTAGAAGTTCACCCGGTACCGTTCACTCGGCGTGTCGAAGGATCCGCGCAGGTCCACCTCGACCGCGGTCTGGTCGTCGTGCTCGAGCGTGGCGTTGAGCGCCTCCAAGGGACCGGCCACGTTGAGGGACGAGAACTGGATCTGCCCACTCAGGTCGAGGGCGCTGCCGTTCGCGGTCGTGTACCGATCGCTGAGAACGGTGTGGCCGAGGAAGCGTCCCCCGTTCCCGACGGATCCGCCCAGAGTCACGCCGCGTCCGGGGAGGGGACGGGTGAGAAGGCGAAGGCCCTCGGCGCCCGCGCGGTAGGCGGCGGCGCTGCCGAGCGGCCGCTGCGCGCCCAGGATCGACTGGTCGAGGTCGACCGTGCGCGGACGAAGTCGGTCGAGCCGGCCCCAGCTGAGACCGGGGAGCACGGGGTCCTGAGCGTGTGGCGCACGCGTATCGAAGTCCTGGAGTTCGGCGATTCCCGGGCCGGGAATCGAGCGCAGGGTCTCGCCGTCCCAGGTCTCCCAGTTTCCGAACGGCTCCGGGGCGATGTTGGAGACGTGGAGGTCTCCGCTCGAGAGGTCGACCTCGATCGGAGTCACGATCTCGGTTCGTACCACCGCCTGCCAGACCGCGAGTACGCCCATGCCGTGACGAAGCTCGATCCGCACCGCACCGGGATCGATTCCCTCCACGCGTGCGGGCATGCCTGCACCGAGCGCGACGACCCGTTCGCGTCCCGATCCCGTGAGCACGAGCGTGAGCTGCTCCGGCGGGATCGACGTCTGCACGATGGCGCTGGTTCCGGAACGGACCGCGTCCTCGTGACTCCACGAGAGCAGCACGGCTCCGTCGCTCTCCCGCGCCAGGGAAGCGCCGGGGACGGCGAGTGTCAACGCGACGAGGACGGTGAGGGATCGGAGATCGAGAGGCCGGGGGAATGGACGGCTGCGAAACAGACTCAACGGTTCCTCCTCGCGAATCACCCCGGCCGCCACGTCCTCAGGATAGCGGCCGCGCGGCGAGTCGCCAAGCCGCCGGGTTGTGGACGGAAGATTGGGGACGGTACGGGTGGAAGCGTCTTTCACTCCAAGGACCTAGTGCGCTGACGGGCGGGGGCGAGTCGGCGCCGGGTCGGCATCGTGGCATGTCGTTATCTCGAAGACGATTGCGTTTCGACCCGTCCGCAATCATCCGGCCACGACCCAACGCGAACAAATGATCGCAGCAGGCCGGGCCGGAGCGCTAGAATCAGGCCCGATGACGCAGCGCGACCAGACATCCGGCCCAGACCCAAGCGGCCCAGACCCAAGCGGCCCAGACCCAAGCGGCCCAGACCCAAGCGGCCCAGACCCGGGCGACTCAACCCCGAGCGGCCCCGCCCCACGCGCCCCCGCCTCCAGCGGGCCCGACCGGAGCGGCCTCGACGCCGATGGCCCCGCGCCCGGCGGCGCCGACACCGCCGTCCACGAATGGAAGCGGGTCATCGCCCATGTCGACATGGACGCGTTCTATGCGTCGATCGAGATCCGGGACGATCCCTCCCTCGAAGGCAAACCCGTCGTGGTCGGCGGGGAGGCGGGGAGCCGCGGCGTGGTGTCCGCTGCGTCCTATGCGGCCCGGGAGTTCGGTGTTCACTCCGCGATGCCGATGGCGGAGGCTCTCCGTCGATGTCCCCAGCTCATCCGTCTCCCGGGGGACATGCGGAAGTACCAGTCCGTGTCCCGGCAGATCATGGAGGTGCTCTCTCACTACTCCCCGGTCGTCGAGCCGCTTTCGCTCGACGAGGCGTTTCTCGACCTCTCGGGAATGTCGAAGGCGCTCGGCACGCCGGAGTCGATCGCGGTCCGGATCCAGGAGGAGATCTGGGACGTGACGCACCTCACCGCCTCCGTCGGCGTGGCGCCGGTGAAGTTCGTGGCGAAGATCGCTTCCGACTACGTGAAGCCGCGGGGCAGGACGATCGTGAGGCCGGGCGAGGTCGAGGCGTTTCTCCATCCGCTGCCGCTCTCGCGTCTCTGGGGAGTCGGGCCCCGCACGCTCGCGGTGCTCGAGGGGCTGGGGCTCACCACCGTCGGGGACCTCACACGGTGGGGAGAGAAGCGGGTCACGCAGAAACTCGGGCAGCACGGGGAGCACCTCTACCGCCTGGCCATGGGCGACGACTCCCGCTCCGTCGTCTCGGACTGGGATGCCAAGTCGTACAGTCACGAAGAGACGTTTGCGCGCGATCAGGGAGACGCCGAGCGGCTCGAGGGCGTGCTCCTCGATCAGGCCCTCCGGGTCGCCCGTCGCCTCAGGAAGGATGGGGTCGCGGGACGGATCGTCCAGCTCAAGCTGCGCTTCCCGCCCTTCGTGACTCTGACCCGACGGGTTACCATCGACGAACCGACGAACGATCCCGACCGGATCTTCGAGGCCGTGCGTACGCTCTTTCGTGCCGTCTGGGACGGATCTCCCGTCCGGCTTCTCGGTGTCGGCGTGAGTGGCGTGCGGGACGAAGGGGAAGGGAGCCTCGACCTCTTCGATCGGGAAGAGGAGCGGCAGCGGCGGAGGCGTCTCGCCGACGTCGTCGATCAGATCGAGTCGAAGTTCGGCCGCGGCAAGGTGACGCGGGCGGGAACTCTCGAGAAGAAGAGGATCCGGAGCACCGGGACGATGAACGATCGCCCCGTCGACTAGCAGGCTGCGGAGAAAGAGGGAGCCGATCGTGACCACGTATGTCCTCTACGTCCTTCTCTTCCTGGCCGGCGTCGTCGTGGGGCGGATGACGAAACGGTCTGACGATTCCAGGCCCAAGCTGCCGGCCGCACCGCCGCCGCCACCTCCCGCCGATGTCGAGGCGCGCGTGCGTGCGCTGCTCGCCCAGAAGAAGAAGATCGAAGCGATCAAGCTCTACCGGGAGGCGACCGGCTGTGGGCTGAAGGAAGCGAAGGAAGCCGTCGAGGCTCTCTAGGCGGTCGCGGTGGCCCAAGCGGCACTCAGCGGCGTGTCTCTGCCGACTGGAGTGGTCCGGCGAACTCCGTCTGCCTCGCGACGTGTCGCGCCGACTTCAGCGGCCCAGTGCCGCCTCTGACGAGATCGCCGACTTCGCCGCGTCCTGGAACGCGGCTCGCGCGCCCTCGGGGGCGGACGTGCTGATCGTCTCCACTGCCTTCGCCCTCTCGGCGGCGTCCAGGGTCGTGAGCGTGAGTTCACGTCCCAGTGCGACGCCGAGCCCGGCCCAGTAGTCCCGATCGCCTTCCGGGATGTTGCGGAGGTTCGGCGTGCGGATCGGGTACGTCCGGACTCCACCGTTCCGCACTCCCGCAAAGCTCGCGATGCCGACGGCGCGCCTCGCCAGGGGCGCAGGGATCTCGCTCCAGGCGCTGGGGGAAACTCCTGCGCCCTGAACGGCGAGCGTGGCGACGGAACGGGCACGACTCTCCGTCAGTGCCTGCTGTGTCGATCCGGCCATCTGGAACTCTGCGCGGGCGAGGTCGATGTCCATCCGGTGCGCGGCGACGGGGGCGAAGGCGACCTCTGCATAGCGCGCGATCCCGCGCACGATCGAGGCCTGGGGCCCCGGCGCCATCGAAGCGATGTACTGCCCTTGGTTGAATGCGTCGCCCTGCTCGACGATCGAGATGCCGACTCCTTCCCACACCGCGTCCCGGTGGTTCTCGGGTGCGAGCTCGACGCCCTTCTGCCACTCGGATCGTTCGACGAGGCCATAGACCTTCTTTCCGAATCCGACCCAGAAGTGTCGTTCCACGTCGTCGGGGAGAGCGCGAATCTTCTCGGGAGTGAGCTTCTGGCCGGTCACCTCACCAAGCAGGGGCCAGTCGGTTCCTTTCAGAGGGAGACGCACCGCGGTCCAAGCGCTCTGACCGAGCACGAGCACGAGGGCGCAGGCTCCGAAGACGGCGGTGAGGCCGGGCAGGACGCGGACGCCCTTTCGGAGGCCGACGAGACTCGCGACCGCGAGGAGAAGGAGCGGGTAGACCGGCATGAGGTATCGCGACGCCGCGTCCGGTGCCGCGAGGACGAATGCGCCCAGATGAGCCGCAGTTCCTCCGAGCGCGAGCCAGGCCGACGAGGACGTGCCACGTCGCGTGTCGGTAGACGGGGCTACGGGAGGTGTGTCCGAAGTCGATGGGGACGCCGGCACCGGCCCGTCCTGCTTCCGACCGATTCCCTCGCGGATCCAGAAGAACCAACCGACCACGACCGCTACGAGGAAGACGAAGCCGGCGAGCGGCCGGAGTGGAAGGGCACCGACCAGGTCGTACTGTGCGAAAAATCCGGTTTCGAGGAGGCCGGTGATCCGCGCGCCGATCGCGGAGCCTGTCGTCCCCACTGTCTCTCCGTAGACCTGGAGGGCGCTCCCGCGCGACGAGACGAGCGCGGCGAGCCAGGGAACGAGTCCCACCGCGAGCCCCGCGAGCCCGTTCGACCACGTTCGGATGGGACGGGCGCGCGAAAGGAGGAGGCCGACGCCGAAGACTCCAGCGAGCACGGGAACGGTCGAGTACGTGATGAAGACGCCGAGTCCGGCCAGGAGCCCGGCGAAGAACGCCCAGAGGTTCCGCCGGCCCGCGCGATCCGCGGCGTAGGTCGCCATCCAGAGCACCACTCCGATCCAGGCCATGGCCTCGGGATGGTCACCCTTCGCGATGAGCGTCGTGCGGACGAAGGTGCTCGGCGCGACTGCGTAGAGCACGGCGAATGCGTAGCCGATCCGGCGTCCGAAGACGCGATGGATCGCCGCGAACCAGAAGAGGCCTCCGGCGAGGGTCACGAGGAGGGGCAGGATCTTGAACGCGAGGTAGCTCGGTCCGAAGAGGGTGTAGACGACCCGTGCGGCGAGTGCGGTGAGGAGCGAACCGCCCCCGTAGGTCATGAACTGGAACGTCTTCGCGTCGATCGGGAGGCCCTGCCGCATCGCTTCCGCGGCCGTGCCCGTGTAGAGCTCCTCCCGGTCGAAGAGCGGGCGCTCCGGTCCGTACTGCCACTCGAGGAGGGTCGGATCGAAGATCTCGACGACCCGTTCTTCCGCGGGTTCGAGCGCGGCGAGGACGAGTAGAACCCGGAGGACGAGGAGTGCGAGGACGAACACGGCCGCGCTTCGCCAGTAGCTGCCGTTGTCTCTGATCAGGTGGACGCTGCTGCGGCGTGCGTCCGCGTCTCGATCGGTCTCCGCGGTGTCGTTCACTTCCGATGCTGCTCCATCCATCGAGCGGCGAAATCGACGAGTTCGGTCTGCGCGAAGAGGCGTGCCTCGGCTGCGCCGACCTTTCCGCGCCGGAGGCTCTTCGGAGAGGACGCTTCGAACGCCTGCCCGATCTCCCCAAAGTCCGAAGCGTCCCAGTCGACTTCCTGGAACTCGACCCACTCGCGGCGGTCTTCGATCTGGATCGGCGCGCCCTGCTGGGCCGCTTTCTTTCCCGGCCACTCGGCCCGGAACTCGGCGAGGTGGAGGGACGTGTTGCTCTCGTGGCCGACTCCCAGGAGGAGCACGTCGGCTTCGAGTTCATAGAGACGTCCGAGCGGCGTGTCGTCCCCGAGCCCGTAGTCGAGGGAATGGGATGCCGTCAGTGTCGACGCATGAATGCCGCGCGCCGCGAACGAGACCTGTGGATGCACCGAACGGAGCGCGCCCGGAAGGGTGCGGAAGAGCTCCGGGATCCGGCCCATGCCCCGAGTGGGCGTGACTCTCGGGTCGAACGCAGGCATCTCGTCGCGGATCAGCTTCCACCAGCTCTCGGGCACGGGCGGCGCGACCCAGTCGGAAGGCTCACTCCAGTCCGACGAGTGCGTCGGGAAGACGAGCGTGCCGGCTTCGCCGAGCGCGGTCGTGAGCGCTTCGATCACGGCGACTGCGCCTCCGCAGACCCAACCGAGACTGCTGAGTGACGCGTGGACGAGGAGCGTGCTGCCGGGACGCACGCCGAGCGTGCGGAGCTGGTGCGCGGCCGTCCGCACGGTGAGCGGCATGCCCTTCGTCCGTTCGATCGGAGTCTGCTCGGTCACCGGGGGAGGCCCCGGTTGAGACGGAAGACCGGACGTACTTCACCGACCGCTTCGCCCCGCAGAGTCTGGACGAGCTGCCGGTGGTAGCCGGCGAGCGGCCCGCGCGCCTCGTCGGGCAGGATGCCGAGCTGGAGCAGACATTCGACGACGGCGGCGTCGCGTGCACGCTGTCCGCCGTCTTCGACCTTCACCGTGATCCCGATGCCTTCGTCCTCGTGGAACGCCGCGATGGCGTAGGTTCCTTCCGCGCCTGACTTGGCGAGTAGGGGAACGCCGAACTGTTGGGCCACGCGCATGAGGTCCGTGCAGATGCGGGTGGAACTGCCGGCGATGACGGAAGGATGCCCGATCATCGCGCGCCAGACCCGACTCAGCCCCTCCTGGATCGAGACGGGAAAGCCGTCGGAGAGTTCCATCGTCTCTTCCTCGGGTTCTTCCTGCAGTTCGTCGATGTCGAGGTCCTGGTCGTCGTCGACGCGCGGATGGCGGAGCCAGGTGTCCGACCCTTCCCCTTGGTCCGCGAGACGCGCGAGGGCGAGCGAGAACGACCGGAGAGGGACGTAGAAGACGGGCGCGGAGCAGCCGTCGATCGAAACGCCGATCTCGTCCGGCTCGAGCCCCGCGAGCGTGGAGAGGAGCCCGAGGATCGCGAGCTGCACCGGATGTTCGGGATCGATGTAGTCGTCGAACGGGAGGTCGAGGTGCTTGGCGGTGGCGATCATCCCGACGTGTTTGCCCGAGCAGTTGTTGTGGAGAACGTTCGCGCTCTTTCCGGATGCGCTCAGTTGGTCACGGGTTCCCTTGTCGAACGGAGGGTGGATCCCGCAGAGGAGGTCGTCCCTCGTCACGCCGGTCTTCTTCATGAGGCTCTCGACCAGGGCGACGTGCTCGGCTTCTCCGCTGTGCGACGCGCACACGACGGCGAGTTCCTGCTCGGTGGCGCCACATGCGTCCGCCGCACCGGAGCAGACGAAGGCGAGCGCCTGGAACGGCTTCGCGCAGGATCTCAGGTAGGCCGGCTGGGTCGGCTGTCCGATCGACGCGAGGAGATGTCCGGTCGAGTCGACGACGGCGATCGCGCCCGCGTGTTCGGACTCGATCTCATAGCCGCGCGTGACCTCGACGAGAGGGGCGAAGGGCTGGGACTGGGACACGGGTCTGGGAGTCCTTTCCGCCGGTTCCTTCCGGCCGAGCGCGATCGGGGTGTCACTGGCCGTCGTGGACTTGGAACACCCTGGGATCCGGTGCCCTTCCCGAGCACCGTGGAAGCCCGGCCGGAAGTGTACCACCCTCGGGCGCCGTTGCGGCGCCCCTCGAACGCCCGGTCGTCGACGTCGAGCCACCGTCCTGATGGCCCGACGACACGGCTGTCTTGCTGACTAGTGAGTCATCTTCGCCCGCTTCGACTCGAGGGCCGCGAGTAGATCGTCGTACGGCTTGTCGAACTTCGCGATCCCGTCGTCGAGCAGTTCTGAAGTTGCTTGGTCGAACGAGATTCCCGCGGCCTCGAGGTCCAGGAAGAACTTTCGGGCCTCGTCGACTTCCAGGAGAACCGTGTCCTTCTCGATCTTGCCGTGGTCGAGGGTCGCTTCGAGCGTCTGCACGGGCATCGTGTTCACCGTGTGCCGACCGACCAGCGTTTCGACGTAGAGGATGTCGGGATACGACGGGTTCTTCGTGCTCGTGCTGGCCCAGAGCGGACGCTGGACACGCGCACCCTGTCCTTCGAGTCGCTTCCACGTCTCCGAACCGAAGATCTCGAGGTAGGACTGGTAGGCGAGCTTCGCGTTGTACACGGCCGCCTTTCCGCGAAGGGCGAGGATCTCCTCACGCGCCGATTCCTCGGCCTTCGCCGCGGCGTCCTCGAGCTTCTTGTCGACGAGCGAGTCGATCCGGCTGACGAAGAAGCTCGCGACCGACGCGACATCGAGGGAGAGCCCCTTCTCGGCCCGCGCGGCGATCGCGTCGACGTACGCCTTCGCGACGGCTTCGTAGGCGTCCCGGGAGAAGAGCAGAGTGACGTTGATCGGGACGCCGTCTTCGAGGCAGCGACGGATCGCGGGGAGCCCTTCGTCCGTCCCGGGGATCTTGATCATGAGGTTCGGACGATCGACCCAGGCGTGGAGCCGCTTCGCCGCGGCGTAGGTCCCTTCGGTGTCGCGGGCGAGGTGAGGAGACACTTCGAGGCTGACGAATCCGTCGGCGCCGCCGGTACGGTCGTAGACGGTGCGGAGCACGTCACACGCCATCTGGATGTCACGGACAGCGAGCTCTTCATAGAGCTGCTCCGTGTTCCGGGACGATCCGGCCAGCTCCTTCAGCTGCGCGTCGTAGGCGGTGCCGGAGGTCATGGCGGAGTGGAAGATCGCCGGGTTCGACGTCACTCCGGACATCGCCGCGTCGTCGATGTAGGCGGCGAGCTGGCCGCTCTCGATGATCTCCCGGCTCAGCTGGTCGAGCCAGACGGCGGTGCCGGCCTCCTGGAGCGCAAACGCTGGGTTCTTCGCCATCGGATCGGGTCTCCCTTCTCTTCGCTGCTTCTCTTCCCTGGGACGAAAGCCTGTTCGGACTCGGTCCGCGAGTCCGGGATACGATACTCTGGAGTTCGCGCGGAGGACAGGGCCAGGTCGGCAAACGGCCGGCCGGGACGGGTCCGGAGGAGTTCATGAGTCGGTTCGGCATCTTTGGTGAGATCTTGCTCTTCCTCAAGACGGGGAAGAAGTGGTGGCTCGGACCGATCATCATCGTCCTCGTCGCCCTGGGACTGGTTCTCTTCCTCGCCCAGGGATCGGCGCTCGCCCCGTTCATCTACGCCTTGTTCTAGGCGTCGCGTCGTGCGTCGGCGAGATCGGGATCCTCGAGGTCGGTCCGGCCGGGCCGGCAGGGAGTTGGGGGGCCGTACCGGCCGAGAGCCTTGGACTCTGGCGTGGGATCGACGAATCGGTTGTGCGGTGGCAGGCACAGGGAGGCCTAGAGTTGGCTGACGGACCCAGGACTTTCGAGATCGGACACTCCCGGATCGAACTCGTGGAGGGAGACATCGTCGTCCAGGAAGTGGATGCGATCGTCACGGCCGCGAACTCGGCGCTTGCGGGCGGGGGCGGGGTCGACGGCGCGGTCCACTGGGCCGCGGGGCCGGAGCTGCTCGACGCGTGCGACCAGATCGGTGGGTGTCCCACCGGGTCGGCCGTCCTGACCCCGGGTTTCGACCTGCCGTCGAAGCACGTCATCCACGCGGTCGGCCCGATCTGGGAAGGTGGGGACGCGAACGAGGAAGCCCTCCTCGCCTCGGCCTATCGGCGCTCGCTCCAGGTGGCCGCGGAGCACGACGTCCGGTCGACCGCATTCCCCGCGATCTCCGCGGGCGTCTACGGATACCCGATGGACGAAGCGGCCCGCGTCGCGCTCCGGGCTTGTGCGCACTACCTGCGGTCGAACCCCGGCTCGTCGGTTCGGCTCGTGCGGTTCGTTCTCTACGACGCGCGGTCGTTCGAGGTCTTCGCGCGCGTGGCGGACGCGGAGCTGGGGAAGCCGTAGTTCACGCCGGACCGGCCTCGCCACGTGTCGGTGCACGCGGCAGGATCGTCGCCGGGGGGCTCCGCCCGTCCGTTCCGGGCTCAGCCCGTTGCTCGCGCGGACTCAGCTTCCCGTGCGGCCCAGATCGAGTTTGAACGCCGAGACCAGTCGCTGCAGCTCCTCTGCCTTCTCCGACAGCAGCCCCGCGGCTTCCGCCGCCTGGTGCGATCCCTGATATGCTTCCATCGAACTCGCGCGCATCGTTTCGGTGCTACCCACGATGTCGGAGCTGCTCGCGGCCTGCTGCTCGATCATCGAGGCGATCTCGGTCACGACCTGCTCCACCGCACTCGCCTTGCTCACGATCTGCGTCAGGCTCTCGCCGGCCCTCGAGGACTGCTCCATCCCGCGGGCGACCTGCTCGGTGCCGAGAGTCATCCGCTCCACCGCGCGTTTCGTCTCCGTCTGGATCGCGGTGATCGATTCGGCGATTTCGCGCGTCGCGGTCGTGGTCCGGTCGGCGAGTTGACGTACCTCGTCGGCGACGACGGCGAATCCACGACCGTGCTCTCCCGCCCGGGCCGCTTCGATCGCGGCGTTGAGGGCGAGGAGATTCGTCTGGTCCGCGATGTCCTGGATCACGCTGGTGATCCGGCCGATCTCGGCGCTCCGGTCCCCGAGCTCCTTCACCGAGTGCGCGCTCGAGCTGACCGCGTCCTCGATCGCCTGCATCTCCGCGATCGTCTCGCGTACGATGCCTCCGCCCTCCTGCGCGACGGCGCCGGCGTCGGTCGCTTCGCTCCGCGCCACCTGGACCTTGCTCGCGGCGAGGCCCGCGGACTGATTCATCTGCTCCACCGCCCGGTTGATCGAACCGACCTGCTGCGACTGGAGCTCGAGGCTGTTCGCCATCTCTTCGCTCGACGCCGCGATTTCGGTGGCCGCGCTCGCGACTTCCACCGACGAGCGGTACACGTCGCGAACGATGTCGTGGACCTTCCCGACGAACGTATTGAACCAACGGCCGAGTTCGCCGAGCTCGTCGCCCCTGCTGTCGTCGACCCGAAGGGTGAGGTCGCCGTCGCCTTCCGCGATGTCCTGCATCCGTTCGACCAGGCTCCGGATCGGGTTCCGGATCGAGCGGACGAGGAGGAGTGACAAGGGGACGACGAAGAGGAGGAGATAGGCGGCCAGGGTGAGGCCACCGAAGAACCCGTACTTCCTGACCGCCGCGGCGACTCGTCCTTCCGCGTCGGCCTTCTGCACCTCGATGTCGTCGATGTAGATTCCGGTCCCGATCCAGTAGTCGCTGCCGGGAATCATGCGTGCGTAGCCGAGCTTCAGCTGCACGTCGTTCGCCGGCGGCTTCTCCCAGTAGTACTCGAGGAACCCGCCGCCGGCCTGCGCGAGCGAGGAGAGTTCGCGGATCAGGTACGTCCCCTTCTGGTCCTGCACGTTCCAGAGGCTCTTGCCCTGCTTTTCCGGGGCGGGGGGGAGGGCGACGTTGACGCCGTCCTTCGTGTAGCAGAAGAAGTACCCGGACTTCTTCTCTTCGTCCTCGGTCGCCTGGTACCAGGCGTCCTTGCACATCGCGCGGATGTACTCGATCCGCTCCTCCTCGTCGTCGATCGACTCGAGCCCGGTGGCGATGGTGAGAGCCTGTGTGTCCGAGAGGGCCCTCAGCTTGACCCGGTGCCCGTCGAGCATGACGGCTTCGAGCTTGGCCACGGAGTCGTGGCTGATCCGTTCCACGATCAGCCAGCCGACCGGAAGCGCGAGCAGACCGAAGCCCATCACCACGAGGACGAGGAGCAGAACCTTGCTCGATACACTGATTCGGCTCAGCACGGGATCCCCCTAGCGTCGAGTTCGGTGGGAGTCCGGCCGGGTCCCTCGGGACGGTGGATCCGAGCCCGAGGAGCGGTCACCGGGGGTACTCCGTGCGATGTCGTTGACCGGTCTCGACTTGGGAATGATCGGATCCTGGGCGGGGGAACCTTAGGGGGAGCCGTCGGGAAGTGAGGGATGACGGCCCAGGACGGCCTCGGACGTCCTGGGACGGCCCTGGGACGGCCTGGACGCGCCGATTCCACCGGCTACCGAAGGACGATCACGGACCTTCCCACTTCGACGCGGCCCGCCCGGAGACGGAGATGGTAGGCGCCGTTCGGAAGCTTCGCGTCAGGGGTCCATCCAAGGGTGCGAGAACCTCTGTCGAACCGACCCTCGAACACGGTTTCGACGAGTCGTCCGTTCGCGTCGACGATGTCGATCCGCGCGGCCTGATCCACTTCCGTCGTCACGGTGAACTCGGTGCGCGCGGAGGCGGGGTTCGGGTAAGGCGCGCCGAGGCGGATTGGGAGCGCGCCGCCGGGGCCTCCTGCGACCGAAGCCGGGTCGTCGACTTCCAGGTAGAGAGCGCGGACCTCTTCGCCCGACAGTGCGCGGGAGTAGATGCGGGCGTCATCCAAGTCACCGTGGAAGAAGAGGGTCTCACTTCCCTCCGTGCCGGTCGTGCGGATCGCGCCGAACATCAGATCGTCGGAGTTGCCCGTTTCCACCGCGCCTTGCACCGAATCCGCGAGCGCACCGTTCACGTAGAGACGACCCGTTCCCGTCATGTCCCGCGTCAAGGCGACGTGGACCCAGGTGGACCCGAACTCGCTCCAGAATCCATCGTACTGGAGTCCTGAGTCGGTTCCGGATGAGGACTCCCAGCCCGAGTAGAGGATGTTCTGATAGAGACGGAACTCGAGGTGCTTGTTGGGCGATGCGTCCCCGTTCTGTCGGTCGTGAACGAACGGATATCCCTGCTCGGCCGGGAAACTGGCTGCGCGCACCCAAGCCGCGATGGAGAACGTCTCGAGAGGTGTGAGCCATCCCGTGGCCGGGACGTTCGCGTAGCTCGTCCCGTCGAACGAGATCGCCGTGCCGATCCTGCCCTCGACGTAGGACACTCCGTGCTCCTGCCCATCGTGTCCCCCGATGGAGTCGTCGGCATTCCCCTCGAACTCGTAGTGGGCGACCAGTCCGTCGGTGAGGTCGGCCCGACCCGGAGTCGTGAGTGAGGATGCTGCGAGTAGTACGAGTGCGACGATGCGACGGGCACCGGTCGTGGCGGGCGAGGGCCCGACTGCCACGCGGATGTTGCGGATCTCCATTTCGTCTCCTCCGGTCGGCTCTGGTTCCGAATCGATCGGACGGGGAATGACGCGGAGCGGCAAAAGCGAACGGTGGGCGTGGCGGGGCACCGGCCCCACTCGCCATGCGTCGGCGGCGTCCGAGATACCTGATTCTGTATACCTCTGCCGGTCCCCTTTGTTGTACGATCCGATGGACCGCAAAGCATGCGGAGCAGGTCCCGATCCCTCCCCAACGCACTCCACATGGAGGAACCGCTGATGAAGAGACTGACACCGCTTCTCTTCGGCATCTGCCTCGCATTTGCCGGCAGCGCATGGGCCGGTCCCAACGAGGGCGGAACGCTGATCGTTCACGGCGATCCGGGCGTCGTGTACACGAACGAGATCACCGACTACACCGGATTCTCGACGCTGCCGGGCGGGTGCGAGAGCGCCGAGACGAACTACCAGGGGGAGAGCATCTTCGTCTGGTGGGTGAAGGCAGCCTTCGCCACCGACGCGTCTCCTCGTCTCACGGGAGCCACTTTCGGCATCGACTACGACGAGTCGAACCTCGTGCTCATGGACTTCGGTCCTTCCGGTGACTTCGAGCTCGCGGATCCGACCTGGCCCGCTCCTCAGTCCGGAACCGCCGTGACGTTCGGGAGTGCGCAGACCACCTCACTCGTCGATCTGTACTGGTTCGCCGGGTACAACTACGCGGCCTACGGAGATGCGAACTTCGAGCTCATCGCACACCCGACCCAGGGTGCGGTGTTCGCCGACGACTCCGTTCCGTCCATCCTCGATCCGGTTGCGGCGCTCGGTGCACTCGGGTGGGGAGCGAACTCGGGCTTCCTGCCGTGCCCGACCTCCGGACCGGTCACGGGAGCGTGTTGTCTACGGGACGGCTCGTGCGTGCTCCTGACGTCCGCTCAGTGTGCGCAGGAAAGCGGCGAGTACATGGGGGACGGCGTTTCCTGCGATCCGACACCGTGTGAAGGGGCGTACGGCGCCTGCTGCTTCCCGGACGGGACCTGCGAACTCGAACGGGAGTTCCTCTGCGGCGGGGAGTGGCAACCCGCCGACAGTTGCGACCCGAACCCGTGCCAGATCGTTCCGACCGAGGAACGGTCCTGGGGAGAGATCAAGAACACCTACCGCCGCTAGGCTGTGGGTGCGAAGGGGGGAGTCCTCCTTCGGTACGATTCGCGAAGCCTCGGCCTACGGCCGGGGCTTCGTCGCATTCCTGCCTTCGATCCCGCTGGATCCTGCCGGACCCGGGAGGCTATCTTCCACGGTCGCAGAACGACTCCCCTACGGACAGCCCTACGGATCCACAGCCGGAAGCCGGGTCCCCCGTGTGGGCGAGAGGACGAGAACAAGCGAAGCCAGAGAAGATATCTGGAGGAGACCAAGATGAAGAAGATCACCGGAACGTTCTTGGCGGTCGCATTCGCCCTCGCGTGCGTGTCGTCGTCCGATGGTTCCGAGACTCCCGGGGACGAAGCCGCGGCGATGCAGGACATGATGACTCCGGGTCCACATCACGAGATGCTGGGCAAGCTGGCCGGAGACTGGACCTATACCTCGAAGATGTGGATGGACCCGGCGGCTCCTCCGATGGAATCCGTGGGAACGTCGCACATGGCGACGGCCATGAACGGCCTCTTCCTCACCGAGGACGTCGAGGGCAACGTGATGGGGATGCCGTGGCTCGGGCATGGCACGTACGGCTTCGACAAGGGCCAGAACAAGCACATCGGCGTCTGGTACGACTCGTTCGGGACGATGATGATCATGTTCGAGGGGGACTGCACGGACCACTGCAAGACGGTCACGATGACCGGCAGCTACCTCGATCCGATGTCCGGCCAGCCGGCCACGATGAAGATGGTGACCACGCACACCGACGACGACCACGCCGTCAACGAGATGTTCAACGTCGCGGGTGGGCAGGAAGTGAAGATGGTCGAGGTGCACTACACGCGGAAGAAGTAGGGCCGAGTCGACGCAGGTGTCGCTGGCTCACCCGACGTGTTCGCCGCCCGAGGCGGTCTCGGGCGGCTACGGCCGATCCACCCACGCTCCGTGCTCCTTCAGTAGCGCGACGAGTCGATCCTCCGCTTCCTCTTCCGGGATGTTCTTCGCTACCCGTTCCTTCCCGACGTAGAGATCGATCCGGCCGGCGCCGCTTCCAACGTAGCCGAAGTCCGCGTCCGCCATCTCGCCGGGGCCGTTCACGATGCAGCCCATGATCGCGAGCTTCAGCCCCTTGAGGTGACCGGTGCGGGCGCGGATCCTGGCTGTCGTGGTCTGGAGGTCGAACTGGGTGCGTCCGCAGGACGGGCAGGCGATGAACTCCGTGCGCGTGAGCCGGATCCGGCACGCCTGGAGGATGTGGTAGGCGCTTTCGACGGGATCCTCGTTCCAGGCCACGCCGCCCGACGGCCAGGGCCCGGCGCCGTGATGGACACCGCCGTCCGGCCTTTCCGCCGTGGGGTCGACGAGGCAGATCGCGTCGCCGATCCCGTCGAGGAGAACACTTCCGGCCAGCGTCGGCGCGGACGCACCGAAAGCCGGGACCTCGACGAAGATCGGGTCCCCGGAGAGGGCTTCGGCGAGGGCGCGTGTCCGGGCGATCCACTCCGGCCCGGGCTCGGAGACGAAAGCGGCGACCGGGAGGTCACGCTCCCGTACGACGTCCGAGGCTGCGAGCGCGACGTCCGCCGGCACGGAGATCGGGATCCGCCAACGGATCCGGCACCGGGCGTGGTGGGCCCACTCGGCCAGCCGGATCGTGGCGCCCACGTCGAGATGACCGGTCGCCGTCGTCGGAAGCACGAGTGAGATGCCGTCGACCTTGCCGCGAATGCGTTCGAGGCAGGCGTCGTCCGGGATCGGGCCGCGATGCTCGTAGAGCAGGGGGACGATGCCGAGCTGCTTTCTCAGGGCGGCGACGTGTTCGATCCAGGTTTCCTCGTGATGCGAGGCAGGGGCGTGTGCGTCGTGTGCAGTCATGGCCGGCCTCGCGCTCGGATCCGCGGCCGGCGCCGACGCGTCACCCTGGGGCTGACCCATGCGGCACCCGCCGACCGGAAGCACCGAGACGATCTCCGGACCGTGCTCGGTTCCGACGCATGCGAGCCTCTCCTCCCACTCCGGCGACGGTGTTCCGTCGAGCGGAAGGGGAAGACGCAGTTCGACCGCGATCCGGTGGTCGCCGCCGAGCGGCCAGCGGCCCAGCTTCCATTCGGTCGATTCGCGTCGTTCGGCCGACGTCGTGAGCGGAAGGCTGTTCCAGACGGGAGTGGAAACCGCGGTGAGATGTGCGGTGTCTCCGGTCCGTTCGGCTTGGACCGCGGCGAGCAGGTTCTCGCACGCGCCGAGTTCGTGGATCGAGTCCTCGGTGAGGGAGACGCGGATGGTGTCGCCGATTCCCGAGGCGAGGAGCGATCCGATCCCGATCGCGCTCTTCACGCGTCCTTCGATCCCGTCGCCTGCTTCCGTCACTCCGATGTGGAGCGGGTAGTCCATCCCTTCGTCCGTCATCCGTCGGACGAGCAGGCGGTAGGCCGCGATCATCACGCTCGGGATCGACGACTTCATCGAGAGCACGATCTCGTGGAAGTTCTCGTCCCGGCAGATCCGAACGAACTCGAGCGCGGACTCGACCATGCCTTCGGGCGTGTCGCCGAACCGGTTGAGGATCCGGTCGGACAGAGACCCGTGGTTCGTACCGATGCGAAGCGCGCGTCCCTCTTCCTTCAGCACGTGGACGAGAGGAAGGAACCGCTCGCGGACCTTCTCGAGTCCCTCCTGGTACGCGGCGTCCGAAACCTCGAAGACCTGGAATTTCTTCCGGTCGGCGTAGTTTCCCGGGTTCACCCGCACCTTCTCGACGTGGCGGGCCGCTTCGATCGCCGCATTCGGTGTGAAGTGGATGTCGGCGACGAGCGGGATGTCGATCCGGTCCCCTCTGAGCCGCTTCTTGATCTCGGCCAGGTTCTCCGCGTCCTTGATGCTCGGGGCGGTGACGCGGACGAGCGGGCAGCCGGCTTCGTGGAGCTGGCGGATCTCGGCGACGGCGGCGTCGGTGTCGCAGGTGTCGGCGATGATCATGGACTGGATCAGGATCGGGTGCTGTGCGCCGATCCGGAGGTCGCCGATCCGGACCTCGCGGGTGGGGTGGCGTTCGGCCGTCCGGGCCGGGAACTGGGGCTGGTGCGATGGGTCGATCATGGGGGGAGGGTACTCCAAAGGCCGAGTCAGGGCGATGTGGGGAAGGCGGCCGCGAGCATCAGACCATGCGATGGCTGAGTCCTTGTCGTCCGTTGGGGATGGCCGTGGAATGAGGAACCTTTGATCGGCCTAACACCGGGCCACTCCCCAGGTCTCCGGCAGGGAATCTCTCGGACTCCGGCCCTCGTGATGGCTCCGCCCGGGGCCGTGCTACATTCGTTCCAGCTCTAACCGCAGGGAGGGCCGCGGCCGGCCGCGGGACGAATGGACGAGCCCGGAGAGATCACGCAGTACCTGTCCGCGGCGCGCCGGGGGGACCGGGCGGCGCTCGATCACGTATTCGCCCGGGTCTACGGCGAGGTGCGCCGGATCGCCGCCGCTCAGGTCCAGCGCGCCGGAGGCGAGAGCACACTCAGTACGACGTCCGTGGTGCACGAGGCCTATCTCAAACTCGCGGGCAGCGCCCAGGTGGAATGGGCGGATCGGGGTCACTTCTTCGCGGTCGCGGCCAGGGCGATGCGGCAGGTCCTGCTCGATCACGCGCGGAGTCACCTCGCGCAGAAGCGCGGCGGCGTGCGCCCGCTCTCCCTCGACGATGTGTCCATCGCGATCGACGACAACGCCGCGGGCATCGTCGAGATGGACTCCGCTCTGACTCGACTGTCCGCACTCGACGAACGGCTTGGGCAGGTCGTCGAACTCCGGTACTACGCCGGTCTCACGGTCGAGGAGACGGCAACGGTCCTCGGCGTGACCGACCGCACGATCAAGCGCGACTGGCAGACGGCCAGGGCGTTCCTCCACCGCGAACTCCACGGTGGTGAGCGTTGAAGCCATCCCAGCCTCTCGATCCGGCGCGCTGGCGAGAGATCCGCGAAGTCTTCGAGGCTGTGCTCGACCTCGAGGAATCCGCGCGCGCACCCTTCCTCGACGCGCGCTGCGCCGGCGACGAGGCGCTGCGCGCCGAGGTGCTGAGCCTGATCGAAGCGGACGCCCAGCTCGAGGCGTCCGGACGAGCTGAGGGCGGGCCACTCTCGGCGACGGGTCCCCTGGCCCTGCTTTCACTCTTCGCCGGAACGGACACGGGCACGGAACGCGCGCTTCCGGAGCCTCCGTTCCGTTGGGGTCCCCTGGAGGTCGCGGAGAGCATCGGTGCGGGCGGGTTCGGTCGGGTCTACCGTGCGCGCGACGCGACCTTGCGCCGCGATGTCGCGTTGAAGCTCCGCCCGGTCGATCCCGCCGGGCGCACCGAAGACGGCGAAGACTACCTGGAGGAAGCGCGACGGCTTGCCCGGGTCCGTCATCCCAACGTGCTCGTCGTCCACGGCGCCGAACTCCATGATGGTTGGGCCGGGATCTGGACCGATCTCGTGCGCGGCGAGCCGCTCGACGTTCGCCTCCGGCGGACGGGGCCGTTCTCCCGGGAGATCCTCGTCCGCGCGGGCCTCGACCTCTGTCGCGCTCTCTCCGCCGTGCACGACGCGGGACTCGTTCACGGTGACATCAAGCCGCCCAACGCGATGTTCGACGAGGACGGTCGTGTGCTCCTCATGGACTTCGGGTCCGGGTTCTCGACGTCGGACGCGCCGTTCGGACGTGCGCGGCAGGGGACGCCCGTCGCGATGGCGCCGGAACTGCTCCGAGGCTCACTGCCGTCCGTGTCGACGGACCTCTACGCACTGGGCGTGCTGCTCTACCGGATCGCAACCGGCCAGTATCCGTTCCGCGCGGCGGACCTGGAGGAACTCCGGGAGCGTCTCGCGGCCCAGGAACGTATCCCGCTGGACGAACTCCGGCCGGACCTTCCCGCCGCGTTTGCGCGGGTCGTCCATCGATGCCTCTCTCCCGACCCGGAGGCCAGGCCGCGGACCGCGGGAGAGCTGCACTGGCTTCTTGCCGCGGGCCTGGGTACGGAGGAGGCCGTCGCCGCCGAGGAGGGCGGATCGGATGCGGAGGGGAACGCGGAGACCCGGCTTCCTCGCAGCGCGACCCGGTTCGTCGGCCGTTCGTCGGAACTTCGCCGGCTTTGTTCGCTTCTCATCGAACCGGGGCTCGTGACTCTCGTCGGACCGGGTGGATGCGGCAAGACGCGTCTCGCCCTGCGCGTGGCGGGGGAACTCGAACGGAGCCTGCCGGACGGCGCGATCTGGGTGGACCTGACCGGACTCGGCCGAGGAGATAGCGCGGCCGCCCTCCTTGCCCAGATCGTCGGCGTGCGGGATCGAGCCGGCCTGGTCGCCGGGGATGCGCTCGCCGAGTGGGTGGGGGAGCGGTCCCTCCTCCTCGCGCTCGACAACGCGGAGCACGTACTGGAGTCGGTCGCGGGGCTCACACGCACGCTCCTTCGTGACTGTCCGCGTCTCCACGTCCTGGTCACGTCGCGGCAGACGCTCGGCTCGGACGGAGAGCGGAGGTTCCGACTCGGGCCGATGTCGGTTCCGCCGGAACGGGAAGCCGCGGACGATCTGGATGTTCTCGAGTCCGACGGCGTGCGGCTCCTGCTGGACCGCGCACAGCGGGGAAGCGAGGAGCTACGGCTGACCGCGGCGACCGCTCCCCTCGCCGCCCGCATCGTGCGGCGGGTCGAGGGCATCCCGCTCGCGATCGAGTTGGCCGCCGCGCGGGTTGGTTCCTTGGGGCTGGCCGCGGTCGCCGCCCGTCTCGACGAGAGCTTTGCACTCCTCGCCAACCGGAGAGGAGCGCCCTCGGATCGCCACGCGACCCTGCTCGCCTCGATCGTCTGGAGCTACGAGCTGCTCGCGGAAGACGAGAAACTCGTCCTCGGCCGCCTCTCGGTCTTCCTCGGCGGCTTTGCGCTCTCCGCGGCCGAGGTGGTTTGCACGGACCCCGAGGACGCGGCGACGGCCGCGATCAGGGGGGACGAAGTCGTCGATATCCTCTCCGCCCTCGTCGACCGTTCTCTCGTCTCGGTCGACGCCTACCGAGAGGGTGAGCCGCGGTACCGACTCCTCGAGTCGCTTCGAGTGTTCGCTTCGGAGAGGCTCGAGAGGGCAGGAGAGGCCGAGATCTGGTCCGACCGGCACCTGGCCTGGATCGAGCGCGAGGCGGCCGTGCGTGGACCGGCGTTCCATGGGCCGGAGATGGCCGAACAGGTCGGTTGGTTCGAACGCGAACAGGACAACGTTCGTGCCGCGCTGAGGTGGTTCCACACCCTGGCTCGGGATGGAAAGGACGTTTCGGGCCGCTGGGTGACGCTCTGTCTCAACATTCGGCCCTATTGGTACCACCGAGGGCATCTCCGGGAGGGGCTCGAGAGCCTCCAACAGGCGCTCTCCTTTGCCTCGAAGGAGACAGGCCCGGGTGCGCTCGCGAGGCTCGCGGTCTCGCACTTCCATGCGACGCTGGGGAATCCCGAGGCCGCGATGGAAAGTGTGCTCGAGTCGCTCACGATCTTCCGGGCCTTGGGCCATTCGGACGGGCTGGCCACGGCGTTGACGATGTTGGCCTCGCTCCACACCGATCTTCGCAACCACGCGGCGGCGAGAGCATGCTTCGAAGAAGCGCTCGCCGTGCGGGACGCCACGGGGAATCCCACGGGGGCGATCGTGATCCTCTGCAATCTCGGCGTTCTCGAGGCCTCGGTCGGGGATCTCTCCGCGGCGCAGGCATGGTACGAGAGGGCCCTCGATCTCGCCAGGCGACATCGGGACGATTCCGCGATCGGCCAGGTGGGCGCAAATCTCGCGCTGACGTTGCTCGAACGCGGACAACGTGACGGCGTGCGCGCCCTCGCCACCGAGAGTCTCAAAGCGATCCGACGCACCTCGAGCGTGGCGAATCTCTCGACGGGGCTTCGTCCCCTCGTTCTGATCGAGATCGCCGAGGGCCGATTCGCGGAAGCGCGGACGCTGGTGCTGGAAGGGTTTTCGGCACACACCGAACTGCCGCGGCTTCCTGCGTGGATCGGCCTCCTCGACACCGCCGTGGACTACCTCGTGACACAGGGGCGGGCCGCGGAGGCGGCGGAGATCCTGGGTGCCGTCGACGCGACCCGGGAGCGGACCGAGACGCCGATTCCCGACGGATTCCGCACGCGCTGGGATGCACGGACCGACGAGGTTCGGGGGGCTCTCGGGGACGAGGCCTTCCAGTCCGCCTGGGCCCGGGGACGTGTCCACTCCATGGCCGAGACCTGGGAGTTCGCGCGCCGCGTGATCTGACCTCGCCGGTCTCCCGGAGGCCGTCGGAACCGAGTCGCTCCCGGCCGCTCCTGGTCGCTCCTGCCGTGATCCGCCCGTCGTTCCTGGCGGTCCGGCCGTGATGTCCCCCCGGGTGCGGTTTTTTCGTTCCTCTCTTCGAGCGGGACTCTTCCCGCGCGATCCAGGCCCGAACCCGAGGAACGATGATGAACGCCGTACGCAGACCGCAGCTACTCTCTCAGCTCCTGATGCTCCTACTCCCGACCCTCTCGCTTCTCCTTGCCGCAGGGCCGGCCGGTGCGGGCCTGGCCCTCATCCGGCAGGGCATCGAGAGCCGTGGGTCGATCGAGGCCGGAGATCAGCACGGACGGGCCCTCGCCGCCGGTGACTTCAACGGCGACGGGATCGAGGACCTGGCGACCGGCGCCCAGTTCGAGGACGTCGATGGGTTCACGCATGCGGGAGCGGTGATCGTGAACTACGGATCCGAGTACGGCCTCACGCAGGTCGGCGCGCAACTTCTCCTCCAGAGCGACGGAGACGAGCTCGAGAGTGGCGCGCTCTTCGGAGCCGCCGTGGCCGCGGGGGACTTCGACAACGACGGCTACGACGATCTCGCGATCGGGGCCCCGAACGCGGACAACGGCACCCTGCAGAACGTCGGATACGTCTTCGTCTATGCCGGCGGGCCGACGGGACTCTCCTACTGGCACTACCTCTGGCAGCCCTCCGGCGGCGGCACTCCGGAAGCGAACGACCGGTTCGGTGCGTCTCTCTGCGTCGGCAACTTCGACTCCGTCGCGGGTGGGAACGAGGATCTCGCGATCGGCTCTCCGGGCGAAGACAACGATGCCGGAGCCGTCTTCTTCTATACCGGCGGCTCGAACGGACTCCTCAACGGTTCGAGCGGCTGGCGCAAACAGTCGAGTTTCGGCGGCACGAGCGTCGCGGGAGACGAGTTCGGCTTCTCGCTCGCGGCGGCCCAGGTCTGGGGTGGCGGGATCGATGAGCTCATCGTCGGGGCGCCGCTCAAGGAAGTCGACGGCGTGCAGGACGCGGGCGTCGTCTGGGTCATTCTCGGCACGTCGACCGGACTCTCCTCCACTTCTGCGGTGATGGTCCGTCCGGACGAGGGGGACCTGCCGAACGCGCCGTATCCGAGCGGATACTTCGGATGGGCCGTGGCCGGCGGCCGGTTCTTCGGCGGTTCCTACGACGGGATCGCGATCGGAGAACCCGGACGGAGCTACTTCGGGCACCCGGAGTCGGGCCGCGTCGTTCTGGGGAAGGGCACACTGCTCGGACCGAGTTTCGCCGGTGCGGGAGCCATCACTCTCTTCCAGGACGATGCCGGTTGGTCGCTCGGGAACTACGACGGTTTCGGACGCGCTCTCGCGGCAGGGTTCTTCGAAACGAGCGATGGATACGAAGACCTCGCCATCGGGTCTCCGACGGACAATGCGAACGGCGGGCCCTTCGGCGCCGGCGTCGTCTCCATTCTCCTCGGCGGTCCGAACGGTCCGGGTTCCCACGGCTGGATCGGCTGGGCCGAGGACGCCTGGAACGATCCGGTCGAAGCGAACGATGCCTTTGGCACGGCGCTCGTCTTCGGCCGATTCGAACGTTCCGGCAAGCGGAGCCTCGCGATCGGTGCGCCCGGTGAGGACTCGAATGCCGGTACGGTCTATGTCGCCGCGCCCTGGCGCCAGGTCCAGTACCCGGCGTTCAAGACCGCGCTCTCCATCGACTGCGCGGGGAACTGGGTCTACGCGCTCCGTCCCTTCGACGAAGTCTGTATCGCGAGCACGACGAAGATCATGACCGTGCTCATCGCCTGCGAGCGCTCCATGCTCCCGGTGAACGATCCCAAGTACGTCAACCTGGGCCTCAGCTACACGGTGCCCGACTGGATCCGCGACCACATCGGGGGGTCGCTCTACCACTTCAGGGAGGGACAGAGACTCACACTCGCCGACCTCCTCCGCTGCTGTCTCTATCCGTCCGGGAACGATGCCGCCTACGCCATCGCCGACATGCTGACGGGTCGGAACAACACCTGGAACGGGGAGTACGACAACACGGTGCAGACGTTCGTGGCGGAGATGAACCAGCGGGCGGCCCAGCTCGGCATGACGCGTACGGAGTTCACGAACCCGGCGGGACTCGACAAGGGCGGCCCCTACAGCTGTGCGCGGGACATGATCCTTCTCGCCCAGGCCGCCATGAACAACCCCGTCTTTCGCGGTGCTGCGTCGAACACTCACTACGAGTTCGACTCGAGCTACGTCATCGGGAATCTCCGGGTGCCGTTCCACGACGAGATCTCCTACGGGTTCCTCCAGAACCTCCAGTCCTACAACCCCGACTTCTCGGGGCTCAAGCCGGGCGGAACGCCGTGTGCGAAGACGACCGGTGTCTTCGCAGTGGACGACTATCTCGGTCGTGCGTTCGGCTCGAGCTTCGGAACGGACGGCGATCTCCATCCGAATGCGTTCTACCCCGAAGCGGACGCGCTCCTCGACCTGGCCCTCTCGGCCTGCGGCGGCACGCTCGCGCGCGATGGCGACGGCCCACTTGCGATGGGCGGAAGCGGGGCGGAGGACGGAAGTTGGAGTGGCAGCGGCAGTGGCAGTAGGGCCGGAGCCGGAACCGGAAGCAATGGCTTCCATGTCGAGTTCGGGGAGCTTCCAACCGGGGTCGACCAGCGCTCAGGTGGTGCGGCCACGCTGCTGGCTCCCACGGGCAGCTCGCGGATCGACACGGAGCTCGATCTCCTTCGGCCGGGCGGCACCGGGCTCACGAGCTGTGACCTCGACTTCGCGCGTTCCGCGGAGATCGAGATCGCGCCGCTCTCGTCGATCCTTCTCGGGATCGCGCCGTTCGATGCCCACGGCGAGATCGTCCTCATCAACCACGGCGAGACGAGCGCGACGCTTCTCGTCATGACGCCACAGTCGGGAACGCCGGTGCCGTACAACCTCGCTCCGGGAGCCCGCGCCGTGATCCCGCCGTACTCCGCGCCGGGTACGTCCTACTGGACCTACTCCGTGCAGAATCCAAGTCAGACCGAGTCGATCGAGATCGGACTCTCCGAGAGCTACTCGTGGAGTCTCACCGGGCTCCCGGGCGGAGAAACTCCCGCGTTCACCGCGCAGATCCCTCACGACGACGGAATCCTCGAACAGGCCTTCCATGTGACCGTCGTCGGTACGGATCCGGTGCCCGGGCGCACGGTCCACGTGTCGATTCACGACCCTGGGGTCGCAGCGGACGTGCCGGAACCGACGGCTCCGATCGATCTCGGACCTCATGCATATCTCCTGCCCGCGTCTCCCAACCCGTTCACGGCGACGACGCACCTCGGCTTCGACCTTCCGACCGGCGGCGACGTTCGTCTCGAAGTGTTCGACGCGGCGGGCCGACGTCTCCGCACCTTCGAGGGAACGGGACTGACGCCGGGCCGAGGCGGGTTCGATTGGGACGGCCACGCGGCGGACGGGCGCGAGCTCGCACCCGGCGTCTACTTCTACCGACTCGAGTCGAACGGTCGGGAGGAAGGGAGCGGCAGGGTGATCCGGGTACGCTGACGCGGCCACCTTCGGATCCCGTCGTCCGGTCCGGAGTCTCCGGCGAGGTGAGTCTTGCGACGGGTTCCGGTGCCGACATGGGCGGAGGACAGCACCCGGGATTGAGATACAGGCCCGGGTGCGTGACAATCCGCCCATGAACGACTGGCCAGAATTCGCCGCGCGCCTCCGCAGCACGGGGCAGTACCGAACTCCACCGGACGTCGCCCGCTCCCGGACGGACCGGATGCTCGGCCGTTTCGATTGGTACTATCACCTGCTCGTCGTCGACAGGGTGTGGCGCGGTGGCGAACTCGCGAAGCGTGGCCGGATGACCGATCCCGAGTGGGGCCAGAAGTGCCTCGACGTGATCCACTGTGTGGAACGGTGCGGGGGCAAGGTCCAGATCGAGATCCCGGAAGCGACCCGTACCTGCACGCCGTGTGTCTACGTCGGCAACCACATGAGCGTGCTCGAGACGATCACGCTGCCGTCGGTTCTCCTCGCCTTCGGGCACCCGACGATCGTCGTGAAGGAGGCGCTCCTCCGCTATCCCGCCCTCTGCCACACCTTGCGCGCAGTCGAACCGATCGCCGTCACCCGCACGGACCCGAGGGATGATCTCAAGACCGTCCTGACGAAGGGGGCGGAGTCGCTCGAGGCAGGCCGGTCGGTTCTGGTCTTTCCTCAGGCGACACGCAGTCTCGTCTTCGATCCGTCGACCTTCAACTCTCTTGGCGTCAAGCTGGCGGCGCGCGCCGGAGTTCCCGTTGTACCGCTGGCTCTCAAGACGGACTTCTCCGGAATCGGGCCGATCGTCAAGGAGTTGGGGAGAATCGACCGCGAGAAGACGGTGCACTTCCGATTCGGCGAACCGCTCGACGCTTCTTCCGGAGGGAAGGCGACCCACGCGGCCGTCGTCGACTTCATCGCCGCGTCGGTTCGGGAGTGGGGAGGAGTGGTCGCATGATTCGCGCGGAGGTGCGTCGCCGAGCCTATCGTATCGCGTAGGTCGGTAGCCGACTAGTTGGAGCTCCGTCCCGTCATCCAGTATCGAACTCGCTACGAGTCTCTTCGTCTCTCGGCGTTTCTCTAGTTGCCACTCGTTCCGACATTGCCTATCGTTCCTCTTGTCTTCGGAAGTGAATGCAGCGTGACGTGACGGTGTCGAGTCAGTGGACGAGCCGCTCATGCCACATGAAGAGTGATTCTCGTAGCGACCTCCCCCCCTAGCACGAGAGTCCTTGCTCGGAACTTCCGCGAAAGAGCCTTTCCCCTCACAAAGCCCTGCGGTCGTCATGGACGGCCGGATGCTTCGCGGATGCGATGTTCGCTTTCGTCGGCGCCACGGTTTGGAGCGCCGGTGACCGAGTGCGGCCCGAGGGCCGTACCGATGCCGTATGCGCAGAATCTGGGTCCCTCGTGCTCCCGCCGTGAGGCTCTTGCAACCTCGCTACCGCACTCATCATAGGAGGTCTCATGCCTGCGGTTCCTCGTTCGTGCGCCCCTCGCTCCACGAACATGTCATTCGTTGCCTTCCGTGCACGACTCCTAGCCTCGTCGATCGCCCTCCTCGCGCTTCTCTGCGTACCCCTCACCGTTGCGTGGGGCTACAGAATCCTCACCGCGGACCTTTACACGTCAGGACGGCAATGTTCCCTTCGGTCTCCCGGCGGTCGCACACTTCAACGAGTGGACTCAGGACGTCGAGCTCGAGTTCGGAACCGACTATCCGGACGGCTTCCAGGTCAGATGGAACGATCGCGACTGTGTCCCGAAGGTGTGGCTGGATCATCTCGAAGAAGGGCAACAGGGTTTGTACCAGATCCGCTTCCGGGTCTGGATGGACTGGGACGAAGACCCGGGTCACTTCGACGAGTTCTGGCTTCACGAGACGGACGACTCATTCATCACGACCTACGACTACGACGTACCCGATCCCCGAGCGGTGGATACGCACCGGATCCGGGTCGAGATGTATGGGTACCGATACACCGAACTCGGATACAACCTTCGCTTCATGCTGGATTACTTCTACGAAGCCAGGGTGGTGGGGTACCCGGAGCGGACCTACCGTTCGCCCGAAGGGGACGCGCTCGTCGGCTTCCTCAGTCCCGACGGCGTCCTGGATCGACCGATCGTATTCATCGAGGGTATCGATGACGGCGACCACCGGATGCCGGCCTTCTACTTCGACCGCCTCGGTGCCTTCTTCTGGTCCGGGTTGGACCCGGATGCAACCGGCTACGACATCTTCGTCTACAACTATGACGAGTCGACCCAGTCGATGCGCGACAACGCCATGGGTGTGCTCGGCGCTCTGCTCGAGATCCGCGAGGATGCGATCACGGAGAGCGGAGGCGCTGCCGACTTCACCCGCGTGTTGGGACACAGCATGGGGGGTGTCGTCGGCAGGTATGCACTGGCGTGGGCAGAAGAGTTCGGCTACGAGCACGGCTGCGACATGTTCCTCTCCGGGGACGCGCCACAGCAGGGAGCGTGGGTCAGCACCGAACTGCAGAACTGGGTTCAGCTGAACCTCGACGAATCCGGCCACAGCACGATCCCATTCCTGAACAGGTTCGTCGATCTGTTCGAGAAGCAGGCGTCCCTGGAGCTGATCCGAGTCAACAAGTTCGACCCCGATCCACTCCCTCCCGGTGGAGATCCCGAGATCGACGGTCACACCCAGTACGAGACGTTCTTTCACGAGTTGAACGCTCTGAACTCGGATGGATGGCCCCGAGAAACCGTCAACATCGGCGCCTCGTTTGGGCGGGGGCACGTGGAGAGTGTCGACGGCTCGAGCGGGGGCCGGATCGAAGCGACCTACGACTGGGAGGAGGCCTTCAGCATCGTGGCACTCGAGATCTCCGGACTCGCGTTGTTCACGCTTCCGATGACAGCGCCGGACAAGCGGCCCGGCTCGTACCAGCCCGAGTTCCGCGATCCGCAGGAGGTTCAGGGGGAGGTTCCTGTCTTCGATACTTCGGGGCTCGGGTTCTTCTCGCGTTTCATCGGCGACGACCCGATCACTCTCGAGTTCGGCCTCACTTTCCTCAATCCCACCGTCTTCATCTGGGCGAACTCCGCTCTCGATCTCTGGGACGTCGATTGGACGGATGCGGAGACGACGATCGACGGTTGGGATCGCACCGGTTTCGATGAGATCTACATCCAGGAGATCGAGAACGATCCGATTCCGAGAGAGGAGCAGTTCCACGACGTGTTTCCGGGGCTGATCGCGACGACGATGCTCCAGAAGCTCCGCTCGTCCGTCTCGCTCCACATCGACGAACTCCCCCGCGTCGTCGAGACGAACGAGATCGTCGACCTCGTCGCTTCCGTGTCCGGGTATGGGCGTGGCAACGTCTCGTTCTACCTCGAACGGACGGGCCAGGGCGAACAGCTCCTGGGGACGGTGGCGCTGGATGGTCCCTACCACGAGGGCGACGCCGTGAGTCTCGACTGGGCGGTCGATCCGTCGCAGGAGTTCGACGTGTGTCGGATCCGTGCGCGGGGACCGCACGGGACGACGGCGACGTCGAACTGGTTCTCGATCGTGTCCGAGATCGGTCCGAACAATGGCGGAACGCTCATCCTCCACTCCAACGAGACGCTCGTCTACACCTCGGAGGGTTCGTACTGCGGACAGGCTGGTATCGAATCATGCGAGGACGCGAACGTGGATCGGGACGGTTCGTACCAGACCATTCTCACGGTGCTCGCGGCCTTTCCCCAGACTCCGAGCCTGGCCGGCGTCTCCTTCGGGGTGAGCTACGAGGATCCGACGATCACGATCGTCGAGCACGGTCCGTGCGGGGACACGGAGGTTCCCACGAGCAGCTGGCCGGAGTCCGGTTGGGGGACGAGTGTGTACTGGGACACGCCGCAGACCGACCCGCTCGTCGAGGTGTACTGGATGGTCGCCCATCACGAGCCCGACATCCTGGCCACGGAGTTCCAACTGACCCGTCATCGCCAGGGTCTTGGAGGGTACTTCGAGGACGGATCGGTTCCGCCCGTCCGCGACCCGATCCGGGACTTTGGAACGTTTGGATTCGGACTCCACCCCACAGGGGACCTGCCCTGCCCGAGCCGCGAAGGGGCGTGCTGCATCGACGTCGGGATCTGCCAGATCGCGACTCCGGTCGTGTGCGCCGATCTCGGTGGCGTCTACCTCGGCTCCGGTCGTGAATGCGATCCGGCGGGGTGTGGTCCGAACGCGGGGGGGACGCTGGTCTTCCACGCACCGCAAGGGCTCACCTACCAGGAAGGGAACGACTACTGCGATCTCTCCGGTGTTGGGACGTGCGCCGACGTGGACACCCGGGTCGACGGAGGTGATACGGCCGTCGTCTACGTGCTGGCCGATCTCTCGAGTGCATCCATTCCTGCGCTCTCCTCGGTCTCATTCGGCGTCTCCTACGACTCGAATGCGCTCCAGATTCTCGATGTCGGTGGATGCGGTGCGTCGATCGTGACCGGGAACGACTGGCCTGCTTCCATGAGCGCGGTCGAGGTCGCGTGGGACACACCTAGAACGGATGCGTTGGTCGAAGTCTGCTGGATCGCGGTCCGGAACATCGGGACGGAACCCGAGCGGCTGGAGTTGGTGCCCCACGTGCCACAAGGTGGGGCCTATCTCCGAGACGATGCCGACCCGCCGCACGCTGATCGGGTCCTCTGCCTGGGCGGGCTCGGTTTCGGGCAGGATGGCTTCGTCTGTTGCGATCGCGAACCCGCGGCGGTTCCGGAGTTCCAGGCCACGCGGACCATGGCGCTCTGGAGTCCGAACCCCAACCCTGCGTCCGAACGTGCTTCGGTCCGGTTCGTCCTGCCGAATCGTTCGCGAACCGAGGTTTCGGTCTACGACGTTCATGGGAGGCAGGTCCGCTCGCTTCTCGACCAGTGGTTGGACAGCGGCGAGTACGATCTTCACTGGGACACACTCGACGATCGGGGACGTGCGGTCGCGAGTGGTGTCTACTACATCCGAGCCCGCGTGGACGACCGTAGCGTAGGCCGGAAGCTGGTCGTGGCCCGCTAGGTCCGATCGAAAGCCGACCGTGCCCCGATCGCGAGCAGTCGGGGTGCGGTTGGCTGGCGAGATGGTGTCGACCGCGTTTGGCCTCGCCGACAGACGCACGACGTACCGAACCAGGTGGGCACCCGGTTCGGGATCGCGTCCGGAACGAGGCTCCTCACCGCTCTCGGAAGTCGTCCCGATCTGTTCCGCCGGTGTTGTCCTGTCTTCTCGTAGCAGTCTGCGAGCCCGCCGCACCAACGGAAGTTTGGCAGTTGCCTCGTCAAGTCACCGAAGCTGTACTTCCTGGATCCGAGACTCGCCGCCTCGCTCACGTGTGTCACCGCTACCGCGGCTCGCTCCCCACTCACTCCGCGGCGCGCTGCTCGATACACTGATCTCCTGCGAGTTGATCAAGGCTCGCCTCAACGCGCGGGGACGAGCCGTCCTATCCCTCTGACGCGACACCACGGCCGGGAGTCGACCGTTCGGAGCCCGCCCGCTTTCGCGCCTCTTTCCACGTATCGAATCGCGGTTTCACGCATCGGCCCCCGGGAACCCGACTGGTCGAGACGCTGCCCCCGAGGTCGCGGGGCGGCTCCGAGTCGCCGTCCCCCGTCTCTGCTCCCCCGTGGCGGTCTCGGAGCGGGGAACGCCGTGGGGATGCCCGAACGACGAAGCGAGGTATCGTGCTGAAGAACAGACGGAGCAGGACGTTCGCGCCACGGGTGGCCACGACGCATCTTCATGGTCTCGCCTCGATCGGCGTTCTCGGCGCCGGTCTCCTCGCCTCATCCGCGGCCTCGGCATCCGCCCAGGAGCTCGTCGCGAACGACGATCGCTACGGCATCCCGTTCGGCGCGCCACTCCAGGTCGAGCCGTTCGGGGTTCTCGAGAACGACCGGCTGGATGGAGAGAGCGCTGGTGAGAACGGCGTGATCGCGGTCCTCGTCTCGAACGTCGGGTTCGGGACGCTCGACCTCGCCGAGGACGGGAGCTTCACCTACACCCCCGGCGCCGGCTTTCCGGGCATCGACAGCTTCGTCTACCGGGCCGAGTTCGGCAGCGTGACTGCCGAGGCGACGGTGACACTCAGTGCCTGCGAAGGAGGGCCGGATCTCTTCACGTGCTGGCACGAGGCGGCGTTCCAGGCCGAGATCGCGGCGCTCGGGCACTCCACCATCTTCGAGGGTTTCGAGAGTGGTCCCTGGGAGGCGGTGCGGACTCCAAACAACCTCCCCGAAGTCGTGAGCCAGGGGATCCGATGGACGTCGAACCATCCGGATCCACCGGCCGAGAACCCGATCAGCACGACGTCCGGCCCGCCGCATACGGGGCAGTGGGCGGTCTACGATCCGGATCACGGATACGCGACCGGATCGGTCTCGGAGTGCGACGTGGATGTTCCGCCGGAGCACTGTCTCTACCACGACGGGGTGACCGGCACGAGCGAGAGCGGCCTTCTCTACGGAGTCGGCGGCTTCATCAGCGGCATTTGGAACGCGAACGTCGCCATCCTGCTCGATGATGGACTGCCGCTCGGCGGAGGGAAGATCGGCCCCGCCCATCAGTTCTTCGGCGTGGTCTATGCCCCGGGGTTCACGAAGTTCCAGGTGCGCGAACTCGACGGCAAGATCGGCCAGGCTCTCTATGTCTGGGCGGACGACTTCACGATCGCCACCGACGCCACGAGTGCGGTTCCCGAAGCGCCGACCGCGTCGTTCGACCTCCAGGCCGGACCCAACCCGACGCGCGGACACTCCCTCGTTCGGTTCCAGCTCGAGTCGCCACAGGCGGTGGAACTCTCGGTCCACTCCGCGGACGGTCGCCTCGTGACGTCGCTCTTCCGCGGCGTGGCCGGCGCGGGCATTCATCACGTCACGTGGAGCGGAAGTGACGATCAGGGACGCGCCGTGCCGTCCGGGGTCTACTTCGTCCGGCTCGTCGCGGCCGACTCGCCTCAGTCGAAGCCGGCGAGTGCGCGAGTCGTGATCCTCGACTGAGGTTTGGCAGGCGGAGCCGGTACGCGCGCCGACGCCCTCGCCGAACGCCCCCGTCTGTTCCTCCTTGCGGTCCCCCGCTACAATGGGCGGACGAGGAGAGACACCCGCCTACCGACGAATCCGGGAGCTCCACATGCCCAGTCCCGCCCGCGTCGTCATCCCCGAGGGGATCCAGTCCAACTACCCGGATGTTCTGGGCGAACGAGCCCTGGACCTCATCCGCCAGCTCGCCCCGTTCGACCTCGAGCGGAAGTCCCTCATGGAGAAGCGGACGCGCCGCCGGGCCGAGCGGTTCGCGCAGAAGGTGCGGATCGATTTCCTCCCCGAAGACGAGGTCATTCCGCGGACGAAGCTCCGCGTGGCCGACGTGCGTGCGGGGCGGTTCGTGGGTGGGGAGATTCCGCACGATCTCCAGCGCCAGTGGATCCAGGGGACCGGGCCGGGGGCGAAGCCGAATGCGTCGCTCGAGTCGAGCCTCCGGAACGTCGCCTATGCGCTCCTTTCGGGTGCGGACGGCTGGATGTTCGACGGAGAGGATGCGCTCGGGCAGGTGTCGACCATGTCGCTCGACAACCACCGGAACCTGAGGCTCGCCTTCGCGCGCGACGCCCAGTTCCTCCAGGTCGCGGAGAAGGTGGCGGGGGAGATGAACGCGTGGGCCCGCGGCTTCTTCGGGCGGGAGATCGTGGAGGACTGGCGTGCGCAGCTGGACTTCACCACGCGGATCTACCGCGCCCGCGGACTCCACCTCGATGATCGTCACATCGCGTGGTCGGGTGGCGAGGGCTTCTCCGCGTCGATCGTCGACGCAGCCCTCTACGTGGCGAACAACGCAGAGACCCTCCGCTCCGAGGGTCGCTCGATCGTCCTCTACCTGCCGAAGATCCAGACGGCCGAGGAAGCGGCCCTCTGGAACGAGATCCTCACCGCCCTCGAGAACGCACTCGGCCTCCCCGTCGGGACCGTCCGCACCTACGTCCTGGTCGAGCAGCTCGAGGCGTCGTTCCAGCTCATGGAGATCCGCGCCGCCCTCGCACCCAGGTTCGTCGGCTACAACACCGGCCGCTGGGACTATATAAACAGCGTCTCCGATGCGCTGGCCTGGGACGGCGGTTTCCACAACCCGAACATCGACGCGATCGGGATGACCTACGGCTACATGCGGAACTACGAAGACCGGGTCCGCCGGGCGGTCAACACGCCGGACGAGAACGGCCGCTTCGCCCTCTGGCAGGGCGGGATGGAGCCGAACATCCCGGTCGGATCCGGAGAGGGGGTGGCCACGAGCATGGCCAAGGCCGTGGCCGGCGCGGAGCGGGAGCAGAAGGCGGGCGCGAGCGGCAAATGGGTGGCGCACTGGAAGATGGTCCACATCGTCCGTCCCGTCTGGGAGACGGTGGGCGACGCCAACCAGCTCGGTCGCAAGTTCCCGCCGCTCACCTACATGGAAGCCGACGCGGACGGGCTGATGCTGCTGGAGCCCGCCCCGAGGACGGTCCGCGGCGCCCGGGACCTCCTCAGCGTCGCCCTCCAGTACGGCAACGCCTTCGGCCAGGGCCTCCAGGCCGCGGCCCTGAAACCGGCCGATTTCTTCGGGAACGACGACGTCCTCTACCTCATGGAGGACATGGCAACCGGCGAGATCCGGCTCAGCATCCTCTGGGAGTGGCTCCACAAGAGGGCGGAACTCACCGAGCCCGACCCGGCACGGCCGAATGGCGGACAGTTCGACGAGCCGCTCTTCCTCCAGCTGCTGGCCGAGGAGTACGAGAAGCTCCTCCAGGCCGGCAACCGGGACGTTTTCGACGTTTCCAAGACGACGACGCTTCCGATCGCCCGGGAGATCGTCGAAACCTATGTCAGGGAGCCGGTCAAAGCCCCGTGGTACATAGACCTGCTGAATCTGAACCTCAACAACCACGATCTGGAAGAAGCCAGGCGGAGGATCGCTCTCTACCTGGACGCCTTCCGGAAAGACGGCACCCGCGTGACCCGAAACCTGGACCTGGACGGCCGTTGAAGCCCTTCGTCGGCCCCAGTGGAGTGACTACGCCATGACCGCCTTCTCCGAACTGCCCCAGATCGATCAGTGGATGAAGAGCCCGCGCTTCGAGGGGATCGAGCGGCTCCACACGGCCCGCGAGGTCTCGATGCAGCGGGGGACGATCGCGCAGGACTACACTGTGGCCCGGGAGGCCGCGGCCGCGTTCCACGCGCGTCTCCGCGAGCTCTTCGGAGAGAAGCGGTCGATCACGACATTCGGTCCCTACTCGCCGGGGCAGGCCGTGACGATGAAGCGGCTCGGGATCGAGGGGATCTACCTCGGTGGTTGGGCCACGTCGGCCAAGGGTTCGATGAGCGAGGACCCGGGTGCGGACCTCGCGAGCTATCCCTTGAGCGGAGTCCCGGACGAAGCCGCGCCGATCATCCGCGCGCTGCTCGCCGCGGACAAGAACCAGCACTTCAATCGGTCGCGAATGACCGAGGAGCAGCGGGCGAAGACGCCCGAGGTCGACTACCGGCCGTTCCTCATCGCCGACGCCGACACTGGCCATGGCGGTGACGCGCACGTCCGGAACCTGGTCCGCCGGTTCGTCGAGGTCGGCGTGCCCGGCTATCACATCGAAGACCAGAAGCCGGGCGTCAAGAAGTGCGGGCACCAGGGCGGGAAGGTGCTCGTCCCGATCGACGAGCAGATCAAGCGACTCAACGCCGCCCGCTTCCAGCTCGACTGCATGGGAGTCCCCGGTATCATCGTCGCGCGTACGGACGCCGAGTCCGCGACGTTCCTCGACGGCCGCGGTGACGAGCGCGACCAGCCGTTCATCCTCGGCGCCACGAACATCAACCTGCCGAGCTACAAGGTCGGGTTCGTCGCCATCCTCCGGAAGCTGCACGCGCTCGGTATCGATGAAGTGAGAGGCCACCTCCTCTTCGCGATCGCGGACGAAGAGCTCGCCGCCGCCGACGCCTGGCTCGACCGCACCGGTCTCGTCAACGCAGTCGAGGCCGCCGCGAAGCGGTTCCTCGAAGCCCGCACCGCTACGGTCGACCCGCTCCTCGACGATCTCGGCAGCCGCTACGTCGAACTCTGGCAGGCCGAGGCCGGGCTCAAGACCTACGCCGACGCCGTCGCCGACGTGATCGCGTTCCGCTCGTCCGAAGGCGAGAGCTTTCCGATGTCCGTGGAGGGCTGGAAGAGGTTCGCCACCTGCGCCTCCTTCTACGCCGCGCGCGAGAAGGCGCGGTCGATGGGCATCCAGATCATCTGGGACTGCGAACTCCCGAAGACGCCCGAGGGCTACTACCAGATCCGCGCCGGAATCGACTACGCGATCGCGAAGTCACTCGGCGTCGCCCGGTTCGCCGACCTCCTCTGGATGGAGACGAAGACCGCGGACCTGGAAGACGCGCGCCGCTTCGCCGAAGCGATCCACGCCGTCTATCCCGACAAGATGCTCGCCTACAACCTGTCGCCGTCCTTCAACTGGGACACGACCGGGATGTCGGATGAGGAGATGACGCGCTTCCCCGAGGAACTCGGAAAGCTCGGCTTCGTGTTCAACTTCATCACGTACGGCGGACACCAGATCGACGGCCTCGCCGCCGAGGAGTTCGGCACCGCGCTCCTCCACGACGGCATGCTCGCGCTCGCGCGTCTCCAGCGGAAGCTCCGCCTCCGCGAGTCACCGTACAGAACTCCGCAGACACTGGTCGGCGGGCCACGCCTCGACGGCGCGCTCATGGCTTCGACCGGCCGCACTGCGACGACCAAGGCGATGGGGAAGGGTTCGACCCAGTTCCAGCACCTGGTCCAGACGGAAGTGCCGCCGAAGGTGCTCGAGGAGTGGCTCGGCCTCTGGAGCCAGCACTATGACGCCGGCGCGCTCAAGGTCGCGCTCCGTCCGCACACGTCCGGTCTCGAGCTCGTCGAGCTGAACGTGACCGGCGAAGGCGGCAAGTCAGTTGCGAACGTCGTCTTCGCGAACATCCAGGACCGCCGCGGACACAGCATCCTCTCGGTACGCGATCAGAACACGGTGGAAGAGTACTTCCGGAAGAAGCGGCTCATGACCGTCGTCCACCTCTTCCTCATCCACCGGTACAAGGTGCAGTTCGTGCACTACGTGAGCCCGACCGAGGACAACACGTACCAGACGTCCAAGATGAAGCATCACGGACTGTTCAAGGACGTGCACAACGAAGTCGGTCACATCATCGTGGCGGAGGTCGACGAGGCGCGGATCGGCGAACTCGTCGCGCCGGATCATGAGACGCTCAGGAAGCTGATCGACAAGACGGAGCCGGCGCCGGCGGCGTAGATCAGGACTTCCGAGGTAGGCGCAGAGCATCTCGGCACCCGAAGTCGGACTTGGCCTCCGGGCGGGACCCCGGATGATACCGACCGTCCAGAATCACCAGCCGCGAACTCTGAAGGGTCTGGCCTCAGAGCACTTCAGAGTACATTGCAGAGCATTGGTTCCGCCGTGTCGTCGGAGCTGGGTGCCGTGGGCGGTGCTTCTGTCGCGTGTGTTCTATCTGGACGCCCTGCGCTGCGCGAAGTGCGGGGGGAAGCGGAAGGTGCTGGCGTTCCTGACGGACCCCTCGGTGGTGCGGGGGATCCTGACGCATCTGGGTCTGGAGCCGAGTCCGCGTTCGCTGTCGCCGGCGCGGCTGCCG
>JAWKQE010000033.1:0-68568 GCA_041390305.1 Candidatus Eiseniibacteriota bacterium
CGCGACCGAGGAGCTGTCCCTCTCCCTCTCACGGCTCTGGCCGGCGACGGACGAGGAGATGGACGAGGCGGTCCTGTTCGCGCAGGACGAGGCGTTCCGGAACGGTGTCATCTGGGTGCACGAGATGGGGGACGCGGCCGGCTGGGCGGCGCTCCAACGTGCCTCTCGTGCCGGACGGCTTCGGCTCTGGGTGAGTCAGTTCTTCCGCTGCGAGGGGCGGGACGCGCTCAGAACGCTCTCGTCCTTCGTGCCGCCGAAGGAAGCCCCGTATCTCTCGTTCGCGGGGATCAAGCTCTTCCTCGACGGCTCGATCGGCGCGAGAACCGCGGCCGTGCGGGAGCCATATCCGGGCGGTGAACCGACCTACGGCACACTCGTCTGGGAAGACCGGGACCTCGACGAGGCCCTTCGTATCTGCATTCGGAACGACTGGAAAGTGGCGGCGCACGCGATCGGAGATCGGGCCCTCGAGCAGTTCGTTTCCGCGCTCGAGCGGACGGACTATCCCCCCAATTCCACACCGAGAGTCGAGCACGCGGAGATGCTCCCGGACGACCTGTACGAGCGATCCGTTCGGCGTGGGGTCCTCTTCTCCATGCAGCCGAACTTCACCGCGAACTGGCAGGGGCCGGGCGGACTCTACGAGCAGACGCTCGGCCCGGAACGGGCCCGCGCCCTCAACCCGTTCGCGAAGGTCGATCCGAGCCGGCTTCTCTTCGGCTCCGACCACATGCCGCTCGATCCTCGCTACGGAATCCAGGGAGCGATGGGGCATCCGGACCCCGAGCAGCGGCTCAGCCGGGCCGCCGCCCTGGACGCCTACACCGAGGTACACTTCCGATCGACGTGGTCCCACTTCGGGGGCCTGATCGACTCTGCCCAGCCCGCGAGCTTCGTCATCGTTTCGGACGACGGCGCCGGGACGGACATCCTCGCGACGACCGAGTTCGGCAAACTGGCCTACCTGGCGGAGGGCTCGGCATGATGCCCGGCCCCAGCCAGCAGCTCGACGCCCGCTTCCTCCTCGGCGCGTTCCGCAGGCTCAACAAGACGCTCCGGCTCCGGCCTCTCCTCACCGAGATCCGGGACCTGACGCTGGAGGCGCTCGCGGCCGAAGGGGTCTCGCTCCTCGTCTGGAACGACGCGCACACCCAGCTCGAGTTCCACCTCGCGTTCAACGAGGTGCCGGACACGCGCCATCGGCCGACTCTGGAGCCGGGACAGGGCATGGCGGGATGGATCGTGGAGAACGACCAGGCCGTCGTGAGCCACGACGTGTCGAAGGATCCGCGCTTCAGTCACGAGTTCGCCCGTCAGGCCGGGTTTCAGGGCCGGAACCTCATCGGAGTGCCGCTCTACCGGGCCGGGATCGTCTTCGGTGCGATCGTCGTCCTCAACAAGCGGGTCGGGAGCTTCGGCGAGCGGGACCTGGCCACGCTCCGCACCCTGTCGGACCCGATCAGCATCGCGCTCGACAACGCGCTCACGTTCCAGATCGCCCGGCGGGAGAAGGCCCAGAACGAAGCGCTCTACCGGGTCGGGCTCGTCCTCAGCCGGAAGATGGACCTGGAGGAGATCAGCGAGACGCTCCTCGATCAGCTCCTCAAGGTCGTTCCGTACGATGCGGCCGCGATGTACCTCCTCGACGGCCACGGCGGCACGCTCGAGTGGTTCCAGCAGCGGGGTTATCCGGAAGGAACGGTCGACAAGATCCACCTGAAGCTCGGGCAGGGCGCGGTCGGTTGGGTGGCGGGGAGCGGTGACGCCCTCATCCTCGCGGACGTCCGTTCCGACTCCCGGTACGTCTCCGCGCGTCCCGAAACGAACTCGGAGATGGTCGTTCCGATCCTCTCCGAGGGGAGCGTCATCGGTGTGCTGAACCTCGAGGCGGATCCGCTCGACTACTTCACTGTCTCCGATCTCCGCGTGGCCCGCGCGTTCGCGAACCAGGCCAGCATCTCGATCGTCCGCGGACGTCTCTACCGGGAGAGCCGGGACCGGGCCCGCCTCCAGCACGAACTCGTACTCGCGCGCTCGATCCAACGGAAGTTCCTGCCCGGTGCGGCGCCCAGCGTCCCCGGCTACGAGATCGCCGGGACGAACCGCCCCTCGACCGAGGTGAGCGGTGACGCCTTCGACTACATCACCCTGACACCGACCCAGATCGGGATCTCGATCGCGGACGTGGCCGGAAAGGGCGTCTCCGCGGCACTCATCCTGGCGACGCTCAGGGCTTCGCTCCGGACGGAGGCCGCCGGACGCTATTCGATCGCGGAGATCGTCTCCCGGGTGAACCGGCTCATCTGGGAGTCGGTCGATCCTGGCCAGTTCGCGACCGCCGTCTACGGCGTGCTCGATACCGAGAACGGCGTCTTCAGCTACGTCAACGCGGGCCATGAGCGGCCGTTCCTCGTCCGCGCGGGCGGCGGTATCGAACGGCTCTCGGCCGGAGGGCTCCTCCTCGGGCTCGATCCGTCCGCGACGTTCGAGCTCGGCCGGGTCACCATGGAACCGGGGGACCTGCTCCTCCTCTTCACCGACGGAGCGACGGAGGCGGGGGAGCCGGCGGGGGAACCGTTCGGTGACGATCGCCTCGGCATCTTCCTCCAGGAGCACGCAGGAGAGCCGCTCCCGGGCCTCCTGGACCGGATCGTGGGCGAGGTGGAGGCGTTTTCAGGGGGCAGTTCGCTCGAAGACGACGTGACGCTCGTCGCGCTCCGGCGGTCGCCAGGCGAACCGGCGTAGGTTAGGATCAGACACGATGTTCCGCCGAAACGAAAAGAGGGATTCCGGCCCCGTCCGGGCCCCATCGCCCACCCGGCCGGGCAACCCGGGACGGGCCGAGAACGTCGTCGATGGAGGTGTGACGCTCCATGCCGATGTATTCGTAGAGGGGTCCATCGTCTTTCATGGAACCCTCTTCGGGAACCTCAAGGTGGAAGGGTCGGTCTATGTAGGACCGAAGGCCACGATCGAGGGGAACGTCGAAGCGAACGAAGCCCGGATCGAGGGAAAGATCCTGGGGGACCTCAAAGCCAAGGAACGGGTGGACCTTCTCCCCGGCTCGAGGCTCCAGGGCGACGTGCATACCTGCTCGCTCCGGATCGAGGAGGGGGCGATTCTTCGGGGAACGAGCTACCACGGTGGCGACACCTGGGGAGAGGACGACTAGCGAAGATGAACCGATATGCCTACGACTCGGGCGGCCGGAACTTCATGATGGGCGGCTCGCTCGCGACCGCGGTCCGGATGCTCATGGCGTGGAACGTCATCGTGTTCCTGCTCCAGCTCCTGATGCGGGGCTCGCTCGAGGGGATCTTCGGGCTCGTGCCGGCGCGCGTGTGGGGTGAGGGCTGGATCTGGCAGATCGTCACCTACATGTTCCTCCACGGCGGCTTCCTCCACATCTTCTTCAACATGCTCGCCCTCTGGATGTTCGGGTCGGAACTCGAGTTCCTCTGGGGGACGCGGCGGTTCGTGCAGTACTACTTCCTCTGCGGAATCGGCGGCGCCATCCTCACGCTTCTCACCTCGGCCCACGGCACGCCCTATCCGACGATCGGTGCGAGCGCAGCCGTCTTCGGAATCCTGCTCGCCTACGGCGTCACCTTCCCGAACCGGCCGATCCTGCTCTACTTCCTGTTCCCGATCCCGGCGAAGTACTTCGTGATGATCTTCGGGCTCCTGGAGCTCTACTCCTCGCTCTCCGGGGCCCGCTCCGGGGTGGCCCACTGGGCGCATGTCGGCGGCCTCCTCACCGGTCTCATCCTCCTCAAGGGGATCCCGATGCTGACCAAGTCCCGCCGCCGGAGGAAGCAGCAGAACTTCCGCGTTCTCGAGTTCCACGATCGGGAACGCGACGACGACAACTGGCGCTAGCGGGCTCCCGCCAGCCTCGGGTCGGACCGCCCAAGGGCCGACAAGGGAGCGGCGCGGTAGAGCCTGCCCGGAGCGCACGGAGGACGGGAGGCGACGATGGGTGAGTGGAGATGGGGACTGGGTGCGGTCATCCTGGTGGTGATCGTGGTCGCGTTCTACGTCCAGATGCTCACCGCCCGCCACCGGAACTTCGTCCTCTCCAAGCGGCGCCGCGAGCGCCGCTTCCAGCCGGACTGGAATCGAGGCAAGCCCGACGACCCGAAGAAGCGGCGCGGGATCAACATCTCCCGCTGACGAGGGCTGCGGCCTGACTCCGCGCACATGCGGCCACGCGCTCGACGCTGCCCGGCCCGTCTGATCCGTTGCAACCGCGCACGAACGCGCCGCACCAGAAGTAGACCGGACCGGAGGCAAAGAAGAGAGCGGAAGCCCTGGGGCCTCCGCTCTCTTTCGTTTGGCATGACCCGGCGGGGCCGGGTCTCATCGACTGCGTCTTAGTTCAGCTTCACGGCCTTCCGGGAACGGACCTGGCCATCCGCGACGAGCTGATAGAAGTAGGTGCCGGCCGGAGCGGCCGTGCCGAGATCGGTCTGGCCATCCCACTCGACCACGTGTCCGCCGGCGGAGAACTCACCGTCGGCGAGGGTGCGGACGAGACGACCGGAGACGTCGAGCACCTGGACCGTGACCTGCGCCGTGCGCGGGACGGTGAGGAGCATCTTCGTCGCGGTCGTGAACGGGTTCGGGCTGGACTGTCCGAGGGCGACCTGGGTCGCGGAAGCGCCGTACTCCGGAGCGTCCGCACCGACACCGGAGATGTCGAGCAGGTCACGGGTCATGATCCGGAACTGGCTGAACTCGTACTTCAGGATTCCGGTGACGTTGATCTCCTTACCCGGCTCCGCGTCGAACGGGATGATTCCGAAGTCGTCGAAGTCGACGCCGGAAGAGTCCGGAAGCTGGAGGGCTTCCCACTCACCGAAGGCCGGATCACCGAGGCCGTTCGAGTCGAGGAAGGCGCTCTCGAGACGGACGAGGTTGAACTCCCAGGGCTCGGCCGCGTTCGCGGTGAGGAGCGCGTTGTAGGGAATGTCCGCGGCCGTGAGCAGGTTCGTCGCCGGAGGCGTCGGGCTCACACCGAGGTTCTGGTAGTTGTTGATCCCCTGGAGGAAGTTCAGCTGGGTAGCGCCGAAGAACTCGTTGACCCGGCCAGAGACCTGGACCTTGTCTCCGACTTCGATCGCACCCTGCTTCGCGACGCGGGAGTAGATGCTGTCCCACATCCCACCGTCGTCGTCCTGGAGGTAGTAGTAGCTGCCGTTGACGCCCGTGACCGTTCCCTCGACCGTGACGACCTCGTTGAAGAGCGGCGAAGCGTCGTCGATCGACGGATCCGCCACTTCCTGGATCATCCGGATCGGGGTGATTCCGGAACGGAAGCTGGAGGCCTGGAACGGGTCACCGAAGATGAGGTCTTCGGAGCGCGCGTCGATGACCGTGACCGTTTCGGGGCTGCCCGGAACGAGCGGATCGGTGGTGAGTCGGACGACGTTCGGCTCGATGAGCGTGGCGGAGAGCACGGGGGTGAAGGACGAGAGCTCGTAGTTGGCTTCGTCGGTCATCGTGCCCGGATCCAGCGGCACACCGAACTCGACGTTGATCGACGAGTTGCTCGTCGCGTACGCGCCCGAGAGGACCGGCGGGCAGGACGTCCCGATGTCCCGGATGCAGTCGCGCGGGGCGAGCTTGTACTGGCTGAAGTTGTAGACGAGGACGCCCTGCATGTAGGCGAGCTCCGTCCCCGCGGCGGGGCGCTCGTAGTCGAAACCGGAGTAGTTGTCGACGAGGAGCGAGTCGCTGCCGGCGCCGTTGAAGTTCTCGGTGCGGACGTACCACTCGTTGAACTGGTTCGCGGCGAAGGCGTAGAGCGTCGGGTCATCACGGTCGACCCGGATGAGGACGGACTCGTAGGCCTCGGAATCGAGACCGGTGTCGTTGATTTCGGAGATCGCGACCTCGACCGGGTCCGGCACGGTCGCCTGACCGATCACCGTGAAGCCACCGGCCGTCACGTCCACCTCGGAGAAACCGAAGTACTCGTAGTACTCGCCCGAGACGTTGACGCGGTCACCCTCCTGCACGTTGTTGTTGTTCCCGTTCGTGTAGACCCAGATGCCGCTCCACTGGCGACCGAAGGTCGGGTCCGGGTTGATGGTCTGGACGAAGAAGCCGAACACGCCCACGCCGGTGACGACCACGCTGCTGATCTGAACGTCCGTATTCTCAGCAACGAGTCCCAGCTGGATATCCTGGATGGTGGCAGGCACGGCAAGGGGTTCCCCGCGACAGCCGCGAGAGCACCCATGCCGAACAGGATTGGAAGCAAACGCTTCATCTGTAGTTGGACCTCCTGAAATAGGGTGTGGGCGAGGGCCGCCCGGAGATGGCTGAGCAACAAGTATAGAGACCCGACTCGGCTCCGGTCAACGCGCGGCCCGTGGGCCATAGCTTAGTTTTCCGCGAGGGACCGGCCAGGCGTCGATTTGTCGGACGGCGGAAAGCCGAGCGACAAGCGTGGCAAAGGGTTGGAGAGCCTACTCCAGCACCTCGCGCACCACGCCGATCGTCGCCTCCATGGCGTTCCCCCGTCGGTCTGACCCGGCGCTGAGCCGGAAGGTCACGACGCCGATGGTTCCGGGGCGCCGGTTCGAGGCGATCCCGAGGAGAGCCGGCTCGGTCTGCTCCGGCGTGTAGATCGTGGGGTCGAGGAACCCCGGCGCGACGGAGAAGAGCGGAACGGCGTCGGCCGCCGGGATCATGAAGTTCGCGCGGACGTTGGAGGACGTCGTCTCGAGGCTGTCGCCGGGGGCGAGACCCACCGAAGCCACGACCATGCCCCGCCGCACGTCGATGTCGTCCTCACCGGTGTCGGTCACGCGGTAGTAGTCATCGACTCCGAGGATGTTCTCGGCGAAGGCCGGGGTGAGCGCGGCCGTATCGCCGACCGCGTCGTGATAGATGATGAGGATGTCGCCGCCCGCGTCCAGGTAGTCGGGGAGGGCGACCTCGGCCAGCGCGAGGTTGTGGAACTGGGCCGCGTCGTCCTCGGGCTGGACGCCGGCACCGCCGCCGTACCAGAGCACGCCGTCGAAGAGGCCGAAGAGCGGTCCCACCTCGGCCTGCGTCCGGAACGTCCCCCGGAGCTCGACGTCGTAGGTGAAGTAGTCGTTCGGCGCGATCGAGTCCATCACGGCCTTATAGAAGTTGTCGTGGACGGACTCGCCCGGCGTTCGGCTCGAGATACCGTCGATGAGGAGGTAGTGCTCGGTGGGCGGGGGCTCCACCGTCCAGGTGTGGGAGATCGTCCGGCTCACCGTGCGCGCCTCGTCCACCACCTGCACGTAGAGGGTCCGCTCGCCGTACCGGCCCGCGAAGTCGTCGAGGCCGAGCGCGAAGACACTGTCGACAAAGGTCCGGGCCGCGAGCTCGGGATCCTCGCCGTCGAGCCAGGCGCGGAAGTAGTCGAGCGTTTCCTTGCCGTCGAGGTCGCTCGCGCTGACGGCGAAGCTCACGGCGGGGAGGCTGACGGTGGGGCGGGAGAGGCTCTCCGACCAGTCGATCTCGGGGACCCAGCTCCTCAGGTCGAACGTCTGGCTCTCGCCTTCGGGGTCGAGCGCTCCGTCGTCGTCCATGGCGTAGACGGTGAAGGTGCGGCTCGCCGACTCGGCGTCCAGCGGCACGACGAAGGTGTCGACCGTGGCCGTGGTGAAGACGAACTCCTCGTCGAACTCACACCGCGGGGCGTCTTCGAGCGGTGTCCAGCCGCCGTCCCAGTGGATGCAGTAGCCGACGACCCGGCCGTCGGGGTCCGTACCCCACCATTCCATGATCTGCCGGTAATCCGTCGTGTCGAGATCGGCGCCCTGGACGACGAGGTAGGTCTCGGGCGGGCGGTTGTCGGGCAGCGGGCCGGCGTCCTTCTCGCATCCGCCGAGGGACGCGGCGGTCCCGACGAAGAGAGCCAGGGCGAGCCACGGGCTCCGGACGATGGGGCCCAGGTCGAGCCGGGGGAACCCGCGGTTGGACCCGCGCTGGGGAGAGTTCTGCGTCTCGTTCAAATCGAACCTCTGGGAATCGGAGTTCACTCTTGGCCTCTCACTTCAGGATGAGGAACTTGCCGACCTGCTTGTCGCCGCTGGCGTGGTCTTCGACGTAGAAGAGGTAGAGCCCGCTCGCCACGCCCTGATCCTGACGCGTGACGAGGTCCCACGCGGCCATGCCGCCGGGGAGCCTCGGGAGATCCGCCTCGGGGTTGCTGCGGTCCGTCGGGTCGTAGATCCCGCGGATGTCGGTCGGGGCGTACGAGCCCGAATCGAACTCGATGGTGTCGACGAGGTCCCCGGCCAGCGTGTAGATCCGGATCGTGCACCGCGCGGGGAGGTTCGCGAACCAGAGATAACGGTCGCGTCCGAGCGCGCCGTCCCAGGCCGCGTCCCCGCGGTACGGATTCGGGAAGACGAGCACGTCGTTCGGGTTGGCCGCGGCGGGGCTACCCGAGAAGGCGAAGGTACGGTTCTGGGCGAGTCCGCTGGAGAGCGAAGCGATCTCCTGCGTCCCGGTGTCGAACGCGGTGATCGCGGTCCAGTACTTGAACCCGTCGCGGATTCCGGTGACGTCGTAGCGATACTCGTAGTCGACTCCGTCGATCGTGACCGGCTCCCTGAGGCTCTCGAGGCCGGTGTTGTAGAACACCGAGTCGATCACGTCGGCTTCCAGGATCGGGAGGAACTCGCTTTCGAGGCGGCTCTCGCTCATGTAGACCCGGTAGCCCTCGAAGTCCTTCCGTCCGCTCTCGGGGTCGATGAAGTCCTCGGGGTCGTCCGTCCAGCGCAGGGTGAGCCGGTTGAGATCCGGGATGACCTTGAGGCGCGGCGACGGCGGCGGAAGCGGAATGTTGAGGTTGAGGTCGAACGCGGTCTGCGCCCAGCCGGCATTGAAGAGGAGGTCCTCGTTCGTCGTGCGTCCCGTGCGCGGGTCCGCTTCTCCACCCACCCAGGCGAAGGAGACGGTGAACTTCTCGCCCGGGGCGAGGAGCGGGATCGGTCCGACCGAGATGAGCGTGACGGGGTCGTTGTTGCCCGCTTCCGAGCCCGCGGTGCTCCGCTTCGCGCCGTTGCTGAGCGTGCGGTAGCGGCCGAGGTCCTCGACCGGGGCGTCACCGATCCGGTCCGTCTCGTCGCGCCAGTTCCACCAGTTGAAGGAGACGACGAGGCTGTCGCGGCCGAAGTCGAGCGCGTTCCCGACGCCGTCCCGCACGCCGAGGAGCTGGTAGCCGGCCCAGGCGGGTGCGTCGCCGTTGTCGTCGTTGAAGTGGTGCTCGGTGCAGATGCGGAGGGAGTCGACCCAGGTGATGTCTTTCTGCCCGAACCAACCGCTCCGCCAGTTGGGATCGTCCGGCGTCTTGTAACCGGTCGCCATCTCCGCGTAGACGCCGACGTAGACGTCACGCAGCACCTCGAACGGGTTGATGTTCTCGACCGTGAAGTCCATGAGGACGAACGCATCGAACGGCTCGAAGCTGAAGAGCGAGGTCGTGGTCGTGACCTGGATGTTCATCGGCTCGTGCGCGTCCTCGGTGTTGTCGACGGGACGGACGGAGTCTGCGTAGGAGTAGACGAAGTCCTGCTCGCTCCGCGCGTCCGGCGAGAAGTACCGGCTGAAGGGGAGCGTCGAGAGTTCGCGGATCTCGCTGGTCGGGACGTACTCGCTCGCTGCGTCGAGAGATCCGGCATAGCCGGCCGTGGCGGCAGTCGAGACGAGGGTGTCGCCGGTGGAGGCGACGATGGCTCCGACCCAGACGCCCGCGCGCACGAGGTGCTCGATGTCGGAGCCGAGCGGATACTCCATCGACGGCTCGCGGCTCGCGAGGTTGTTCCCAATGAAGCCGTCGTTCGAGACGGCGAGGCCGAGGTTGTTCCCGGTCGTGACGAGCCGCTCCGTGTCCACCTCGGTCTGCGCGGCCGAGGGAGATGCGAGGCCGAAAGAGAGGGCGGTGGCGAGTCCCACGGTCGCGATCACTCCCGTGACGACTCGAGCGGCGCGAAACGCCGGCCGAAGCGAAGCGGAGTGACGGGCCCGAAGGCGCGAGAGGTTGGTGCGCTCCATGCGTGTCCTATCCATCATGGCTGTCCCACGGCAGAGGAGTCCGGAACTCCGGCCAGTTCGAGTGCGAGGATCCGGTCGTTGGGAGGATCCGCGAGGAAGACGAAGACGCCCGCGACCGCGAGGTACTTCGGATCCTCGACCGGAGACGCGAGCGGGATCTTGCTCGGCGTGTAGACGGAGTCGACGAACGTTCCCTCGGACGTGAACTTGAAGACGCGCCCGGAGCCGGTGTCCGCGACGTAGACGTGCTCGGTGTCGCCGCGGTCGGTCGAGACGCCTTCCGGACGATCGAGTTCGAAGTCCTCGCCGATGGCGGGGCCGGGGGCGGCGGTGTTCGTCACGCTGTCGTTGAGCCGCTGGACCCAGTTCTTGCCGGTGTCCGCGCAGAGCACGTACTCACCGTTCCAGTAGAGCCCGTTCGGCTCGTTGACGAAGCCGCGTCCGGAGCCTTCGTCCGAGATGAGCATGTCCGGCTGCCCGGTCGGCGTGTACTTGAAGACCGTGTCCCGGGACGCGTCCGAAACGTACACGTTGAGGAACGCGTCGGCGGTGAGTCCGCTGAACTCGTTCCAGCGCGAGTCGGTGAAGGACGAGCGGGGCGATCCACCCGTGTAGTGGTAGCGCTTGACGGTCATGTCGCCTTCGTCGGCGACGTAGACGTAGATCGATTCGCGCTGGGCTACGGCGATCTGGACGGGCCGGATGAGCCCCTGGAAGTCGTGGACGATGTCGGCCTGGTCCGCGACCTGGTCGTTGACGAAGTAGGCGCCCACCGACTGGTTCTCCTTGATCACGTAGATCAGAGAGCCCTGGCTCGCCATCGCGGACGGCGAGGTGACCGACCAGATCTTCGACAGGTTGTAGGTGTCGATCACGACCGGTACCTGTGGCGGCGGCTGCGGTGGCAGGTCGAACTGCTGCCCACATGCCGCGAGGAGACCGAGTCCGAGGAAGAGGGGGAGCCGGCGGATCTGCATCGAATGACTCTTCTTCACTTTCATAGCCCGAAGCCCAGGCCGATCCGGTGGACGGCCTCCAGATTGCCGCCCTCGGTGAAGGCGTAGTCGACCACCGCTTCCTGTCCGGAGAACCGGACCTTGAAACCGACGCCGGCCGAGAAGCCGAGTTCGTCGGCCGCAAAGTCGTAGCCGGCGCGGAGGGCGTAGCCATCCTGGAACCAGTACTCGACGCCGAAGAGGAGCGACTCGTTCTGGTCCGCGGGGTGGACGACCTGCGTGACCATGGTCATCCGGTGGGGACCGGAGATCCACGGGTCCATCGCGAAGCCGAGATGGAACGAGGTCGGAGGCGAGTAGGCCGTGTAATCGACCTCGGCGCCCGTGACGTTGCTGAAGTAGCTCCCGTTCGGCTTGAGGTCCGGTCCGAAGTGGGAGAGCGCGATCGCGATCTTCCCGTTCCGGTAGCCGAGCCGGTAGACCGTGCCCGCGTCGAGGAGCATGCCGGTCGTGGTCGGGCCGCCCACACCCGTTCCCATCTCTTCGCGCAGCACCTTCGCGCTCACGCCGATTGCGAGCCGGTCCGTGAAGAGGCGGGAGAAGGTCATCGAGGCGAGGAAGTCCGAGTAGCTGACGGTGCGCCCGGTGCCCTGCGGATAGAACTCGCTCGTCTCCGGGAAATCGGTGGAGAGGAACGCGAAGCCGAGCGCGAACTGGCCGCCGAGCCCCGCGACGGGGCGGGAGAAGGAGGCCGACCCGATGCCGATATCCGCGAGCCAGCGGACGTAGGAGAAGTTCGCGGCGGGTTCGCCGGTCGGAGTGATGACGCCGGCGGGGTTCGAGAACGTGGCCTGGGGGCCGTTCACGATGGCCGCGTAGGCCCCGCCGAGCGCGGCGACCCGGGCGTCGAGCCCGATCTTGAGGAAGGTACCGCTCGAGGTGGCCACCCGCTGTACGCCGATCTCGTTCTGCGCTTCCGCGCGCGGAGCGAGAGCGACGAGACCGGCAGCGACGAAGGTCCCGAGAAGGATCTTGTTCATCGGCTTCATCCGCCTCAACGCTGCATCCTGTGTTCGCACGACTCTTTCCTCTGTCCGCATCACCACTCCATTCCGATCCCGACGCGAACGTGACGCGGGGACGCGATCATCGACGGGTCGGAGTACCGGTTGATCGTTCCTTGGATCGAGGCGCGGATCGACCGGGCCGTGCTGACGAGGTTCTCTTCGTAGATCTGGTCGTAGACTTCCCGATACTCGGGGGTGCCGGGCGTGAGTCCGGCGAGACGCGGATCCTGGTTGCTCACCCGGATCTCGTCGCCCGTCACCTCGATGAGCGCTTCGTCGGTCAGCTCGAGGTTGTCGGGGTTGTCACGCGGGTCGATGCTGAGCTGACCCTCGCCCGGCTTCCAACGCTCGCCCGTCGACGGATCGATGTCGGTGGCGTTCCGGTGGTTGAGGACGTTCCAGCCCTGCACGGTCAGCTCCAGGCGCCGTCCGCCCACACGGAAGCCCTTCGTGAGCGTCATGTTGAGCGTGGAGTCGAACGGGCCGTTCTTGGAGTACCCGAGGCCGGTGGGGTGGCCCTGGATGTCCTGTGGCGTGTAGGCCCGGCCCGAACGGATGAGGAGGTACGCGTTGAGGCGGAGATCATCGGGAATGCGGACGCCCAGGATGGACGGCCCCTCGTCACCGTCGACGACGGAGAAGTTCCCGTACGCCTTGAACTCGTGGGGACGGTTCCACCACATGTACTCCTCTTCCAGCGCCGTTTCGCGCGCGTCGCCCCCCGACTCCTGGACGAGGCGGAGACCGTTCGGGTCGGAGGCCTTCCCCTTCGCTACGGAGAAGGTGTAGGTGGCGCCCCAGGACGTGTAGTCCGTGCGCTTCTTCTTGAGTTCGATCTCGATGCCGCGGGAACGGGCATAGTCGAGGTTCCGGTAGAGGAAGAGGTTCGCGTTCTCGAGTTTGATCGAGGTCGGGTAGTCGTAGATGTCCTTGTTGTAGACCGAGATCTTGATCGCTTTGTCGGCCGTGAACTGGTGTCCGACACCGAGCTCGTACTGGACCGAGATCTCCGGGTCGAGGTTCGGGTTCCCGATGTTCGGGAAGTCTTCCGAGCTCTGCGAGCTGCTCTTCGCGTAGACGTAGAAGTAGGCCGGTCGCTGCGTGAAGTGCCCGTAGTTGAAGTAGAGGTGCGAGCTCTCGTTGATCGGGTGGGAGACCTGGACGCGCGGGGAGAGGTAGCCCTTGAACCGGTAGCCGAAGAGCGAGTTCGTCGCGTCGTAGTACTCCTGGGCCGCGGCCGGCGTGATGGTCGGTCGATCCTGACGCTCGTAGAGCGCGTCGACCTGCTCGCCGGGGAACCAGTAATCGTAGCGGAGGCCGACGCTCGCGACGAGCCCCTCGAAGTTGATCCGGTCGTTGAGGTAGAGCGCTCCCGTGTTCGGGTAGACGTGGAAGAGGTCGAACTCGCGCCCGAGCGGGAGGAGCACCGGGTCCACGGTCGAGGCGTCGAGGCTCATGTACTGGACGTCTTCGTACTGCGAGTGGAGTCCCCAACGGATGTCGTGGGTCTTCCAGAAGTGGGTCCAGTCCCAGTCGAGCGCCCAGGTGCGGATGTAGCGGTCGCGGTACGCGCTCGGCTGGCCGACGTCGAGGAAATAGGGGGTCGGGTCGACGTTCCCGAGGTTGTCGTAGTAGTCGCCGTCCGTCCGCGTGTTGTAGTCGGTCCAGAGTTGGCCACGGACGTCCTGATGGCGCGACGTGAAGAAGCGGGTGATCGTGAGTTCGTGGATCAGGCTCTGCTTGAGCGTCTGGTTCCAGGCGAAGGAGAACGAGTTCCGGTCCGTCGTCACCGTGTAGTAGTTGTTGAGGCGACGGCTCCAGGCCCACGGATAGTTGTTCACGTTCCGGTTGATCTGGGCGATGTCCGTGTCGTTGAACCCCTCTCCGAACTGGAGGCTCTTCGTGAGGGAGACGGAGAACTTGTGGTGGGCCGATGCCTTCCACGCGGACTTGAAGAGGCCGCGCCACTCGTTGCTTCCGCGCGGGTAGAAGAAGTTCTTGTAGCGGAACTCCTTTCCGAAGAACCGATCCTGGTAGCTCGAGATGAGGCTTCCGCCCTGCGTATCGACGGTGGGGAGGTGGCCGTTGCTGAGGTCGGCCGAGACGCTCGCGAAGAACGTGATCTTTCCGGCGCCCTTTCCGCCGAGCGGCTTGAGGACGTTGGCGAGGCCGGGGAGGGGGCCACTCACCTGGAACTCCATGAGGTCCACGTCCCAGTCATCGGTGAACTGGTCGGTCGTGTAGCCGAGGTAGCCGTGGTAGACCTCGTCGCCTTCCTTGAGCTTGGCGTCGATGATTCCGGAGAGCGCCTGTCCGTACTGCGCGTCGAATCCACCCGTGATGATGTTGACTTCGGCGACCGAGCGCGAGCTGACCGCGCTACCGCCGCTGGACTCGCCGGAGAGGAGGTCACGCATCTCCACGCCGTCGACGACATAGAGAGTCTCGTCGGAGCGCCCCCCGCGGACGTGGATCTTGTCCCGGTCCCGCGTCACGCCGGCCTGTTGTTCGACGACGCTGTCGAGGGTGGGCCGGACGACGAGCTCCTTGATGTCGTCGGCCGTGACGGAGCGGACGGTGGCGCCCTGCTCGACGTCGACGAGCGGGCGCTCGCCGGTGACGACCACTTCTTCGGTCTTTCCGACCGTGGTCGGCTGGAGCTTGATCTCGATCGTCGCCGTGCGCTTGTCCTGGACTTCGACCGAGACCTTTCCGGTGGTGTACCCCATGAACGACGCCTGGACTTCGTAGGAGCCGACCGGAACACCGGCCAGGACGAAGCTGCCGTCCTCCCGCGCGATCGCACCGCGGGTGGTGCCGACGATCGACACGTTCGTGTAGGCGAGAGGGGCTCCCGTGTCCGCGTCGAGGACCTTCCCGACGACGGTTCCTTCCTGGGCCCAGGCCTGTGTGCCCGTGACCAGGGAGAGGGCTGCCAGCATGAGGAGCATGCCGAGGGCTCGCCGCCACCTCTTCGAAGGAACGTGAGCTACGGCTGCGTGGACGCGCATCGCGGTGGTCGTCATGTATGGAGATCTCCGCCGAGGGCAAGCGATCGGTCCCGGGGACGGACTCCTTCGGCCCCCAGGGTCAAGTCCGGGTACGCTAGCAACCCTCTAGGGAGGGGTCAACTTCGGTGACTACCTATCCCGCAGGTCCATGGGGGAGTGTGACTCCGCCCGGTAGGCGGTCCTCGGCCGATTGGGCCAGGACGGGAGACCGCGGATTCTCCCGGCCGTCTCCGCCCTGAGAGCCGCCGGGATCCTGCCCGTGATCGACGGCGGGCTAGTGGCTGCCGGCGATCTGGATGGAGGCCGAGGCCCCGATCCGGGTCGCACCCGCCTCGACCATCTTCCGGGCCGACTCGGTGTCGCGGATCCCGCCCGCTGCCTTGACCCCGAGGGTTGGCCCGACCACCTCGCGCATGAGGCGGACGTCTTCGAGGGTCGCCCCCGAGGGCCCGAAACCGGTCGACGTCTTGACGAAGTGGGCGCCCTCGTCGCGCACGATCTCCGAGCCGATCCGCTTCTCCTCGTCGGTGAGGAAGGCGTTCTCCAGGATGACCTTCGTGATCACACCGGGGATGGCCGCCTTGACGACGGCCCGGACGTGGGCGGCCACGGCCTTGTGGTCGCCGCTCTTCATCGCACCGATCGGAATGACCATATCGACTTCGCGCGCGCCCTGGGCCACCGCGACCTGGGTTTCGTAGGCCTTCACTTCGGCCCGGTTCGCGCCGTGCGGGAATCCGACCACGGTGCAGACCCTCACCCGGCTGTGGTCGAGGATGCGGGCCGCGAGAGGCACCCAGATCGGCTGGATGCAGACGGAAGCGAATCCGTGACAGTGGGCTTCTTCGCAGAGCTGGATGATCTGCCGGTCGGTCGCTTCCGGCTTCAGGATGGTGTGGTCGATCATCGCCGCGAGGGCCGCGTCGACCTGGCCGACGCCGGGAAGGCAGCCCAGACGGGCGACGCCGTACTCGCGAAGGAGGTCCAACCGATCCCGGTCGTGGCCGTTTTCGAAGCCGGGGATCCGGCAGCCGGCCACGGCCGGGCCGCAGCCGCACACGCCACCGCCCCCACAGCCGCAGGACGCGCCCGCGTGGGAGGAGCCGTGGGACGCGCCAGCCGCCGGGGAGTCGTATCCGCCGCCGCCTGCGCCGCCCGCCGGCCTGCTGCCCGTTCCGATGGGTGCTCCGTATCCGGCGCCGTATCCGCCTGCCGCGGCTGCGGCAGCGTATCCGCCGCCCGCGGAGGCACCGGCGCCACTGCCCGCTCCGCTCGGCGCGCCGCTCGGGTCGAGCCGCTTCAGCAGTTCGTCCGCGACCTGACGGACCCAGGCATCCGGTACTTCGCTCGGCTTCATGAGAGCACTCCTCCGTCGCGTCCCTGGTCGAGGGCGCGGATCTTGTCGACTCTCCGCTGGTGACGACCGCCTTCGAAGGACGCCCCGAGCCAGACGCGAAGGATCCGGACGGCTTCGCCCGGATGAACGACGCGGGACCCGAGGACGAGCACGTTCGCGTCGTTGTGGGCGCGGCTGTTCACCGCGGTGTAGGTGTCGTGACAGAGCGCGGCCCGGATGCCGGGAAGACGGTTGAGGGCCATCGTGGATCCGATCCCGGCGGCGTCGATCATCACGCCGAGGTCCGCCCGTCCTTCCTGTAGCGCGCGGGCCACGGCCACGGCGAGGTCGGGATAGTCGACGGCGTCGGTCGAGTGGCAACCGCAGTCGAGCGGAAGGATCCCGTGGTCTTCCTCGAGCGAACGGACGAGCCGGCGTTTGAGGTCGAAACCGCCGTGGTCCGATCCGATCGCGATCCGCATCCCTGCCGCCTTTCGCATCGTCACTCCTACGCCCTGCGTCGCCCTGCTAGGCCTCGCGGTGCCCTGCTAGATGACCCGATCCGAACGCTCCCGGCAAGAGCTCACGTACGGTCCGTCCGCCTTGGGGGTTCGTCTTCGTTCCCCAGTGGACGACGAGGTCCGGCGCGAACTCGAACAGCACCTGAAGCGTGGCGGAAGTCGGCGGGCCGGCGTCCTGTCCGCCCCGGGCGCCGCCCCGAAGGAGGAGCACGCGAAACTTCGCCTTCCCGGCGAGGTGCGCGTCATAGACGGCGAGCCGTTCCGCCGAGAGGGCAACGCCATCTCCGCCGCCGAGCTCCGCACCGGCGAAGACGGATCCGTCCCGGCAGAGAAGCGCCGCGCCGCGCGGCCCGCGGGCGGGTGGCGGGGTGCTGGGACCGCCGGCGGTGCTTCCGGCGCCGCCTTCAGCGGCAGCATCGGTACCGCGCCTGGCGATGGCCGCGGATCGCCGGGAGGCGGCGCGGGCGACCTGTTCGAGTTCGGCCCAGGTTTCCTCGGACGTCCGGTCCGCGGTTCGGCGACGCGTGGTCGGCATGGTCAGCTGACCGGCACGTGCTCGCGGAGCCCCGCGAACTTCGGGTCGGCGAGACGCTCCAGATAGTCGTTCACCGCGGCGTGCACGCCTTCCTGATCCGTCTCCTGCATGAGACGACCGCGGAGCCAGGAGATGTTCGGCATCCCGCGGAGGTAGCCCGAGACGTGCTTGCGCATCTCGACCACGGCGCGACGTTCCCCCTTCATCTCGATGTTCTCCGCGAGGAGGTCCAGGTAGAGCTGGGCCCGATCCTCGAACTGCGGGGGCCCGGGATCGGGCTCGCCGCGGAGAAGTGCCTGAGCCCGCGCGAAAATCCAGGGGTTCCCGATCGCGCCGCGGCCGATCATCACCGCGTCGCATCCGGTGTGGTCGAACATCCGGATCACGTCCTCGGGCGCGGTGACGTCCCCGTTCCCGATCACGGGGATCGAAACGGCTTCCTTCACCTTCGCGATCCAGTCCCAGTCCGCGCTTCCCTTGAACATCTGGCAGCGGGTGCGGGCGTGGAGTGTGAGCGCGGCCACGCCGAGGTCTTCGAGCCGACGCGCGAGGTCGACGATGATGATGCTCCGGTCGTCCCACCCGAGCCGCGTCTTCACGGTGACCGGGAGCGAGGTGGCCTGGACCACCGCGCGGGTGAGGTCCACGAGCAGGTCCGGGTAGCGGAGGAGACCCGAGCCGGCGCCCTGACCCTTGCAGGCGACCTTCTTCACCGGGCAGCCGAAGTTGATGTCGATGAGGTCCGGCCCCATCCGCTCGGAGAGCTGGGTCGCCTCGACGAGCGCCTCTTCCCGGTTGCCGTAGATCTGGATCCCGACCGGATGCTCGTCCTCGGCGAGGAAGATCTTGTCGTGGGACTTGGCCGCGTTCCGGATGAGTGCCTCGGCGCTCACGAACTCGGTGTAGACCATGTCGGCCCCGAACCGGCGGCACTGGCGACGGAACGGACGCTCGGTCACGGCTTCCATCGGAGCGAGGAAGACCGCGCGGTCGAATGTGCTCAGGCCGATCTGGAACATAGATCTGGAAGTGTACGGTCAGGTCCGGCGGGGAGTCAAAGCCACTACTTGGACGGCCCGACGGCGGTCCGGAGCATCTCCAGCTTCATCCGCTCGTTCCCGAAGATCGGGGCGGTTTCGTCCGGCTTCTCCGGGTCCATGTACATGATGGTGCGCATGCCTTCGTCGAGGTGATGCATGTCGCCGTTCTTCATCATCATCATGGCCGTGCCTTCGAGGAGGCAGACACAGGTGCTGGACGTATCCGCGATCACCGCGAGGGTGGTGCCCATCACGTCGACACGGGTGCCGGGCGCGCCGATCTCGATCGCCTCGCCGGAGATACCGGGCAGGGTGGCGACCCGCACTTCGCCCATGTCGACCTGGAAGCTGTTCCGACCCTTCTTGGCCGGGTAGGGGACGGTGAACTCGGCGCCCGCGATGGCGACGAGTCGGAAGTCGTCCTCCACCGTCATGTGGATCTCGGCGGACATGTCCCCTTCGACGAGGAGCTTCGTGCCGGGCTCGAGGAGCGAGGCGTACTGCTCGACCTCCGCGATCGGGAAGCTGCGCGAGCCGACTCGGAGCGTTCCGTTGCCCTGCGCCGCGACGTCGAGCCCGGAGACTCCCGGAGGCGTCGGGCGGATGAAGTAGAGAAGCAGAACGGCCGCGGCCGCGACGGCCGGGACGAGCCAGTGCCGCCAGAGTGGGCGGGGCTTCCGGGTGCGCCGGGCGCCGAAGTCGAGCGGGATCGGGTCGCCCTGGGACGTCGTGCCGCCGGATCCAGGCGCGGCCCCCGGCGAGGTGTCGGCGCCTGCGGCTCCGCGCGCGGAGGTTCCGGCGGCGAAGCCGTCCCCGCCGTCGCCGGTGGCGTCCGCGATGTCCGTGACGTTGCCGAACGCGCCGGTGCGACCGGACGGTTCGCCGAAGAACCCTTCTGCGCTCGGATCCTCCTCGACGTTGCGAGGGAGGGTGGGGGTGAGTTCGCCGGCAGCGAACATGCTCCGGAGCCGGGCTTGGAAATCCGGATCCGGTGCCGGGGAGGGAAGCGAACGGAGTTCCGCTTCGATCCGCTTCTCCCGATCGGGAGGCAATGTCCGCTCTTCACTCATGGCACCAGATCCTCGAGCAATTCCCCCAAACGGGCGATTGCCCTGGAGTACCGTTTCCTCGCCGCGGCGTGACCGATCCCCAAACTGTCGGCGATCTCGTCATGTCCGAGGCCCGCATAGAGGTGGAGCACGATCGACTCCCGCATCGGCTCGGGGAGCTCCTGGAGCGCCGCTTCGATTCGGGCCCGCTTCGCGGCGTCGTCCCGCAGGGCCGCGGGATCCGGAGCGCCGGAGTCGATCCGCTCGTCCAGCCCGGGATGGTCGTCGATCCCGGTCGTTCGCTTGGCCTGGGACTCGGCCTTCGAGGCCCAGTGTTTGCGGCAGCAGTTCATCGCGATGGTCATGACCCAGGGGAGAGGGTCCCGCTCCGGATCGAGGCGATCGATGGCCCGATGGATCCGGTAGAAGACCTCCTGGCAGACGTCCTCGGCCGCTTCGCGTTGCCGGACCATCTTCTCCACGACGCGAAACACGCGTGGAAAGACCTGGTCGTAGTACGCTTCCAGGGCGGCGGGTTCCCGTGCGATGGCCCGGACGAGTACGTCCCGGGGAATCACGCTTTCTGCGGAAGTCTCGCTCACGGAAGGAGAAGCTACCCTCTCGAGCGCGGCACGACAATCATCGTCCGCTATGATTCGGCCCGGTTGCCTGACGGAGGTACCCGGCCACGCGCGCCGGGTGACCGCGAAGGTCCGAGCCGAGAAAGGAATCGTGTCCACATGCTCGAGAGGTCGGTCGTCCAGGAGATCCAGGGGATCTTGGAAGAACGGGACATCGAGACGAAGCTCCGGCTGACGACGCGGCTCTGCGCGGACTCGGCGAAGCTCGGGACGGCCGTCTTCCGCTATCCGGCGAAGGCGGACCAGCCGCTCGGCCCGGTGCGTCCGGGACGCCCGGAGAGTTGGCAGGTGGTGGACCCGTCGACGATCCCCGACCGGCCGAAGCTGGGGGACCCGCGCGGACGCTACCGGCTCATCCACTCGGTCGCGAACATCGAACTCGCCGCGATCGAACTGATGCTGATGGCAGTGGCGGACTTTCCGGGGGAGCCGCGCGAGTACTACCAGGCGATGCTCCAGGTGGCGCGGGAAGAGGTGATGCACACCCGGATGCTCATGCGGCGCCTGAAGCAGCTGGGCGGCGAGTTCGGGAGCGAACCGGTCCATCTCGGCCTCTGGGAGACAGCCATCCGTTGGGACGACCTCCCGGGGCGACTCGGCGTCGTCCCCCGGATCCTCGAAGCGCGCGGGCTCGACGTCTCGGACCGTCTGCGCGACCAGCTCGGCAAGGCGGGGGACCACGAGAGTGCCGAGGTGCTGGAGCGGATCTACTTCGAGGAGATCGGGCACGTCGGGGTGGGGACGACGTGGTACCGCGCGGCCTGTGAGCAGCGGGGACTCGACCCCGAGGCGCACTTCGTCGAACTCGTCCACCGGTTCCAGCCCCGACGGGCCGGCCCCAGAAAGATCGACCGTGAGGGGCGGATCGCGGCCGGGTTCACCGAGCGGGAACTGCTCGCGCTCGAGGGGCGGGACGAAGAGGCGGACGCCGAGGGGACGACCCGGGACGACGCCTAGGCGAACGATCGCGACGACGCGTCGGTGCTCGACCCGCGGCGCTGCCCTGACGGACGACCCCTAGCGGACGACGACCAGCTTCTGCGTGTCTTCCCGGCCGTCGCCGGCGGCGCGGAGGAAGTAGACGCCGACCGGAGCCAGGTTGCCGTCGTCCATCCGTCCGTCCCAGTCGACCCAGTGGAGCCCCGGCTGCGGGTTCGTCTCGAACTCTCGCACGCGTCGTCCCTGGACGTCGTAGAGCGCGAGTTCGATCCCGGCGCTGCTCGGCACCTGGTACGCGATCGTCGTCCGGTCCCGCACCGGCTGCGGGGCGACGTTCGCGACCAGACGGCTCGACTCGACCGGGGTTCCGCGCTCGAGGTAGCGGAGGAACCAATGGTCGGGATCGATCTCGAGGTGGGAGACCGCGAACGGGGCTTCCCAGTCCGCGTCCATCTGGCGCTGGTCCTGCTCGAGGAAGAACGACATCGAGTCGCCGCCCGCCGAGTAGACGCGGACTTCCCAGGGGAGGATGTAGAGGTCCGGGCTGTCCGGGAACGGCTTCCCGGACTCCGGATACACCGGGCCTTCCTGGATCTGTTCGAGCGCGACGTGGAACCGGCGCGGGTTCGATGCGTCGGTCGTCCAGTCGTAGCGGAGGCTGGGACGGCCCGCCGCGTAGAGGGCGGGACCGAAATAGCTCCGCGGGTAGTAGGGGAAGCAGTCGAGGCTCCGGGTCGTGTCTTCGACCAGGCGGATGAAGTCGTCGGTCGACGCGTACCCGTAGCGCCTCGTGCCTTCGACCTGCGCACGCAGGATCTGGAAGAAGGTGGTGTCTCCGTCCTCGGTGCCGCAGTAGTGGCGGAGGAGGTTCCGGAGCCCGTGGAGCACCCACGCGCCCTTCCAGTACGTCGTGGTGCTGTAGGTCGCGGCCGGGTCGAAGATGGTGCCGGTGAACGGAAGGCTCGAGTGCCGCGTTTCCGTCATCCAGCGGCGATAGGCGGACTCGCCGCCGCGGGATCCGGCGAAGAGCGCTTCGCAGTAGGTCGCGAACCCTTCGTTCAGCCAGATGTCGTCGAAAGAGGCGGGGCTGACGCAGTTCCCGAACCACTGGTGGCTGAGTTCGTGCGCGACGGCCCAGTCGTACGAGCCGCGGCCGTTGATGAAGCCCGAGCCGTAGCTCGTCATCGTCTGGTGCTCCATCGCCGCGGTGCCCCACTGGATCTCGGCGTGGCCGTACTTCTCGACGACGCCGACGTCGGGGTCGGCGAACGGATAGGGCCCGAAGAGCGACTCGAAGAGCGCCATCGACTCGTGGACAGAGGCGAGGTCGATCCGGGCGTCCGCTTCGTCCTCGGGATAGACGAAGTTGTGGATCGGGATGGAGAAGCCGGTGACGGCGGACTCGTACGTCTCGACCCAGTGGACGTAGTTCGAGAGCGTGATCGAGTAGTTGTAGGTCGACATCGGGTACTGTGTCCGGTACGCGGTCGTCGCGGTGCCGTCGCCGTTCTCGATCCGACTGATCTGGAGGCCGTTCGAGGCGAGGAGGTATTCCGACGGCGCCGTGACCTTGATCGAACCGGGGGCCTTGTCCGTCGTGAGGTCCTTGCACGGCCACCAATGGCCGGACCGGGCGGGGACGGAGATGGTCGCGACGATCGGGAACGAGTCCTGACCGGCGCCGTGGTAGGTCCAGGTGTCCCAGGTGCTGAAGGCGGGCCCGGGCGCGCCGCGGTAGGAGATCCAGAGCGTGTCCGCGGCTCCGAGGGGAACGAGCGAGGGGAGCATCACTTCGATCTGTTCCGCGTCCCGCGCGGCGATCGAGCCCTCGCCGTCGCCGGTCACGACCGCCGTCACCTCCATGCCGTCGTAGAGGTCCAGCACCATGGTCGACATCGGCTGGAGCGCCTCGAAGCCGATTCCGACCGTCCCGACGAACGTCTCCGTCTCCGGGTGGACGACGATGTCGAGGTCGTAGGAGAGGACGTCGTAGTCGTTCCGCCGATCGGCGGCCGTCGGCTCGGGCCGGTCCGCGTTCGGGCCGGTGGCGAGGCTCGAGGAATCCGTTTCCATGCGGCCGGGGAAGCTACGGTCCTCCAGGCGGACGCCGAACGCGACCTCCTCGGCGGTCGGAAGCGACCACGCGGCACTGTGCTGACAGCTCAGCTCGGACTCGGCCAGAGGCGACGGAATCGCAGCGAGGAGCGGCGATTGGCCCGATCCCAGGAGGCCGAGCGTGACGAGAAGCGCCGAGAGCGGAACGGGGGAGAACTGGGCCGGTCTGCCGGCCGGAGTGCGATGTGCAGTCATAGGGGGGAGCATAGTACGATCCCCGGCCGGAAGGGATCGTTGAGAGCCGATTCCGGCTTTGCTAGCCTCAACCCATGACCTCGACCAAGACCCCCGAAGAGATCGAAGCGCTCGTATCCCTGCTCGCTGACGAAGACCCCCGGATCTACGAGATCGTGGCCGGTCACGTCCGGGAGCTGGGGGAGACCGCCGTTCCCGTGCTGGAGCGGTGGATCGAGGATTCCGACGCCCGGATCCGGATGCGCTGTCGTCATCTCCTCCAGGAGATCCAGGCCGGGGAGGTGGATCGGGACCTCGAAGCCATCGCGCACGCCTCGGACGAGGACGTGGACCTGGAACACGGTTGCTGGGTGATCGCCCGGACCGAGTACCCCGGCCTGCCGCGGGCCGCGATCTCGGACCCACTCGACCGGATCGCCGCCGACGTCGCGTCGCGGCTCTCCGGCGTGGCCGAGCCGAAGGACCAGATCCAGATCATGAACCACGTGATCTTCACGGAGTGGCGGTTCCGGCGCGACAACCGGAACTACTACGACCCGGACAACACGTTCCTCCACCGCGTGCTCGAACTCCGGACCGGCGTCTCCGTGTCGCTCGCGACGCTCTACGTGCTGGTCGCGAAGCGTCTCGGGCTTCCGATCTACGGAGTGGGGATGCCGAACGCTGTCCTCGTCCGCTACGGGGACTCGGAGACGGACCTCTTCCTCGACCCGGCCGCGGGGGGGCGCCTGCTCTCGCGCCGCGACCTCGCTCAGTACCTCTCGAGCGCCGGCTACTACTTCAAGGACGGCTACATCTCGAACGCGACCGCGCGCGAGCTGCTCCTCCGGACACTCCAGCACCTGATGGTGTCGTACTTCGGACACGAGCACGGGACGCGGCTGCTCAAGCACCTCGAGCACTTCCGGACGCGCTAAGGAGCGGGGACGGGAAGGCTGCCTGACGCCGGGCGACTCCCTTCGTCTCGCCGCTCCGCAGGAGCCATCCTTCGTCTCGCCGTTCGGCCGGAACCATCCCTCGTCTCGCGCCGGGTGCCGGAACTATCCCTCGTCGCCGTTGTCGACCTGCGTTTCCTTCTCCTGGATCCGCAGGCCACGGGCCCGGAGCGCGCGTAGATACGCTTCGCCCGGCACCACTTCTTCCGCGAGCAGGACGCCCCGCTCTTCGATGGTGCCGCGCGCGAGGAGGAGTGCGCTCTCGGCCGCGGGGTAGGCGGTGGTCCGCATCATCGCGGTGAGGCCGGTCTTCTCGTCGAAGAAGTCGAGGAGGTCGTAGCGGCGGACGAGGCCCTGCCGGTCCTTTTCCCCGCGCACGGTGACCCGGAGGACGACGAGGTCGCGCACGTCCGGAACGTAGAGCCTGGGTTCGAGCAGCGTCGCGAGCACGTCGCGCGGTGCGACCTCGTGACCGCCCACTTCGATCGGGTCCGACGAGAGGAGCCCCATCTCGTGGAGGAACTGGAACCGGGTCCAGTGGCCGGGATAGCGGACCGTCTTGTAGTCGAGCTGGCGGACCTTGCCGCGGAAGGTCCAGGGGAGGGTCGAGGTCCCACCGGAAGTGTAGGCGGCTTCCGCGCTCCCGACGGGGGACGGGAACCGGATCTCCTCGAGACCGGTCAGGGTCGGCCGCATCACGATCTCGCCGTTCTCGAGGCAGACCGCTTCTCCCACGTACTCGTTGATGAGTCCGTGGATGGAGAAGACGAGCGCGTAGCGGAGCGTGTTCTCTGGGTCGACCGGGAGCCCGCCCACGCGCATCTTGACGCTGACGACTTCGTCCATCTCCCGCATGCCGTAGCCGGCGAGGATCCCGGCGAGTCCGGGCGCGAGTCCCTGGTCCGGGAGGACGCCGACGCCCGCAGCCTTCGCCTCCTCGTCGAGCTTTCTCTGCTCGAAGACGACATCCGTGTTGCCGCCCATGTCCGCGAGGTGGACGCCGGCCCGGATCGCGGTCCGGGTGACGCCGACGTTGAAGAAGTAGGGGACGGCGCTGACGGCGGCGCGACATCCGGAGAGGGCGCTGGCGAGCGCGTCCTGGTCCGTCACGTCGCAGAGGACGGTTTCGAGGCGACCGTCCTGGAACTTCCGACCGAGGGCGTCGAGCTGCTCCCTGTCGCGATCGATCACGCAGACGGAGCTGACGTCGGGTTGACGGGCCAGTCCGCCGCGCAGGCCGATCCCTGGAGTCCCGCGCCGATCACTGCCATTCGCATCGTCGTTCGTCCTCACTCTCGCCGGAAGATGGGTCAACCCTGGCAACCGATCGACTCTAGTGCAGGCGATGTGGGAATCCAGAAGTCTCGCCCACTGTGCCCAGCGCCGAGTCGACCTGGCCGGGCAGGAGTGCTACCGTTCGTCCTCGCTTCCGGCCCGTCCCCTTGGGGTGGGGAGGCCCGTAGCCACGAGGGAGTATTCCAATGAAGACGATCATCGAACCGTTCCGCATCAAGTCCGTCGAGCCGATCCGGATGACCACGCGTCCCGAGCGGGAGCGGTTCCTGGACGCAGCGGGCCACAACCTCTTCCTCCTCCATTCGGATGACGTCCTCATCGACCTGCTCACCGACAGCGGCACCTCGAGCATGTCCGCCATGCAGTGGAGCACCATGATGAAGGGCGACGAGTCGTACGCGGGCAGCCCGTCGTACTTCGAGTTCGAGCGCGAGGTGCAGAAGATCACCGGGTTCAAACACGTCATCCCGACGCACCAGGGACGCGCGGCGGAGAAGATCCTCTTCACCGTTCTCCACAAGCCGGGTTCGGTCTACCTGGGCAACACCCACTTCGACACGACCCGGGCGAACATCGAGTTCACCGGCGCCAAGGCGATCGACCTTCCGATCCCCGAGGAGCTCGTCCCGTCCCAGCGGCATCCGTTCAAGGGGAACATCGATCTCGTCCGCCTGGAGAAGGCGCTCGAGGAGCACGGCAGCAAGGTCCGCGCGGTGATCGTGACGGTGACGAACAACAGTGGTGGCGGTCAGCCGGTCTCGATGGAGAACATCAAGAAGGCGAGTGCCCTGGCCAGGGAGCACGGGGTCCTCTTCGTCCTCGACTCCTGCCGGTTCGCGGAGAACGCCTGGTTCATCAAGCAGCGCGAGGAAGGGTACGGGGACAAGTCCGTCCTCGAGATCGCGCAGGAGATGTACTCCTACGCCGGCGCGACCACGATGAGCGCGAAGAAGGATGGCCTCGCGAACATCGGCGGATTCCTCGCCATGAACGACGACGATCTCTCGATGCACGCGTCCAACATGCTGATCCTCACGGAGGGTTTCCCGACCTACGGCGGGCTCGCGGACGTGACCTCGAAGCGATCGCGCAGGGACTCCGGGAAGTGGTGGACGAGGACTACCTCCGCTACCGCGTCCGGTCGGTCGAGTATCTGGCCGACAAGCTCGAAGCGGGCGGCGTGCCGCTCATCCTGCCGGCGGGTGGACACGCGGTCTACCTCGACGCGGGCGGCTTCCTTCCGAAGATCCGGCCGGAGGAGTTCCCCGGGCAGGTGCTCGCGAATGAGCTCTACCTCGAAGGGGGAGTGCGGGGCGTCGAGATCGGCTCCGTCATGTTCGGGAAGAAGGATCCGGATACGGGGAAGCACGTGGCGCCGCCGATGGAGCTCGTCCGTCTCGCCATTCCGCGACGCGTCTACACGCAGAGCCACGTCGACTACGTGGCGGAAGTCGTGCTCGCGGTGTTCGCGCGGCGGGAGAGTCTGCGTGGGCTCGAGATGACGTACGAGGCGCCGTTCCTCCGCCACTTCACGGCGCGGTTCCGTCCGCTCGCGCAGACGGTGGCAAGGTGAGGGGGGCGGTGCGCGGAGCGGTCGGCGTTCTGGCCGGGCTCTGGTCGGCACTCTTGCCGGGGTCTCGTTTTCGCCGAGAACGCGCTCGCGTTCCCGGCGAAGAATACCCCGACGCCAAGACGATCGCGTCGCGCCTCGAGAAGGCGGCGGGGTCATCGAACGGTCTCGTCCGGATCGAAACGATCGGGAAGAACGCGGCGCAACAGTCGCTCTCGGTGGTGCGGATCGGGACGGGAGATCCGGCGTCGCCCGCGGTCCTCGTCGTGGCGGGTCTGGACGGACGTCACCTTCACGGCATCGAACTCGCGCTGCGGCACATCGAAGCGTTCGCGGCAGATCCCAAGCACGCACGCGACGTCCTGGACGGCGGCACGCTCTACGTCGTCCCGACGCTCCTGCCCTATGCGTCCCAATCCGTGACCCAACGCCCGGCCCGCGAACGCGCGACCGCTCCTGGGGCGGGGGACCTCGACAAGGACATGGAGCGGAACGAGGACATGGCCGACGACCTCGACGGCGACGATGTCCTCCGTTGGGTCCGGGTCGCCGACTCGGGCGGCGCGTATCGCACGGAGGAGGCCGAGCCGGGCATCCTCCATCCGGCCGACCGGAACGCCGGCGAGTCGGGTGCGTGGCGACTCCTCACCGAGGGGCTCGACGACGACGGTGACCGTCGCTGGAACGAGGAGATGGACGGCGGCGTTCTCCTCGCGCAGAACTTTCCTTTCCGCTACGAGTGGTTCGCGCGGAACACCGGCGCCCATCAGGTGAGTGAGCCCGAGACGCGCGCGCTCATGGACTTCGTCGTGATGCATCCGGAGATCGGGATCGTCCTCACCTACGGGTTCGAGGACAACCTCCTCCAGCCCTGGCCGGAGCAGAAGAGTTCCGATCCGAGCCTCACCGGCCCCGGCTGGGGACGGAAGCCGGTCGAAGCACCGAACAAGAACGACCTGCCGATCTTCCGCGAGTTCTCGGACCGCTACCTCGAAGCGGTCGGCCTCAGCGACGCCAAGGGCGGCCTCGGCGTGGGCGGCTTCGTCACCGACGTGCGCGCCGAGGACGAACTCCCGATCCCGGCGGCGGACGACGCCGCGAAGGGTGGGTTTGCCGCCTCCGCCTACTTCCACCGCGGGCTCGTCGCGTTGTCGACTCCGGTCTGGACGCCGGGGGTGCAGCTCGCGCGACTCGACGCAGCGGAGGCGGCGGCGAAGAAGGCCGGCGGCAAGGACGCAAAGGACGGGAAGAACGAGAGGGAAGACGGGGGCAAGGGTGACGAGGACGGTGGCGCGGCCGACGGCGGCGCCGGGGACGGTGCGGACGGCGCAGCAAACGCCACCGCAGACGATGCGAGCGCTCCTGCCGATAGTGGCGACGAAGCCACGAGCACTGCGGGAAGAGACGCGCCGACGGCCGACGCCGACGCCGACGCGGACGACGCGGCGAAGGAGCTCCCCAAGTCCGTGAAGGACGAGGCCCGCTACCTCGCGTGGCTCCGTGAGGTCGACCCCGCCGCCTGGAAGGACTGGGCACCGTTCGACCATCCCGACTTCCCGGGACGGCAGGTGGAGGTCGGTGGATACGCCCCGCTCGCGCGGATCGTTCCGCCGCTCTCCGTGCTGGACGAGACGTTCGCGGGGCATCAGACGTTTCTCGAGGGGCTGTTCGCGGCCCGGCCCGAGATCGTGCTCCTCTCCGCTTCACTCACCGAACGGGAGGGCGGCGTCTACGCACTCGAGTTCGAGACCCAGAACGTCGGCTACGTGCCGGACGTCCTCGCGCAGGGCGTCTTCTCGCGGATCGTGCGGCCGACCCGGTTCGAGATCACGCTCCCCAAGGGCGCGGAGATGCTCGGCGGAACGACGCGCGGACCGCTCGAACGGCTCCGGGGCGAAGGAACGGCCGTGCGGACGACACGTCTCCTGCGTCTCCCGGGAAAGGAAGGAGTCGAGGTGACCGTGATCGCGCAGCACGGCGGCAGCGATTCGCGCCGCGTCACGCCCGGCGAGAACTGGAGGCGGCCATGATGCGGCACACTGCATGGACGAGGCATTCCGCCGCGGGTTCGCTCGTGGCTTCGTTGGCGTCAGTCGGTGCGTTCGCCTTGCTGGCGTCGCTGATCATCCCGCCGCACAGCCCGCTCCCTCCTGCCCTCACCGGTACGGCTTTCGCCGCCGGCATGACCGTGAACGGTCTCGGCGCGCCGTCCAATCCCAAGATCACCGAGCCCTGGAACCGTTTCCACGACGTCGATGCGACGGTCGCTCTCCTCCAGTCGCTGGAGCGCGCCCATCCCGGCCTCGCGGAGTGGATCGACCTCGGACGGAGCTACGAGGATCGGCCGATCGTCGGACTCGCGATCACGAACGAGGCGACGGGGAAGGCGAGCGAGAAGCCCGCGATGTACATCGACGGGAACATCCACGGGAACGAAGTGCAGGCCGCGGAAGTCGTGCTCTACACCGCGTGGTATCTCCTCGAGACGTACGGTGAGATCGATCGGATCACGAAGCTGCTCGACGAGAAGGCGTTCTATCTCGTCCCGACGGTGAACCCGGACGGACGGGACCATTGGTTCCACGACCCGTCCAACCCGCACCTCTCGCGCGGAGGACGGATCCCGACCGACAACGACCTGGACGGCCGCTTCGACGAGGACGGCCCGGACGATCTCGACGGCGACGGGCAGATCACGCACATGCGGATCCGGGATCCGTGGGGACGCCACGAACCCGATCCGGAGTTCCCGGACGAGCTGACCCAGGAAGTCCTGCGCGACGAGAAGGGGACCTACCGCCTCCTCGGCTGGGAAGGCTACGACAACGACGGCGATGGCGAGGTCGACGAGGACGGCCCCGGCGGCTACGACCCGAACCGGGACTGGCCGTGGCAGTGGCAGCCGATGTCGATCCAGGGAGGAGCGCGCGACTATCCGTTCTCGCTTCCGTCTACCCGCGCGGTCGGCGACTTCGCGAAGTCCCATCCGAATATCGCCGGCGCGCAGAGCTTCCACAACGCCGGCGGCATGATCCTCCGCGGCCCCGGCCAGGAGAGCGGGCCGGTGGCGCGCGAGGACGAGGAGATCCTCGCCTACATCGGGAGGCGCGGCGAGGAGATGCTGCCGTTCTACAAGTCCTGGATCACGTGGAAGGACCTCTACACGGTCTGGGGCGGCGAGTTCGAGTGGTTCTACGGAGCGCTCGGCGCCTTCGCGTTCACGAACGAACTCTGGACCAACGACAACCTCTACCGGAGAGAGGAAGAAGAAGGCCAGGAGGGGCGGCGCGACCGGGCCGCGTTCCGTCGTGACATGCTCATGGGCGACGGGTTCACCCCGTGGACCGAGTTCGACCACCCCGACTACGGCAAGGTGGAGATCGGTGGCTCGCCCAAGACCTTCGGCCGGGTGCCGCCTGCGTTCCTCATCCAGGAGGAGCTGCACCGGAACATGGCGTTCACGCTCTACCACGCGGAGTGCATGCCGCTCGTCAAGATCGCGGATGCCACGGTGGAGGACGCGGGACGAGGGCTCCGGCGCCTCGTCGTCACGGTCGAGAACCAGGGCGTCCTCCCGACCCGGAGCGCGCACGACGTCGAGAACGGAATCACGCCGCCGGCGGTGGTGTCCGTGCGGGGCGCCGACGTGGTCGCGGCCGGAATCCGGAAGGACCCCTACCGCCGCGAAATGACCTGGCAGGAGGTGCGGCCGGAGCGGCTCCTCGTTCCGGCCATCCCCGGTCTCGAACGGGTGGTCGTCGAGTTCCTCGTACTCGGCGGCGGGAACGCCACGATCGAGGTGAGCTCCACGAAGGCCGGGAGCGATCAGAAGAGTCTCCGGGTCGGCTAGCGGGATGTCAGCCGTCGGTTCCGGCGAGGCGGGGCACCGAAACGGTTCGGCGTCTCCCGCCTCCAGCGACGAACCCTGGGCATCCCAGGGGCGCTCCGGCCGTGGCCGCGGCGCTCTCCGTGGATCTACCTTGCCGTCCTTCCAACGGCTTGGGTAGGCTGCGGCCGATGTCCTGTGATCTCGTCGTCGTCATTCCGGCCTACAACGAGGCCGGCACGCTTCCGACGCTCCTCCCGCGGGTGCGCGAGGTGTTGCCGCACGCAGAGATCCTGGTCGTGGACGACGGTTCGTCCGACGCCACGGCGGACGTCGCGCGGAAGGCCGGCGCGGTGGTGGCGACTCACCCGATCAACCTCGGTTACGGAGCCGCCATCCAGACCGGATACCTCTACGCACTGGCGCGGAACGCGAAGGCGATCCTGCAGATGGACGCGGACGGGCAGCACGAGCCCCGCTCCGCCCTCCGGCTCCTGGGCGAGCTCGAAGCGGGTGCCGACCTCGTGCTCGGGTCCCGGTTCCTCTCCGGGGCACGCACGTACCGCGCGCCGTTCGCGCGCCGGGTCGGGATGCGTCTCTTCTCCGCCATCTCGGGGAGCATCCTCGGCCGTCCGGTGACGGATCCCACGACCGGGTTCCAGGCACTGTCGCCCAGAGTCGCCCGCTTCTATGCCGAGGGGAGCTTCTTCCCGCCGGACTATCCGGACGCGGACGTCCTCATCCGGGTCGGGCTGGCCGGGTTTCGCGTCGCCGAGGTGCCAGTCGACATGTACGAGAAGGACGGCCCGTCCATCCACTCGGGCGCGCGCCCGCTCTACTACGTGATGAAGATGCTCGTGACGATCGTCCTCCTCCTCACGCTGCCGCGCCGGCGGCTCTCGGCATGATCGGCGCTGACTCGAGAGACGTCGACGCCGCGTCGACGGCTTCTGCCTCCGTCGCGGCGCGGGTGGGGTGGGCGCGTACGCCGGGGTCCCGAAGGAAGGAGAGGCCATGACCCTCGAAGCCAGGCTGTTCGTCGCTCTGCTCGGGCTCCTCTTCCTCCTCATCGTGCTCCGGTCGCTGCGGAGCCACCGGATCCAGTTCGAGTATTCGATCCTCTGGATCTGTCTCTCGTTCGTCCTCGTCCTGGCCGCGATCTTCCAGAAGACGGCGGATCGGATCGCGGCCTGGGTGGGAATCGACTATCCTCCCGCCTTCTTCTTCCTGGTCTGCCTCTTCGTGGTCCTCGTGATGCTGTTCCAGATGTCGCTGCGGCTCTCGGTCCTCTCGGATCGGATCCGGAGGCTCGCTCAGGAGACGGCCGTGGTGGGAGCGCTCGAGAACGTGCGGGAAGGGAACACGGGTGGAGTGCGGGTGGACGCGCGCGGGAATGCGGCGGGAGCGCCGCGCTCGGCGGGAGTGGCGGACGGACCAGGGGCACCAGACGGGCCTCGAACGCCGGACGCGCCAGAGGGTACCCGAGCGCCGCGAGCGCCGGAGGAGAGAGAGAGCCGATGAGTCGCGATCACGTCGAGGAGATCTTCTCGAGAGAGGGTGTGCTCTCGCGCGTCCTCTCCCCGAACTTCGAGTGGCGTCCCCAGCAGGGCGAGATGGCCCGGGCGGTCTGGGACGCGCTCGAGTACGGCGGCTCGGTCCTGGTCGAGGCACCGACCGGAGTCGGGAAGTCACTCAGCTATCTCATCCCGGCCGTCGTCTGGGCGCAGCGCGAAGGGAAGCCCTGCGTCATCTCGACCCACACGAAGAACCTCCAGGACCAGATCCTCGAGAAGGAAGTCCCGCGGATCCAGCGGATCGTCGACCGCACGATCCGCGCCGTCGTCCTCAAGGGCCGCGCGAACTACCTCTGCCGCACGCGTTGGGAATCGTTCGTGGAAGAAGCGGGGGGAACGAACGACGGCGAGCGGATCGTCCGACTCCTCACGAACTGGGTCGACTTCACGGAGACGGGAGACCTCTCCGAGGCGCCCGAACTGTCGCCGCGGGACCGTCACGTGCTCGCGCGCATCTCGAGCGACGACCGGTTCTGCGCTTCCAACCGCTGCACACCCGAGACCGGCTGCTTCTACAAGACGTCGCGGAAGGAAGCAAAGGAAGCGCACCTCATCGTCATCAACCACGCGCTCCTCGTGACCGATCTCTTCGGCGCCGGAGGCGGGCTGCCGGACTACGACAGCCTCATCCTCGACGAGGGACACCACCTGCCCGACGCCGCGGCCGGTCCGCTCAGCTACGCGGTCTCGGAGAAGTCGCTCGAAGGCGCGCTCAAGTCGCTGGGTGGCCGCGGAGAGCCGGGCGTGACGGACGACCTCCGGAAGATCCTCCGCAACGTGACGAGCCCCGAGCAGCGCCGGGTCGTGCTCGAGCGTCTGCGGGACCTCGAGGCGGAGACGGGGCGCCTTCTCAAGAGCGCGCGCGGCTTCTGGCAGGAGCTCCAGGCCGCGCCGGTCTATCCCAAGCAGTGGGACCGGTTCCGCTACGGGCCGAGCTCTCCCAACCTCGAGTCGTTCCCGGCGTCGGGGCCCGACCTCTGTCAGCAGCTCGCGTCGCACCTCCGGAAGATCGACGTCGAGATCGACGATGTCGCGAACATCGACCGGCACGAGCGGGGAGACATCCGCGAGCCCGCGCCGATCCGCGAGGCGCGCCGCCGGCAGGACCGCGCCCTCGAGATGCTGGGACAGCTCGAGGAACTCCTCACGCCGAGCGAGCGGGAGCGCGTCTACTGGATCGATCCGGCCGGCCCCGGTGGCGCCACCCTCCGGACGAGTCCGCTCGCCGTCGGCCGCTATCTCCGCGACAGTCTCTTCCAGAAGAAGCGCGCGGTCGTCCTCACCTCGGCCACGCTCTCCGTGCTCGGGAGCTTCGACCTCGTCGCGGACAAGCTCGGCGTGCCCGAGTCCCAGCGCGAGACGCTCGCGCTTCCGTCGCCCTTCCGGCTCGAGAACCAGGTGCAGGCGTGGATCCACACCCAGGCTCCGGACCCGAACGATCCGTCCTTCGTCGACGTCATCGCGGCGGGCGTGGAGTCGCTCGCGGTGAAGCTCAAGAAGAAGACGCTCGTCCTCTTCACGTCACACGACGCACTCCGGAAGGTCGCCGATCGTCTCGAAGAGCCGCTCGGTGCGCGCGGGATTCCGCTCCTGGCCCAGGGCGTCCACGGCGGACGCCGTCAGCTCCGGACCCGGTTCGTGCAGGGGGAATCCGCGGTGCTGCTCGGAGCGGCGTCGTTCTGGGAGGGCGTGGACTTCCCGGGGCAGGAGCTCGAAGTGCTCGTCCTCACCCGGCTGCCGTTCCTCGTCCCGAACGATCCCCTGGTCGAGGCGCGGGTGGAGCGGCTGAAGGCGGAGGGGAAGGACCCGTTCTCGGCCTTCTACCTTCCGGAGGCGATCCTCCGGTTCCGGCAGGGGTTCGGCCGGCTCATCCGGCGACGGGAAGACCGCGGTCTCTTCGTCGTGGTCGACCCGCGGATCGGACAGAGGAACTACGGCAAGCAGTTCCGTGAATCGGTCGGGGTTCCGTTCCGTCAGGCCACGGCCTGGGACGAGATCACCGCGGCGGGTGAGGACTGGTTCACCGTCGATCCGTTCTGATCAACGCAAGGAGTGACCGTGAAGCAAGCCGTCGACCTACTCATCCACAACGCCGGCCAGGTCCTCACCATGGGGAACACTCCGGGGCCGCGGCGCGGCGCGGACCAGTCCCACCTCGGACTGATCGCGAACGGCGCGGTCGCGGCGAAGGACGGACGGATCGTCGCCGTAGGGCCGGAAGCGGACATCCTCTCCGCGTTCTCCGCGCCCGCGGACGGAACGATCGACGCGGACAAGGGCGTCGTTCTCCCTGGGTTCACCGATCCGCACACGCACCTCCTCTTCGCGGGGACGCGCAGCACGAGTTCGAGATGCGCTGTCAGGGCAAGACGTACATGGAGATCGCGGCGGAGGGAGGCGGCATCCGTTCGTCGGTGCGTTCCTTCCGCGCGGCCACGGACGAGGCGATCGTCGGCCAGTCCCTCCGTCGTCTCGACCGGATGCTCTCCTATGGGACGACGACGGTAGAGGTGAAGTCCGGCTACGCGCTTTCGACGGAGCAGGAACTGCGCGCGCTCCGGCTCATCGAAGAGCTGAGTGCGTCCCACCCGTGCGATCTCGTTCCGACGTTTCTCGGAGCGCACGAGTTTCCGGACGAACATCGCGCCGATCCCGAGGCGTACGTCCGGATCCTGACCGACGAGATGCTGCCGCGCGTTGCGAAGGAGACGAAGGCGCGGTTCTGTGACGTCTTCTGCGAGAAGGGCGTGTTCGATCTCGAGCAGACGCGCCGCGTCGTGACGAAGGCGCAGTCGCTCGGCTTGGGACTCAAACTCCACGCCGACGAGTTCGAACCGATCGGCGGCGCGGAGCTCGCGGGCGAACTCCATGCGACGTCCGCGGACCATCTCCTCGCGAGCACGGACGAAGGGCTGGAAGCGCTCCGGGCCGGCGGTGTCATCGCCGTCTGTCTTCCCGGGACGAGCTTCTCGCTCGGCAAGCACGTCTACGCGCGCGGTCGGAAGATGATCGAGATGGGGATCCCGGTCGCGCTCGCGAGCGACTGCAATCCCGGGAGCTCGATGGTCGACTCGATGCCGCTCGTCCTCGCGCTCGCCTGTCTCGAGATCGGCCTCACTCCGGCCGAAGCGGTCGTCGGGGCGACGGTCAACTCTGCCCACGCGGTGGGCGAAGGGGACGACCGGGGGCGGATCGCGCCCGGGCTCCGGGCCGACCTCCAGATCCTCGACGCTCCGTCCTACGTGAGCCTCGTCTATCACCTCGGCGGATCCCACGTCCGCTGGGTGGTCAAGGACGGCCGGCCGCTCGACCCGACGCCACAGCGAAGGCCTTCATTCCGGGCCTGAGGTGAGCTGGCGAAAGCGCGACTGCACAGCCGGTTAGGCGACTCCGCGGCCGACTCGTCCGCGGATAGGGCGGAGACGGCCCATTTTGACGTATCTACCTCATCTCCAACTTTCCCCAAAAGCCGGCAAAAGAACCGGCCATACGTTCCGAGAACTCTAGAGAGGACCTCGGAGTGCGTCCGGGGGACGCGAGACCGGCTTCGCGCGGTTTCAGCCCCGGACGACGCGTCGGATAACGCGGGGCTGCAGGGAATCGGAGACGCCACCGTAGATGAGCATCACATCCAAGAGGAAGGCCCAGGACCTCGTACGGCAGGGAAAGATCCACGACGCCATCACGGTTCTCCGCGAAGGACTCGTCGAGGGCGACGCCGATCCGTACGACCACGTCTACATGGGTGATCTCCTGATGCGGGTCGGGGAGACGGAGGACTGTCTCTCGGCCTATCAAAAGGCGATCCGCTCATACGAAGACGTCGGGCTCTATCGCAACGCGGTCGCCATCGGCAAGAAGATGCTTCGCATCGATCGCCAGCGCCCCGAGATCCACCGCACTCTCGCTTCGCTCTACGATCGTGAAGGTCTCCACGGCGAGGCGATCCCGCACTACCTGACCTATCTCGACTCTTTCGTCGGTGAGGCCGTTCCGCCCACCGAGTTCCTCGAGACACTGGACCACACGGCATCGATCACGGGATCGAAGGTCGAAGTTGCGCTCCGTCTCACCGATCACTTCCTCCGGATCCGCCGGGGAGACCGCGCCGCCGCGCTTCTCAACGAGGTCGCGAACAATGCAGAGGCCGCGGGCTCGTTGGACATGGCAGAGGACCTGCGTAGGCGCGCGAACGACGCACTCGGCCAGAGCGATGCGTCCGCGAACGGCGCTTCGGCCGGCCCTCCCGCACCACCGCCGCTTCCGGTCGCCGAACCCGTGGCGGGTTTCGAGGTGTCCGGGGCCGCGGACGACACGGACGACGCGCTTCTTCCTCCTCCACCACCGCCGCTCCACGACGTGGAGCCGATCGCTTTCGACACGTCCGCGATGGACGCACTCGGCGCGGCTTCCGCGGAGGAGGATGAGAGCGACGATTCATCGGTCGCGCTCGAATCCAGATCTCGACCTGGACCCCGCCGACCTCGGCGCCCCTCGGGAGTGCGCGAAGTGGGTGGCGCGGCCAGTCTCCCGGACGAGGACGACGACTCCGGTTTCGTCGTCGAACACTTCGCGGGATCGAACGCACCTGCCACCCTGGACGAGGACACCCTCGAGGCGGACGGTGACGACAGCCCGTTCGAGCTCGGATCGCGCCCCTCCGCTTCCACCGGCTCCGACCTCGGCTTCGGTGAAGTCGACTTCTCGGACTCGGACGGGGACGAGGAAGAGGACGACCACGTCATCGACCTCGATGCGAACGCTTCCTTCGGCGAGGTCGACCTGGCCGGGACTTCCGGCGCCTCGAGCGAGTACGGCCTGGACGGGAACGCCGAGGAAGACGACTTCGGCGCCGTCGACTTCTCCGCTCCGGCCCCCGATCCGGCTGAGTCCGGGGCCACTTCGGCCACGGAACTCGCCTCCGATACCGGCGAAGATTCCCTGACCGTCGACGGCGAGGCATCGGACCTGGGTTCCCTGGACGCAGGTCCCGGAGACGACCACGTCTACGAGATCGACGCCGACGGATCGGACGAGGTCGAGTTCGACCTCCGGCCCGTCGAGGCCGGTGCCCCCGGCTCGATCTCGACGGATGACGATGACGACGCGCCCGAGGCGGCCGCGGAGGACGAGTCGGATCCGGACGAGACGACCGACGCGGAAACGCATGCGATGGGGACGACCGCCGCCGCGGCGCACGAAGCCCAGCCGGTCACGATCGAGGACGCGAACGACGCGTTCCTCGCCGGACGGTGGTCCGAGGCCCGTCGCCTCTACGAACACATCCTCGAGGAGACGCCGGACAACCGCCGCGTGCTGGCCCGACTCGTCGAGACCGTCCGCTATCTCCAGGACCATCACGGGGAGATCCACTACCTCGTCCTCCTGGGAGAGGTCTGGATCGAAGAGGACGAACTCGAAGAGGCACTCGAGTGCTTCCTCAAGGTGGTCCGTCTCGATCCGGAGAACGCGACGGCCAAACGTCGCCTCTCCCGGTTCCGTGAAATGGGCGTGCGTGGCGCGGAAGTGATCGAAGAGTCGGACTCGAACTCGGTCCACGGTGTACTCGAGACCGGGCGCTCGGAGGTCGCGGTCCGCGGGAGCGAAGAGAGCTTCCGGAGCGAGGACTGGGTCGAGCTCGAAGGCCTTCTCGAAGAGTTCAAGGACGGCCTCAAGAGCCAGATGGACGACGGCGACTACCAGGGACACTACGACCTCGCGGTCTCGTACCACGGGATGGGGCTCCTGGAAGAGGCCTTGGAGGCCGCCGACCTCGCCCTGGCCTGTGAGAAGATCCCGGAAGCGACCGAACGACAGGCGAGAGAACTCAAGGGCTCTTGCCTAACCGAGCTACATCGCTATCGTGAAGCGGTGCACGAGTACCGGGAAGCGGTGGAGAAGGCGGGCAGTGACCGCCAGGCCCGTCGGACGGCGCTCTATCATCTGGGACGGTCACTGGAAGCGTTGGAGGAATGGCAAGAGGCGGTCGACACCTACGTCCAGCTCAAGCTGGTCGCGCCCGGATTCCTCGACGTCGAGGAGCGTATCCGCAACTGCGAGGATCAGGTCGGGGACTCGTCCTCGCGGCCGCCCTCGGAAGCTGCGTAGCTCTCAGTGCGTGGGGGGACGACGTCCCTCCGTCCGATTTCGGAGCCGGCACGGCAGAGACCGTGTCGGCTCCTTCTGCTTCCATCCGCGCCGCAGCTTCGGACGCCGACACCCTCCGCGCCGCGGTGGACTCCCTGGGCGCCGCGGCCGGCGCCTCAGGCGCAGCGGCGGACTCGCTCGGTGCCGCCGCGGTCGACTCCCTCGCGGCCGCCGAGGCCCCCTCGGCGGCGGAACGCGGGCCGGACGCGGACGTCCGCGAGATCGACGACACCTCCATCTTCCGCTTCCTCAGGAACTCGCGCGACCTCGCGCCCCCGCCGGAGGGGGCTCCGGGCGATGATCCGGGCGGACGCGGACCGGCACACCGGGACAGCCTCGAAACGCGTTCAGAGCAGGAAGTGGCCCTACCCGACAGTAGCGGCCTCGTCGACCCATCCTGGAGGGCCGGGGGCTTCGGCGCCGCGGACGGGGACAGTGCCTGGGCCGGGGCCGACAGTCTCGGAGGCGTTCTCGACAGCCTCGCGGCTCTCGCTTCCGCCGAGGCGGCGCACCTTCGTCCCGAACCGCTCTTCCAGTGGGGGCCGACCTGGGCCGACCGCTCCGTCGACCGCGCCCCGCGCGAGATCTTCGAGTGGATCTCGCCGCTCCGCACCGTCGAGAGCGGCAATCCGTTCATGCCGGATCCGCTCGACTGGGGCGACCTCCCGGGACGGGAGCCGGTCGCGTATGTCCTCGGCGGAATCCCGGCGAACCCTCCCGGCATGCCCGAGGCGGTGGAGGATCCGTTCGCCCCGTCGTTTGTGTCCAGCGTCTCGATCCGGCGACCGAATCCGCTCCGTCTACCGAACAACCCGACCGGCGGCGCGCTCGTCGAGGCCGAGTGGGCCGTTCCGGACAGCGCGTACGCGGTTTCCGCGGCCCGGCTCTCGGATGGCTCCGCCATCAGCAACTCCGACGAGTTCATGTTCGTTCGGCCGGGGCAGGGGTCACTCTTCCGCCTCTTCTGGTCCGACCACAAGACGGCCGGGCGGCAGGGTTATCGGGGTGGCAAGGGCTCCCAGGTCTGGCTCGGCTACGAGTTCCGTGCGCTCGGCGGCAAGTTCTCCCTCTGGTCCCAGAATCAGTTCGCGAAGCAGCGTCTGAACGACGCGCTCGGCTTTCCCAGCCGGCGCTGGCTCTGGAACCGGGACGCCTACAGCGCCTCCTACTCCCGACGGGTACGGGAGTGGGCGCTCTCGCTGGACTACGCCGCGTCCTGGCACCGGTTCGCCTGGGAGGACTCACGCCCCGCCCAGAGGAAGGACGGGGTGCAGCAGGCCATCCTGCGGGGTGTGGGGCCCGGGGAGTCCTGGTGGCCACTCGCGACGCTCCAGGTCGACCGGCATCAGCTCCGCTACTGGGAGCCGGGCCGCGCCTCGATCGAGCGTACGGACGTGGGCCTCGGACTTGCAGTCGGTATGGGAGGGGTGACGGAGAGCGGACGGTACGAACTCTCCGTCGGACGCTCCGACCCCGGGACGGAGTCGGCAGGGTTGGTCTACGGCGCGGAGGCGGATTGGTCGGTCTCAGGGTGGAATCTCCAGGGGTATGCCGGGCGCACGCGAAGGGCGCGGCTCGTCCCGAGGCTGGCGAACCATCTCTATCTCCAGGTGGCCCAGGGCATCGCGCTCTCCGAGATCGACGAGACGCCGGAGGCCGAGGTGCTGGACTCCGCGGAGCTCTGGGGTGGTCGTTCCCTCGGAGCCAGCTCGGTGAGATTCGGGCTCCGCGCGACCCAGATCACCGGAGCGATCTCGGCGGAGGCAGTGGGGCTGCTCCGGCTCACCCCGACAGGGCTGCTGGAAGGTCCGCTCCCGGAAGAGGCCGTGGACCAGACGGTCTCCGTGATCGCCCTCCACAGCGAGTGGCTCCAGCCGCTCCGCTTCGGATTCGACGTGTCGCTGGACGGAGCGGTCCGTACCTCGAGTCCGGGCCGCGAGGCGCAGCTCTGGATGACGCCCGCGGAACTCAGGGCGCAGCTCCACTGGAGAGCGCTCCTTTTCTCCGAGGGTCTGGACCTGGACCTCTTCCTCCGCGGCCGCTGGAACGGGGAGCGGACGACCACGATTGGCACTCTCTCTCCGATGAGCCGGTTCGACGGGGGAGGCAGCGCCCAGATCGACGACCTGTCCCTCTGGATGCTCTTCGTCAACCTGACGGACGGGGAACACCCGGCGGCGGCGGTGGACGGAGGGACGTTCATCCTCCCGGTCCGGAGCTTCCGGATGGGTCTCACCTGGCGGTTCCTGGACTAGGACTCGGCGGAAGCACCTCGCGGGGACTCCATCGCAGGCGACGGAGGAAGACCTCGTCCGCCGATCGGCCGGTCCCGCCGAGGGTGAAGTGATCTTCACTCCCGAGGAACGCCGGGCCCTCCTCGCCTTCGGTGCCGTCCTCGTCTTCGGGCAGCTCCTGTCCTGGTACGAGGGCTGGCGGGTCCACGCCCCGGACCGCGAACTCGCCGCGTGGCTCGATCAGGTGGACGCGGCGCGGGCCGCGGCGGACTCCGCCTCCACGGGGAACGGCTCGGGACACGGCGCCACGGCCGAACCCGGGAGCGGCGCAGTGTCGTCCTCGTCGGGGGTGTCATTGCCCGACGTGACCGTTCGAACGGATCCATCGTCCGCTGCCGCGCCTCCGGCCCCCCGGCTCCCGAAGGCCGTGCCGGCGGAGCCGATTTCGGCCCTCCCGCCCGGCATCCTGGAGACGGGACGGCTCCGTCTCGACCTCGCCACGGCCGAAGACCTCACCAGCCTGCCCGGCATTGGGCCAGCCTTGGCCGCCCGGATCGTCGCGGCCCGGGAGGAGGCGCCGTTTCGGACCGTGGAGGATCTCCGCAGGGTCAAAGGGATCGGTGCAAAAACACTCGAAAGGCTGAGACCGCACCTTTCGGTCGAGAGTCTTCCCGGGACTGCCGATAGCTCCCGGGGGGAACAACGCGTCGATGCAGCAGAAAGTGGACGTCGGACTCAAGCTGGTACAGGCAGGCCTCATCAATGAGGAGGACCTTCGCCGTGCCCGCGAAGTCGAGAAGGACGACGGCTCCCTCGTCACCGTCACGCTGATCAAGCTGGGCGCGATCACCCAGGCCCAGCTCCTCACGTTCCTCAGCGAGGTCTACGAGACCCCCGGCGTGGATCTGGACGAGGTCGAGGTCGACCCGTCCGTCTCGAAGCTCCTCCCGCCGGAAGTCGCGAGCAAGTTCCAGGTCGTCCCGATCCGCCGCACCGGTCGCCACCTCGAAGTGGCGATGTCGAACCCCGCCAACTTCTTCGCCATCGACGACATCAAGTTCATCACGGGCCACGAAGTGAGGGTCCGGGTCGCGACCGAAGGCCAGATCAAGGCCACGCTCGACAAGCTCTACGACTCGACCGAGACGATGCAGGACGTCCTCGAGGGCATCGAGGAAGACCTCGAAGTCGTCGAGGTGACCGAAGAGGAGGCCGAAGCCGGCTCCTCGACCGAAGAAGCCCCCGTCGTCAAGTTCGTCAACTCGCTCATCGCCGAAGCCGTGCGCCGCGGTGCGAGCGACATCCACATCGAGCCGTTCGAGAAGAAGCTGCGTGTCCGCTTCCGCATCGACGGAACCCTCTACGAGATGATGTCTCCGCCCGTGAAGATGCGCTCGGCGATCACGTCGCGCCTCAAGATCATGGCGGAACTCGACATCGCGGAACGCCGCGTCCCCCAGGACGGCCGTATCAAGATCCGTCTCGCCAAGAAGACGATCGACCTCCGTGTCTCCACGCTTCCCACGATCTTCGGCGAGAAGATCGTGATGCGTATCCTCGACAAGTCGAACCTCGCGCTCGACCTGACGAAACTCGGTTTCGAGCAGACAGCTCTCGACGGCTTCATCCGCGCCATCGAGTCCCCCTATGGAATGGTGCTCGTGACGGGGCCGACCGGATCCGGAAAGACGACCACGCTCTACTCCGCGCTCTCCCGGATCAACACGATGGACACGAACATCATGACCGCGGAAGACCCCGTCGAGTACAACCTCGAGGGGATCAACCAGGTCAACGTGAACAACCAGGTCGGCCTCAACTTCGCCGCCGCCCTCAAGGCGTTCCTCCGTCAGGACCCGAACATCGTGATGGTCGGAGAAATCCGAGACAAGGAGACCGGCGCGATCGCGATCAAGGCGGCGCTCACCGGTCACCTCGTCCTCTCCACGCTCCACACGAACGACGCGCCGTCGACGATCAACCGTATGGTCGACATGGGCATCGAGCCGTTCCTCGTCGCCTCCTCGACCAACCTCATCCTCGCGCAGAGGCTCGTCCGGAGGCTCTGCCAGAAGTGTCGACAGCCGATCGAACTGAGCCCGGAGACGCTGCACGAGCTCGAACTGAAGCCCGAGAAGCTCGAGGGACACACCGTCTACGGCCCGAAGGGCTGCTACGAGTGCAACAACACGGGCTACAAGGGCCGCCAGGGAATCTACGAAGTGATGCCGCTCTCGCCCGGGATCAAGGAGCTCGTGCTGGAACACAGGCCGACGAGCGAGATCAAGGTGCGCGCGGTGAAGGACGGAATGCTGACGCTCCGCATGGACGCGGTGGAGAAGTTCCTCAAAGGGATCACGTCGGTCGCGGAGGTCCTCAAGGAATCCGCGCCGGACAAACTGGACGCTCTGTAGCGGATTCGACGATCCGAGTACCCGGCCCCGGGCGGCGCGTGCGCGCAACCTGGTTCGGGCGAGGCGCAGAGACGCCCTCTCGGCCGGACAGGGACGCGGTCCGTGCCGGTCTCGCCGGGGAAACCGCCCCAGGCTGGGACCGGGGGACGGGGCGTGGGGGAGATCCCCCAGTTCGGGCCAAGTCCTCAAGGGGCCGCCCGGAACTGCCGATCTAGGACCGGATGCCGCCGAGTGGGCGCGGAACGCATCGCGAAGGGAGACGAGGGCAGGGACATGACCATCACGCTGCACAAGCTTCTCGAAGACGTCGTGAAAATGGGTGGGTCCGACCTCCACCTCACGGCCGGAGTGCCTCCGATGTTCCGTGTCGACGGCCAGGTCTCCCGGACCGAACACGAGCCGCTCACCCCCGAAACGACCGAGGGGATGGTCTACTCGGTTCTCCGCGAGGACCAGAAGAAGCGGTTCGAGCAGAACCGCGAACTCGACCTCTCGTTCGGCGTGAAGGGGCTCTGCCGCTTCCGTATGAACGTGTTCATGCAGCGCGGCGTCGTTGCGGCCGCGATCCGGCAGATTCCGTACACGATTCCGGAGTTCGACGCGCTCGGACTGCCGCGGGCGGTCAAGGAGTTCGCGGATCATCCCCACGGACTGGTGCTCGTCACGGGACCCACGGGTTCGGGTAAGTCGACCACGCTCGCCGCCCTCATCGACCGGATCAACACGAACCGGAGCGGTCACATCATCACGATCGAGGACCCGATCGAGTACATCCACCAGCACATGTCCTGCATCGTGAATCAGCGCGAGGTGAACGCGGACACGAAGTCGTTCCCCGAAGCGCTCAAGTACGTGCTGCGTCAGGACCCGGACGTGATTCTGATCGGAGAAATGAGAGACCTGGAGACGATCCAGGCCGCGCTCACGATCGCGGAAACCGGTCACCTCGTGTTCGCCACCCTCCACACGAACTCGACCTTCGAGTCGATCAACCGTATCGTGGACGTCTTCCCGGCGAGCCAGCAGAAGCAGATCCTCGCGCAGCTCGCGTTCGTGCTGAAGGGTGTCATCACCCAGCAGCTCATCGTCAAGCGCGGGGGCAAGGGACGGACGAACGTCTCCGAAGTCCTCGTCTGTACGCCGGCCATCTCCGCCGTCATCCGCGAAGGCAAGACGCACCAGATCTACTCCCTCATGCAGGCCGGAACGAAGTACGGCATGCAGACGATGAACCAGGGCCTCTTCACCGCAACGACCAAGAGGCTCATCACCGTCGACAACGCCCTCGGCCACAGCCCGAACCGTCAGGAACTCGAGCAGATGATGGCCAAGCAAGCACCCGACATGCTCCGCCAGGTCGGGATGAACTCCGGATTGAGCAGGATCGCCTGAGGAAACCAGCAACATGCCGGTCTACGCTTGGAAAGGTAAGGCTCCGGGGGGAGCGACCCAGTCGGGTGAGCTCACCCTTGCCAACAAAGAAGAGGTCCTCCAGTACCTTCGGAAGAAGCGGATCGTCGCGACCGAGGTGAAGGAGAAGGGCGGCGCGCTCTCGTTCAAGCTGCCGTCGATCAAGAAAGGGGTCTCGATCCGGGACCTCGTCATCTTCACCCGGCAGTTCTCGACCATGGTCAACGCCGGTCTCCCGCTCGTCCAGTGCCTCGACATCCTCTCGAAGCAGGCGGAGAGCGCACTCTTCCGACAGATCGTGGCGGACGTCATGCACGACGTCGAGTCCGGCTCCACCCTCTCCGAAGCGATGGGAAAGCGGCAGGCCGCCTTCGACAACCTCTACGTCAACATGGTCGACGCGGGAGAGGCGGGAGGTATCCTCGACGACATCCTCGCGCGTCTCGCCGGCTACCTGGAGAAGGCCGAGGCCCTCCGCCGCAAGGTGAAGAGCGCCCTGACCTATCCGACCGTCGTTCTCATCGTCGCCCTCGGCGCGACCACGTTCATGCTCCTCTTCATCATTCCGACGTTCGCGAAGGTCTTCGCGGACTTCGGTGGAGAGCTCCCGCTCGCGACCCGAGTGGTGCTGGGACTCTCGAACTTCCTCAAGGGCTTCTGGTGGGCACTGATCGGTGGAATCGTGGGTATCGTCTTCACGCTCCGCCGGATCTACAAGACGGAAACCGGACGGATGAAGTTCGATGCCTTCTTCCTCAAGATGCCGGTGTTCGGAACCATCCTCCGGAAGGCCTCGATCGCGCGGTTCACGCGCACCCTGGGGACCATGATATCGTCCGGTGTCCCGATCCTCTCCGCGCTCGACATCACGGCGCGCACGGCGGGCAACAAGGTCATCGAGCAGGCCATTCTCATGACGAAGGCCTCGATCGGAGAAGGTGAGACGATCGCGGCTCCGCTCAAGGAGTCGAAGGTCTTCCCGCCCATGGTCGTGCAGATGATCTCGGTCGGTGAAGAGACGGGTGCGCTCGACAAGATGCTCGACAAGATCGCGAACTTCTACGACGAAGAGGTGAACGTCGCGGTCGACACGCTGACCTCGATCATCGAGCCGATCATGATCGTCGTCATGGGTACGCTGGTCGGTGGCATGGTCGTCGCCATGTACATGCCGATGTTCAAGCTCATCAACGTCGTCTCCGGACACTGACGGACGAGAGAATGCCGGTCGCCGCTCGGGAAGAGAGGCGACCGGATTCGAGAAGCGCCGGACGAGAGACGCGGCAGGATCAGAGACGCAGCCGGGCGGACGGCCCGGGAGAGAGCCCAGGGGGAGACATGACCGACGGAACGCGCCCGCGCGTGTATCGGATCGTGCTCCTCCTCGCTGTTACCGTTCTCGTCGCCGGTACGCCCTCGGTCCCGATCGAGCAGAAGTTCCCGACCGCGTTCTTCTACCTCGCACTCGGGATCCTCTCCACCCTGCTCCTCCAAGGCCCGGGAGTCCCCGCCGGACGGGTGAGCTGGGTCATCGCGCTGCTCGTCGACCTCGGCGCGCACGCGCTCGTCGTGCAGCGGATGGGCGGCTCCGCCGGACCGTTCCTCCTCCTCTTCGCCCTTCCGATTCTCGTCTGGGGAGTGCAGCAGGGGCTCATCGGCGGTCTCCTGGCCGCGGTTCTCAGCGTCGTGGTGGGAAGCGGGTTGGGATGGGCTTCCGGCGGGGCGGGCGCGGGTTGGGCCGAGACGTGGGCGTTCCGCACGGCGGCGTTCCTCCTCCTCGGTACGTTCGCCGGGCTCCTCGGACGGCGCCTCGCCGACGAGCGGGCCACTCTCCAGCAGACCCGTCGCGAACTCGAGCAGGTGCAGCTGGACGCGCTCTCGATCGTCTCCTGCCTCTCCAGCGGGCTCATCTGTCTCGACACCGAGGGGAGGGTGCGTCTCATCAACCGGAGCGCGGAGGAGCTCCTGGGCCGTTCCGGTGGGGTCCCCACGGGTGTTCCGCTCGACGCGCTCGGAACCGATCCCGGTCTCGCCGGATTCGCGGCCAAGCTCGGGACGTTCATCGAGTCGGGCACTCCGTCCCGATTCGACGCGACGCTCGGGCTGAACGGACGGATCGTGCCGATCGAGGGAACGTCGTCGCCCATCCTGGATCCGCGTGGGCGCTATCGCGGGCTCGTCGTCCTCTTTGGGGACGTGAGCGAGCGGATCCGGCAGCACGACGAGGAGAAGAAGCGCGAGCGGCTGGCCTGGATCGGGCAGCTCAGCGCCGGCCTCGCGCACGAGATCCGGAACTCGCTCAAGCCGATCACCGGCTGCGTGGAAATGCTGCAGGAAGAGCCGCCCGGGGATGGGCAGGCTCGTCTCATGGAGATCATCCTGCGCGAATCCGAGAACTTGGAAGCCTTCTTGACTGAGTTCCTGAGCTTCGCCCGCGACAAATCCCTAACGGTCGGGCCGGAGCGTATCGAAAGGGTAGTGGAAGAGGAATCGGACGCCCTCGCGGCCCTCGCCGACGACCGGATCTCGGTCGTTCGGCCCCTGCCGGAGGACGAGGACGCCTGCGTGGCGGCGGATCGTTCGGCTCTCTCACAGATACTGCGCAATCTCGGAATGAATGCGCTCGAAGCCTCCGAGTCCGGCCAGGTCGAGCTCGGGTGGCGAACGGAAGGACAGGAGGTCGTCTTGTACGTAAGGGACCACGGGCCTGGGATCCCAGACGAGATCCACGCCAGGATCTGTGACCCCTTCTTCACGACGAAGGCTCGCGGTACCGGACTGGGGCTCGCGATCGCTCGGGATCTGGCGGAACGCCAGAGAGGGCGACTCACGCTGGAGCCCGCGGAAGGAGGGGGAACGGTGGCTCTGCTCCGTCTTCCTCGCACCGAGGAGCCGCTCGAGATTGCCGAGGGAATGAGATGACCGAGTCCGACATCGTCAAAGTTCTCGTCGTCGATGACGAAGAGAGCATGCGCCGCTTCCTCAGCATCCTCCTCGAGAAGGAGGGCTACGAGGTCACCCTCGCCTCGAACGGCGAGGAGGCGCTCGGAAAGCTGAAGGACGGGACCTTCCAGCTCCTCATCACGGACCTCCGGATGCCGGGGATGAGCGGCGTGGAACTCCTGGAGAAGGTCCAGGCCGACGAGCCGAACCTTCCGGTCGTGATCCTCACGGCCTACGCCTCCGAAGCCTCGGCCATCGAAGCGATGGAGAAGGGCGCGTATCAGTACATCGAGAAGAAGGCGAAGAACGACGAGATCACGCTCGTCGTGAAGAACGCCCTCTCACTGGGCCGCATCCAGTCGGAGAACCAACTGCTCAAGTCCCAGCTCAAGAGAACGCACACCGAGCGGAAGATCATCGGTCGCTCGCCCGCCATGCAGAAGGTATTCGGCATGGTCGACAAGGTCGCGGCCACCGATTCGACGATCCTGGTCTACGGAGAGAGCGGAACGGGAAAGGAGCTCATCGCGCGGGAGATCCACTACCGGAGCCACCGCTGCAACGGCCCGTTCGTTTCGATCAACTGCGGCGCTCTGCCCAAGGACCTCCTCGAGTCGAATCTGTTCGGACACATCCGGGGCTCTTTCACCGGAGCGATCAAGGATCAGCAGGGGCTCTTCACCGTCTCCGAGAACGGGACGTTCTTCCTCGACGAAGTCGGAGAGATGGCGCCCGCGACCCAGGTGAAGCTCCTCCGCGCGCTCCAGGAGCGCGAGATCATCCCCGTCGGTGGAACGAAGCCGATCAAGATCAACGTCCGCCTCATCGCCGCCACGAACGCGGACCTCGAGAAGATGATGGCCGAGGGGACCTTCCGGACGGACCTCTTCTATCGGCTCAACGTCATCCCGATCAACCTGCCGCCTCTGCGTCAGCGGCGTGAGGACATTCCTCTCCTCGTCGAACACTTCCTCCGCCGGTTCTGCCCGGGCAAGGAGAAGGGTGTGGAGCGGGACTGCATGGACGTCCTCTCGAAGTACGACTGGCCGGGGAACGTGCGGGAGCTCGAGAACGTGATGGAACGGGCCGTCATCCTGAACGACGGCGGGCCGATCCAGATCCGCGACCTGCCCGAGAACGTCGTGCAGGGACAGTCCCGTCGCGGCAGCCTCGTCATCGACTCTCCGTCCGTGACGCTGGAAGAGCTCGAGAAGGAGTACATCCTCAAGGTGCTCCAGCACACCGGATGGCAGAAGAAGCGGGCGAGCGAGATCCTCGGGATCAACCCGTCGACGCTCTACCGGAAGCTCCTCTCCTACGGAATCACGGAGAAGGCCGAGGGCGAAGAGGACGAGATCGACTTCGCCGCGTGATCACGCGGGGCACGTTCATGCAACGCGCGTGATCGAAACAGTGTTTGCCTACCAGAGAGAGAGCCCGCTCCCGAACGGAGCGGGCTCTCTGCGTGTCGGTTCGTTTCACACTGTGTTGCAGGTCAGGTGTTTAGGGTAGAGAGGGCAAACATTGCCCATTGGATTGCATTGCGGAAGCCGCATTGCAGAAGCGTGCAGGCTTCAATGGCGAGGTGCGATCCGCAATTGCGAAAGCCCCGTTTCGCAGTTCGCATCGAGCCCGAAAGAGAAAGAGCCATCGCCCAAGTCTCTGTAAGAAAGGTACTTGCGATTTGACCCGCAAAAAATCGGGTCGTGGCACGTGAGTTACCTCTTACCCCACCAGAAGTGCCCGAGACACTTCGAGCAGACAAGAGAGAAGAGAGCCCCGGGCGGTGCTCGAGACGGAGAGATCCGAATCGGACCGGGGGAGAGACAGACAGAAATAGCGGATCCACCTGAGGAGGTTCGGATGCTTCGGAAGAATCAGCAGGGTTTCACTCTCATCGAGCTCATGATCGTGGTCGTCATCATCGGTATCCTCGCGGCCATCGCGATCCCGAACTACGTGAGCATGCAGGACCGCGCTCGTGAGTCGAGCGTCAAGGGCAACGCCCACTCGGGTCAGCTCTTCGCGGAAGACGAGGCGGTCAAGGCCAACGGTACCTACCCGGCCACCATCGCTGCGGACATGAACGCCCTCGCCAACATGACCAACCCGTTCGGTGGTAACGCCTTCGCCGACGGCGCGGCTGGTGCGGACGCTGGTGTTTGCTACTACGAGGTCGGTGCTCCGGCGGTGTCCTACACGATCGTCGCCAACGGCAAGGACGGCACGGCCATCCTGACGCTCTCGAACGCGGCGAACTAATCGCAGATCAGCGCACTGGGGGTCCGGCCTGCCGACCGGGCTCCCATGTTCCCCGAGACGGCCCGCTCCCCGCGGGCCGTCTCTCTGTTTTTGATGACGCCGGTCCGAGGGCAGGCTAAGGCCCGAAACGAAATGCGCCGATCCATACCCCGTATGGAGTATGTCATCGCGTTGCATCGGCTGGAGAAGGTCTACAAGCCGAGCGTCTTTCGGCGCCCGGTCCAGGCCCTCCGGGGCCTCGACCTCGACGTACGCGCCGGGGAGACCTACGGATTCCTCGGGCTCAACGGCGCGGGGAAGACCACCACGTTCAAGCTCCTTCTCGGTCTGCTTCGGCCGACCGGAGGGGAGGGGTGGCTCTTCGGACGCCCACTCGGGGATCGGAGAGCCCTCGCCCGGCTCGGGTTCCTTCCCGAGCTTCCCGCGTACTATCCGTACCTCTCGGGCGGCGAAGTGCTTCGGCTCGCGCGCGACCTCTCCGGAGCGAAGCGCGACGATGCGCGTGACAAGCGACTCCTCGACGAACTCGGAATCGGGTTCGCATGGTCGCGGCCCACTCGCCGGCTCTCGAAGGGCCAACTCCAGCGCGTGGGTCTGGCCCAGGCGCTGGTGCACGAGCCGGAGCTGCTCATTCTCGACGAACCGATGAGCGGTCTCGATCCGCTCGCCCGTGGGCTCGTGAAGGACCGGCTCCGAGCGGAACGCGAGGCCGGACGCACGATCGTCCTCAGCACCCACGTCCTGGCGGACGTGGAGGCTCTTTCCGACAGGATCGGCCTCGTTTCCGAAGGTCGGCTCCTCAGGTCCGGGCGGACGGAAGAGCTGCTTTCCGGATCGGTACGCGAGGTGCGGATCGAAGGCAGTGGCGCAATCAACGAGGACGTACTGGCCGGCATGCCGAACGAGTCACTCCTCGTTCCCGGCGAACCCTGGCGCGTGCTCCTCCAACGCCCGGAGCCGTTCCAGGTCGACGCCTGTCTGCGCCGGATCATCCAACAAGGGGGAACCGTTCTCGGGGTGGAGTCGCGGCGCGAGGATCTCGAGGCCGTCTTCGTCCGGACGATGGAGAACGCGGGCCAGGGAGAGGACGATCGATGCGCGTCGTGAGAGCGATCGCTTGGAACACCGCCGTAGAGGCCCTCCGGGACAAGGTTCTCTACCTGCTCCTCTTCTTCGGACTCTTCCTCTTCGGTGCTTCGCGGCTCCTCGCCCCGCTCGCGCTCGGAGAAGCGAAGCGGATCACGCTCGACGTCGGGCTCAGTTCGATCTCCGCGTTCGGCTGTCTCATCGCCATCTTCGTCGGGCATCAGCTCATCTTTCGCGAAGTGGAGAGAAAGACGCTCTACTTCCTCTTCTCACGTCCGATCCACCGGGCGCAGTTCGTATGGGGGAAGTTCCTCGGGCTCTACGCGATCCTTTCGCTGTCGGTCCTGCTCATGGGCGTGATGCTGGCGCTGGTGCTCCTCGCCGGTGGTCACGGAGTCGATCTCTCTCTGGCCCAGGCGCTCGCGCTCATCCTCGTCGAGATGGGGATTCTCTCCGCCATCGCGATCCTCATCGCGTCGTTCACGTCGCCGATCCTGGCCGGGCTCTTCACGCTCGCGGCGTACCTCATCGGTCACGGTAGTGGTGACCTCACCGATCTCCTCGCGCGGACGTCGAGCCCGGTGGGACGCGGTGTGGTCGAGGGACTGAGGTGGATCCTTCCTCGGCTCGACCTCTACGGGGAGCTGCTCCCGGTTCTGACTGGGACCGGATGGACCGGGCCCCAGCTCGGACTCGCTTTCGTCTACGGTTCGGTCTACGGGGCCGCGTGCCTCCTGCTCGCGGGCGTGATTCTGACCCGCCGGGAGCTCGCGCTGTGAGACGCGGCCTCGACCGTGTCGGTTGGGCCTCGCTCGTCCTCGGCCTCGTACTCCTGGCCGCGGGGGCGCGGCTCGGACGGGCCGTCGAAACGGCACTCGGCGAGACCAACGACGGGGCGGAGCTCGTGCTCTTCCCGCGCGGCGAGCTGATCCGGCCGTTCACCTTCGGGAAGCCGGAAGTAGCGGCGGACCTCGTGTGGCTTAGGGCGATCCAGTACTACGGCCAGCATCGCGGGACGGATCGCAGCTACCCGTATGCGGAGACTCTCTTCCACTCCCTCACCGATCTCGATCCGACCTTCGTCAACGCCTACATCTTCGGAGCGCTCGTCCTCCATGAACAGTTCGGGCGGCTGGAGCCGGCGCTCGCGCTCCTCGACAAGGGGATCGAAGCGAACCCCGACTCCTACTGGCTGCCCTTCGAGCGGGGATTCTTTCTCTACGTGACCCACTGGGACCGCGACGGCGCCGTCGCCTGGCTCACCCGCGCCGCCGAGATGGAGGGGGCTCCCGAGTCGTTCCGTCGACTCGCCGCCTTCGCGGCGCAGCAGAGCGGCGACCAGGAGGTCGCGATCGCGCTCTGGCTCGAGGTCTACAACGGAACCGACAACCCCGAGATTCGGGACATCGCCCACGACTACCTCCGGGAGCTGGGGCATCCCGAGTTCCAGGACGAGAAGGCGGGAGGTGGACTATGAACGGCTGGCTTCCACTGGACTCCTTCACCTTTCCCGTCGTGCTCGCCTTCGGACTCTGCTTCGGGAGCTTCCTCAACGTCGTGATCTACCGGCTCCCCCTCGGGCTGTCTCTCGTCCACCCGCCATCCAGATGCGGGAGTTGTGAGACTCCGATCCGCTGGTATCACAACGTCCCGGTGTTCGGGTGGCTGTTCCTGCGCGGACGGTGCGCGGCCTGCGGCGCGGGCATCTCGCCCCGGTATCCGTTCGTGGAGCTCATCGGCGGGCTGCTCTTCGCGCTCGCCGTCTTCGGTTTCTCCAGTCCGATCGAATCGTTTGCCGCCGGCTTCGTCTTTCTGTCGCTCCTGGTCGTCTTCTTCGTCGACCTCGACCACAGGATCATCCCGGACGAGATCAGTCTCGGGGGCACCGTCCTCGGGCTCGTGCTGGCGCATTGGCGGATCGGCCTCGTTCCGGCCCTCACTGCGGCCACGCTCGGGGCAGGGGCCCTGTTCGCAGTCGGCTGGGGCTACGAGAAGGCCCGCGGCCGCCGGGGATGGGGCTGGGTGACGTGAAACTGGCCGCCATGCTGGGGGCGTTTCTCGGGCTGGAAGGGCTGATCCTCACCGTGCTCCTGGCGTCGTTCCTGGGTGCGGTCACCGGCGTCGGCCTCATCTTCGCGCGGCGTGGAAGCGGCTTAACCGCCCTTCCTTTCGGGAGCTTCCTCGCTCCCGCCGCGGTCCGCCCTCGTCTGGGGGCCGTCGATCCTGGAGCTGGTACCTGGGTTTCTTCCCCCAGGGCGCGAACTGAGCCTGAGGCCTGGGTAGAAGGCCGCAAAGGTGCGTTTCGGGGAAAGGGCAACCGAACGGTAAACCCTGGCCATCCGTCGGCCGATGAAACAGAGGGTGAGATGCCGGGCCTTGGGCCCAGGAGGTTCCGTTGCTGGGGAGATCGAAGACAACGGTCGGATTGGACATCGGGTCCAGCGCGATCAAAGTGGTCGAGATCGAGCAAAAGCGCGAAGGGTCCCGGATCCTCAACTACGGAGTGGCCGAACTCGTCCCCGAAGCGATTGTCGAGGGCGAGATCATGGACCGCCAGCTCGTCGTCGAGACCATCCAAAACCTCTTCGAGCAGCGTGAGATCCGTCCACGCCACGTGAACACCGGAGTTTCGGGACGCGGCGTCATCGTGAAGAAGATCACGATGGAGCGCATGCCACCGCAGGAAGCCCGTGAGGCGATCCAGTGGGAAGCGGAGCAGCACGTCCCCTACGACATCAACGACGTCGCCCTGGATTTCGAGATCCTCGGCACCGACGTCGGTCCGAATCAGATGCAGGTTCTCCTCGTCGCCGCGAAGCGAGACCTCATCACCGCCCATGCCGACCTCGTCCGCGAAGCCGGGCTCGTGCCCGCCGTCATCGACGTGAACTCCTTCGCGGTCCAGAACGTGGCCGAGAGCAACTACGACTTCCTCAAGGGTGAGGTCGTGGCCATGGTCAACATCGGGGCGGAACTGACGAACATCAACCTCGTCCAGGGAGGGGTGCCGCTCTACACGCAGGACCTGTCCCACGGCGGAAACAGTTTCGTCGAGAGCCTGCAGAAGAAGTACCAGGTGAGCCGAGAGGAAGCCCAGTCCGCGCTTCGCAGCACGGAAGGAGCCTCCCTCGACGTGGAACCGGTCGTCCGCGCCTACTGCAACGATCTCGGAACCGCGCTCGAGCGAAGCCTGGTCTACCTGAAGTCGAACGGAGACACCGACCACATCGATCGCATCCTGCTCTCCGGAGGCGGATCCATGACCCGCGGGCTCAAGGATCTCCTCTCGGCGAAGATGGAAGTGCCCGTCGAGCTCACCGATCCGCTCCGTCGCATCGCCGCTCGGGAAGACCTCTTCCCGGGGCATGACGCGGAGCTGCTCGGTCCTCAGCTGGCCGTCGGGATCGGTCTGGCGTTGAGGAAGGCGCACGAGAAGTGATTCGGGTCAACCTACTCCCAGTCGAAGAACGGATCCCCGAACCGAAGATCACCGTCCAGGTACCGAGGGCGAAGATCTGGGTGACGGTGATCGCGGCCCTGGCGGTGCTCGCACCGATTGCCGGGGTGCATCTCATGCAACGGGTGAAGATCGCTTCGATCCGTGCCGACATCCAGGCCGCGGAGGTGGAACACCGCCGTCTCAAGCCGCAGATCGATCGGATCGAGCAGCTCATGGCGCAGAGGGAGCAGCTGAATCAGCGTCTCTCCGTCATCCAGAGCCTCACGCGGCAGCGCTTCTTCACCGTGTCGCTCATGGACGAGCTCGCCGCGCTCGTTCCGAACTATCTCTGGTTCACGGAGGTCGGCGAAGTCCACCGAGGGAAGGTGGAGATCGTCGGACGGACCTTCTCGAACCTCATGGTGGCCGAGCTCATGCGCCGGATGGAAGAGAGCGAGATGTTCGACGACGTCGCCATCGTGCTCTCGGAGAAGGTCCAGGACCGGAATGCCGGCCCGGACGGACCACCGGTACTCGAGTTCACCATCTCGGCAACCGTGAAACCCTGACCCGGTCCGACGACGGGGGATTACATCGATGGCGATCAACGCGAGGGACCCGCGCGTACAGAAGTCCATTCTCGGTGCCATGCTCGTGGGCGCCGTGGTGTACGTGTACTTCTTCACGGACTGGTTCGCGTTCACCTACAAGGCGAACGCGTCGGAGCTCTCCGAGCTCGAAGAAGAGTACCGTGAACTCTCCAAGGACCTGAACAAGGCCCGGCAGGCGATCAATCGGTTGCCCTACTTGGAGAAGGAGTACGAACTGCTCCACGAGAAGTGGGAGCAGGGACGCCAGCTCCTCCCCGAAGAGGAGGAGATGGTGGAGATGCTCCAGAAGATCACGCTCCTCGGAACGAGGGCGGGGGTCGAGTTCACCCTCTTCAAACCGCTTCCGCCCCGACCCATGCAGGACTACACGGAGATCCCGATGGAGATCACCGTGGCCGGCGGCTACCACCAGGTGGGCGCGTTCCTGAGCGAAGTGGCGAACATGAAGCGGATCGTGAACGTGAGCGGCCTCGAGATGAAGACGGTCGAAGAACGCTCCGCGCGCGAAGGCCAGACGGCCACCGCGACGTTCGAGGCGGTCGCCTATCGGCTCGGCGGCACGGGAGTTCCCGATGCCGAGGGCCAGGCCGATGCCGGCGCGGCAGCGGGCGCGAGGGCGAAGAACACGAAGAAGAAGGCGAGTGCTTCCGCGCGCAGCGGAGGCAAGTCCAGCGGAGGGAGCGGCGAATGAAGCGGCGTGCTTGGATGGTCCCCGTTCTCGGGGTGGCCTTCCTCATCGGCACCGGCCTCGGCGCGTCGGCCCGCGAGACGATGTCCCTCAAGGACGCCGTCAAGCAGGTGGTCGACAAGAGCGGGGAAGAAGGCGCCGTATCCGGAGAGGGCACGGAAGTCGGCGCCACGGCCGACACGAGCGGCGTCGGCACGGGACTCCTCGACGAGATCCTGCTGAGCCCGGAACCGTACTACTACGAAGGTCTGGGCCGCCGCGATCCATTCATCAGCCTCGTGGCGGACGCCGATGAGAACGAACAGGACCAGCTCGGACCCGGCAACCTCGCGGTCGTCGGCATCCTCTGGGGCGACAACGACAAGTTCGCTCTCATCGAGACGGCCGACGGCACGAGCGCGATCCTCCGCGAGGGGGACAACTTCCGGAACGCAACGGTCACGCGGATCAACCAGGACGGAATCGTCCTCTACCTGGACAACTACGGAATCGGTCGAAGCATCACCATTCCGCTGAGCGAAGGAAAGGGATCGAACAATGGTTTTGGACGCAGCGAACGCTAGTCGTGGTTCCGTCCGGCGCGCGATCGGCGCGACGGCGGGGATCCTTGCCTTCGGGGCGGCGCTCGTCCTCGCCGGTCGGGCCGATGCCTATCCGCTCGGCAAGGCGACGCTCGAGCCCGCGGGCCAGGGAGGCGTGTTCCATCTCGAGACCGCGAACGGTAGCGGACAGATCGCACACGAGGTGTTCTGTCTCGAGGAGCCGTACCGCGTCGTTCTGGACGTCTTCGGCGCCGACGAACCGGTCGAGCTCCAGGGCACGAACGGCAGCCTCGTCTCGACCGTCCGCTCTTCCATCTGGAAGGACGACGACAACGGTCGGATCGTGCGCTACGTGCTCGAGACGAAGACCCCTGTCAGCTACGCGACGGAGACCGGCACCGGGAGCCTCGCGCTCACGCTGACCCCGTCGAACAGTTCCGATCCGATGCCGATGCCCGAGCCGGTCCACGCGGCGAAGGCGGCCTCGGAGAACGACGATCACGTCATGGCCGAGGCCACGCATTCCGCGCCGGCAGCGGCTACGACCACGAGCAAGACGGCCGCGGCCGCGAAGCTCACTGCCGAGCCGCTCAGCGCCCATCCGGCGCAGGACGCGGCGCCAGTGCTCGGATCCTCCGATCCGCGGGCGAAGCAGGCACCGAAGCAGGCCAGCTCCGGTTCCAGCGGTGGCGCCAAAGGCACGAAGCCGATGAACCTGGACGTCCAGAACGCCGAGGTCCGGACCGTGTTCCGTTCCATCTCCGAGTTCTCGGGCGTCAACATCGTCCCGGACCGGGACGTCGTCGGCCCCGTCTCGATCAAGCTCTCGCAGGTGCCGTGGCGCCAGGCGCTCGACATCGTCGCGCAGTCTTCCGGACTCATCGTCGTCGAAGGCGACATGAGCGACGTCCTCCGTGTCGCGACCCTCAAGACCTACCACGCGGAAGAGCTCGAGCGTGAGTCCCAGGCCCGGAGGCGGGAGGACTTCCTTCCTCTCGAAACCCACGTGTTCCGCGTGGGCTACGCGAATGCATCCGAGTTGACGGGTGCCGTCAGCCTCGTCCTCTCCGAGCGTGGAACGGTGAACTTCGATGCGCGGACGAACTCGCTCATCATCAACGACATCGCTCCCAGGATCTCGGAGGCCAGCGTGCTCATCCGCGAGCTCGACGAGGAGACCCAGCAGGTCGAGATCGAAGCGCGACTCGTCGACATGGACCGCGCCGCGACGCGTCGGCTCGGCGTGACGTGGAACGCGGAGAACCTGGGTGACGCCGGGGAAGGCTTCTCGGCTGCGGGTGCGGTCGACCAGCCTCTCACCACCGCGAGCGGTAACCTCCGGCTCGGACTCGTCCGCTCCTGGGGCAACCTCGATGCGACACTCGAGGCCTTCGAGCAGGAAAACCAGGCCCACATCATCTCGAACCCGAAGATCATGACGGTGAACAACCATCCGGCCGAGATTCTGGTCGGGCGGGAGATTCCGCTGATCACGCTGGACGAGGCCGGCAACCCGGTGACCGAGCTCAAGAAGGTCGGTATCGCGCTCCGCTGCACTCCGTACATCAACTCCGACGGCAAGATCACGATGGATCTCCACCCGGAGATCTCGGACCTGTCGAGCCAGGCCACGGTCCAGGGCGGTCTCATCTTCACGACGAGCGAAGCGCTCACGCGGATCATGGTCAACGATGGGGACACCGCGGTGATCGGTGGACTCATCCGGACGAACGAGACGGAGTTCGAGCAGGGTGTGCCGATCCTCCGTGAGATCCCGCTTCTCGGCAGCCTGTTCAAGTCCACGGACAAGGTGACCGAGAACCGAGAGCTCCTCATCTTCGTCACGCCACGGATCGTTCGCCACATGGCGAGCAACTAGCCGAACGCGGGCGCCGCTGCGGTCCGTCCGCAGCAGCAGATCGCAACGATGTAAGCCGGTCCGTGAGCCGGCCGACGGGGGAGGCCTAGGACCTCCCCCAGTCGATAGAGAAGGCGGGGCCGAGCGATCGGCCCCGTCTTCGTTTCGAACGGACTCGCCCCCGGCCGGCGCCTCCCAATCTGCGCTTCCCCCTCGATTCGGCCTCTGATAGCGTCGGGCCCCTGTCCGGACCATCCAGGACGGTGCTGACGCAGTCCCTTTGGACGTCTCCTCAGTTCCTCCTGGTTCGAATTGCGTGCAGATCTGCGGAAAGACGGAGGACGGCGATGGAAGAGGCTCTGGGCCTGATCGAGACACGTGGCTTCGTGGCCATGGTGGAGGCGACCGACGCGATGCTGAAGGCCGCGCGGGTCACGCTGGTCGGGTACGAGAAGATCGGCGGCGGATACGTCACCACGATCATCCGTGGGGACGTGGCGGCCTGCCGCGCGGCCACCGAGGCGGGAAGTCTCGCCGCGAGCAAGGTCGGCGAGGTCGTTTCTGTCCACGTCATCCCGCGTCCGCACGCGGGCGTCGACGAGGGGCTCCCGGTCCGCAAGAAGTCGGCTGCGAAGTAGCCGCGTCCCGAAGCGAAGCCAGAAGGCCGTCGCGTTCCCACGCGGCGGCCGTCGAGAGGACGAGGCGGGGAAGACCAAACCCTCTCGTCGGCGGAGAAGTGGACGGGCGGGAGCATTCATCCCGCTCATCGGTAGTCTCATCGGAGGTCCGTTAGCGTGCAGCTCGGTCGGATCGCAGGCACCGTCGTTGCGACTCGGAAGGACGAACACCTCGTCGGCTTACGGCTCCTTCTCGTCGAAGAGTTGAGCTCCGAGTTCCAGGGCACCGGGAAGATCGTCGTGGCCGCGGACGCGGTCAGCGCCGGTCCGGGCGAAGTCGTGCTCTACGCGAGCGGAAGCTCCGCGCGCCTCACGCAGGTCACGAAGGACAAACCGGTCGACGCCGTCGTCGTCGCGATCGTCGACACGGTCGACGAGGACGGAACACTCCGCTACGACAAGTCGGGTTTGCTGGATTCCCGTGACGGCGCTTCGGATGATGACTAGAGGAGCCGCAGGATGAGTGGTTCCGGCCCCGGCTACGGTGGTGACCCGGGCCTGCTCGGTCCCGAGGAGCTGAACGCGGTCGTGGAAGAGGTGCTGGCCCGGTTGGGAACCGGCGCGGGACGCGGCCTCAGTTCGCGCCCCAGCCACATGGACGCCGCCACCTTCGGCCCCGGCCTCGTCAAGGACCTCGACGCCGCCATGGCGATGGCGCAGCGCTCGTTCGAAGCGCTCCAGCAGCAGACACTCGAAGCACGCGCCACCATGATCGAGGCAATCCGCGCCTGCGTTCGTCGCGAAGCTCCGCTCGTCGCGGAGATGGCAGTGCGCGAAACCGCGCTCGGGCGCGCCGAGGACAAGGTCCAGAAGAACCTCCTCGTCGGCGAGAAGACGCCAGGCATCGAAGTCCTGGAACCGTGGGTCCGGACGGGCGATCGGGGACTCACCCGGCAGGACCGCGCGCCTTGGGGCGCGATCGCCGCGATCACGCCGTCGACCAACCCGACCGAGACGATCATCTGCAACGGAATCGGCATGCTCGCGGCCGGCAACTCCGTCGTCTTCTGCCCGCATCCGCTCGCGCAGCGGACGTCCGCGTACATGATCGCGTCGCTCAACCGGGCTATCGCCGAGGCGGGCGGCCCCGAATCCGTGTTCGTGGGACTGCTCGACCCGACGATCGAGAAGGCGCAGGCGCTGATGAAGCATCCGGGCTCCCGGATGCTCGTCGTGACCGGTGGCCCGGGCGTCGTGAAGGAAGCGATGCGTTCAGGGAAGCGCGTGGTCGGCGCGGGCCCGGGCAATCCGCCGGCCGTGGTCGACGAGACCGCCGACATCGAGAAGGCGGGGAAGGACCTCGTCCGCGGCGCATCCCTCGACAACAACATCATCTGCACGGACGAGAAGGAAGTGTTCGTCGTCTCCAAGGTCGCGGACCGACTGAAGGAAGCGATGCGCGGAGCGGGCGCGTTCGAAGTGCACGGTCCGCAGATCGACCGGCTCGCGGACCTGGTGCTCCAGAGCGGAGCGCGGAGTGACCCACGCGCCGCCCATGTGCAGAAGGAGTGGGTGGGGAAGGACGCGGGCAGGATCCTCGAAGCGATCGGGATCTCCACCGGCGGCTACGGCGGGGAGGCGCACCGCACCTCGTCCCGTTCGGGCGTTGCTGGCGATCGTGCGGCTGGCGGATCGAGCGGTGCCGACCGTTCCGGTCGTGGTGGCGGTTCGGGCGGTGCCGGGCCCCGGCTCATCATCGCGGAAGTCGGCCCGGACCATCCGTTCGTCTGGACCGAGCTCCTCATGCCGATCCTCCCGATCGTCCGGATGCGCGACGCGGAAGAGGCGATGGATCTGGCCATCCTCGCGGAAAAGGGGAACCGGCACACCGCGAGCATGCACAGCCACGACGTCGACCGGCTCTCCCGGATGGCGCGCCGGGTCGACTGCAGCATCTTCATCAAGAACGGGCCGAACTTCTCCGGACTCGGGATGGGCGGCGAGGGCTACACCTCGTTCACCATCGCGGGGCCGACCGGAGACGGCATGACGAACGCGCGCACCTTCGCACGCCTCCGGCGCTGCACCCTGGTCGACGCGTTCCGGATCGTGTGACGTTGGGCGAGGTGGAGTGAGGAATGGACGTGTCGCCTCCTGAGTTCCGTGAAGTCCGCCCGCGCGAGGCCCTCGCCGTGCTGGAGCTGCCCGAGATCCACCCGGGGCTCTTCGTGCTCGACGCGATGGTGAAGGAGGCGCCGATCGAGGTGCTCTCGGCCACGCCGATCCCTCCGGGCCGGTTCCTCATCGTGGTGAGCGGTTCGGTTGGGGAGGTCGAGGCGGCCTACCATCGCGGCGCAACACTAGCGGAGCGTGTCGCCGGAAGCGTCGCGGGATACGCAGGCGGCAACCTCACCGTGCACGACCGGCTCTTCCTCGCGGAGGTCGCTCCGGCCGTTCTCGCCGCGCTCCGTCCGGACCGGAAGGAACGCGACATCGACGCGCTCGGCATCTTCGAGACCGCGTCCGTCGCGTCCTGTCTCGATGCGGCGGACCGTCTCGCCAAGGGGGCGGATGTCCGCCTCGAGCAGCTCCACCTCGCGCGCGGCATCGCCGGCCGTTCCTTCGGAGTCGTGACCGGCCGTCAGGACATGGTGGCGGCCGCGCTGGAGCTGGCCGAGGAACGCGGGGAGCACCACGCGCGTTGGATCGGCTCGTCGCTCATCGCGCGGCCGGATCCGTCGATCGCCCGGCGCGTCCTCGGGGATCCGTGGGGCTTCTTCGAAGGCCAGGAGATCCTCTGATGGAAGAGGCACGAGTCCTGGGGACGGTGGTGGCCACGGCCGCCGTGGAGAGCCTCTCCGGGAAGAAACTCGTCTGGATCGAACCACTCGGCGAAGACGGCCGCCCGAACGGCGCCCGGGTCGTCGCGGTCGACACGACCCAATCGGGTCCAGGGAGCCTGGTCTTCTTCGTCCGCTCCCGGGAAGCGGCGGAGGCACTGGACGATCCGTTCACGCCCGCGGACGCCGCGGTGGTTGGAATCATCGATCGTTCGGTCCGCGGGATTGCTCGTTGACAAGTACTGTGAGGCTTTTGTAGCGTCTCCGGTCTGGATCGTCCGCGCAGCCCAGGAACCCGCTTCCCGGGGACGAGCGCTGCGGCGTAGACCAAGCGTACGACTCTGACGTAGACGAAAGGACCGAGCTCGATGGGCTGTGGGAAGAAGCGCAAGCGCAAGAAGATCGCCACGCACAAGAGGAAGAAGCGCCTCAGGAAGAACCGGCACAAGAAGCGGCAGTGGCAGAAGTAGCGCCTAGCGCTCGCATCGATTTCATCTACGTCCCGGGGTGCGGTCAGCCGTATCCCGGGGCTTTCTGTTTGTGAAGAAATGCACGTCACCGGAACCATACGCTCCACCCGGAGCGGCTTCGCATTCCTCATCCGAGACGACGGGGAAGACGACCTCCTGATCCCTTCGGACGGCCTCCAGGGCGCGATCCACGGGGACAAGGTCCGCGTGCTCCTCTTTCCGCGCGCGAACGACTTCCGTCCCCTCGCCATGGTCGAAGAGATCCTGGAACGACCGAGCCCCCACTTCACGGGCGAACTCGTCCGGGAAGGCAAGGCCTACTGGGTCCGGCCGGACTCGCCGATGCTCCCGGAGAGGATGGGGGCCCGGCTCGGAACGGTCGCCCCGGTCTCGGGCGCGAAGGTGCTCTTCCGGGTCGAGAACTCCCACCGCCGGCAGCACACCGCCTACGCCGTCCTCGAGGAGATCCTGGGAGACGCGGACGACGCCCGTCTCGACACCCTCGTCATCTCGAGCGAGTTCGGGCTCCCGCCGCGCTTCCCGGAAGCCGTCCTCGCGGAGGCGGAGGTCGTCACCGCCGGTACGCCCTGGTGCCGCGCAGCGGAGGAAGAAGACGCCCGCCGGGAGGACTTCCGCGGCCAGGTGACGGTCACAATCGATCCGATCGACGCCAAGGACTTCGACGACGCGATCGCGCTGGAACGCCTGGGCGACGGACACCGGGTCTACGTCCACATCGCGGACGTGACGTACTTCGTCCGCGAGGGAACGGCGCTCGACGCCGATGCCCGCGCGCGCGGGACGAGCACGTACTTCCCGGGCGCGGTCGTCCCGGTGCTGCCCGAGGCGATCTCGTCGCTCGCGGCGTCGCTCTCGCCCGAAGCGGACAAGCGCACCATGACCGCGGTGCTGGATCTCGACGCGCACGGCGGCGTGGTCGCGACGAGGATCACGCGCGGCTGGATGCGGAGCTCGGCCCGCCTCCACTACGACCAGGTCCAGGCCTTCCTCGATGGACGGGAGGAGATCCCGGGCGAAGTCGGTGACCTCCTCCGGCAGATGCAGTCGGTGGCGCGCGTACTCAGGAAGCGCCGGTTCGCGGGAGGCGGCTTCGAACTCGAAGTGCCCGAAGCGGCCTTCAAGCTCGGCGCCGACGGCGTCCCGGTGAAGATCGTGCGCCGGGTACACGAAGAGTCCCACCAGATCATCGAAGAGTTCATGATCGCGGCGAACCGCGCCGTGGGCGCCTGGGCCAAGGCCCGCGAGATCCCGTTCCTCTACCGCGTCCACGACGAGCCGGACGGGAACGCGGTCGACGAGTTCCTCTCCACCGCGCTGACACTCAAGCCGGGAACGCGGATCTCGGACGTCCGGGACATCCCCTCCCTCCGCCGTTGGCTCGCCGCGCTCCCGTCGAGGATCCGCTCTCGCGGGTCCTCCACCAGTTCTTCCTCCGCACCATGAAGAGGCGGTCTACGCCGCGGAAGACATCGGCCACTTCGGACTCGGCATCGAGAGCTACGCCACTTCACTTCGCCGATCCGGCGCTATCCCGGACCTCTTCGACCACCGCCGCCTCAAGGAGCTGATGGACGGAAGGAAGCCGTCGGCGGCCTCGCCCAGGACGCGCCCGCGCTCGCCGAGGAGACGAGCCGCGCCGAGCAGAACGCGGAAGAGGCCGAGCAGGAGATGAACCTCCTCAAGACCGTCCGCTTCCTCCAGCGCAAGGAAGGCCGGACGGCGAAGGGGCACGTCACCGCACTCACGCCGAAAGGCCTCTTCGTGGAGCTCGAGAAGTTCCCGGCCGAGGGGTTCGTCCCGCGCGACAGCCTACCCTTCGGCTCCCAGTACGACGAAGAGCGACTCGCGTTCATCGAGAAGCGGTCCAAGTGGGAACTCCGGCCCGGAGATGCAGTCGTCGTCCAGATCGTGCTCGCCGATCTCAAGCGCCGCCGGGTCGAGTTCCGGATCGTGAAGACGGAGCGCGGGCCGAGGTCGGGGACTGGGGCGGAGGGCACGCGCGTATCGGGCGTGGCCGACGATCGTGGACGCGGACGCGGACGGGGACGGGGTGAAGGCGGACGTGGACGAGGCCGGAGTGACGGCGAGCGCGGAGAGGGCCGTGGCCGAGGACGAGGTCGGGACGAACGCGGGCGGGGAGAGGGCCGTGGCCGAGGACGGAACGCTCCGCGCGGAAGGCGGGGACGGGACGGAGACCGGGACCGGGACCGCGACGGGGAAGTCGATCGGACGCGTGGACGCGAGCGGGACGAGCACGGATCACGGCCGGGCCCGAGGGGACGGCGGAGCCGACCCTCGGATGGCTCCGGTGGCGGAAGCCGCGGGCGATCCGGCGGCGGCGGGCCCGATCGCGCCGGCCGATCGTCTGGAGGCGCCCGCTCCGGCCGCGCCGGCCGCGGTGGGGCGGGAGGTCCGGGCCGCTCCGGCGAGAGGGGACGTTCGGGCGGCTCCGGCGGCAAGGGAGGTACGGGCCGCTCCAGCGGAAGGGGGCGTCCGGGTGGCTCCGGTGGCAAGGGATCCGGCAGCGGGCGCAGCACGGGCGGGCGAGGCGGACGATCCGGACGGTGAGCTTCGGGCTCCGTGACTCGTTACCCGGCTGGTCGCCGCGAGCAATGGCACGGACGGGACGGATCGAGCACGTAGCTGCTCCGCTTGGGAAGAAGGCGACGATGGGAACCGCCTTGCTGAAGCGGGAGGCGCGGGCGCGGGCGTAGGCACAGCCGTGTCGGGAGCGGCCGGACTCCGCCGCTAGCGGAACATCGCCTTCACGCTGCCCCAACTACCTCGCACGATCGGGAGCCCGGGGCACAGCCCGTCCACCGCACCCATGAGGTCGCAGTCTGGGCTCAGCACACCGGGGAGGCAGGGGGAGCCCGCCTCCAGCTTGAAGTCTCCTCCCTCCGGGTCGCAGAAGAGCGGATCCGCGCTGAAGACGTTTGTCGAGCCGACGTACAACCCCGCCACGAGATCGCCGTTCACGAGGTCACAGCAATCAACCTGCATGGCGTTGACCGCATCGGCGAAGACATCCCCCTCGTCCCCAACGTGGATGACGTGAGATGCGACGATGCCGAGGAAGAAGTACTCGTTGGGGGCCATGAGGGACGCCTCGGTCTGGTTCATCCAGAACGTGCAGTTGGTCGCCTCGATGGTGGATGCGTAGACGATGGCCTTTGCAGTGTTGTGACTCGCGACGACATGATCCAAGCGCGGATGCCCTCCCCAAACGAGCCCCAGACCGACGTCGCAGTCGTCGAACTGGCAGTCCTCTACCGTGACGTTGTACCCCTCGACCACTCCGGCGTCGGCGCCGGCGTGGATCCCGGAGAAGGAGCACCCGCGGAGGAAGAGGTTCCCTCCTGCGTACATGTCGAGGACCCCCAGCCCCATCACCACGTCCAGGTCTTGGAAACTGCAGTTCTCGACAGTGGCGGTCCCAAGGGCTTGCGTGAACACCGGCGCTTCACCGACGAAGGCCAGCCCCTCTATGTACGTAGTCGTACGGTGGGACTCTCCGCCGGCGAGCAAGTACAGCCCTTCGATAACAACGCCATCCTGGACGCCGACCAAAGAAAAGTCGATGTCGCGTACGAAGACGAGGCGGAGACTGCCGTCGCTCTCGCCCTCATAGTAGTAGCCGGAGTACACCTCGATCCGGTCACCATCCTGCGCAGCGAGAAGTGCTTCCGAAACCGAGGCGTAGTCCTCGGTCCCGCTCTGCCCGACGGACAAGACGGCACCGACGGCCAGGTGCGGGTAAGCCAAGAGCGCACCGAAGGTCAGTACGGATCGCAAGAGCGCTGCATCCATGCCCGCACTGTACACCCGGCTGGTCGTGTGCGCGCCGCGAATTCCCGGCCGATCATTCCGAGCCGGCAACCCGAACCCGCTCCTGTCTGGAAGCTCCCGCCGAGTGGTTTCCGACCGGTCATGCCCACCAGAGGTTTCGGACGAGAACAGGCGCGGGATGTAGACACATCAATCGATGAGTCCACCCAGTCACTCCCGCCCGGATTCGCGTCGCCGGTTGTGCTTCCCACACAGCAGCCTCAGGTTCTCGTGCGCGTGGCCTCCGCCATCGGAAAACGGGACCACGTGGTCGATCTGTAGAAACGCCCGCGCCGAGCACTGCACACCCGACGGACCGACAAATGTGCAGCGGCCGCCGTCACGCAGAAACACCGAGTCACGAACGGTCGCGGGGATGTACCGCGACCGGGGGCATGGCTCACCATCCGGCTCACGGCTCGGCTGACGCTCTGCTTCGCCGCTCGCACCGTTCGTCTCACGGAGATCAGCGGACGCCGACCGATCGGTGCGTCGCTTCGACAGACGCTCGGGGTCACGGCGGTCCAGAAGGTCGTCGAGCGCACGTTCCAGGACGCCCGCGAGATCCGCCCGGCGCGAGCAAACCGCCTTCGCGCGCTCGAGCTTCTCCACGAACTGCTGGCGTGCGGAGAACCGGATTTCGTAGCGAAGCTCCGCCACTGCGGAAGGCACCACGGCAGGACGGTCGCGGTCGGCTCGGGTCTTACGGTCGCGTTGGATGTGGGAATGGCCGGTGGTTTCAGTACGGTCGTGTTGGATGTCGGGTTGGAAGCAGCCTTCGCTCTCGCGTTGGATGTGGGTCCGAGGCGAGGAAACGACACCCGGCACCTGAACGGCACCGTCAAGTCCGGCCCCAGCTCCATGTGCAGGCGCAGCCGCGGGCGCAGACGCGGACTCGAGCCCCGCTCCTGCTCCTGCTCCTGCTTCATCGCCACGCATAGCCAACGTCAGTGTCGCGTCTGAACTCGCGGCCCTTCGCGGGCCGGTCCCGATCACGCGGACGCGGTCGGGGACACGCGGGGCCGTACGTCCCGTCGCGACCAACGCCTCGATCTCCAGGTACGTCTTTCCGGCGGCGCGAGACACGAGCTCGCGGTGGTTCTCTGGAGTCAGCGAACTCGCGATCCGAGCCACTCCGCACACCGTGAGCCTACGGTCGAGGAGCATGCTCCGTACGATCGGGTAGCGAGCCGCAGCGCGGGCGGCCGCAATGTAACGAGCTGCCGTGGCGTTCGAGTAGTTCCACCGCCGCGTGCAGAAGTCGAAGAGGGAGGAGTAGCCCTGGTCCAGGTAGAGGTTGCGATGGTCGATCTCTCCGAGCACGTCCAGCACGGTAACGCTCGCCCGATGTTCTCGACGCATGGCGGAGTCCGCGTGCTCGACCAACTGTGGATCGGTCAGCCTTCGGACGGGCTGTATGGCGCGGTCCGAGCCTCTTGCTCTACTGGAGCCGACCAGATCGGTCGCGCGCCGAGGATCCGTCGCATGCGGTGGACTCATCGCAGCCCGCAGACTCGTCGCATGCAGTGGATTCATCGCAGGCCGTAGACTCGTCGGATGCCGTGGACTCGTCGGATGCCGTGGACTCGTCGCATGCAATGGATCCGTCGGATGGAGTGGATCCGTCGTATGCAGTGAGTTCGCGTCATCCGTTGGGTGGGGGTTCACAGGGCGCGTCATGTGGCGTTTCCTCGAAGGGTTCTCGGTGCACGGTGCCGCGAATCACCACGACGGGCACACGTAGCACCGCTACTTACCCCCTGAGACGAAGTCTACCATGACCGTTTCCCGAGGCTCTGAGTCGCCACCGGAGCGCCTTGCGCGGACGAGGTGAGCTGAAGCGACCAGGTCGGAACGATGGTCGAGCCTCGGTCCGCACAGCGCGTCAGACGGCACGTTCGAGGCCGATCGCGACGGGCCGGCGAACGGACGCCCGGAATCCGTCAATAGGAAAGTGCGAGTCCGTTCGTTTTGTGTAAGACCAAGCGTGCGCGATCGCATCGGATCTGCTCCGCCGACGCTCGTACCGGAGTCAGTGACCGCTGCATCGCATCGGATCTGCTCCGCCGACGGCTCGTGTGGAAGTCAGCGTGACCGTTCCATCACGTTGGATGTGCTCCGTTGGCTGCTCGCGCCGGAGTAGCAGTGACGGCTTGGTCGCGTTGGATGTACTCCGCCCACGAAGCAGGCACTCGGCAACCACAGTTCGATCGCCATCTGGTCGGACGTTCGGCGAAGGTCAACGGGAGGGGAGGTCCTGTCTTCTGCCGCGCCGGGTCGTGACATCGGCGGTGCTCGGTCCGGTTCCGCCTCGGCGCGGAGCTGCCCTGTCAGTTCGCCATGGACGGTGCCACCTTGGCCCTTGCTCCGCCTCGGTGCGAGTCTGCCCTCGCGCGGGCGCGACGGCGCCGGTCCCGCCTCGGCGCGAAGCTGCCCTCGCCTCCCGGGAGGAGATCGGCCCCGTCCCGCCTCCGATTCCGGCGCCGATTCCGGTTCCGGCTCCGATTC
>JAWKQE010000034.1:0-65858 GCA_041390305.1 Candidatus Eiseniibacteriota bacterium
CCCATCCCATTCGTTCGCGGGAAGCGGGAGAGGAGGATCGATGGCGAAGCGCTACTGGCTCTTCAAGTCCGAACCGGACGTCTTCTCGTTCGCGGACCTGAAGCAGAGCCCGGACCAGACGACATCTTGGGAAGGCGTGAGGAACTATCAGGCACGGAACCTGCTTCGCGATGAGATCAAGGTGGGTGACGAGGTGCTCTTCTACCACTCCCGCCAGGATCCGATGCATGTCGCAGGTGTCTGCAAGGTAGTGCGGGGGGCCTATCCGGACGCTCATCAGTTCGATCCCAAGTCGAAGTACTTCGACCCGAAGGCGAAGAAGGACTCGCCGACCTGGGTCATGGTCGACGTGAAGTACGTCCGCGAGTTCAAGCGCCCGGTCACTCTGCAGGAGCTCAAGGAGACTCCTGGACTCGAGGAGATGATGCTCCTGAAGCGCGGCGCCCGTCTCTCCGTTCAGCCCGTAAGCGACACGGAATGGAAGATCATTACGGAGCTGGGCAAGTCGAACGAGCCGGGGAAATCGAAGGCGCCGGGGCCTCGCGACTCGGCCCGCACCACGGGGGGCGCAAGAAAGGGAGGGTCACGCAGGTGAGCCATCCCATGTCGAACACACTCCGGGAGGCCGGCGGCCTCAAGTACCGTCGACTCACGGCGGCGGTCCGCCCAACGCTTCTCGTTCTGCTCTGCCATGGATACGGAGCTCCTGGTTCCGACCTAGTCCCGATTGGAGAGGAGCTGATCCAGGCGTCTCCCGAGATCGCGAAGGAAGTCGTATTCCTCTTCCCCGAAGCCCCTTTGTCGCTCGGAGGATTCCCTGGGTTCGAGCAACGGGCCTGGTGGCAGATCGACATCGCGGCACTCGAGTTGGCGCTAGCACGAGGAGAGGCGCGCGACCGGAAGGGAGAGTGCCCGCGGGAGCTGGACGACCTCCGCCCACGCCTGGTTGCGATCCTCGATCGGGAGAGACCGATCGAAGGCGAGGACGCCGTGCTCCCGATGGATCGAGTGATCGTGGGAGGATTCTCGCAGGGAGCGATGCTCACGACCGACTATCTGCTTCGCTCGGACACCGCGCCGGGAGGCCTGGCTCTCCTCTCCGGTACGCTACTCTGCGAGGACGCATGGCGAGTAGCGGCGCCGCGGGCGAAGGGGACGAGGATCCTGCAGTCACACGGGCGGATGGATCCGCTGCTCCCGTTCTTCGCCGCAGAGGAGTTGAGAGACCTCCTCTCCGGAGCGGGGGCCGAACTCCGTTTCGTCCCGTTCGAAGGGCAGCACGAGATACCGCTTCCGGTGTTCGTCTCTCTCCGAGACTTCGTCCTGGACTTTCTGGGCGAATGAGCCCTGGCTGCGGAGTCGCCGGATCTGTCATAGACTGCACCCTGCACCTCTAGACGGTACCCTCTCGACTGTGCCCAGGCGAGAAGGGCACAAGAGACCAACCGACGATGACGAATCGTCTCGCGGGAGTCCGATGAGCATCAGCACGAAGAGCGTCCAGGAGACACACGCCCCCGGTAGCATCTGTTTCGGATGCGGACCGTCGAACCAGAAGGGGCTCCGGATCCGGAGTTTCGCCGACCCCAAGGGAAACGGGCTTCTCTGCGAGTGGGAGCCGGACTCGCACCACGAAGCCTTCCCCGGGATGCTGAGCGGAGGCATCGTTGGAACCCTTCTCGACTGCCACAGCAACTGGACGGCCGCGATGTACCTGAAGCAAGCTCGCGGCCTCGATGAGCCGCCTTGCACGGTCACCGCGGACTTTCACGTTCGGCTGCTCCGCCCGACGCCATCGGGGACCACGATCCACATGAAGTCTGAAGTGCTGGAGCACGAGGGCGACAAAGTCCGTGTTCGCGCGACGCTGAATGCCGGCGGCAAGGACACCGCGACATGCGAAGGCACCTTCGTTGCCGTCCGCGAAGGCCACCCCGCGTATCACAGGTGGCAGTGAGCCAGACCGACTTCACGATGGCACGCGCGCGCATCCTTCGGACCGCCGCCCGCTCCGGGCGGCACTGCTCTCCCTCCCCACTCGTCGAAAGGAATGCGGGGAAGGCCCGCACCTGCGCACCCATTGCCGCGATCAACCCAGCAGTGCGGGTGAGACTGGCGATTCTGGCGGGCCTGGCGGCGGTCGCAGTGCTCGGGCCGCGGGAGTCCGCCGCGTCTTCGATTGGCGAAGCGCACGCATCCGAGTCCTCCACGCCGGAAGAGGTGCAGTCGTTCCTCCTCGAGACGCTGGAGCAGGTGCAGAGGCAGGAGTGGGACACGGCCGTTCCGCGTCTTCGGGCCGCGACCGATGTAGCGCAAGGGGACTGGATCCCTGAAGTCTACGCGGGCCTCGCGTACGCTGCCCTTGCCGCAGACCACCCGGACAGCGCCTGGTTCCAGGTGGAAACAGGCCGGCAACGCTACATCGAGTGGCTCACCGGATTCGCGCCGGAACCGGCGGACCGTCCCATCATTTCGCTGGACTCCCTGGAACTGCTCCTCAGCGGGGCGCATGCGACCCTCCTCGCGTACGGCGACAGCCACCGACTCGCTCCACTCTGTTTCGTCGTCCATCCTGCGGGGACTCACGTCTTCGCTATCGAAAGCGAAGCGGCACGCGGCGCCATCGCGGCACACCGTGCGACGAGCGTTCGGTCGAGGGAGACTTCTCCCGCGACGTCGGACTCGGACTTGCCGGACGCATCGAGTTCGTCGAACCCGCACCCATCCGCCCCTTCCAACGCCGCGTCTGCGCCCGTCGATGAGTTGGCACCGTCGTCTCTTGTCGACGAGGCACCGCCTTCTCTCGTCGATGAGTTGGCACCGTCGTCTCTCGTCGATGAGTTGGCACCGTCGTCTCTCGTCGACGAGGCACCGTCTTCTCTCCTCGACGAGTTGGCACCGTCTGCGCTCGTCGACGAGCTGATTCGCGTTCCCTGGAGCCGGGTTCCGGACTCGACGGAACGTCTCTTCCTCCAACCGCCACTTGCCCTTCTGGACCTTCCGTACGAAGACGGTGCCGTTCCCGAAGGCGGCGGAGAGAGTGGCGAGACGCTCGCGAGTCGCTATGGGGTGTCCTTTCTCCCGTGGTCGTCGATGCTCTCGTGGTCGGCGGCGCCACGCACCCGAAGCGGTGACGGTTTGGTCATCCTGGGAACGCTCGAAGGAGACGACGCCGCGCAGATCCTGGGCGGGTCTCCGCGAAATGCACCTGCCCCGGCCACGCAGGCCGATTGGGAAGCGCAGGCCAAGGAAGCGGACGTTCTCCACGTCTGGAAGGCTGGAGACAGCGACTCCGCCGACGACATGAGTCGGTCCGTTCCGGCAGAGACCAGGGGCGATGCTCCCGGCACGACTCGATCCGATCGCCAGTGGGGAAACCGCTGGATCGCCGGACTGAAGCTCGACGACACGAGCCTCGGCCTCACTGACCTCGCCGCAATTGAGCTGAACGCGGACGCGGTTCTCGTCGACCCGGGCCGGATGTTCGGAGACCCGAACCGTTGTGCGATCGCTCTTCTCGCGGCCGGTGCACGTTCGGCGCTGATCCTGGATAGCGAGCTCTCGGATGCGGACGTCCAGTCCGTGGAGCGCGAACTCTACCTGGCGCTTCGGAGCGGACTTCCCCGGGACCGTGCGGCCCAACGTGTCCGCTCCCTGGTCGAAGCAGGCGACACACCGAGTCGGGCGTCCGGGCGCATGGTGTCTGGGCACATGGTGTCCGCGCACATGCCGTCCGTGCGTGTTTGGGGGCCAGGCCACCTCCCGGTCTACTCACTGATGGCGAAGCGTGGGCTCGGTGCGCTCCTTCTCTCCTGGGTTCTCTTCCTCACCACCGGATTCTTCGTGCTGCGCTTCTTCGTTCGGCGCTACGTACGTACCGACGGAACCGACCCGTCGTGAGGTCCGGACGGCCGTACCGATGGGACCGACCTGTCGTGAGGACCGGACGGCCGTGCGGACGGGACCGACCTGTCGTGAGGACCGGACGGCCGTGCGGACGGGACCGACCTGTCGTGAGGACCGGACGGCCGCACTTCGACAACGGCCGAGCAGAGCAGAGAGTGGGGCCGTGGAGAACCGAGGGTCAGGGCCATTCGGTCATCGCTGACGGGGACAAATGAGCATCCCGCACCTGGGTGAGATCGCGGCCTTGGGCACGGCGTCCTGCTGGACGCTGACGGCGATTGCCTTCGAGTCGGCGGGACGTCGGATCGGTTCACTCGTCGTGAACTTCCTTCGCCTCCTCATCGCCGCCGTGTTCCTCTCGGGCTTCAACGCCATCACGCGGGGCCACCTCTTCCCTGACGACGCGTCCTCTCACGCCTGGCTCTGGCTCGCCCTCTCCGGATTCGCGGGATTCAACTTCGGGGACCTCTGCCTCTTTCGGGCCTTCGTCGTTCTCGGCTCGAGGCTCTCGGTGCTCGTGATGTCACTCGTACCCCCGATCACCGCGGCGATCGGGTACGTCTTCCTCGGTGAACGCCTCCGACCACTGGACCTCGCGGGCATGGCGCTCACCGTGCTGGGATTCGCGTGGGTCGTGCGTAGTCGCCGGGCCAGCCCCGAAGAGGAGACGCACCACCATGTTCAAGGTGTACTCCTCGCTCTGGGTGGCGCTGTAGGTCAGGCCGTGGGTCTCGTCCTGAGCAAGCATGGCATGGGAGACTACGCACCTTTCGCCGCGGTGCAGATACGGGTCTACGCCGGCATCTTGGGCTTCGCGGTCATCTTTTCTGCCTCGCGGTGGTGGCCGCGCTTCTGGCGGGGTCTCCGAGATTCCCGCGCCTTCGGCTGGACGACGATGGGCGCGTTCTTCGGTCCGTTTCTCGGCGTCTCTCTCTCGCTTCTCGCCGTGCAGAAAACGGAGGCGGGAGTGGCGGCCACCCTCATGACACTCACCCCGGTCTTCATCCTCCTACCGGCACGCATCCTCCGGGGCGACCGGATCACCTGGCGCTCGGTCACCGGCGCGGCTCTGGCCGTGGGCGGGTCCGCCCTGCTCTTCTTGTAAGGACGGGCCGGCGACGTTCGGAAGTCATGCGAGGCAACGCTGGCCAAGGGGATCTTCTTGATGAGGCCCGGCCATCTCGCCGAACTCGTGAACGGGACCCCGGCCTGCCTGAGGCAAGTGCGGACGCCACGCCCCCGTGCGGTGGGGCTCGAGGTAGGCACCGGTTTCCTGTGCACGCACTTCCATGCCGACCTGTTCCTGGCCCCACCCAGGCAGAAGCCCCCCGGCCGAATCCTGTACAACGCTATGGACACAAACGAGTTGATGTATCCCAATCGGTCGCCGGAGTGACGTCGAAACAGTGCGTTGAACATCAAGAAGCGCTCCGGATCCGCCGAACTCCCATACAGGTCCCCCCAAACAACGTGGGACCCACGATCGCGGAGTTGTGAAATGACCGATTCACGCAGAGGCCGACTGCGCGGGCACGAAACTCCGGGGGTGAACGACGACCGGATGCAGCACCGGGACTTCGAGCATGCCGAGCGGGCATGCTACACGCTCCGGCGAATTCGAACCGTCCTGGCCCAAACATCAGCGAGCATCGGGACGTCCTTCTTCGAGGGACTGACCTGCTCCCTTTCGCGCGTGCTCGGGGTGCGATATGTCTTCGTTGGGGAATGGGACCCTGACGTCGGAGATCGCGTCGTACGCACGCTCGCCGTAGCGATCGACGGAGCGACCGTCGCGAACTTCTCCTATGACCTCGACGGGACTCCGTGCTCCCACGTCATCGCCCAGGAGACCTGCGTCTATCCTTCTGGACTCCAATCCGAGTTCCCGGACGATCCCCTCCTGCCCGAGCTCTCCGCGGAGAGCTATGTTGGATGCCCGCTCTTCGATGCATCCGGGCGCGCCGTCGGCGTACTGGCGGCGATCGACACCCACCCGATGCCGGAACCGGAAGAAGTGCGCTGCGCAATCGAAGCGTTCGCGGGACGAGTCGGTGCCGAGTTGAGGCAGATGCGCGTCCTCCAGGAACTGACGAAGGCGAAAGAACGGGCCGAAGAGGCCGACCGCGCCAAGAGCCGGTTCATCGCGAACATGAGCCACGAAATCCGAACCCCTCTCAACGGGATCCTGGGAACCGCGGCCCTGCTCCTCTCCTCCGAACTCGAGGAAGAGCATCGGGATCTCGTCGAGAGCTCCGCGACGACCGCGAAGTACCTGCTCGAGGTGGTCAACAACATCCTCGCGATCGCCTCCGACCCCGCCCCGAGAGTCGAATCTCTCGGCGCGAAGGAGGTCGACCTCCCGTCACTCCTCTATTCGCTGAAGGAGGAGTTCGCGGAGGTGGCGGAGCGAAAGCAGATCGAGATCGAGGTCAGCGTCGGAACGCTCGTGAGCCAGCGGGTCATCGCGAACGTGACTCGGATCCGCCAGGTTCTCTCGAACATCCTCGTCAACGCCGTCAAGTTCACGGACGACTCCGGGCGGATCACGCTCGGGCTCTCCGAAGAGCATAGCGCGGCCCGCGGCAGGGGCCGCTATCGGTTCACCATCACCGACAACGGCCGGGGCATTCCCGAGGATCTGAGAGTCCGCGTGTTCGATCCCTTCTTCCAGGCCGACGACTCTCGTTCACGCGAGCACGCCGGTATGGGGCTCGGACTCACCATCGCGCGTCGACTCGCACAGTCTCTCGGCGGGGCTGTCACTGCGGAACGTCACTCCTCACGTGGGGCGCGGTTCGACTTCGTCGTCGATCTCGAACGTACCGCCCCCACGACCCCGAGAGTCGACAAGAAGCTCGCGCGTGAAAGTGCGCTCGCCATGCCGTTCGCCTCGCCACCGCGCGTTCTCCTCGTCGAAGACAACCCGACGAACCGTTTGATCGCCACTCGACTCCTCGAACGGATCGGTTGCGACGTCAAGCACGCGTTCGACGGCGTCGACGCACTCGAGCAGTACGAACCAGGGCGATTCGATTTCGTCCTCATGGACCTCCACATGCCACGGATGGACGGATTCGAAACGAGCGAGAGAATCCTCGCCTTGGATCCGAACATTCCGATCGCAGCCCTCACCGCGGAGACGCTTCCCGAGACACGGGAACGTTGTCTCGCGATCGGCATGGTCGATCACCTCGCCAAGCCGATCGAAGTCGAACGCCTGCGTGGCGTCCTCCGCCGGTTCGTCGAAGAGAAGGCGGCGTCCTAGGGCGAATCCTCACTCGCCACGCTTCTCCGTTTCGTCACCATCGGGAACCACCTACTGACGTTCTCGAAGTGCAGTTCTAGATTCCTCTGGTTCGAGGCGATGTCCAATGCCTCGAAGATCGGAGGAACTCGAGAATGAGCACCGTTCGAGACGAGGCCGTTCGCGAGATCTGCGCAAGCCATGGAAACGACGCGATCCAACTCCTCGACGTCGTTCGTGCCATCGATCATCGTTTCCACTGCATTGATGGCGACGCGATGAACTCCATCGCGGAAGCACTCCATATCACACGCGCAGATGTCGAAGGTGTGGTCTCCTTCTATTCGTTTCTCTCCACCCGTCCCCGCGGCCGGATCGTCATCCGGCTGTGTGATGACGTCGTCGACAAGATGAAGGGGGCGGACGAAGTCGCCGCCGAGTTCGAACGCGCCCTCGGCACTGGATCGGCGAGACGACTCCCGACGGGCGGATCTCGCTCGAGACGACCTCCCGTATCGGCATGAGCGACCAGGCGCCGGCCGCCCTGATCGACGATGTCGTACTGCCGCGTCTGTCTCTCTCGAGGTCAGACGCGTCGTGCGGCTGCTCCTCGCGAACCCCGAGAGCACCGACCTCCGGTCCCTTCTCGTCGACTCCTACGGAGGTGGCAACAACGGACACGACCTGGTCCGGTCCGCGGTGGACAACTCGATCCGGCAGGTCGGCCCGGTCATCTTCGGCGACATGGAGCCTGGCGCCGCACTAAGGAAGGCGCTCGCGCTCAGTCCGGTCGAGGTGATCCGTGTCATCAAGGCGTCCCGCCTCCGGGGACGCGGAGGCGGCGGATTCCCCACCGGCGTGAAGTGGGAGCACACCCGCGGGGGCGACCCCGAGAGGTACGTGATCTGCAACGCCGACGAAGGCGAACCCGGCACGTTCAAAGACCGGGTCCTCCTCACGGAACGCGCCGACCTCGTCTTCGAGGGAATGGCCATCGCCGGGTACGCAATCGGTGCACGTCACGGAGTGCTCTACCTGAGGGCCGAGTACGCGTACCTCCGCGAATACCTCGAGCACGTGTCTGGAACGCCGTCGGACCGGGCTCCTCGGAACCGGTCTCGGTGACCGGCACGCTCGAGTTCGACATCCGGATCCAGATGGGCGCGGGAGCCTACATCTGCGGGGAAGAAACCGCACTGATCGAGTCGATGGAAGGCAAGCGTGGGCAGCCGCGTCTCAAGCCTCCCTTCCCGCTTCTCACGGGTACCTGGGCAAACCGACCTGCGTGAACAACGTCGAGGACGTACTGCTGCGCCGCCCGCATCCTGGAGAAGGGATCTCCCTGGTTCTCGGCGCTCGGCTCGAAAGCGAGCGCGGGGACCAAGGTGCTCAGCATCTCCGGCGATTGCCGTCGTCCAGGAGTGTACGAGGTGCCGTTCGGCATCTCCGTACGAGAACGGCCTCGGACTCTGCGGCGGCTCCGACGCGGCGGCCGTCCAGATCGGCGGCCTGGAGCGGGCGGATGGTCCCTCCTTCCGAGTTCCACCTCGACCATCTGCTTCGACGACCTGGCGACGGGCGGCGCGGTGATGGTGTCTGACCAGCACCGTGACCTCCTCGAGATCGCGTCGGAGTTCATGCGCTTCTTCATCCACGAGTCGTGCGGCTACTGCACGCCCTGCCGGGTCGGGAATACTTCCTCAAGGAGCGTCTGGACCGGATTCGAGCAGGACACGGATGTGCGGAGGATCTCGACTACCTGCGCGACCTGAGCGCGACCATCGCCGCTACCAGCCGGTGCGGCCTCGGATGGACGTCACCGAACCCGGTTCTCTCGTCCCTCGAAGGGTTCCCCGGACAGTACGAACGGCGTCTCCATTCGGCTTCGTACTCGTTGGAGGACGATCTCGGCGATGCCCGGCGTCTCCGGAACGGAAGCGCCAATGGCGGTAGACGTGGGAGCGGCGGCGACGGCGCAAATGGAGACGGCGGCGATCGTGCGAACGTGGACAGCAGCGATAGTGCGAACCGGGACGGCAGCAGTCGCACAGGACTCGGCGGCCGACCCGACGAGGCGAGACGATGACCGATTCGACTGAGACTCCTCTGATTCATCTACTCATCGACGGACAGGAAGTCACGGGACGTCCGGGTCAGACCATTCTCGAGGCCGCCGACGGGGCCGGGATCTACATCCCACGCCTCTGCTGGCTCGAGAAGCTGACCCCGTTCGGAGCGTGCCGGGTGTGTGTCGTCCGGGCCAACGGCCGGATCCACAGCGCATGCACTCTGCCGATCGTCCCCGGCATGGTCGTCGAGAACGATACGGAAGAACTCCGAGGCTACCGCCGGAACCTGATCGACATGCTCTTCGCTGAGGGCAACCACTTCTGCATGTTCTGCGAGAAGAGCGGCTCCTGCGAACTCCAGGCACTGGCCTACCGCTTCGGGATCACCGCACCCAAGTATCCGGGTCTCTTCCGGAACCGCGAGATCGACGCCTCCCATCCCGACATCCTGATCGACCGGAACCGCTGCGTCCTCTGCGCCCGCTGCGTCCGGGCCTCGAAGGACGCGGACGGAAAGGGCGCGTTCGGATTCGCCGGGCGGAGCATCGAGAAGCGCCTCGTCGTTTCCGCGGCGGGAGGGCTGGCGGGAACCACCGTGTCCTCCACCGACGCCGCGATCGCCGCCTGTCCGACGGGAACCCTCATTCGCAAGCGTACCGGCTATGCAGTCCCGGTCGGCGAACGGCGGTTCGACCACATTCCGATCGGGGCGGAGATCGAACACCAAACGGATGTCGACGGCGCCACGAACGCGGAAGACGTCGGCACGGCACCGTCCGTCACCCGGAAGTCGTGAGGGAGATCGTCATGGCCAAACCCAAAGTCGCTACGACTTCGCTCTGCGGATGCTTCGGATGTCACATGTCGCTCCTCGACATCGACGAGCGGATCCTCGAGCTGGTCGATCTCGTCGAGTTCGACCGTTCTCCGATCAACGACATCAAAACGATCGAACATCCGGTCGACATCGGCCTGGTCGAGGGCGGATGCGCGAACGAGGAGAACGTGCGTGTCCTCCAGGAGTTCCGGCGCCAGTGCAAGGTCCTCGTGTCGGTGGGCGACTGCGCGACCAACGGCGGGCTCCCGTCGCTGCGGAACCTCGTCCCGCTCGAGGAGTGCTTCCGCGAGGCCTACTTGGAAGGTCCGACGGTCCGGAACGAAACGGGCAGGATCCCGGACGACGAGGAGATTCCGCTGCTTCTCGACCGAGTGAAGCCGTGCCACGAAGTCGTGAAGGTCGACTACCACCTTCCGGGGTGTCCTCCGTCCGCAGATGCCTTCTGGGCTGCGATCACGGCCCTGCTCGAAGGGCACGCGCCCGAGCTCCCCTACCTTCTCTGCAAGTACGACTGACGCAATCCAACGAGAGAGGAATATCTGATGACGACGAGTACGAAACGGATTGCGATCGAACCGCTGAGCCGCGTGGAGGGCCACGGCAAGGTCACCATCCATCTCGACGAAGGTGGGCGGGTGGTGGACGCAAAGCTCCATATCGTCGAATTCCGCGGCTTCGAGCGGTTCATCCAAGGGCGGCCGTACTGGGAACTCCCCGTCCTGGTGCAGCGGCTCTGCGGCATCTGTCCGGTCAGCTGCCACCACCTTCAGCGGCCAAGGCGGTCGATCTGGATCGCCGGCCGCGCACGGCTCACGGCAACCGGCGAGAAGATGCGCCGGCTCATGCACTACGGACAGATGCTCCATCACATGCGCTCCACTTCTTTTCACCTCTCTTCGCCGGACCTGCTCGATTCGGTAGCGCCCTGGGGCGCATACCAGAGGACGGTCACGGAAGTGATCCGGGCGCATCCGGACCTCGCGAAGCAGGGAGTCCTGCTCCGGAAGTACGGACAGGAGATCCCCAGACCGCGGGGAAGAAGGTGCACGGAACGGGAGCGATCCCCGGCGGCATCAACAAGAACCTCCGCATCGAAGAGCGCGACGCTTCGCGGGCAGATCGGGACGATTTTCGGGTAGCGGGAGAGTTCGGTGACCCTGGCACGGACTACACGCTCGGACACCTGATCAGCTCGCCGGCTTCGGGGCCTTCCTCCAACCACGTAGCAATCGTCGGCCCGGACGGCGAGATGGATCTACGATTACAACCAGGGCCGTGAACGCGGAGGGTAGGATCCCTCGCGGACCAGCTGACCTGGTGGACTACCTCGACTACCTGGCCGAGGACGTGCGGAGCTGGTCGTACATGAAGTTCCTTCTCACCGAGTTCGGGCCGGAGCGGGGCTGGTATCGGGTCGGACCGCTGGCGCGACTCAACGTCTGCTCGCGGATCGACACGCCACGGGCCGAAGCCCGCCGGCAGTTCCAATCTCACTCGGATCGGTCTGCAACGTCACCATGGCTCACCACTGGCCTCGGATGGCCGAGATGCTCCCATGCTGCCGAGAAGATCGAGCAGCTCCTGAACGATCCGGACCTACAGGGCAGCGATCTCGTAGCGCCGGTGTCCGAGCCGAGCCTGCGGAGCGTCGCTGTGTTGGAAGCTCCCCGCGGAACGCTCCTCCACCACTACGAAGTAGACGAGAACGATCAGGTCGTCCGCGCAAACCTGATCGTCTCGACGACCCACAACAACGAAGCCATGAACCGAACCGTGAAGAAGATCGCAGAGGATCATCTCTCGGGACGGAAGGAGCTCACCGAAGCGCTCCTCAACAACGTCGAAGTCGGAATCCGGGCGTACGACCCCTGCCTTTCCTGCGCCACCCACGCACTCGGGCAGATGCCTCTCCATGTCGCGCTCGTGGGTGCGAATGGAGAGACCGTCGACGAGAGGTCCCGCGGATGAGACCGCCCGCGGGACACACGCTGATCCTTGCATTCGGGAATCCGGCCCGCCTCGACGACGGCCTCGGCCCGGCGTTCGCAGCGGCGCTGGAGTCGGCGGCGCTGGAGTCCGGGGCGTTGGAGTCCGGGACGCTGGAGTCGGCGGCGCTGGAGTCAGGACCGGATGTCGAGATTTGCTGGGACTACCATCTCCAGATCGAACAGGCCACGGACGTCGCGCGCGCGAGTCTCGTCCTCTTCGTCGACGCGGACCGGATCGGACCGGCACCGTTCGCGCTCCGCCGGATCGAGCCGAGCCCGGAACCGGTTCGGTTCACGAGCCACGGAGTCTCCCCGGCGGGGCTCCTCGGACTGGCGGAAGAGCTTCACGGAAAGCCGCCCGAGGCCTGGCTCCTCGGCATCCGCGGATACGAGTTCGACGGATTCGGAGAGCAGCTCTCGGACGGAGCGAAGGAGAACCTGGAGGCCGCGCTGGCGCACGTCTCCCGACTCCTCTGTCTCTCCCATCCGTCGGCCTGCTCCTCCGCTCATTCCTTGGCCCATTCCACGACCGCAGAAACGGCGGGGAGGGAACACGCATGAACGAACGACGACCCTTGGCCCTCTGCGTGGACGATGACCCGGACGTCCTCACCTACCTGCAGGTCCTGCTCGAAGCCGAGGGGTTCACATTCGCGTCCGCGGACTGCGCGGAGGATGGCCTCATCGCGTTCCGGAAGCTGCGCCCGGACGTCCTCATCATCGACATGATGATGGAGGAAGTCGATGCGGGCACCGGCCTCGTCCGTGACCTTCGCGCCGAAGGCAACGAAGCACCCGTCTTCATGCTCAGTTCGGTCGGAGACAACCTGAGCTACACGCTCGACGCGAACGCCCTCGGCCTGGCCGGCGTGTTCCAGAAGCCGCTTCGGAAGGAGCAGCTCCTCAGCGTCCTTCGGGCGAAGGTCGGTCGTAGCTAGTTCCGATGAAGGAAACGGGACGGCCTTCGATCTGCGGCGCGCTCTCGGCGACGGGGATCGAAGGCCGTTTCTCGTAGAGGTCGACGACCACGGTCGTTCCTGTGCCTACATCACTCCGTAGGTACAGATGGCCCCGGTGCCGCTCCACCGCCTGTTTTACGAAGGCGAGGCCGAGCCCGGTGCCGAGCGCCGTGTGCTTCTTCGCGTTGCTGGCCCGGAAGAACTCCTCGAAGAGGCGTCCCTGCTCCGCCAACGGAATGCCGATGCCCGTGTCGCGGACGAGGAGACGAACCTGATCCGGTTCCTTGCGCTCGAATCGTACCTCGACCTCGCCCCCGGCCGGCGTGTACTTGATCGCATTCGAGACGAGGTTCTCCGCGATCCGGACGACCAGATCGCCACCACTCTGCACGGTCGGAAGGCCATCGTCCGCGTGTACGCGGAACGTCACGTCGTGACGAGTCGCCTCGGGACGGAACGTGGCTTCGAGATGCCTGGCGATCTCCGCCGGCGCGACCCGCACGTCCACGATCTCCTGCCCCCAGTCTCGGGACCGGCCGATCTCGAGGAGGCCGGAGATCATCTCGTCGAGCGCCTGGAGCCGCGTCACGACGCGCTCGGTCGTCTCGAGCTGCCTCGGGTCCATCTGCCCCAGGTGTCCGGCCGTCATGAGGTCGAGGAGACCGAGTGCGGCGCCCAACGGTGCCCGCAGGTTGTGGGCGACCTGGAGCGTGAACCGGGTCTTCTCTTCGACCAGGGCCTCGATCTCTTCGTTCGTCCGTGCATCCTCGATCGCCAACGCGACCAGCTCGGCCGTCAGCTCGAGGAACCTCGCATCGATGTCATGGAACCGCCCCTTCTCCGTCGCATAGATCCCGAGCGTGCCCAAGGTCCGGTTGTCGACCCGGAGCGGCGCGAGGAGAATCGACTGGATTCCGAGATCCGACAGCGTCCCCCGGAGCTGATGGGTATCGTCGAGACCGACACCCACGCCTACGGTTTCTCCGCGCAGAACCCGTTCATGGAGCGGGCTCCGCTCGATCTCGATCTCGATCTCGGACGTCGTGAAGACGTCGGGTAGTCCGTGGGCCGCGGCGAAGCGGAGAACTCTCCCACCCTCTTCGACGAGACCGATGGCCACCGCTGCGTGACCGACGATTCCAGCCAGCTCCTTCGCGACGCGATCGAGGATCCGCTTGAGGTGCCGCTCCCGACCGACGACGCGCACGATCTCGTAGAGGCTCGACAGCTTTCGGTTCGCGTTCGTGAGCGCATCGGTCGTCTCGGAGAGTTCCACCACGCGGGACCGGACCCCGATCATGATCTGATGGACGAGGAGAGCGGCCAGGAAGAAGGTCACCGAGAGTGATCCCAGCACGACCTTGGCCTCGAGTCCGCCCGGCGCGGAGTGGAGCATCGCGCCGTTGTGCACGATCGGACGGCTGGTGATCCAACCGGACTGGTTCGCGAAGTAGAGCGCCCACATGCCGAGCGTCGCCCAGGTGGCGAACACGTACGTGCTTCCACCCGGGAAGCGGATCCCGGCCAGGATCACGTGGAAGATGAGGAACGGCGTGAGCGGGCTGAACACGCCACCCGTGAAGTGGATGAGAAGGAACATCGCGACGTAGTCGACCAGTACCTCGGTGGAGAGCAGGAGCCGATCGGTGCCGGTGGTCCCCGTGCTCCGGTCCGAGAGCCGATACCCGAGCGTGATGAGCGCGGAGAAGACAGGGTGAGCCGCCGCGATCAGGAAGATCGCGCGAAGGTCCAGCGAGAACCCGAGGGAGTTGGTGATGACGGCGAGAGAGACGAGCAAGGGTGCAACGAGCCACCTGAGCGGAAGCTGCCAGGACGGCCTCCGACCCCAGATACTCGGAAGATCCTCGAGTCGGCGCTCAGGACTCAGTCCGAGCGCGAGCGAGGAACCGATCTTGGAAAGGGAGCCCATCGAACCTCCGCATAGGCGTCCCTTCGAGTGACGGCTCGGGGAGGGACCCGGGCCGGGCGCGCCGCAGCACGCCCCTGGGTCCCTCCCCTGCCGAGGAGACTAGCCGGACGCCGGGAATGTCCGATCGGACTTCCCCGCCGCCCCGGCAGGTTGGATCACACCACGCCCTGATCGAGCATGGAGCTGGCGACCTTGATGAAGCCGGCGACGTTCGCGCCCGCAACGTAGTCGACCTTGTCTCCGACCTTGCCGTACTCCACGCACGCCGCGTGGATGCTCTTCATGATCCCGTGCAGCTTGGAGTCGACCTCTTCGCGAGACCAGTTCAGCCGCATCGAGTTCTGGGACATCTCGAGACCGGAGGTAGCCACGCCACCCGCGTTCGCCGCCTTGCCAGGACCGTAGAGGATGCCCTTGGTCTGGAAGACGTCGATGGCCTGCGGAGTGCTCGGCATGTTCGCGCCTTCGGCCACGCAGAGGCAGCCGTTCTCGACCAGAGCCTTGGCCTCGTCGCCCGAGACTTCGTTCTGGGTCGCGCACGGAAGGGCGATGTCGCACTTGACGCTCCAGGGACGCTTGCCCTCGAGGTACTCGCCACCGAACTTGTCGACGTACTCGTGGATACGACCACGACGGTTGTTCTTCAGCTCCATGACCCAGGCGAGCTTCTCGGCGTCGATGCCGGCCGGATCGTAGATGCTGCCGTTGGAGTCGGAGAGCGTCACGACCTTGGCACCGAGCTGGGTGGCCTTCTCCGTCGCGTACTGAGCGACGTTGCCGGAACCCGACACGGTCACGGTCTTGCCCTCGAAAGACTGGCCCTTGAGACCGAGCATTTCCTGAGCGAAGTAGACGCAGCCGTAGCCGGTCGCTTCCGGACGGATGAGGCTGCCGCCCCAGTTGAGTCCCTTGCCCGTCAGGACGCCGGTGAACTCGTTCCGGATCCGCTTGTACTGGCCGAAGAGGTAGCCGATCTCGCGGCCGCCGACGCCGATGTCACCGGCGGGAACGTCGGTGTTCGGGCCGATGTGCTTGCAGAGCTCGGTCATGAAGCTCTGGCAGAAACGCATCACTTCGGAGTCGCTCTTGCCCTTGGGATCGAAGTCCGATCCACCCTTACCACCACCCATCGGCAGGGTCGTGAGGCTGTTCTTGAAGACCTGCTCGAAGCCCAGGAACTTGAGGATGGAGAGGTTGACCGTCGGGTGGAAGCGCAGGCCGCCCTTGTAGGGCCCGATCGCGCTGTTGAACTCGACGCGGAAGCCGCGGTTGACCTGGACTTCACCCGCGTCGTTCACCCACGGGACGCGGAACATCAGCACCCGCTCCGGCTCGACGATCCGCTCGAGGATCTTCGCGTCACGGTACTCGGGGTGCTTCTCGAGGTATGGCCAGATCGACTCGACCACTTCTTCGACGGCCTGGAGGAACTCGGTCTCGCCCGGGTTCCGTGCCGCGACGTACTTCATGAAATCGGACACTGCGTTCATCTCTACTCCTCCGCCCGCTCTGGTCGTGGAACGGATCCTTTTGGACGTCGTTTTCGCAGTGCCCGTATGGCACCGAACGAACGTCCACTTGTGCCTTCCGCCCCTCGCAAGTCCACGCCAGGGGGACACAACGCGCGAATACTACGCGAAGGCCCCCGCTCAGGGCGTAAGGACTAACCGAAGTTGGGACGAAGATCTATAGGCCCGTTCCGGAGCGCAGTTCCGAGCTCATTTGCCCTCGAACCGGGCCGTCCAAGGGGCGAGCGACCCAGCCGCGACGAGCCACGCGGCCACGGCCACGGCGAGGAGGAGAAACGGCGTGAGGAGACTCCCGCCCAGCGCCGCTCCCCCGACGAGGCCGCCGATGAACGACCCGAGGAACTGCGACATGTGGAAGACCCCCATCGCAGCGCCCCGGTGGGGCCCCACGGCGAATCGGGTCGTGAGAGCGGGGAGCGTCGGCTCGAGGCAGGCCACCGCCAGGACGAAGATCCCGAGGCCGGCCACGGCCCCGATCGCCCGTGTCCCGCTCACGGCGAGGACGATGCACGCGGCCAGGAAGAGCGCTCCCCCGACGAGGAAGACCCGCGCACTCTGGCCGGTCCGGTCCGTGTGACGGGCGGCGAGGACCATCGCCGCCAGCCCGACCACGACGATCGGAACCACGGCCCTTCCGATCTCGCCTGGCCCAAACTGTTCCTCGAAGACGAACGGAAGCACGACGAAGATCGCGGTGAGCGTGAGGTGGAGCAGGAAGGTCCCCACGTCGAGGAGGAGGAGGGGGCGTTGACTGAGGAGAAAGCGCAGATCACCCGTGTGCAGGCGATCGTCGGGCCCGGTCCCGGCCGGTTCGCCCGGTTCGCCCGGCTCGCCCGACGGAAGGGTCGATGCGCCCGGCTCGAGACTCGTCTGTCTCTGCCGCATCCGGCGGCGTCTGGGCTCCGGCACCGCCACCATGAGCTGCACCGCGCCGAGGGCGGAGAGAGCCGCCGTGGTCCAGAAGAGCGCAGGAACACCCACCGCCCCGGCCACGAACGGCCCGGCCGTCATTCCCAGGGCGAAGGCACCACCGACCCATACGCCGATCCGGGCCATCGCCTGCGTGCGCACCTGCTCTCTCGTGAGGTCCGCAGCGAGCGCGACGACGACCGACGCGATCGCCCCCATCCCCTGGACGAACCGTCCCAGGATGAGGACGAGTGCGGAGGTCGCCGCACCGGCGATCGCACTCCCGATCGCAAAGAGCGAGAGTCCGAACACGATCGCGCGCTTCCGTCCGATTCTGTCGCTGAGGGAGCCGAACGGGATCTGGAAGAGTCCCTGGGAGAGTCCGTAGGCCCCGATGGCGAGTCCGGTGAGCATCCCGGTGGATCCGCGGAGCGACGCGGCGTACGGAGAGAGAACGGGGAGGACCATGTAGAGCCCGATGATCCGGAGCGCGTACACGGCACAGAGAATGGAGACCGCGCGCTCCTCACGTCTCGAGAAGCGTCCTTTCGGTCGGCGGGTCGGAGGAGGACTCCCTTTGACTCCGTCGCCGGGCGGCGACGTAGGACCCCTTGTCACGCGGTCGGTCACGACCGCTTTGTCCCGCAGTTCGGGCTGTCCGTCAAGTAGCGCTTCGTGGGCCGACCGACCGGTGCCGAAGGCATCCCTCGGCACCGGATTCGTCGGCTACTCTCTCGCGCCGGCGACCGGCAGGAAGACGGAGAAGGTGGCACCGCTTCCGACGTCGCTCTCCACCTCGACTCGCGCACCCATCCGTTCCGCCATCTGCCGCGCCAGGGGGAGCCCGACGCCAAGGCCGCCTTGCCTTCGGCGGGTGGAACCATCGCCTTGGTGGAACGCGACGAAGAGTTCGGACAGCTGCGGCGCCGGAATCCCGGGGCCGTCGTCCTGGACGTCGACGCGGACCCACTCCTGGTTCTGCACCGTCGCCATGGAAGCACGGAGCCAGATCTTGGAGCCTTGCGGAGTGAACTTGACCGCGTTGTCGACGAACGCTTCCAGGATCTGCTGGAGACGGTGCCGATCGGCCCGAACCCGTGACAGCTCTCCGGACGATCCGTAGCGGAACTCGCGCAGGCCTTCGGTGATACCGAGATGACGGTTCATGAAGAACTGCTCGAGCAACGGTTCGGGCTCGAACTCCTCGAGCGCCACCTCGAGGATCTCCGCGGAAACCGCGGAGAGATCGAGGAGCTGCTCCAGAAGACCGTTCAGCTTCTTCCCTTCCGCGTGGATCGTCTCCAGGAACTCCTTCTTCGAGTCGTCGACCTCCTCGCTGACCAGCCACTGCGAGTAGGCGAGGATGACGGTGAGAGGTGTCCGCAGCTCATGGTTGACGTTGCGGAGGAACTCCGACTTCAGCCGGTCGTTCTCCTTCAGCTGCTCGTAGGCCTGGGCGAGCTGCCGGTTCTTTTCCGCCACGTTGCTGTAGAGGCTCGTGTTCTCGACCGCGACGCCCAAAGCACCGAGGGAACATTGGAGGATCTGCTTGTCGATCGTCCCGTAGCTCTCCCCGCTCACACGGTTTCCGAGCGCGACGATCCCGAGAAGCCGGGTTCGCGCGAACACAGGAGCGAAGAGGGCGAGACCGGCTCGCTCGACGAGCGCGCGATCGACCGACTTGAGGAGCGGAGTGGCCTCGCTCACTTCGAGCGGTCCCTCCCGTTCACACATGAGGGAGCACATCTTCGGGCCGCAGACCGCGCCGAGTCCCGCCGCCTTCTCGGATTGGATCCCGTAGGCGCGCAGGAGGATCGGTTCCGACCGCTCGTCCCGCGACAGGAGCCAAAGGCAGGACTTGGGAGTTCCGAGATGCCCCATGAGGTTGAAGAGCACGAGATCGGCGATCTCGTACGGATCGAGGGAGACGGATAGTTCGTTCGTCAGCTCCAAGAGCGAGACGAGGCTGTGCTCTCGCCGGCGGATGAGACGGGCCAGATCGGGATCCAGCGCCTCCAGGTCGACGAGTCGGTGGATCGAGAGATCCACGGATCGATGGCGTCGTGCGGCTCCGCCCATGCTCATGCTGCGCGCCGAAGCGCTTCCTCCTCCGTTGCTGCGATCGTCAGGAAGCTGTCCAAGTTGAGGAGCTTGATCACCGAGTCGACGACGGACGAGAGCTCCGCATAGCAGACCTCCAGTCCGACTTCGCGATACTCCTCCCCCAGCGCGAGCAGGGCACCGACACCGCTCGACGCGATGAAGGAGACCTGGGAGAGGTTGAGCACCAGACCGTGTCCGCGCGTTCGGATCGACCGCGCGTGGCTCAAGAGCTGTCCGGTGGTGGCCGCGTTCAGGTGTCCTCGCACTCTGAGTACCGTCCGCGTCCCGTCACCCGCCAGCTCTTCTATCTGGAAGGCCTCAGGCATGTCGTACCTCCTTGATCTCCACCGCCGTCGGGTCGAAGGCGAGGACCGTGATGTTTCCGCGAGATGTCGAGGGCCAATAGTTCACCGAGCACATGACCCGGTGGATGATGTCGAGTCCGAAGCCGCGCGTTCGTCTCCGAACCATGGGGTCGTGGAAGTCGGACGCCGTCCAGTTGTCGGGAGAGAACGGATCGCCGTGATCGACGAGTACGAATCTTCCGAGGAGGCCGTTCCCGCTCCGCCTCTCCGGAAGCCACCACAGGACGAACTCGGCGTTCGGGTGCCCATAGCCGTGTTCCGCGATGTTCGTGCACGCCTCGTAGAGGGCGGTGTAGAGGAGGTCGAAGTGGATGGCATCGAGGTCCTCGAGGTCGCTACGGCGCCTGAGCCACTTCTCGATCGAATCCATCGCCTCGATCTTCGTCGCGAGCACGATCCGATCCCCCTGGGCCTCCGCCAGTGCGAGCCATCGTTCGGACTCGGTCGCGGCAACCGATGCAGGAGCACGAAGAGCGGAGTCGATGGGAACCACCTTGGCCTCCTCTCCTGAGTCTGAAGTCTCCCCAACCGGAGTGAGGGGGATCGCCGCATCCCAGCCCAGAGCTACGAGTGTCTCGTCGTCCTGACGCGGTCCCCCACCCCGCCACGTCTCCAACTCGTCCCGGAACACGTCGAGGATCGCCGTGGGGCCGAGCTTCGACTTCCTTTCCAGGAGAGCGCGCATCCCTTCGATCTCGAACTGGACGTCGCCCGTGACGTCGAGCGTCTCGTTGATTCCGTCGGTGTACTGGATCAGGAGATCGCCCGGACCGAGCTGGACAGACTCGTCGTGAAGCGTGCGCGCGACCACGCCGCCCCGAACGGCACCGAGCGGAATGCCCCGGCTCCGGAACTCCTCCACCTCGCCGGTCGCGGCGCGGTAGACGAGGGTCGGCATGTGCCCGGCCGAGGCGAAGCAGATGCTCCCCGTCGACTCGTCGAGGATTCCGTAGAACATCGTGACGAACGCGCCGGGGCGGAGGTCAGGGGCGAGGCTCTCGTCGAGCTTCGTCAGCAGCTCCTTCGGCGAGTCGTACCGATCCCGATAGGCCTTGAGCAGAGCGGCGAGCATCGATATGACGAGGCAGCCGGCCAGCCCCTTCCCGGCCACGTCCGCCACCACGATTCCGGTCCGCCCGCCGGAGAGAGGGAAGTAGTCGTAGTAGTCGCCGCCGACCTCGAATGCAGCCTGGTGCGAACCGTCGACGACGAACGGTCCGGTCGCCCTCCGTTCGTGCGGCAGGAGACGGGACTGGATCTCACGCGCGAGGTCCAGTTCGTGGGCCAGACGCTCCTTCTCGACCATCTCTTCCTGCGCCACCTTGAGCTCCGCTGCCATCGTATTGACCGTGTTGGCGAGAAGCCCCAACTCGGTGCGGCCGCGCACTTCGATCGCGTGGTCGAGGTCGCCACGTCCGATCCGTTCGAGACCACGCCGCAGATCGTCGATCGGAGACAGGAGGCCCGTCATGGTCACGAAGGACACGATCACGGCCAGGCCGAGGAACGCACCGAGGACGCCGAGGAGCTTGAGCCGTGCTTCTCTGATGATCCGGTCGATGTAGCCGCGCTCGATGCCGACCGCGGTCGTGCCGATCCGCTGTCCCTGATACTCGACGGGGGCGACGACGAGCAAATGGCTGTCGTCCTGGAGGAAACTCTCGCCGGGATCCAGTTCCTGGGTGGAGGCATAGCCCGAGCAGCCCCCACCGACTTCGAGCGTCTCCCCAAGACGCCGGAACTCCGGGTGACCCTGGATCTTCGCCTCGTGATCGACGACGACGAGGAGGACGAACTCCGGGTTCCGGGCCTGCTTTTCCTTGAGGAGTGGATGGAGCGTGAGTTCCGGGAAGTCGCTGAGGAGCGCACTCGAACTCGCGAGCGAAAGGTTCCGCGCCTCGAGGAGAAGGCGCGCTTCGAGTTCGTCCGTCAGGGCGCGGCGCGTGGACCGTTCCTGGAAGACGCCGACGCCGAGAACCGCGGCCGCGGTCAGACCGACGGCGACCGCGCTCACGATCCATCGCATTCCCCAGCGTGGTCCGGAGCGCGATCCGGAGTGAACCGGAGCGGGCATCGTGCCGGTGCCGCTCCCTCCGATCCTTGATTTCGATCTCGTATCCGCCATCTCGATGCCATTCCTCCGCACTAGCGGTTGTTCCCGAGAATCTCTTCCGAGCGGTTCTTGTGACGAAGGGCGCGTTCCAGATAGCCGCGGGCCTTCTCGTCGTCCGGGTCGACCTGGAGGGCGCGCTGCCAGATGCCGATGGCGCCATCGAGGTCACCGGCCGCGAACCGGTCCATGCCGAGCGTGAGGTACTCGCGCACGAGGTTCTCCTGCACGAGGGCGTATCCGGGCGAGGCGGAGAACACGAGCTCGAAGTACCGAATAGCGTCCTCGGACCGGCTCGCCTGCGACGCATCGATTCCGCGCCGGTAAAGGTCGGCGAGCTCCGTTTCGTCCATCTTCGGCCCGCTCGATCCCGCCGCCGTGCCCGGTCTCGCCGAGCCCACGCCCCGACCGGACGCCGCCGAGCCGGCGGTGCCGGGGGATGTGCCCGTGGTCGTGTCCTCTGCCGCACCCGCGGTGGCTAGGGCATCGACTCCACCGCCTCCAGGCGGGACGACGCCGGCGCCGCGCAGAGTACGGTCCGTCCGTCGCCGCGCGAGGTCGGACTCCGCCGCCGCCAGACCCGCGAAGTCGGGAGCCAGCTTCCTCGCCCTCGAGAGTTCCTCCGCGGCCTCGTCGAGGAGACTCCTCGCGAGGAGCCTCCGGGCCTGGCCGACGTGCTCGTCGGCTTCCCTCGTGATCGCCTCCTCGGTCCTCCGGAGCATGCTCTTGGCTTCCGCGTCCTTCTTGTTCTCTTTGACGAGCGCGGCGAAACCAGAGCGAGCGGCAATGAGATCACCGCGACCAAACGCGTCGAGAGAGGCGGCAAACCGCTCGCGAAGATGTTCGGTACGTTTCGCGATCCGATCGCTCTCGGATTGGACGCGTGCCTGGGCGTCGAGCGCCGCGGCGTGATCCGGGGCCAGCGTGAGAACGCGGGCGTAGGCAAGAGCCGCTTCCGTGAAGTCGTCCTGCGATTCGAGCTCGCGCCCGCGGTCCATCCAGCACTCCGCTTCCAGCTCGATCGCTTCCGGACGATCCGGGGCCAGCGTGCGCGCGACGTCGATGGTGGCGAGAGCGTCCTCGATCCGCTGGGCCGCACGGAGGTCCCGCGTCTGCTGGAGCAGGGCGTCGATCCGTTCCTGCTCGCGCTGCGCGGACGCCTGCTGGAGACGTTCCTGCAGAGCTTCCTCCTGCCGCGTCACGAACGCCTCGCGCCGTTCGTTCGTCGTGGCGCCGAACGCGTAGGAGAGTCCGATCCGATGCACGCTGCCGAGGTCGGTCTCTTCGAGTGCGTAATCGATGTCGAACTCGCGATACTGGAAACCGGCCCCCACGGCGGTACCGTGCTTCCCCAGCCCGGACCGAAGGGCGAGCGCGGGGTGGATCTGGAACTCGAGGCCGGTGAAGACCCGAGTGTCCGACGCGCGGGACGTTTCCACGTCGAGTGCCGCGGTAAGCAGGCCGCCGAGGAATCCCGGCCGCTCGTAGCCGCATCCGAGACGGAACGCGGAGGGATCCACCACGGTGTCCTGATCGAGTCGCAGGCTCGGCTCGACGAGGTTGGTCCACGCGGCGCCGAACGAAACTCCCTCGAGCCAATCCGGGGCGAACGCCAACGCATCCGCCGGCCGGACCTGGACACCGAGGTCGAGCCCCAATCCCGTCGCTCCGGCTCCCGCGACCTGCTCCCGGTCCAGGTCCAGCGTCGACCCCACTGACCACGCGCCGAACTGCCTGCCATAGCCGAGAGCGAACTGCATCGTGCTCGCCCCGAAGTCTCCGTCCGTAACCTGATTGCGTGCGTCACGCCCTTCGACGCCACTCACGCCGAGATGACGGATCCCGAGCGCGAGGCCTCCCCATCGCCAACTCGGAACGACGCCGATGGCCTGTGACTCCACGACGTCCTCACCGAAGTAGCTGGTTCGATTGAGCAGGAAGCCGGAGCGCTGCACCGAGGCGAGACCGGCCGGATTCCAGTCCAGAGACTCCGCGTCCCTCGCAATCGCCGCCTGCGCCCCGCCCATCGCGAGTCCCCGCAGCCCGCCACCGGTGGAGAAGAGAGAACGCACACCGCCGTCCTGGGCGAGAACGGCACTCGGCCATTGGACTACCGCGAGGAACGAGGCGATCAGGATTCCCGAAGCGAGCGCGTGAGTCCCGCCGTAGCGCTGATCCGACGGATGCCGATGGAGCCATCCGGCTCGGCACCAGGTGAACGGTGCGCGGCTCATCGGATCACCGCCACTTTCCGAAGGATCCGCTCGGAGCGTCCCATCATCTGCACTTCGAGTTCGGCCAGATAGACGCCGTTCCGCACCGTCTCTCCGTTGCCGTTCCGCCCGTCCCATGTGACTTCCTGATGGAGGCCGGCGTCGGACGAGTAGCGTTCCACCAGGGTGACGACTTCGTCCCCGGTCAACGTCCAGACACGCAGCGTTACCTCACTGTCCATCGGGAGGTAGTAGACGAACGCGGTGGATTCGCGTCCCGCCGCGAACGGGTTCGGGAAGTTGACGTAGCTCTCGCGGAGATCGGTCGTGCCGAAGCTCCCGGCGTCGGTGAAGAGCGGGAACTCCGCGCCTGTCTTCGTGCGGGGCTCGATCTCGTAGAGCGCTCCGGCCGGCTGCACCACTCCAACGTCATCCCGCTCGATGCCGAAGCGGAGTGACGACGTGTGCCCCTCGGCGCGGAAGAGCGCGCGGATCTCGATCCGCAGTTCCTCCTCCGGTGCCAGGTCGAGTACGTCGCCTTCGAGCGAGGCCTCTGCATCCGCATCGGATAGTTCGCTCGCGGCCCAAAGCGTGCCGTCGACGTAGGCGCGGAGTTCGGCGACATCCGCTCCGATCGCGAGTGCCGACAGATCGCCGTCCGTCATCCGGATCCCGACCCGGTCGAGCTGGATCGGTCCCGACCCTTCGGTGGATGGATGGACGAGGAGAAGCTCACCGATCGGCGCCTCGAGACCGTCGCGTACGAGCGCGGCGGGGAGGAGACTGATCAGGTCGACGCTCACCTCCCGCGCGGGTGACGTCACCTGGGTGAGGCCGGAGAAGACGGGGAGGTCTGAGCCCTCGGCGGGAAGGATCGTGAGCTCCGCCCCACCGTTCGCGTCGAACGCGTCGACCTGTGAAGCACCCACCGTGAGTTCGAGCCAACCAGGCTCCGCCGTCGACTCGATGCCGATCCGCACGTCGAACGTCGCTGTTTCCCCGGGTTCGAGGTAGACGCCTTCCAGATCCACGGTGACGAGTGCACCGCTGCTCGGTGGATTCGAGTTCTCCCCGACGACGGAACCCTCCCGCCACAGTTCGACGCGGGTGAGGTAGTCGGCGGGAACGAGCCCCAACCGTTCCTCGTTCCAGAGCTGGAACGACAACGCATCGATCCGGGCGCGACTGGTCCCCTGTGTGCCCGGGTGCGAGGCGGCAAGACGCATCGCGAGGAGATCCCGCGTGCCGATCGACGTCTGCTCGGGAAGCTCCGCGGTGCCCGCGATGAGGAGTTCGCTCGCCGGCGTTTCGACGCGAACGACCGGGCCCTCGATCGGGCTGCTCTCGAACACGACCGGAACTTCTCCTCCCGTGTTCGCGTCGCGCGCGTCGATCGACGACGGGTCACCGAGCACGAACCGGACCGAGCCGGGCGCCACGTCCGCGCCGATGTCGACCGACACCGTGATCGGCACGGGAGTGTTCGCGGGAAGCGTGAGCGGTGAGTCGAACCGCACGACGAGCGAGTCGCCGAGAGCGGAGCTGTCGACCGGACGGTGGTAGAGCTCCTGGAGTGGTGTCTCGACGCGGACCCGATCGACGATCTCCGAGAGAACCGCAGCGGTCGACTCGTCCACCGACTCGACCCGGAAGGCGATGGAGCCGAGACGCGAGTCTGCGCCTGCGCCCGATTCCCCACCCGCCGTCGCCTCGAACGAGAGGACTTCGACGTTCGAGGCGCCCGGCCCGACGCGCTGATCGTCCTGTTGGATGGAGCGGACGTCGACGGCGGTCGCCTCCGAGACGAGGTGCGCAAGCCCGGAGGTGATCGGGAACGTACCCTCGGCCAGAGTCACTTCGACACTCGCCCCGCTCGTTCCGTCCGTCGCGCTGAACGCCGTGGCGGAGTCGATGAGCACGCGGTAACTCGTGTACGGACTCACATCGACGAGATCGAACTTGAGGTTCAGCGTGGCCGGCTCGACCGTCGTCACGACCACCGGCGTCGTGAAGATGAGTCCCAGAGCTCCTGGTTCGCTCGGAAGGTTCGTGGAGCTGTAGTAGACCTGGTTGCCCTCACTGACCACGACTCGATCCAGTAGCTGGGCGGGAACGAGTTCCGTTCCGACTTCGTCTTCGATACGCAACTGGATCGAATGGAGCTGAACGTCCGACCCGTCGGCGTCTCCGGGATTGCGGAAGGTCAGGGAAAGAGGAACCACACCGGTCTGGCCGTAGCTCAGCGTGGAAGGAAGGGAGCCGAGCGCGAAGAGCGAGAGTCCCTGCGCGCCGACCCTGAGGTCGTGCGGCGCACTCGTCGCCTGGAGAGAGCGGAGGAGAGAGCCATCGGACTCCGCGCGTCCTTCGGCGGACGAGGAGAGCGCGACCGAACCCGGTTCCGATCCCTGCAGCTGCCATACGAAGGTCCGCGTCTCTCCCACCTCGAGATCGAACGTGGACGGGGTCGGTCCGGACACGATCACGAACGCCCCATCGCCATCGAACTCGAGATCCGCGGGCTGGATCGCCTCGACCCGGCCTGCGTTCAGATTCTGGACCTGGAGTTCGACCGCGAAGTCCTGATCGACGTTGCTCACGCCGGGTACGGTCCGGATGCTCGCGATGAGCGGCGCGTTGCTGAGGTAGAGCGAAGTCGGACTCGTGCGTCCCGCGTCGTGCGGACCATCGTTTCCGGACGCCACCTGAACCCCGTCCACCGGAATCCTGAGCTCCACGGAAACGGAGTCATCGAGCGTCGATGCGGCCGTCACGCCGGCGAAGAACCGGTTCTCCTCCAGGCCCAGGGTCGCGTCGAGGCCTTCCAGGATCCAGCGGTCCCCTTCGGTCTGGAACACTCCGAGGAGTACGTCATCGCCATCCGACGGCGTGAAGCTTCCGTCACCGCCATCCTGCCAGAGCTCGAGAACGGCGATCTCCTCCGACGCCGATCCGTCGTTCTCCAGCACCAGACTCTCCAGGCGGTCCGTGCGGTAGCCGTTCGAGGGTAGCGTGAAGTCGAACGCGAGCACCGGCCCCTGCCCCGGCCCCGCCGCACGAGTGCCACCCGATTCGGTCTCGATCTGCGAGGCGACCATGCCGTCGACGACCCATTGGGATCCCGACGCGAGCGGCCAGGCGCCGGTCACCGCGGTTCCGTCTCCAGCGAACGAGACGTCGAGCGGATCACTCAGTTCGACGCTGAACCCGTCCCCATCGTGAGCCCAGCGCGACGAGACGCGCCCGACGAGGAAGACGGCACCGGACCCAGTCGCGGGAAGGCCCCAGTCGAGGGAACCGAACGTGACCACGCCGTCTTCGAACGCACCCGCACCCAGAACCTCGTCGACGTTCGTCCTCAGCCGCCCGTCTCCATCGGTGTCTTCGTAGAGAAGGAGGACGTCGAAGGCGAGATCGAGTTCGTCCTGCGTCCCGTCACCGGTCGCACGCGAATGGAGGGTGAGCGCCTCCACCGTGCGCGCGTTCGTGTACGTGTTCGTCGCATGGAGGTGGAGGAGCGGTACGTTCGACTGCCCGGGGCGAACGGTTCCCGAAGGAAGGCTCCGTGCGGAGAACGCGACCCGGTCGACGCTCGAAATGACGTGCTGCCGTCCATCGGCTGCTTCGGCGTCCCGCGGCCCGTCGTTGCCGCTCTCCATACCGAGCGCAACGTCGTCTCCACTCGGAAGGACGAGCTCGAGCGACCGGCTTTCGAGAGCGGCTTCCGAAACATCCACCGTGACGAAGAGCCGACGCCCGCCCACCGGCACGTCCACGTCGAGGCCGGTGATCTCCCAGCGACTACCGGTCAGCCGAAGGTCGCCGAGCCGGGAGTCGTCCGCCTCGCTGAACTGACCGTCACCATCGTCCGTCCAGAGTTCGAGCGCGGCGAGGTCGCTCGATTGAGCGGACCCCTCGACCCGGAGATTGAACCGCTCGAGTCGATCGGGCAGGTAACCGTTCGATGGCACGAGGATGTCGAGAGCGAGGTTCCGTGTGGACCCGGCTTCGAAGCTCGCGGTCTCCACCGGAGTGAGGACGATCTGCGCGGCCGACATGCCGTCCACGACCACGTCTCCCGGAGGATCCATGGAACCGAGTCCCACGACCGTCGGTTCGCCCTGCCACTCGAGTTCGCCGAGTTTCAAAGAGGGATCGGTTCGGTCCCCATCGCGAGCGAGAGTACCGGCCGACGCCCTAAGGCTCAGCTCGAACGAACCGCCGGAACGGAGATAGAGGGAGAGCCCGCCAAACTGCGCCTCGTCCGAACTCACGGTTGTGGATCCAAGGAGTACAGGATCCGCAACGTCATCTTCCCCCTCGACACCGCCGTCTTCCGTCGGCGCCTGGGTCGGGTCCCCACCAGAACTCGTTTCGAGCCAGAGTTCGAAGGCGCCCCAGCCGGCAGCGATCTGTTCGGCCGTGCCGAGTCCGGTCGACCCGACTGCGAACGTGACACCGTCCAGGCTTTCGAGTTCTGTCGTCTCATTGCTCACGCGGACGCGCAGCACTTCCAGCGGATCGGCGCCCGGCAGCAGGCTGAGCCCGATCTCTCCGTTCACGGACACTGCGACGGAGCCTTCCCTGGGGGAGATCTCGAACGTCGCGAGGTGGGATACCGCAGAGTCGCGTGGCCCGTCGTTCCCGCTCTCCATGAGGAGGCCCGGGTTCGGGTTGGTCGGTAGCCCGAACCGGAGTGTGTGGCCGGGAACGGCGGCCGAGTCGATGTCCGCCCAGACGGCGAGATCGAGGCCCGAGGCGGGCACGGTGAGTCCGATGCCTTCCCAGGTCCACCGCGCGCCGAGCACATCCCCGTCGCCCACGCTCTCGCCGGCGGCGAAGAGTTCGAGGCGCGCGATGTCATCCGAGGTCGCGCTGCCGAGGTTCACGAGCGCCAGCGTCTCGAGGACGTCCTCGGCGTATCCGTTGGAGGGAACGCGGAAGCTCGCAACCAGAACACCGGGTGTTCCGGCGGGGACGTGCCGACCTTGCAGAGTCTCGAGCACGACCTGCGACGACGACATGCCGTCCACCGGCACGGGTGCGGTCGACGAAAGTGGCCAAGCCCCGTCCAGGAGGATCGCCTCCCCGAAGCCGAGATCTTCCGGACCTTCGATCGCGAGCGCCAGCGCATCACCGTCGCGCGCGGACGTGGACGCGCCGGCAAGCACGGCGAACTCGGCAGAGCCACCCTCCGCGACCACGGTCTCCAGTCCCTCGAACCGGGCGACTCCATCCTCCATGGTGGCTCGAATGGCCACCCCCTCCTCGGTGATCGCATCGATGACGGTGAGCTCGAGTTCCGACCAACTCGCATCCAGATCCGCGAGGTCACCCGACACTGCGCTCGCATCGTGGAAGGTCACCGTGGCGAGCGTGACCGAACCCGGCCCGGCGTTCTCGACCCGCAGCCGTGCCATCTGGAGAGTGGGAGCGCCGGGCAGGAGGGACTGGACGCTTCTCGGAAGCGCCGTCACCGTCACCTTCGGGTCGTCACTCTCCCCGATCGAGAACGTCCCCGAGAGAGGAACGACCATGTCGATGGGACCGTCGTTCTCGCTCGCGACCTGGAGGCCGAGGACGCCGAGACTGAACGAGAACGTGTGACCGGTCGCCGCATCGGGCTGCGCGGCCGCCGTGAGATAGAGCGGGAGGCCGGATGACGGAACGTTCTGCTCCAGTCCGGCAAGAACCCAGGTGTCGTCCGCGAACGTCGCGGCACCGAGGTAGACGTCGTCTCCCCCTTCACCCGCGAACTCGCCGTCCGCGCCCGCGATCCAGAGTGAGCACTCCGAGAGATCGGACGGAACCGCGGTTCCGCTCCACTCGATCCGGAGCGTCTCCAACACGTCGTTCTCGTAGCCGTTCGAGGGCACGACGAAGTCACCGACGACGACCGGGCCTCCGCCCGCAGAGAGCGATCCGGAAGGGACCGAAGGTGTGGCGATCTGGGCCGCCGACATGCCGTCCACGACGAACTGACCGGCCGGATCGAGCGGCCAACTCGCGTCGATCGGAACGTCGCCGAGGAAGGTGAGCGCCTCGGGACCGGCAAGGTAGAGGTCGAGAACGTCTCCGTCCCGTGCACCGAGGGACGCGCCGGAACGGATCTCGAACGTGCGGGCCGCATCGGCCGGAATCAACGTCGAGAGTCCCGAGAACGAAACGGCATCACCCACGACGTCACCGGAAGTGAGTTCCCCCCCGGCAGACCAGAGCGAGAGCGACTGCCAGTTCGACCGCAGCTGTTCGTCGGAACCCGCGCCCTCCGTTCGGATGGTAACCGCGAGCGCATCCAAGGTCTCTCCGAACGGGGTTCCGTTGTCGATCTCCACGGTGAGCAGCACCTCTGGCGCCGCGGCGGGAAGGAGTGATCCCGAACTCTGACTGGCCGTCACGATCAACCCGGACGCGACGGAGACGGACACAGCATCCGTATCGTTGCTCGGCGTGACGTCGGTCTGATCGACGTGTTCGAGGCTCGCCGTGACCTCCGGTGACGTTCCCGCGGATCCTGTGGTCGCGGCGAAGAGGAGCTCCAGGGTCGCCGACCCGCCCGACGTTACCGAGCCGATCGTCCAAGTTCCGGCGATCGGGTCGAACGTGCCCTGCGACATCTGATGCGACACCCAGGAGAGTTCCGGATCCTGCCCGACATGGAAGCTCACGTTCGTGGCCGGACTCGGCCCAGCGTTCTCTACCGACACCGTCACCGTCACCTCTTCACCCTCGCGAATGACGGAAGAGGACGCGTTGAGGTCGACCGAGACGTCCACTTCCGCGCGGACCTCGAACGAAGCGGTGTCGCGATCGTTTCCGGTCTCCGGATCCACCTGTCCCGAGCTGAGGAGCAGCGCTTCCTGCACGCCATCGCCGGCCGACCCGGTCGGCACGTTCGCTACGAGCTCCAGGGTCGCGCTGCCGTTCACACTGAGTGACGGGATCGACCAGTATCCGTAGGCATCGTCGAAACTCCCGTGCGAGGGGGTTGCGCCCGTGAGCGTGAGGGCGGTCGGGAACCGTTCCTCGATGACGAGATCGCTCGCATCGCTCGGCCCGAGGTTCGTGACCGTGACGGTGAAGGACGCCATCCCTCCTTCGTAGAACACGCCAGCAGACGCGGCCGTTTCGACCTCGATGTCGGCCGCGATCGATCCCACGCTCTCGGAGTCGGAGTCGTTCCTGCTGTTGCCGTCGGTCGGCGAGGACGAGATTCGCCTCGCCGTGTTGACCACGGTTTCGAGGGTCGAGACGGTCGCAGTGACCGTGAGCTGCTGAGACCCTCCAACCGACAGGCCCGAGAGGACCCAGTCACCACTCGCGGCGTCATAGCTACCCGACGTCGCCGCCCACGACTCGAAATCTAGCCCCCCGGGCAGGAGATCGCGGATCACGATCGATGAGGCGGCGTCCGGCCCCAGGTTCGTGGCCGTGACGACGAAGTCGACCTGGCTCCCCGGCGTCACGATCGGATCGCTCACCGTCATCGAGATCGCCAGGTCCGCTCCCGGAACGGTGATCGTGGTGGTGGCCTGATTCGTATCCGGATCAGGGTCCGCCGGCGACGTGGCCGTGGCCTGCGACGAGAGACCGAGAGTCCGACCCGCCGCCGTCGTCTTGGGACGAACCGTGAGGGAGAGCTCCGGGGCCTCCCCGGCACCCAGATCACCTACGGTCCACGTACGATCGTCCAGATCGAACGAACCGATGTCGACCGACGCCGTGAGGAGTTCCAGCCCCGTCGGCACCGGAACCGAGACCACCACGCCCGAAGCGAGACTCGGGCCGCCGTTCGTCAGCGTCACGCTCAGTTCGGACGACACACCCACACCGAGCGTCAGGATCTCCGGTTCGTGGTCAAGGATCAGGTCCGCGCCGGCGACCGTCACGTCGACCGCCGCAACGTTGTCCGACGGATCGTCTCCGTCCAGGATCGGCGCCACGATCGTCGCCGTATTCGTGAACGTCACCCCTTCCATGCCGGCGTCCACCTTCGCGTTCAGGAGGAGCCGCCTGAACTGGCCGGGCGCGAGATCGTCGACGACCCAAACTCCAGTGCTGGGGTTGTACGTCGACGTGGTCGGCCCGGTGTCGATGATCTCGACGATCATGTGGCTGAGGTAGGTCACCTCGGCGGGCAGCAGATCCTCGACCCGCACGGCCGCCGCCGCACGAGTGCCCGTGTTGCGCGCATCGACCGTGAACCGGATCTCGTCGCCGACCTCGGGTTCCGAATCGTCGACCAGCATCGTCACTTCGAGTGCGTTCCGCCCGAGAAGCAGAGTGGCCGAGTCCTCCTCGTTGCCCGGGTTCGGATCGACCGGCGACACGGACGCGATCGTGGCCGTGCTCGTGATCGATCCTTCCGAGGCGTCGTCCGCAACCTTCCCTGTCCACTGGAGAACGGCGGGCACCGCGGGGTCGATCGCGGGGATGACCCACACCTGAGTCGCGCCGTCGAAGGTTCCGGAGGAGACCGACACCGATTCTTCCGCGAGATCGCCGGGGTAGACGAGTTGGACCTTCACCGACTCGGCCACATCGGGGCCCGAGTTCGTGATCGTCGTCGTGAAGAGGACGGAGTCGCCCGGATCCGCTTCGGCGGGTTCCACGCTGTGGTCGATGCCGAGGTCCGCACCCAGGATCCAGACGGACGCGCTCGCGCTGTCGTTGTCCGGGTTGGGATCGGGTACATCTGCCGCGAGGCGTGAAGCCACGTTCGTGATCGACGTCCCCGCCGTCCCGGCCGCCGCCTCGACTTCCACCACCATCTTGACCCGTGCGCCGACGAAGAGGTCACCGACCGTCCAGATCCCGTTTGCATACGTTCCGACCTCGGGAGTCGCCGAGACGAGCAGGAGTCCGTCGGGAAGGCTGTCCTCGACCTGGACGCCGGACGCTTCGCGTGGACCGGCGTTCGTCACGCCGACGACGAACTCGAACCTCTCTCCCTCGTTCGCTTCCACGACCGCCGCGGCCTTGTCCACCTGGATGTCCGCAGTCGGCGGGGCGAGGATCTCGACCGTCACGGATGCAGCGTCGTTGTCCGGATTGGGATCGGGCGCGGACGACAGCGTCGACTCGATTCCGAGGAGCGCCAACGCTCCGCCCGCACCTTCGTCGACGCCGTAGACGACGGAGACAGTCGCGGTGTCCCCGGGAGCCAGGCTGGGAAGTGTCCACTTGCCGTTCGCGGGCGTGAACACGCCCTGATTCACCGCGCTCCGCGCCAACGTGAGGCTGGCCGGCCAGGTGAGTTCCGCGCTGACGGCGGAGGTCAGGGTCCCGTCGTTCCAGACCTTGGCCACGACGAAGAGGCTGTCCCCGGCGTCGACCGGGTTGGGATCCGCCACGATCGAGGTCGCGATGTCCGCGTTGTCGTCGGGAGTGGACTGCCAGGCCATCCAGTAGTACGCGTCCCCCGACTTGTTCGTACGGTCGTCCCGACCGACCTCGAACGACGCGTTCCCGAGACTCTGGATCCCGTCGGCGAAGTCGGACTGATAGGCGAAGCCGAACGCGTTGTCGCCGAGCGAAGGGTCGCTTCTGTGCACGGCGGGAGTATCGTGGTCTCGCTTGACGAGGAGGAGCTCCGGCCCGAACGCGACGGGAATGGTACGACCATCTACTCCATCGCCGTCGTACGTGCCGTCCGTGACTTCCGCCGCATCCGCGGACCAGGCGATGTAGTAGTAGGTCTGGTAGCTGTCGTTGACATCGCGGTCGCTACCGATCTCGAATCCATCGGCGAAGAATCCCTGGATGTGATTCGTCTCGAGATCGCGGTCCCGGAGGCGCGTGGACTCCCCGTCCGGCATGGAGGCGCAACGAACGCTCGCGTCGTCGTTCGAGGCGGGCAGTACCATGACGATCCGCGGTTCGAACCCGAGGCCACCAATCTGGCGATTGTCGACGCGATTCCCGGTGTACTGGCCGGTGGTGATCACGTCGCTGCTTCCCTGGATGGCAACCCAGTGGTAGTTCGAGCCGTTCCGATTGACGCGGCTGTTGTCACCGACCGTGAACCCGCTCGCGTCGAGCGACGTGATCATCGACCATCCGGCCGACTCGTCGGCTCCCACGGGCTTGCTCGTGCTGTACCACATCGACGGCGTCCGGATCACGGCGTTGTAGGACGCGGAGGTCGACTTCACGAGAACGAAGTCAGGCTGGAATCCCACCGCGATCTGGCGGGAGCTCCAACCGTTCCCCGCGTAGGACCCGTACGCGACCTGCTGGTCGGCTTTCGCCGTATCCAGAGCCACGAAGAGCACGAACAGGGCGAGCAGGAACGGCAGGGCCGCCGTCCTTCCCGAGAGGATCGCGTTGTAGAGCAGTCGAATCGAACGATGCATGGTTCCCGGTGACCGATCACATTCGGAGTCACGGCGATACCATCGGAGAGACGCGCGCGGTCCCTCGGCGACAGTCCTGTCTCGTCCTTCCATCGGTGCGGGAACAGGTTTCGTTTAGAGATCTCGGGCGGGGACGACCCGTACCGGCAAGTCTTGCCGGGATGCGGAAGGCAATGCCAAGCGAGCAGATGCTCCCGTGCCGTTCCGGTCCTCGATCCGCCAGCCACCGAATGCACGTGGCTGTTGTCGCTCCGGCAGGATCGCCACTCTCAGCGCCGGCGGGAGCTCGCAGCGCCTCCGCTGTGGCACAGCCTCGTCATTCCCCGAACCAGCGGACCGCCTGGGAGCGCGCCTTCTCCTCGATCTCCGGCGTGACGTGGACCAGGACGACGGCGAGCGCCGCCGCCAGGACGCCGAGATCGTCCGCATACCCCACGAGAGGCGTGAGGTCGGGGATGGCGTCGAACGGGGAGATGAAGTATCCGAGCGCACCGTAGATCGTCGTCTTCGCCCAGAGAGGCACCTTGGGAGATTGCGCGGTGAAGAACAGGAGGAGCGCCTTCTCGACCACTTCCCGCCCCGCCACGCGCGCGTACTCCCGCAGCTTCAGCCAGAAGCCGTCTTCGGAGTACTGCTTCGCGTACTCGCCGTCGGCGGGGATCTCCATCTTCGGGTCGAGTTCGGTCATCCGAGTCGTCTTCCTTTCGTCGTCATGGTCCTCGGCGAGCCGTGCGCGTGTCGCCGTCATGTACGGCCCCGAGACCGGCAGGCTCCTGCGAGACCGGCAGAGGCTCTCACGTGATCGGCTACAGCTCCGGCCACTCGATCGCCTCGACCCAGAGGTGATCCGCGTAGAGCTCGACGCGGGCCATGGCGACGGGGAGGTCGAACCGCTTCCGCCCCGCGCTTCCCGGGTTCAGGAAGAGCGTTCCATCGTCCAGGAGTTCGAAGTGCGGCTGATGTGAGTGGCCGAAGACGACCAGGTCCGCATCCCAGCCGAGCTCCGGATGTGGGCGCAGCTCGGAGCGATCGTGGATCATGCGCACCCGCCACCCACAGACCTGGAACGCGCTCTCGACCGGGATCCGGTTCGCCCATTCCCCGAAGTCGCAGTTTCCCCGGACCGCGACGACAGGGGCGACCGCCCCCAGCGCGGCGAGAATCTCCGGCGAGCAGACGTCCCCTGCGTGCAGGATCAGGTCGACACCGGCGAGCTCTTCGAGCGCCTCCTCGCGCAGGAGGTCGTGTGTGTCGCTCACGACACCGAGGGTGGCGAGTGGGCTCTCCTTCGCTATCATGCCGACATGACCTCCTCTACCCATGCTGGACCTTCGAATGGCTCGAAGGTCTTCTCCCCCTGGTCTCACAAGGCGCTCGCTCTACGCAACCGGATCGTGATGGCGCCGATGACGCGGCGGATGGCAGCCGCGGACGGCCTCGTCACGAAGGAGAGCGTGACCTACTACGCCCGCCGAGCCAAGGGCGAGGTGGGGCTCATCGTGAGCGAAGGCACCGCCATCGACGATCTCCACGCCTACGACACGATCACGGTCCCCCGGGTCCAGACCGAGGCGCAGTGGGATGCGTGGAAGCAGGTCGTGGACGCCGTCCACGCCGAGGGGGGTGCCTTCGCCCCCCAGCTCTGGCACACCGGCCGCCTCGCCGCCGACCCGATCGGGCCGAGCCGCGGCCCCGGAGTGGAACGGGCGGACGGGACCCGGAGGCCCGACGTCCGGGAGATGGGCCCCGACGACTTCGAGCAGGTGCTCGGCGCATTTCGGAACGCCGCACGGGGCGCGCTCCACATGGGAGCCGACGGACTCGAGATCCATGGCGCCCACGGCTACCTCCTCGACTCCTTCCTCTCTCCCGTCAACAACCAACGCGTGGACGAGTACGGGGGCAGCTTCGAGAACCGGATGCGGTTCCCGCTCGAAGTAGTACGAGCGATCCGAAACGTGGTCGGACCGGAATTCCCGGTTCTATATAGATTCAGCCAGTGGAAGATGGACGACTACCGCGAGCAGAAGTTCCAGAACCCCGAAGACCTGGGCCGTTGGGTCACGGCGCTGGCCGAGGCCGGGGTGGACATCCTCCACGCGAGCACCCGGGACGCCCGGGATCCGGCCTTCGATGGCCACGGTCCCCTCACCCTGGCCGGCTGGAGCGAGAAGCTCTCGGGCCTACCCACGATCGCGGTCGGCAAGGTCTCCGTCACCCTGGGGATGGACGAGTCCTACGGGGCCCTTCCGTCCCAGGTGGTGGACCCAGCGCCGTGGCTCGATCTCGTCGAGAGGGGCGAGTGCTCGCTCCTCGCCGTCGGCCGGGCCCTGATCGCGAACCCGGACTGGGCAGCCCAGGTCCGGAGCGGCGGCTGGCGGAGTCTCATCCCCTACGACAAGGAGATGCTGAAGACGCTGCGGTAGGGGAGGCGTGTCTCCGACCCGCGAAGTGCGCTCGACGCTCCCACCCAGCCACTCCGATCCGTGCCGCGCACCCGTTGTCCTGCTGGCCCCAGAAGGGCCGGGCCCGGCCATGCCATCCAAGTCGATCCCTGGAAGACGTTTACGCCCACGCCCGCCCAGGCATGGCGCCCCCGGTGTGTGGTAGGACCCGGCCGACTCCCCCTCTACGCGTCCCGAATCACTCCAAGTCGTTGCGCCACCGCGTCGGCAAGACCGTTGGCACGACGATTCCTGAAACAACTTGTTGCCGCATACTCGAACTGAAGGGAGTCAACTCTTGCGTCATCATCTCCTGCGCCTCGGCGTCGCCTTCTCCCTCTTCCTCGTCACCGGACTCACAGGATGCGGCACGGAACATACCGTCGCCCCCACCCAGGACACCGCTGTCTCGGCGGGTCCGGACGGGCTCGGCGGAACCGGCACCGGCGTGGAGTCGTCCGCCTTCGGACTCCGCCTCCCCCTGCTCGATCCCGTCGTGGACATCGTCGAAGGAACGACCATCGGCGCTTCCGGTGACGGACTCGAAGTACTCCTCACGAAGACGGTATCCGCGCGCCGCGGTGGTGTCGTCCAGGTGGGGCGCTACAAGCTGACCTTCCCCCCGAACGCGCTCGCCGAGGACACCGAGATCACGATCGCCCAGGGTGTATCGACGAACCTCTCCACGACGTTCGAGCTCCTGCCCCACGGCATCCAGTTCCAGGAACCGGTCACGCTCGAAGTCTGGCTGGGGGACATGCTCCTCTCACCCACGGACGATGTGCGTCAGTACTGGTGGGACGAAACGTCGAACACGTACGTCGACATGGAAGGCACGTGGTCCTACCCGACCGTGTCGACTCCGATCGAGCACTTCTCGAAGTGGAAGTCGGGGCGCGCCGGCTGGTGACCGGCTACCAATCCCCGGCGTAGAGCGTCGTGTACGGGGCCGACGCGTTCGCCAGGTACTGGAACTTCCTCGCAGTCAACTGCCGCAGGTGCAGGAGATCGTGCGCCACCCACGAGGTGAGGAGGTCCCCAGCACGGAGCGGTCCCCAGGGCATCGTGTGCGCGTTGTCCAGCGGGACCGCTCCACTCTCGAGTGACGCGAGCCAGGCGAGAGAGGCCGCCCGCTCCCGCTCCCACGCGGAGAGCGTGTCGTCGAAGTCCCGAGCCGCGTAGTCGCGACTCCGTGGCCATCCCTCGGGATCGATCGGCGGCCACTCCGCCCCCGGGTCGTCCAGGACCAGACGAAGGCGCAGCCGGAAGTCGTCCCGTTCTTCGTCGAGGAGATGGCAGACGACATCGTGTGCGGACCAGGCCGACGCCTTGGGCCGGAAGTTGCGCTCTTCAGTCGTCAGGCCACGCGCGAGTGCGGCGATACTCGCGCCCGAGGCCTCGAGGCTCCCGCGTGCGGACTCGATCATGCGTTCCTCCTTCCGCGGCCCCCAGCCGACCGGCGGACACAGGATACCGCGTCCCCCCGCCCATTCTGGTACTATCCCGCGAATTCGTGGGTGGTCTCAGGGGAAGTGGCGTGAAGGTCCTACACATCGACACCGGCCGGGAGTGGCGCGGAGGACAGCAGCAGGTTCTCTACCTGACTCGTGGCCTGGAGGAACGGGGCGTCACGTCGGTGGTCGCCACTCCGAAGGGAAGCCCGCTCTTCCGGAAGCTGCGCGCGCAGGACCTCCCCGTCATCGAGATCCCCTATCACTCACACTACGCGCCCCGTACGATCCGCTCCGTCCAGCGAATCCTCGCCGACCGCACGTGGAACGTGATGCACATGCATACGGCGCACGCCCACACACTCGGGTTCCTCAGCCTCAAGCTCCCGCCACCGCGTGCGTTCCAGAAGCCGACCTTCGTCGTTTCCCGCCGCGTCGACTTCGTCCCGCACCGAGACCCCGTCACCCGGCTCAAGTACACGATGAACAACCAGTCCTTCGTCTGCGTGTCCGAAGCCGTGAGGCAGATCCTCATCGAGTACGGAATCCCCGGGCGATCCGCCTTCGTCGTAAGGTCCGGGGTCACGATGCCGGCCCGTGGCCATGACAACGTGAAGTGGCGAAACAAGCGTCGAGACACGCTCGGAGTCCCCAAGGACGTCTTCCTCCTCGGCGCGATCGGCCACCTCGTTCCGCACAAGGGACACCGCCATCTGATCAAGGCGCTCTCGCTCGTGCGAAAGACCCGCGCCGACGTCCATCTCGTCCTCATCGGAGAGGGCGAGTTGGAAAAGGAACTACGCACGTTGGTCGAGGAAGAAGGGCTCACACCGTTCGTCCACTTCGCGGGGTACCGGCCGTCGGCATCCAAGTACGTCGCCGCATTCGACCTCTACGTGCATCCGTCGGTGGAGGAAGGGCTCGGAACGTCGATCCTCGACGCAGGCGCGGGAGGCGTGCCCGTGGTCGCAACGCGGGCAGGCGGGATCCCGGAGACGATCCAGGACGGAGTGACCGGCCTCCTCGTCCCTCCGGCGGACGCCGAGGAACTGGCACGGGCCATCCTCGAACTCGCGGACGATCCAGCACGTCGAACGGAGATGGCGATCGCGGCGCGGGAATGGGTCCGAACGTCACGCTCGGACGAGCGGATGGTGGAAGAAACACTCAACGTGTACCGCACGCTGCTCATGCGCGGCGCCTAGTCGATCGCCACGGCCTGGTCGAACGACGCCGCGCCTGGTCGATCGCCACGGCCTGGTCGAACGACGCCGCGCCTGGTCGAACGACGCGGCGCTTGGTCGAACGACGCAACGCCCAAGGGGGACTCCATGGACGAGACCCGCATTCGCCAGATCCTCGACCGTTCCATCCAGGAGGGCCGGCGATTCCTCCTGGAGAGCGAAGGGTTCGAGCTCCTCTCCGCCATGGGCATCGAGACCCCACGACGAGCGTTTCTGCCGCTCGGACCGAACGGTGAGGTGGACGAGAACGTAGGCGTCGGCCTGGCCTCGGGAACGTTGAACCTCGACGAGGCGTTCGCGGACCGAGCCGTCGTACTCAAAGTCGTGTCGCGAGACATCCAGCACAAGAGCGACGTCGGAGGTGTGGCGTTCCTCGACCGCGCGAGCGAAGGCGGCGCGCACCAGGCCGACGTGAGCCCGGGCGGCACGTGCGAGGCCGGCGCACATGGGGTCGGAGATGCAATCCACGCAGCCCTCATCACGCGCAGCAACGAGATGCTCGCCACCGTGCGGAGCCACGTCCCGTCCGCGGTCCTCGACGGTGTCCTCGTCGCGGAGCGGATCGACTATCCGAAGTCCCTCGGTCACGAACTGCTCGTCGGGCTTCGCTGGACGCCGGACGTCGGACCGATCGCGGTCTTCGGAGTGGGCGGCATCTATACGGAGTTCCTCTCCGGCGCCTTCCGCGACGGACGCGACATCGCCGTTCTCTCTCCGCACCTGGATGCGCCGGTGCTCGCAGCGGCGAAGAACCTCGCCGTGACCTCGCTGCTCACGGACGGACTCCGGAGCCAGCAGCCGCTCGCCCGGAAGGATCGGATCGCGGAGCTTCTCGCCCCGTTCCTCGAGCTCGCGAGGAAGTTCATGCCCGACCGGATCGAGGAGATGGAGGTGAATCCGTTCGTCGTCGTCCCGCAGTCGAACCCAGACGGGAGCACGAGCGCGGGCACGACGAGAGGTGTCGCCACAGGCGGCTCCGCTGACGACTCCGCCCGCTTCGTGGCGCTCGACGTTCTCGTCCGCCTCGCAACGACCAGCCCGACCGCCGCGGAGCAGCCCACCGACCTCCACCGATCGGCACAGGCTGCACTCCCCCGTCCCCTGAGAAAGATCGATGCGCTCCTCCATCCGAAGTCGATCGCCATCGCGGGAGTGTCCGAGTCGCACGAGAACCCGGGCCGGGTGATCCTCGACAACCTCCTCGCGGGCGGCTTCGACAAGAGCCGGGTCTACGTCCTCAAGGCAGGCATGGAGGAACTCGTCGGCGTGCGCTGTGTCGGCCGTCCTTCCGATCTGCCCGAACGGGTCGACATGGCCGTGCTCAGCGTCGCGGCGGCCACGCTGCCCGGGATGGTGACCGAATTCATCGAAGCGGAGCGGGCCGAGAGCCTGATCGTGATTCCGGGAGGCCTCGAGGAGAAGGAAGGGAGCGAAGCGATCGTCGGCCAGATGCGGGACGCACTCCGCAAGTCGCGCGAAACGGAATGGGGCGGCCCCGTGATCAACGGAGGAAACTGCCTGGGGATCCAGTCGAGGCCCGGCAACTACGACACGCTCTTCATCCCGCGCTACAAGCTGCCCGTGCCGCAAGGCGAGCCCGCGAAGCTCGCGCTGATCTGTCAGAGCGGCGCCCACATGGTCGCGAACCTGGACCGACTCGGCGGCATCGCTCCCCGCTACGCCATCTCCGCCGGCAACCAGACCGACCTCACGGTCGGCGACTACCTCACCCACCTGGCGGACGATCCCGAGATCGAGCTGTTCGCCTGCTATGTCGAGGGGTTCCGTCCCCTGGACGGAATCGCGTTCATGAAGGCGGCGGAGCGGATCACGCGATCCGGACGCACCGTGCTCCTCTACCTCGCCAGCCGCACGCCGAGTGGAGCCAAGGCATCGGCCAGCCACACAGCCTCCCTCGCCGGGGACTATGCCGTCCTCCGCCAGATCGCGACGCAGGCCGGCATCGTGCTCGCGAAGAACCTCGCCAACTTCGCCGACCTGGTCCAGCTCTTCGTCCATCTGGGAGGAAAGACGGTGACCGGATTGCGACTCGGCGCGATCTCGAACGCCGGCTTCGAGTGCGTGGCGATGGCCGACGCCGTTCGCCGGGCAGAGCTCGCGACTTTCTCGGCCGAGACGACAGCCACCCTCGCCGCCGCTCTCGACGACGCACGCCTCGGCTCGATCGTCGACGTCCACAACCCACTCGACCTCACGCCGATCTCGAACGACGCGATCTACGACCGCGCCGTCTCCGCGGTCCTGGCCGACGACGGGGTCGACCTCGGCGTCGTGGAGTCGTGCCGCTGACTCCGGCGCTCCAGACGCTGGAGCCCGGGCTGACCACACCGCGAGACCTGAGAAGCTCGGGCGGGCTCGCTGCGCGCCTCCGCTGGATCGCCGCCGAGTCACCGAAGCCATGGGTCGCCGTCGTCGACGGTGGAGCACGCTCCGATCCGTTTGCCCGCCTCCTCTCGGGGTCCGGCATCCCGACCTTCCGGACCGCGGACCGTGCCGTCCGCCTCCTGGAAGTTTTTGCCACAGAGCGACTTCGGTGTCAGAGCATTCGCACCGAACTCGGATGAACTCCGTCCGCAATCTCCCGACCACTAGGGGGTTGGCCCCGTCCCTGGGGAGTGCGCTACACTGATCCTTCGGCGGCGAATCGCCGGTGAGGCAGGTCCACGCCTCCGGCAGGTCGTCCAGGGTGTAGGGCCAAGGGCCATGCATACCGATCATCTGATCGCGTCACCCCGACATCGCCAGAACCGGTACCCCCGCGGCATGGGGGTGTTGGAGACCCTATGGACTCGATGAACAAGCTCTCGGCCATCCGCAAAGGCGCTGGCGACATTCTGACGACGGGACTCTCGGACGCGACGATCGAAGACTTCTTCCAGCGGGACCCACTCCTCGTCCAGGCCATCGAAGAGGCTCACGTCCGGTTCCTCGGCATCGAAGCCGAGGTTCCCGAGCTGCTCCGGCTCGACGAACGCGCGCAGATGACCGAGGTCCAGCAGGATTTCGTCAACTTCTACGCGGAGGACGCGGTCAACCCATACGTGCCGCTCGCGGCGCGTGGCCCCTGGATCGTCACGTCCAAGGGTGCGGTGATCCACGACTCGGGCGGCTACGGCATGCTCGGGCTCGGACACGCCCCGCAGCAGATCATCGACGCGATGGACCGCCCCCACGTCATGGCCAACGTGATGACGCCGAGCTTCACCCACTTCAAGCTCGCCCGGGCGCTCAAGAACGAGATCGGCCATCGTCGGGGCGACTGTCCGTTCCCCCGCTTCGTCTGCCTCAACAGCGGTTCGGAAGCGGTGACGGTGGCGGCGCGGTTCTCCGACATCAACGCGAAGACACTGACCGATCCCGGCGGCATGCACGAGGGAAAGACGGTCAAGGTCCTCGCCCTCAAGGGGGGCTTCCACGGCCGGACCGATCGTCCCGCGCGCTTTTCCGACTCGAGCCACGAGGACTACCAGCGCTACCTCCAGACGTTCCGCGGCCCGCGCATCCTCGTCACGGTCGAGCCGAACAACGTCGCGCAGCTGCGTGAAGTGTTCGCGCAGGCCGATCGCGACAACGTCTTCTTCGAGGCCTTCTTCATGGAGCCGGTGATGGGCGAGGGGAATCCGGGCATGGCGATCCAGCCCGAGTTCTACTCCGTCGCGAGAGAGCTGACGCGGGAACGGAAGACCCTCCTCCTCGTCGACTCGATCCAGGCCGGGCTCCGCACGCACGGCTGCCTCTCCATCGTCGACTATCCCGGATTCGAGAAGGTCACTCCCCCGGACATGGAAACCTACTCGAAGGCGCTCAACGCCGGACAGTTCCCGCTCTCCGTGCTCGCACTCACCGAGGAGACGGCCCAGCTCTACAAGAAGGGCGTCTACGGAAACACGATGACGACGAACCCGCGTGGGATGGACGTCGCGTGCGCCGTCCTCGCCAGCCTCACGCCCGAACTGCGGAAGAACATCGTCGAGCGCGGAATCGAGTTCAAAGAGAAGCTCGGCAGGCTGAAGGACGAGCTCGGTGGACTCATCACGAAGGTGCAGGGAACCGGGCTCCTCGTGAGCTGCGAGCTCGATCCGAGCTACAAGGTGTACGGGGCCGGCAGCGTCGAGGAGTACATGCGCCGCCACGGCGTCGGTGTGATCCACGGCGGCAAGCACTCGATCCGGTACACGCCGTACTTCGGAATCACGAGCGCGGAGATCGACCTGATCGTGGGCGCGACCAAAGCGGCGCTCCTCCACGAGCCGAAGCTCGTCGTCGCCGGCGTCTAGACGGAGCTCCGCACCGGTAGAGCCAACATCGCCGGGTCCGAACCTCGGGCCCGGCTTCATCCCGATTCGGAGCACTCCACACGTGGCCAACACCCATGCAGGTCTCCGCAGAGCCGCAACTCTCGCCGGCGCCGCGCTGATCGCGCTCGCGCTGCCGCCGACCGCGCACGCTGAGACGTTCCTCACCCGCGACCTCCTCATCTACTACTCCTGGCCCAGCCTCATCAACGGAAGCGGCGGCGACGTCGCGCTCGCGGCCGCGGAGTTCGGCGTCTATGACGACGTCGTCCTGGGAGACCTGATCGAAACCCCGGAGCACCCCGACAACGCGAACACGATCGCCATCCTGGCCCATCCCGCGATGGACGCGACCCGCACGTTCGGATACATCGACCTGGGAGTCGCGCCGGGCCAGAACCTGTCGCTCGCCGAGATCGAGACGCGGATGCAGCAGTGGCAGGCCACCGGTGTCGACGGCATCTTCCTCGACGACTTCGGATACGACTACTCGGTGACGCGCGAGCGACAGAACGCCGCCATCGCACTCGCGCACGGACTCGGCATGCCGGTCATCGCGAACGCGTGGATCCCCTCCCAGGCGCTCGGCAGCGAGGTCGATCCGATCGGCAACCCGAGCGGCCTTCCCACCGCGCTCGGAACCGGCGACTTCTATCTCTTCGAGAGCTTCCAGATCCAGGAAGGCGCGTACGTCCCCGAATCGCAGTGGCAGGCGAAGGCCGAGTCGCTGGAAGGATACCGGGCCTCTACGGGAGTCGGCGTGTTCACCGTGACGACCATGCTCCCCGAAGACGTCTACGACGAAACGAAGTTCCACTACGCCTGGTACAGCGGCTTCCTCTACGGCTACGACAGTGTCGGTTGGGGCGAGTACCTCTTCTCCGCGCTCGATGCACTCGCGCCTCATCACGCCCGCCCAGACGTCAACGCCGGCTCCTGGTTCTACGGGGACATCGTTCACCAGAGCCCGGTGCACTGGCGCTACACGAACGCCGGCCGGATCGAAGTGAACGCCGAGACGCACGAAGCCGGATACCTGGGCGAAACGGCCGGACTGGGCGATTCCGCGCAGAGTCCGGACACCGTAGGTCCCAGTACGCAGGGTCCCGGTACGCAGGGTCCCGGCACGCACGGGTCTGCTGCGGGACGGCAACTGCCCGAGCTGCGCATCGCCCCGAATCCCACGATGGGAGCGGTGCGCATCCAGATGTCCGTCTCGGGCGAACTCACTTCCGAGAGCGGAGCCGCAGGGGCCCTCATCACCGAGCCCCCCCAGCTCTGGCTCATCGACGCAGCCGGACGTGTCCGCGCCACGGATGAACTCACGGCGGGACGCACCTGGGACTGGAGCCTCCCTTCCGGCCTCACGAACGGCGTCTACACGGTCGTCCTGAGACAGAACGGACAGGCGGTCGGCAGAGGAACGGTGCACTACCTCGGAGGAAGGTGACCTATCGGAGAGCTTCGGAACCAGGACGCGCCAGAGGAACCCAGGCTCGTCCTGGTCACCGGCGCGACGGGCTACATCGGCGGGCGCCTCGTCCCGCGCCTTCTCGCCCGCGGACATCGCGTCCGCGTCCTCGTTCGTGATCCCGACAAGGTGAAGAACCGCCCCTGGTGCGGAGACGTCGAAGTCGTCCGCGGGGACCTCCTCGAACCGGACACCCTCGCGCCCGCTCTCGAAGGGATCGGCTCCGCCTACTACCTCGTTCACTCGATGTACTCCGGCGCGGACTTCTCGGCGCTCGACCGCCAGGCCGCCGAAAACTTCGTCGCGGCCCTGGCCAACAAGCCCGCGTCGACCATCCACGTCGTCTACCTCGGTGGGATCGTGCCGGACGTGCCGGAGAAGGACCGATCGGAACACCTCGGAAGCCGGGCCGAAGTCGGCGAGATCCTGAGAAACGGAGCACGCACGACCGAGTTCCGCGCCGGTCCGATCATCGGCAGTGGATCGGCCTCGTTCGAGATGGTTCGCTACCTCACCGAGCGGCTGCCGGTGATGATCGCGCCGAAGTGGGTCCTCAACCAGGTCCGGCCGATCGCGATTCGCGACATCCTCGCCTATCTGATCGAAGCGCTGGGTCGTCCCGAAACCGAAGGCGTGATCGACGTCGGAGCGGAACCGCTCTCCTTCCGCGAGATGATGTACCGATACGGATCCGTCCGTGGTCTCGAGCGGAAGGTGATGCCCGTCCCCGTGCTCGCGCCCGGACTCGCGGCACGCTGGGTCGGGCTCGTCACGCCGGTTCCGAATGCACTCGCCGTCCCTCTCGTGCGTGGAGTCGTACACAGTGTGGTCGGCGACGTGAGTCGTTCCCGTTCTCTCTTCCCCGCGATCGAACCGATTCCCTACCGACGTGCGGTGGAGCTCGCGCTGGAGCGGATCGAGCAAGGCCAGATCGAGACACGATGGAGCGGTGCATCGCTCCCAACGGAGACCCACGTCGTGGATGGCGTGGGGAGCGTCTCGTCCAGCCGGATCGTGCAGGGGATGCCTGACGCAGGCGTGGAAGTGCGTGACTGGGAAGGCGTGATCCGTGAAGTCCGAACACGCACCGTGAACGCGACACCCGAGCAGCTCTTCCAGACGGTCACTTCGCTCGGCGGAGATCGCGGATGGCTCGTCTGGAACTGGGCATGGGAACTTCGCGGCCTCCTCGACCGGATCGTGGGCGGCCCGGGGCTGAGGAGAGGACGTCGCCACCCGACCGAGCTGCTCCCCGGTGAGTCCGTCGACTTCTGGCGCGTGGAAGCCGTCGACCGCCCCGGCCTCCTACGGCTGCACGCGGAGATGAAGGTTCCGGGGCAGGCCTGGCTCCAGTGGGAGATGCTGCCGGAGAATGGGCACGGGGAGCGCGACGACTTCGCGACTAGTGGCAACGACGCCGGTCCTGCTCACGAGGCGAACGACGCCGACGGGACTCATGACGCGGCTCCCAATCCGCCCGCGCGACGAGCGACGTCGACCCGACTCGTGCAGACCGCGTCGTTCGTGCCGCGCGGATCGTTTGGCGCCCTCTACTGGTACTCGCTCTATCCGATCCATCGACTCATCTTCAGCCAGATGGCGGACGCGATCGCGGCGGATGCCATCAGCCGAGTATCCGGACCCCGACACGCTCGATGTGTTCCCGCAGAGGAGTGTGTCGGATCGCCGAGAGCGCCTGCACGTCGAAGTGATAAGGAAGCGGAAGCTCCTCCAGCTCAGCAGCAATCGCCTCGGCGGCAAGCGGCGTCTCCACACCTTCCAGCGCCAAGTCGACGTCCGATGCGGGGCGCGCAGTACCCTTGGCCCGAGAACCGAAGAGAATCGCTCCGGTAACCTTGGGATGACGACTCAGCACGCTCCGGATCAGGTCCAGGGCAGTGGGATCGAGACATCCGGCCGAGGTCATGATCCCAGTCTCGCAGAGAACCAGGCATGAAGGTCTTCGATCGCCGGATGGTACCGATTGCACAGGGCGTGCACCGCTTCCTCGAAGGCAGTCTCGTCGTAGGTATGGGCCAGGAGGTTGCGGTGATTCAGCATGTCGATCCACACTTGGCCGTCCACTATGACTCCAGTCGAGAATGCCAGCTTGATCACGTTCCGGGGAGTCACTGGCTGGATCAGATGACCCTCATGTTCGAGGTAGTCCTTGATCGTCTTCCAGCCGAGCTCGAGGGCGAACTCGAATCGCTGAACCGTCCCCTCCTTCTCGAGGGCATTGAGGCTGGCGACATCCCTCGCCAAAGGCTCCCGGAGCAACCGTACGGCGCGGTCGAAGTTCTGGAAGCGCTGTCGCCACCGGACATCGTGCACTGGTTCTGCCCTCCTGTTGTGCCCCGGCTTCCCTCCCGATCGGCCCACGGCATCGGGCAAAGAGACCACAGGGGGATGATAGGCAAAAACCCTCGATCGAGGAATGGGTCAGACCGCAGGGAACCGTGAAGACACCGCACAGCAGTGTGGACTCCCAACGCTGAGGCTGGATCGATCCGGGCGCACTTCACCAGGCCCGGCACAGCCACCTTCACGTTTCGTGAGCGACTGAGTCCGCGTTTCCAGCTCCGTCGTTTCCTGGTACCGTCTCGCATCATCCCTCCGGAAACGACAGGCAGAGACACACCGTCACCCGACAGGATCTCGTGATGACCCACGACGTGATCGATTGGCTGCTCGAATCGGACCCGGCCCTCCGCTGGCAGGTGAAACGCGATCTCCTCGATGCGCCCGAAGGCGACTGGCGGATCGAGCGTGCCCGGATCGAGACCGAGGGCTGGGGTGCGCGGCTGCTCGCGTTGCAGGATGCCGACGGCCAGTGGGCGGGCGGCGCCTTCGTCCCGGCGGACTTCACCGAGCAGAGGTGGCGGGACGAGGGACAGCCGTGGACCGCGACCTGCTGGGCCTTGGCACAGTTGCGGGAGTTCGGACTGGAGCCGAGTTCTGCATCGGCCCGGCGCACGGTCCGGTTGATCGGCGAGAACGCGCGCTGGGACCACGACGGGCAGCCGTACTGGGAGGGCGAGGTCGAGGAGTGCATCAACGGCCGCACCGTCGCGGACGGCGCCTACTTCGGCGTCGACGTCACCCCGATCGTCCGGCGCCTGCTCGGAGAGCGGCAGGCCGACGGCGCATGGAACTGCGAGCGCGCCAACGGATCCCACGTGTCCTCGTTCGATACGACGATCAGCGTGCTCGAAGGGCTGCTGGAGTACGAGCGTTCCGTTGGTCCGACGGACCAGACCCGCGAGGCCAGGCGTGGAGGCGAGGAGTTCCTGCTCTGCCGAGGTCTCTACAGGCGCCTCAGCACGGGCGAACCCGCCGATCCGCAGTACCTGGAGTTCACGCATCCCAATCACTGGCGGTACGACGTCCTACGCGCTCTGGACTACTTCCGGAGCGCCTCGGTCCTGGACGGTTGCGCAGCGGATCCGCGACTCGCCGACGCGATCGATCACGTTCGAGCGAAGCGGCAGACGGACGGCGTGTGGTCGATGGACTGGGCGGCGCGCGGCGCGCGGTGGTTCGAACTCGAAGATGGCCCTGGTCGACCCTCGCGCTGGATCACGCTTCGGGCGCTGCGGGTGTTGAAGTGGTGGGACGAGGCGTCGGCGTAGCCGGCGGGGCGCGGTGCAAACCGCGACGCAGACGCAGTCCGAGCCGCGTAGGCGCGATCCGCGCGGCGCAGACGCAGTCCATGCCACGTAGACCCGATTCGCGCGGCGTAGACCCAGTCCGTGCGCGTCTTCAGATGAACGCCTTTTGCCCCGCCCAGATCTGCTCAATCGGCACATGCATGCCGCGACAGATCCAGACCGGCAGGTCGTTCTCGTACGGCATGCACCACGTACAGGTCTTGGTGCCGTAGAGTTCGACCGAGTCGAACAGCTCTTCCAGCTGCTCCCGGCTCGAATCCAGGACGATCATCACCGCACCGGTCACGTCGCCCGGCCCCCAGTACCAGTAGCTGTTGTGTCCGGAGAGAACCGTGGGGATGTCGTACTTCCCACGGAAGTACTCGAGGGACGCGGCTTCCCCGTAGTTGTCAGCGAACACGGCGCAGAGCTTCTGCTCGTTCGGAGAAAGGGTGTCGTAGGCTCCGGACACCATCACCGCGAGTTCCTCCCAGCCGAAGCGATCGGCGTAGAACTGCGGAAGCGCCCCCAGCTCCGACCGTTCTGAACTCTTCTCCGAGATCCCGAGTCGATCCGCATAGGCGACGTACGGCTCCGGTGGGAGTATCGGTAGCGCGAACGGCAACACGATGCATCCCGAGATGACGGCATGGACCGGAACGAGCACCTTGAGGAATCGGATCCGCCCCGTGAACCACGCCTCACAGGCACGGGCCGCGGCCGGAAGGATCAGGACGAAGGTCGTGTCCGCGTAGTACGGCTTGGCAGTACGGGAGAGAGTCAGGTAGGCCAGCACGAGCACGGCCGTGAGGCCTGCCCACCGAAGATGCACGCGATATCCAGGAACACTGCTCCCGGGAAGAAACAGGTAGACCAGTCCCAGGATCCAGAGGAGCACCATCGCCGGGTTCATCTCGAGCATGACGCCCACGAGAAAGCTGAGCGGAGTCTGCACCGTGTTCTTGTAGGTCTGTGCGTTGTGGATGAATTCACGGGTCGGCCAACCGTGAGCGACCTGCCAGTACACGAACGGCGCCACCAGGAGGACCACGATCCCGGCACCGAGGAACCGTCCCCGGGAGAAGAGAAGCCGCCGCTGCGGAGTGACGATGATCGAGATTCCGAGCGCGGCCGCGAGCCAGAGGACGCTCAGCTTGTTGAGCAGCCCGAGGCCGACGAGCGCCCCAAAGACGCCCCAAAGCTTCCACCCCGGCCCGACCGGGTCTGCCTGCGCGCGAATGAGCTTCGCCGCGACGAGCACGATCGCCGCCCAGAAGACCAGGTCGAGCACGTTCATCGAGTAGTAGCCGGCGAACGCAAGCCACGACGGAGCGAGGAACGCGAACAGTCCCGCCAGAAGCTGGCCGTACCTCCCCGCGCCGAACTCACGTGCAATCGCCCCGACGAGGAACACCGACGCGCCGCCCGCGACCGCCGGTAGGATGCGGAGCGCGAAGAGGGAGTCTCCGAAGACGGCCGTCTGGAGAGCGAGGAGGAGCACGGAGAACGGCGGATGGTCGACGTAGCCCCACGCCAGGTGCTTCGAGCAGGCGAGGTAGTAGTACTCGTCGCGGAAGATGCCGTATCCGTCGAACCAGTTGGCGACGAAGTGAAAGAGGACGCGTAGCGTGGCGAGAAGGAAGAGGCCGAGTCGAGAGAGATCGGGCAACCTCGCTTCCGTCACCCTCGTCCCGTCCCCGAAGCCCCCGGATCCATCGATCGAGTCGATCACATCACCTCCGGGGTCCGTGTGCCCGGACCCGTTCCAGAATCACAGTGGCGGGAGCGAGCATACCTCACGTGGCGCGCGGACGTGGTAGGCTAGGTCCCGCGCCATGAGATACCAGGTCGTAGAACTCGGCAGAACCAGCAAAGCGGAACTGCGTGCCAAGCTCGACTCGCACTCCGTGTGCTTCAACGAGTACGCGGAGCGGCTGTTCGACAGCGACCTGTTCACCGTCACGCCCCGCCCCGCCGCGATCCGCTGCGTGGAACTCGAGGTGCGCGAACTCGGCCTCGAAGAGGGTGGCACGACTGAGGAGATCCTGGCAAAGGCCAGGGCTCACGGATTCGAGACGTGCCCAATCGAACTCGGACCGCGCCTCCGTCTCCTCCGCCTGGATCAGGCACCTGACCCTGACGGAACCCTCGCATCCCAAGGTCGTGCGCCGGACGGGTCGATCACCATCCTCTCGGAGCCGTTGGTCGATGACGACGCGTTTCCGAAGGGCTTCTACCTGCGACGTCTCGGGGAGACTCTGTGGCTTCGGGGCTATCGGTCGGATGCGGAACACCGCTGGAGTGCGTCGGACCGGATCGTCCTGGCTGTCAGAACGTGATGTCGAACTGTCCGTTCGTAACGGAGAGCTCGGTCGGGTTCGTCCCGATGGCGACGAAGTCGAACGTCCCGGCCACTCGATGGTCCTCGAAGGCGGTGACGACGATCGTGCCGCTCCCGTTCGTGTTTCCGCCGACCCAGCTCGCCGAGCCCAGAGTCACAGCTCCGCTCACCGGCTGACCGACGCCGAACGTGTACGTTCCGGCCGCGCTGGGGAAGGTGAATCCGACGGCCCACACCGGGGAGGAACCGGCAGCGTTGACGTAGGTCTGGCCGGCAGCGCTCGAGACATTCGCAAAGGCGGCGACGTATCCCGTCCCGTCGATCGTGGCCGTGACCGGGCCCTGGCCACCGGACGGATTCCCGCCACTCGGGTTGGTCGGATCGTCGTCTCCACCACAGGCGAAGGAGAAGACGAGGAGAGCGAGCAGAACGAAGAGACGCGCAGGTGTTTGCGGCATGGGGCACCTCGGGTTCGTTGTTCATGGGGTTGTTGGGGACTCCAGAACAGTAGCATCCGAGGCCGGTCGGGTCTTGGGGTTTCGAGGAGCTCTCCCCGATCCGATCCCGAGCCTGAGAAACGAGGCTCCCGGGTTCGAGCCGCCATCGAGGGGCCGTGCTCCGTTCATCCCCTCACGCCGCCATCCGGCGGGGTTCGAGGTGCGCGCATCCAGGAAGTGACGTCAGGTCGACTTCGTCGATCTGCGAGGGAGCGATGTGCGCCTCTGCGTACTCGAGGTAGATGCCCTCCGTGAGGAAGAACTCGAAGAGGACCGGGTCGAGATGTCCCTCCTCTTTCATGAAGGCCATGATCCGGAGCGCCTCGCTGAGCTTCATCGCGCGTTTGTAGGGCCGGTCCGACGCCGTGAGGGCCTCGAAGACGTCGGCGAGCGCGAGAATCCTGGCTTCGAGGGGCAGGGTTCCGATCCGGATCCGGTTCGGGTACCCGTTCCCGTCCATCCGCTCGTGGTGCGCCCCCGCGATGAGAGGAACGCGGCTGAGATTCCGGGGGTAGGGAAGCATCTCCAGCATGCGGATCGAGGTCCGGGCGTGGTCTTCGATGATCTGCCGCTCGGAGGTATTGAGCGTGCCTCTTCGAATGCACAGATTCTCGACGTCCGACGCGTCGAGTGCAGAGCGTTCGTCGCCGTTTGCATCCCGGAAGAGGTACCGCGTCGCGATCTCGCGGATCCGCTTCTGGTCGTCCGGCCCCAGGAACTCCGCGCCGTGGTTGACGCGCTCGAGGAACTCGAACTCCTGGGTCATTTGTTGGCTCCACGCGACGAAGGCGGCTCCGCGTTCCTCGCCTTCAAAACCCAGCCGCGCGCGCAGGTCCCGGATCTGCTCGTCCCGGGCGACGATCTCGAGGCGATCCCGCACGACGGAAATCCGGTCCATGATCGTCTCGAGCTTCGTCGCCTTGTCGATCACGTGCACCGGCGTCGTGACCTTTCCGCAATCGTGGAGAAGGGCGGCAACCTCGAGTTCATACCGGGTCTCGGGCGTGAGATGGAAGTCCGCGTAGGGGCCTTCGGTGGCTCGGGATGCGGCATCGGCGAGCATCATCGTGGCGACCGGCACCCGACTGCAGTGGCCGTGCGTGTGTGGGGACTTCTCGTCGATCGCGACCGCGATCATCCGGCTCATCCCGTCGAAGAGATCCTTGAAGGTCTGAATGAGCCGCTTCTGCGCCAGAGCCGAACTCGCCTGCGCGGCGAGGATCCTACCGATCTGGATCTGCTCGGCTCCGAACTGAGACGACGGGTTGTCGTCGGCCCTGCGCACGTCGAGGGCGTAGAGCATCCCGATCTGGTAGCCCTCGTGGTCCGCGAGCGGGAAGTCGAGGAAGGACGATACCTCCTCGTCGATCATCCTCCCGATGGACGAATCGTCGCGCAACTCCGAGAGGCATATTCCGGAGATCCGCGGGCGGGTGATGCAGCGACTCTCCTCCCCCGTCGACACGTAGAGTGACTCGATGTTCTCCGCCTCGTCCAGGAGCGCGACGGCTGCACCGGTGCATCCGATCGTCTCGCGCACACCCCGGAGGAGCACGCACAGCAACCGTCTCTCGTCCTCTTCCGAGGAGAGTTCGATGCCGAGGTCCACCAACGCCCGCCGGGCCCGCGCCTGCCGTTCGAGATTCCGCGCCATCGTGTTGAAAGAGTCGCCCAGCTCCTCGAACTCATCCCCGGTGCGAATGTCCACGCGGGTGCTGTGGTCCGAGGCCATGAGCCGCCGGGTCGCGTCCCGTAGCTTCGCGATCGGCGTGAGCTGTCGCTCGATCTGGCGCATGCTCAAGACGACGACGAGGAGGACGCCGAACAGAGAGGTGAGGAGAAACGCGGTGCGGAATCCCCGCGTCGGGGCCAGGACGCCGGACTGCGACGCAAAGGCAACGACGTTCCAGTCCACACCGTACTCGTACGCGAGCGAAAGTCGCTTCGATCGGGCGAGCCATCGCTCTCCGCGAGTCGACCATGAGAACCGTTGGCCCGTGCTTCCCGTGACCAGATAGCCGGGTACGTCCGGCGCACCGCTCGACGCGAGCAGGGGGACCCCCGCTCCATCGAGGCAAATGAGGGACTCGTCGCCGCTCCGCGCGCTCACCTCCCCTTCCGGCCAGAGGAAAGTCGGGGAGATGACCGCCGAGGCCGTGAGTCCGGTGTCACCGATCGGCACGAGGAGAACGATCCTGCGGCTCTCCAACGGAAGGTCGAGCGATCGGATCGCAACCTGCCCCGTGCGCAGCCGATCCTCTGCAGCGGAATCCAGAGGAGGAGGCGTGAACAGCTCGGCACCATCTGCTCATGCCCGTGGACATCACGGATCAGAACGCCCTCGAACCGTTCCGCGGCACTCGTCGCCCGGCTCGGTTCGAACACGTACCGGACGGGACCGAGCAACGGACAGGACAGTCCGTCCGGCGCGGATGTTCCGGCGACGACCCGGCCCACGTCGATCAACCCATCGCGGGCGAAACCCAGGCGCTCCCGCAGAGCCAGCGCCGCCGCACCGGCGGACTTCGCCATCTGGCGGTCGGCCTGGTCCTCGAGTTCCTGGCCGACCCGGATGAGTGCGAACACGGCAAAGAACAGCACGGGGAAGAGCGAACAGCCGACGAAGAGCAGGAACACTCTCCGGCCAACGCCCCCACGCAGCACGTCACCGTAGATCTGGAATCGGGCCATTTCCCTCACCGTCGGCGGACCGCTCGCGACCCGGGTCTACGGTTCCGTAGCCCGACTGCCTTCCCTTTGGGGGGTGCTCCGTCCCGAGCGATGCGGGGCCTTGGGGAGCTGTCGGCGGTCTGCCCTCGCTTCTTGAGGGATTCCAGTCACCCGCCTCGGCGAACTACCTAGACTGCGGAGAGATAGACATCTCCCGTACAGGTCCACGGCACCGTCCGCGACTATCCCGCCCGCAGATTCCCGGCACTACGGCCAAAGTGGGTGGCAACCTTGGTTTCGTCGCGTAGACCGATCCCGGCAGACTCTTCGTACGCGGGCGCAGTCTGTACGTGCTCTTCGGTCGTGGCCAGGGTGACTTCTCGCGCCTCCCAACTCACGTCCGTGATCATCGTCTGCGGTATGAGGACCTTCTTCCCCGGCAGGATCCGTCGGGTGTCGACGACGAGGTACCGGATGTCCCAACTTTCGGGGTCGTAGATGAACCCGTCGACGTGTCCGATCGAGCCGTCCATCGTCCGTATGTCGTACCCTTTGACTTCCTCTGCACTCCGCAGACCCCGGTCGTCGGAGGACGTCGGCGCCCCATGGTCGGTGTCTTCCCTGTCGAGCTGTGGATCAGCGCCGGGCCGGGGTACCACTGGCCTGACGATCGGGTCTCCCATCGATGGGGAGAGGACGGTCCAGTAGGTGGGCCAGTCATAGTGCTCGACGAGCTGCGCCTCCATCTTCCGGGATACGGGCTCATTCGTACCGATGGGAGGGCTCGACTCGATCTGCTTCTTCGTCAGATCCATGTGGATCACGCCTTCGTCGCGGTCGAACCGACCGACCGAGGCCGGGGAGAGGAGCACCTTGCGGCTCGAGAACCAGCCGCCCGTGTCTGCAATCAGGTACCTGACCTTCCAATCTCGATCGTCGAAGTAGAGGTCACCGACTTTGCCGACGTCTCCATCTTTGGCTTCGATCGCGGTTCCCTCGAGTTCATCGAATCGTGTCAGCATCGTGTTCCTCCTTTCCGTTCACGTCGAGTTCGAAGCAATTCGCGTTCCAGGTCGGCCCCCTCCCCAGACGGCCGACGCGAGCAGGGAACGTGGCTGCCACGCAACCGCCCGAGTACGGCCGACGCAACATCAACGTACGGACGGCACTCTACGGACGGCACGCTGCGGACGGCACTCTGCAGACGGCACTTCGCAGACGACATGCCACCGACAACACTCACCAGACGACACCCAGTCGACGAAATGTGCGGAACGCGCGGAGGAGGGTGGCCGCGCGTAACTCCTACACAGCGTGTGTGGGATCTACAACCTGCGCGCCTCGTCTGGCTCCCGCCGGGCTTCCGTGACGCATCGCCTTCCGCCGCCCAAATCGCGCCGGTACGCGACGGTCCTGACAAGCCACTGGGTCCAGGGGACTTGAAAGACCGACCGACGGAGAGATCCAGAAGTCCCGAACGGAGGAGCAGCGTCTCCCGGCCGGGTCCCGAACTGGCATCGCCATTGCCGTCCTCCACATGGAACACGAAACGAAAGGAGGACCGATGCGTACACGGAAACACACGCGGCAACTGCTCACGTCCCTCGCGTCGCTCGCACTCCTCACGCCGGGCGTCGTGTCGTCGAGTGAGGTACCCGATCCGAGGATGACGGACGAGCAGATCGGACAGGCGATCGAGCGGGAGTTCGCGTTCGATTCGGGAGTCATCGGCGACGGGATCGACGTCCGGATTCGCGCGGGAGTGGTGGAGTTGAGCGGTAGAACCGACAATCTCCTATCACGAGATCGCGCCGAACTGCTGGCCGAGACGGTGAAAGGAGTCCGGTCGGTCGTGAACCGGGTCGAGGTCGAGCCGGCCGTACTGAAGACCGATGAGGATCTGGCCCGGGATGTCGAGGCTGCGCTCGCCGCGGACCCGGCGACCGCGTCCTACAAGGCCTTCGTGGAGTCATGGAACGGCTCGGTGAGTCTGTCGGGAACAGTGGATTCTCCCCTGGAGAAACGACTGGTCGACCGGGTCGCCCGTGGAGTCAAAGGCGTTCGGAACGTGGAGAACCACATTGCCGTTGCCTACGGGGCCCCCCGGTCCGACTCCGAGATCCGCGAGGAGATCGTAGCGGCTCTGCGCTGGGACCCGCTCGTTGACGATGGACTCGTCGAGGTCCGCGTCGAGGACGGAGACGTTCACCTCGCCGGCACCGTAGGAAGCGCGGCAGAGAGACGTCGCGCGCGGAGAGATGCCTGGACGTCGGGAGTCCACGAAGTCGAGGACGACCTCGAGGTCGCGCATTGGGCCCGGGACGAGGACATGCGCGCGGAGAAGTACGTCTACAGATCCGACGCTGAGATCGCTGCAGCCGTCGAAGCGGCTCTCCGCCACGATCCTCGCGTCTTCTCGTTCGGTGTGGAAACCGAAGTGCAATCAGGTGAGGTCACTCTCACCGGCAAGGTGAACAACGTCAAGGCACGACGCGCGGCGGGTCACGATGCCGAGAACACCGTCGGCGTACTCTCGGTCGAGAATGACATCGTGGTCGAGCCATCGAAGCCGTACCTGGACGAAGACGTGGCCATTCAGATCCGAGCTGCTCTCTCCCGGAACCCCTACCTGGATGCCGCGGAAATCGATGTCGGGGTTCGTGACGGCACGGCGTTCCTCTCCGGTCTCGTCGAATCGTACTTCGGCAAGGGCGAGGCGGACGAGGTCACGAGCCGGGTGGAAGGAGTGACGTCGGTGGTCAACAACCTCGTGGTGAGCCGCTCCTCCCTCCTCTCCTACGATCCGTACGTCGATACATGGAACGTCCATGACTTCGGATGGTATGACCCGCAGGTCGATCCGCCGATCACACAGGACGAGGCGATCCGCGCCAACATCGAGAGCGAGATCTGGTGGAGTCCGTTCGTCGATGCAGACGACGTCGACATCGAGGTGGAGAACGGAATCGCCACACTCACCGGCACGGTCGAGAGTTGGCGTGAGTGGAACGCCGCGAGTGCCAATGCCTATGAAGGTGGGGCGATCATCGTGGTGAACGACCTCACCGTGCAGATGTAGAACAGGAGGTCCCAAATGCGTGAACGATGCGGACCAGAACACGAGGTGCTTCTCGACGCGATGACGGACCACGACCTCGACCGCCTGCGTGCGGGTGTCCAGATCATCATCTCGGATGGCACCTCGACCCAAGTCGAGGTCATCCGCTACGGGATACGAGACGTGTCCGCGCTGATGCTCTGGGTCCAGAGCATCCAATCCGTCCTCGACGGACGGCGGCCAGCGATCGACCTCTGAGACAATGGGGAGGTGCCGGGTCAGGACCGAAGAGGGTCCGGCTCCCCTCCCCCCCCAACTCCCTGCGGCACTCCCCTTCGCCGCCCATTCCAGCCACAACCGAACGGCCTGGACGACGATTGACGTCGATCCCCTATCGGGCCTTCAATCGACCGTGGCCCCTCGAACCGAGCGGCACCACGATCAGGAGGAAGCGATGAGCGATGAACAACCGCCGGCAAAGGACGTCTACCTCGAGCCGACGCAGGAGTCCGGCCGCGAGTTCTTCCTCCGAGGAATCAGCGGCTCCGTCGTGATGCTGAACCTGCTCCGCTATCGGGAAGTCGCCGACTACTCCGCCTCCCCCGAGCTCGCGCCGAGCACGCCGATCAGCGGCGAGGCCGCCTATCGGCTCTACATGGAACACACGAAGCCCTTCCTCGAGAGTTCCGGAGGAAGAGTGCTCTTCTTCGGACGGGGAGGCCGGTTCCTCATCGGGCCCGAGGGCGAGCGTTGGGACGCGGCACTCCTCGTGCAGCAGGACAGCGTAGCGTCGTTCCTGGCGTTCGCGTCGAATGCGGAGTATCTCGCGGGGATGGGTCACCGGACGGCGGCGCTGGAGGACTCGCGGCTGTTGCCGCTGGAGGAGGCGGGGTGGTGATGCCCTAGGAGCCCCCGGCTCGACGATCACCTTCGGTCTTGATCCACCGGGAGCCGCGCAGGCTTCTCCCGGAACGTCCGAACCCGCGGGACCTTCACCTGGCCTTCAATGGAGCCGCGTCCTCTCCGGACGCGGAGACCCAAGGCGGCGCTATCGGGTGGCTGGCGCCGGACTGGCTTCAATGGAGCCGCACATCTTCTCCAGACGCGGAGACGGCGTTCGAGGTCGGGTGGTCGTTGGCGCACACGTGCTTCAATGGAGCCGCGTCTTCTCAGACGCGGAGACACCTGCCACTCCTCGGCCGCTCCGGTGGCTCGTCCCGCGCTTCAATGGAGCCGCGTCCTCTCGGACGCGGAGACTCGAGATCGATACGGGCACCGACAGCGTGTCAGGTTGCTTCAATGGAGCCGCGTCCTCTCGGACGCGGAGACGCCGCACCATGTCGTGAACTCGACCGATCCTCAGTACTTCGAGCTTCAATGGAGCCCGCGTCCTCTCGGACGCGGAGACCGCCAGGGCGTGAATGCCAGCGTCCGCCTGGCAATCCTGGGGCTTCAATGGAGCCGCGTCCTCTCGGACGCGGAGACTGGTGCGGAGTACTCGTTCGTGATGTTGCGGAGGCTCGGCTTCAATGGAGCCGCGTCCTCTCCCAGGCGCGGAGACGCGCTGTGAAAGCCACCAGGGCTACTCGCGGGTCTCCTCGCCCTCGCTTCAATGGAGCCGCGTCTCTCCGGACGCGGAGACCACGCGACGGCGTCGGCGCGGCAATGGCGCTCTGGATGCTTCAATGGAGCCGCGTCCTCTCGGACGCGGAGACACGGCTGCTCGCTCGAGTGCAGGGATGAACCTCTTCGGTAAGCAATGGAGCCGCACCTCTCGGACGCGGAACCGTGATCGGTCTGGGATCGCCATTCGTGGAACGTGCTTCAATGGAGCCGCGTCCTCTCGGACGCGGAGACGGCAGTGGCCGCAGCCCTCACCCACGAGTCTCCCAGGCTTCAATGGAGCCGCGTCCTCGGACGCGCGGAGACGATCCTGGAGAACGGATCCTTCGTTCCTCGAAGCTTCAATGGAGCCGCGTCTCTCGGACGCGGAGACTCGCACGAGATCAAGGTCACGATCGTCCGCGGACCTCGGCGCTTCAATGGAGCCGCGTCCTCTCCGGACGCGGAGACGTCGCAGGCTTTCGGGGGCCACCGGCCGATGCACAGGCTTCAATGGAGCCGCGTCCTCTCGGACGCGGAGACCACTGCTATCGGCGTGCTCGAAGCGACGTCGCTCTCGTACGAGCTTCAATGGAGCCGCGTCCTCTCGGACGCGGAGACCGAACGGCATTGTTCGCGTTGCGCCGAATCGCATCGTGCTTCAATGGAGCCGCGTCCTCTCGGACGCGGAGACGCCTGGAGAGATGCGCCAGGCCTTGCACTCAGGAGTTAGGCTTCAATGGAGCCGCGTCCTCTCGGACGCGGAGACCGTGCCGGAGTGGACGAAGATGTCCGGGGCGGCAGAGCGCTTCAATGGAGCCGCGTCCTCTCGGACGCGAGACCGTCTACGACGAGATCGAAGCGCACGGAGCAGTGCTGCTTCAATGGAGCCGCGTCTCTCGGACGCGGAGACTCCAGGATGTCCGCTAGGGGTGCGAGGGTAACGAGGTGCTTCAATGGAGCCGCGTCCTCTCGGACGCGGAGACACGCCCGTGTTCTTCGAGACCTTCCTCGATCTGCGTGCTTCAATGGAGCCGCGTCCTCTCGGACGCGGAGACATCGACCCGGTCCCTGGGACGATCTTCTTCCGGAATCGCTTCAATGGAGCCGCGTCCTCTCGGACGCGGAGACCGGGAGTCGTCGGCGCAGCGCTGAAGGAGAGTGGCAGTCAGCTTCAATGGAGCCGCGTCCTCTCGGACGCGGAGACCGTCCCCGGTGCCGTGGGCTTCGCCTCGTTCCGGCTTCAATGGAGCCGCGTCCTCTCGGACGCGGAGACCGGAACGCATCCAAAGAGGTCCCTCGAAGTCGTCGTGGCTTCAATGGAGCCACGTCCTCTCGGACGCGGAGACCACGCGCCACCGGATGTCGCAGGCGGGGAGTGCCCGCTTCAATGGAGCCGCGTCTCTCGGACGCGGAGACGGCCGGGCGTCGTCGCGATGTTCGGCGGGAATCATGGCTTCAATGGAGCCGCGTCCTCTCGGACGCGGAGACCCCTCTCGGTTTTCTTGATGTTGCCGTATCGGTAGGGACGCGCTTCAATGGAGCGCGTCCTCTCGGACGCGCGGAACCACACCCTGAAGCGCCACCGTTCAGTCGATGCGGCTTCAATGGAGCCGCGTCCTCTCAGACGCAGAACGACCCGAAAGGACGTGGCACCATGAACGACGACACGACGCTTCAATGGAGGGCCGCGTCCTCTCGGACGCGGAGACGAAAAACCTCGGGAAGTAACCCATGGGCACCTATCGGCTTCAATGGAGCCGCGCGTCCTCTCGGACGCGGAGACGATGCCGAAGATTGTGACGAAGGAGGAGAAATCTCCCGGCTTCAATGGAGCCGCGTCCTCTCGGACGCGGAGACCGACCCGAACCGCGTCCGCACGATGCGGCAGCTAGGGCTTCAATGGAGCCGCGTCCTCTCGGACGCGGAGACGCGCTCTGGTAGAACGAGTTTCCCTGGATGAGGTAGGCGCTTCAATGGAGCCGCGTCACTCTCCGAGGACGCGGAGACCTTGATCTTGGCTTCCTCGATTTCCTTCCAGTCATTCGGCTTCAATGGAGCCGCGTCCTCTCGGACGCGGAGACGCTGTGGGGCGCGAATCATTTTGCTGATCGTCTTCCGCTTCAATGGAGCCGCGTCCTCTCGGACGCGGAGACCGTTCGCATTCGTCGTGATCGAGAACGTCGCGCCGTACGCTTCAATGGAGCCGCGTCCTCTCGGACGCGGAGACGAACAGGATCGGCGGAACTGCGTTTCACGTTCTTCGCCCTTCAATGGAGCCGCGTCCTCTCGGACGCGGAGACAACGCCGATTCGGCAACGGCCGATCGACACAAGCCGAGCTTCAATGGAGCCGCGTCCTCTCGGACGCGGAGACAAAACGCTGAAACGTATCGGTCTGCGAATGTCGGCTTCAATGGAGCCGCGTCCTCTCCGGACGCGGAGACACGTAGTAAAGGCGGGGCCGTTGTAGATGAATGTGAAGTTTGCTTCAATGGAGCCGCGTCCTCTCGGACGCGGAGACCTGTCGTTTGACCAGCAACCGGGCGGGGGTTCGATTCCACTTCAATGGAGCCGCGTCCTCTCGGACGCGGAGACCTATCCCTACGCTTGTAGAGGAGACGAAGGAAGAGATGGCTTCAATGGAGCCGCGTCCTCTCGGACGCGGAGACTCGCCCTCATGCTGAACAACGAGCCCCCGCTCATCACGCGTGCTTCAATGGAGCCGCGTCCTCTCGGACGCCGAGGGCACCGCTACGAGCGCCTCCGGGACCCTGACTACCTACTGCTTCAATGGAGCCGCGTCCTCTCGGACGCGGAGACGTCGGCGCAGGCCTACGCGGGCCGGTCGGTCTCGGTGCTTCAATGGAGCCGCGTCCTCTCGGACGCGGAGACCGGCTCTCCATCAGGTCTGCTGGCGCATCTACGATGACGCTTCAATGGAGCCGCGTCCTCTCGGACGCGCGGAGACGGTATGCGTGGTGGATCGCGAAGGACGACGGGACCAAGCTTCAATGGAGCCGCGTCCTCTCGGACGCGGAGACCTCGAGCCGCCACATCATCCCCGTGGCCTGGTCGACGCTTCAATGGAGCCGCGTCCTCTCCGGACGCGGGGCGTGAAAGGATCACAGCATGCGCCGAGGATCCTGGACTCAGCTTCAATGGAGCCGCGTCCTCTCGGACGCGGAGACGCCCACGGTGCGTGAATGATGATCGGGACCCGAGCTTGCTTCAATGGAGCCGCGTCCTCTCGGACGCGAGACGTCCGGCCGTCCACCCGTACGTTGATCCGCTATAAAGCGCAATGGAGCCGCGTCCTCTCGGACGCGGAACTGGCCTTCCGGCGGTGGGGATCGAGCTGCTCGAGCAGCTTCAATGGAGCCGCGTCCTCTCGGACGCGGAGACCGAGTGGCGCGACTCGGTCGAGCCGAAGGCCTCGGCCGCTTCAGTAGGGCCGCGTCCTCTCGGACGCGAGACGCTGTGGCCGCGGCGCCACCGGCATCGATGGCATCGTGCTTCAGTGAGGCCGCGTCCTCTCGGACGCGGGGCCGGTGAAGCACCCGAGCAGGCAACAAGGGACCCAGGCAGCTTCAATGGAGCCGCGTCCTCTCGGACGCGGAGGTGGGTGCCGGCGTCGTCATCTGCGCCGAGTGCAGCGAATACTTCAATGGAGCCGCGTCCTCTCGGACGCGGAACGGACACTGCCGGGCGCGAACGTTCACGGTCAGCCGCTTCAATGGAGCCGCGTCCTCTCGGACGCGGAATACTCTCGAAGAGCTCGCCCTCCGGGTCTTCGACGCTTCAATGGAGCCGCGTCCTCTCGGACGCGGGAGCCTTGAGGATCGTCGCGCCGCTCACGCATGGACGCTTCAATGGAGCCGCGTCCTCTCGGACGCGGAGACACCTCATCCTGACGGTACCGTCACGCTGTACACCGCTTCGTCGGAACGTCTCTCGGACGCGGAGACATCCACTCGATGGCGAGCGCCACTCCAGACTTGCAGCTTCAATGGAGCCGCGTCCTCCTCGGACGCGAGCCGGGCTCCCCGTCGCCCAGCGTGCGCTCGTAGTCCGCGCGCTTCAATGGAGCCGCGTCCTCTCGGACGCGGAGACCGTGATCAAAGTCGCTTGCGCAGATGTGGAGCGCCGCTTCAATGGAGCCGCGTCCTCTCCCGGACGCGGAGACAAGATGGTGCCCTGTCCGGTCTGCTGCGGATCGCGAGACCTACTTCAATGGAGCGCGTCCTCTCGGACGCGGAACAGAACGTTCGACCTTGCCGGGAACACGGGAGTCGTGCTTCAATGGAACCGCGTCTCCTCTCGGACGCGGAGACATCCCGCAGCGCCGCACGTCGTCGGGTGAAGATGCCCGCTTCAATGGGAGCCGCGTCCTCCGGACGCGGGGCACTGAGATCCCAACCTGCTCGGCGCCAGGGACTTAGCGCCACTTGCGAGCTACCCGCTGCAAGGCGAATTCGAGACTCGGTCTGGATGCCGATGGGGTCAAGCTGTTCCAATACAACCTCCTATCGCTGCATTGGTCCCCGGCGAACCCCACGTCACCGAACCGCTCGCAGACGGTGTCAAGACCTTGGCGTCGGGGCGCGCGCCGATCGCAGCACCTGTGGATCGTCGGACGGGAGTTCCCAGCGGGTTCCAGGAACTCCACGGCTTCAGATCCCCGACCGGCCTCAGGGCCGAGGTCGACGATCATCACCCGGTCCTCGTCGTGCTTGATGAGGTCTCCGATCTGATCGAGCAGCGGAACTTCTCTGCTCGGCTCAACGGGCAGAGGAAGACCAGTACTGGGCCGGCTTTCGAAGCCGTGCATCTTCTTGTAGACCTTGCGGAGCCGACGGGCGTCGCAGACATCGTAGGTCACGAGGAACAAGTTGCGCATTCGCCACCCATCGGATCACCGCGTGCGAAACGCAGGGTACCGTTCGATCTCGCCCTGGAGCAGCCGCCCGAGTGAGGTCGGGCCTGGATCTCGAGGATCGGCGGTAGCTGGCGGAGTAGTCGAAAACGGGATGCGTCACGGACGTGGTCATCCTGCGCTCGTAGGCCTCGATGAACTTGCGGCGGGCGTTCGGCAGGGAGCGCACACGCCCCGGCCCGGTAGACGAAGTCGTTGGCCTGGATCTCGCCGTTGTTGACCACCTGGGCAGCACGACGGAATCCGCGATGTAGGAAGGGAGCGGAACTCCTCCATCAGGTCCAGCGCCAGAGCGGCTTTCCATACTTGGACTGATGGAAGAAGCCGCGATAGGGATCGAAGCCTACCGCCGCCGCGATCACCCGTCAGTTCACGCGTGAGCAGCGAGTATGCGAACGAGAGGAGCGTTGATCGGATCGCGGGGTGGTCGGCGATTCCTGCCCTGGAAGTCGAACTCCAGGGAGGTCCGGACTTGAGCATGCCGGGGAGACTCGGAAGTAGACCTTGGCCGCCGCACCTCGGTGCCGAGGGAGAGATCCCAGATCCTTCGATCGTGATGTACTGGCCGCAGGCGCTTGAGTTCGAGCAGAACGGCGTCTGGCGCCGCTGAGTGGTTCCGACGCAGCATCGTCCGGCAGTTGAGGATCTTGCCGCGGACGAACTCCCTCGCGAGTTCGAGCGAGCGTGCCTTGTCCTCGGCCCACCGGTGCTGCCGGATCCGCAGCCCGACGTTCTTGTGTTCCCCTCCTCTCGCCATCCCGACGAACCAGCCGCCGTATGTCAGGTAGGAGATGGAGATGCCACGATCGCAGAGCTCTCGCACCAATGGCGTCGAGACGCTCACGTTGCCGTACACCGCTACCTGGGACACGTCGAGGAGCCGGGTTCGCGAGACGACCTTCCCCTTCTCCTTTGCCTCGATCACGTCACCGCTCTTGCCGAGCGACATTCCCTGCTGCTGTACGTAGAGAGGCCCCGCGTCCGGCCTCTCCGGAACGAGTCGTCGAGGCCTCTTGCTGAGCGCGGCATCCGAGACCCGGAACGCCTTGAGGAATCGGGTCTCGTCGGGCAGGCAGATCCCCACCAGAGAGCATCGGGGACACTTCGGCGAGTCTTCGAGAGGCGGCGGGATCTCTTCACTCTGGTACGCAGCTCTTGCCTCAGCGAGATGCCTCTTTGCGCGCTCTACCAACTCCTCCGTGAGCGGGATGCGAACACGTTCGCGCGACTCCGCATACCACATCTCGGCGTGCTCGCACTTGTAGCCGTTCTCACGGAGTACCAGGCCTTGGAGCACGACCTGCACCTGCTCCGGCTCCCAGGCACCACCGGGCACGTCGGGCTTCTTCCCGCGTTTGTAGTCGACGGGAACGGCGAGCCCGTCCCGGATCTCCAGCCGATCGATCTTGCAGGCCGCACCGAGTACTGGAGCTTCGAGCCAGACGGAAGTCGAGACCAACGTCTTCTGAACGGCCTCGTCTGCTTCGGGGATAGCAAGTGCTTCGGGCGACGGAGGAGTTCCCGTCTCCTGATCGACCCGACGGTGGCGGTACCGGCCCTCCACCGTGTCTGCATTGTCCTCGAATTCGCCGATCACATGTTCGTAGTAGTACAGACGCGGGCAGTACACGAACTCGTTGAGCATGCGGGCGGGGATGATCTGG
>JAWKQE010000035.1:0-55733 GCA_041390305.1 Candidatus Eiseniibacteriota bacterium
GAGAACTTCCACGCGGTCTACATCGACGACCTGATCGAAGGATTCCGTCTCGTCGCGACCCAGCCGGGAATCGGCGGTGAGGCGTTCATCCTGGGGGGTCCGGGGTACCTCCCGCTCTGGGACTACCTCGTCACCGCCGCGAGAGCCGTGGGCGCTCCTGCACCCTGGCTGCGATTCCCGTACTCTCCCGTCTTCGCGGCATCGGTCGCCTGTGAGAAGCTCTGCGTGCCGCTGAGAATCGAGCCACCGCTCCATCCGCGACGTGTTCGTTTCTTCCGCAACAACCGGGCGTTTTCCATCGACAAGGCTCGTGGGGTTCTCGGGTACGATCCCCGGGTTTCCCTGGAAGAAGGCATGGACCGGACGGTGGCTTGGTACCGGAGCCAAGGGCTCCTCTGACCGCTCAACTCAACATCCGCGGACGGTGGGCCGAAACTCCATGAGTACCGGTCTCCGTCGGGTTGGAACCCGCTCTCGGTTCCGTGGCCATCCTCGGAGCGAGCGGAGCGAACATATGGGAGAATCGAAGCCAAGCATGAAGGTCCTCGGGATCTCGGACAGCAGCGTTTGCGGCGGAGCGTCCGTCAGCGTCGATGGTCACGTCCTCGCCTCCATCAACGAGGAGCGGTTGGACCGTCAGAAGCTCTCCACCGGCTTTCCCCGCCGCGCGATCGAGCGGGTGATGGAAGTGGCCGGGCTCGACTTCGAGGAGCTCGACAAGGTCCAGGTGTCGGACCGGCACAACTACTTCAAGCCGAAGTCCTCGTACTGGGAAGGCTGGCTCGTCGACCATCCGAACCGGAAGAAGGAGATCATGGCCACGATCTCCTCCCAGGTCTCGGCCGTGGTCGGCAACAACGATCTCGCGCAGGCCGCCTACTACAAGCTCAAGCGGAAGCTGACGGAGAAGCGGCCGGCCCAACTCGCCGACCTCCTCCAGAGCGACTTCGGAATCAGCGCTCCAATCGAGCACATCGACCACCACTTCTGCCACGCGACCTCGGCCTACTACACCGCCGGGTTCCCGGACTGCACGGTCATCACCCTGGACGGCGGCGGGGACGGCCTCTGCTCGCGCGTCTACCGCGTGCGGAACGGCGTCTTCGAGTCGCTGAACCAGCTCGGCAGCTACCACTCGATCGGGAACTACTACGCGTACGTCACCCGGATCTGCGGGTTCACCGCGCACAAGCACGAGGGGAAGATCACCGGGCTCGCCGCGTTCGGTGAACCGAAGTTCCAGGAGCAGCTCTCGCGCATGATCGCGTTCGATGGGAAGCAGATCCGGAACCGCGGGAACGCGTACTACTGGTCCGCGGTGAAGAAGCTCGAAGCCGCGCTTCCAGAGTCTTTCGAGAAGAAGGACCTCGCTTCGAGCATCCAGCGGACGCTGGAGGACGTCGTCGTCGCCTACTGCGAGCACTGGGTGAAGAAGTCCGGCGTTTCGCGCGTTGCGGTCGCCGGCGGCGTGTTCGCGAACGTCCGCCTCAACCAGAAGATCCACGAGCTGGACTGCGTCGAGGAGCTGTTCGTCCATCCGGGAATGGGTGACGAAGGACTCTCCTTCGGCGCCGCACTCACTCCGGAAGTCGTACCCGCGCGGCATTGTCCGCCCGTCGTCGACGATGTCTACCTGGGCCCCGGATTCTCGGACACGGAGATCGAAGCGACACTCAAGTCGCGTGGGGTCTCCTATCGCCGCGAAGATCAGCTCGAACTCCGGATCGCGGAACTCCTCGCCCAAGGTCATGTCGTGGCCAGGTTCGATGGACGGATGGAGTACGGGCCCCGGGCGCTCGGAAACCGCTCCGTTCTCTATCAGCCGAACGACCCCTCCGCGAACGACTGGCTGAACCAGCATCTCAAGCGGACCGAGTTCATGCCGTTCGCTCCCGTCGTGCGGGAGGAGATCGCCGATCGCTGCTTCCTCGGCATGGACGGCGCGAGAGAGACCGCGCGGTTCATGACGATCACGTTCGACTGCACCGAAGAGATGCGTCAGCTCTGCCCCGGCGTCGTCCACGTCGACGGCACGGCCCGTCCCCAGGTGATCAGGAAGAAGGACAACCCCGGCTACTACAAGATCCTCGAGGAGTTCGAGGCTCTGACGGGACTCCCGACGATCGTCAACACGAGCTTCAACGTGCATGACGAACCGATCGTGTGCAGCCCGGACGACGCGCTCAACGGATTCCTGGACGGCGATCTCGACTACCTCGCGATCGGCAGCTTCCTCGCCGAAGGCAGGAACGCGAAGACGCGGAAGCGGATCCTCACCTCGGCTGCGAACATCGGCCAGTCGCGCTAGTCCCGACGGGGCCGGCAACGGCTCCGTTCGAGTGGCGAGTTCGTCCCACCGCGTCGCTGGGTTGCAGGGGCCGGGGGGACGGGCGCTAGTCCCGGCGCGCGTTCAGCTCGGCTTCGATCCCGCCGTAGAGTTCGTGCACCCTGCGCCGGAAGCTCTCGTAGCTGTGTTCGCGCTGGATGAGCTCCCGGGCCGCGGACGCAAGCGCCCGCCGTCGAGGCTCGTCGGCGAGGAGCGCCGCCATCTCGTCTCCGAACGGCCCCGGCTCCGGTGCGGCGAGCCCAGCGTGCTCGGCGCCCGCAACCTGCGTGTGGGTCGGCAGGTCCGTGAGGAGCACGGCCACACCGGAATCGAGGTACGTATACACTTTCATCGGTGTGTTTTCGCCCTGCGTGCGCGGTGACACCAGGAGGTCCGCCTGGGCGAGAAGCGCACTCAGGTGCCCCACGGGCTGAGGGCCGGTGAAAACCACCGCCTCGGCGAGGCCCAGCTCCTCGGCCTGCTTCGAGTACGCCTCGATGTGCTCCCGAATCCCACCCACGATGACGAGCCGGGCAGACGGATCCTGCTCGCACGCGCGCGCGAACCCCGCGAGGAGCAGGTCGATCCCCTGATATGGCTCGAGATTGCCCACGTAGAGGACGATCTTCCCGTCCGCGAGCTTCGGGTCGTCGCGTAGGCGCAGCACGCCCTCGGGTACGGCCTCGGCGGTCCCGAGGAGCGAAACGTCCCTCAGGACGAGAATCTGCCGGGCGCCAAAGCCCTCGGCCGTTCGCGCCAACGCATCGCACATCGGGACCACAGCGTGCGCGGCGCGGACCGCGCTTCCCTCGCACTTTTCCATCCACACCCGGAGTTGGTGGATGGCCGGAAAGCGGTCGACGATCTGATCCGACATCGACGAATCCATGTCGTAGACGAACGGGACTCTCAGGAGCTTTCGGAGCGCCTGGGCGAGGAATACGCTCTCCTCGGTGGCATGGATCACGTCGGGACGGATCCGTCGCGCGAGGTTCCACGCTTCGATCGAGAGGAACAGGTCGCTGTAGACTTTCTTCCAGGAGAAGCCCGGACGCACACCGGTCACCTCGGGCCAGGGAGCGATCCGGTGTATCGTGAGCCCCGGAAGGGCAACATCCTCGCCTTCAGGGAACGTTAGGAGATGAACCTGATCCCCACGTTCGGAGAGCGCACGCAGCAGGAGCCGGACCGCGATCGGCGTACCGCGCTCCTGGTAGAACGGCTGGGGGGCCAGAAACAGGATCTTCATGCCACTGGGGCTTCCATGGTCGACATCCTGGGTATCCTGGATCAGATTGGACCCCAGGGGAAGCTCCCCCAGGAGTGGGTCTAACGTGGGAATGTCGACCGGTACCCGGGGTTCCCGAACCCTCGAAGTGTCTCCCCGCGCCGCCACCGCGCTTCTCGCGGTCATTCTGGTCGGCGCTCTCGGGATCCGCGTGTGGGGGCTGGGACGCCTCGGCCTCTGGATCGACGAAGACCTCACCGCCCTGGTCGCCCGGTCGATCCGGAACACCGGGTGGCCACTCCTTCCCTCGGGCGAGGCCTACACGCGCGGAACGCTCTACTCCTACATCGTCGCCGGAACGACCGGACTCCTCGGCGATCACGAATCGTTTCCCTGCGTCTGCCGAGCGTCCTCTTCTCCCTCGGCACGATCGTCGTCACCTACCTCTACGCCCGCACCCTCGCGGGCCGCGCGCCTCCCAGGCTCACTCGCCGCCGCCATCCTCGCGGCGTCCCCATGGGATATCCACTACGCGCGGATGGCGCGCGTAATACCGGCTCCTCGCGCTCCTCGTCGTCCTCGGCGTGTTCCTCGTCCATCGCGGTTGGATCGAGGGAAGTCGGCGTGCCCGGTGGGGTGCGGCCGTCGCCTCTGCGCTCGCGGTTCCCGTACATCAGTTGGGGCTGATCTTCGGGTTGGTGTTTCTCCTTCCGCATCTGCCGAACCGGAGTGAGGCGGCCGCGTCCAGGCCGGGATCGTGGGCGGCTGACCCGCGATCGGCCGGTATCACGCCACGATCCGGCGAGGCCTTCACGCGATCGGTCGCTTCCACGCCGCGATCGGCCGCACCGACATCACGATCGGCGGCGTCCGTCCTTCCGGCCTGGACCGGAACGGGACGGGGCGTCCTCGCGTCCCTCGGGGCACTCTCGCTCCTCCTCGTCGCGAGGCTGGGGATCGACCTCTTCCACGAAGTCGCCAGATCGAGGGAAAGACCGGGCTCGAACTGATCGTGGAGGTCAGCAAGGAGGCGGCGCTCTCAGCCTCCTTCCTTCCCGCGCTCGATCTCAACTACGCGCGTGTGCTGCTCCTGGACTTTGCACGAACCGGCGGAAGCGAGGGTCTCCTCGCGGCGGGCGTCTCGGCGCTCGGACTCCTGGTCGCGACGGGACTCGTCGTCCACAGGACGCGCCAGGTGTCCCTCCCCGGAGGCTGGGTCGCGAAGTCGGTCACGTTCGGCTTCGGGGTCGCGGCCGTCGCCATGCTCTGGCTCAACCAGTTCGTTCTCGCGATCTGCTCGCTCTGTTCTCGCTCCGTACAGAGGCCCCGGGCTCTGGCGACCTCTGATCGCGGCCGTCATCGGTGGGATGTCGTTCCTACTCAGGCGAGCGATCGCGGAAGGGCCGGCCTCGCCGATCCAGTTCCTCCGGCTCTTCTTTGCGATGCCGGTGCCCGTTCTACCGGCTGCTCGCCGTGCATGGGCGTTCATGGTCTCACCCTGCTCGCGTCCACCGCCGTCGCGTTCGGGCGAGCGCGCCTGCACGGCGACGGTATGTTCTTCCTCGGCTCGGTGATTCTGGGCCTCCTCCTCGGGATGGGGCTCTTCCAGTCGCCCTACGTGATCCACCGGTACACTTTCTACCTCCTGCCACTCCTCGTCGTGCTGCACGCCGCGGCGTGGTCGAGGATTGCAGGTCGACTCTCCGTCAGTCGTGCACCGTGGACCGCCTATCTCGCGCTCGCGCTCTGCCTCCTCGTCTCGGGGCAGTTCGCGCCCGCGGAAGCGTGGCGGTCGACGCACGTCCGGTACGGGTACGGCCATGAGCAGCTCTCGGACCCGGACCTCACCTCGCACTTCCGATACGACTTCCGGGGAGCCGCGACGTTCCTGGCTAGGAACACGGCCCCCGGGGATCTGATCCTCGCCAAGGACCCGGTCGAGCTGCGCGCCTACGGCATCGAGTCGGACGCGCGGATCAACGATCTCTACTCGGTGTACGCGCGCGACCCGAACGGAGTCGCCGTCGATTGGTATCTGGCGATCCCGATCCTCCACTCGCGCGAGATGCTGCTCGAGTGGATCGAGCGCGCGCGCGGCGAGAGACGGCGTGTCTACGTCGTCGTCCCCGAGGAGGTGGCCGGCGGCCCGGCCGTCCACCTACCGGAAGAAATGAAGGCGTGGATCGAGGAGACGGCCCCGGCCCACGAAGTGTTCCGTGCCCCGGACAGAATCACACGCATCCTGCGGTACGACCCGTAGTGCGGAATCGCAGGACCCGAAGGTGCCGGCCCGCAGAGACTCGTTGGAACGGACCGGCCACGGCCGTTCAGCCCATCTACTACGCGAGCCGCTCCGTCAGAAGTACCGTGGCGCGCTCGATCGCGGCCGGAATCCCCGCGACGTCCGAACCACCGCCCTGCGCCATGTCGGGCCGTCCGCCACCGCGACCGCCGACGAGCGGCGCCACTTCCTTGATGACGTCGCCGGCCTTGACGCCCTTCTCGATCGCGGCAGGACTCATCGCGGCGAGCAGGGTCACCTTGTCCTCGGCCGCGGAGAGCAGCAGCACCGCGGCGCCACCGGACTTGTCGCGGATCCAGTCGACCGCGCCACGGAGCGCGTCCACCGGAGCCTCCGGCACCTGCCCGACGACGACCGCGATGCCCGACACGGTGGACGCGGACTCGAGCAGGGTCTGCGCAACGTCCATCACGGCGCCGCCCGACTCCGCGGCCTGCGCCTTCTCCGCCTTCCGGAGCTCCTTGTGGAGCGTCGTCATCTCGGCGAGGATCCGCTGCTTCACGTACGCAGGCACCGCCGTCTCCTGGAGTCCCGACTGGACCTCCTGGAGTGCTGCCTTCTGCGCATCGCCCTCCAGCGCCTTGGCCGCCACTAGATCCGCCTCCAGCTTCCGCCCCGCGTCGTGCGCGGAGATGGCGAGATCACCGGTCACGCCGACGACACGACGCACGCCCTTGGCCACGCCCTCTTCCGCGAGGAGCGCAAAACTCCGCGCGTCCGCCGTCGTCGTGAGGTGGGTTCCGCCACAGAACTCGACCGAGTAGGACATCCACTTCTCTTCCCCGGGGGACGAGAGCAGATCTTCGATCGGCGCGCCCACGGAGACGACCCGGACGACGTCCGGATACTTCTCGCCGAAGACCGCGCGCAGCGTACGGATCTCCCGCGCTTCTTCCTGCGGTACTTCCTTGGCGTAGACGGGCAGCGCGGCTGCGATCCCCTTCTGCACTCCCGCTTCGATCGCGACGAGTTCGTCGGTGGAGATCGGCTTGTTGTGCGAGAAGTCGAACCGCGTCTTCTCCGTGTCGAGAAGCGATCCCCTCTGATGGACCTCGTCTCCCAGGACGTCACGGAGCGCCCAGTTGAGGAGGTGCGTCGCGGTGTGGTTGCGCATGATCTGCGCACGACCGGACTCGTCGACACCCGCGACCACGATCGCGTCGACCTGGAACTCTGCCGATCCGGGCTCGAGCTCACCGATGTGGATCACGGTGTCACCGAACCGTTGTGTGTCGTGCACGCGGAACCCGGCCTTCGCGTCGCCCGCGCCCGCGAGGCGGATCCAGCCGCAGTTGCCGACCTGACCGCCTGCTCGCCGTAGAACGGCGTCCGTCCCAACACGAGACCGACCGTCTTCTCCGCGGGATCGCGCCGGACGCATGGAACCGTCCGTCCTGGACGAATCCGAGCACCTTGGCCTCGATCGGCTTCCCTTCGTACTTGGGCGCGTCGTTCGTCGACGGCATCGGGTCGACGATGTTGAGGTCGAAACCGGTCCGCTCGGTACCGCCGGAACGAGCGCGCTCCCGCGCCTCCTCCATCAGCCGCTCGTACTCGCCGATGTCGACGGTGAGGCCGCGCTCCTCGGCCATGAGTTCGGTGAGGTCGATCGGGAAGCCGTAGGTGTCGTGGAGCCGGAACGCGTCCTCGCCGCTCACCTTCATCGACGCATGGGTCACCGCGACGTTCGCAGCCTCCTGGAACAGCTTGATCCCGCGATCGAGCGTCCGGCCGAACGACTCCTCTTCCTCGCGCAGCACTTCCTTCACATGCTCGACGTTCCGTCCCTGCCGCGCGGTGCGGAGCTCGGGGAACGCACCGTCCATCTGGTCGACGAGCGCGTCGACCAGGTCCGCGAGGAACGGCTCGGTCATGCCCATGTACTGACGGCCGTAGCGCACGGCCCGGCGCAGGATCCGGCGCAGCACGTAGCCACGTCCCTCGTTGCTGATGACGGCGCCATCGGTGAGCGCGAAGGTGAGGGTACGCACGTGGTCGCCGATGACCCGGTAGGACGTGTCGACCAGTGTCTCGGGGTCGCCACCCCGCTCCCCGGCCTTCGGGAGCCGGCCGCCATAGGGCGCGGCGCCGCTCCGCTTCTGGATCGCGGCGAAGAGCGGTGCGAAGACGTCCGAGTCGTAGTTCGATTTCTTTCCCTGGAGCACGGCGGTGACCCGTTCGAACCCCATCCCGGTGTCGACGTGCTTGGCCGGAAGCAGGTTGAGCTTCCCGTCGCTCCCCCGGTTGAACTGGATGAAGACGAGGTTCCAGATCTCGATGACGCGCGGGTCCCCCTGGTTGACGAGATGTCCGCCCGACTTGTCCGGCGTGAGATCGATGTGGATCTCGCTGCACGGCCCGCACGGCCCCGTGTCTCCCATCTCCCAGAAGTTGTCCTTCTTGTTCCCCGGGACGATGTGCGACGGGTCGATCCCCGCCATCTCCGCCCAGAGCTGACGCGCCTCTTCGTCCGGCGCGAGGTCCTCGCTCGGATCGCCCTCGAAGTAGGTCGCGTAGAGACGGTCCTTCTCCAGCCCCCAGACCTCGGTCAGGAGCTCCCAGGCCCAGCTGATCGCTTCCTTCTTGAAGTAGTCCCCGAACGACCAGTTGCCGAGCATCTCGAAGAACGTGTGGTGGTAGGTGTCCTTCCCCACGTCGTCGAGGTCGTTGTGCTTGCCACCCGCCCGGATGCACTTCTGCGTGTCGGCAGCTCGTGCGTAGGCCCTCGATCCCGTTCCGAGGAAGACGTCCTTGAACTGGTTCATCCCGGCGTTCGTGAAGAGGAGCGTCGGGTCGTCATGAGGGACGACGGACGAACTCGGCACGATCTCGTGCTCCTTCGCCCGGAAGAAGTCCAGGAACTGCTGACGGATCTCGGTGGATGTCCGGAGGGTCATCGCAAGGGTCCTCTGGTTGGAGATGGCTGACGCCTGGTTCCGCGAAACGCGTAGGATAGCAGAGGCGGATGGTCCGGGAGAGGTGATTGGCACGAGATCGGGGAACGCCTCCCCACCCCGCAACTCCCGCCATCGGCTCTGCTAGAATCCGCCGGATATGAACACCCGCGCTCTATCCGTAGGCGTCATCTACACGACGGCCCTCCTGCAAGGAGCCACCTTCGTCAGTCTTCCGGCTCTGAGCCGCGTATTGACCGCCCAGTTCGGGATCAGTGAGACGCTCTACGGGTCGCTCTATCTTCCGATGGTTGGGGTGGGCGCCGTGACCTCCCTTCTCGGAACGACCGCGCTCCGCACGTTCGGGCTCCAGCCGCTCTTCACGATGGGGCTCGCCGCCAACGCGACCGCCCTGTTCGGCTTCGCCATTCTCGCGCGGATCCCACAGGCTCTCTGCTACCCGGCGTTGGTGGCGACCGCGATCGTCCTGGGTCTCTCTCTCGGACTCATGGGGATCGCGCTGAACACGGGGGCGATGCGTCTCTTCCCCAGACAGAGGGCCCGGGCGCTCGCACAGCTCCATGCGGCCATTGGGATCGGGGCGGCAGGGGGCCCACAGCTCTTCTCGTATTGGTACGAGCGAGGATTCTGGCAGGCGGAACCGATTCTCCTCCTCATCGCGACGCTCGCGCTGCTCGCCATCTCGAGTCGTCGCCGGATCGAAGGACTGCAACACACCGGGACAGGAGGCGGTCATTGGCGCCACATCCCGACCCGGGTCTGGTCGCGCGGCATGACCACGTTCCTCTACGGCGTTTCCGAGTCGACCCTCGCTGCCTGGGCCATCCTCTTTCTGACCCAGCACCGGGACGCATCGGATCTGGAGGCCGCCCGCGCCCTCTCCGCCTTCTGGCTCTGCATGACCTTTGGGAGGTTGGGTGGAACGCTGATCCTCAGGCGGACGGGGGCGATCCCGCTCGTTCTCGCGCTCCTCTGCGGCATGGGTGTCGCGTTCCCGCTCGTCACTCTCGCGGGACGGGGATCGTCTGCCATCGTCGCCTACGGGCTGGCCGGTCTCGCCTGCTCGGCGGTCTTTCCCATTCTCATGGGGCTGGCCTCGGAAGAAGCTCCCGACCACCTGCCCCAACTCAGCGCCATCCTCTCGGCCTGCCTTCTCGCGGGATTGGGACTGGGCTCCTTCTGGGTCGGCCCGCTCTCCGCGGAGGTTCCGATGGAGTGGGTCCTGCGGTTCTCCGCAATCTGGCCGGCGCTCCTCATCGGTACGGTGCTCGCGTTGAGGCTGCGACCCAACGCGAAGATGGCGGCTGAGGAGTCCTAGCACCTCACCGACTCCTAGCCGGCCCGGCGACCTCGGTGCCCCTCTCATCTCCTCCCGGCGAGGTCTGTGGCGCTTCGGCTGTCCGGCAGCGTCGAGGAATCCGTCACGCCACCACCTGCACGCTCCGATCCAGCACCCGGTACTGGATCGCCTCCAGCACATGCTCCGGCTCGATCGTCCCACCCCCGGCGAGATCCGCGATCGTCCGCGACACCCGAAGGCACCGGTGGATCGCCCGCGCGGAGAACCCGAACGCATCCGCGGCCCGTTCGAGAAGCGCGCGTCCACGTCCATCGACGACACACTGTCGCGGCACTTCGTCGTGATCCAGGTGCGCGTTCGCGAACACCCCGTCCAATCTAGTGTATCGGTCCGTCTGCAGACGCCGCGCTTCCAGAACGCGCTCCGCGACCGTGCTCGACGCGTCCCCGCGTAGGCCATCGTTCGACACGATCGGTAGCTCTTTCGCTAGCAGCGTCGGCACTTCGACGTGGAGGTCCATCCGGTCGAGGAGCGGTCCGCCGATCCGTCCGCGGTAGCGCTGGACTTGCGACGGTGTACAGCGGCACGGTTTCTCGCTCCCGAGGAAGCCGCACGGGCAGGGATTCATCGCGGCGACCAGACTCACGCGCGACGGAAAGCGAACCGACCGTCCGGCCCGGACGATCCGCACCTCCCCTTCCTCGAGCGGTTGCCGCAGAAGATCGAGCACGCCGCTCCGGAACTCCGGCAGCTCGTCGAGGAAGAGCACGCCCCGATGGGCGAGGCTGACCTCGCCGGGGCGGGGGATCGCTCCACCTCCCACGAGCCCCGCCGCACTCACGGTGTGATGCGGCGCGCGAAACGGCCGCGTACGGACGCGAACGGCCCCTTCGCGGAGGAGTCCGGCCACGCTGTGGACGATGGTCACCTCGAGCGACTCGGCCTCGGTCAGTGGCGGAAGGATGGACGGCAGCGCCTGAGCGAGGAGCGTCTTCCCCGTCCCCGGAGGCCCGACGAAGAGGAGGTTGTGGTCTCCGGCCGCGGCGATCTCCAGTGCGCGCTTCGCTACGAGCTGGCCCCCGATCGACGAGAGATCGACACCGGCGCCGCGAGGTGTCGATCCTTCGACGCTCCGCGCGGGCCCCGGACTGGACGCATCACCCCCGTCGAGCCAGAGGGCCAGCTCGCGTAGCGAAGACAAGCCGACCGCCTCGAGGCCGTCGACTCCCTCGACCTCGGAGACATTGCCGATGGGAAGGAGCAGCGTGCCACCGCTCGCCGCGGCAGCGAGCGCACACGGGAGCGCGCCCCGGACCCTGAGGAGCCGGCCGTCGAGGGAGATCTCACCGATCGCCGAAAGCCGGTCGATCCGCTCCGTCTCGACCAGGCCGTGCGCGGCGAGGAGGGCCAACGCGATCGGCAGGTCGAAGCCGCTCCCCTCCTTCTTCACCTCGGCCGGCGCGAGGTTCACGGTCGTGCGCTTGGGCGGCAGCGAGATGTCGGCCTGCCGAAAGGCGGCCGCGATCCGTTCCTTGCTCTCCCGCACCGACGCATCGGGCAGCCCCACGATCGTCGTCTGTGGATAGCCGGACGAGACCACGACCTGGACTTCCACCGGAATCGCATCCACGCCGTGCAGCGCAAACGTCCGCACCACCGAGTGCATGGTCAGGGTCCTTCCGTGCGGTGGGAACGAGAGTGGATCGGAAGGCCCTACAGGTGGGCGACGCGGTGCCCCAGGGGGTATGTTCGAGACGGACCGCGCCGCCCACCTGCCTTCCCGCAGCTTCGGGGTGTCGATCACCCGTCACGCGAGTAGATAGGTGCAGGAAGCGCGCCAAGCTGCGTGGGAATCGCCCGGGAACTGCGACGGGACACCGAGCCGGGTAGGCGTGGCGGCAGGAATCGCGTCGAGGGCAGCCCCAGAATCCGGTACCTCCGGATCCCCCCGAGGGCCGCCCTCGAACGCTGGAAACTCCGCCAAAGGAGCTGGTGACGCGGGCGATCACTCGGTCACGGCGCGACTCGCCGCGGCCCAGTCACATAGGTCATCCGCCGGTCAGCCCCGCAATCCGTCGGGCGGGTAGCCAAGCAAATGTTCAGCCGCTCAGCTGCCGAGTTCGGACAACGCCTTCCGGAGTCCCGGCACGGCGTCCTTCCCTTCGCGTACTTCGAGACTCGCTCCGCGGAGTGCAGCGCCGATCGGCTCGGCAACTCCACCCAGGTGCTGGGCGAGGAACTGCTCCGCGATCGCGTAGAACGAGATGTTGTTCTCGGGATGGAAGAACGTGAGGTGGCCTTCGTTCGGATAGACGCAGTAGGTCACCGGGATGTTCCGCGCCCGCATCGCTTCGACGAGCTGGTCGGATTCCTTCAGCGTCACGCGGACGTCGTTCGCGCCGTGCGCGATGAGGAGCGGCTTCTGGATCCCGTCCACGTACGTGAGCGGGGAACGGCTCTCGAGGAACGCGCGCCCTTCTTCCGTGCGGGGATCCCCGATCCGCTTGTACATGATCTCCATCGCCGGCCCCCAATAGGCGGGGAAGCTCTCCAGCATCGTCACGAGGCTCGACACACCGAAGATGTCGATGCCGCACGCGAACACGTCCGGCGTCCGCGTCATTCCCCAGAGACAGGCGTAGCCGCCGTAGCTCCCGCCCATGATCGCGACCTTGTCCCGCTCTGCGATGCCCTGCGCCACGGCCCAGCCCACCGCATCGAGGAGGTCGTCGTGCATCTTCGCGCCCCACTCTCCGTTCGACGCGTTGATGAAGTCCTTCCCGAATCCGGTCGACCCGCGGAACTCGACGTTGAGGATCGCGTAGCCGCGGTTCGCGGCCCACTGGTGATACGGGTTGTATCCCCAAACGTCGCGGTACCAGGGGCCACCGTGAGGTTGGAGGATCATCGGCAGCGGTTCGGACGGCACGCCGTCTCCGTCCGGATCACTCGACGGCGGGAGGCTGAGGTAACAGACCATCTCCAGCCCGTCCCGCGTCTTCACGATCGGCGTGTGCATCCTCGCGAGCGTGTACGTCTCGAGCGCGCTCCGGTTCGTGAAGAGCAGCGTCGCCTTCCGGGCGTCCCGATCGTAGAGGTAGTAGCGATAGGGACCGGCATCCATCATGTACCCGACGATCCAGAGGCGATCATCGAGCGTGGTCCCGAGCAGCTGCACTTCGCCGTCCGCCACCGACTCGAGGTACGCGAAGTCGCTCTCGACGGCGGGATCGAGCACCGTCGTGTGACGCCGGTCGTAGTTGACCGTGACCGTTCGCACCCTTCCGGTCTTCGGATCCTGCCCGATCGACTCGATGTCCGCGCGGGGATCGTGGGCGAGAAGCGTCTCCTTCCCCGTCTCGAAGTCGATCGCGAGGAGCGCGGCCGTGTTCCGCCCGCGGCTGTCCATCATGTAGACGATCCGCCCGTCCGCGTCGAGCCCCGCGGGGCCGGACGTGAACGTGTCCTCGTAGGGAACGTTCGTCCACGGTTCGAACGTACCATCCGCCGCCTTCTTCAGGACGTCGACTCCACCCTCCTGACTCGGTGCGATCGCGAGACGGACGCGGTAGTCCTCGTCCGCGAGATAACCGAAGTAGCCGGGGTTCTCTTCGATCCGTGTGCGCTTCCCGGTCGCGATCTCGATCTCGACGAGGTCGTGGAGGCCCGGGTTCCGGTCGTTGAGACCGACCAGCACGGTGTCCTTCCGCCGCGAACTCACTCCGGCGATCTGGGCGCGCACCCCGTCGATCGGCGTCAGGTCCGTGACGTCACCCGACTTCGGATCGAGCCGGTAGAGATGGTGGTTCTCGTCGCCTTCGTGGTCCTTGAGGTAGAGGAGCGCGGACCCATCCTGCGCCCAGAAGTACTGGAAGACACCGCTGCCGGTGTCGTGCGTGATCGGCCGGGCGCTCCCCAGCTCACCGGTCGGCGCGACCCAGACGTTCAGCACGCCTTCGACCGGAGCGAGGAACGCGATCCGATCACCGCTCGGCGAGAGCTGGGGCGAAGCCTTCTCCGGACTCCCGAACAGGACGTCGCGTGGAATCAGAGTCTCGGCCGCATAGGACGTGCCCGCGGCGAGACCGCCGAGAGCCGCAACGGTCACGAGTGCGGGACGGATCTGAGATCTACCCAAAGCCATGTTCGTGTCTCCTTCGTTCTCACTGTGCAATGGATCCTCCTCACCCTCTCCCAGGACAAGTGGCCATTCCTCACGTTCGACCCGCTCATTCCGCGGACTCCGCGACGTGCGCACGGAACTCCGCGAACCCAGGCGTGTGACGCAGGCGGAGCACCTCGTACGACTCGAGCAGCTCTTCGATCTCCGCGGCGGTTCTTCCGTCCGCGACCCAGCCGCGCATCTTCGCCTGGAGGAAGTCGGACGCGAGACACGCGAACTGCGTGGTGGCGAGGAAGCGGCTCGCACTCCACACCGCCTGGATGACGCGCGGTTCGTGCTTCGCGAAGAGCGCGACCGTCCACTCCCGCGCGTCGACGACGGCGTGGATCGCCTGGCCCGGCCAGAGGTCGATGGTCTGCTCCGGGGTCCAGGAGACCGCGACTTCGGCGCCCCTCCACCGGCTCGTAGACCTCGAGGTAGACGGAGATCCACGATCGATGGCGCGCTCGATGTCCGGCCGGAGCGCCGCGAACGGCGCCGGGAAGAGGTCGAGGAGCGCCACCGTCTCACACCGTTCCAGCATCGCGCGCATCCGCTCCAGCACCTGGTCGTAGGAGCGGAGCGAGTAGAGACGATGGTCCTCCGAGTCCCGCGAGAGGTTCTCGAGGGCGCCGGCGAGGTTGGCGCGGCGGCTCGCGAAGCGGCGGTCGAGCTGGGCGAGGAGTTCGCTCGGATCCACCGGCCGCACGAGCCGGCTCTCCCCTTCGTCGACCAGGATCGCGCCCTTCTGCTCCAGGGTCTCGAGCGCCTTGTAGACGTTCCCGGTCGGCTTCCCGAGCTGCTGGGCCACCCGGTACCCGGTGGCGGGGTGCTCCTGGAGGAGGAGGAGGTAGATATCCGCCTCGAGGCCGGTGAAGCCCAGTTCGGTCAGATGGGTGGCCGCGTCCGTCATCGCTCCTCCAGAATAGTAGCAGTGCTTACTGCTACTATAGGCATCGAGGACAGGTGGGAGCAAGACGGGAAGTCGAGGGGATGCGATGGTGGGAGTCGTGGCGTGTCGGCCGGCCGCTACCTGCCGTCGGGGCGACGGCGGTCCTGCCGCAGGTTCCTGCCGCTGGGTTCCGTGGCCAGTACGACCGCCGGTCCGTACAGCAGGGGTCCCGCGCCGGGTCCTGGCGGCGCGCTACCGGCGTCGGCGGGCCAGGGCCTCCGCGTACGCGCCCTCGAGGCGCTCCAGGATCGCGCCGAGGCTGTACTTGCCCTCCACCGCGGCCCGGGCCACGCGGCCGCGCCGGGCCGTCTCCTCGGGACGAGAGAGGCAGGCCGTGAGGTGACGGGCGAACCCTTCTTCGTCGCCGGGCGCGACGAGGAAGCCGGTCTCGCCGTCCTCGATCACCTCGGGGATGCCACCGACCGCGCTCGCGACGGGAACCGCGCCCGTGGCCATCGCCTCGAGGAGCGCGAGCGGGAGCGCCTCCCGATGCGACGTCAGCGTGAAGATCGAGGCGCGTTTGTAGAACGGAAGGACGTCCGTCTGGAGCCCGGCGAACTCGACGCTCTCCCCGATCCCGAGCCGCTGGACCTGCGCCTCGAGCTCGGGCCTGAGAGGTCCTTCCCCCACCAGCGTGAGACGTGCGCCCGGCACCTGATCCGCGACCCGCTTCCACGCGCCGAGGAGGCAGGCGTGGTTCTTGACGCCGTTGAGGCTCGCCACGCACACCACTTCGTTCTGGTTGCGCACGCCTTCGTCCGGCGGCGAGAAGCGCTCCATGTCGATTCCGTTGACGAGAAAGAGCGCCCGCTCCTCCGGCACACGAAGCCGACCGGTGAGGTAGTCCATCATCTCCTGGTTGATCCCGATGACGAGGTCCGCGCGGCGAAAGAGCATGCGCTCGAGCGCCGCCTTCCGCGCGGGCTGGTTCGTCACCATCCGCCCTGCATGGACGTGACAGACCACGGCCATCTCGGGAAAGAAGCAGCCGAGAACACGCGCCCAGGTGTTCGCGCCGAAGTTGTGCGCGTGGAGGACGTCGGGACGGAACTCCCGCAGGTGCCGGAGAAGAAAGCGGAGGATGGCGGGATCGAGCCTGCTCGTCCGGTGGAGCGCCTCTGTCGTGAGCCCGGCGGGGCGCGGCTTCTCGAGCAGCGGGCCGTTCGCCCGGTTGGCCAGGAGGCGCACCTCGTGCCCCCGCTCGGCCAGACCCGCCGCCAGGGAATGACCATAGGTTTCCGCGCCCCCGAGTTCCGTCTGGGAGACGAGCTGGACGATCCTCACTCCGGTTCCTCCGATTCAGGCACTCGCCAGCACGCAGGTTGGCGTGGAGAAGTCCGCAGATACCGCTTCCCCGGTGTCCTAGGTGGGTATCGGCCATTTGCGGCCCTTTGTCCAGAGTTCCAGCGGCATCGATCTTTCTCCAGAAATCCCCCGGGAAGTCCGATCTCGGGTACAGACAACGGGCAATGCCCGTCCAACACATTGGACTCAGCCGCGGGGCAGCAGCGGGGGAACCTTGACTCCAGGTTCGCCGGACAGGGCGGAAAAGGACGATCGCGTCCCTGGAACGGACGCGAGTTCGAACCCGTACGACGGGTTCGATCCGATCAGCGAGAACCGCCGCAACTGGCGATTGCTGGTCGTCGGCAGGGACGCAGACGGGCAGATGAACCGGGAGCTCGACGTGGCTCTCGGAACCGATCACGTGCTCGTTCGAACGGAGTCCATGCCGCTCCCCGCGGACATCCGCCAGAACTTCGATGCCGTCCTCCTTCTCCTCACCGAGCCTTCTCGCTCGGGGCTCCACTGGGTGACGCGCACGCATGCCGCGGCGCCGAGTCTTCCGCTCGTCGCCCTGCTGCCGGAGGGTTTCGACCACTTGGCGGCCGCCGCCATCCAGAGTGGTGCGCAGGACGCGATTCCGGTCGGCCGGATCTCGGAGTGTGTCTGTCCCACACTGACGAAGGCGATCGAACGCGCGCATCGGACGGCCCGGCTCGAACTCGAGGTTTCTCACGACGAGCTCACCGGCCTCCCGCGTCGCCGCCTCTTCCTCGAGCAGATCGCAACGGAGATCGAGCGGGCGCAGAGGGACAGCAGTCACACCTTCGCGGTCGGCCTTCTCAACCTGGACCGTTTCAAGCTCATCAACGACAGCCTCGGGCCGAATTACGGAGATCAGCTCCTCGTCGCCCTGGCCAGACGGATGAGCCGCTGCCTCCGGCCCGACGATGTCATCGCGCGCCTCGGTGGAGGCGAGTTCGCGATCCTCGTCCGTCGTCTCGAGAGCGACAACCACGGGCCGAGCCTCTGTCAGTCGCTCCAACGCGAGACGACCGCACCGTTCATCTTCGGCGGACACGAAGTGTTCACCACGGCCAGTCTCGGCATCGTCACGAACTCGGTCCAGTGCATGGACCCCGAGGACTACCTCAGGGACGCCGGCATCGCGCTCCACAACGCGAAGGCGGAAGGAAACGGCAGGTATCAGGTCTACGACGTGAGCATGCACGAGGCGGCGAAGCTCCGCTTCCGGCGCGAGATGGAGCTACGTCAGTCGATCACGCAGAAGGATTTCCGGCTCTACTACCAGCCGATCATCGATCTACCGACCGGTAGGCTCCAGGGCTTCGAGGCACTCCTCCGCTGGGAGCATCCGCACGAGGGCATGATCCCACCGGATCAGTTCATCCCGGTGGCGGAAGAGACCGGCCTCATCGTCCCGATCGAGCGCTGGGTCCTCCGTCACGGATGCGATCAGCTTCGTCAGTGGCGACGCCTCCTCCCACCGGAGATGGGACTCCATCTGCACATCAACCTCTCCGGCAAGCATCTCGGCCGTCCCGAGCTCGCCGCGGAACTCGGTTCCATCGTGCGAGAGATGGAGATCGACCCGCAGTGGCTCTGCCTCGAGATCACCGAGAGTTCGATCGTGCAGAATCACGACGAAGCCATGGAGCTGCTCGCGCGGATGCGTGACCTGGGCTGCACACTCTCCGTGGACGACTTCGGAACCGGATACTCGTCCCTCTCGTGCCTGCAGACCTACCCGCTCGACACGCTCAAGATCGACAGGTCGTTCGTCATGGCACTCGGCCCCGACGCCGGGAGCCGCCTCCTGGTGCGTTCGATCATCGATCTCGCCCACGGCTTCGGCCTCGACATCGTGGCCGAAGGAATCGAGACGGAAGAGCAGCTCGCCGAGCTCAGGGAAATGGGATGTGCCCGCGGGCAGGGATATCTCATCTCGCGTCCGGTCGATCGTGTACGCGCCACCGAGATCGTGGAGGCGGCCGCGAAGGGGGCGATCCTCATGCCGGCTGGGGGCAAGCGGAAGGCGGCCTGACGGGGCACGCGACTCCCCTTGAATGCCTCCTCCGCTTCTGCTCAACTCCTCCGACCGCAGGTGTCTTCGCGAGTCACGGGTTTGGGCGTGCCGTCGGGTGACCCAATGCGTCGAGTGATCCGATGCGTCACGTGAGCCGGGCGTTCCTTGGTTTGACGGGCCAGTAGGGCGGCAGAGGGAAAGTTCGATTCGGATGGCTGAGTCAGAGAGACCCCTGAAGCTACTCCTGGTCGCCTTCCGATTCCCTCCTCAGGGCGGCGGTGGAGTCCAGCGCTCCAGCAAGCTCATCAAGTACCTCAGCCGCGAGGGTGCGGAATGCCGCGTTCTCATGGGGCCGATCGAATGGTCGGAAGTCGACCAGACGCTTCTCGAAGAACTCCCGAAGGAGATCCGGAGGACGAGCGTCTCCGTCTTCCCCTGGCGTCAGTGGCTGGTCCGCCGAAGGGAGCGTTCGTCTTCCTGGTTCACCCGCCACGCCGCACGGACCGTCCTCTGGGGCCTCTTCCAGCTCCTCGTCCCGGACATGCACGTCACCTGGCTCTTCCCGGCGATCCGGGCGGGGAACCGGCTCATCCGGGAGTCCCGCCCCGACGTGATCCTCGTCTCGGGGCCGCCCTGGACTCCGTTCCTGGTCGCGCGGATCCTCTCGGCCCGCTACCGGATCCCGCTCGTCCTCGACTACCGCGACCCGTGGACCCGCTCCTACCTCCCGAGTGAGCTGGCGCGGGCGGCGCGCCTCTTCAGCCCGCTCCTGGAACGCTGGGTGCTGAGTGGCGCGAGCGGCGTGATCGCGGCGCATCGGGCCATCCTGACGCGGATCCGCCCTGTCACCCCGTCCCGCGCCCGGCTGCTCTGGGCACCGAACGGATACGATCCCGACGACTTCGAGGAGGCTCCCTCGCCTCCGACTCCTCAATCACGCTTCGAGTTCGTGCTGACCTACACCGGGTCGTTCTTCGAGCGGCGGCTGCCCGACGTGATGGTGGGCGTGCTCGAGAAGCTGATCGCCGAGGGCCGGATCGATCCGAGCCGGTTCCGTTTCCGTCTGGCCGGAAGTGCCGGACCCGTGAACCGCCTCCTCGAGGGAACCCCGAACCTGGCCCGCTGCTTCCAATGGGTCGGCTACGTCCGCCACGACGAGAGCCTGGCGCTCCTTCGCACCAGCACCGTCAATCTGGTCTTCGAATCGGACGACTTGGGTCGCAACCGAACGACCCCCGGAAAGTTCTACGAGGTCGTTCGGTCCGGACGCCCCGTCCTCCTCCTCTGTCCCAGCGGCACGACGACGGTGCTCGCGAAGCGGCTCGGCGGATGCAGGATCGCGACCCCCGACGACCCGGCCGCGATCGAGAAGTGCATCCTCGACTACTACCAGGAGTGGGAGGCGGAGCGGGAGATCGCGATCCCCGATCGCGACCGGATGAAGTTCTACGACCGCTCCCACCAGGCGTCCCGGGTCCATCGGTTCCTGCTCGCGCGACGCCCACGCGTCCGCAGCCACGCGGGTGTCTCCGATGGCACGAGGAAGATGGGGCGGATGGCGGCGTGGAACGCGTCCTCGGCCGCGGTCCAGCGCCTGGTCGGTATGATCGTGAGCATCGTCCTCACGCCGTTCGTCCTCGGCGAGCTCGGCCGGGCCCTCTACGGCGTCATGACGACGGCCGGTTCCCTCTTCGACTACCTGACCCTCTTCCGGGGTGGACTCGGCTCGGCCCTCCGCCGGCACGTGACCATCCGCGTCCACTCGGACCGGCAGGAAGAGGCGAAGAAGTACTACCAGACGGGATTCTGGCTCGGTGCGCTCCTCCGCATCCCGATCCTCGTGATGGTGCTCTTTGCGGCGAAGCCTCTCTGCAACTTCGTCAACCTCGACCCGGCCTACTTCGACGACGCCGTTCCCGGCGTCCTCCTCATCCTGGTGGCGGCCTGGCTCAACGACGTCGCGACGATCTTCGTCGTTCCCACGTATGCGACAGGGAACATGGGGGCGCTCTCCGTCTTCACGACGTCGACGGTGCTCCTCCGGCTCATCCTCGTCTTCGCCGCGTTCCACCTCTTCCCTCCGTCGCTCCGGCTCTACGGAGGTGTGCTCATCGTCCTCATGTCGACACTGATCGTGGGGCAGGCCTGGCTCGCGCATCGCTCCCGTTCCGTCGGCCCGATCGTGCCGAAGTTCTCCCTCGGAACCCAGGCGATACGCCGCGACCTCTTCACTTATGGAGGCCTCTCCCTCATCGAGCAGGTCGCGTACCTTCTCTGGCTCACCGGGGACAATCTGCTCGTGGGACGGTTCTACGGAGCCGAACAGGTCGCGCTCTACTCCCTCGGTGCGCGCTGGATGCCGCTCATCCAGTCGTTCGCGACCACCGTGTTCCGGTCCGTTCAGCCTCTCTTCACGAAGCTGGAAGCACAGGCGGACGACAAGAAGACCGTCCAGGTCACGCTCGTCGCCATCTCGATCTCGTCGATTCTCGCGGTCCCGGCCTGCCTCGTGCCGTGTGTGGTCGGAGATCTGTTCCTCGTGCAGTGGATCGGCGACACGATCGGAGCCGACTACAGGACGGCGTACCACATCCTCCTCATCACGCTCGTCCCGCTCACGCTGGACATCGCGTTCTCGCCGATCTGGGTCGTGCTCTCGGCCTACGGGCGTGTCGGCTGGGTCTCGGCGACCGAGGTCAGCATCTCCGTCGCGAAGGTCGCTCTCGGACTCACGCTCACGCTCTCCACGGACATGGGGATCCTGGGATTCGGCGTCGCGTCGGCCGCCGCCCTCGCCGTCCGTTCGCTCTTCATCCGGCCGATCACGGCGAGCCGGTTCCCGTGGCTACCCTCGACGTCCGCCATGGCGAGCAAGCTCGTCCGCTCCCTGGTGGGCGGAGCGCCGGGCCTCGTCCTGCTCGCCCTGACGCGTCACCTCTACGCGGACTCGATGCTCAAGGTGATCCTGGCCGGAGCGATCGGAGCGGCCCTCACCGGCCTCGGCTCGAGCCTGCTCGTGCTCGGCCCGAAAGAGATCGCACGGCTCAAGCGTACGATCCTCGACCCCAGCGGATCGGGCTCGCCCACGGGTGGAGATCCCGGCTCCAGCGCCGTCATCGACTGAGTCTCAGCCCGCGGCCACCTTCACGGTATCGCCGATCTCGACGAGCATCGCCTTGAGCGTGTCGTAGTCCGGGTGGCGGAGACGGAACCAGGTGTTGACGTGCCAGCCCTTCTCCAGCGGCAGTGTCGCGGAACCGACGGGCGGAATCTCGGACTGGTAGATGTGATTCCCGAACTTCTGACGGATCCGCTCGAGCCCTTCGTAGTGGAGCACCCGGCCATCCTGACTCGGGCGGATCTGCACCGCCCCGGTGCAGTACCTCCGCGACAGAGTCTGGGACGTCTTCCCTTCCAGAACGGCCTCGGCCCACTCCCGATAGACGTCGGCGTCGTTCGCCACGCGGTAGAGATCCCAGATCATCTCCCCGGCCGGCCGCGCCCCGATCTCCGAGAACCTCAGGCCCTTGCTTCCGAAGAACCACTCCATGTGGGTCGCGGACGTGTCGATCCCGAGGAGTTCGTTCACGCGCGCGCCCATCGTCCTGAGTTCCTGGTAGCCCTCGGCCGAAACCCGGTTCGTGTGGACGATCTTCGGCGAGACGTCCCGTCGCTGGATCGCCTCCAGGCAACCCGGATAGTAGTGAGAGATGAAGTCGTGGCGCACCGATCCGGCCACGGTCAGCGTGTCGTAGAACCCCTCGTGGCCGTCGATGAACTCCTCGAGGAGCGCGGAGCCGCCCGCTCCGATCCGGAGCTTGGTCAGATTGGGCCTGAGGTCCCTGGGCCCGTCGATCCGATACGTACCGAGCGAACCGAATCCGGCGCGTGGCTTGGCGATGATCGGATAGCCCACCTTCTCCGCGAACGCCTCCGCTCCCGCCAACGAGTCGACGACGAGCGAGTCCGCGCACGGGATGCCGCGGGCACGAAGGAACTCCTTCATCGCCGACTTGTCCCGGCAGAGCTCGGCCGTACGGACGCTCAGGCCCTGCAGACCGAGAGCGGCCCGCAGTTTCGCCGCGGCCACGACGAGCGGTTCGTCGATCGTCTCGACCCGGTCGATCCGAACGACCCGGTGGAGTTCACGGGCGCGGGACTCGAGCTCCGCCTCGTCGAGGAGATTCCGCACCGCGACGTATTCCGAGAGGTACGGACGGACCTTCTGGGAGAGTCTCTCCTTCGGTCCCGGTCCGAGCGCGGTCACCGTCGCTCCACGCTCCTTGAGCGCGCGGATGAACTCGTGGTTGTAGACGTGCGTGTCGGGTGCCAGGAACAGGACGTGCACTCGAGTCTCCTTCGGGTCTCTCTCCTAGAATCCCCGAAGGATAGCCTGTTCCGGGCCACACAGTGAGCAGGAATGGAGTGTCGGCCCGGCGGGGCGAAACGTCAGTCCAACGAGAGCGAGCGGGCTCGCGGGTCGAACGTCAGTCCCCACTCCGGACGACCACGAACCGCTGGGTCCAAACGTCGTTCCCGGCCCGGAACCTCAGGAAGTACGTCCCGCTCGGAAGTTCGGCACCGTCACGGGTCCCACCCTGCCATTCCCAGGTGTGGAGTCCGTTGCCGAGCTCTCCCAGGTCTTCGCGCAGGCGGAGCCGCCCCGTCACCTCGTAGACCTCGACCTGGGCCCGGCCCGCTTCCTGGAGCGAGAACTGCACCGTCATCCGTCCCCGCATCGGGTTCGGATAGAGCGAGAGCACGCCCTCGGTCCACTTCGGCACCGACACGGAGACCGGATCGAGATAGACCCTCTGCGCTTCGCTCGTGCCCACGGCTTCGATCCAGTAACGGTAGGAACCGGGCTCGGGACGCGGCGATTCCACGAACACGTGGGGGCCGGCGCCTTCGAGCATCTCGACGTTCACGCGTTCGGCCGGACCCTCCGGATAGGAGGCCTGCCCGAGCACGCCGTCTCCGTCGATCCGCTCACGGAGGACGTTGAATCCGAGGAGGTCCGGCCCGGACTCGATGGCCCACCGGATCACGATCTGGTCGTCCTCGGGACGGATCGGATCCGCGCCGAGGAACTCGACCGCGACGACGAGGGTCGGCTGGCTCACTGGAATCGTGATCCAGGCTTCGGAGCTGCGGCTCGAAACGTTGCCGGAGTTGTCCTTCGACGACACGGAGTACGCGTAGGTCGCTCCCGGCGCCGCCGTCTCGTCCGTGAACGTCTCCTGGGGAACGTGATCGGCGACGACGTGCGCCACGGACTCGCCGAGGAGTCGGCGGTGCACCCGGTAGCCGGCGAGATCCGGTTCCGGACTCGCCTCCCAGGTCAGCTGCACGATCCCCTGGTTCGACTGGGTGTGGAGCCCCTCGGGAACGCTCGGGGGCGCCGTGTCCTGGATCTGCGGCATCGTTACGCTCACCGAGTTGGAGATGAGCGACACGTTGCCGGCTTCGTCCTCCGCGACGAGCGCGAAGTGGTAGGTCACTCCCGGCTCGCGGCCGTCCCAGTCGTACGTCTCGACCTCACCCGACGGGCTCGGGAGCGCGACGTCAGGAAGGGACTCGAGCGAAGGCCAGTTGCCGGCATTCACCGGAGCGTAGCCCCAACGGATCGTGTAGTGAGCGGCCTGACCGGTGTTGCCGTCGTCTCCCGGGGCGTACCACGTGAGCCGAAGCGACGTCTCACCGAGCACGTAGCCGACGAGGCTCGTCACGCGGGAGGGCGGCGTCTCGTCCACGGGCGGCTCCGGATCACCGGGGTCTTCCGGCTCGGGCATGTCCACCACGACGACGTTGGAGAGCGGCGCGATGTTGTCCGACGGATCGACCGCGCGGACCGCGAACTTGTACTGGGTTCCGGAGAGAAGCCCCTCGATGTCGAGCGACACCTCGGACCCGGCGGGCGCTTCCGCCTCGAATCCGTGGCTGCCTTCCGCACCGTCCCAGGTCGATTCGTCGAGATCGGCGACCGACCAGCGGACTTCGTAACGCGCCACCGGCCCCGGCTCCTGCTCCGGACGGAGATCGCTCGGAGCGGTCCAGGAGAGGTGCACCCTCGTGGAGTCCATGGCGACGCCGGCGAGGTCGGTGATCGACTCGGGCGCGAACAGGTCTTCCACGTACGGAATCTGCACGACGGACGACCAACCGACCGGCCCCGCGTTTCCGGCTTCGTCGATCGCACGAAGCGCGAACGCGTAGTACGAACCGGGAATGAGCGCTTCCCGCACGGTCGACTCGGCCGTACCCGCGACGGCGGGCGTGAGCGCGAGCTCTACCGGAGCGGCCGTATCCCAGGCGCCGGGCGCGGTCGGGTCCGGAATGGACTCTCCGCTCCCCGTCAAGCGGCGGAGTTCATACTCGGCGGCCGTGCCGGTATCGCCGTCGTCACCCGTCGCCGTCCAATCGATCCGAGCGCTCCAGGAGTCGAGCGCCTCGAGCGTGAGGTCGTCGATGAGTCCCGGTGCGTCCGTGTCCGGCGGCGGAGGCGGAGGCGGATCGTCGTCTCCACCCGTCGTCGTCGCGTTGGCGAGGTTCGAGAGCTCGCTCCAGTTGCCTGCTTCGTCGCGGCTCCGGAGTCCAAAGTAGTACTGCGTACCGGCCGTCAGTCCGGAGACGGTCCAGACCACCGCGCGTCCCGGCGTGGTCGGCGTCGGAGCGTCGGCCTGAGTCGAGGCATCCCACGTCTCGGCGCTGATCGGGTCCTCGGAGTAGCGCATGTCGTAGGCGTACACGGAACCGTCCGCGTCGGCACCGATGGAGACCGAGTCCATCGGAGTGGTCCAACCGAGCGTGACCGCGCCGTCGTCGACGAGGAGAACGGAGAGGTCCGCGATCGGTGTGGGCGGCAGGAGGTCCGGCGGATACTCGATGAAGACACTCACCACGTTCGAGAGCGCAGAGACGTTCTCCGCGAGATCGATCGCCTCGAGCGCGAAGAAATACTCGGTGCCGGAGGAGAGCCCTTCGATGCGCAAGGTCTCGGCCTCACCCGACTCGAGCGGCGCATCCGTCTCGACCGGAGAAGCGTCCGCGAAGTTCTGAGGAGTCAACGCCTCGGTCGCCATGCGGAAGTCGTACGCGGCGGCCTGGCCTTCCGAACCGTCGTCGCCGGTCGCCGTCCACGCGAGCACGACGTAGTCGTACCCGGACTCGACGAGCGCGAGGTCGTCGATCGCGGCCGGCGGCGTCTCGTCTCCCTGCGGAGGAGGCGGCGTGTCCTCGAGCGTCGCGGCGACCGCTTCGTTCGAGAGGTCCGACCAGTTCCCGACTTCGTCCACCGAGCGGACGTAGCAGTAGTACGTCGTGGCGGGGTCGAGACCGTCGGCTACGTAGAGCTCGGGTTCGCCAGGTTCGTTCGGAGTGCTGGAGAGCGCGAAGCGGAGCGGCTCCGATGCACCCGGGGACTGCTCGAGCGGAGTCGTGTGGACGAGGATCTCGTAACCGGAGACAGGCCCACCGTCGTCGTCGGCCGGAGCCGTCCAGGTGAGTTCGATCTGCTGCGGCGTGATTCCACGGCCGCCGAGGTCTCCGACCGGTCCGGGCGGGACGTCGTCCGGCGCATCGGCCACGGTCATCTGGACGACGTTGGAGAGATCGGAGGCGTTCCCGGCGTCGTCGATCGCGCGGATGGCGAAGAACAGCGTCGAGTCGGCCGGAAGATCCTCGGCCCAGGCGTCGTGCTGCGTTCCGATCGGGCCCGGGTCCGGAAGACCGTCGATCGCAACCGCGGCGTCCCAGTTCTCGAGCGTGATCGGCGCGCCCGACATGCGGAACTCGAAGAGATAGGCGGTACCGGAGTATCCGTCGTCACCGGTCGCGGTCCAACCGAAGTGGGCCCGGAGCGGCTCGGAGCCCAGCAGCGTCAGGTCGTCGATCGCGGCCGGCGGCGTGAGGTCCTGCGGCGGCTCGAGCGTGTGTCCGTCGGCGAGGTTCGAGAGGGCGCTCTCGTTGCCCGCTTCGTCCGAGGTGCGGAGCGCGAAGTAGTAATCCTCGTCCGAGAGGAGACCGCCCACCATGATGACGTGCTCGGTGCCCGCGGGGCCCGGATCCGGTTCGCCCGTGACCAGGTCGGCCTGGAGCCAGTTGCCGTCGTCGATCGGAGAGCGCGAGTAGCGGATGTCGAACGACTCCGCCTGCCCGGTGCCGCCGTCGTCGCCCGGCGCGGTCCAGCGGAGCGTTGCCGTGGTCGTACCGGTGCTCGTCACGGTCAGGTCGTCCACGGCCGCTGGTGGCGTGTTGTCGAGCGTGCCGTCCTCGTCGGTCGTCGCATTCGGCACGTTCGACAGAGGGCTGAGGTTGTTCGCTTCGTCGCGGGCCTTGATTGCGAAGTAGTAGCGGGTCCCGGCCGCGAGGCCGCTCACCGTGGCGGTCTGGTGACTGCCGGCCGGTTGCGGGAACGGCACGCCCAGGATCTTCGGGAGCTGGCCAAAGGTGGACTCGCTGATCGGCGCCGTGGAGTAGCGCGCATCGTACGCCGTCGCCTGTCCCTGATCTCCGTCATCGCCGGGGGCCGTCCACGCGATCCGGATCGAGGTCTGGCCGAGGGTGGTCGCGCTGAGATCCGTGATCTGCTCCGGAGGCGTGACGTCGGCGCCGGTCGTCGTCGTCCCCTGGGGCGAGTTCGACACGGCGCTGAAGTTGCCGACCTCGTCCTTCGTCTTGATCGCGAAGAAGTAGGTCGTCCCGCTCGTGAGACCGGTGACCGTGAACTCCTCGTTCGATCCCGCGGGGGATGGATCCGGTTCGCCGTCCACCTGGATCGCGGAGTTCCAGTTGGAGGCGTTGATCGAGGACTGCGAGTACCGGATGTCGTACTCGGTCGCCGTTCCCGTGTAGCCGTCGTCTCCCGGAGCCGTCCACTCGAGCCCGATGCTGGTGAGGCCCTCGGAAGCCACCGCCAAGTCCAGGATCGTGCCGGGGGGCGTGGTGTCGCCACCGCCAACAGTCGTCCCGATCACGACGTTCGAGAGAATCGACCACTGGGGGATCTCGTCCCCGACCTTGATGCCGACATAGTACTGGTGACCGGGCTGGAGTCCGTTCAGGACGAAGGTCTCGAGCGTGCCGGGAGCGTGAGGGGTCGGCTCCCCGGTGGCCTTCGTGGCGGCCGCCCAGGTCGACTCGGAGAGGGGGGTCTCGGAGTAGCGAACGTCATAGACGGAGGCCGTACCGTCGAGCCCATCGTCTCCTACGGCGTGCCAGCGGAGCGTGAGGGAAGTCTCGGTCGGGTTGCTCGCCGCCAGGTCCGTTACGCGGGCTGGAGGGGTGATGTCGACCGTCTCGCCGGAGGCGACGATCTGGAAGGTGCCCCCACCGGTCGCAGCAAACGAGAGAACCCCGCCGGCCGAAGCGTTCTGGCCGGGAAGAGGTGTGCTGTCCTGATAGAGGTCGAAGCTAGCACCCGGGTGAAGACCGAAGACCAGGTGGTCGGTCGCCAAACTCGGACGCACGGCTGCGGCAACTAGGCCCAGTCCCAGGGCCAGCCATGAACGGATTCCCATGACGGATGCATTTCCCCCGGATGCCGATCCCCCAGCGCGTTCCCACTGCCTTCCCTGGCAAAAGTCGCGCCACTGTAGTGGAGGATCGTCGTTTTGGAGAATGCCCCGTCTGCTGGAAGTTATCGAAACGACAGGCGCTTGTCTTCACCCTTTCTCGCGAAATTTGAGCCGAAATGGCCAAAGATTACACCGACATACGTTCGCTTCGCGGATCCGGGACCTGGCAGCGTGCAACGCGAACGTTGCGAAATCGCCGAGGGCGGCCAGTTATTGACCGCAGGCGGGTAGCGAGGAACTCCACGATCGCGATGATTTTCCCGGTAGAGCGGAGCGCCGATGGGGCATTCAGCCGATCAGAAGAAGGTCGTCCCGGTGCTGAAGTGGAAGCGGGGTGCCCCCGCGAAGCGGTCCGTCAGGGGGAAGCCCACGTCGGCGCGGGCGTAGCCGAGCCGCGATCTCCACCTCAGTCCCCCGCCTGCGCCCACCGAGAGTCGACTCGTGCGGAGGTCCTCTTTCCGGTTCTCCAGCTGCCCGAAATCCACGAACCCGGCCAGCCCGATGGAACCCCATAGATGGCGCTCGGCCTCGACCCCGCCCAGGAAGAGGATCCGTCCGCCCTCCGGTTCGCCGCTCTCGTCCTGCGGGCCGATGCCGTCTCCCGGGAATCCACGGAGATCCTCGGTGCCGCCGGCGAAGAACCGCTCGGAGAGAGGAATGTCGTTCCTCGCCTCGTGCGGCCTCAGCACCCCAAAGAGGGCGCGAGCATGGCCGAGGAAACCTCTCCCCAGGTGCTGGTGTCCGCGCGCCTGGAGCTCGAGCCGGGAAAAGTCTTCGCTGCTCCCGAAGAGCGGAGAAACCCAGTCGTGCGATACGCGGACGTACCCTCCACGCGTCGGGCCGAGGAGTCGGTCTCTCGTGTCGCGGGAAAGCGAGACGCCGAGCTGACCGATCCGAATGGCCTCGTCGTCCCGACCGCTCTTCGAGCTCAGGACTCTGGCCCGCTCGGCGAGGAAGCCGCCCTCGAGCTTCCAGATCTGCTCGATCTCGCGCACGAGAGCGACCTCCGCCCTCTCCCGCTCGATCTCGTAGCGACTGGGGAACACCTTCTCGTAGGTCGTGGAGAGACGAAGACCGAGCCTGCGTTGGAGGAACCAGGGAAGGAACGCGCCAGCTTCGAGCATCCGGCGTTCCTGCCCGATCACCATGCCGACCGCGAGCCGGATCGCGCGCCCCCTGAAGTTCGCCTGCTCGATGCTCGCACCCAGGTGGAGACGATCGATCGATCCGTAGCCGAACCCGCTGGCGAGCCGGCCTCCCGGCGCCTCCTCGACCCGCACGTGGATCGCGCGGAAGCCGTGCCGGTGGGACGTGGGTGCGATCCCGACGGAGACGTCGCGGAAGATTCCGAGGTTCCGGAGCCGCTCCTCCGACCGCCGCAGGTCGGAGAGCCGGAGCGGATCGCCGTCATGGACGAGGAGTTCTCTCCGGATCACGTCGCGGCGGGTCTTGTCCACGCCGTCGATTCTGAGCCCTTCGGCCCGGACGAGGGGGCCGGCGTGGACGACCACTTTGAGTTCGGCCCTGCGGTCCGCTTCGTCTCGCCTCACGAAGAACTCGACGTCCGCGTCGTGACGCCCCCACTCCGCGAGCCTGCGGGTCATCTCCTCCTCCAGCATCGGCAGGAGACGCCAGCGCGCCGGTTCCCCCGGCTGCGGTACGAGCACACGCAGACTGTCCCGTAGTCCGCTCCGCGCGGGTTGGACGACGAGACGCGACTGGATCCACTCCCAACGGGGCCCTTCGTCCACTCCGATCCGAAGGACGACCTGTCCGGGTGCCGCTTCCTCGACGAGTCCGTGTACCTCCGCTGCGTCGAATCCTTCCTGCCGGTAGAACTGCTCGAGCCGACCGAGATCCGCGCGCCACTCGGACATCGTGAACCGGCTCTCGTGTCCCCATGAGCGCGGATGGAGATTCATCCAACGGAACAGTTCTTCGCGACGGAACGTGAGGTCGTCGGGAAAGACGACGTCGTCGACGATCGGCGCCTCCACCAGCTTCTCGTCTGCACCAGAAGTGGCGTCGGGCTCCAGACTCTCGTTCGGACCCACCGCGGCCGCGACCGTTCCGCACGACGCGACCCACCACAGGAAGAGAAAGCCGAGACACGTAGAGAGGGCGGACGTCCGGAAGGCGAGGCGGGACGAGAGCGCGGATGGGCGGACGCGGACTGCCAACGCGGATACGCGGCCGCGGACTGCGAACGCGGACGTCCGGAAGCCGCCACGCGGGGCGACGGTGCGCGCGTTCGCGACCGTCATCGAAAGGTCTGTTCCCGGTCGAGAACGATGCGGGATTCGCCGCGTTCACGCGCCTCCGATCGGATCACCACACCGCGCACGAGCCGGTACTCGACGCGGATCATCCGCTGGGAGGAAGACCGATACCCCGTGAACGACGAGATCTGGAGCCGCTCTCCGACCTGCTTGGAAGCGCGGATGCGGGAAGACCCGAGCGTGAGTTCTCCGAGCCCGAACCAATCCTCGGCTCTGCTCTCCGCGGACTCGCGCAGGCCGTCCTGCGCCACCACCCACCGCCAATCGTCGAACCAGAAGCTCGGCCCCGCAACGGGGACGACGGGAGTCACCTCGATCGCCTCCCAGCGTCCCGATTTCGCCTCGAAAAAAAGTCCGTCGTCGTAGACCCACCCTTCCTCGAAGAGCGGTTCGAGCGGAGGGAGGCCGGGAGCGAGCACGCTCGCGTCGCTGGACCCGAACGCAACGAGAGATAGGAGCAGCGCGAATCCGGCGAGCGTCGGGAAGAAGAGACGTCGCTCCGTGCCGTGCTTGCAGCCGACGCTCATCCGGTCACTGCTGGCCGGGAGGCTCCGGGAAACGCTCGAGGTAGCGGTCCTGGATCCGGAGGAAGATCTCCGCCCCAATCGGCATCACCCCTTCGTCGAAGTCGAACCTCGGGTTGTGGTGCGCGGCATCGAGACCTCGGTCCCGATCCTGCGACCCGAGGAAGAAGTAGCAACCAGGAACTTCGCGGAGGAAGTAGCTCATGTCCTCTCCCCCCATCGAAATCAGGTCCGTGAGCACGTTCTCGGCACCCACGACTTCGCAGGCGATCTCGCGGACGAACTCCGCCATCCGCGGATCGTTCACGGTCGTGGGGTAGCCGTCGATGAAATCGAGTTCGGCCCTTCCTCCGAGTGCACCCGCCGTCCCGACCACGACCTCCCGCAGCCGGCGGATCAGGAGCGTGCGCAACTCGTCGTCGAAGGTCCGGAGCGTTCCCCGCATCCGGACTTCCTCGGGAAGCACGTTGAATGCACTCCCACCGTGGAACGAGCCGATCGAGACGACGGCGGTCTTGGTCGGATCCGCGTTGCGCGACACGAGCGTCTGGAGGGCCACGACGACATGGGCGCCGATCACGACCGGATCGACAGCCTCGTGAGGATAGGCGGCGTGCCCACCTACCCCCGTGATCCGGATCTCGAACTCGTCCGCCGCGGCCATGAACGGCCCCGAGGTGACGGCGACCTTGCCCGCGGGCATCGTGTTCCAGAGGTGGAGTCCGAACGCGGCCTCGACCTTCGGATCGAGCAGGACGCCCTCCTCGATCATCGGCTTCGCGCCCCCGGGCCCTTCCTCCGCCGGTTGGAAGACGTACTTCACGTCGACCGTCGGACGCGCGGCACCTGCGTGAGCCTCGAGCAGAGTGTGGAGGAGGATCGTAGTGTGACCGTCGTGTCCACACGCATGCATGGTGTCTTCGTGGACCGAGCGATACTCGACCGCGCTCTCCTCACGGATCGGGAGGGCATCCATGTCGGCCCGGAAGAGGACGGTGCGGCCGGACCGTCCGGATCCCGGCACGAGCGTCGCCACTCCCGTCTTCGCGATCCCGGCGCGGAAGGCGAGCCCCGCCTGCTCGAGTCCCTTCGTGACGACTCCGGCCGTCCGGACTTCCTGGAACCCGAGTTCCGGATGCCGGTGGAGATCACGGCGCATGGAGACCATCGCCTCGAACCGGTCTGCCAGCTCCCGACGAACCGGATACTTCTCGAACGTCTGCATGTTGCCCTCCACCAGATGACCGACGCGTCCCCGGGCCTTGCCCGCGGCTCCGAAACGGAAGACGGGCCGACCCCGAAGGGGGCCGGCCCGCCTCGTAACGCCGGGTGTCATCGGTCGAGCGAGGTGCCCAGCCTGCCGGCTCCCCACTGGGGACCGACCGGATCCACAGGCCAACGAGCAAGTCCTCGCCAAGTTCGCCTCGACCCGGCGGACCTGGTCTCTAGATTCTATCGGACGATTCATTCGAAAGGAAGTGATGACCGACGCCAATAGTCGCGGAACTCCACGCGATTCAGGGTAGAATGCCGCGGAACCACGTCGGAAGAACGAGGGGGCACGATGAACAGAGAGCCGAACCCGAGCAATCCGTCTCCATCGCCGCTTGCGGACAGCATCCTCGCGCGGATCGATCGCGCCTGGGATGCCCTCGAGCAGGGATACGTCGAGGAAGCGGGTGAAGACGCGGAAACGCTGATGGAGGAGACGGGCGACCATCCGGAAGCACGGTTCCTCTTCGGTGCGGCGCTCCTCGAGTCCGGCTTCCCCCGGGAGGCTCTCTCCCAGCTCGTCGAGTGCCGGGACCGAGTCGACGACGGCGTGCTCCTCGACTACTACCTCGCTTCGGGCCACTACGAGAACCTCGAGCTCGAAGAGGCGGAGACTCTGTTCCGGAAGGTGATCCAGGCGGAACCGGAAGCCGCCCCGCCTCACTATGGTCTCGCCCAGGTGCTGGAGATGATGGGGCGACTCTCGGACGCGGAAGGGAGCTACGAGCAGGCGCACGAACTCGAGCCCGAAGCGTACCCGCTCCCGATCCGGATGACGGAGGAAGCGTTCGAGGCGATCGTCGCGGAAGCCGTAGAACACCTGCCCGACGAGCTCAAGCCCCACGCCGACTCGATCCCGATCCGGGTCGAGTCCCTCCCCACCGTGGAGACGTTGCTCGGCGACGGCAGCGACAATCCGATCACGCCGGGAGTGCTGGGCCTGTTCGTCGGCCCGAGCCTCAAGGAGTCAGACGAGGTCGCGGGACTGTCGGTGCCGCCGGTGATCTTCGTCTACCAACGAAACCTCGAGAGGTTCTGTCAGACGCGTGAGGAGCTGATCTACGAGATCCGCCTCACGCTCTACCACGAGTTCGGCCACTACCTCGGCCTGACCGAGGAAGACCTCGAGGAACGCGGACTGAGCTAGCCGTCGGCCGAGTCGATCCGGCCGGATTCCGCCCAGCGGGCCGGTTCGGAGCCGGTCCATCCGATCCGGGTCGCGGCCCGTTTCGAACCGGGCGTACTTGAAAGGTCGTTCGGAGTTCCCTCAACTCCCCTGGGGCCCATCCCCCTCCCGTGTGGTACTGTTCCAATGCTCGCAAAATGACGCATAGGTTGGGAGGATCCCGAATGCGCATCTCACCACTGCCGTGCACAGGCCTCGTCCGTCTCGCCGGAAGCCTGATTGCCTGCTCCCTTCTCGGATTCACGACCATCGCCTTTGCGGACCCGGAGCCGTTCGCCGACGCATCCTCATGGATTCCCCGGCACTTCCAGGTCGAAGTCCTCCCCGGCCAGGACATCCACCGGGTGGCGAGCGATCACGGACTCGTCATCGCCGAATCGTTTGGGGAGTGCCATCTCCTCGTATCGAGCGGAGAGATGGAGGACGCGGTCTATCTGGACGATCTCCAGGCCGACTCCCGGCTCGATTGGGCCGAGCTCGCGTACTGGCAGCACACTCCAGAGAGCACGCGTCAGATGGTCGTGGCGGTAGTGGGAGCGACGGTCGAAGAGTTCGCGACACAGAACGTCTACGACCACATCGGGCTGGGTGAGCTCCACGCGCACACACTCGGTGCGGGCACGGTCGTCGCCGTCATCGACACCGGCGTCGACGTCAAGCACCCGGCGATCTCCGAGCACATCGTCGCCGGTGGCTACGATTTCATCGGCAACGACCAGACTCCGTGGGAAACCAGAAACCACACCGACGACGACGAAGACGGTCTCGTCGACGAGGCCGCCGGCCACGGCACCATGGTGGCCGGAATCGTCTCGCTCGTCGCTCCGGAGGCGGGGATCCTCCCGATCCGCGCACTCGACGACGACGGCAACGGAACGGCGTTCGGCGTCGCCCGCGCGATCAACTACGCGACTGCCGCAGGTGTCGACGTGATCAACCTGAGCCTCGGCCTTCCCCAGTTCAGCATGGTCATCGAGCGGGCCGTGCAGCAGGCACGTGAGGCGGGAGTCATCGTAGTCGCGGCCGCGGGCAACGAAGGCACGGATGAACCGCCATACTTCCCCGCGAGCAGCACCGCAACGCTCTCGGTCGCGTCACTCGACGCCGCCGACATCAAGTCGGACTTCTCGAACTACGACGAGACGGTGAGCCTGTCCGCACCCGGCGAGAGAATCCTCGCGCCCTACATCGACGGCGAGTGGGCCGTCGGCTCCGGCACGTCGTTCGCGGCGCCGTTCATCTCCGGCCAGGCCGCGCTCGTCCGCTCGGTTCTCTCCGGACTCGGAGTCGCATCGCACGAAGCCGCGATCCTGAGTGGGACGATCCGAGTCGACCAACTCATCGACAACCTCCCCTACGAGGGGATGCTCGGTGCGGGGCGGATCGACGGGAAGCGCACCTGGCACGCAGTCGACGGCCAGATGTCGGCGCTGACGTCGACGGATGCCACCCCACGCGGCGAGGCCGTGTGGACACCGAATCCTCTCCCGGCGGGACGGACGGCGGTGCTCGAGTTCCTCGCTCCGACGCCAGAGGCGACCGAGGTCGCACTCTCGATCGTCGATGCAACGGGCCGGAACGTGCGCACCATGAACGCCGCGGCCGGCGAACGGCTCGAGTGGGATGGAACGACGGAAACCGGCGTTCGGGTACCCGCGGGTATCTACTTCGGCGCCCTCACTCTGTCCGGCCCGGACGGAACGGAAGCCGGTCGCACCTACGCCCGCATTCTGGTCGTGAACTGAGCCGCGTCTGACGCACGCGCCTCGGCGTCCCTCGCGCTAGGCGACGCCTGCACGGGCCGCCTGCCCGCGATGGCGACGCGCGAACAGAACCAGTCCGACGGCGAAGAGGCCGATGCTGAAGAGCTGGGCCGTGGTCAGCCCGAGCGCGAACTCGGGATTGATCCGCCAGAACTCGACGATGAAGCGCTCGGCCCCCGCCAGCATCAGGTAGAGTCCGAACTGTCCCCACAACGCCCAAGCCCGCGTGCGCGTCTTCCAGAGGACGAAGAGCGCGACCGCCATGAGAGCGATCTCGTAGAGCGGAGTCGGGTGCACGGGCACATCGGTGGGAACCACGCCGTTCGGGAAGGCCATGGCCCAGGGGACATCGGTCGGGTATCCGTAGTCGCCGTCTCCGGACACGAGGCAGCCGACCCGTCCCAGCATGTACGCGACGACGAGCGCGGGAGCGAAGGCGTCGGCGAGATCCGCGAACGAGTGTCGATACTTCCGACTGAGGAGGAACGTCGCCGCAACGCCGCCGATCAGCCCTCCGTACCAGACGAGCCCGGCACCGCTGAAGACGCCCCGGACCCAGTTTCCCTCCAGCACGTCCGGGTGGAAGAGAAGGAAGTTGAGCTTCGCCCCGACGAAGCCGCCGAGCATCGCGGCCATCGAGTAGTTGTTCCAGATCCCTTCGGGATAGCCGCGTCGATCGAGTTCGAGCTTCACGAACCAGCTTCCCGCGAGGAGCGCGAGGGCGGCCATGAGACCGAACGAGTAGATCTTGATCGGCCCGAACTCGAAGAGCACCGGAAGCATACGAACTCCTTCCCCGTCACCACACGCGATCCGCGAGGTCCCTCCGGCGGATCGGACGGAGAGTAACACTTGAAGCTCCGAAGCGGGATTCCGCGCTGCCGCAGCCATCGCCTCCCCTCGCGAGCAGATGGCGCGCGTCATTCCGGCCTTCTCCGGACCCGCCAGGCAACGCTATCCTCCCGTCCTTTGGACCTCGAAATGGGAGATTCGTCCATGGACGCGCCGGTCAGAGTCAGGTTCGCACCCAGCCCCACGGGCTACCTCCACGTCGGAGGGCTCCGGACCGCCCTCTACAACTACCTCTTCGCCCGCAAGCACGGCGGCACCTTCGTCCTCCGGATCGAGGACACGGATCAGAGCCGCTACGTCGAAGGCGCTGAGGAGTCGCTGCTCGGCTCGCTCCGTTGGGCCGGTCTCCAATACGACGAAGGGCCGGACGTGGGAGGCCCACACGGTCCCTATCGCCAGTCGGAGCGGCTCGCCCTCTACAAGGAGGCGGCGGACGCGCTCCTGGCCTCGGGCCACGCCTATCGCTGCTACCGGACTCCGGAGGAACTCGAGCAGCTTCGCGACGAGCACCAGAAGTCGAAGAACCCGAACCGGCTCGATGTCCGTCTTCCGCGTGAGGAGTCCGAGCGACGGGCAGCCGCGGGCATGCCGTTCGTGGTGCGCCTGCTCGTACCGGACGGAGAGACGATCGCGTTCGAGGATCTGGTCCGCGGTCCGGTCGCGATCTCGAGCGACATCGTCGACGACCAGATCCTCCTCAAGTCCGACGGGTTCCCGACGTACCACCTCGCGAACGTGGTCGACGATCACGCCATGCAGATCTCACACGTCATCCGCGGTGAGGAGTGGCTTCCGTCCGTCCCCAAGCATCTCCTCCTCTATCGGTACCTGGGATGCGAGCCGCCGCGGCTCGCCCACCTCCCCCTCCTGCTCAACTCGGACCGTTCCAAGCTGAGCAAGCGGCAGGGCGACGTCGCCGTCGAGGACTACCGCGACAAGTCCTTCTATCCGGAGGCACTCCTCAACTTCGTCGCGTTCCTGGGCTGGAATCCGGGCGACGACCGAGAGGTGTTCAGCCGCGACGAACTCGTCGAGGCATGGACGCTGGAGCGGGTGAACAAGTCCGGCGCGATCTTCAACCTGGACAAGCTCGCCTGGTTCAATCAGCAGTACGTCCGTCTCCGCCCGGATGCAGCGCTTGCCGAGGAGCTGCGGCCGCACCTCGCCGCCCGCAACTGGGACCATTTCGACGCCGGATACCTCGAGCGCGTGGTCGAACTCATGAAGGAGCGCGTGACCTTCGTGTACGAGATCCCGGAGCTGGGACCTTACTTCTTCACGGAGCCGACGGAGTACGACCCCGACGCGGTGAAGAAGCGGTGGAAGGCGGAGAGCGGAGAGCGTCTGGGCGTACTTCGGGCCGCTCTCGACTCACTGACCGCCTGGACTGCGGAAGAACTCGAGGCAACGCTCCAGAAGACCGCGGAAACGCTGTCCGTCGGTGCCGGACAACTCATCCACCCGACGCGACTCGCGGTGAGCGGCGTCGGCGTGGGACCGAGCCTCTATCACCTTCTCGAAGTGCTCGGGCGCGACCGATGCCTCGAGCGGATGGAGCGCGCGATAGCCTCGCTCGGCTGAGGACTCTGCTGGGGGCTCGGCTGTGGGTTCGGCAGAGGAAGCATCGCCCCCTTGCGGACCCCGGTCCACCAACCGTCGATCTACCCATCGCCAAAAAAAGAGACCGCGAAGAGGCTACCCTCTTCGCGATCTCGAATCGTCTGACGCGGACTGATTAGTTCGCGTAGATCGACTTGACGGCACCCCAGGTCGACTCGATGACCGGGTTGGTGCACGGCGTGCTGCAGCTGACCGAGAGGTCATAGCCGCTGCCGTCAGCAAGGCCGTTCCAGCCGTCGACGACGGCGTAGTACGTACCAGCCGCGAGGTTGGCCGTGACGTTCTCAGCACCGGAGGTGCCGAGCGACGCACCGAGACAGTCACCCGGATCGCAGGAACCGAGGACGAAGAGGTCGAGGTCATTGTACGCGCCGTGGGCATAGGTCATGTCGACGGAGACAGAACCAGCACCACCGACGCAGAACTCGACGACAGCCTCTTCGGCGCCGTCATAGCTGAGAGTGGTACAGCCGTAAGCGGCGACCGTACCACCAGGACCGAGCGGACCGCTGGCACTGCCACCGCAGGTGATGGACGCTGCACCGCTGCAGTCGAGCGTACCCTCGCCAAGGCCGGTCGGGCCCTGGTTGGCATCTTCCTTCGGACCAGCGAAGGCAGCGCTAGCGACGACAGCCAGAGCAGCGAGGCTGATAGCAATCTTCTTCATGACGAACTCCTATGGTGTGTTTCATCGGACCTAATTAGGTTCAGATTCGGCAGAGTCAAATCCCTGGGTGGCAGGACCACCGATCGACGCCAAATCGATTCGAGGGAATGACCAGCAGGACGATATTACAGAATTCTTCTACCACCATCAAGCTATGCTTTACTGTCACGCCAAGTATTTCGATCAAGTCCATGCTGGACAAGCCGTTCCGGGAACAGACCCGCCCGACCCCACCGATGTGCCCAAATCTAACAATTAGAACTACTTGGGAGACTTGAAGGCCGAAACTAATCTCCGGATCCCCTCGGAGTCCGGCTTGAGGGCGAGCGCGCGGTCCGCCGACGCCACCGCACCTGCCTCGTCTCCCTGGAGCCGGAGGGCGTGGGCGAGGCCGAGGTGAGCCTCCGCCCAGTCAGGCCTCTGGCGGAGCGCGGACCGGAAATGCGACTCGGCGGCGGCCCCGTCCTGCTCCCGCAGATCGAGCCCACCCAACCGGTAGAGCGCGGACACCTGCGTCGAGTCCTGACGAACCACCTGCTCGAACGCCTCACGTCCACGGTCCATCTCCCCGATCGAGACGGCCGCTTCTCCGAGCTGGAAGAACCCGTTGGGGTCCGCGGGCCGGAGTTCCGTGTAACGCTGGAGGGACGTGACGGCCGCGAAGCGATCCGACTGCGCCATCTGGATCGAACCGAGGTCGAACCAGGCCTGCGCAAGGCCGGGATCGACCCGTACGGCCTGGCGGAGGAGGTTCTCCGCCTCGGGAAGGTTTCCGCCCTTGAGCTCGACGCTGGCACTCAACGCGAGCAAGCGAGCCGACTCCGGATCGAACTCCAGCGCCTTCAGGATCGACGCCTTCGCCGCCCCGAGCTTCCCGAGGTCGCGTTGGGCCGCAGCCAGGTTCGACCAACCGATCGCGTCGTTCGGCTTCCGCTTCGTGTACTCGGCGTAGAGCGACTCCGCGCCGGACAGATCCCCCGCGAGGCGCGCACGATTCGCCGCGGTGAGGAGTTGGTTGTCGCCCCCGCGCCCTTGACGCAGTTCCTGTAGCCACGGGTCTCTCAGGTCCTTCCGCCCCGCCTGCGTGGCCGCCTCGAGTTCCTGCCGGGCGCGGTCGAGGTCGCCCTGGGCCCGAAGGGCGAGTCCGAGTTCGTAGTGTGCTCCGCGTGACGAGGCGTCGGCACGAACCGCCCGCTCCAGGAACTGGATCGCACCCGGCAGGTCACCACGGGACCGGGCGAGGCGACCGAGCCCTTCGAGCGCGTCGGAGTCCTCCGGGCTCGCGGCGAGGACTTCACGGAAGAGACGCTCGGCGGCCTCACCGCTCCCGTCTTCCCTCCGCAGTTCCGCGAGACGGATGCGGGCCGGCGTGTAGTCGGGCGAAAGTTCGAGCGTACGGACGAGGTACGCGCGACTGCGGCCGGTCTCCCCCCTGGCGGCTTCGAGGACCGCGAGCAGGTAGAGACTCCGAACGTCCTCGGAGTTCCGGACCACCGCCTGTTCGAGCGCGGTGCGGGCTCCACCCTCGTCCCCGGCGTCGGCGTAGAGCGCGAGGCCGTAGTCCTTCCAGGCGAGCGGAAGATCCGGGGAGTTCCTCAGCACGTCGTAGGCGGCGCGCACGCGTTCGGCGACCGAGTCGTCGACCTTGGAGAGTTCGGGTAGGGGCGGGATAGCCCGCGTGAGCAGGACCTCGGGCAACGCGTCTTCGTCGGCCGCGCCGTCGGCTCCGGCCACGTCGCCATCGGCACTCCCGGAGACTTCCCCGCCGGAGGCCACACCTGCGCCTCCTCGTCCGTCTCCGCCTGTTGCCAGGTCGAGTGGAGCTCCGGCGCGATCGACGAGCCCGCGCCCCTTCGCGACGAAGAAGTCGCGGTCCAGGACCGGCAGGTCGACCGACTCGTCCGTTCCGTCGGGCCAGTGAATCCGCGCGACGGCCGACTTCGCCTCTACCGGAAGGCCGAACGCGACGCGCGCTTCATTCGACGATGCGTAGCTCCCGTCCCGCGACAGGCGACGTCCCGGACCGGTGAAGGCGCTCCCGTTCGCGAGCTCGGCCGTGACCCGGACGACGGCACCGATCGCCTCGACGTTCCCTCCGTCTTCGCGAAGGCGGAGACCGACCCAATGGTGACCGCCACGCCTGCTCTCGTTGCGAAGGAGGAACGGAGCGCCCTCGGCGTTCGCAACCACCACGTCGGTGTCACCATCTCCGTCGAGATCGCCGAAAGCCGCGCCTCGTCCCACCGCTTCCTTCACGAGCCACGGCGTGGACTCAGGAAGGAGTTCGGCGAACTCGGTGACGCTCTGAGACACGAAGAACTGATCGCGCTGCGCGTACGGCCACGGCTCCCGGGCGGCATCGGATGACTTGATGACGGCTCCGTTCGCGATGTAGAGATCATCGTCTCCGTCGAGATCGGCGTCGAAGAAGAGCGTCCCGAACCCGGTCAGAGGTACGGAGGGCGTGATGAGCGAGCGCACGCCCCAGTCCTCGAAGAATCCGTTCCCTTCGTTCCGGTAGAGCGTGTTCGTCTCCCCGGTCATGTGCGTGATGAAGATGTCCCAGTCGCCGTCCGACTCGAGGTCGGCGAGCGTCACGCCCATGCTCGCCTCGGTGTTGCCCTGCGCGTTGAGGGCCGATCCACTGAGGAGACCGTCCTCCCGGAACGTCCCGTCCCCGCCACCGAGCCAGAGTGAGTTCGGATCGCCGTCGTTCGCGACGTAGATGTCCGGCACGTCGTCGCCGTTGAGATCCGCGACGACGACTCCCAACCCCCGACCGTAGGAGGAGGAGATTCCCGACGAGACGGTCGCGTTCTCGAACGTGCCGTCTCCCCGGTTCCGATAAAAGGTATCGGGCGCCGGCTCGAACGCCTTCGGATTGCAGTAGTCCGGTTCGCCCGAAGGAGTCTTGCAGGGAACCTGGGCGGCCGGCGACCAGAGGCAGTAGTTCGCGACGTAGAGGTCGAGGTCGCCGTCGCGGTCGACGTCGGCGAACGCGGCAGAACTGGACCAGCTCGGATCGTCGACGCCAGCCTCCTTTGCGACTTCCCGGAAACGCCCCTGCCCCGTGTTGAGGAAGAGCTGATTCGCGCCCACGTTCGTCAGGTAGAGATCGAGATCTCCGTCGCCATCGTAGTCGGCTACGGCCACGCCCTGTCCGTAGCCGGCGCCGACGATCCCGGAGGCGTCCGTGACGTCTTCGAAGCGGCCGTTCCCCAAGTTCCGGTAGAGGCGGTGTCGCGGGCGGGCGTCGTCGGGCGAGAGCCCCGGTGTGAGCGCACCTCCGTCGACGAAGAAGACGTCCTCGAGTCCGTCCCCATCGGCATCGAGGACGGCACAGCCGGGCGTGGTGATCTCCGGGAACCAGTAGTTCCCGTCGAAGCCCGTCCGATGACGGAAGTCGATCCCGGATTCGGCGGCGACGTCGCGAAAGACGACCTCGGAAGGCCCTGCCGAAGCGGCCGTGCCTCCTGACCCGTCACCGCGCGCGGAGCCGCCCGCGCCCGCGGAAACGTCCGCACCGCCGGCGCCCGAAGTGCGACCTCGGCCTTCCGGCTCTCGATCTCCCCCACAACCAACCAGGAGTCCGCCGACGAGGAGCGCGGAGGCGAGGATGGTGACGAGCGAGGACGGGACGAGGACCGTCCCTCCCATCTGGGCTTCGAGTCGCATGCTCTTCTCCCCTGATTCTGTCCGGACCCGATCGCGGTCAGATCGTAATCCACGTTCCCGCGTCACCGCGGATCGCGGAGGCGAGATGTGCATCGTCGGTGATGAGGGCACGCCCGCCTCCACCTTCGATGAAGCGGCACGCCGCATCGATCTTCGGTCCCATGCTGCCCGCCGGAAACTGGCCGTCGGCCAGATACCGCCGCGCTTCCTTCACGCTCATCATGGCCACGGCCGTCTCTTCGGGCGTGCCGTAGTTGAGCTTCACGCGGTCGACACCGGTGAGGATGAAGAGCTCGGGCGCATCGACGTTGAGCGCGATGATGGTCGAGGAGAGGTCCTTGTCCACGACCGCTTCGACGCCTTTGAGCTCTCCCGTGGCCGAGCGGGCCACGGGAATGCCGCCACCGCCGCCACTGATCACGATCGAACCCGCCTCCAGCAGCATGGTGAGCTCGTGGCGCTCGACGATCCCGATCGGATCGGGAGATGGAACGACACGACGCCAACCGCGGTTCGCGTCCTTCTTCATCTTCCACCCGCGCTCGGAACCGAACCGGTTCGCCTGTTCTTCGGTGTAGAACGGCCCCACGAACTTGGTCGGGCTCTGCATCGAGGGATCGTTCGGGTCGACTTCCACCATCATGAGAAGGCAACAGACCCGCGGCTGCAGCCCCCGCGCCCTGAGCTTGCTCCGGAGTACCCGTTCGATCATGTAACCGAGGCCGCCCTGGATGTCCGCTCCCATGACGTCGAGAGGCAGATCAGGCGCCTCCCCCTTGGCGAGTTCGACCCGGATCATCTGGTTCCCGATCTGCGGGCCGTTCCCGTGCGTGACCACGATCTCGTACCCGGCGGTGACGAGTTCGATGACGCACTCGAGGCTCTCCTCGAGATTCCTGTAGTCCTGGTCGACCGTTCCTTCTTCTCCGGAACGCGTGATCGAGTTTCCGCCCAGGGCGATGACAGCGCGGCGGCGATGAGGTGAGATCGGCAAAGCGGGACGCTCCGGATGCCCCTCGGGCCGGGTTTCGGCCGGAGCGGGGGCAGGATAGACAGCCTTGGACCGAAGCGGGGCGCGGCATTCATCCGCGCCCCGCCGATACATACCGTACGAGCCTACGTCACCTTCGGCTCGACGGCATAGAGTCTACCGCATTTCCGACGACGCGCAGGAGGGGCCGCCCTCGGGTTACCGTGCCGTGCTGTCCGTCCGGCCTACCGCGGCCTCTCGTTCGTGGCGAGAACCCGCTCCGCATCCTCCCGAGTCGCCTGGTTCGTGTAGAGGTGGTGGTACCGCCCCTTCCGGGCCAGGAGCTCGGCGTGCGTGCCGCGCTCGATGATCCGGCCGTGGTCGAGCACGAGGATCTGGTCGGCGTCACGAACCGTCGAGAGGCGGTGCGCGATGACGAAGCTGATCCGCCCCGAGAGCAGCCGCTCGATCCCCTTCTGAATGAGGCGTTCGGTCGCCGTGTCGACCGAAGACGTCGCCTCGTCCATCACGAACACCTGCGGATCCGCGAGGATCGCGCGGGCCAGGGAAACGAGCTGCTTCTGCCCGGTGGAGAGCCGGCTTCCGCCTTCGCCCACTTCGGTCTCGTAGCCGTCACGTAGCTCCCGGATGAACGAGTCCGCACCTACCTGCTGGGCCGCGGCGACCACTTCGGCATCGGTAGCGTCCAGCCGTCCGTACCGGATGTTGTCCGCGATCGTTCCGCTGAAGAGATGCGGAGTCTGGAGCACGACACCGAAGTTCGACTGCCACCAGTCGAGGCTTCGGTCCCTGTACTCGATCCCATCGACCAGGATCTCTCCTCCGGTCGGCTCGTAGAACCTCGAGAGCAGACTCACGATCGTGCTCTTCCCGCTGCCCGTGGACCCCACGAGTGCGACCGTCTCGCCCCGTTCGACGCGGAAGGAGACGCGGTCGAGGACCGGTTCCTCCGGCTTGTAGGCGAACGAGACCTGACGGAACTCGATCTCATGGATCTCCGCGGCGTGGCCGTCCGGAGCGGTCTCGAGGAGGGCCGCGAGGTCGAGATCGGAGACGAACGGTTCGCCCCACTCCACGCCCGCCTCCTCCAGCTCTCTCCGCCGCGCCGACATGGAAGCGACCGCGACCTCGGAGTCGACGACGTCCGGCTCCGTGTCGAGCAGCGTCTGGAGCCGTTCCGCCGACGCCTGTGCCGCCTGGAGCTGCGTGAACCTCGCGGCGAGTTCCTGGATCGGCATCGAGAAGAGCGTGGCGTAGTTCATGAACGTGATCATCTCACCCAGGGAGAGTCCGCCCAACCCGACCTTCACTCCACCCTGCCAGAGCGCGAGTCCGACACCCACACTTCCGAGCGACATGACCATCGGAAGATAGACCGCCGACTGGAGCGCGTTCCGCACCGTGTGTCCGAACATGTCGGTGGAGAGCACCTGGAACTCCTCGAGGTTCTTCTCTTCACGCACGAGCGACTTCGTCGTCCGGACGCCCATGATCCCCTCGTTGAAACCCGCCGTGAGCTTCGAGTTCGCGCGCCGCACCCTCCGTTGGCTGTCGATCAGCTTCTTCTGGAACAGCGTGCTCACCCACGCAAGCGGCGGCACGATGAGCAGCACGAAGAGACCGAGCCTCCAATCGAGGAGGAGCATGGTCACGGAGATCCCGACGACCAGCGCCGTTCCCCAGACGAGGTCCAGCGTCGTCCACGGGAGGACCCCCGCGATCGTGCCGATGTCCGAGGTGAGCCGGGCCATGAGCCAACCGACCGGCCGCTTGTCGTAGAAGGAGAACGAGAGCTCCTGGAGCTTCCGGAACCCCTTCTCCCGCACGTCGTAGGCGAAACCGGTCGAGATCCGGCCCGCCTGATCGATGAAGAAGAACACGACGAACGCGAACACCGTGGCGAGCGACACGTAGATGGCGAGCCAACGGAAGAGTTCCGTGCCGCCACCCACCGTCGCATCGTCCACGATCCGGCCCGTCACCCAGGGTAGGGCGACGTCGATCGCCGCGATCACGAGTCCCGAGGCCGCCATCGCCTGGAGCGAGCGACGGTAGGGATCCGCATGCGAGAGGATCCGTCTCCACAACTGCGTGTCGATCCGATCGGCTCTCGCGTCGTCTTCGAACCATTCCTGAGACATACTTCCTACCTTTGCGTCGTCGCGAGCTCCTCGAGATCCCGCTCGAGGTCGTCCTCGAGTGAGGTCTGGATCTCCCAGAGCCGCCGATAGAGTCCGTCTTGGCGGGCGAGTTCCGTGTGGCGCCCGCTCTGGACGATTTCGCCTTTCTCGATCACGAGGATCCGGTCCGCGTGCATCAGAGTGGAGAGACGGTGTGCGATGACGATCGTCGTCTCCCGTCCTCTCCGTCGCCGGAGCGCATCCAGGATCATCTCTTCCGTGTCCGTGTCGACCGCGCTCAGGGCGTCGTCGAGGACGAGCACCGCCGGCCGGTCGAGGAGTGCGCGGGCGAGCGCGACACGTTGCCGCTGTCCCCCCGAAAGCGTGACGCCGCGTTCTCCGACCAGGGTCTCGTAGCCTTCGTCGAACTCCGAGATCGAGTCGTGGAGACACGCGTCGCGCGCCGCCGCTTCGACTTCCTCGTCCTCCGCGGACCATCTTCCGAGCCGGATGTTCTCCCGAAGCGACTTCGAGTAGAGGAACGGCTCCTGGAGCACGGCCGCCACCTGATCGCGCACGCGCTTCCGCGGAAGCGTCGCGAGGTCCACGCCGTCGAGCAGGATCCGTCCGTCGTCCGGGTCGTAGAGACGGAGGAGCAGCTGGATCAGCGTCGACTTCCCCGCTCCCGACGGACCGAGGAGCGCCAGGGTCTGGCCTGGGGCCGCCTCGAACGAGACGCCCTGCACGACCGGAACGTCCTCGTGCGAGAAACTCACGTCGTCGAACACGACGTGCCCTCGCTTCGACTCCAGCACCTGCGGCGCCTCGGGTTCCTTCTCGCGCTCCGCCTGGAGGATCTCGCCGATCCGCCCGATCGCGACCGTCGCCTTCCCGAGTTCGGTCAGGATCCGGCCCAGCATTCGAACGGGCCAGAGGAACAGGTTCACCGCCGCGAGGAAGAAGTAGAACGTCCCCGCCGGAAGCGACCCATCCGCCATCCAGTGCGCACCGAATCCGATGACGAGCGCGAGCTGCGTCATGCAGAGGAAGTCCGAAGTCGACCAGAAGCGCGAGAGCAGCCGGAAGAGGTCCCGATCGAGCTCCTTGTGCGCCCGGTTCTTCGCCTCGAACTTCGCTTCCTCGTGCTCCTGCCGGTGGAACGCGCGGACCACGCGGATCCCGGTGAGGTTCTCCTGGAGCGTCGCGGTCATCGCGCCCTCCGCATCGTCCACTTCCTGGAACTTGCTCTTCACCCTGCGGAAGAAGAGCGCCGAGAAGAGAACGATCGGAACGAGGAGCAGTACCGAAACGCCCGTCATCCGTGCGTCGAGCGAGAGCATGAGCGGAATCGGCAGGAGCATGAGAAAGATCGCTCTCCCGATCTCCACCACCTGCCCCGAGAGGAAACTCCGCAGAGTCTCGACGTCGGACGTACAGCGCTGGACCAGATCACCGGTCTCGGACTGATCGTGGAACCTCACCGGCAGGTGCTGGAGCTGATCGTAGAGACGATCCCGCACGCTCCGCGCGATCTCCTGGCTCGCGATCGCCGACCAGCGACCCTTGAGGTAGATGAAGAACCCAGCACAGAGCGTGAGCCCGATCACCGCGAGGGCGGGGGCCCAGAGCGCACCCTGGAGGTTCTCGCGTCCGCCGAACCAGCGAACCGCCCCTTCGACCCACGGCGCCGTATCGTTACCGTCGGGTACGAGGGCACCATCGATGACGACCTGCGGGACGAGCGGGACGAGGTATTGAAAACACGAGCCCACGAGGAGGGCCGCGAGTGCGAGGACGTACAGGGCGCGGTGGCCCTCCATCTCCCGCCAGAGCATCCGATACTTGGAGTCCATGGTTCCCTCTCTAGAGGTTTCGGGTTCGGGCGTCTGTTTCAGGCCCGGCAACGAGAGGGAGATTTCGATAGGACAAAGAAAACCCGCTCGTGCCGGGAGCGGGTCGATGGGAAAGGTCGTTGGAACCTAGAACCTACGCGCCCGCTGCCCCCTGCGGCTTCCAAGCCGCGATGTAGTTGGGAAGGAGCTGGCGATACATGGAGCGTTCCTCCGAGAAAAACGGATCGGTCTCTAGGTCCGAGGGAGAATAGCCCAGTCGGTACCTCTGGCCAAAGACTTTTTTTTCACGGCCAGTTCCCGCGCCGCGGGCACTCCACGCGGCGGGCCGGAACCGATAAGATCGCGCCATGATCTGTACGAGCTGCGGGACCCATGCCGATGGCAACGCGCGATTCTGTCCGCAGTGTGGAAACGCGCTCGGGCTCGACCTCGATTCGCCGACGGAGCTCACGCCTGGACGGGGCGACGATCGAGGAACTCACGCCCACGAGCGCGCCGGCACGGAGAGAACGGACGACGTTCCCGTGTCGAACGACGACCTGACCGTCTCCGGCCTCGGGACGGCAGGCGAGTCCGCCCAGGCGACACCTTCGCCCCCGACACCGACCCCCACTCCGACTTCCGGATCGCCGGCTCCGTCCGCAACACCGCTCCCCTCGGGCTCGATGTCGCCTTCGCGACTCGGCCGGCTCTCGTCCGACCCCACGAATGCAGGCCGTTTCGAGTTCGGAGAAGTCGTCGCGGAGCGGTACCGGATCCTCGGCCGGATCGGCGGAGGGGGAATGGGAGACGTCTACCGCGCCGACGATCTCAGGCTCGGCCAGGCCGTCGCACTCAAGTTCCTGCCGCAGAGCCTGGCCCGTGACCCGGACCGACTCGCACGACTCTTCGCGGAAGTGCGGATGGCACGGCAGGTCTCGCACCGGAATGTCTGCCGGGTCTACGACATCGTGGAGCATGGAGAGGAAGCCTTCCTCTCCATGGAGTTCATCGACGGTGAGGACCTCGCCTCTCTCCTCCGCCGCGCGGGCCGCCTCGGCCCCGAGAAGGCGACAGAGATCGCGAGGCAGATCTGCGCGGGACTCCAGGCCGCGCACGAGAAGGGGATCCTCCACCGGGACCTCAAACCCGCCAACATCCTGGTCGACTCGGAAGGCGTGCCGCACATCGCGGACTTCGGTCTCGCGGGGATCGGCGAGGAGATCGCGGGGCAGGAGATCCGGGCCGGTACGCCCAGCTACATGGCACCGGAGCAGGTGGCGGGACGAGGCGTCACGATCCAGAGCGATCTCTACGCGCTCGGTCTTCTCCTCTTCGAGATGTACACGGGCAAGCGGGCCCTCGGCGGGAAGTCGATCCGCGAACTCGAGGAGAGACGGTCCCAGCTCTTCACGCAGACCTCGACCGAACTCTCGACGCTCGATCCCGCGGTGGAACGCGCGATCAGTCGATGCCTCGAGCTCGATCCGTCGATGCGGCCGAGCTCGGCCCTGGCGGTCGCGGCGGCACTGCCGGGAGGCGATCCGCTCGCCGCCGCACTCGCCGCGGGCGAACTCCCGTCGCCTGAGATGATCGCGGCGTCCGGCTCCGCCGGAACCCTCGCGCTCCCGATCGGAATCGCCGCACTCCTCGCGATCCTGCTCGGAATGACGGCCCAACTGAGGCTCGCACCGCACGCGTTCCTCCACGAAATCGTCGGACTCCCCAAGGCGGTTCCCGTCCTGTCGGAACGGGCAGCGTCACTTCGGCGCGACTTCGGCTACCCGGACTCCCTCGCGGCCGACCGCGCCATGGGCTGGCTCGCGCGCCGATCCCCGGTCGACTATGAAGAGCTCCTCGACCCGGAGCATCCGCAGTGGGACTCCCTCTCGACGGGCCAGCCGTCCCCGATCTCGTTCTGGTACCGCGAAGGGCCTTCCTACCTCATCCCGTCGAACCTGGTGGGAACCGTCACTCCCACCGATCCAGCGCTCACGACGCCGGGCATGGTCTCGATCTATCTCAGCCCGAGAGGAGATCTCCGTGGGTTCAGCACCGTCCCGAGCGCACAGCCGCCCGAGGACGTAGCGCCCGAGTACGGGGCGCCGGAGGGAGAGGAGCTCGAGGGGCCGAAGGCCGAGGGAGCGTCGGCCGAGGGAGCCGAGGGAGCGGCGAGAGACTCGACCGTGGCGAGGCTCGATGTAGCCAAGGTCTTCGCCGAAGCGGAGCTCGACTTCGCAGACTTCGAACCCATCCCGCGTGACTGGATGCCGCCGCACTTCGCCGACGAACTCCATACGTTCCGAGGCCGCTACCGGGATCGGCCATCCGTCCCGATCGACGTACGGATCGCGGCACTGGGCGGTAGGCTCGTCTGGCTCGACATCCAGGAGCCATGGGAGCGGGCCGGAGAGAGGAGCTCGCGAGGAGGCAGCGCGGGCCGGGGTAGAGCGGGGCATCCTCCAGGGGCGGTGATCTTCCTCATCTTCTCCGCCGCGCTCCTCGCGCGGCAGAACGTGCGCTCGGGGTTGGGTGATCGGCGCGGTGCGGCCCGACTCGCGACGTTCGCGGCCATCGCGATGTCCGGGATCGATCATCGTCTCCAGCCAGCCACGTTCGATCTTCAACCCGAGTGGAACATGATCAACGTGTCCGCCGGAATCGGCCTCGTGCTCGGAGGCCTCCAGCCGGTTGATCTACGTCGGCGCTGGAACCGTTCGCGCGACGGATCTGACCTGAAACGCTGATCTCTTGGTCACGTCTCCTCCGGGGGCGCCTCAACGACCCCCGCGTCGGCGCGACCTGTTGCTCGGAATCGCGGCGGGCACGATGATCTCTGTCGCCCGCCCGCTTCTCGTCACGTACCTGCCGCAACTGGGCCAGCACGCGATCGCGCCGATCGTCCCGAACGTCGGGATCCTGGGCGGGTTCCTCGCCTACCTCTCGGCCATGATGACGATCCCACTCAACTCGATCTGGATCCCGATGGCCATCCTCCTCCTCGCAATCGGCGTGCGCGGACTGGTGCGCAAGCCGAAGCTGGCGATCGCGCTCCACGGATCGTTCTTCTTCATCATCCTCGCGCTCGGCGCGAAGAGCCCGATTGCGATCGCGGCCATCGGGATCGGAGTCGCCATCTTCATGGCGGTGCTGTTCCGACTCGGACTCCTCGCGGTCATGATTCTCTACTTCACCATCGAACTCTACGGCCAGCTCCCGATCCCGTCGGACATCGGCGCATGGTATGCCTGGCCGTCCGTCGTGACGCTGCTGGGTCTCTTCGTTCTCGCCCTTCACGGGTTCAGGCTCTCGCGGCGTCATACGTAGCCGGAGATCGAACGCCGGCGGCCGAGGCGAGCGCCCACCGTGGGACTCGCTTCTGACTCGCTTGTGATCGTTTCGACGCGAGCGCGTAGCGTGTTCCGCGAGCTATGCGGCGGGGATCGAGGAGTACGCCCTCGAGAGCCGCCTCGCGTACTGATGGATCCACTCGGATCGTGAGCTCCCCGAGTTCCGCGACCCGTCTTCGTACGAAGCCTCGGAGGACGCTTCGGAGAGTGCAGCACCGTCCGGGTCTGATCCGGCCGCGGCGACGATCCGCTCCAACTCGGGAATCGCGCCCGGATCCCGCTCCGCGATCCGCGCCGCGCGCGTCCGGTGGAACTCCCCCAACTGCGGGCCGCTCGCGACGTCCGTCCGGAATCGGTGCATGACGAAGATCCACTCCGTGCGCGCCACCGCGACATGAGGGACATCGAGATCCGTCTCGTCGAACATCGGGAGTTCCGGCCAGGTCTCCTTCAGCGCCTGCGCGAAGATCCCGGTTCCCGCCCGCTCCACGACGCCATCCTGCCCGACGAGTCTCGCATGCCGTAGGCCGCAACTCGGCGAGCGCGCCTTGAGGACGTATCCGTCGATCTCGCGGGCCCGCAGTTCACGGATCCGGCCGGCGGCAAAACTCCGCATCCGGTCCGTCAGATCACGATCCCCCTGCAGAAGACGTGGTCGACGTGGATCGCCGGTCGCGTGGAGATCGATCGGAGGGCGTGGAGTTCCGAGGCCGATCTCCACCTCGGGACAGACCCTCACCCACTCGACATACGGGCCGAGCACTTCGGTGAGAAACCGGTCGCGTCGGTGGCCCCCGTCGTAGCGCACGTTGATGCCGAGAAGGCAGGACGAGACCGCGACGCGCGGGCGGCTCCCGGACGCTGCGTCCCCGACCAGGTGGTCGATGGAGCCGAGGCTCACGTCGGAACGCCGGCTTCGAGCTGGAAGAGGACGGCGAAGAGTTCGTCGAGGATCCCCTGGAGGGTCTCCGCATCCACGCGTACCTCTTCTTCCTTCGCCGTACCGGAGTCCGCGGCTTCCCGGAGTTCGAGGAGACGAAGAAGGATGAGGCTCAGCACTTCGCGTCCGCGTAGTGGGCCGGAGCTGTCGAACGGTCGGGCGGCCATCTCACACGCACGTTGCACCTGCTCCGCGAAGGCATGATGCGCCCCCTGCTCGAGCCAGGTCGCGATCTTCTGCACGAGGCGACGGGCCTGCGGATGGGTCCGGGGTGCTGGCGAACCGACCCCGATCGGCTGGCCATCTGCATCCGCGGGATAGGGTAGAGACTCCACCGTCTTGAGATCGACCTGTGCGAGCGGGCGCGCCCCTTCGAGCGCGTAGATCCGATAGATCCTCTGCACCGGCGCGCTCATGAGGAGCCCGACGAGGAGGAGAGGCGACACCTTGGTGGTGTCCTTGCCGCCGACGAGGTGGAGGTTGTTGAGGCAGTAGTACCCGTTCCGATCGACCGCAGCGATGAGCCGGTCTCCCGTCTGACGGAGGAGTACCTTCGGGCGACGGTACCGACCGAGATCGAATCCACTCTTGTAGATCCGCGCCAACTCGTCAGGATCGTCCGGAACGAAGAGACGGCTGCCGTCCCACTCCACCTTGTAGGGAGTGATCTCGGCACCGCTGACGAGGGCGTCCCGCCAGGTCTTGGTCGCGTCCTCGTCCCGATAGACTTCACGGCCACGCTTGTCGCGGACGAGGAATCGCGACTCGATCCGCTTCGACTGCACCGAGCGCTGCCCGTGCCGCGCGATGAGGCCGGAGTAGGTCCACGCGACATCACGGAGACGGAACGGCGCGGACTGCATCGCGCGGAGAAAGTTGTACTCCTCCTCGTCCCGGAACACGCGGAGCGGCGCGCCGTTCGTTCCGCGATACTGGCTCGACGGAACATCCACTTCGGCCGACTCGTAGCGGGACTCGCGCGCGTTCCTCGCGTCCCCCGGCGTCCCCGGGAGAAATGCCTGGGCAACGTTCCGCTTCCGCGCACCGCGCGCGGCCTGCCGGTCGGCGTGGAGCACACGGTTCCGCACCGTCTCCGGGCGCGTGACATGGTCACCCCGCCTTCGTGCGGAGTAGAAGACGGTGTAGCCGATCTGCGCGCCGGGCCACGGCGCGGCCTCGACGAGCGCGAGTTCCAGGAGGTCACTCGAGTCGACGAGACGCGCGCGGATCTTGGAGAAGTGATGCCCGGAGAGGATCGAGTCCGGAACCAGGAGTCCGTGATGCCCGCCTTCCCGGACGAGCTGGAGCGCGAGTTCGATGAAGAGCGGATAGAGCGTCAGCTTGTACTGCGTTCCGGCCGGGTAGTGCCGCTCGAAGTACGCGCGCTCTTCTTCCATCGATATCTGGCGATCCCGAAGGCCGAAACTGATCCAGGGCGGATTGCCGAGCACGACGTCGAACCCGGCGTTGTCCCGCGCGAACACGTCCGGAAACCTCCGCTCCCAGGCGAAACCGGGAGAGAACGAACTCGGTTCGAGGAGCAGCGCATTCCCGATCTGCACGTTCCGGCCGAGGAAGGTCGGAAACTCCGGCCCGAAGATCGCGTCGATCTCGTCACCGACGAAGCGAGGCGGCTCTCCCCTGCGCGTGCTCCGGCGTGTGCCGGGCAGCTCCCTTTCCTGGAGGACGTGTGCGGCCCAGAGCGCGAGGTTGTGCGCTGCCGTCCGCGCCGCGAGCGGATCGAGGTCGACTCCATAGACTCCGAGGAGCCTCCGAAGGCGCGCGCTCCGGTCCCTGCCGGGGAGGCCGACGAGAGACCGCGCCGCCGCGAGGAGGAACTGACCGCTCCCGCAGGCGGGATCGGCGATGAGGAGCTTCCCCGCACGGTCGCCCGCGAGAGTGAGGGCGGGGCCGAGGACCGCGGCGGAGAGTTCGCGCAGGATCTCGGGCGGCGTCGTGAAGATGCCCTGGCCGCGGCTTCGCTCCCGGTCGAGCTTGAAGCCGAGCTTTCCCCGCGGCATGCGAACGAGGCGATGGCGCTGCCCGTGCCCGTGAACGAGCCCCGGCAGATCCTCCTCCGGACGCATGGAGACAGCGAGGGAGTAGAGGCGACGCACGAGTTCCTGGATCTCCGGCTGCGTCAGTTCGAGCCGGGTGGCGAGCGCACGCGCGCGTTCGAGACCGTCGAGGAATGCCTGGTCGCGAGACGCCGAGGGAGCCGCGGCAGGCGCGTATCCGGCCCCCACCTCAGCAGGCTCCGGACGGACAGGACGCGTGGCCGGGACGCCGTCGCCGATCGGGAGCGTGGTCGGCTCGAAGAGACTCGGCATGGACTCGGCCGGACGCGCGCTGTTCCAGTCTTCCAGGAGACGCAGTCCGGGAACGCTCCCCAGACGCAGACGACGGCGTCCCTCCTGGAGCGGAGAACGGACGAGTCCACCGTCTTCCATCTGGATGAGCCAGACGAGTTCGAGCGCGAGCGCGTGTAGAAGGTCTCCCACGCCACCCAATCCATCCTCGTCACCGAGCGACGCCGTAGGCACCGTGAGATCCAGCGGCAGCTCGAGCTGGCCGGTGGAGCCCGGCGCATCCCGACGGCCTGCCGCGAGTAGGAGCACGCGGCGGATCTGGTGGACGGTGTCTTCTCTCTTCATCGACTTCCCTGGCAGCGATGCAGTAGGAGGCCCCGAAAGCGGTGCTCTCAGCGGAGGACGAGCCAACGCGCCCGGGCGCGCTCCCGTCCCGACTGGTCGGACCAGCGCAGATAGTAGACACCCGAGGCAAGCGGGCGTCCAGAACGATCCCGCGGGGACCAGAGAAGGGCTCCCAAGACCGCCGAATCGGACCGAGTGGCCGGCCCGGACGCTACCGTCTTCGCCCCCGAAACACCGGGATCCGCGGCTCCAACGTGGTCCAGGCCGATCTTCGCGACCTCCCGACCGCCCACGTCGAAGAGGCGGAGCGATCCCGGGCCGACTCCGCTTGCGACCGAAGAGTTCGCCGAGGTCGAACCGGACTCCGCGCCGAGGACAGCTCCCCCACCCGAAGCCGCGAGCTCGATCCGGATCGGTCCCCAGCCGGACCACGGGCTGGGCGACACGGTCAGCCGGAAACCGTCCATCACCGCCGCGGCCACGACTACCGGCCCTGCGATCACGCGCCACTCCCGCTCTCCGTCGTCCGCCGTGAGCCGATACCAGCTCGGAACGCCGGGAGGCGGCGCGTCGGTCCGGTTCAGGATGACGCCGTCCGCGCCGCCGACCAGGTCCTCGAGTACGACGACCGGCGTTTCGGAACCAGCGAATGCATCCGTCGACCGCTCCACCTCGACCGAAGCGGGACCGTGGGGGAGTTCGATCGTGAGACGGACGAGGCCCGACGCCTCCGCTTCGGCGGACATGCGCGGGAGAAGTACCGGCGTGACGTCTGGTCCTGAAACGAAGACCGAGTCCGCGAGGAGATAGAACGTTCCTGCGTCGATCCCCCATCGCTCCGGCGTTCGGTCGATCAGGTAGGCGCCGAGTTCGTCGGTCAGAACCGAAGTGACTTCGGCGAGGCTCCGGTCGAGCAGACGCACGCGCGCGCCCGCCAGGGGCAGCCCACCCGCGCCGCGGACCGTACCGCGCACGGTAACGCCCTGCACCGGTTCGAAATCGACGGCATCGGTCGTATCGGCGTCGACCGCGAACGACGTCGCGCGGGACGGATCCTCGACCTTGCGATGGTACTGCGGCAGGAACGGACCGTCGGTGAAGAGTCCGATCCGGTAGGTCCCGCGGGGAATGCACCCGAACGTGAAGAACTCCGCACTTTCGAGGGCCATCTCCAGCGTGTCGGCGTCCGAGGTCAGACGAAGCGTGGCGGAAGTCACCTTCTCCAGGTCGAGATCCACGAAGCCGGTCACGAAGCCCTGTTCGGAGACGGGAAGCGGACAACCGTCCTGGACCGATCCTTCGACGTCGGCCCGCGAGAAGATGTCCCCTTCGTCGATGACCAGATGCCTCGCGTCCTCCTCACGCGGAACGTCCGGATGGAAGAGATGAAGGGCGGGCACATAGACGATGTACGTATCGGCCGGGAGACCCACGAACGTATAGAATCCGAATTCGTTCGTGAGCGCCGTCCGCGTTTCGTCCGTTCCGACCCTGCGGAGTTCGACCGACGCCCCGACGAGGTTGAGCACGCCGTTCGCGACGTGCCCACGAATCTCCCCGCCGATGTCGAGTTCGATCGCATCGGCATCGCCCACGTCTCCCGCCGCGACCTCGAGAAACACCGCGGCGTCCGTCGTGCGCGCCCCACCCAGCACCTCTTCGAGGTACGGGCTTCCGTCATCCGGCACGACCCGGACGGTGTAGGTTCCCGGCTCCAGCCCACCGATGAGGAAGCGTCCGGCCCTATCCGGGGGATGAGAGGCGTGCGTGACTCCGTTGTCCGATACGGCCTCGACGCGGACGTCCACGAGCGGTGTGCCGTCCGCCGCCGCGACGACACTCCCTCGGAGCATCGCGCCCGAGTGGAGGGCGACCGGCTCCAGCGTCGTCGTTCCGCCGTCCTCGATCACGACCGGG
>JAWKQE010000036.1:0-53852 GCA_041390305.1 Candidatus Eiseniibacteriota bacterium
CTGGCAGCAGGCCGTTCGTCCCTGGGAAGAGGACGGACTCGCGTCGCTCGTTCCCGAGCCGGGACGGATCGCGGGAGCACGTCCCGTTCTGACCACGGCCTTCCTCCGGAGCCAGCCCACCGTCTCTTCGCCGGACGCGCCCCTTCCGACCTTCGACATGTCGACCTGCACCGGCTGCGCGGCCTGTTGGTCGGTCTGCCCGGAGAGCGCGATCCAGGCCCAGGCGATTTCGCCGGCGCAACTCCTCGAGCAGGCGATGGACCGCGCAGGTGCGGCCGCGGGGTCGCTTCGTCGCGGAGCGAGACAGATCGCGCAGGGCGTGGCCCGCCGGATCGAGGAGTCGGAGAGTTCCGCGGTCGCGATGCAGGATGTCCTGCGCGCCGCCCTCGCGGAGTGGATCGAGAAGAACGGTCCGCAGGGCGAGGACGAGCGAAGCGCTCTTCTCGGCGCTGCGGAGACGGTGGCTTCGATCGCCGCCGTTCCCGAGCGGGGCCGGACCGAGCTGTTCTGGACCGGCGTTCCGGAGAAGAACCGCACCCTGCTCGGACTCGCGGTCGATCCGGATGCATGCACGAGCTGCGGACTCTGTGCCGTCGTGTGCGAGTCCGAGTCGGTGCAGATGGGGCCGCGCGGTCCACGTCCGGACTGGGCCGAGCTCCAGTCGAGCGGCGACACCTCCGGTGCCGTCATCCACGCGGCCGAGGACGCACTCGGCGTGATTCCGGCGCGGATGCTCTCGCGCTACGTCACCCAGAGCTTTGCCGGCCGGCGCGACCTTCCCGGTTCCCTCGGCGCGCTCGCACTGCGTTGGGTCGTGACCGCGATCGAAGCGGTGCATCAGCCGCGCGTGATCGAGCATCGACAGACGCTCGCGTCGCTCGCGGAGCGGCTCGGGGAGCGGATCCGCGGGCAGCTCGCCGACTCCGTTCCCGTCGGTGACCTCGATGCCCTCGCGAGCGCGATCGCGGGCGCCGGACGAAACGCCGACCTCGAAGCCGTCGCCCACGGTCTCCGCACGGCCACCCAGTCCGGGAAGCTCGACGGAGACGCGCTCGCCCGCGTCGTCGAGATCGCGCGCCGGATCCACGACCTCCGCTGGAAGGAAGACACGGGCTGTCTCGGCGCGGGACGCGCGCGCCTCGGGATCGTCGCGACCTCCGGCGTCGAATGGGTCACACGCTTCCCGTCGCATCCGATCTTCGGGCCGCTGCGCGCGGAGACGGCCGACGACGCGGTGCGCGTCTGGGCCGGGCTCGTCGCGTCCCACGCGGATCGCGCGGGTAGGGAAGCCGCACTCCGTCGGGAGGCCGAGCGGATCGTCACGTCACGTGACGCCGTGCCCGCACCTCTCGAGTCGCTGACCCTGACTTGGAACGAACTGACGGCGGAAGAGCGGCGCGTCGTGCCGCCCATCGTCCTCGTCGCACGGGAAGAGGAACTCGTTCGTCATCTCGGCGAGATCGCTCAGGTGCTGCGGGAAGGCGGAGCCGCGGGCGTGCTCGCGCTCACGAACTCGGGTGCCGTGTCGTCGGGGATGTCGGCGGGCACTGTCGGCGCGGGCGCCGGAAGGGGAGCGGGAGCGCTTTCGCCCTGGCCGATGTTCGCGGCCGTCGGGTCCGCAGGGGCCGCGGTGCAGTCGAGTCCGGTACGGCCGGACCATCTCGGCGCCGCCTTGACGCAGCTGCTCGAAGCGGGCCAGTCCTTCTTCCTCCGCGCGCTCGCGCCGGACCCCGGTGAGGCGGCGGAACCGCGCTCCGCCTACGACGCGGCGGTGCGTGCCGTGGAGAGTGGGGCGTTCCCCCTCTACGTCTACCATCCGGATCGTCCTTTCCTCACCGCGGTCGAAGTCGCCGAGGAGTCCCTCGCGAACGCGGGCGCCATGGCGGGCGCGACGGCGGGCACGTCGGGACGCGCAGGCGGGGACGGAACGGGGACAACGACCGGGAGCGCGACCGATTGGGCCGAGCTCACTCCCTGGCTCCCTCTGGGTGCGGGTGTCGAGGGCGGCGGTCCAGCAGGTGGCGGAGTCGGTGGTCGCGGGGCTGACTCTGCGGGCTCCGGCGCTCCGGCCGAAGGCGCCACTCGAGCGGATCTCGACCGTGTGCGTCGGGAGACGGAAGCGGAACTCGTCGGGCGACTGACCGAGCGTCTCGCGCAGATGTGGAAGATGCAGCGGACCCAGGCCACGGAGACTGCGGGAAGCGGAGCCAAGGCGGAATGAAGCTTCTGACCCGAACGTTCCCTCACGGCGTCCATCCGGAGGAGCACAAAGACACGGCGCCGCTTCCGATCGAACGGATGCCGTTCACCGATCGGTACGTGCTTCCGCTCGCGCAGCACATCGGCGCGCCGAGCAAGTTGATCGTCAAGGTCGGCCAGCACGTGCAGCGTGGCGAGAAGATCGCCGAGCCAGGTGGATACGTCTCCGTTGCACTGCACAGTCCGGTCACCGGAACCGTCCGGTCTCTCGATCCCAAGCGCCACCCCAACGGCAGTCTCGTTCCCGCCATCGAGATCGAGATCGATCGCTACGCGGGACAGGAGACGCCCCGCGGAACGCCGGTCGATCCGTTCGACGGAACGATCGACGACTTCGTCGCCCGGATCCAGAACATGGGCCTGGTCGGGCTCGGAGGCGCGGCCTTCCCGGCGCACGTGAAGTACCGGATTCCGGACGGCGCGGTGGTCAAGGAGCTCATCGTCAACGGCTGCGAGTGCGAGCCGTACCTGACCTGCGATCATCGCGTGATGCTGGAGAACGCGGCGGACGTCGTCCGCGGGAGCGTCATCCTGCGGGACCGGATCGGTGCCCACCTCGCGACCATCGGCGTCGAACGGAACAAACTCGACGCCGTCGCCGCGCTCCAGGAGGCGGCCAAGGGCGACGACCGCGTGCGCGTCGTGCCGCTGGAGGTGAAGTATCCCCAGGGCGCGGAGAAGATGCTCGTCAAGGCAGTGCTCGGAGTCGAGGTTCCGGCCGGGAAGCTGCCCCTCGAGGTCGGGGTCCTCGTCAACAACGTCTCGACCGTGGCCTGTCTCGCCGACATCTTCGACCGTGGCACTCCACTCGTCGAGCGCGTCGTGACCGTGGCCGGGCCGGCCGTCCGCAGGCCGAGCAACCTCATCGTGCCGATCGGTACGCCCGTTCGCGCCGTGCTCGAGTACTGCGGCGGACTCACTGGTGACGCGCGCGAGATCGTGATGGGCGGCCCGATGATGGGACAGCCTCTCGGAAGCATCGACGTTCCGGTGATCAAGGGAACGTCCGGGCTCCTCGCGTTCACGGAGAGCAAACTCGCCCGGCCGGCCGAGTACCACTGTCTCAAGTGCGGACGATGTGTCGAGGCCTGCCCCGTCTTCCTCAACCCGTCGCGGCTCGCGCGTCTGGCCAAGGTGGGGAAGTACGAGGACATGGAGAACTTCCAGGTGATGGACTGCATGGAGTGTGGTTCGTGCAGCTATGCCTGTCCGTCGAACATTCCGATCGTCCAGCTCATCCGCGTGTCGAAGTCTTGGGTGCGCGAACGCCAGCGGGACGCGAAGATCGCAGAGGCCAAGGAGGCCGCGGAGGCGGCGAAGCAGGCCGCGCAGAATGACGGCGCTGGATCTGCCGGGGCGGGCGGAGCTGCCGGGTCAGGCGGATCGGCCGGGACGAGTGGATCCACCGGCGCTGCGGGGACGGGCGGGCCCGGTGCCAAGGACGGCAAGGAGACGAATCGATGACCACGACGGGCTCGGACCTCGTCCTCCAATCGCCTCCGTTCGACTCGGCGCGGCTCACTACCCCGAAGTTGATGCAGGAGGTCACGCTCGCGACCGTGCCGGTGCTGCTCGCGGCGGTCTGGTTCTTCGGGCTCACCGCGCTTCTGATCGTCGGTGCCGCCTGCGCGGGCGCCATGGGGTCGGAGTGGCTCTTCGGTCCGCGGGATGCCGTCGGGCGGCGCGGTAGGTCCCTGGGTGATGGCACGGCGCTCCTCACCGGTGTGCTCCTCGGCCTCACCCTGCCGCCCACGATCCCGCTCTGGATGGCGTTCGTCGGCGGTGTCGTCGGCATCGGGATCGGGAAGCTCGTGTGGGGTGGACTCGGTGGCAACATCTTCAACCCGGCACTCGTTGGTCGCGCCTTCCTCCAGGCCGCGTTCCCCACGGCCCTCACGACCTGGCGCGCGAGTGGGGGAGCCGACACCCTCCTCCAGTTCGACAAGGGCGCCTTCGCGATTCCGTTCGCGACGTCCGGAGTCGATGCGGTCACTACCGCGACGGCACTCTCACGGATGAAGTTCGACGCCGAGTTCCTCCCCTGGCTCGACCTCCTCCGCGGAAACGTGGCCGGATCCCTCGGCGAGACCAGTGCAGGACTCCTCATCCTCTGCGGAATCTGGATGGGCGTACGCCGGCTCTACGATTGGCGGGTCCCCGTGACGATCCTCGTGACCGTGGCCGTGCTCGGCCAGGTCTTCCACTTCGTTTCGCCCGAGAAGTACCCGGATGCACTCTTCATGCTGTTCTCCGGAGGGCTCCTCTACGGCGCCGTCTTCATGGCGACCGACCCCGCCACGTCACCGACCGCGCCACGCGGTGCGCTCATCTTCGGTGCCGGGATCGGCGTCCTCGTCGTCCTGATCCGTCTCTTCGGAGGACTGCCCGAGGGCGTGATGTACGCCATCCTGCTCATGAATGCGACCACTCCTCTCATCGAGCGCGTGACCCAGCCGCGCATCTTCGGGAGGTGATGATGGAAGCTCCGCGTCAAACACCCGCGTACCGACTCATCGTCACGCTCGGCGTGGCCGGCTTCCTCTCCGGGCTCATCATCGTCAGCGTATACGAATGGACCCGCCCGAAGATCCTGGCCCACCAAGCCGAGTCCCTCCGCAAGGCCGTCCTCGAAGTGCTTCCCGCCGCGAAGACCATGCGTCCACTCGTGGAGGCGGACGGAACCTGGCGGATCGCCGACGGCGGCGCCGCCGCGAACGCCGGCGCCGGAGCGCGAACCGCGTCTGCGTCCGGAACAGAAGCCACATCCGGATCTGCGTCCGGATCCGCGTCCGGAGCCGGAGGCGAAGCGGGGAACGCCGGAGCTGGAGGCGGAGCGGGAGAAGCCGGAGGCGGAGAAGGGAAGGAAGGGGCTCCTGGCGAGCGCGCCTTCGCAGGGTTCGATGACTCCGGTGCCCTCGTCGGCTTTGCGTTCGAGGCCGAAGGCGGAGGGTTCCAGGACGTCATCCGACTCATCTACGGATTCGACCCCAAGGCCCGGGAAATCGTGGGCATGCGCATCCTCGAGAGCCGCGAAACTCCGGGCCTGGGAGACAAGATCTACAAGGACGAGAAGTTCGTCCACGGCTTCGACGCCCTCGCCGTCGATCCTGAGATCGTCCTCGTGAAGGGCGCCGGTTCCGGCAAGGAGAACGAAGTCCACGCCATCACCGGCGCGACCATCTCGTCCCGCGCCGTCGTCGAGATTCTGAGAACGAGCCGGGCGCGCTGGGACGACGCCACACCACAGGACACCTCGATGGATCGATCCGGTCGCGTCGCGAAGGAGGAGGGCCAGGGTGGCAGCTGACGAGAAGAGCCCGGACCGGCTCTATCAGGAGTTCGTCAAAGGGATCTGGAAGGAGAATCCGATCTTCGTCCAGGTGCTCGGCATGTGTCCGATGCTCGCCGTGACGAATACGGCGATCAACGCGCTCGCCATGGGCGCCGCGACCGCATTCGTCCTCATCGGATCCAGCTTCCTCGTCTCGCTCCTGCGGAAGTTCGTTCCGAAGGAAGTGCGTATCTCGACCTACATCGTCATCATCGCGACCTTCGTCACCGCTGCGGACTTCCTTCTCCAGGCGACGGTGCCGGACATCCACCGCGAACTCGGTGCCTTCATCAGTCTCATCGTCGTCAACTGCCTCATCCTCGGCCGCCAGGAAGCCTTCGCGTCCCGGAACTCGGTCGGCTACGCCGTCGTCGATGCGGTCGGGATGGGGATCGGCTTCGCGCTCGCTCTCTTCATGCTCGGGAGCGCCCGGGAGATCGTCGGCTTCGGAAGCTTCTTCGGAATGCCGCTCTTCGGACCCAACTACGAGCCGTGGGTCGTCATGATTCTTCCTCCCGGCGGGTTCCTCATGCTGGGGATGATCCTGCTCGTCATGAACTGGTTCCAGCAGCGGAAGTCCCGCTCCCGGGAGATGATGGAGAAGGCCGCGTGATGGTTGGGCGTGTGATGGCAGGGAGTCGGTGCGAGAGGAGTGTCTCGCGATGATGGACCTCGTGTGGATCTTCTTCGGCGCGGCGTTGGTCAACAACTTCACGCTGTCCTACTTCCTCGGCCTCTGCCCGTTCTTCGGGGTCTCGAGCCGACTCGATGTCGCCGTCCGTCTTGGCCTTGCGAGCACGTTCGTGATGCTCATCGCATCCACCGGAGCCTGGTTCCTCAACTCGTACGTGCTGGTGTCCGCGCCGTACCTCCGCCTCATCAGCTTCATCGTCGTCATCGCGAGCACGGTCCAGTTCGTCGAGATGGTGGTGAAGAAGGCGAGCCCCGCGCTCTTCCAGGCGCTCGGCATCTTCCTCCCCCTCATCACGACGAACTGCGCGATCCTCGGTGTGGCCCTCTTCCAGACCAACCGTGGATACGGGCTCGCCGAAGGACTCGTGTTCGCATTCGGTGCGGGGGTCGGGTTCACCCTCGCCCTCTCGTTGATGGCGGGCATGCGGGAGGAAGTGGAGCTGTCGGACATCCCATCCGTCGTTCGTGGTACCGCCCTGAACCTCCTGATTGCTGGTGTTCTCTCCCTCGCCTTCATGGGCTTCGCCGGCCTCTTCTCGGGCATGTAGGTTGTGGAGCGAAGATTGTGGCTGGTCGTCGCGTCCACTGCCGGTCAGAAAGCCCGAACGAGCTTGTGACTTCGCTGTCGAGTTCCCAACACCCTCGTCCACACCGCACCGACGTAGTAACGACACTGCCAGTTGGTGAGTGAAGCATGAGCCGGGAACAGCCGTTCTCGGAATACGTGGTTCCAGTCCAACGGTGAACGCTCCAGACCGACGTACATCGCTGCGGTGTCCGGTCCTCCGTTCTCTCGCCGACGTTTGATCCAATTCCGCCAGACACGAAAGACCTGCGCACGCGAGATCGCCGCCATCCTTCGCTTGCTGAAGGCGATCGTCTCCCTGCGGTGATTGGCCTGGCAGTGTCTCAGCAGTAGATCCGCGAGGTTTACGGGGAACAGCGGATTCCGCTTCGTGCGGCGGGTGCGCGACGATGTCGTACCGTGGTGGATCGAGAGCTTGGGCCGCAGGGTCCGGGCCATCGCGATGACTTTGCGCATCGCGCGTGGATAGGCTGGATGCTCGTCGCTCTCGAAGACCAAGGTGCCTTCGTCCGCGAACTGCAGCAGGGACTCCAGCAACCGCGTGACGCCGTCCTCGACCGCCTTCGGGTCCGGTCTGCCCAACGTACTCTCGAGCTCGTGTCGTCGACGGCGTTGAGTGCTCGTCATCCGACCTTTGCGTCGCAGAGGACTATCAGTCACTTCGTAGAGGAACCACGAGTCTGTCCCTGCGGCGAGATTTAGGTGGAGGGGAAGTACTGCGAGTACTCGAATGTCTCGAACCCATCGAACGCCACGGGCTCGCGAATCAGAAGGCTTCGGGTGCGGTTGGTGTGGAAGAGGAGACAGTGACGTCCCGCGCGTTCTACGTGTCTGGCGACCGTCGAATGAGCAACACCAAGGTGCTTGCCGATCTGACGCAGCCCAGCTCCATTGGTGGAGAGATCGGTGATTCGGACGAGCAGGTCCCGTCTTCTCAGCCAGTAGTCGGCCTCAAACGCGCGTGAGGAGAATCCACGTCTGCATTCCAGACACCGGAATCTCTGAAACCGCGCGCCGTCGGAGGGTCGGGTGTAGATCCCGCAACGTCTCCACCTCCAGTCTGGTTGGTCAGGTATGTGGAAGGAACAGAACGAGTTGGGACAGCAGGGCGGGACGTAGCCGAAGTCGCCCCCGCGTGTTTCCTGTTGATCTCGCGTCATGCCGGAGACGTGCAGCGCGTGCCGTGCCCGGCCAGATCTTCGCGCCACAACCTACAGACCCCACGCGGGAGGCCGATAGATTAGGGGAGTCGTGTCTCGTCCGGAGCAAGAATGGACCCCATAGATCTCTATCGCACCTTCCGCCGGGCACTTAGGGCGTGTCAGCTCTATCCCCAGGGAAGTCGAGTACGGCAGGATGCCTCGGAGAGACTGGCCGAGCGGTTCCGTGCTGCCCTCGACGAAAAGGGGGAGGGCGTTTCGTTCGCCTTCCTCGAGGACGGGACCTACGTCGACGGGCAGCCGGTGCCGGTCGGGGATGGGGATGATAGCTCGGGCCTCGGGGAACAGCTGTTCCGACTCGGGATCCGGGAGTTCCGCTTCCTCCCCGGTCTCGAGGCGAACGAGCTTCTTCGGCTTCTCGGCGTCCTGACCCGGGCGCGTCAGGGCGAACTCAACCCGGTCGACGAAGACCTCTCCATCCTCCTCTGGGAAAGCGACCTGGGGCACGTCGGCTACCTGCTCTACGAGGAGCACGACGACTTCGAGGAGGAAGTCACCCAGGAGCAGATCGAAGTCGAGGAGATGATCTCGAAGGAGCCCCCGATCGGGGACTATCTCGAGGACGATGACGTCGAGATGCCGGACTTCCCGGTTGGGGCCCCGACCGGGCTGACCGAGGCGGAGAGGCTGAGGGTTCTCGCGGACTTCCAGCGCGAGACGGAAGAGGACATTCCGCACAAGTACGGCCGTGTCCTCGTGGAGATCCTCCGGGTCGAGACGGACCCGAAGGAAGTGCCGCGTCTCGAGCGCCATCTGCACGAGTACCTGGAAGCGCTCATGGCGTCCGAGAGGTTTGCGATTCTCCAGCGGCTGTCGAACTCCTTGGAGCTCGAAGGGGACGAGATCGAGCCCGCCCGCCACGCCTTCGGACGGGCCAGAGACTGGTTCCTACAGTCGGAGCTCTACTCGCGCGCCGCCCGTCTCGCACAAGGGCATCCGGCGGACCAGGAAGCGGCGGACGGGTTCCTCGCGCGCATCCCGCAGGAGGTGGTTCCCGATCTGGCCAGTCTGCTGCTGGACGACCGAGCCGAGGTGGCCCCCAGAGTCTTCGATCGGATCCGTGCCCGCATTCGGGAGAGCGCGGATGTCTTGGGGCTCTGTCTCGCCGACCCGCGGACGGAAGTGCGCAAGTTGGCGCTCGAAGAGGCCGGCGCGTTCGATCGAACGGCGACGCGGCGGGTCCGCGAGCTCCTCACGTCTCCCGACCCAGAGTTGCGGGTCCGGGCCGCGGGTGCATTGGCCCGGTCGGAAGGGAGCGACGCGATCGAGGGGTTGGCGGAGGCGCTCGAAGACCCGGAGGTGACGGTCCGCGTCGCGGCGGCCGAAGCTCTGGCCCAGCGGGGAGCGAACCGCTGCCTCGAACTGCTCCTTCGCATCATCGTCGGGAAGGACTTCTCACGAAAGGGACTCGACGAGAAGAAGGTGTTCTTCTACGCGGCCGGCCGGATCGCTCCAAGCGAAGTGCTTCCGGTCCTCGCCCGGCTCGCGGAACAGCGCCGGTTCTGGCCCTCGCGTGACCGCGCGGAGAGATCCGAGGCCGCACTCGACGCCATGAGCCGTTTGGGCGGGGAGGCGCGGACGTTCGTCGAAGAGCGTTGGCGTCGCCGCCGGCCCGACCTGCTGAGGCGCTTCGAGCAGTGCCAGCGACATCGCGGGCGGAGTGCGGACGCAGGCGCTACGACCTCGCCGATGGTGCCTGCTGACACCACGTCGCCGATGGCCCCCGCTGCCGCCGCGTTGCCGGTTGGACCGAGTCCCGCTGAAGTCGTCACGACGCTCGACGATGTTTTCGCGTCATTCGAGCAGGCGAAGGGTGAGTCGACGCACGAACGCCCGGACCTTGGCCCGCACGATGGCGCGGACGACGAAGGCCGGGAATCTGGCCCGCGCGGTGGCCGGGACTCCGGCCCGCACGATGGCGCGGACGAGGGGCACCCCAGCGCCGACGGTCACTCAGAGAACCTCGATGCCGAGCAGGGACGCTCCGAATCTCACCGGGAGGTTGCGTGAGCGCAATGCCTAGAGGGTTCGTCGATCTCGTCGTCAATGAGGACGAGACGCCGATCCAGCTCCTCAAGCAGATCTTCGTCACCCTCCAGACGCGTCGGCTCCGGGGGCCGAACGACGCGCGTGCGGTTGCGGAAGAAGAGACGCTTCACGGTCTGCTTCAGGATCTCGCGGAACGGGAACCGATCCGCATCCAGCGGAGTGGTCCCCACCTGCTCGTCGATCGCTCTCGGGTTCGGCCTCACCCGGAAGTCCGCCTGCTCGTGAAGAATCTCGTGCAGGATCTGGACCGGTTCGGAATCGGAGGCCTGGTCCTCGACCCGGCACTCGACCGGGAGAGTCTGCGCAGCTTCCTCGATGCCTATCCAAGGATGGATGCCGTCCTGCTCGAGAACGATGTGGCGGTGCGGGTGACGGACAGTCGCGGTGACGATCGGATCGTCCTCGAAGAAGAGGTCGAGATCGTTCCGGGCGTGGTCATCTTCCCATACAACCCCGAATCGGCTGAAGAGGGGATGGACCCGACGGAGAGGCGGCGACAGGCGCGTCGGACGTTCTTCAAGGCGCTCAAGGCGGCGCGGCACATCTTCAAGCAGGCGCAGCTCAATCGGATCGCGGAGCTTCGCAAGACGCGCGCGGTGGTGCACGAGATGATCGACACCGTCGTGGAGGAGGAGTTCTCTCTCCTCGGGCTCGCGGCCATCCACAGCTTCGACGAGTACACGTTTCAGCACTCGGTTCACGTCGCCGTGCTCTCGGTTGCGCTGGGACAGCGTTTGGGACTCGCACGGAGTGAGCTCTCCAGTCTCGGCGTGGCCGCGATGTTCCATGATGTCGGGAAGACGCGTGTACCTCGCCGCGTTCTCTGGAAGCCGGGCCGTTACGACAAGGACGAGTGGCGGATCATGCGCAAGCACCCGCTCGCCGGAGCCCGCGAACTGCTCCGGATGGGTGGGTCGAGTGACCTCGCCGTGCGCGTGATGCTGGTGAGTTGTGAACATCACATGCGCTACGACGGGTCCGGCTATCCGAAGCTGGGTGACGACTGGCAGCAGGGACTCTACTCGCGCATCGTCGCGCTCGCCGATTGCTTCGACGCCATGACCGCGAGCCGCGTGTACATGGAGCGCCCGTTCACTCCGGACGCGGTCGTGCGATACATGCTGGAGAACGCGGGGCGGATGTTCGATCGGACCTCCTTCGGGAGTTCGTCCGGACTCATCGGCCTCTACCCGGTCGGATCCCTCGTGCGTCTGGAGAATGGCGAGCTCGCCGTGGTGACGGAGCCGCCCGCCAGCGCGGCGGAAGTGGAACGTCCGCGCGTGCGTGTCCTGCTTCCGGGCGACCACGGCTTCTACGCCGGGGACGAACGCTGTCTCGCGGAAGGTCCATCCGTCGATCCGCGCTACCGCATCAAGGCCAGCTGCCATCCGCTGGACTTCGGCGTCGAGATGGACGACCTGCTCGAGGAACACTACCTCGACGACGTCGTCGAAACGGCAGCCTGACGCTCGCGATCGCAGCGACGATGCACGTCCGTCGTTCGTCGCGGCGGCCTGACGCTCGCGATCGCAGCGACGATGCACGTCTGTCGCTCGCCGCGGTGGCTTCCAACTGAGCGGTCAGCGTGGGAGGAGAGAATCGAACTCTCCTCGACGTCTCAGTTCGATCCCCTGGTACTGCCGGGCGCGTAACGCGGGGAGTACGACCAAGAGACGGTGGTACCCGATCGCACCTGCCCAGAGTGAGACATTCGTCAGGTCGACCGACTGCTCCCAGACGAGGTGGAGCAGCTCCTGTTGAAGCGGGGGTTCGATCCGGCCGGCGTTTCTTCTGAGGAGTAGGAGCACTGCCTGAGTGGGGAGGAGCAGCGCGATGCGTCCCGCGTGCGAGACGATCCGTTCGATGACTCCGGTCGGGCACTCTCCGAACGTCTCCGGAGGCATCGGGTACTCGAGGAGGGCGGGCCACCCGTCCGCCGCGAGAAGCCCATCGTCGTGCGGGTAGTAGCCCGCGGACCTGAGTGCCCGCCGGATCATGTTTCGCCTCCTGGGACCGACGACATCCGTGTCCACCGCGTACTCCGGCGGCGTTTCGATCGAGATCGCCGGAATGGATCGAAGCGGGAAGGCGGAGATCCCTGCCCGGTTGAGCGCGCGGGCGACGACGACGGCCTGTCGCCAGTGAGGGTGGAGGTCGGGCCACTTCGCGATCGGTGGAGTCATCGGCGCATCCCCCCGAGCGCGTCTTCCGACATGCTGGTCATCGGGAATTCGCCGCGTCGCGGACGGAGGTGGCGGAGGGGACGATTCGTGAGAGCTTCGCGAACTCGGTCGTCACGAACTCGGTCGTCACGATCTCGGTTCTCAGGGGCTCGCTTGTCTCGAGCTCGCTTGTTTCTGACCCGCCCGTCACGATCTCGTTCGTCACGATCTCGTTCGTCACGAGCCCGCCCGTCGCCGTTCCGGTGGGGGACGACACGTCTACCGTGAGGAACCGGGCCGCCCAGTGCTCGCGCTCGGCGAGAGCGAGCCCCTCGTCTTCTCCGAGGACGAGTAGTGCCGTCGCCCTCGCGTCGGCGGTCTGACAAGTTTCCGCGACCACTGTCACCTGCACGGTGGCGTGTTCCGCCGGGTATCCGGTGCGTGGGTCGATGACGTGGTGGTAGCGGGCTCCGTCCGCGGTGAACTGATTCAGGTACGTTCCCGAGGTCGCCACGGCGCCGTTCTCGAGAACGAGGGTCTCCAGCCCGGTCCGTTGGTCTGGTCCGGGCGCGCCGTCCGGCCGTCCGGAGTTGGACGGATCGGCAGGTTGTTCCAGGGCGACACGCCACGGGCCATGGGGGCCCTCGCCTCGCACACGCACCTCACCGCCGATCTCGACGAGGTACGCCCCGGCGCCGGCCTCCTCCAGCACGGCGGAGACGCGGTCGACGCCGTGCCCCTTCGCGATCGCGGAGAGATCCAGGCTCACTTCGTCGTCGGTTCGGCGAAGAGCCGGAGGATCGAGGCGGGTCTCGATCCGACGTGAGCCGACGCGTCGACGGGCCGCTGTGATCTCCGCGCTGTCAGGAGTCGTGGTGCGGCGGCCGTCGGATCCGAAGCCCCAGAGCCGGACGAGGGGGGAGACGGTGGGGTCGAACGCTCCGGTCGTGGTCCGCGCCAGCGCGAGGGCCTCCTCGACGACGTCTCTCGTTTCGGGAGAGACCGCGAACCACTCGCCGGCAGGGGCACGCTCGAAGCGCCGGATCTCGGACTCCTCGCGATACGTCGACATCTGATCGTTCACCGTCTCCAGGGTCCGGTCGATTTCGCTGCGCAGCCGATCCCCGGCGCCGGCCCGGTCGCGCCACTCCCACGTCACGTGAAACGTCGTCCCCATCGTCGAACCGGAGTGCGACTCCCAATGGTCCCTCGGCCGGAGGACCAGGGTGCCGAGGACGGCCACGCCGACCAGGGCTAGGATGGCTGCGATTCTCGATCCCATTCCTCTCCCGAGGGCCATTCCCGAGGGCCATTCTCCAGGGCCATTGCGGAGTGCCACCGACCAGGGGGCCACTTCGGGGTTCGAGGCGCTCTCCGCCGCGATCGCCCTTCGGGCGGATCGTCGCGTGAACGAACGATCGTGTGGAAGTGGCGTAGACCGTCCGATCCTACGCAACCGGACTTGGCACGGCAAACTTCCGGGGAGAGAAAGCTGGGACCGGGGGAGTCGAGATCGCTCGGAAGGACTCAGGCCCGTTCGGACTCCCTCGCAGCCGCCGCGCCACGCGGGGCTCCCCGGGCCCGCCACTTGACCGTGCTCGCCCAAGTGCATATAGTGCCGCCGTACCGGGGTGGTAGAACGTCGATTCGGGGTGGTGGCCCGATCGCGGGGATGGGGAATCGGGTGGCCCACCTACGGGACCTCTCTAGACTACTCCGATGCCTTACCTCCCTCCGTGATCACCTTTGGAGACCTGCATGTACCGTGCGTCCTGGCTCCGTTTTGGAGTTTCATCTGCGCTTTTGCTCACCCTCGTTCTGACCGGTTGCGCCAAGCGGATCCCGGCTGAGGACGGGGCGTTCGAGGCTCAGGAGAAGGTGGTGCTCACCCTCTCCAACGATCGCTCTCTCGAGGGGAGGATCGATACCGGATCGGCGGTGGTCTACACGGATCAGGGTTCGGTCTACCACGCCACGATCCAGTCCGTGAACGAGAAGACCATCACGCTGGAGGACGCGGTTCTCGAGCGCTCCGCGGACTCGGTCGAAGAAGCCGCCCTCCGTCTCGCCGACTCGCGGCGAGAGGTCGCAGACACCGTGCCCCAGATCACACTGCTCCGGGACGACATCGAGGTCGTCGAGAAGCTCGGATTCGACGGACCGCGCACTCTGCGGAACGTCACCTACTGGACCCTCACCAGTACCATCGTCAGCCTGCTCCTCGGCGAGCGGTCCTGAGTCGCGCCGGAGGTGACCATGTTCCACACGCGTAGATTCCTCGTCTCCTCTGCCGTCGGCGCGGTCGCTCTCGCGATGTCGGCGTCTACCGGACGGGCCCAGATCCCCACCGTCGACGTCGAAGTGGGCCGCTTCGGACTCGAGACGATGGCGATCATCTCGCCGTCGCTGATCTACCGCCCGCTCGACATGAACGCGGTGAGGCCGGACGCTCGTGCCCTCGGAATGGGTGGTGCGTACCTCGCCATGGCGGACGACCCGCTCGGCATCGGTTGGAACCCGGCCGCGGTCACGGGGCCGGACGCCTTCACTCTGTCTGTCGACGCGATGGGCATGAACTCCAGTTCGAGCACCTCCGGCTATCCGACCAGCATCATTCCTCCGGGTCAGTCCGAACTCTTCGTGACGTCCTACAACAACTCGCTGAAGTCGTCTTTCCGCTACGGAACGATCGCGTTCGCGCTCCCGGTCTGGGAGAGCGGAGCGCGTCGCATCGGTGCGGGTTTCGCCTGGCGCCGCTTCGGTCAGGTCGGACGTCCGGAAGAGACGATTCTGACCCTGCTCGAGGACCGGCAAAACGCGGCGGAGGTCTCGATCGCGACGGACCAGAAGGAGAAGGGCGCCATCGAGGCCTACGGGCCGACGCTCGGCCTGCGTCTCTTCTCCGGGCTCGATGTCGGCGTTTCCGGAAACTTCCTCACCGGCCGGAACCGCGTGAACCAGACCCTCGAACAGGACACGGGAGGCCAGGGCCTCTCGGACCTCGGGTTCGAGCGGTTCACGCAGAAGTACTCCGGGTTCGCCATGGATCTCGGCGTCCGTCTCTCCGTGGGAGACCGCGCCCGTCTGGCCATGCGCTATACGCCGGAGTACGACCTCGAAGTGACGGGCGGAACGTGGCAGAACAAGACCGTCGACGTGGCCAACTTCGTCTACATCAACCAGACCGGAACGCTCTCCGGCTACGACCAGACCGTGCCTGCGTTCATGTCCGTCGGAGTCGCGCTGAAGCCGACGAGCCGGATCTGGCTGACGGCGGACTACACGAGCCAGAAGCTCTCGGAGACGACCCTCACCTACACCGGTCTTCCGGCCTTCGACCCGTTCGGGGCGGAACTGGTTGCAGCCTCGGTGGGCAGTGAGTCCTTCGATGTCGTCTACGGCGGTTCTTCTCCGGCGGTCGATCCGGCGCTGCCCGCGGCGGACCTGACTCAGGTCTCGTTCGGTGCGGAGTACGTGCTCTTCCGCAACGAGAGGTCCGAACTCCCGATCCGGATCGGGTTCCGCTCGACCGATCTCCCGTACCTCAAGGCCGCCTCCGAGGACTATTCCTATCGCTACCTCCATGAAGAGGTGATGGACTTCCTCGGGATCAGCTACGAAGAGCTGCTCCAAATGTGGGATCCGGCCTGGAACGGAACCGGGAACCGGAAGAGGCCCAGGTACACCACCATCGGACTCCGTTACAACGGGGCTCACGGAGAGCAGCCGACCGGTACCGGCTTCTCTCTCGGTGCCTCCTTCCGGACTGGAGTCGTGAGCTACGACCTTGGGATCGACTGGTTCTCCTACACCGATACGCGTTTCGCTTTCGGAACCGCGTGGAACGCGATCTTCAATCCGAATCCGATCGAAGGTGACTTCATTTCGTCCGTCACGATCCACGAGGACGACACCAGCCATGAGGAGGAGCTTCCCGCCCCGGTGCGGCACCCGTCCGTCCTGGAGGTCGATCGTAGTGTGACGACGTTCCGTCTGTCCGCGACCTACAGCTTCCCTGGGCTGTTCTAGGCCCCCTTCCACGCGAACTCTCGAACGGCCGGCCCGAACAGGGCCGGCCGTTCTGCTTTCCGACCTCCGAAGACGCGGTCCGAAGTGGGATGGCAGACAAGGGAAGGTCCGCGTCATCACCGCCCTGCCGCCAATGCGACCGAGTCGACGACATTCCATCGCCCCCCAAGCGACCGGCGGGAGTGTGCTCTCGTCATCGGTACCACGTTGGAAAGCTTCGCTACAGCCGGGTGCAACGCTACCCTGGTTCCGCCGGTACCACACGTATCGCGTTGCTCTTCATGGTGTTTGCCAGATCGGTGCGGGCTCGGGTGGTACCGGTGTTTCGGCTGGCGACGTTCTTGCGCGTCGACCGGTTCCTACCCGGCACGAACATGCAATGAGGTAAGTGGCTACAGGACAAATGCTTGACATTTTTGTCGAGCGGGCTGCGCGTGTGGCACGCCGGATGCAATGAAGAGAGCAGGTCAGGAAGCCCCGGTTGGGGCGGGTCTGAAAACCCAACCCCGGCAGAGAGGCAATCTGGAAGCGGTGGAGGCCGATCGGAAGGATTGCTATCCGCCCCGACAGGGCTTCCTGACCGCCAGTCTGCGGGCTGCGAGTCATCAGCTGAGACGAGTATCGAAGCTCCCCAATCCTTCCGGGTCCGGTGAGTTTCGATCCCCGGAACTGGGATGAGCGGCCCCACCTCTGGAGACGGTCCGGATCGCGAGTGAGCGATCCGGACCGTCTCGCTTTTTGGGGGTAGCATGATTCTCGAATCCGAGTAGTTTCCAACGGCGGAGGCGGAACATGGAAGGTACCCCCAGCTCATCGAGTTCGAAGCCGAACGCAGCGAACCGCCAAGCCGCGGCCGCGGCCTATTTCCTCGTCGCCATCTCGGGATTCCTCGTCCTGGCCTGGAAGCGGGACTCGAGCTTCGTCCGATTTCACGCGCTCCAGTCGATCGTTGCGACGCTCGCGTTCCTCGGCTTGGGGCTCCTACTGAAGCTTCTCGCGTACTTCCCGATCATCGGGTTCCTGTACGGTTATCTCTTCCATGTGTACCTGCTCGGCCTCTTCGTCCTCTGGCTCTTCGTCATGATCCGCGCCTACCGGGGCGACCGCTACCGGATCCCCTACGTCGGAACGATCGTCGAACGCCAGATCTCCTGAGGCGCGACCGGCGACGGGGAGGAGTCCCCGGACGTCGGTCTGCCTTTCCCCGCCGAGCCCGCTCCATGGTGATTGGCTCCCCTCGAATCTCGAGGCCTCCGTGTCGCTCGCGGGGCTAGATCTCGGTGTGTCCTCCGGTAGCCGGAGAGGCGGCCCTGGGCGGCCCGCTGCGCCGTTTGGGATCGGGAACCGGATAGGGGCAGGATGTGCAAAAACAGAGACGCCCGCGGCGGTTCTTGGCCTCCGCGGGCGTCTCCCGCAGCGAGAGGTTTTCCATCTTCGACGACGGAGATCGTTCTCGAGGATCTGTACGACCGAGCAGGTGGGAGGTTCCCGTTCTGGAGCGAAGATTGTGTTTTTGATCGGTTCCGGCGGTCCCAAACCGTTTTGCCCGTACGAGATGGGCGCGGTTCCCACTGGAAACCGCGCCCACTCTCAATCGACTTGAGCGCAATGGGTTACCCCACCAGCTCCAATCTTCGCGCCACAACCTACGGGTCCATCGGCTCCTCTTCCTGAGGGATGTTCCTGTGGTCCCGCAGGTAGGTAGACCGGGCGGCGCACTTGTCGACGCCGTCCAGGATCAGGTCCGCATCCTCACGAAGGAGCTCGCCAGCCTCCACCTGGGCCTCGATCCGGGCCTGGAGACGGCTCCGGAGCTGGTCCGCGTCGTAGCCAACCAGGTGGACCACGTCCCGGATCCGGTGGCCGGCGTGCAGGCCTTCGTACTTCACCTTGCCCTCCTCGTCGACCAGGAGTTGGGCTTCGTTGACCCGGCCGAAGAGGTTGTGGAACGACCCCATCACCTCCTGGTACGCGCCGACCATGCAGATCGCGAGGTAGTACGGTTCGCCCGGCCGCACGGCGTGGAGTTCGACGAAGTCCTTGATCGTCTTGATGTCGACGAAGCTGTCGACCTTCCCGTCCGAGTCGCAGGAGAGGTCGGCGAGGATGCCGTATTCGGTCGGCGGTTCGTCGAGACGATGGATCGGGAGGATGGGGAAGAGCTGTCCGATCGTCCACGAATCCGGGAGCGACTGGAACACCGAGAAGTTGCTCACGTACTTCTTCCGGAGTGCCTTCGCGAGTAGGACGAAGTCCTCCGAGCGGTTCTTCGTCAGCATCGCGAAGTGGAGTGCCTTCTCGCACACCTCTTGGAAGAGGAGTTCCGCCTGCGCGCGCTCGGCGAGGCCGAGGTAGCCGAGGTCGAAGAGCGAGAAGAGTTCGTCCCGGCGCTGAAGGGCGTCGTGGTAGTACTCGCGGTAGTTCTTGACGTTGATCTCTTCCAGGATGTCGTGCATTTCGGCGAGCGCGGGGGACTTCTTCTTCGGGTCGAACTCGTAACGCGCTTCCAGGTTCGGATCGAACCGGCTCTCCGCCGAGAGGATCAGGATGGAGTGGTAGACGCTGAGCGCGCGTCCGCTCTCCGAGACCAGGATCGGCGGCTCCACCTCTTCGTTCCGGCAGATGTCACCCACGGTGTAGACGACGTCGTTCGCGAACTCCTGCGCCGTGTAGTTGACGCTGGAGTCGGAGCTCGATCCGGAACCGTCGTAGTCGATGCCGAGGCCGCCTCCGACGTTGAGGAACTGGATCGGCACACCGAGCGACTTCATCTTTGCGTACACGCGCGAGGCCTCGCGCACGGCCGCCTTGATCTTCCGGATGTCGGTGATCTGCGACCCGATGTGGAAGTGGAGCATGGCGAGGTTTTCCTCGTAGCCCTCTTCCCGAAGGAGACGGATGCACTCGAGCATCTCGATGGTGGAGAGTCCGAACTTGGACGTCTCTCCGCCCGAGTCTTCCCACTTTCCGCTGCCGCGCGTGTAGAGTTTTCCGCGCATTCCGAGGAGCGGACGCTCCTCGTTCCGCTCGGCCGCGCGCATGTAGCTGTACACTTCCTTCACCTGCTCGAGCACGATGACGACGCGACGGCCGAGCTGGTGGGCCCAGAACGCCATCTCCATGAACTCGTCGTCCTTGAACCCGTTGCAGATGAGGAGCGAGTCGGGGTGGGGCTCCTGGGTGAGCGCCAGGTAGAGCTCGGGCTTGGAGCCGACTTCGAGCCCCAGCTTGTGCGGACGGCCGGCCTGGACGAGGCGCTCGACCACCTCACGCCTGGGGTTGACCTTCATCGGGTAGACGCCCTGATACGTCTTCGGGTAGCTGAACTCCTGGATCGCGCGATCGAAGGCACCCTTCAGGTTTGCGACCTGCTGATCGAGGATCTGCGGGAAGCGCAGGAGTAGAGGCGTCTGCATCCCGCGCTTCTCGAGTTCCTGCACGACCTCCAGGAGGTCGATGTCACGCTCGCCACGATCCGGCTTCACGACCAGGTGGCCGCGTGCGTTGACGCCGAAGTAGCCTACGCCCCAGTTGTCGATGCCGTAGATACGCGGCACGGAACGACGGAGAGCGGTCTCCAGCGAGGGACTCATTTCGCCACGGGGAATCTGTACGTTCATATCTCTACGCTCGCGCTCCAGCGGTGGGTGGTACCTAGGTCGTTTCCGTTCGGGCGGAACCCCCAGTCGATCGTCAATCCCTGCCAGGTGAATCCGAGGCCGGCGCTCGGCTCCCACTGGTCTCCTCCGACATCGGTCGCACGATCGAGGCCGCCCCGCAGTGAGCAGACGTCGTACGGGCGCCAATCGAACGCGACGCCGACCGTGCTTCCCTTGCCGTCTTCACCGAGCGCACTCCAGGCACCGGCCAGGCGGATCCGTGAATCGAATCCGAACCATCCGAGGCCCGCGGAGTAGCGCCGCGGCAGCGGCTCGTCCAGCCCTTCGTTCCAGTCGAGTGATCCGAAGACGTTGTCCGCGGCCGCACCGAGTCTGAAGGCACCGAAGTCACGCTGGAGGCCGAAGCCGACCGTGCTTCCGGATGCCTTGGCCTTGGCGTCGTCTGCGAAATCACTGTCGGCGGAGAGGAGGCGGAGCTGCGCGCCCACGTACGTTCCCCGGAGGGAACGCCAGGCGAGCGAGAATCCCACTTCGCTCTCGTTGTAGGACTCATCCGGAAGTCCGTCTCCTTCGAACCCGACATCTCCCCGGAGTTGGGCGATGGACAGGCCGAACGCGAACCGCCCGGGGGGAGGCAGGCGCTTCTTCTCGATCTCGGCGCCATCGTGGACGTAGTCGTAGCGGGCGAAGACGAATGCCGCGTGCACCTGCGTCTGACTCGCGAGCCCCAGCCCGAAGAGGTCGGCATAGGACACCGAGACTTCACGGTCCGGTAGGCGCAGGAGTCCGGCGGGGTTGAGGCGTCCACTCTCCGAGCGTTCGGTGAGGACGACGGAGGAGACTCCCCACGCCGTGGCCCGGGCGCTCGGATCGAGGGCGGCAAAGGCTCCTCTGTTTCCGGCCGCGGTCGCGTTGGACGACGCGCCGAACAGGCACCCTGCCGTGGCCACCAGCGCGAGAGCGCAATGGAACCGTGCCCGGAACTCCCGGCCAGGGCGAACCGGCCGGCCAGATCCCAAGCTGCTGGATCCCATACTGCAGGATCCCAAGCTACTGGATCCCGGACGCAGACGGTCGGAGGATTCTCTCCAGGCAGACGGAGTCGTGTTGTTTGTCATGGCTCAGTCTCCCAGTACCAGGCCGGCCGACTTCTCGGCTTTCCGTCCGTTCGTATGCGTGTACTCGGCGCGAACGATGTAGTAGCCCTGGCGCACGGGATCGCCGTCCAAGTCGGACCCGTCCCACTCCCACGCATGCGTGAGACTGAACTCCGGAGCCGACCAGTTCATTACGAGTCGGCCCTCCAGATCGTAGAGCGCGAGCCGGAGGTCGCGGATGCCGTCGGGATCTCCCACCCGAATCTCACCACCACGCAGGAACGGCCGGTCGAACTCGATGTGGAACGCGCTCACCTGCTGCACGTACTGCGGATCCGACGAGCGGGTCCGGTTGAGGAGGGAGTCCTCGGCGAATGCGCGGATGGCGTTCTCGGTGTCGTGGATGAGCTTGATGTAGCTCTCGAACCGGCCGGTGATCGGGTCCACATCGGCGTAGCGCACCGTCGAGCCTTGTCGTGTCAGACCCGCGCGCGTCGCCTCGGGGGCCGTGGTGCCCGAGACGAGGATCGAGTCCGCCGAAGTCTGGGCCGGAAGGAGGTCGAGCACGGGGCCGGTCGTGTCGGGGGGAGTCGTGTCGATTCCGATCGTGACGGGACGCTCGAGGCGCACGGAGTCGCAGCCTCCGACCTCTCGGCAGATGACGGGAAGCGGGAGCCCCTCACCATCGGGGCCGAGACGGTCGCGGCCCGGGAGCGTGTACTCGAAGATCGCGGTGTAGAGGCTGTCTCCCTGGCCCTGGGGTGCCTGGACGAGTCGGGTGGCTCCCGGCGCCACTCTCTCGAGGTCCAGCTCGACGGAGAGCGGGAGGCGGCTGTTGGAGAGCCAGACGGAAGTCACGGTGAAGACGTCGAGCGCACGGAACGTGCGCCGGATCGGGTCGATCGTCGTCTCGACGTGCACGGGATGCGAGTTCGAGAGGCAGAAGCGGACGGACGAGTCCATGGTGGAGAGGCCGTCCAGGTCTTCGGCCAGGAGGACGAAGGCGAGGTCGGCGCCGTCCTGCCGGGGATTGTCCGGCGGTACCGTGTAGACGATCTCGTACTCGCCGGGTCCCCGCTGGATCGTCGACGGGCGGCCCGTGTCCGTCGGCGCGATCGAGAACGGGTCCCCGCTCACGAGGAGGGAGTCCCGGTCCCAGTAGGTGAGGAGCCGGATGGTGTCGCCGTTGACCAGGGAACGAGGTTCGCCCGTGCCGTCGAGCGGCGCGAGGACTTCCCAGTCGACGAGCACGGGCGGGACGGAACGTTCGGCGCTCAGCGTCACGACGAGGGAGCTGTCGACCGTGCCTCCGCACGCCTGACCGGTGCAGAAGATCGGAACGACGTAGTCTCCCGCCCGATCTGCCGCGAAGCTCGGAATACGGTACGTGAGCCCGAAGAGATGGAAGTTGCTCGTATCTCCGCCTTCGAGCACGTCCGCCATGACGAGGCCGTCGAGCGAAGGATCGATGCTCCGGAGGTCGACCGCCAGCTCTCCCGGAGGTGACGTGACGATCCAGCTCGACTCGAAGCGAAGGACGTCGTTCGGGCGGAAGCTGGTGTGCGGCGAGGTCACCGTCAGGCCCGTGAACCGAGGCGGATCGTTCTGCACGCAGACCTCGAGGCCGTCGATCGTGACAGTGTCGGGCAGATCCGCGGCCGTGACGCGGAGCGGGACGGCCTTGAGTCCCGCGACCGGAGTCGCGTCGGCGAAGAGCTCGAGGACGTAGATGGAATCCGCGAAGTCGCTCACGGTGAGGGGCACGGCCGCGAGTGTCTCCGCGACTGCGGAGGCGTCCGCCGTGATGGTGAGCCCGCCTCGGTTCCAGACCGTCTCCACGCGCACCGTGCGCCCCGAAGTGATCGGAACGGGGGAGCCGTCGGGCAGGAGGTCGGCCCAGTGGATTTCGAGTAGCTCCGGCGTCGTCGGGTCGCCCAGGGATTCGCCGCGAGAGGTAGAGGAAGTCGGCTGAGCGACAGCCGGGGGAGCCGTCGGCACGAGGTCGTGAATGCACAGCCCAAGAGCGATGAGCCAGAGGATTCGCCACATGCGGAACACAGGGCGACCCTCGGACTCAGCGTGTCTCGTTTCCAATCGCGGTGTCCTCTTGTGGAGATCGGATGGACGGTGTCGAGGTCCCTGCGCTGCATCGACGGACACACGCGCATTTGGACGCGCCGGGGCGAACGCGATTCGATGGGGGGATGATACGGACGTCCGGAGCGAGGTGTCAACGCCTCGGCAGGTGGGCTGTTCCGCCGGGTGGTCGACCGTTGCGCCGCTCGATCGGGGCCGGTAGATTCCAGCACCATGGTCGATTCGGGTAGCAACCCACTGGGGACGAACGGAGGCGGCGAGAGGCCGGTTGCTCCGGCCCGGTGCCGCGTCGGGCTCGCCCTCAGCGGCGGAGCGGCTCGGAGCATGGCCCACATCGGCGTCCTCAAGGCGTTCGACGAAGGCGGGGTGCCGATCGATGCTCTGGCCGGCACGAGCGGCGGGGCGATCATCGGGGTTCTCTACGCCTCCGGCGTGCCCGTTCCCCGCATGGAGGAGATCGCCCAGAGTCTGCGGCGGAGAGATCTGGGCACGATCAGTCTCTCCCGGATGGGCCTGATCTCGATCCGTCCGTTCCAGGCCGTGCTCGAGGCCGTGACGGGCCCGCTCCGTCTCGAGACGCTCCGCATCCCGATGGCCATCGTCGCCACGAACCTCGTGCGGAGGGAACGACGGGTCTTCCGCACCGGGGATGCCATCAGGGCGGCCCTGGCCAGCGCGTCGATGCCCCACGTCTATCGTCCCATGGAGATCGACGGAGAGCTCTACACGGATGGAGGGGTCGTCGAGTACCTGCCGGCGACGGCGCTCGAAGCGTACCGGCCCCTCGTACGGGTCGGCGTCCACTTGCTCCCCGAGGACCGCTATCGGAGCCGGCCGCGTCACCTCGGACAGGTCATGGCCACGATCGTGAACATCGTGGCCCGCGCGAACTCGGCGCAGGTCTCGCCGGCACTCGACGTCACGATCCGGCCCGCGGTTGCGCCCTTCGCGCCCTTCGACCTGACGAACGCCGGCGGGCTGGTCGAGGCGGGCTATCACGCGGGGCGACGGGAAGTGCCGCGCATCCTCTCGCTGCTCGAAGAGCGCGAACGCTGGATGGGCGAGCTCGGCCCCGAGCCGGAAGGGTCCGCGAGCCGAGACTCACGGTGACGGACGATCTCCACGCACGGTCCGTAGCCCTCGGCCCCGCGGCGGCCGCGGATGCGCCCTCCTCGTCCCGGTCCCACGGTGACCCCGATTCGAGCGCGGCCGCCGCTCCGCCGCTCCGGGTGGCCCAGTGGGTGAGGATCCGGTGGTGGAACGCGTGCGCCTACTACGCGGTCTCCCTGGCCGAGGGGCTGGCCCGGATCGGACACGAGTCCTGGGTGCTCGCTCCTCCGGGGACACCCGCGCACGAAGAGGCCAAGAAGCGTGGGCTCCGCGTGCCGGACATCGGCGATCCGGGAAGTTCGAGGCCGGACGAATGGTTGCGCTCGGGGCGTGCCCTCCGCCGTTTCCTCGCGGCGGAACGGATCGACGTCGTCAACGTCCACAGTGGGCCCGGGCACGCACGGTTCTCGCGTTGGCGAACCGGTCTCGGTTTCCGCGTCGTGCGCACCCGGGGCGACATCCGGCCGCCGCGAACCGCGGCCGTTCAGCGTTGGCTCTATCGCCACGGGACGGACCACCACCTCATCTCCGCGGACTTCCTCCGGACTCCCTACGAGGATCTCGGCGTTCCCGCAGAACGGATCACGACGCTCCGTGGCGGCACGGACCTCGCCCGTGCCGACCGGGTGGAACGCGCGGGCGCGCGCCGCAACGTGCGCGAGCGCCTCGGACTCGCTCCGGACCAACCGCTCGTCGGGATGATCGCGCGGCTCAGCCCGGTCAAAGGACACGAGGTGCTGCTCCGCGCGATGGCCGAGCTTCGCGTCCGTCACCCGCGGGCGCATCTCGTCTGCCCCGGTGGGGACGCGCAACTGTCCCGCGAGCAACTCCAAGCCCTGGCCGACTCGATCGGACTCGGGCCGCGCGTGCACTTCGTCGGACGAGTCGAGGACCCGCTCGAGTGGGCCGCGGCCCTCGACGTCGCCGTGATCGCTTCGACCGGATCGGAGGCGATCTGTCGGAGCGCGTTCGAGTACCTCGCCGTCGGCGTCCCGATCGTGGCGTCGCGGATCCATGCCGTGGGGGAGGTGCTGGCCGGTGACGTGGCGCGGCTCGTGCCCCCCGGAGCCGTCGTGCCGCTCGCGAACGCCCTCGCGGACCTCCTCGCGAGCGAGGACGAGCGGGCCGCTCTCGCTGCGCGCGGCCGGGCGCACGTCGAGGCCCACTATTCCCTCGAGCGGTTCGGGGCCGGCGCGGCCGCCGTCTTCCGGACCCTGCTCGCCACCCGTTCGGGAGCCGAACCCCTAGCCGGTCCCGGCCCCGAACCCGAACCCGGCCCCGAACCCGGCCCCGGTCCCCGCCCCGGATCCGCACCCGGCCCCGAACCGGGACACTCCGGAAACCCTGGGCTGCCCCTCTCGGCCGGGGACGAGTAGGCTCGCGGCCATGGGCGACGTCCGTCTCTCTGCACTCGTCATCACACGCGACGAAGAAGCCGGCATTGCGCGGTGTCTCGCCGCGCTGTCCTTCTGCGACGAGATCGTGCTCGTCGACGCGGAGAGTACGGACCGGACCGTGGAGATCGCCCGCGGCTATACCGACCGGATCTGGGTCGAGCCATGGCGTGGATACTCGGAGCAGAAGAGCTTCGCGCTCGAGAAGTGCCGTGGGGACTGGGTGCTATGGATCGACGCCGACGAGGTCGTCTCCGCCCCGCTTCGCGACGAGATCCTGCAGGTCACCCGAAAGTCCGAAACGTCTCCCGAGCGCGCGAAATCGGGTGCGGACTCCACGGTCCATGCCTACGAACTCGCCCGGAGGGTCTACTACCTCGGCGGATGGATCCGTCACGGGGGGTGGGGGGAGGACCGCGTCGTGCGCCTCTTCCGGCGCGGGCGGGCCGAGTTCTCGGGAGACCGCGTCCACGAGCGTCTCCTCGTGGATGGGACGGTCGCGCCGCTGGCGGGCGTCCTCGAACACTACACCTACCGCGACATCGGACATCACTGGGAGAAGATCCGGAAACTCGCGTCGCTCGGAGCGGAGCAGGCCTACGAGCGGGGCCGACGCTGGGCCCCAGGCGACTGGTTCTTCCGTCCTCTTGCGCGCGGACTCAAGATCTACGTCTGGAAACGCGGGTTCCTCGACGGTTGGCGAGGTGCCATGATCGCCGGAATGGGTATGGCCTACGTGTTTCTGAAGTACGCGATGCTGAAGGAGAAGGAGGAGCGAGAACGATGAGCGGCAGCGACGACCAGGTACGTTCGGACGATCCGAAGAAGGACGCCCCCGCTGGCGCGGGTGCATCCGGCGGCGCCCCTGCCTCTGGCGGCACGGCGGCACCGGGCGACGCGGCTGCCGAGGGCGGAGCCGCGGGTGCCGGTGCCAAGGGGGATGCGAAGGCCGAGGCGAGCTCTGCCGAGGCGGGGCCTTCCCTCATCTCGATCGACGACTTCGCGAAGGTGGAGCTGCGCGTGGCGCGCGTCCTCGAAGCGGAACCGCACCCCAACGCCGATCGCCTCCTCAAGCTCCAGATCGACCTCGGGGACGAGAAGCGCCAACTCGTCGCCGGCATCGCCAAGTACTACGCACCCGAAGACCTGATCGGTCGCGAGATCGTCGTCGTCGCGAACCTCAAGCCCGCCAAGCTCCGTGGCGAAGTGAGCCAGGGCATGTTGCTCGCCGCTTCGGACGACGAAGGCGTCGCGATCCTGACTCCGTGCCGTCCGATCGCTCCGGGCTCCCGCGTCAGCTGAGGCGCTCCCGACCACCGAGTCCGGATCGCTTCGGCCGCGCTACTCCGGTTGGGCGACGAACCGTGGCAGCGTGGGGGAGATGCGCGCGAGGATCTCGTAGGAGAGCGTCTGGAGGAGAGCGGCGAGGTCGTTCGCGTCGATCGATTCGGACTCGGATCGGCCGAGCAGCACGACCTCGTCTTCCGGCGCCGCGTCCGGGATGTCGGTGACGTCGACCATCACGATGTTCATGCAGATGCGTCCCAGTACGCGCGCGCGCCGTCCGCGCACGAGGACGTGTCCGATGCGCGAGAGGCCCCGGTCGAATCCGTCGGAGTAGCCGACGGGGAGGACGGCCATCCGGGTGTCGCGGGCCACGCGTTCGGTACATCCGTACCCGACATACGCGCCCGAGGGGATCTCGCGGACCTGTCCGATCCGCGTCTTCCAGGAAAGCACGGGGCGCAGTGTCCCTTCACCCGCGCGCGTGCGGAAGCTGACACGGGTTTCCTTGGAAGGCCAGTACCCGTACGCGCCGATTCCCACCCGGACGAGATCGAACGACGTCTCGGGAAGCGTGAGCGCGGCCGCGGAACACGCGGCGTGACGCACGGCTCCCGGGAACTCCTCCACGATGCCGGCGGTGCGCTGGACGAACGACTCGAGCTGCGCCCTGGCGAACGAGGAGTCGGTCGTATCCTCGATGTTCGCGAAGTGCATCGAAAGCCCGGCGAGCGTCGTCCCCTGCGATTGCCGGAGCAACTCCAGGCAGCTCCCCAGTTCACTCGGGTCCATGCCCTGACGGTGCGTTCCCGTCTCCACCTTGAGGTGGCACCGGATCCGGTCCCCATGGCTCCGTCCGGTCGCTTCCGCTGCTTCGAGCATGGCGAGGCTGACGATGGTGACGTCGAGGTCGTGGTCCAAGGCTTCGCCGAGACGGGCCGTGGCGATGTAGCCGAGCACGTACACCGGGCCGGTCCACCCCGCCTCCCGCACGCGGACCGCCTCGTCCAGGGAGTGCACTCCGAGTACGTCGATCGGAAGGGTGGGGGCCAGCCGGGTGACTTCCTCGAGCCCGTGGCCGTAGGCGTTCGCCTTCACGACGAACATCACCTTCGTGGACGGAGGAACGATCTCCCGGAAGAGCGAGAGGTTGTGACGGAGGGCGGAGGAGTCGATCTCGATCCAGTGGAGTAGTTCCGAACGCATGGGGGCACTCTAGCTCCGCCCACGATCGGTCGTCCACGCGTCTCGTGCGCGCCTCTCGTCCCGCCTCGCGTGCGCATCTCGTGCGCGTGTCTCGTGTGGGACATCCGGCTACCTGATCGAGACGCCGCGTGCTAGCGTTTCGCCGTTGGAGACGTTCCATTTCGCCAGGAGGAGGTGGGAGTGACTGCATCCAAGGAGCGGCGGGTCATCGTACTCGGAGCGAGTCCGAAGCGAGCGCGTTTCTCGAACAAGGCCGTTCGGTGTTACCGCGAACTCGGGTACGAAGTCGTCCCGGTCCATCCGCTGGCGAAGGAGGTCGAGGGACTCGCCGTCTATCCCACGATCGCGGACGTACCCGGCGAGGCGGAACTGCTCCTCTCCTACGTCCGTCCCGAGCTCGCGATCTCGGCCATGGAAGAGGCGGCGAAGAAAGGTGTCCGGCGTGTCTTCCTCAATCCGGGAGCCGACGGACCGACGATCGCCGCCAAGATTCGGGAGCTGGGAATGGAGCCGGTGGAAGACTGCGCCATCGTCGCGGTCGGCCGGAGCCCCGCGGAGTTTCCCGAGAGTTGAGAGTCGCGCCGTTCACTCTGCTCGTAGCCGTCTTCGGGTTCCTCACGGGCTGCGCCACCACCCCTCCGCCTCTCCCGGCCGCCTACCCGGATGAACTCCCGAGCGCCTGGCTCGACGCGCTCGAGACTGGGCCGTGCGTTTCTTCGATCGACGCCCGCGTCCGGCTCAGGATCGATCCGCCCGATGGGGGAGCGGTGAACCTCGACGGGGACCTCCGCGCCTCGCTTCCCGACACGCTGCGGCTCTCCGGAAAGGTGGGGGTGTTTCGGCCGGTCTTCCAGTTCGTGACCGTGGCCGGCTTCTCGGAGCTGCTCCTGCACGACGCCCGGTCGTACTGGATCGTTCCGAGCGACGAGCCGGACTGGGAACTCATGAACCCCGCCGCATGGCGGAAGGCGATTCTCTGGAGCCTCTGTCCCCAGAGCCTGCTCCACACCTTCCGGGCGGACGATCGCGGCACGATGACGGGGCGGGTCTGGACCGTCTCCGGCACGCTGGTCGGGACGCCCTACGCGGTTTCCCTCGACATCGAGCCGAGGTCCAGGAGCGTGCGTGCCATCCGGCTCCGGAGCGGGGCGGAGGAACTCCTCACCGCGGACCTCGGCCAGTACCGGTTCGTGGAAGGCGCCTGGGTGCCGCAGCGGGCGGCCCTAAGGATCCGCCAGCCCGACGGGATGACCGAGGTCGTCATCGAGCTCGTGGGGGCGTCCGGCCTCGGGGTGGGGGCGCTGGAGGGGAAGGGATTGGTCCAGCCGCCGGGGTGGGACCCCGTCTTCCAGCTCGGTCTCAGCCTCCCGGCCGATCTCGATGGGGGGCCGACACCTAGGTAGGGAGGGCGAGGGGATCGCTGGCGACTGGTCCAAGCTCGGGTCGGGCGGACCGGGGTGATCACGGACTCAGCTTTGCCCCGCCGGGTGGCGACTGGGCCGCCTTCCCAGGCGCGCGGCCCCGAGATCGGGTGATCCCTGGCCTTTTTTGGCCTGAGGGCGACCGTCCGCAGGCTCCCCTTCCGAGAACCCCTGTTGCCGTACTCCCGTTTCGTCTGATAGGTTACGCCAGGCCTTGCTCCGTCCGCTCTCTTCCCGATGGGGAGGGAGGCTGGGCGGAGTCTGTCTTTGTTGGGGGAGCGCAGCGGGGGATGCTCCCGAAGGAGGTAGCGTTGAAGATCGCGGTGCTGATCAAGCAGGTCCCGAGCTCGGAGGCCAAGATCCGCGTAGGCGGGGACGGCCGGTCCATCGACACGGACGGCGTCGAGTACGTCGTGAACCCCTACGACGAGTTTGCAATGGAAGCGGCCCTCCAGGCCAAGGAGAAGTTCGGCGGTGAAGTCGTCGTCTTCGGTCTGGGTGGGGACAAGGTGGAGGAATCACTCCGGCAGTGCCTCGCACTTGGAGCGGACCAGGCGGTGGTCCTTCGCGATGGGGCCTTCGATGGCTCCGATTCGCTCGGCGTGGCGCGCATCCTCGCGGCTGCGGTGAAGGGCGTGGAGCCGAATCTGGTTTTCTGCGGCAAGGTCGGGATCGACCGGGACGACGCGGCGGTCGGCGTCATGGTGGCCGAGCTGCTCGGGATGCCGCACGTGTCCGTCGTGACCGAGCTCGAGTGGACGGACGAGTCGCACTGCAAGGTCGGGCGTGAGATCGAGGGTGGCTCCGAAACGCTCGAGGTGACCCTGCCGGCCGTGCTGACCGCGAACAAGGGGCTCAACGAGCCGCGCTACGCCTCCCTCAAGGGCATCATGATGGCGAAGAAGAAGCCGATGGAGGTCAAGGACGCCGCGGCTCTCGGAATCGACGCCGGTACAGTCGGTTCCGGCGCAGCCCTCACGAGCGTTGTGAAGATGGAGCCCCCGGCCGAACGCTCCGCCGGGAAGATGATCCAGGGCGACGCCGCGCAGATGGTCCAGGAGCTGGTCCGTGTGCTGAAGGACGAGGCCAAGGTCCTCTAGAGGGACCGGAAGGAGGAACCATGGCCAAGAAGATCCTGGTTTTCGGAGAGCAGCGCGGAGGGACCCTCAAGAAGTCCGTGCTCGAGATCATCGGTCTCGCCAAGTCCATCTCCGGTGGCGGATCGGTGGACGTCGTCACCATGGGTGAGGGGATCGGCTCGATCGGCGAGACGCTCGCCGGTACGGGGGTGGCCGTTCACGTTGCGGACGACGCTTCTCTCGCCCAGCCGTCTCCCGAGGCGTACGTCGCGCAGATCGACGCTGCCGTGAAGGCGGTCCAGCCCGACGTCGTCCTCTTCACGGCGAGCGCGATGGGGCGGGACCTCGCCCCGCGCGTCGCGGCGCGGATGGGCGCCGGGTTCATCTCGGAGTGCACGTCGCTCGAGGCGAACGGCGACGGCTTCGCCGCCAAGAAGTCGATGTACGGTGGCAAGGTCTTCGCGACGGTCGAGAGCAAGGCGGGCGCCAAGCTCGTCGCGACCGTGAAGCCGGGCGCGCACAAGGCGGCCGAGTCCGCCGGTGGTGGGGCCGCGAACGCGATGGCCGTGGCCGCGCCGAGTTCTCTCGGTGCGAAGGTCACGTCGGTCCAGCAGCAGGCCACGGACCGTCCCGATCTCGCGGAAGCCGACGTGATCGTGGCGGGTGGACGCGGGCTCAAGGAAGCGGAGAACTTCAAGCTCATCGAAGACGTGGCGACTCCGCTCGGTGCGGCTCTCGGCGCGTCGCGTGCGATCGTCGACGCGGGCTGGGTGCCGCATCACTACCAGGTCGGGCAGACCGGCATCTCCGTGAGCCCGAAGCTCTACATCGCGATCGGAATCAGCGGCGCCATCCAGCACCTCGCCGGCATGCGCCAGTCTGGTTGCATCGTTGCGATCAACAAGGACGCCGAGGCGCCGATCTTCAAGGTCGCGGACTACGGACTCGTCGGTGACGCGTTCGAGATCGCGCCGCTCCTGGCCAAGGAGCTGGAGAAGGCCTGTTCGTGAACGAAGGACGGAGGATGGAACCCAAGCACCCGAGCGACTCGCAGGTCGAGATGACGGAGCTCATGCTCCCGAACGACGCGAACACGCTCGGCAACGTGCTCGGAGGGAAGGTCCTCCACCTGGTCGACATCGCCGCGGCGCTGGCCGCGCATCGGCATTGTCGGCGCCAGGTCGTCACCGCGTCGATGGACCGGGTGGACTTCCATCACCCGGTCAAGATCGGTCAGGTGATGACGCTCCGAGCGAGCGTCAACTTCGTGTCGAGGACCTCCATGGAAGTGGGGGTGAAGGTCCTGGCCGAGAATCTGATGACGGGGGAGACGAGGCACACGGCGAGCGCCTATGCGACGTTCGTCGCCCTCGACGACCTCGGCCACCCGACTCCTGTTCCGCCGCTCGAGCCCGTGACGGACGACGACCGGCGGAGGATGGAAGAGGGGAAGGCGCGGCGGGAACTCCGGATGTCGGAGATCCGCCGGAAGAGAGAGCGACAGAGCGGCACCCAAGGGACGGAGAGCGCACGGTGAGTGGACTCAGGATCGAGCGAGAGGGGGGGCTGGCCCGCGTCGTCATGGCGTGGAAGCCGCTCAACGTGCTCTCGATCGAGCGACTGAGCGAGATCACCGCGGCACTCGACGAGCTCGCGGAGGAGCCGGTTCAGGTGGTCGTACTGGAGTCTGAGCTCGAGCGCGCGTTCAGCGCGGGGGTCGACGTCGGCGACCACCGGGAGACGAAGATGGAGGAGATGCTCCACGCGGTCCACGGCGTCGTCCGTCGCCTCTGGAACGCTCCCTTCGTCTCGATTGCCGCGGTCAACGGCCCCGCCCTGGGCGGTGGCTGCGAGATCGCGGCGTCGTGTGATTTCGTGCTCGCGACGGAACGGGCCGTGTTCGCCCTGCCGGAGATCCGGCTCGGGGTGTACCCGCCGCTCGCGGTCGCGCATTTCGCGCGGCTCGTCGGTACGAGACGGGCCACGCAGATGATTCTGACGGGGGATCCGGTGTCCGGCGAAGAAGCGGCACGGATCGGGCTCGTCACCGATTCGGTTCCCATGGAGGAGCTGGGCCAGCGCGTCGATGGACTCGCCACCACGCTCCTCCGGCTCAGCCGGTCGAGTCTCGCGGAAACACGCGCGGCTCTCCGGACGGCCTGGGGACGGAACCGGGAAGAGGTGCTCGCCGAGGTGGAGGACCATTACCTCGGATCGCTCATGAAGACCGCGGACGCGCGGGAAGGGCTAGAGGCGTTTCTCGAGAAGCGTCCGCCGGTATGGAGTCATCGGTGAACGGGGGAGTTCCTCGGGCCACCGAGTGCCGCGTTCGGAAACCGGAAGGGAGACCAGCGCTATGAAGTTGTGGCTGTCACGAAGCGAACCGTTGCGCACGCTCAGGGGCACCCTGCCCTATGTTCAGGAGCACGGAATGAACGTGACCGTTCGCCTCACGGACGCGGACTACAACCGCGAGGTCTCCGTGCGAGATCTGGAGAACATGGAGCGTGAGATCCGGGACCGGAAGATCTCCGTGACCTGTTTCCTCCCGCATCATGGGCTCGCGCTCTCCTGTCCTGACAGCAGGGTCATGGCGTATTCGCGCGAGGTCGTTCTCGAGGGACTCGAGATCGGCGGGATCCTCGGTGCGAAGGTCGCGATCCTCCAGTCCGGTTTCTCCAACCACATCCGTCCGAACGGCGTCCACGAGTGGAAGGACCGGTTCGTCGAGAGCCTCAAGGAACTCGTCGCGGTCGCGGAGGACGAGGAGATCGTCCTCGCTCTCAAGAACTCGTTCGAGCCGGACAACGAGCTCCTCCTCGAAGTGCTCGAGTCGATCAACAGCCCGTGGCTCCGCTTCTGCGCGGATCTGGGACACGCCGCCTGCTTCTCGAGGGTCGCGCCCGAAGAGTGGGTCCTGGCCATGAAGGACTACTCGATCTGCTACAACTTCCACGACAACGAAGGTCTGGAAGACGAGCACCTCGCCTGCGGTCGCGGCTTCGTCGGGTATGACGGTGTCTTCGAGGCGATGAAGGAGATCGACGCGAATGGCTCGATCAGCCTCGACGTCCAGCCGGAAGACATCGCTCCGTCCATGGATCACCTCGCGAGCGTCGGCTTCGAGTTCCAGCAGGGAGCGATGCCGGAAGAGATCGTGATGCCGGTCTACGACAACTGACCGTAGCCGGATCCGCGGGAAACCGGAGGTCGGCCGATGGCCGGCACCGTTCCCGGAATGCGTGGACGCCCCGCCTGGCGACAGGTGGGGCGCTCCGTTTGTGCGGAACTCAGGCTTTGGCCCCGTGTGTACTCCCCATCCACCGCCAGTGACCTCGTTCAGTCCACGCGGCCGTCCGTCGTCCGTGGAGCCTCGCCCGGGTCTCTTCGTCGAGACCTCGCCGGCTCTTCCGGCTGGTGACGGATCGTCGCACCACACGCGATAGGGGGGATCGTGACAGACCACATTGCCGTGAAACCCAGCTCCGGGCCGACGCCCGGGGGATGGACGCGCCTCTCGAGAAGATTGGCCCTGTTCTCGTCGGCCCTCGTCGCCGCGACGCTCGTCGCCTGCGCCGAGAAGGAGGCGACCGTACTCGTCGACGACTCCGGCCTCGCCACCCGCGTCGACACGAGCCTCGCGCTGTCGCCGCTCCTCTATCCGGACGGGCAGCTCACCCTGAACGACCGCTGTCCGGTCAGGAAGGTGGGGCTCAACCCGAGGATGCCTGCCATCTACGTGAACCAGCATCCCGTCGGCTTCTGCTGAAGCCCGTGCTCGGAGGTCTTCGTGAAAGACCCTTCGCCGCATCTCTCCGATCTCGGCATCGAACTCGCCTCGTATTCCGACCCGGCTCGTCCGGCCGTGATCGACGATGCTCATCTCGCCCGCGTGAACTACGAGATCTACTACTTCGCGGACGAGAAGGAGCGGATCTCGTTCGGTCAGCACCCACGCGAATCGTGCGGCATCGTGACGGACCCGATCACGAAGCAGCGGTTCCGGCCGGGAAGCAGTGCGCCCCGCATGAGTCACGCCGAACGCACGTGGTTCTTCGTCTCTGACTCCACCCGTACGCTGTTCGCCGCCATGCCGGACAGCTTCCTCTCGCCTCGCTACTCGATGAAGCCGAAAGCGGCGAAGAGCTGATGACCGCCTGATGAGGTAGTCACGACCGGGTCATGCGAAACGGCCCCCCACGTTGCGGAGTCTGACTCCGCGACGCGGGGGGCCGCACGTTTGGTGCCGCCGCGGTTCTGGGTCGCCAACCGGACGACCGGTCCCGCCGCGGCTTTCGTTCCCTACTTGGACAGCAGCGGTTCGCCGACCGTCCCCGCCGGGAGCGGCACGTCGAACGCCTGGAGGATCGTCGAGAACATGTCCTCGATCCGCGGCTGCCGGTTCCCGAGTGCGAGCGGCTGGTTCGCGAAGAGGATCCCCTTCACGAGCTCGGGGTCGAGGCTGCAGTGGTCGCCCGACCACTTGTCCTCGTTCACCTCGAACATGTCCTTGGGAACGCCGCCGAGCGAGGTCTGCCACGACACTCGGTAGTTCGGGTTGTTCGCGGCGCGGAGGTCCGGGATGAGATCCGGGTCGTAGGTCTTGTACATCTCGTCCCGGTCGTAGACCTTCGAGATCGGGTGCAGGCCCGTCTCGGGGTCGACGTAGGCTTCCATCTGCTCCTGGATCTGCTGGCAGACGGCGTCGTACTCCGCACCGGGGGTCACGATGCCGTACTTCTCGCGGCCGAGCATGTTGACGTAGATGCCGCCGAGCCCGACCGCATAGGCCTGCGTGCGCTCCCAGTCCACGTTCTCCCAGAAATGACCGGCCACGAAGAGGTCGTCGAGCGTCTGGAGCTTGCTGACGTCCTGCCCCTTCAGTTTCATGAAGCCGTTCCGGACGAGCCAGGTGTTCATGTTGAACGACCACTTCCAGTTCGCGAAGCCGTGGTCGGAGCAGATGAGGAGGAGTCCGTCTTCGGGGAGGCGTTCGAGTACGGTGCCGACGATCCGATCCATGTGTTTGTACGACTCGAGAATGTAGTCACCCCAGTCCTTCGCGAGAAGCTCGTCGTAGGCAGGGTGGGTCGGATCGAGGAACCGGTAGAAGCAGTGCCCCGCGCGGTCGGTGAAGTAGAAGACCTGGCAGTAGAGGCGGTCGTCCGGGTTCTCGAGGAACGTGTCGAGGATGCCCTCGAACTGCCCGACGGTTGCGTCGACGTCCTCGGCGAAGATCTCCTCGGTCGTCACCTTCTCGTTGAGGGCCCAGGTGTCGAGCGCCCAACCCAAGGTCTTGTAGTCCCCGATCTCGTCGTAGATCTCCTTCGAGAAGCTGGCCGGATAGGTCACCGGCACCACCGGATCGATCGGGTCGAGGTTGATCGGGCTCATGTAGAGCCGGAAGTGATCCCCCATCTCGAGGAGGTAGAAGCGGGCCACGCCGTGGATCTTGACGATCTTCCGGATCGGGAAGGTGAAGCGGACGAAGTCGCTCCACTCGCCCTCGCGCAGCTCGATCGACTTGTCCTCGAAGTTCAGCTGCACCTTCTTCTGCTGCCAGTCGAACTGGATGCGGAGAGGGATGTGGATCTCGGGTGGATCGTCCCACAGCTTGTTGAGTGGGCCGTTGACGAACGTCTCGATCTCGGTGTCCCCGGGCTCGACGTCGACCAGGATCACCTTGCCGCCCATCTCGGTGTCCCCGCCCGTCTGGCTTCCGAAGACATCGGATGTGTAGTACGAATACGTACCGAAGGTGCCGCGGATGTCCGGCACGCCGAGACCGGAGAGGAGACGGCCTCCCGGGTTCTCGTCCGGCGGGAACGTCTGCGGGATCCGGATGACAGTGGAGTTGATGCCCCGGTCGCCGAGGATCTTCCAGAACGGCACACCGGCGCGCTGGTTGATCGCGATCGGACGCTTCTCCGGGAAGTTCTCGGCCACGAATCCGCGCAGGAAGACGAAGGTGGCGCCGCCGAGGACGAGTCCGGTGAGGACGCCGATGAGCGGCTTGCGCGAAATCGCGCCGACGGCGACGGCGAAGAGGAGGAACACGGCCGCGGCGCCGAACGCTCCCAGGTAGAGGGGGTTCTTCGGCCCGAAGAGGAGGGGAGCCTCCGACGGCGTCGTCATCGCGAAGGTGGGGAAGTAGGTGTCGAGGTCCCGCTTCAGAAAGTCGAAGATGCGCGTGCCGCCGGGATCGAGACCGGTCGAGAATGAGGACCAGGAGACCGGCGTCTGCGGTGGATTGGTCGGGAGGAGCGACGAGAACGTGCCTTCACGCCGCAGGCGATCCAGGTTCGGCAGCTCGCCGGCGTCCATCCAGTCCTGGACCATCTGCGCGTCGGCTCCGTCGAACCCGAGGACGACGACCTTGGACGGCGTCTCCGCACGGCTGGTGTGCGGCAGGAGGGCGGACGAGATCAGGCACGCAGTGAGGATCGCAAGGAGTAGAAGCGGCGCGAAGGACCGCGTTCCGCGGGAGCGTGGACGGGAGACCAGAAACGTCATCGAGACTCCTCTTCCGAAGACGAGATCGGGCGACTTCGACTCCCGTGGGAATCGGCGGATACGAATGGTGACTGTAGCATGAGCGATCCCTCGTCCGGCAGACCCAGGCGTGGGCGTTATCTGACCCTCCTGGCCGTCCTCCTCGGGCTCCTCCTCGCGGTGAGCTTCGTCTCCCAGTGGTGGCTCTACCGTGCCGTGCGGGGCCAGCTCGACGAGCAGATGGGGGAGCGGCTCCTCGCCGTGGGAACGGTGGTGGCCGGGACGATCGGTTGGGACGGCGTGCTCGAACTCTCCGTCGCCGGACCGGCCAGCCCCCGCTACGAGGAGGTCCGTCAGCGCCTCCGCGAGGTCGCCGCGCAGAACGACCTCGATGCGCTCACCGTGATCGACACGGACCGCCGCGTCCTCGTCTCGGTCGGCTCGCTCGCCGAGCCCGGACGGGTGGACCCGATGCTGGAGTTCGAGACGGTCCTCTCGGAGGTCATCGTATCGGGGCAGGCGTTGTCGTCCCCTCTCACGCGGGTCTATGCGGAATGCCTGGCCGACGAGTTCCTCAAAGCGGGCTACGCGCCGGTCGTCGACCCGGAGGGGACGGTCGTCGGTGCGGTCGTGGTGGAGGGAGGGCGCCAGTTCTTCACCGTGCTGGGGGAGCTCCGAGGACGCCTCCTCTTCTCCGCCGGCCTCGGATTCCTCGCCACCGCGGCTCTGGGTGTCGTCTTCTTCCTCACGCTTCGGTCGCTCGTGCGGCTCGAGGACTCGCTCCGCGGAACCGCCGCGCTCGCCGCCATCGGGCAGATCGCGTCCGTCGTCGCGCACGAGATCAAGAACCCCCTCGCGATCATCCGCTCCCGTTCGGAGCGGGTGCGGCGAAAGATCGAACTCGGGAAGGAGCCGGCCGAGGTCCTGGAGTGGTTCGACGTCATCCCGCAGGAGGTCGATCGACTCAACGAGATCGTCACGAACTATCTCTCTCTCGCCAGGTCGGAACGTGGCTTGGAGGGGAAGTGTGCCGTCGGCGTGGTGGCGCGGGAGATCGCGGCCCTCGTCGGCCCGGACCTCGAGAAGAGGCAGATCGAACTCGATGTGAGTGGCGCAGAGGACGTGGAAGTCGGGATCGGGGCGCGCTCGCTCAAGCAGATCCTCCTCAACCTCGTCCTGAACGCGGCCGACGCGATCGATGCAGGCGCGATCGATCCCGGCGCGGCTCCTTCCGACGCCGCTCCTTCCGACGGGCGCGCTCCCGGCGTCGAGGAAAGCACGTCGCACGCCGCGGCCAGCGGCGCCTCACGCCGTGGCGGCGTGATCCGGATCGCGTCGCGCAGTCGTTCCGTTCGATGGATCGAGGTCCGTGTCGAGGATGACGGTAGGGGGATGACCGCGGACGAGCGATCCAGCATCCTGGAGCCGTTCTTCACGACCAAGTCGACGGGTTCCGGCCTCGGCCTCACGCTCGTCCAGTCGTTGGTGCAGAGCAGCGGAGGCCGTCTCGAGATCGAATCGCAGCGCGGGAGGGGTACCGTGGTCGGCGCCGTGCTCCCGACGAGAGCGCCCGGCGGAGGAGAGAGCGCATGAGTGAGTCCCAGACCTTCCGGATCCTCGTCGTCGACGATGAGCGCGAACTCGTCCGCGATCTCGTCGACCTCCTGGAAGACGAGGGATACGTCGCCGCTTCGGCGCACAGCGGGAGCGAGGCACAGGCGAAGATCGCGGAGTCGAAGTTCGACCTCGTCCTCTCGGACGTCCGGATGCCGCCCCCGGATGGCCTCGCGCTCCTCCGTTGGATCCGCGAGAAACACGCGGGGATCCCCGTCATTCTGCTCACGGCGCACGCTGATACCGAGCTCGCGCGGGAAGCGATCGAAGCCGGCGCCTACGACTACGTGACGAAGCCGTGGAACACGTTCGAGCTGCTGCTGAGGGTGCGGCGGGTGCGGGAGAAGTGGGGGCTCACGGCCGAGAAGGCCCGCCTCGAGCGGATGGTCGATCATCTCACCGCGGATCAGACCCCGGCCGGGTTCCAGGACCTGGTCGCGACGAGTGCGTCCATGCAGGCGGTGCTGGACCTCGCCACGCGCGTCGCGGGCTCCGAAGCGACCGTCCTCATCCGGGGAGAGAGCGGCACGGGCAAGAGCGTGCTCGCCCGGGCGATCCACGGAGTCTCGGCGCGGGCGGCCGGGCCGTTCGTCAAGGTCAACTGCGGTGCGATTCCGGAGACGCTCCTCGAGAGCGAGCTCTTCGGTCACGAGAAGGGTGCGTTCACGGGGGCGATCCGGCAGAAGCTCGGCCTCTTCGAGATCGCGGATGGTGGGACGCTCTTCCTCGACGAGATCGGGGACGTCTCCCCACACGTCCAGGTGAAGCTCCTCGAAGTGATCGAGGAGAAAGCGTTCCACCGGGTCGGAGGAACGGAGCGCCACGTCTGTGACGTGCGGCTCCTGGCGGCGACCCATCGGAACCTGGAAGAGGCGATCGCGGAAGGGGATTTCCGGGAAGACCTCTTCTATCGCCTCAACGTGTTCCCGCTCGTTCTCCCCTCCCTTCGCGACCGTCGGGACGACATTCCCGCCCTGGTGGAACACTTCTTGAAAAAGAAGGGGGTGGACGTGGCCAAGATGGAGACCCAGGCGATGCAGCAGTTCCAGGCGTACGACTTCCCCGGGAACATCCGGGAGATGGAGAACCTCCTGGAGCGCGCCTTGATCCTCGCCGGGAACGGTCCGCTCCGGACGGAGCACTTCCCGACCCTCAGCGAGGTCGAAGTCCCGTCCGCCGAGGCAGTTGGAGCGCTTCCCGCCGGATCGCTCTCCGTCGACGAGCACGAGAAGCGGCTGATCCTGGCGGCCCTGGCCAAGGCCGGGGGCAACAAGAGCCAGGCGGCCCAGCTCCTCGGAATGACACGCCGGACGCTCTATTCGAGGATGGAGCGCCACGGAATCTCGAACTAGGACGGTGTACCGGGTGGTGCACCTTGGACGTGAGGGTACGACGATGAACCGGATGAGAGCCTGGATCGCGGGAGGACTTCTCCTCGTCGTGCTCGCTCTGATTCCGGCGTTCCCCGCCCAGGCCCAGACCCGGCTCGAACTCCGGCAGGCGATCCAGGCGACCCAGGTCGTGATCGATCAGGCCGAGAAGGTCATCGACGAGAACCAGTGCGACCGTGGGGTCGTACTCCTGCGGCGCGCCCACGAGCTCCAGGAAGCCGCGCGCGGAGTCGACTCGATCGGCGATCGCGACATCATCCGCGGCGCCCTGGCGCGCACCCTCCAGGCCCGGAGCCTGGCCCGTGAGGCGATGCAGGCCTGCCAGGTCGAGATCCAGGCCGTGGACCAGGTGCGTGCGCTGCTCGAGTCCACCCGCGACCTCGCGGGCGACGCGCAGGCACGTCTCCAGTCGGAGTCCTCCGTCGATGGAGAGCGGCTCCTCCGCGCCGGTCTCGCGCAGCTGGAGAAGGCGGAGGCCGCATACCGTCAGGACGAGATCCAGCTCGCCGTTTCCCATCTCTCCGCGGCGAGAAAGCTGATCGAGCGCGCGCTGAACCTCACGCCCCAGGCCGATCTCGGTTCCGATCCGGGGCGCGTCGCCGCCGAACTCGAGCGCACCGACGACGCCTTGGCGGAACTCCGCGTGGCCGTGCTCCAGGCCCGTCGACGCGCCATTCTCGACCAGGCTCTCGAGGCGCAGGGGCGGGCCCGCGCCGCGCTCCAGGAGGGACGGCCGGCGCAGGCACTCGAGTTCACGCTTGCGGCCAGGCGTCTCGCCACGGATCTTCTTCGTGACACAGCTCAGAGCGGCGATGCCCCTCGTGTCCAGCGGGCGATCGAGATCGTCGAGACCTCGTTCGATCGGTTGGAGCCGACCTTGATGGAGTCGGAGGACCCGATCGTCCTGTCCCTGCTGGAGCAGGCGAGGGAGGCCTTGGAGCGAGCCCACGAGCAGATGGACGACGGCCGCTATGCCGGCGCCGCCCGCTCCGCCCGGCTCGCGGGGAACGCCCTTCGGAAGGCCGCGGAGACTGTGGGAATGAGGTGATCCGAGCTTGTTCTTCCGCCGCGACGTGTACGTCTCCAGGCTCACCTGGGTATTGGGCCCCGTCCTTCTCTTCTTGGCGGGGCCTTCGCGTGCGGACTGGTCGGCCTCGGGTGAGGTCGGCGTGCAGCTCGATTCGATCGGCGAGGAGTTCGGCACCGGCGCGGCGATCGACGATCAGATCGATCCGGACGACCCGCTCGACGACGTAGCGGACGAGATCCGCTTCCAGGACAGGAGCACCGAGTCGACGGCGCTGTTCTCGCTACGCGTGCGCGAGTCCTCGCGTTTCCTGGACGGAACGATCCGGCTGAAGACACGGCCCGAGAAGTCCCGCGCGGAGATGGACGTCCGTGGAGAGTTCCTCCCGGGGCCGGGGATGTGGCGATGGCAGGACCGCCTCTACTCCGAGTTCGCGGGCAGCGATGCGGACGGCGGATGGATCCACCTCGTCGGTGCGACCTTCAGCACGCGCGAGTCCCGTGCGCGGGAACTCCAGGGATCCTGGTGGGGCCGCCATGCCGTGGGTGTTTCCCTCGGGCTCTCCCACGAACTCTCGCGTGCGGGAGAGGACTCTCTCGCGTCGCTCTTCGACTACGCGCTCCTCCGGCCGCGCGCGGAGCTGTTCGGCCAGTTCGGCGGAGTGTCGCTCACGGCGGAAGGCGGAACGCAGCGGAAGCGGATCGTCGACGGGGGAGACGGCAGCTACGACGGATCGTTCGTCGAGCTCCGTGGAGTCCGGGGACGTCTGAACGTGGTCGGTCGGAGCGAAGCGCGCACGTACGAACATGCGGACTCCCTCTCGCCTTCGTACCAGGACGCGTCCGGCCGCATCGACTGGTCCCATCCGATCGGCGGGCAGGACGAACTCCGCGTGGAGGGTGCGCTCCGGTCTCTCCAGTACGCCACCGACTCGACGATCTTCCGGGACCACCTGGAGTGGAATGCTGGCCTGGCCTGGCGCCGAGAACTGGGAGCGGAGCCTGGAGCATCCAAACCATCCATGCAGGCTGGGCCGCATCGCGACGGTTCGAGTGGAGACCTCCTCGAAGCGCTCCGCGACCTGGACGGCGCGCTGGCGGAGCTGGAGGCGCTGGAAGCATCGCTCGGGACGGTCCCGTCGGACTCGCCCGCGGACCTGCCACCGGACTCGACCGCAGACTCGCCCGCGGACTCGACCAGAGCCGCCCCCCCGCGGGAGGAGGTGCCCGCCGCGCTCCTCGCGCTTCCCGCCGCCGGCAAGTGGTACGTCGAGTTGGGGGTCCTGGGCTCGGGCAACGTGGGAGAGAGTTCCGATCTGGGCGATTACGCCGAAGTGGCCGCGACCGGAGCCGTGGGGCGCCAGGGTGGAGAACGGCTCTGGCTCGATCTCTCCGTCGACCTCGGGCGACGGGATTACGTTCGGGCCGGAAGTTCGACGGACCTCGTCTTCGAGGGGTTCGACTTCTCCCTCTCGGGGAGTGACTACACGTTCCTAGAGCTCTCCGTCCTCGGCGAAGTCGGGCTTCCCGGTGCGCTCTCGTTCGAGGTCTTCGGTCAGTACGAGGATCAGTGGCACGACGAATCGGCGGACGACTTCCGGCTCTGGATCCTCACGGCGTCGCTCACACGAAAGTTCTGAACCATGGCCAGTTGCGCGTTTCCGGAGGCCCGCTAGTATGTCGCTCTAGGAGGCCGGACGGCATGAACCAGCTGAAGCAGATGGTGATGCACAATCTGGGGATCAAGATCGCGTCGTGCATCCTCGCGCTCTCGATCCTGGCCCACGTCCGCTCCTCCGAAGATCGGGAGTTCGAGATCTCCGTGCCCGTGCGGCTCACCGGCCTTCCGGAGGAGCTCACGTATCGTGGAGCCGTTCCGAGCGAAGTTCCTGTGCGCGTTCGCGCTCGCGGTCTCGATGAGTGGCGGCTCCGGACCCATCCGCCGCAGATCCGGATCGACCTCGCGGAAGCCCTTCCCGGGCTCCTCCAACGTCCCGTCACGACCGAGGACGTTTCCCTTCCCGGCGGCTCGAACGCCGAGGTTCGGAGCATCCTCGAGCCGGTCGCCCTGGCTCTCCAGATCGAGAACGTCATCGAGAAGACGGTCCCGATCCGCCCGAATCTGGTCGGCTCCCTGCCGGAGACTTCCGTCCAGTTCGGAGCCGTCCGGGTCGTCCCCGATTCGATCTGGATCCGGGGGCCCGAGAGCATCGTGAGCGTTCAGGAGTCGATTCTTACAGAAGAAGTGGACCTATCTGGCCGAAATCAAAGCGTGGAGGAGCGGATCGTCCTCATGGCTCCGGAGGAAGTGGAGCTGGAGGTCGAAACGGCGGAGCTGCGGGTCCCGATCGTGCCGATCGAGCGCCGGAGCCTCGGACCGATCGCGGTCCAGCTCATCCCCACCCTTGGGCGGGAGTGGACGACGCGACCTGACAGTGTGCAGGTCGTGCTCGAGGGACCACTGCCGCTCTTGCGTTCGGTGGACAAAGCTGATGTGGTGGTGCGGGCGGACATACGTCCACCCGTTCGCGGGGAGGAAGAGAGTGTGGCGCTTCGCCTGAACCTCGCGGAGAGGCTCAAGGAGAGCGTCCGGGCGGTCACGCCCGAACCCGACACGGTCGTGCTGGTGCGGCGGGAGCACTGAAGCCAGCGCTCTGTCGGTGCAGTTTGGCAGGAGGGCTCCAGACGATGAGCGAACCGTTGCAGGCGTTTCCGTACTGCCCGATCTCTCGGCAGAAGTGCCAGGAGGGCAAGGTGTTCGGAAACCCCGAGGAAAAGACCGATCTGACGTACTGCACCTTCTGGCACCAGAAGGAGCATCGGTGCGTCTTCCGGATGGTGGAGTTCGATCTCTTCAACATCGCGCGCTGTCTCGACGAACTTCGCGATCGCTAGAACTCGTTCTGCCCAAAAGGGTTGGTCCCCCGGATCGGACGAATTTCTGTTGACACGGCTCGGAAACCGGTGTTAGGGTGCCGCTGCTCTAAGTGACAGGGCCAGTTCCAGTTCCGGACGAAATCCCCATGGGGTGGCACTGCGACTCGAGCTAGGAGGAAGTCCATGACGAAGGCAGATCTTGTCGATGAAATCGCCCAGCGGACGGGGCTGACGAAGAAGGACGTTGCGGAGACCGTCGACGAGCTGCTCGATGGGGTGTGCCGCGCTCTGATTGCGGGGAAGCACATCGAGATTCGTGGATTCGGAACGTTCAAGGTGAAGGAGCGGAAGGCTCGCATGGCGCGCAATCCTCGGACGGGCGAACAGGTTCCCGTTCCTCCGCGTCGCGTGCCGGTCTTCAAGGTCTCCAAGGAGCTCAAGGAGAAGGTCGCGTCCGCAACCTCGAACGAGGGCTGAGGTCCTGCCGCCGATTGCGGCAGTTCCCTCCGGATACTACCGACGCGCCGTGGATTCCGGCTCCCCGTGTCGTTTCGCTGAAGAACTCCTCCTCGTCCGTTCACCGGTCGACGAAGGAGTTTTTCGTCAAACTGTCCGGCAGCGGTGGCGGGAAAGAATGACTCCGGCTCCGGCGTGCCCGGCCGCCATACTCGAAAGATGACCACTGCCCGGCTCTACCTGGTTCCGACCCCCATCGGGAACCTGGAGGACATGACCTATCGCGCCGTGCGCGTGCTGCGCGAGGTCGCCTGGATCGCGGCGGAAGACACGAGACGCGCGCGCGTCCTCCTCCAGACCTACGACGTTGCGACCCGGCCCGTTTCCCACCATGCACACAACGAGCACCGAGAGACCCCGCGGCTGATCGAACGGCTGCTGGCGGGCGAGTCGGGCGCGCTCATCACCGATGCCGGGATGCCGGGGATCTCGGACCCTGGCTTCTTCCTCGCGCGCGAAGCCCGTTCTGCGGGGATCCCCGTCGAGGTTCTGCCCGGGCCGTCCGCGGTGTTGACGGCGCTCGTGGCGTCCGGTTTTCCTCCCGAGCCATTCCTCTTCCTGGGGTATGTTCCGAACAGCTCCGGACGGCGTGAGCGGTTCCTGGAAGAAATCGGGCACGAAGCGCGGACGGTCGTCTTCTTCGAAGTTCCGCATCGGATTCATCGAACTCTTCAGGCCGCGGCCCCGCTGTGGGAGGATCGGCAGGTCGCTCTCGGACGGGAGCTGACGAAGAAGTTCGAGGAGGTCGTGCGGGGATCTGCATCCGAGATCCTGGCGTCGCTTCCGAGTGCGGTGAAAGGTGAACTCGTGATCGTCGTGGCTCCGATAGCGCGGAGCGAACGCCGGAAGCGAGACAGCGCGCAGGACTAGCACGCTCAGCGAGGCAAGGAGTCTTCATGAAGGACGCCGTGAAGAAGGCGGCGCGTGGCGCGATGCTCCCGATCGGAAGGGCGCTCCGTGCGGTCGGTCTCACCGCGAACGGCGTGACCCTGCTCGGAGTTCTCTTCTCGCTGCCGGCGGCCTGGGGATTCGCCGAGGGGCGCAACTCGGTTGCGTTCGGCTTCCTCCTCGCGAGCGGGCTCTGCGACATGCTCGACGGCGCGGTCGCGAGGGCAGGTGGCGGTGGGGGAACGAAGTTCGGCGCGGCGTTCGACTCCACGCTCGATCGCTATGGCGAAGGCGTGGTCTTCGGCGGGATCGTCTTCGGACTCGTGAGTCGTGGCGCGGCGGACTGGCTCGTGTGGGTCGCTCTCCTCGCGGGCGTGGCGTCGTTCCTCACCTCGTACGTGCGGGCACGCGCGGAGGGACTCGGCATCGCATGTGAAGTCGGTGTCCTCGAGCGTCCGGAGCGTGTGGTCCTGCTCCTCGTCCTCGCGCTCTGGGGGGACGGGGGAGCGATCTGGATCCTCTCCGCCCTCGCGCTCCTCGCGCACATCACTTTCATCCAGCGCCTGGCTCACGTCTGGAAGGCGACGCAGGGGAAACCGCTGGTCGAGGCGCCGGGATCCGGAGAAGCGGGGAGAAGGGCGCGTGGCTGATCTGGCCGGAGATGTCCTGCTCGGCCGCCGCTTCCTCAGTTTCGAGGGGACCGAAGGCTCCGGGAAGACGACGCAGGTTCGTCGTCTCGAAGCGGAGCTCGCCCAGGCCGGGTGGAACACGCTTCTCGTGCGCGAGCCGGGCGGGACGGCGCTCTCCGAGCGGGTCCGCACGCTTCTTCTCGACCCGGCAACCGGCGTGGTCGCACCGTGGGCGGAGCTGGCTCTCTACGTCGCCGCCCGCGCGCAGCTCGTCGCGGAGTCGATCCGTCCCGCCCTCGAGGCCGGCCGGCTCGTGCTCGCCGATCGCTTCGGCGACTCCTCGGTCGTGTACCAGGGGGTGGCGCGCGGCATCCCCGTCGAGCAGATCGAGCAGCTCAACGATTGGGCGACGGGAACGCTCCGCCCAGGGCTCACCGTCCTCTTCGACCTCGATCCCGAGGTCGGTCTCGCCCGCATCTCTTCGCGGGGGACGCGGGATCGTCTCGAGTCAGAGCCTCTCGAGTTCCACCACAAGGTCCGGAACGGCTATCTCGCCTTGGCGGCGCGGAGTCCTGAGCGGGTGCAGGTACTCGATGCATCGCTGCCAGAGGAGGAGGTGTTCGCGCGGCTTCGTTCGTTGGTCTTCACACACCTCGCCGGCGTCGACTCCGGGGAGATCTCACGAGCATGACTGAGATCCGTCGAGTGCTGGAGGCCGTTTCGAATGGGACGATCTCGATCGAGGATGCGCTCCGGGCTCTCAGCCCCGGGGCCGACGGGGGAGCGGGTGCCTTCTCCTCGTCCCTGACGGCGGAAGTCGGCGAGTCAGGGACGGTCGACCTTCGCCCTGACTTCGGGCGGCGCGAGCGTACCGGGATCCCGGAGGTGGTGTTCGCGGAGCGGAAGTCCGAGAGCGAAACGGTGCGCGCGTTGCGTTCGCTCTCTTCCCGCGGGCGGGGCGCGATGGCTACGCGGGTCCCGCTCGAACAGAGCGGGGCCCTCCGCGCGGAGTTCCCGGCCGGGACGTGGCACGATCGGGCCCGCGTCTTCGTCCTGGAGGATCCGCAGCGCACGCCTCTCGCAGGCTCGATCGCCGTGGTTGCGGCGGGGACTTCGGACGTGCCGGTCGCCGACGAGGCCGCCATCACCGCGGAGTTCCTGGGGTCTCCGGTCGAGAGGATCTACGACGTTGGGGTCGCGGGGCTCCACCGGATCGTGCAGCAGCGCGAGCGGCTCCTTCGGGCCCGGGCGCTGATCGTGGTCGCGGGAATGGAGGGGGCGCTTCCTTCGGTCGTGGGGGGGCTCGTTCCTGGCTGCGTCATCGCGGTTCCCACTTCGGTCGGGTACGGGGCGAGCTACGGCGGGATCGCCGCGCTCCTCGCCATGCTCAACTCGTGCGCGCCGGGCGTTCTCGTCGTCAACATCGACAACGGTTTCGGCGCCGGCGTGGCGGCCCACCGGATCCACCGGGCGGCGGCCACGGACGACCTTCCGTCGGAGTATCGGGGAAACGAGTGATGAGAGTCGCACATTGGGAGCTCTGGACCGGAATCGCCGGGGACATGTGGGTCGGCGCGTGCCTGGACGCCGGCTGGTCGGAAGAACGGCTGCTCGAGCTGCCCGCGCGACTCGGCCTTTCCGGGGTCACGATCGAGGTCGAGTCCCGAAAGCACTCGGGCTTTGTCGGGCGGGGGATCCGGGTGACGAGCGGCGAACACCACCCGCACCGGGGCCTCTCCGACATCCGGAGGATCCTCGAGAGTGCGGAGTTGGACGACAGTGTCCGGGCCCGCAGCCTCGCCGTCTTCACGCGGCTGGGCGAGGCCGAGGCGCGGGTGCACGGCATCAGCGTCGATCGGGTGCACTTCCACGAGGTCGGCGCGCTCGACGCGATCGTGGACGTGGTGGGGGCGGTGCAGGCGCTCGCGGACCTCGGCGTCGAGTCGGTGACGGCGACGAGCATCCCGATCTCGGGAGGACAGGTCACGGCCGCGCACGGGACGATGCCGGTGCCGGCCCCCGCGACCGCGTTCCTGCTCGAGGGGTGGCCGGTGCGGCCCTGCCCCGGCGACGGGGAGTGGGTGACCCCCACGGGCGCCGCCCTCCTCTCCGTGATCGCGCACCCTGTCGACTCGCTTCCCGCCCTCCGGGTGGATGCGGTCGGGTTGGGAGCGGGGACCAAGTCACACCCGCATCTACCCAATCTGGTGCGGCTCTGGATCGGCGAACAGCGCGGCGGGGCGGGCGGCGGCCGGGCGGCCGGATCGTCGGTCCATGCCCACGGGTCCGCGTCGGAGCAGGCACGAGACGGTGAGGCGACCGTCGTCTCGATCCTGGAGACCCAGGTCGACGACATGACAGGGGAGGAGATCGCCTCACTCGTGGAGCAACTCCGTGCCGAGGGGGCCCTCGACGTGGTCGTCGGCGCCCTTCAGATGAAGAAGGGGAGACCCGGGGCACGGATCCAGGTCGTCACCCGTCCGGAGGATGCTCCGGGACTGGCCAGCCAGATGTTCGCCTCCAGTTCCACCCTCGGCGTGCGGCGCCGGGAGGAGATGCGATACGAACGAGCGCGTGGTACCCGGCGTCTGGCGACGCCCTGGGGCGAGGTCGGACTCAAATGGGTCGGAAGCCCCGATGACCCAGAACCGGACTTCGAGCACGACGATCTCGTGAGGATCTCGCGAGATCGAGGGGTGCCGCTCCGCCAGGTCGAGCGGGACCTCGTCCGCCTGCTCCCGTCGGGGAATCCGAACCACCCCAGTAGGGTTTAATCGATTCGCTCACGGCATTTGGCGGACCAACCATTCTTATGGCCACCCCGGCCGGTCTCCTCGTAGATGTTGACAACCAACGTTTGCCTTACTAGAATTCTGGCCAGACTGAGGTAAGGCCCTCTCGACGAGGGTCGGGCATCGCTGGGTAGACATCGACGTCTGGTCCCCCCTCCTGGCGTAACGTGGTAGGAAGCGATCGAGGAGACTTCCCGTCGGATGTCCACCGTTTCGTCTTCCGATCCGCTTGGAACGTTGGCTCCTAACTGCGAGGCCTGGTGGGACGAGAACGAATCACGAGCTGGACGCGTCTTCTCGAACTCCCCAAGCCTCATCGACCGATTCTCCAAGGCTGTCTCGAACATCCTGGAGTCACAATGATTCCCGTGCAGGTGCGCGCACCCGATCGTCCCGCAGCGAGAGGTCGCAAGCCTGCAAGCAACCAAGAACCACGACGGAGGCTAACAATGAGGAAGTGCTTTGCGATGATGGCCGTCGTTCTCCTCGCCGGGGGAGCGTCGGACTCGCTAGCCAAAGACACGCAGCTGTTCCAACCGAACGTCGCTGCGCCTCGTGCCGGAGAGCTCCTGGGTGATGTCCCCGCGGGGGCTGTTCCGCAGTCCTACACCCGCGCGCCGGGCGACACCCTGTGCTTCGGTTACGTGGATGGTGACGGTTTCGCCGTTGCCAACGAGGTCTGGACGTTCGACCACGGTGCTGGTGGCGCCGAGGGTTGGTACGGCGTAGACGTCACCGAGCAGTCCAGTGCGTATTTCCGCCACATCACCGACGCCATCTGGGACGCGGATCCTGACAACGTCGTTCCGGCTCCGGTTCTGACCGGCACCGGTTCTGCGTGGGTCGGCGTTTTCGGCGGCGAATCCCTGGACCTCTGCTGGTCCGGTGGTCTCGGCTACGGAAACGACTGGTGCCAGCGTATCCTGAGCCCGGTGCAGAGCTACGGTGGTAGCGGCAACGTCGCCATCAACTGGCGCCACTTCAACGACACCGAAGAGAACTTCGACTATACGAACGTCTACCTGCGTCTCCTTCCGAGCCAGGATGAGACGAGCCTCAAGCAGTACACGTTCCAGATCGGCCTCGGTGCGGATCCGGAAGTGGACCCGCCGGTGGGTGTCGTCGACAACGACGTTCTGACCGCGGCTGACTTCGCTGGTTCGACGCAGTACCAGCTCGTCTTCGAGGTCACTTCTGACGGTAGCTGGTCGGACGAGGACAACCTCAACCCGACCGCGTTCGGTCCTGCCGGTTTCGACGACGTCAACATCGGCGCGAACAACTACAACTTCGACGCGGGCCTCCAGGGCTGGACGCCTGAGGCTTGTCCTGGCTTCGGTACCTTCTTCGGTATCGCTCCTCTGACTGATTACATCATCGAGGATCCGTGCCAGTGCGAGCTCACCGGCAACATCCTCGAGATGCACCGTGGAATCGGTCAGAACGGTGACCACATCTATGGTCAGCACTCCTACGCCGTCTCTCCCGAGGTCGACGTCCTCAACGACGTGACCCCGTCGAGCCTGCCCGGCGTTGGCCAGCTCTCCATGTTCGTGGACTGGGATCAGTACTCGGTGATGCCGCGCGCCAACGGCGTGTTCTATCGTCCGGGTGCCTACTACTTCCCGTACCTCTGCGAAGTCACGGGCAACTCCGGTTGGTCGCCGCGTGTCGGTCAGAACACCTTCTTCTTCGTGGGTGAGGATCCGACGTGCGCCGGCAACCGTGCCAGCCTGACGGCGACTGACGTTCCGGTACCGGTCGACGCCCAGAACGTTCAGTTCATCTTCGAGATCTACGCTTCTTGCGACGCCTTCGGAATCGGCCCGGCCGACTGTACGCAGGTGACGAACTTCACGCCGATCATCGACAACGTGAAGATCTGCTTCACCCGCGTGCCCGAGGCTCCGCCGATCGCGATCGACAACGGTCTGCGCTTCCAGGACGGATTCGTTCAGTCCGGCCTGATCAACAATCCGAACCCGACGGAAGTCGGTCGTGCGGACGTTACGCGTAACATCGTTGGCTTCGGCAACACGAACCCGTTCGTTCTCGGTGACTCGCTCATGGTCGCGGGCCCGGTCGTCACGACCGCTGCGACGGAGTGGGAAGCCCACCTCTGGTTCCGCGTTGCTCGCTCTGGACCGCTCTCTGGTGCTGCCTACACGAACTGGGTGGCCGACGTGAACGGCGCTGGCGCTTGGGACATCGAGGCCGGTGACTTCGCCAAGGCTTCCATGGACTCCTGCCAGCAGGGCACGAACGCCTTCAAGAACAAGTTCTGCACCTACCTGAAGGAAGAGGATTGGGCGACCTGGGGTCGCTCGGCTGCGGGTCCGGAGCTCTCCGACGAAGTCGAGATCATCCAGGACAACGTTCTGTGGCCGGGTACGCAGATCGAGTACTTCCTCACGTCGAACTTCAAGAATCCGGACAACGGCCAGAAGTACTTCCTCCCGGACACCACGGGTGGGTTCTTCTCCGAGTTCGAGATTCTCCCGAGCTGGCGCAACACCGGTAGCGGCCTCCGCTATCCGTGCCTGCTCTACATCGACGCCTTCAACGCCGGCGCCCAGAACTTCATCCAGGCTGCCGTCGACTCGCTCGGCTACGACATCGATCGCTATGACTACCTCGATGCTTCCTCGAACTGGAAGGCTCCGATGGCCCGCGGCGGTACGGTTGACGCCAACAACGGCTGCACCCTGCCTCAGCTGCTCGGTTACCGTGGTCTCCTGATCAACAGCGGAAGCAGCAACATCACCCAGATGATGTGGCCTGAGGATTACGCGATGTTCAGCGACTGGCTGACCGCCGTGATCTGCGACGCGAACTCCACGCGTCAGGGTCTCGTCATGAACGGTGACGGTATGTCTCTCGCGCTGTCGGCCAACGCTCCGACGCTGCTCGCCCGCATGGGTGCTTCGCACGTCGACGACTGGTATGCCGAGTTCTACGGCAACCAGGGTACCTGCGTTGGTATCGAGGAGCCGGCTGGTGGATCCCTCTACGGGACCGCTCACTCCGCGAACGACTACGTGTACGATGCTTACGGCAACTGGTGCCCGCAGCAGTTCAACTTCGACGTTCTCGGTACGGTGGGTACGGGAGTTGGTAACCGTGTCTATCTGAACCTCGATACGCTCGATGAGAACAACTACGCGTCGGTCGCGAACGAGCAGATCCTCGGTGGTGGTGCGACTGAGAACTACCGCACGGTGCTCGATGGTGTCTCCTGGCACCACACCACCGATTCGGTGGACGACGTCCACTGCGATACGGCCGAGCAGAACATCGTCAACGCGACGTTCAACCAGATCGCGTCGGCGATCGAGTGGATCTACGAGGTCGACTACGACCTCCTCGCGTCTCTCTGCGAGGATCCGTGCGCCAGTGGCGTGGTTGGCATCGAAGACGGTGGTATCGCCACCGGCGCCCGCACCACGCTGTTCCAGAACAGCCCGAACCCGTTCAACCCGCACACCTCGATCCGCTTCCAGCTGGCCAACTCCGGTCCGGCTGAGCTCGCGGTCTTCGATGTCAGCGGTCGTAAGGTTCGGACCCTCGTCAAGGGCAACCTCGACGCGGGCGATCACGCTGTGACCTGGGACGGAATGGACGAGGCCGGTCGCCCGCTCGCCAGCGGCGTCTACTGGACGCAGCTGACTGCGGATGGTCGCACGTTCAACAAGAAGGCGACGGTTCTCCGCTAATCGCGGAACACCGACGTCTCGCGTTCGAGAAGGGGGGAGGGCCTTGGGCCCTTCCCCCTTCGTCGTTTTCGCCCGGGGCGGTGTGCGCGGCTCGGAGGTCGCTTTCCAGCCGTCCGCGCGGTCACTCCATTGATTTCCACGCTATGCCAGGCTGGCCCGAGGCGTTAGGATTCCGCGTGACCGTGCCTTCCCGGTCGGGCGCGGAGATTGACAGCGTTTCTGGCGTGGTGCTAGGGTTGCGGTGGCCGGGGGTATGAATCTCAGGAGCTGTTCCTGCATGGATGAGAACCGCCCTCGGCGTTCTGCTCAGGCGTTGCTTTCCCTTTCCGCCCTATGCCTACTCGTTGCCATCGTGGCTCTCGGCACGTTTGGGCCCGGCTGTCGGGACGAAAACGTCATTCCCGTTGACCGCAACGCGGCACCAGAGACCTTCCTCACCGGCGCCCCGGGAGACAGTCAGGCTGCGTTCTACGCGGTCCGTCTCTACTGGAGCGGCATCGACTCGGACGGCGAAGTCGTCGGCTACGAGTATGCGGTGACGGAGTCACTACCCGACATCGAAGCCATCGAGTACGAGTTCACGACGAAGACGGACTCCCTCTTCCGCTTCCAGGTCGAGTCGTCTCGCGAAATCCTCGGCCATCGTTTCTACGTTCGCTCGATCGACAACGACGGAAAGCGCGACCCGGTTCCTGCCTGGACGTTCTTCGGCGCGCGGAACATCTGTCCGCCGGCCGTGGAGTTCACGCAGTCGATCGCGTTCTCGCCCGATCTCTCCGAGACCCTCCAGATCACTTCGACGGAGACCGCGGAACGGTCGATTCCCGACACGATTCCCACCGGCTGGTCCGTGTGCTTCGAGTGGGAAGGTTCCGACTGCGACGCGATCCTCGACGACTCCGGTGAGGTCCATCAGGTCGGCTCGATCCTTCGCTATTTCCGGAACCTCGCTCCGAGAGAGTTCTCCGAGCTGGGCGGGACGATCAACGACACCACCATCTGCTACAGCGCGGCGGAGCTGTCGAGTGGCCCGTTCTTCTTCCGCGTCCGGGCCGTGGACGACGCCGGATACTCCGGGTCCGCGGCGGCGCTTCGTAGTTTCGTCTGGAACCGTGACCCGATCACCCGTTTCCAGAAGATCTTCGACGCGGATCTGGGCGATTCCGTCCAGGTGGTCTACGCCGACACCACTGGGAGTGGCGAGTTCGTTCCCGTACAGGACGGCGACACGATTCCTCTGCCCGTCGCCGGGATCGACATCCGGCTTGCGCTGTCCG
>JAWKQE010000037.1:0-50783 GCA_041390305.1 Candidatus Eiseniibacteriota bacterium
TCCGGCGGTGTCTGGAAGTCACCGAACTCGACCTTGGATCGCGCGCGCGCCATGCTCCTTCGTCGCCACCGGCCGCAGCCGTGCGGCTACGGCATGAACTGCTCGGTGACTTCCTTCCGGAGGCGCGGGAAGTAGACCCGGATGTCGTCCCGCTTCATCCGCGGATCTTCGCGGATGTCGATCCGGAGGCCGAACTCCTTCTCCAGCTGGTCGAGGAAGGTCGAGCGCTCGAAGAGGAACGTCGCCACATCCGGATGGACCTTCACCTGGATGAGCTTCTCCTTCGAGTGCGCGCCGATCCGCCGGATCGTCCGCTCCGTCTTGAGTGCGGTCGTCTTGAGAGAGAGGACCTGGCCGGAGCCGCCGCAGCAGGGGCACTGATCGGTGAAGTAGTGGAAGAGGGAGTCGCGTTCGCGCTGGCGGGTCATCTCGATGAGGCCGAGCTCGGAGATCGGGAAGATCTTGGTCCGTGCTCGATCTCTCCGGAGGGCGCTCCGGAACGTTTCGAGGACGGCCTTCTTGTTCCCCTCGTCCTCCATGTCGATGAAGTCGCAGACCACGATGCCGCCGAGGTCGCGGAGACGGAGCTGGCGGGCGATCTCCTCGGCCGCTTCCAGGTTCGTCTTGTAGATCGTGTCTTCCTGGGACTTCTTCCCGGTGAACCGACCGGTGTTGACGTCGATCGCAACCATCGCCTCGGTCTGGTCGATGATGAGATAGCCGCCCTTTTTGAGCCACACCTTGCGCTCGAGCGTCTTCTCGATCTCGGACTCGATTCCGTACTCGTCGAAGATCGGCCCTTCGCCCTTGTAGAGCTTGACCCGGTTCTTGAGTTCCGGCGAGAACGCCTTGAGGTAGCTGACGATCTGCTTGTACGCCGCGCGAGAGTCGATGGTGAGACGGCCGACGTCCTCGGTGAAGAGGTCGCGGATGAGGCCCGTCGTCATTTCCATCTCGCGGTGGACGAGTGCCGGCGCTTCGTTCGACGCCGAGGTCTCCTCGATCTCCTTCCAGAGGCCGACGAGGAACTCGACGTCCGCCTCCAGCTCCTTCCGGCTCCGGCCTTCCGCGGCCGTCCGGCAGATGATGCCGGCGTGGTTCGGACGGAGTTCGGTCAGGATCTTCTTGAGACGCTGGCGCTCGTCACGGTCGACGATCTTCCGCGAGACGCCCGCGTGCTTGAGGCCGGGCATGAGGACGAGATACGCCCGGAAGCGAGAGCCGACGGGTGACCTTGGGGCCTTTCTGCCCGATCGGCTCCTTGATCACCTGGACCATCTCCTCCTGCCCCTTCTTGAGGTGGTCCTGGATGTTGAGGTCCTGCTTGGGGCGCCGCGAAGACTGGACTCGCACCTCTTCGATGTCGAACCCCTCGATGTCGATGATCGGCTCGAGAAGTCGGACGAGTGGAGGAACGCGGTCCGGGAAGAAGCCCGACTTCCAGGAAGGCGGCCTGGATTCCCGGGAGGACGGCGTTGACTTGCCCTTGTAGATGTCCCCGACGAGACGACGCTCCTCTTCTCTCTCGACGAAGAGTTCGACGAGCTTGGCGTCCTCGAGAACGGCGATCCGAGTCTCGCTCGGATCCGCGTTGATCACGATTTCCTTGTACATCTGCCCATTCTTCCATCGGCGCTTTCCCGCGCCGGAGTCTGGGAACATCCTGCGGGGTGCGGACATACACGAGGCACCATCCGCGACTCCGGGGACTGACCGGACCCTCATGGGCCGGGGACCTCAAAACCGGAGGGCGGGAGCTCATCCTGGGCCCCGCCTTGCGAAGCAGACAAGGTACCAGCTTCCGGGGACTTACGGAAGTCTCGCTGGGACGCGGTCGGGAATCTCCCGGGGCCGGGGACGCGGATTCGGGCGACGCGGGGGCGTCGGTCGCCGGGCGCGCCGAGACTCGGGCCCTGGCGAAGTAGACACCGCTCGGAACTGAGTTCACGTCCCATTCGGACGAGCGTTACGCGACACGCCATCTCGTCTGTCGGGCGTCACTCCGTCCGGGCGGGGGTCACGCAGGCGACGTCGTAGACCCTGCCTCGAAGCGCGTCACGACACGCCCCGAGCGTGGCTCCGGTCGTGACCACGTCGTCGACCAGGAGGGCCCGAGCCGGCCACTCCTCCACGCCCGCATGTTCGGCCCGCGCCGCGAGTCTCGCCGGCGCGTCGACTTGGAGACGGATCGCACCCGCGGGCCTCCGCGCCCGCTCGTCCTTGTCCGATTCGGCCAGAGTCCCCTGGTAGCGGACCCGTTCGAGTATGTCAGGTGCCGCAGGCCAGCCCGAGTCCGCGGCGAGTCGGAAGCGAGGTTCTCGGGTGGATTCCACCCCTTCTCCCGTCGGCGGACGCGGGCCATCGGAACCGGAACGACGACGCGCGGATCGGCCGCGAGGCCGGCGCCCTGCCGGACCAGAGCCAGGAGAGCCCGGTGCACGAGTTCGGCCACTCCCGGCACCGGATCCCTTCTTGTACGCGAGGACGGCCCGGACTTCCCTCGTCGGTAGGGCCCGGCGGCGTGTCCCGCGAGGTCTCCGGCCACGAAAGGCACCGGAACGGCGAGGAGTCGGGCGATCTCCGGCGCGCAGCGGGCGCACAGCCCCGGCTCGGGCACGCGGCCGTGACAGCCGGGGCACTGCTCGGGAAGAAAGAGGCGCACAAAGGCGATGGCCGATCTCTCCGCCCACCGTCGGCGCCGCGTCCGGGCGGTCAGGAGCCGAACGGCTGCACGGACCGACACCCTCTCCGGCGATGCGGATCCACGCCTCTGCCCTCCCACCTGCGCAGCCTCACCGGCTGAGACCCAGGCGGCGTTTCGGCGCGCCGGCAGCAAGGCGGAACAGCTCCGGCTCGACCGGCCGCTCGAGCCAGACGGAAAGCGACCGCGCGGCCTGCTGGAGGAGCGGGCCGAGCCCGTCCGCCGCCCGATGCCCTTCCCGCCTCGCCGCATCCGCCATCGTCGTGCGTCCGTCGCCGTAGTTCAGGTCGAGCACGACGTTCATGCCCTCGAGCCGCGCCCAGAACTCGGCGGGAGGAAGCGCCCCCGGAGGCCAGGTCGAGATCCAGACCTTCGGCACCCGGGCGGCACACATGCGTGACTCTCCGATTCGCTCCGCCGCGCAGACCTCGGGTGCCGCGCCGACGAGACGCCCCCGGCCGGACTCAGCGCCCCACCCTGTCAGCCGCCGCTTCACCGGCCCCCGACGACTCGTCACGACGACTGCCGGCGGCCGTCCGCCCTGCCAGGCCGCATGAACGAGACTTCGGGCGGTGGCTCCGAATCCCAGCACGCCGAACGGTTCCTCGCCGAGCCCGTGGTCATCGAGCCAGCCCAGGATCCCCCGGCCGTCCGTTCCTTCCGCGCCCGGTTTCCGGCCCGGCACAGCGAACGTCAACGTATTCGCCATGCCCGTCCTGCGTGTCTCCGTCTCTCGGCTCCGCGGCGCGCGGCACCTGTTCCTTATACGGCGTCGTGACGTTGCACCCCCGAAACCCCTGCTCCGCCGCGAGCCCGAGGAATGCGCGCAGTCGTCCCTTCGACACCGGTACGGGAACGTACAGCATGTTCCGGTCCAGCTTGCGGAGAACGGCCGTGTGGAGTTCCGGCGAGAGCGAGTGATCGATCGGATCGCCGAGGATCCCGAGCAGCCGTGTCCGGCCGTTCGGAAGGAACTGGCGAAACGTGCTGCTGGTCATCCAACCTCCCCCAATGGCGAGCGCGCCGTGACTAGTACTCGAACCGGTGCGCGGCCACGTTCCCCATCTGCCCGGCGGCCGCGAGCATCGTCCAGAGGAACGAGCCTCCGTAGCTGAGGAACGGCAGTGGCAGGCCGGTGACCGGGAAGAGTCCCATCGTCATCGCCATGTTCACCGCGGCGTGGTAGAAGATGAGGCCCGCCACTCCGACGAGGAGCAGCGAACCGAAGGGCGATCGACACTGCGTCGCCACGCGGACCGAGCGCGCGACGAGGAGTCCGAAGAGGATCACGATCACCGCGGCGCCAAAGAACCCCCACTCCTCCCCGATCACCGAGAAGATGAAGTCGTTGTGCTGCATCGGGAGGAACGCGAGCTTCTTCTGGCTTCCCTGCAGGTATCCCGTCCCGAAGAGCTGCCCGGACCCGATCGCGATTCGCGACTGGAGCACCTGCCATCCGCTCCCGGACGGATCACTCTCCGGATGGAAGAACGTGTGGATCCGAGCCTGCTGATAGGGATGGAGCGTCTCGATCACGCGCGGAGCACCGACGTGGAGCCCGACCTGGAGGAGCAGGAAGAGCCCGAGGAGGAGATTCGAGAGCCGGGACCTTCGGAACACCACGATCGAGAAGACCAGAAACAGAACCCAGAAGACGAGGTTGTAGACGAGCAGGAGTCCGATGATCGGCGAGAGCAGGATGAAGAGGAGGATCCGCGGCATCCCGGCCCAGATCAGCATCGGCAGCGCGAGCGCCGGAAACGCGCCGGCCGTCCCCAGGTCCGGTTGCTGGAGGACGAGCGCGGTGGGAGCGAGAACGAGCAGCATGGCGATCGCGAGTGGGCCTGGCCTCGAGAGGTCTACCCGCTTCCCCCCGAGGTAGCGGGCGAGCACGGCGACGAGGGCGAGCTTCGCGAACTCGGAGGGCTGCGATCTCAGGGGACCGACCTGGAACCATCTCTGCGCGCCATGGCTGTCCACCCCGAAGAGCAGCACCGCGACGAGCAGCAGCAACGAGATCCCGTAGACGACATAGGACCAGTCCTCCCAGAGCCGGAGCGGGAGGAAGAAGAAGAACCCGAAGACCACGCTCCCCATCGCGAGATACATGAGGTGGCGCTCGAAGAACCCACTGGCGTCGCCGGTTGCGAGCCGGGTCGCGCTGTAGATCGTGGCGACTCCGGCCAGCACCAGGAGGAGCGTGGGCAGCATGAGGAGCCAGTCGTTGTGCTTCCGGTAGACGCGCAGGTTCATCGCGCGGCCCCCACGCCCACGGAGTGCGGGCGGGCTCCGATGCCGCGATCCGGCCGCCTCACGGCTGCGTCTCCCCGCTGTCCGCGACGTCCCCCGCCCGCTCGAAGTAGGACTGGAGGATCTGACGCGCGGCCGGCGCCGCGACCGAGCCCCCATGCCCGGCGTGCTCCGCGACGACGACCACGACGAGCGTCGGCGCATCGGCCGGGGCGTAGCACGCGAAGAGTGCGTGGTCCTCACCCGGGTTCTCCGCGGTCCCGGTCTTCCCGGCGATCCGGATCTCCCCCACCCGCGCCTTCTTCCCCGTGCCGCGCGCGTGCATCACGACCTCTTCCAGCGCCGAGTGCACGAAGGCGAGATCGTCCGCCGGAATCCCGGCCCGACCGCGCGTCCAGTCCTCGCGTTCGGCCGCCCGTACGAGGCGCCCGTCCCGCGCGCGCAGCTCCCGGATGAGGTGGGGTTCGACGAACGTGCCTCCGTTCGCGATGAGCGCGTAGAACCGGGCCAGTGCGAGCGGCGAGAGGAGGATTTCGCCCTGACCGATCGAGAGGTTCAACGCGACGCCCTTCCCGAACCGCCCGAGTTTCTCCTTGTACCACTCCGGAGTCGGGACGAGACCGGCCCGTTCCCCCGGCAGATCGATTCCGGTCTTCTCGTGGAGCCGGAGCCGGCGCGCGTAGTCGGAGATCCCGCGCACCTCGAGCTGCTCCCCGAGCTGGTAGTAGAAGACGTCGCAGGACTGACGCAGCGCGGCGTTGTGCGTGAGCACCCCGTGGCCGCCCCGGTTCCAGCAGCCGAAGTAGCGGTCGCCGAACTTGTACCGTCCCCAGCACGGCTGGAGCGCGGTGTCGTAGCCGACGATGTCCGCCTCGAGCCCGGCCAGGCTGGTCAGCACCTTCCACGTCGAACCGGGCGGGTAGGTCGACTGGAGGACGCGGTTCTGCTGTGGGTGCCCGGGGCTCTGGAGCCGCGCGTACTCCTCCTGCGAGAGCCCGCCGACGAAGATGTTCGGGTCGTATCCCGGATAGCTCGCGAGGGCCAGGATCTCCCCGCTCCGGGGATCGAGCGCGACCGCGCAGGACGGCGGCGCCGGCTGTTCGTCGAAACCGTCCTTTCCGCCGTGGATCCGGATCGCGGCGAGCGCCGCCTCCATCTCCTTCTGGAGTGCCGCGTCGATCGTGAGGACGACGTCCTCGCCGGGAACGGCCGGTTTGACCGGGAGCTCGGTGAACATGCGCGTCCGGCGTCCGCGGGCGTCGACCTCGACGTAGGCCTCCCCGTCCTGCCCACGGAGCAGCGTCTCGTACTGCCGCTCGATGCCCGTCTTCCCGATCAGATCCCCAGCGTGATACGTCTCCGGATCGCGGTTCAGGTCTTCGGGTCCGACTTCGCCCAGGTAGCCGAGCAGGTGACACGCGAGCTCACCGTTCGGATACCGGCGGACGGGAACGGCTTCGACCGTGATTCCGGGGAGTCGGGCGTGCCGCTCCTCGAGGAGGGACACCTGCTCGAACGAGAGTTGGCGGGCCAGGATCGCGGGACGGGATTCGGTCGCCCCGGCGAGCCGCTTCCTGAGCTCGTCGGGCGTCCGGCCCAGGACTTCGCCGACGGCCGCGAGCACCTGGTCGAGCGAGTCCGGGTACTGCTGGAAGATCGCGTGACGCGGATAGAGGGTGAGTTGGGAGGACGGGTAGTCGTCGGCCAACACCACCCCGTTCCGGTCGAGGATCCGGCCGCGGTCGGAGGGGAGTACTTCCGCGCGGATCCGGTTCTCCTGCGACCGCGTCCGGTAGAACGCACCCTTCGCGAGTTGTAGCTCCCCCAGCCTTCCAACGAGCAGGAGCGTGATCCCGCCGATCAGGAGGTAGAGAAATCGAGCCCGGTGCGCGCGGTCTTCTTTGTGGAACCTACGTGGCATGGAGCACCCAGTCCTTCCACCCCAGGAGACGCGACAGGATCCACGACGCGAGCGCGAGGAAGAGCGTCGTGTAGAGCGCGGTCGGAAGGGTGAAGCGGAACACCGCGACGAGGTGCGCGAACCAGCCACCATCGGTGAACGCGAAGAGCCGGATCGTCTCGGTGAGGACCGCGACCAGGAAGAGGAGGACGCCGACCACGATCGGACTCGAGCGGTCGAAGTTCTTCGACCATCGTTCGACCGCGATCGAGGTCAGCACATAGGCGAGCGCGTGGAGCCCGAGCCGGGACGGCTCTTCGAGGTCGATCAGGAGTCCGATCGCGAACCCGGTCCAGACCCCCCAATGGATCCCCTTCTTCAGGGCGACGAAGAAGACCATCCCGAGGAGGAGATCCGGCTCGATCCCCCACAGCGACAGCCCCTTCACCCAGGTCGCCTGGGAGACGAGGAGGAGAAACACGCCGAATGCGATTCGAAACCCTGCGAGCATCGCGATCGAACTTTCCTTCCGGCAGTCGGCTAGGGAGCCGGAAGTGGGCCGTAGGTCAGGCCGCGGCCATCGTCCCAGGAGAGGACGGAGAGCGGCGGCTCCGGATCTGATGGAAACCACTCTATGTCTTCGGCCGGTTCCTCCCCACCGGGCAGGAGCAAGAAGATCTCCTCGGCCCGGGCCGGAGACGCGGCCGGCTCTACCCAGATCCGCTCGAGGGGCCCCATCTCCTCGCGGCGCATCCCCACCACCGTACCGACCAGGAGCCCGCGCGGGAAGATCGTACCGAGTCCCGATGTGATCACGCGGTCTCCCACCCGCCAATCGGCCTGCACCGGTACGTCCAGGACGACGAGGAGTCCGCGCCTCTCGAGCGATCCGCGCAGGATCCCTTCGTCCCGCGTCCGCTGGTTGAGCACGCTGACGGACGATTCGGAGTTCGTCAGGCACTGGACGCGGACGCGCGTCCCGTCCCGGACCACGACCCGCCCGAGCAGCCCTTCCGGGACGAGCACGGGGGCGTCTCCGAAGACCGGACGCCCGGACTCCACCTCGGCGACGACGAGGTCACCGTCCCTGCCCCGCTCCCGAGCCACGACGGCGGCCGGAACGAGCCGCTCGGCCGTGCGGCGACGGAACCCGAGGAGGTGACGGAGCCGCCGGTTCTCTTCCTGTGTCTCCAGGATCTGGTCCTCCCGCACGCGCCACTCGGTGAGCTGCTGGGAGAGGCGCCGGATCTCGGCCCGGGCCGCGAGGCTCCCTTCCCCCCAACCGACCGCGTAGCGGTACGGAGAGAAGACGGAGTACTCGAGTCCCATCGCGATGCCGCGCCGGACGTCTTTCGGGAGAACGAGAAGCGTGGCGGACACGAGCACCGCCAGCATAGGGCCGATCCAAGCACGGACCGGCGATGGCGGGGAGCTCGGTCTCAGCATCAGGTCATCAGGACCTTCTCGTAGTGATCGATGTTGTCGAGGATCCGCCCGGACCCGAGGACGACGCAGAGGAGAGCGTCCTCGGCCACGCGGATCGGAAGATGCGTCTCCTGGTTGAGGAGGTCGCCGAGGCCACGGAGGAGCGAGCCCCCGCCCGTCATCACGATCCCGCGGTCGACGATGTCGCTCGCCAGCTCCGGCGGAGTCTTCTCGAGCGACTCCCGGGTCGCCTCGACGATCGCCCCGACCGGTTCCTGGAGAGTCTGACGGATCTCCTTCGAGCTCACCGTGATCGTCTTCGGAATCCCGCCGATCAGGTCACGCCCCTTGATCTGCATCTCCATCTCTTCTTCCATCGGAAACGCGGAGCCGATCTTCAGCTTGATCTGCTCGGCCGTCTGCTCCCCGATGAAGAGGTTGTACTGGCGCTTGACGTACTGGACGATCGCGTCGTCCATCTTGTCCCCGCCGACGCGGATCGAGGTGTCGGTGACGATGCCGTTGAGCGTGATGACCGCGATCTCGGTGGTGCCTCCCCCGATGTCGATCACCATGTTGCCGGTCGGCTTGTCGACCGGAAGCCCGACGCCGATGGCGGCCGCGATCGGCTCGGCGACCAGGTAGACCTCTCTCGCCCCGGCGTGTTCCGCGGAGTCCCGCACCGCACGCTTCTCCACTTCGGTGATTCCCGAAGGCACGGAGACGATCACCCGCGGGCGGACCAGGAACCGCCGGTTCTGGAGCACCTTCAGGATGAACTTGCGGAGCAGCTCTTCGGTCTTCTCGAAGTCCGCGATGACGCCGTCCTTCAGCGGCCGAACCGCCTCGATGCCGGACGGCGTCCGGCCCAGCATTTCCTTCGCCTCGCGCCCGACCGCCAGCACCTTCTTGTTCGTCCGGTCCACCGCGACGACGGAGGGCTCGTTCAGAACGATCCCCTTGCCCTTCACGTAGACGAGCGTGTTCGCGGTACCCAGGTCGATGGCGATGTCGTTGGAGACGAAGCCGAGCAGGCTACGAATACCCATTATGGATTCCCATCCCTCGATGGATTGTGCCGCCCGAGCGCTGCAGCGGCAGCTCTCCCGGGAGGACGGGACGAGGCCGCGTCAGGGCGGTCGCGAGATCCGTCTCGCGTGATGCACCTATCCTTGGCCGCGTGAAGAGACCCGCGGGCGGGCCCGAGAGCGGCTTCGGGCCGAGGGTCCCCCCGTGATTCCGGTCATAGAAACGGCGGGAACGTATCAGAGCTTTTCCCCTCGCGCCAACGATTTAACTCCCTTCCGGCCCGGGTTGACCCTTCGGGACCTCGTTGGTACCCTCCGGGGTATCTCGGAGCGCGCATCCGCCGCCACCTTTGCCGGGGTGTGGGTTGGATAGTTCTAGACTCGGAGGACTTCGGCCCGCCGACCGGCCGGCCGAGGAGTCCTTTACACGACAGATCGGGAGGAGACCCCTTTGTTTCGATTCGTAGTCTGCGCGCTCGCGCTCTTTCTCGCCGCCGCACCTGCCCTCGCCCAGGAACAGCTCGCCACGTTCTCCGGGACGGTAGCCGACGCCGAAGACCTCGGCCTCGGTGGCGTCCAGGTCAAAGTGTTCGTCGACGGCTTCCTCAAGGGTTCTGCCGTGAGCGGCGCCGATGGAAGCTACGAGACGAACTTCCACTACGATGAGTTCGGTGACCAGACCATCGTGGCCTGGTTCATTCCGCAGGCCGGTCTGGGCCAGGTTCCCGAGATCGTCGTCCTCCGCGAGAGCGAGGCGTCGAAGACGATGGAGCTGTGGAATCCGTGTCTCATCCGGGTGGACCTCTCCGCCTCGACCACATTCGACGCGACGATCTACGACGAGAAGACGAAGTTCGGCGTGCTCGGCGAACGTGAGTGTTTCTGAACCCTGAGACGCGTTGGCGGGCGGCCCGGCCGAATCCTTCGGCCCTGGTCGCCAGACGTTTCGCCCTCGGCATCGGGACGTGAGGATCGTGGAGGTAGGTAGGATGCGCCGCGTACTCGGCACAACTCTCGGTATCATGCTCATTGGCCTCTCCGCCTGCAGCGAGGACAGCTCGCAACCCCAGGTGGAGCCGGAACCGGCGCCAGCAGCGCCGAACGAACTGACCCCCAACTCGGTCACGCCGACTTCCGTCACCCTCTCCTGGCGCGACGTCTCGACCGACGAAACCGGATTCCGCATCGAACGATCAGCCGCGGGCGCGAACGACTTCCAGCTCGCCGGCAACGTGAATGCGAACGTCCAGGTCTTCATCGACCGCACCGTCACTGCGGACCAGAGCTACGACTACCGCGTGCGGGCCGTGCGGACCGGTGTCGAGAGCCAGCCCAGCGAAACCGTGCGGGTGACGGCCAAGACGAACGCGGCCCCCTCGGTGCCCGGCAGTCCGACCCCGGAGAACCGTCTCCAGGAACTGGACCCCAACTCGACCGTGGTCCTCTCCTGGAACGCTTCGGACCCGGACGGTGACACCCTGCTCTACGACGTCTACTTCGGAAGCACGTTCGCGTCGCTCTCCCAGGTCTCCGACGCGCAGACGAGCACGGAGTACGCGCTCACGACGACGTTCGAGCCGAACCGCTCCTACTTCTGGCAGGTCGTGGTGACGGACGGCGCCGGCATCATCCGCCGCTCCCCCGTCTGGGTCTTCAGCACCGTGATCGAGCGAGTGGACGTTCCCGAGGGACCGTTCGTCATGGGCGCGCCGAGTGGAGAGTTCTTCCACCCGGGCAACCCGATCTCGACTCGGTCCTACGACATCGACCGTTTCGAGATCACGAACGCCCAGTACGTGAACTACCTCAATCAGGCCCGGGAGCTCCGCCTGATCAAGGTGACCGGCGGAATCGTGTACGACGCGGCGGGAATCGAAGAGTACGCCGACGTGCACCAGGAAGTCCGGCAGGGCTCGGGTGATCTCGACTCCGCCCTTCGCTACGCCTCGGGAGACAGCCTCTTCTTCGTGCTGGACGGATGGGACAACTTCCCTGTCGTCCAGGTGTCGTGGTTCGGCGCCCGCGCCTACGCGGACTTCTTCGGACGCGACCTCCCCACGGAAGCCGAGTGGGAGAAGGCGGCCCGGGGCACGTCGGTCGATCTCGGCACGGAGACGTACTTCGCCGGTACGCCCGAAGAAGTGACGGTCGGAGTCGGCTTCCCCTACCCGTGGGGCGCCGATGCCGACAACAGCCGAGGCAACTTCGACAACAGCGGAGATCCGTTCGAGAACCAGGCGCGGGTCCGCTCCACGCCGGTCGGCTACTACGACGGAAGCATCCGGGCCGGCTACCAGACCACGAGCGGCGCGAGCATCTACGGCTGCGAGGACCTCTCGGGCAACGTCTGGGAGTGGACACAGGACGCCTACGACATCTATCGCGCGCCCCACGAGCCTCCGCAGATCGGGCACTACCGGATGATCCGTGGCGGTGACTACGACCGCGGTATCGGAAGCGCGACGTGCTGGAACCGTTCCTTCGCCCGTCCGGAGATCCGGGACCGCGGAATCGGATTCCGCACCGTCTCCGCCCGTCCCGAGTGATCGCCGCGTAGACGCCCGAACGAGAATCCGCCCAAATGAGACGCGGGACCGTGCATGGCACCGTCCCGCGTTCTTTTCATGGTCCCTCTTGCCCGGGCCCCCGTCGCGCCTCGGCGACTCGCCGCCCCTACTTGCTCCGGCCGAGTCCCGCGGCGCAGCTCGCCGCCCGCTCCACCGCCCGCGCGAGCGTGCTCCGGATCTTGCCGTCCTCGAGGGCGAGGATACCCCGCGATCGTGCAGCCCGCCGGCGTCGTCACTTCGTCCTTCAGCGCGGCCGGGTGGGCGCCCGTCGCGAGCACCATCTCCGCCGCGCCGAGAAGGGTCCGCGCCGCGAGCCGGATCGCCACGTCGCGCGGAAGACCCATCATCACTCCCCCGTCCGCGAGCGATTCGACCATCAGGTAGCCGAACGCGGGACCGCTGCCGGAGAGGCCGGTCACGGTGTCGAAGTGTCGCTCCTCCAGTTCGAGCGTCTCTCCGAGCGGACGGAAGATCGAGTGCGCGATCGTCAGGTGCTTCTTCCGGGCCCGGCGTCCTCCCGTGAGGACGATCGTGCCCTTTCCGATCGCGCACGGTGTGTTCGGCATGGCACGGACGACCGGACACTTCGGACCGACCACGGCCTCGATGTCCTCGGTACGGACTCCGGCGGCGATCGAGATGACGAGGGGGCCGTGCTCGAGCGCTCCCGCGGCCGCGACTTCACCGAGCACGCGCACGACGTTGAGGGGCTTCAGCGAAACGATGACGACGGACGCCGACGCGACCGCGGCTACGTTGTCCGTTCCGATCGCGACCTTGAGCTTCTTGCTGAGTTCGGCCGCGCGGGGCGCGCTCCGCACGGTGCCGCGCACCGCACTCCGCGGGATCGGAGTGGAGCCGCTCCGAAGTCCGTGCAGGATCGCTTCGCCCATCGTCCCGACGCCGAGGATGGCCACCCGACCGTCGATCATCTCGCCCCCTTTACGATCGTCCCGGCTGGTAGAGCTCGTAGCGCCCGAATCCGTCGTAGTCGACGAAGACGAACCGCAGGCCGAGATCGATGTAGGTCCACACCTCGACGGCAAGCCCATCGACCCGGCTCGGGCGCGAGTCGATCTGCTCCGGCGGCCCGTACTTGATGTAGATCCGGCCCCGGTCCGATCGCCAGCCCGGCTCCATGACCCCGTAGTTCTCGTTCGCGTAACGGACGCGTTGGAAGAACGAGTTCTTGAACTCGTTGTCGGGGGTGCCGGGCGTCGGATCGCGTTCGTCCCAGAACTTGGCCCATGCCTCGGCCCGATTCTCCTCGGGCGCGTCCTCGAGCGCGTTGATCTCCGCCTTCGTCGCGATCAGGCGAACGAGCTCGAGACTCTGCTCCATGTCGTTCGCGAGGGAGACGGTGGTCTCGTCCATCTGGAACGCGAACCTCCGCTTCGCCTTCTTCCCGTCGGTCTCGACCTCGACCTCGAGGAGATAGTTGCCGAGCCAGAGATCCTGGAGGTCCGGCTGGAAGCGGAACGGAACCCGTTCCCCACCATCGATGGAGAGTCGCCCCTCGTGCACCTTCTCCTGGCGGGCGTCGAGCACGCGCCAGCGCAGCGATCCCGGACCCTGGAGGTTCTGCCGGTAGGCCTCACCGCGCACGCAGATCGAGCCGAGCGGCTCCCCGAAACGTGACTCGAGCAGCCAGCCCCGCGGCGGAAGTTCGTCCGAGTCCCCGTCCTTGTCACAGTCGACGACCCAGAGGCTGGAGAGGGAGATCCGCTCGTCCTCGTAGTCGGGAACGTCGATCTCCCAGGTCGACCCACTCGAGCGCCCGGACTCCCGTTCGTGGACCGAGACCTCGGCCGTGAGCCTGCCGTGCTCGGCCGGGATGCGCACGATGCGACGATGCCAGCGCTTTCGAGACTCCGTCTCCGCCTCGCTCTCGACCCGGATCACTTCGTTCCAGAGGTCGCCGCCGACCTGTCGCTTCCCGTCCGAGATCAGCATGATGAGGTCGAACTCGGCCTCGTAGTACGTGGCCCCATAGGTATCCGTCTTCTCCGCGAAGAAGAGCTCGGAGTACGGGATCCGGAAGGCGAGGACCACCTCGGGCTCTCCCCTGGGGCCGAGGTAGTTGGCGGCGTTCACCTGGAACCGGGGCCGCGTCGCGCTGGGGAAGGGCGGAACGTCAGTGACATCGAACCCGGCCCGGACCTCGGGCACACCGACGAGGAGCCCCAGGCAGAGTAGGCAGATTCGGAACAACGAAGCTGGGGCCAAACTGGTCATCCGCACGGTCTCGGGTCCTTTCCTCTAGTCGTCCACTCCTGGGACTCCCGCCCGTCTAACCCCGGATCGGCAGGTCGGGTCCTCACCGTAATGTCGGAGGCCGGATCGAACAAGCCGTTCTCTCCGTTGCGACAAGCCGAAGGCCCCAGGAGAGGCCGTCGGTCCCCACTCCCCTCGACGCTCCCCTCCGCCCAGGCCCGGGTGCAATAGAGGAAGCAACGTTCGTCTTTTCTTCGTCCAGGGGACACGTCTCCGTCTCCAGGAGTGGGCCCGAGGGGCCGAAACTCGGGGTGCGGCTCTCGAACGGGATCCCCGGGCGAGAACTCGCCACGGTTCCGCTACGATCGGAACTCACGTCGACCACGCGGGTCCCAAGGACGGGCCCAGGCAGGAGAAACGATGGCGACAGCACGGAAGAAGGCGACGGGGACGAAGACGCGCAGCGCCAAGGCGGAGCAGGCGACCACGAAGCGGAAGTCGACGGCGAAGAAGAAGACCGCGGGCACGAAGAAGAAGGCGGCCGCGAGCAAGGCGGCCAAGTCCGCCAAGAAGGTCACGAAGAAGAAGACCGCTGTGGCGAGCAAGGCGGCGAAGTCCGCCAAGAAGACCGCGACGAAGAAGGCGGCCGCGAAGAGCAGAGCGGCGAGGTCCACGAAGAAGGCCACGAAGAAGCAGGCCGCGGGCCGGAAGGCCTCGGGAGCGCGGGGCGAGAAACGGTCCGGCGCCGGCAAGCTCGCGAGGCCGTTCGTGGAACGCCGGTCCCTCTCCGCCGTGCGGGCCGACACGCTCCTCCACCTGGAGGAACGGCTGGGCCGGCGGATCGTCGGCAAGAACGACGCCGTGGCGGCGATCGCGCGGGTCGTACGGATCGCGGGAACGAACCTGGACTTCCGGCCGGAACGTCCGAGCGGAGCGTTCCTCCTCGTGGGGCCCGAGGGCGTCGGCAAGAACGAAGTCGCCTACGCCGTCGGTGAGGTCGTTTTCGGTTCGGACGAAGTCGTCGTTTCGATCGACCTCAGCGAGTTCGACGACGAAGAGTCGTTGGCGCGCCTGGGAGCCACACTCGTTCCGGGAAGCGACAGCCACTACTTCCCCGGCGTGCTCACCGCGCCCGTGCGGGAGAATCCGGAAGCGATCCTCCTCCTGCGCGGACTCGAACACGCCCACCCGGCGCTGCAGCGCGTGCTCCTCAACATCCTGGAACGCGGGCGACTCGAGGATCTCCTCGGCGAAGTGACGTTCGAGAAGACGCTCGTGTTCGTCACCCTGACCATTCCGCGGGAAGAGCTCGCGATGCAGGAGATCGGATTCGGCCGACCGTCGAAGACGCCGGAAGCACGGCTCCGCGAAGTCGTCGGGCGTTTCGTCATGCCGGACCTCCTCGACTCGTTCCACGAGATCCTGGAACTGCCGCCCCTCTCCGTTCCGGAAGTACGGCTCATCGCCCGCTACAAGGTGGACAAGGTCCTCCTCCGGATGGCGCAGAAGAAAACCACGATCGCCGTCGCGCCCTCGGTCTATGACGAGCTGATCACCGATGATCTCTGCGGAAAGGGCGGTGCGAAGTTCCTCAACCGCACGCTCGAGCAACGCCTCTTCAATCCGCTCGCCCGCTACCTGCTCGAGCACCGCACGAGCCGCGAGATCCGCGTCGGCATGTCACACGGCGACATCGTGATCGACGCAACAGCTGGCGAGGACAAGGAGCGGGGCCTGGACGGGCGTGGAGACGAGACGAAGCGTCGCTCCTGACGTCGCCGGAATTCCGGCCGCGAAGTACGCCCCACGTCTCCGGCTCACCCGCTCCCACAGCACGGACGGGTGAGCAGGATCACGGAGGCGCCCCTCGCCATCGTCACCATCGCGCTACCCGGACGATTCGCGTCGCTTGGCACACCCCGCCCCTGCCTCCACGAGAAACCCGTTCCTCACCATTCTCCCGATCACCTAGTCTCGTCGTCATGAACGACCCGAAGCCGACTCCTGACCGAACAAGGACCACGCTGACCACCGGATCTGCCTCCGGCACCGGCCCGTCCGCCGACGCCTACGGAGACATCCGTTACCGCGGCCTGATCGCCTGGTCGGACCGGCTCGACCGGGAGTGGCCGTTCCTCACGAAACAGCTGGAACGCGCGCCGGACCGGAGCGTCGTCGATCTCGGATGTGGTCCGGGTGAACACGTCGCACGGTTCGCCCATGAAGGGTGGCGCGCACTCGGCGTCGATCGGTCACCCGCGCAGATCGAGGATGCACGTGCGCATCACCCGACGGTCCCGTTCGAGGTAGGAGCGATGGAGGAGCTGGCGAACCTCACGGAGGATCGATTCGGCGCGGCGCTCTGTCTGGGGAATGCCCTTCCGAGTCTCGACGACGCACAGATGGCGAAGCTGCTCGCGGCACTCTCTGACCGACTCGCTCCGGGCGGTGTCTTCCTCGTGCAGTGGATCGACTACGAACCGATCCTCGCGGGACGGAAGCGTGCACTCCCGGTCACGGTCCGCCCCGGGAGGTACGGAAGCGAGACGGTGTTCGTGCGGGTCTACGCGCCCGATCCCGACCCGCGCTTCGTTCACTTTCTCCCGACCACACTCGAGCTTCCGGCCGATCGCGACACTCCGCTTCAGCTGACGAGTGGCCACCGGATCCGGCACCGCGGATGGACGGCCGACGAGCTCACCTCGCTCCTCCGCGCACACGGTTTCCGGAGCGTGGAGCGTTTCGGCGGAATGGACGGCTCTCCGCACGAGGCGGGGCGGAGCCAGGACGTCGTACTCGTGGCAACGAAGGCGTAGACACGCGGCGCCGAGGGCCTATCGTTCGACTGCGCGCGGCGCCGAGGGCGTATCGCTCGACTGCGCGAAGCTATCGGCGCGTGCCCCCTACTCCACCTTCCACACGGTGTCGATCACGGTTCCGTCCACCCACTTGATCACCGCGACCGGTTCGTCCGACAGGCGTGGACGTTCCGGCTTCCCGCCGCAGAGCTGTTCCACTTCCGCCTGGATCTCTTCGATCGGACGGATCGGGACGTCACTCCCCTTCACCGCATCCAGTAGATCCTGCCGACGCGGGTTGATGGCGAGGCCCCGCTCGGTCGCGATCACGTCGATGAGCTCGCCGGGGCCGGTGAACGTGGTGACTTCGTCGACGATGACCGGCAGGCGATCGCGGAACGACGGTACGGCGAGGATCGTACATCCGGCGAAGAGACAGTTCTGCCAGCCGCCGATCCCGTGGAGGAGTCGGCCGTCCGAGTGCGTGTTCACGTTCGCATTGAAGTTCCGGTCGACCTCCGTCGCGCCGAGCACGACCACGTCCACCATCGAAGCGAAGTTGCCCTTCCCGTGGTAGTTGTACGACGTGAAGGGCGAGGTGGGAACGTGGCGTGGGTCGCTCGCGATCGAACGAACCGCATCGAGATCGAAGGTCTGGCCGTCGAGGATGGCCCCGATGTATCCGTCCTGGAGGAGTTCGACCAGCTGGCGGGTCGAGCCACCTCGGGCGAAGGATGCCTTGATCCCCGTTTCCTCCATGATCCGCCGGATCTTCCCGACGAAGGCGAGCGCAACCCCGCCCGCGCCGGCCTGGAAGGAAAACCCATCGCGCAGGATCCCCGCATCCCGCACGAACCGCGCGACGTAGTCGGCGATGAGGAGACGATCGGGGCTCTTCGTGATCTCGGTCGTCCCGGAGACGATCTGCGAGGGGTCGCCGATCGAGTCGACTTCGACCACGTAGTCGACGTTGTTCCCCTGGATCTGCCAGGGAAGACAGGGAAACGGGACGAGGTTGTCCGTCACCACGATCACGTGCTTCGCGTACATGGAGTCCGCGAGCGCGAACCCGAGCGAACCACATGCGGTGGGGCCGTGGCTTCCGTTGCAGTTGCCGAAGGCATCGGCGGTGGGCGCGGCGATGATGGCGATGTCGATCTGGACCTCTCCGTCCTGGATCGCCTGCCACCTTCCTCCGTGCGAACGGAGCACACCCATCCCGCGCATCTTGCCCTGGGAGCAGTAGTCCCCGAGCGGACCGTTCATCGATCCCTCGATGTGATGAACGACGCCCTTCTCCATGAGACCGATCGCTTCGGCCTGACATGGAAAGGCGGCGCTCGGGAACCACATGAGATCCTTGACGCCGAGAGAGTCCGCGGCCTTCAGGACCTCGAGCGCGACCCGGTCCCCGTTCCGGAGATGATGATGGTTCGACACGACCATTCCATCGCGCAGCCCGCACTTCTCGAGGGCGGTCCTGAGGTCGGCCACGCGCTTGTCCCCGTTGGTCGGATAGTCCGCGCAGCGCCGGACCGGCGGAGCGGCCTTCGTGCCTTCGGGGATGTACGCACCGACGCCGCCATACGGCGTCTGTGGCTTCCCGTTCACCTCTGTCGGAACCATCCGGCCGGCTGCGTTCCGGACGAGATCACCCGACACCTTGGCGAAAGCCGACGTGGTCATCGTGTGCCCTCCCCCCGAGCCGAGCCGTTCGCTCCAGCCGCGGCCTCCGCCGGATCGATCAGTCCCATGGCCCGAGCCTGGGCGACGAGACGAACCGCTCGATTCACCACCGGCGCATCGATCATCTTGGAGCCGAGGCTCACGACACCGAGTCCGCGTGCCTTCGCGTCTTCGAATGCGGCCACGATCCGCAGGCTCTTCTCGATCTCCACCTGGGTCGGTGCGAAGCCGCGGTGGATGACGGGGATCTGGCGCGGATGGACGCACCCCATCCCCTCGAACCCCATCCCGCGCGACCGGAGCGCCCAGGCCTCGAGCCCGGCAAGGTCCTCGATGTCTCCGTAGACGGAGTCGATCGCCTGGATGCCGGCCGCCTTCGCGGCATTCACGACCCGGTTTCGTGCGAAGAGGGACTCTTCACCGATGGGAGTCTTCACGACGCCTAGGTCCGCGGTGTAGTCCTCGAGACCGATCGTGAGCGCGGCCACCCGCGGGGACGCGGTCGCGATCTCGAACGCGTTCTCGATGCCGAGCGCGGACTCCAGGATCGGCATGAGCCAGATCGACTCCGTCAGGCCGAGCCCGGAGAGGATCCGGGTGATCGTCTCGTCCACGTCTCTCACCTGCGCCGCGTGTTCGACCTTCGGGATGAGGATGAGGTCCGGAAGGGCCGGCACGATCGCCGCGAGGTCGGCGAGCCCAAGCGGCAGCTGATTGATCCGCACCATCCGCTCCGCCGCCCCCAAGCCGAGCGCGAGGAGCGCGTTCCGTACGAGGAGACGCGCGGCGTCCTTCTCGGCGGGATGAACGGAGTCCTCGAGGTCGAGAATGATCCCGTCGGCGCGATGGAGCCCGGCGTTCAGCATGTACTTGGGCTCCGATCCCGGCACGTAGAGACGAGAGCGACGGAGCCGAACCCGTGCCGAACGCGGCGCAGTCTTCGCTGCGTCCCAACGAGGGACGAGGCGAAGCAGGGTCTCGGCCATCGCCGACGCACCGGATGCACCCGACGCGGCATCACCTGACGGGCCCGAGGCGGTTTCGCCGAACCGCTCCGGAAAGGCCGAACGGAGGGCCGCTTCGATCCGCGCCTCGATGACGAACGGAACGGCACCCGCGTCGTCGAGTTCCACACGTCCGCCGGACACTCCGAACGCCGCGAACACCTCGCGAACCTGCCGACGGATGGCATTTCCGTAGTACGGTTCGACCCGCGAACGCACGACGACGTCCGGTCCATCCGGTCCGCCGCCATCCACGCCGTAGGACACGCAGAGGTCCGAACGCACGTCCTTTCCTCTCCGTCCCGCTTCGTGGAGACGCCCCGTGGCCGCTGTCGTCTCGCTCATTTCCAACACCTCCGTCGCCCCGCTGAGGCGATCCCCACGTGCCGATCACCGGATTCCGATCTCCACGTCCGCCGACCGTTCGATCACTACGCATCGAGACACGAAACGATCAGGGGCGTGCCGCTCTACAGATTCGCCAGGATCGCGTCCGTGAGTTCACGGGTGGACGCCGCGCCCTGCTGGAACACTTCGGGACCGCCCGGGAGCTTCAGCATGTCGTAGGTGCGAACCTTGCCTTCCTCGACGACCGCCGCGACCGCCGCCCGGATCCGGTCTGCCTTCGCGCCCTCATCGACGTGGTCGAGGAGCATCGCGGCGGAGAGGATCATCGCGATCGGGTTCACGATCGGCGGGTCGAGCTGTTCGTACTTGGGCGCGGAGCCGTGGGTCGGCTCGAACACCGCGACTTCGTCCCCGATGTTTCCGGAGCAGGCGAAGCCGAGTCCCCCGACGAGCCCGGCAAACGCGTCCGAGATGATGTCGCCGAAGAGGTTTCCCGCCACGAGGACGCCGTAGTCCTCGGGGTTCTTCGTCAACCACATCATCTGTGCGTCGATGTTCGTCGACCAGAGTTTGATCTCCGGATAATCCTTCTGCACCTCGGCCGCGACCGTCTCCATCATTCCCGAGGTCTCACGGAGAACGTTCGGCTTCTCGCAGACGGTGACTCCCGGATACCCGTGCTTCTTCGCATAGGCGAAGGACGCCCGGAGGATCCGCTCGCAGGCCCTGCGCGTGAAGAGTCGGACCGACATCGCGAGTTCCTCGGACGGAACGTCGGCGAACGCCTTGTACTTCGGGTGGAGTGCGAGCGCATCCCTCACTCCGGCCGGAGGGTTCGTCCACTCGATCCCGCAATAGAGCCCCTCGGTGTTCTGCCGGAAGATGACCGCGTCGACCTTCGGCTCCTCGAAGCCGCCGTCGACCTTCCGGCGGATGAAGTTGAGCGGGTTGCCCGGGAAAGAGCGGCAGGGGCGGAGGCAGACGTCGAGCTGGAAGCGCTGCCGCATGCCGACGATCGGGCTGAAGTAGACGTAGCCCTTGTCCCGGAGGGACGGATCGAGCTCCGCCGCGGCCTTCGCCTTCGGCTTCGACGTGATCGCGCCGAAGAGCCCGAGCTTGTGCTCGGCGAGGAGGTCGATCGTCCGCTCGAGGCGCGTTCCCCTCCTTTGCACCAGAACTCCCAACCGATGTCGGCGTGGATGTAGTCGGCATCGAATCCGACCCTGATCGAGGACGCGGATCGCTTCCGGGAGGACGACCTTCCCGATTCCGTCGCCCGGCATGCTCACGATCTTGTAGTTCGCCATCTGCAGCTGCTCCTCTCTCGAGAATGCGGACACCCTGTCTCGGGCGTGAGGGGAACGTTGCGTCCCGGCACGCGCCCAGGGGCTATGAGTGACCCGTCAGACCATGTGCGCGAGGCCGAGCCGTTCGCGGATGAGGTTCTCCTCACCGCCGGCCACGACCCGCGCCTGAGGCACCCGGCCGAGTGGCGGGAAGCGGAACGTCTCCCCTCTCCACTCGATCTGCCCCTTCGTGAAGTCGATCTCGATGTCGTCCGTGTAGATCACGGTCCGGTCCGTCTCTCCCGTCGACTTCCGGAGTTCCTTCAGCCGATGGACGAGCGCCGGCGACGCGATGCACGGGAAGCCGTTGTTGAACGCGTTGCGGAGAAACGTCTGGGAGAAGCTCCCCGCCACCACCGTCGGGATCCCCTTGGCCCGGAGCGCGGTTGCCGCCTGTTCGCGGCTCGATCCGGTGCCGAAGTTGAATCCTCCGACGAGGATGTCTCCGCACTCCGTCCGCGCGGCGAACTCCGGGTCGTAGTTCTCCATGACGACTTCGGCCATCATCTCGGGGGTCATGTCCTCCCGGTACGTGTAGTCCTTGCCGTAGATCCCGTCCGTGTTGAGGTTGTCCTGCGGGACGAAGACGAGGCGGCCTTTGAGTCTCTCGGGGAAGCCGGTCAGGATCTCGACGGACTCGGTCGACGGCCCTCCGGCCGCACCGCCGGCTACGCCTCCCGATGCATCCGCGGCGCTACCGCCGGACGCCGGGCCTGCCGACGCACCGGACGCGGCGGCGTCCGAATGGAACTCGATCTGGCTGTCCGCTTCTGTCTTCGGCCAGTCCTGCGGCGCGCGGATGTAGCCGGCGATCGCGGAGGACGCGACGACGGCGGGACTCGCGAGATAGCACTGCGCGTCACGCGAGCCCATCCGCCCCTTGAAGTTTCGGTTCGTCGCGGAGATCCCGACTTCTCCAGCTTCGAGAAGCCCGGTGCCGAGCCCGATGCACGGCCCGCATCCCGGCGGCAGCACCTTCGCTCCCGCGTCGAGCAGTGTCTGCCAGGCCCCGCTCTGGATCGCGTCCCGTTGGACGAGATCCGATGCGGCAGCGACATAGAACTCGACGCCCGGAGCCACGTGTTTGTCCGCGAGCACCGCGGCGGCGGATTCGAGATCGCTGAGCCGGGAGTTGACGCAGGAGAGGAGGTACGCCTTCTGGATCGACACGCGCTTCGCCTCGAGCTCCGGAAGCGGCGTCCGGGTCTGGACGTTGTCCGGCCCCAGCACCGTCGGCGTCACGGTCGCGAGGTCGAGACGGATCCGCGCGCTGTACTGCGCATCCGGGTCCGGCATGACCGCGTGCGGAAGCGGCACGTCGTCCATGTTGATCGACTCGAGGTAGTCGTACGTCCTCTCGTCAGCAGGGAACCAACCGGTGAGTGCACCCCACTCCGTCGACATGTTCGCAATGGTGAGCCGCTCCTCGATGGTGAGACTCGCCACGCCCGGCCCGGTGAACTCGACGGCGGCGTTCAGGACCTCGCCGTCCTTGTAGAGCGCACAGAGCGTGAGGATGACGTCCTTCCCGCTCACTCCCTGCGGCAGCGCTCCCTCGAGCCGCACCTCGACCGTCTCCGGAACCTGCCACCAGAACTCGCCGAGGGCCCAGATGGCCGCGGCGTCGGTGCGGACGACCGGAGTTCCGAGCGCTCCGATGCCGCCGTACATGTTCGAGTGGGAATCCGACGCGACGACGAGCGTCCCGGGAAGGACGTACCCTTCCTCGATCATCACCTGGTGGCCGATGCCGCGACCGGCCGGATGGAACGCGATCCCATGCTCGCGGGCGAACGCTTCGATCGCCTGGTACTTCGCGACGTTCGCCTCCGTCTCGTTCTGGATGTCGTGATCCAGCGCAAAGACGGGCTGGAGCGGATCGAAGATCTTCGTAGCCCCGATGGACTGGAACTTCTTCATGACCGCGGACGTGTTGTCGTGCGTCATGACGTGGTCCGGCCTCAGGACGACGAAGTCTCCGGCCCGGATCGGGCGGGCGGGCGGCCCGTCGGCGAGATGCGTTTCGACGATCTTCTCGACGACTGTCTGACCCATTTCGATCTCCTTGCACTCTGCGCCGACCCCGAGCGGGCGCACACCGCATCCGTATCGATGTGCGACCTGGCCGGAGCCGGCGCCGCCGGGGGTTCTCTAGGCGTCCTGGACCAACAACGCGGTGAGTTCGCGAACGTCGCCGAGCGTCTCCAGGTTCCAGATCGTCTCCTTCACCTTGGCCCTCCGTCCGGCCGAGAGCACCGGTCCCGCGAGCGCGTCGAACTTCTCCTCCACGGCCTGGTCCGAGAGCGGATTGCGCGGGTCGCCCATCGGATAGTCGAGCTGCTGGGTGAGCTCCCGCCCGTCCTTCGTCGTGATGGTGACGATGACGCGCTGGAGAGCCGGAAACACTTTCTCGATCTCCGGATCCGCAACCACGACGACCTTGGGGAGCTGGGCCCGGATCGTCTCGTCCATGATCTTCTCCTGCGTGAACTGCGCGGGCGTCACCTGACGGTCGACGAGCGCGGCCGCGATCACGTAGGGCAGCGAGTGGTCCGCCGTCTCCTTGCTCCGCGGATCGTACTTGCTCGGGTCCGCGAGGATGTCCGCGGCCCGCGCGAGCGAACGGATGTGCACTTTTTCCACGTTCTCGTGATGGAGGTCGTGCGTTTCCATGAGCGTGAGGACGGCCGAGATCGGCGTGTGCGTCAGGGCCTCGGTCGGGAACGCCTTCATGCCGCACTGGTTGATCCGCCAGCTCTCGCCGAGCCCGTCGACCAGCACTTCGAGGTTCCAGGACGGGCCGAAGCAATGGACCAGCCCTTCCTTGCCGTCGATCACGTGTTCCGGTCCCGTGTACCCCTTCTCCGCGAGGAGCGCGGCGAGCACACCGCTCTGGGTCGCCATCGGGTCGACCGTGTTCTTCATCATGGTGAGCTTACCCGCCGTGACCGCGCCCAGCGTAGCGTGACGGCTCGCGCTGATCCCGATCGCGTGCTGGATCTGCTCGGCGGAGAGACGGATGGCGCGGCCCGCGACGATCGGAGACGCGAACGCGGTCAGGGTCGCATGATGCCAACCCCGCTCCCGGATCCCGGGGAACGCAGCCTCACAGAGACGCATCTCGAACTCGTGCCCCAGAACGATCCCGAGAATGAGCTCCTTCCCCCCCGTACCGGCACGCTCACACATCGCGATCGCGGCCGGAAGGATGTCCGATGGATGGGACGGATCCTGCTTCCAGTAGATGTCGTTGTAGTCCATGACGCGCACCATGAGAGCGTTCGCGAGCGACGCGGAGACGGCATCGGTCCGCTTGCCGGTCCCGATGATCCCGCAGGGCCCCTCGCCCGCGATCTCGTCCAGCACCTCGAGTGCGATCTTGGCGTCATGCTGGAGGAATCCACCCAGCGCGCATCCGACCGAGTCGAGGAGGTACCGCTTCGCCTGATGGACGGCGTCGGACGCGATCGCGTCGAACTCGAGCCCGGCCGCCCAGTTCGACATCGTGAGAGTGATCGTTCCCTTGTTGCCGGCGGCCGGAGCCGCCGCGCTCTTCGTCGAGGTCATAGTCTCGTCTCTCCTCGGTCGCTCAGAGGTTCTTCATCGGGAGGTAGCTCATGAAATCTGCGTGGTGGACGATGATCGCTTCGGTCGACCGCTTGACCAGGTCCCCTTCGGCCGCGTGCGCCGCGATGCAGTGGCAGACCGGATCGGGAACGCCGCACTCCATCGCGAGCGCGACCCCGGTGAACGGGTGACGAAGCGCCTTCCCCCGCTCGCTCTGACGCGCCTTCCCGTCCACCTTCTCGTACTCGAGCAGCTTCCCGACATCGGCCAGGATCGCGCCCGCAATCACGGTGTCCATGTCGATCGGGAGCGTCCGTCCCATGAACTCCTGCATCGCCTCGGCCGAGCGCTTCGCGATGTGGACGACACAGCGCTTGTGCTCCATGAAGGTGACCGCGCAGTTCGGGACGAGCAGCGTGAAGGGAATCTCGTTCAGATCCTGCGGCGTGAGCGGGCTCCGCTCGAACGCGAGGATCCACGTCTTCCGGACGCTCTCACGGAGTTCGGGGCTCTGGATCCACTCGATCTCAGGCCAGAGTTTGTCGACGGAGTCGCGCACGGGAGTGATCTCCTTCCGGGTGAGTTTCGGGTGGAAGTGGAGAGGCCTGAGCGGGACCGGAAACCGGACGCACGCAGCAGGAGTCGGCACCCCCTGGAGAACCAGGGAATGCCGCTTTCGCATGCGTGGGGATGAGAGATTCCACGGAGCCCGGCACACCACACCTCGAACCCGCAAAGCGGCTGCAACGACAGCCAAGCTATGCCGCGGCCAGGAGTTGGCGCGATACGGGTTTCCTGAACGTCGCTACGGGGAACCCCGTACAGGGCGCTACTCCGCGAAGTTCTCCCTGAGGAGCGCATTTCCATCCTTGAACCAGCGAGGTCTCAGGTGTCGCATACTCGGACTACCCGCAGGGTGGAGTCCCAGGCCTGCAAATGGCTCCGTGAGACTCCGGGAGAAAACGGGTGACGAACGGGAGGGTGAACATGAGTGCAGCACGTTGGGCGGCAACCTTGTCTTTGGCCACGCTGATCTTTGCGGGGTGCTCGGGCGACCCCGGAACCCGGACCGACGGAGACTGGCTCGTCCTCTCACCTTCGGGTGAGCCGGTCACCACGAGCATCGACCTGGACGAACTGGAGTACAACGTCATCCAGGGTCGCCTCACGGCTGGCCACGGCGGGGCGATGTTCGAGTACATCCCCGACTGGGGCAAGAACGTCACCTTCGGGCTCGCGGTGCCCCAGGAAGCGATGGATCCGGCGTGGGGCGACATCGATTTCGAACTCGCCGTCCCGACCCAGGAGATGTATCTCATCCACTCCGACCTCGACAACCTCCTCGTGATCCGCCTCTCCCCCGATGGCATGCGATTCCTCGAACCGATCTCCGTGTTCGCAACCTGGATGCCATGGGCGGGAGCCCCACCCGAGCCCCTGTGGTACTGGAACGGGGACGAGTGCGACAAGGCCGAAGTCACGCCCGACGGAAAGCGCTGGCGAATCAAGTTCGACGTGAATCACTTCTCCGACTGGAGAGTGGGCCCACGCCCGATCCCCGAACCGTCCCACTCGGACCAGGTGCCTCCGATCACCTGGTAGCTCGCCCAATAGCTTGGATGCGCCCAGCGCGGGTCTCCGTCCCGGAGACCCAGCTGGGCGTTTCGTAGCGCACTGGCGACATCTCCGTCGCCGACCCCATCGAGCCACGCCCGATAGAACTCACGAGCGAAAACCAGCGCGGCTTCGTCATCGATCCTGCGGCTCGCGGCGATCACACGCTTCGCCCCGGACGCGAGGAAGCTCCGTGCCAGCCCCGCGTGAGCCGTGGATGCGCCTCGCCTCGTCCCTTCCGCCGATTCGCAACACGAGAGGAAGACCAACTCCGCCCCGAGACCGAGCTCACGAATCTCACTCGATGTGAGCGGATCTCCTGCGCATCCGGCGAGAAGGAGCGTGGTCCGATCCGCGAAGCCCCGGTAGACGAGTGCGTGGCTGGCGATGTGGATGGCGCCGAAACCGCGGAGTTCGTCCCGATCGACCGCGCGCAGGTCCGCGTCTTCACCGAGCCGGAGCGAGACGCGTTCGTTCGGCCAGAGCTCCGCGATCGCTCGGGCCTCCTCCTCTGCGTGGTGAAGAGCATCGAGACCGACACTCCGCGCGGACTCGGTTCCATCGAAGCCGAACGCGAGGAGTGTGAAGCGGCCCGGAGTCGAGCCGGTAGGCAGAACAGGCTCCAGCGTCGAAACAGGCGTCCTGTGACTTCGTGGCAAGGGCGCGTCCCGGAGCTCGATCGGTCCCTCGTCCAGCCACATTCGTTTCCCGTCATCGGTCGGAAGGGCGGCCCAGGGAACGGAGAAGAGGATCCCGTCGGGCACGAGGACGAGATGACGCTCCGAGCCATCGGAACTCCCCCACCATGTGGGTGCACCGCCGAGGGCATCGGCCAACGCCTGCCACTCACGCTCGACGAGAGTCCGATGGCGTTGCTCGAGGTCGGAGAGCACGGCGGCGAGGAGTCCAAAGAGCGTCTCCTCGCCCGGAAGCCGACGGAGCGACACATCCTCACCCTCGACACTGAAGCGGAAGGACGCCTCCCTGCCGACGAAGTAGATGAGCTGGTGCGGCTCGAATCCGTCGGGCTCCGTCCGGGCCCCCCAACCCGGCACGAGTGTCTGGGCCCGTTCGAGGAGGACTCTCGCGCCTGCACCCGTTGCCTCGACACTCGGATCGTTCAGGTCCAAGAGCAGCCACGCCTCCAGCACCTCGCGCCGAAGGTCGGCATCGAGATACTCGGGTCCGCGTTCCGAGGAGTTCGCTTCCGCCGCGAGCAGAGCGGCAGCGCGCTCGTACTCTTCGGCCGCCTCGGTCACGCTGCCCAGTCCGGCGAGGACTCGTCCACTCTCGAGCGCAATGCCGATGACGAGGTCCGGCGGCGACCCGGGCTGACACATCACGCGGGCCTGCTGCAGCGTCTTCCAGGCATCCTGCAGCTTCCCGGAACGCGCGTCGATCCGCGCGTCGAGAATCGACGCGGAGAGCTTCGTTCGGAACCGGCCACCGAACGCCGCCTCCTCGACGAAGCGGAGAGCGCGGGCAACACTCTTCGCCTCCTCGAGCCGCCCCTCGTCGAGCAGAACGGACGCGAGGAGAAGCCGGCTCTCGGCCAGTTTGTCCTCGTCACCCCGTTCCTCGCTCGACTGGACACACGTTCGATACGCGACTTCGGCGCTCCGATCGTCACCTCTCCGTCTCGCCAGGTCCCCGCGCGCCCTGGCGATATGCCAACTCCGGTTCGGGTCGGGGCGTCGATCGAGGGCGTTCCCCGCGCGCTCCAAGGCTTCGGCCGCACGCGCATACTGTCCCTGGCGCCCCAGGAACTCCGCCACGACGAGGTCGAGGTCGAAGGCTTCGTTGCGATCCGCCGAGGCCGTCTGGAGACGGTCGCGAAGGGACTCGAGAACGTTGATCGATCGATAGGCCTGCTCCGGACGCCCGCGCTCCATCCCGAGCTTCAGCGTCTGGAGATGGGTCTCGGCCAGTTCCTCGACCGACGACTCCTCGGGCGCGAGTTCGGACGCTACATCGAGCAGCGAGTCGACGACCGGGTACGCGCCGATCTGCGCGTAGTACTCCGCCTCCATGAGCGGGAAGGTCCAGTTACTCGGATCCGGATAGGCTTCGATCCACCGTTCGGCTTCTCGGAAGTAGACGAGAGACGAGTCGAGCTGTCCCAGGAGGAGATGACGCCGGCCGAGGTTCGCATAGTGTCTCGGTATCCAGAGCGAGTCCTGCGCGGCGAGAGAGATCGCGAGGCTTCGTCTGTAGAACCCGAGCCCTTCCTCGAGATGACCGCAGGCGCCGGTGAAGATTCCACCGTAGTTGAGGGCCCACTCCGCAAGGATCGGCATCCCACGAGCGAGAGCGGAGTCGGCACACGTCCGATAGGCGTCGAGCGCGGGACGTACCTCTCGACGCGCGCCGAGAATCTCCGCCCGCTCCAGCAGGACACGAAGCGGGAGGTAGTCGTCTCCCGTCTCATCCGAGACGACCGCCGCGAGGCGCGCAGCGATCGAGACTGCGTGGAGCGCGTCGTCCAGGTGGTCTGCGAGGGCGAGACTACGTGCGACCTCGACCCACGCTTCGAGTTCGAACCTGTAGCCACCGAGTTCCCGCGCCTCTGGCAGGAGCGAGACCGCGAGCAGCGTCGCCTCTTCCCCGCGTCCCTGAAAGCGGCTCTGACGACAGAGACGCAACGTCAGCCAGGCACGCGCAAAGGGATCGAGTTCGTCACGTCTCTCCCAGATCTGCTCGAAGTCCTCCGCACCCTGGGTCGACCTCGCGGTTTCCCACTCGTGCACGAAGAGTCCGAGCGCGGTCGTGGTGTCGGGCATCCCCGGTTCGTCGAACATGGTGTCGAACGCATCGGGGTCACGAAAGTAGAACCAGTTGAAAGCCGCGAGTTCCGGCCAGAGCACGTTCCCCGGCTCGAGGCGCCAGAGCGCGAAGAGTCTGTCCTCCGCAGTGTCCCTCCTGGCCGGATCGAGAAACATCGCTTGGATCGCGTGGTAGCGGTCCAAGTCATTCCTCACCGTCGCGTCGCCGCCCTCGGGAGACGCGAGGGAGCGCTGCGAAGCCTGTACAGCCCCCCTGAGTTCGCCCGAGAGCGGAACGTCGGAGAGCGACTCATCCAGGATCGGGATCCTCGTAAGAGAACGCCCTGCCCCGTACCGTTCAGCGTCGGACAGATCGCGACCGCACGCCAGCCCGAGTATTGCCAGGCAGAACGTGACGAAGCCGAGACAGGGCATCGAACGGATGTGCTGGTGCGTCGCCATGGGAGCCTCGAACAGATACAATCGCGGTCGGTGACGTGGACACCACGTCGCGGATGAAGCAGCGTCGCAGAAGACGCGCGAGTCGGCAAGGAATCGGGCGACGGTCAGGACTCGGGGGCGGGGACGTAAGACGACAGATGCACGAACTCCCGCACCACGAACGACGCCCCCGACTCGGCGACCTCACTTCTCTCCCTTCTCGCGGACTACATCGCCGGAGTGGACGCCGCAGGGGACGAGATCTGCCGCCACCTGGAACCGATCATCAGGATCGAAGTCGGCCGATTCCTCCCTGCCACCGACCCGGAGCGAGACGACATGATCCAGGAGACCCTGATCGCCTTTCTCGCCCATCTACGTAGAGCGGGAAGAGCACCCGAACGACCCGAGGCCTTCGTCGCAACCATGGCGGGCAACCGTTGTCGCAACCTCTGTCGCCAGAGAAGGCGTCGTCCCGACCTGGAAGCGAGATCCGCCTCGGAGTGGCCGCTCGGCGCCGGCAGATCCGTGCTGGACCTGATGGAGGAACGGGAGCTCGAGGAAACCGTACGTGAGGGGCTCGATCGGCTCGAGATCGAGTGCCGCAACCTACTCAAGGCCATATACATAGACGAGACACCAATGGAACGACTGCAACGTGAGGCCGGACTCTCGACCGTCCAGGGGATCTACTACCGGAAGTACTCGTGTCTCAAGAAGCTCCACAGCCTCTTGAATCCCGGCCGCCTCGGCGGTCATAGGACGGGACGGGAGAAGTAGGTGCGTCTCCGGAACCGAACACACATCGGGATGGCGCCTCTCACGCCACCCAGGAATGGACAGAACTCTGGAGGCCAAGGGTGATGACCGATTCCAAGAGCACCCCATTCGAGTGCGTCGATCCCGCAGTCGGCGAACGGATCTGGCGCCTCGAGGAGAGCAACCTGGACGCCTCGATTCGGAGCGAACTCGAAGCGCACCTCGAAGTCTGCCATGCATGCAGTTTGCTCAGCCGAGTCGAGGTAAAGGCCCGGCAGCTGCTCCGAACCGAGCACGGCACGCAGCGCCCACTTCCCCAGGTTCGTCCGGCCGCCCGGTTCTCCGGCAGAGCGGTTCGCGCCAGGATAGTCGCGGGGCTCGCCTTCGCCGCGTGCCTCGTGCTGAGCATCACCTCACCGCCGAGATCGGTCTCTCCCGCCGCCCGTTCTCGCGGCGACGACGCAGCGCACTTCGTGCGACCAGTGGAAGGCGAAGTCCTCGCCTCGTCCGAACCGACACTCGAATGGACACGGATCGACGACGCCTCCCGCTACCTCGTCGACTTGCGGGACGACACGGGTGCGACCGTATGGAAGGGAGAGAGCGAAGGAACGTCGCTCCGTGTTCCGACGTCAGCCGGCCTGGAGCACGGACACCAGTACCGTGCGATTCTCTCCACGCAACCGATGGACCTGATCGCACCGGGGTCGATCAGCGTTCTCTTCCGGAGCGACGGCATGTGGCAGCAGATCGTGCACCGTGTGCGTTGGAGCCATCCGCTGCTCCAGGTCGTGAGCGTGCTCGCTCTCCTCGGCCTCGTCGCATCGACACTACCGTTGCGAAGAATGACGCAGAAACACTCTTGAACGAGGTGTTCCCCGGTTGTCGACCGGTTGCTCCTCGAGGCCAAGAACACACGGGCCGAGCGCGAGGAGCCAACCGTGAGAGGCGGCACTCCCCTGCGTCGTCTCGCGCGGTTCGACACACCATCTGCTACCGGGAGGTATTCCACATGAGAATCTTGACGCTGGCGCTCGTTCTTCTCTCTCTCTGCTTCGGCGGAATCCAGACGGCAGAGGCCGATGAACTCCTGCTTCCGATCATCCGGGTCGAACCCGCATCGGTCGACTTCGGCACGGTTCCGGTCTGGTCCGTGGCGACTCAGTACGTGATGATCTACAACGACGGCGACATTCCACTGTTGATCACCAACGTGAAGACGAAGGCTCCGTTCCTCGATGGGATCAGCAGCCCTGTCATGATTCCCGGCCACAGCCAGCGCCGGATGTCGGTCGGCTTCGCGCCCCAGTCCCCGAGCCATTTCTTCGGCGTCGCCACCATCATCAGCAACGCGGCCAACTATCCCCTCTTCAACATCCAGCTCGAAGGCTGGGGCGAGGAGTAGGAAGCCGAGGTCTGACGTGGCTCCGGCAGTGGAGTCGCAACGAAGTCAGTGAGTCTGACCCAGCCTCACACGAAGCAGACCGCGCGGACGTCCTGGGGGAGTCCGCGCGGTCTCTTCGTTGTCTTCGCTTCGGTGCCTTGCTCCGTTGTCTTCGCTTCGGTGCCTTCTCTTCGCCGTCTTCGCCGGCTTCGCCGGCTTCGCACCACGGCACGCAGTGCAGGACACGGCCCCGAAAGGCGCGAGGTGTATCAGGGACATCCGCGGCTACGCGATGCGGGACGCGATTCCGCGAAGCAGCCGGGCCAGCCTCTCCCCCGCCCGGTCCGCCACTTCCACGACCTCGTCGTGAGAGAGCGGAGAGACCGAGAGGCCGGTACCGAGGTTCGTCACGAGGCTGAAGATGAGAACGCGCACTCCGAGTTCGCGCGCCTGGATCGCCTCGGGGACGGTCGACATCGACGCCACCGTTCCACCGAGCCTGCGCCACGCCCGCACTTCCGCGGCCGTCTCGTAGGTCGGCCCGAGTCCACCGACGAGCGTTCCTTCGTGGAACGCGATTCCGAGATCGAGCCCGACCGAACGCGCAGTCTCGACGAGACCGAGGTCCGACAACGCCCCGCGCCGTCTCCACACGGCGTCGGGGTCGGGTGCACCGGCATCGTCGCCCGGCCGCACGCCGGAACCGAACGCGGGCTTCGCGAGCGGAAGGAAGAAGAGACTGATCGCGTCGCGATCGAGCACGATCTCACCCGGTTGCACCTGTGTCGTGAGCGAGCCGGCCGCGTTCGTGAGGAGGAGCGAGTGCACCCCGAGCGCGTGGAGAAGGCGGACGTACCGGGTGGCGACTTCCGGCGTATGTCCTTCGTAGAGATGGACGCGCCCCTGCACGCACCAGACGAACCGTCCACCCCATCTCCCGAGGTGGAGCTTTCCCTGGTGACCGGCGACGGTCGAGTTCGGATAGCCGAGGATCTCGCCCGAAGTGAGGGTGATCCTGTCCTCCAGCTCGTTCGCAATGCCGCCGAGTCCGCTCCCCAGGACGACTGCGACTTGGGGCAGGGACTCCCCTCGCGACGCGAGGTGCGCCTCCACGCGGCTCCGCACGGACCGGACCGTCTCCGCACTCGGCCACGGTGCGGCGCTGTGCCCGTCCGGTAGAGGACTCCGAGTCGCTTCGTTCGTCACGATCTCCCCTTCTCTCGTTCGTAAGGTTCACCCAAGTGTAGCGGAGGGTGGGCCCGTCCGATCCAACCAGCGAGCACGATGAGCGTGACGATGTAAGGCAGGGCCTGGAGGAGCTGGGTCGGCACGACGTCGGAGTCGACCCGGATCTGGAGCGTCTCCGCGGCTCCGAAGAGGAGGCAGGCGAGCGCGGCGCCGAGTGGCCGCCACTTCCCGACGATCATCGCGGCGAGTGCGATGTAGCCGCGCCCGTTCGACATGCCGTCGGTGAAGCTGTGCTGCTCCATGACGAGCCAGGTGCCGGCGAGTCCTCCGAAGAATCCGGAGAGGAGAACGCCACCGAACCGGTGGAGGTTGACGGAGAGCCCCGTTCCATCGAGCGCGCGCGGTCCGTCTCCCGCCGCGCGAAGAGCGAGTCCGAACCGGGTCCGGAAGAGCAGTGCATGGGCGCCGAACGTGACCGCCACGGCGAGGAGAAAGAGCGGTTGCCCCAGGAGCGACAGGAACGCGGAGTCGGGGCGACCGAGCGCAGGAACGCCTTCGAAGCGGTCCGAGTTGCTCGCACTGTCGTAGAGGATCTTGAGACCACCGCGCGTGGCGCCGAGCGCGAGGAGGTTGAGCGCGAGGCCGGAGAGGATCTGATCCGCCCGTCCCCAGATCGTGACGAGGCCGTGGACTCCTGCGAGGAGCGCGCCGGCCAGCATTCCACCGATCACCCCGAGCCAGGGGTTCCCCGTCGCAATGGTGACGGCCGCGGCGCCGAACGCGCCGGTGAGCAGGATCCCCTCGAGCGCGATGTTGATTACGCCTCCGCGTTCGGAGAAGGCACCGCCGATGGCGGCCAGTGCATACGGCACGGAGATCCGAAGGACCTGCGCGATCATGCCGAGCGCGAGTTCGATCACGTCCGTTTCCTCCCGAGCCGCTGATCGAAGAGGATGAAGAGGAGCAGGATGACGGCCTGGAGCACGTCGAGCAGCTCTCTCGGCACGAGTCGGTTGACGACGAACCCACCGTAGCTGAGCGCCCCGAAGAAGAGCGCGGACGGAACGACCCAGAGGGCGCGGTTCCGCGCGAGGAGCGCGACCGCGATCCCGAGGAAGCCCGCGCCCCCCGTGAACCCTTCCTCGAAGTAGTACTTGTAGCCGAGAACGAAGCTCGCGCCTCCGAGGCCGGCAAGGGCGCCGGCCCCTGTCATCGCGAGCACGGTGAGTCGGCCGACCGAGAGCCCCGCATAGCGCGCCGCGCCCGGCCCCTCTCCGAGGAGTTGGAGGGAGAGTCCGTGCGGCGAGAGACGAAGCCAGAGTTGCAGCGCCACCGCGGCTCCGCACGCGAGAAAGAGCGCCGCGTTCACGGGAGCTCCCCGGAAGAGCGGGAACCACTCCGTGAGCCGTGCGAGCCGCGCTCCCTCCTGGATCTCCGCGGTGCGAACGGTCTCGGGCAGCGCGAGTCCCCGCGTGAGTAGGTAGTTGACGAGTGCGAACGCAACGAAGTTGAGGAGGATCGTGACGATCACCTCGTGGCTCCCCGTCTTCGCCTTGAGAAGTCCGGGAATCGCGCCCCAGAGCCCGCCCATGGCGGCTGCCGCGAGTAGTGCGAGCGCGACCCCGAGCGGCGCGCCGGGAAGTCCGGTCGACGCTCCGACCCAGGCCAGGACGAGTCCGCCGAGGAGCATCTGTCCCTCGGCGCCGATGTTGAAGAGCCTGGCCTGGAACGCAAACGCCACGGAGAGTCCGGTGAACACGAGCGGCGTGGCGCGGAAGAGCACCTGTCCCCAGCCGAAAGCGGAACCGACCGTTCCCTTCGCGAGGACACCGTAGAACTCGAACGGAGAGACTCCGAGGAGCGACACGAGCACGCCGCCCAGAAGGAGTCCGCCACCGATCGCGAGTACCGCGGGCGCGAGGCCGACGACCCAACCGGCGCGCAGCAGACCACCGAGCCCGCGAGTCCCGCCCGCGGCGACATCGCCTCCGCTACCGATCGTGCCCCGACGCGCCGTCATCTGGCTCCCCCGGAAGACGGCGCCGCGCCGCTCCTGGAGACTCCGCCCAGTCCGAGCAGCGCGCGCTGCATCCGGTCCGGGTCGATCTCCTCGCGGTTCGCCGCATACGCCACCTGTCCCCGGTAGAGGATGAGGACCCGGTCGGCGAGTGTCTGGAGTTCCTGGAGGTCCGCACTCACGAGGAGGACGGCGGCTCCGTTCGTCCGCTCTTCGAGGAGACGGCCGTGCAGGAACTGCGTCGCCTTGAGGTCGACGCCGCGCGTCGGGTGGATCGCGAGCAGGAACGGAGGCTTCTTCGTGAGCTCGCGGCCCGCGATGAACCGCTGCTGGTTCCCGCCCGAGAACGCGACGGCGGGAAGGCCGATCGACTCGGGACGCACCTGGTACACGTCGACGATCGATTCCGCGTGCTCGCGCATCCGCCCCCAACGGAGGAAGCCGGACTGCGTGAACGGAGCGCGGTCGTGACGGCCGAGCACACCGTTCTCGACGAGGGAGCGTCCGAGTACGAGTCCTTCGCGCTGCCGGTCCTCCGGAATCACGCCGATGCTCTGGCGGAACCGGCGCGACTTCCAGGGACGGATCGTCTCGTCGAGATAGTGAATGGTGCCGGCTTCGGGCGCGCGGTATCCGAGGAGCGCATGGGTCAGCTCCTGCTGCCCGTTTCCTTCCACGCCGCCCACGCCGACGATCTGCCCCTCCCGCACCTGGACGTCGAAGCGCGAGAGGCGGCCGAGAGAGAGCCCCCGCGTCTCGAGGACGGGTCGTCCCGGCACGCGCGCGGACCAGCGCGCGGGCGGAGGCGGCGCCCCCCCGACGATGAGGCGGACGAGTTCGTCCTCGGTCAGTTCGGTCTTCTTTCGGCTCGCGACGACCCGACCGGCGCGGAGCACGGTGATCCGGTCCGCGATCTCCATCACCTCGGGAAGCTTGTGACTGACGAAGAGGACGGCCCGCCCTTCCTCCGCCAGGCGGCGCAGGATCTGGAAGAGTGCGCGAACCTCGGACGCCGCGAGCACCGCGGTCGGTTCGTCCAGGATGAGGATCCGGACGTCGCGGTAGAGGAGCTTCAGGATCTCGATCCGTTCCTGTTCCCCGAGAGAGAGTCGCTCCACCGGCACGTCCAGAGGCACGTCGAGCCCGTACCGCTTCATGAGCGCGCCGAGCTGCTTCCGTCCTCCGACCGCCATCGTGCCGAGCACGATGTTCTCGTATCCGGTGAGCGTCGGAACCTGGTGGAAGTGCTGCGCGCAGATCCCCACGCCGCGGCCGAGCATGGCTCGGGGAGAGCCGACCGGAGCCGGGACGCCGTCGATCCGCACGATGCCGGAGTCCGGCTGGACGAACCCGGCGAGGATCCCCATGAGGGTGGACTTGCCCGCGCCGTTCTCGCCCACGAGTGCGTGGATCTCACCGGGGTGGGCGGCGAAGCCGACCTGTTCGTTCGCCGTGACGGCACCGAACCGCTTCGTGACCTCGACGAACTCGACCGCTGGGTTCAACTCGCGGGGACCTCGATCCGGCCTTCCGCGATCTCCGTCCGGAGGGCCTCGACGCGCTCCCGGATCTCGGGCGTGATCCACTGGGAGTTGTTCTCGTCGTAGACGTAGTCGACCCCACCCTCCTCGAGACCGAGGACGCGGATGCCGCCCTGGAACGTTCCGTCCTTGGCCGCCTTGGCCGTATCGAAGACGGCGACGTCGACCTGCTTCGTCATCGAGGTGAGGATGTGTCCCGGCGCCTCCGCCTGCTGATCGGAGTCGACGCCGATCGCGAGTTCGTCCCGATCCCGGACCGCCTCGAACACACCGAGTCCGGTCGAGCCGGACGCGTGGAAGAGAACGTCCGCACCCTGGTCGATCTCGGCAAGTGCGAGCTCCTTCCCCTTCGTCGGGTTCTGGAACGCATCCCCAGTCACGCCGGCGTACCGGACGAGGACCTTGCCGTCCGGGCGCACCGCGAGGAAGCCCGCGCGGTAGCCCGCCTCGAACTTGTGGATGAGCGGGATGTCCATCCCACCGACGAATCCGACCGTACCGGTCTCGGTGACGAGTCCGGCGATGGCGCCGACGAGGTAGGAGCCCTGCTCCTCCCGGAACTTGATTCCGAGCACGTTCGGCGGAATCACGTCACCGTCCTGGTACGTCATGTCGATGCAGGCGAACTTCTTCTCTGGAAACTCCTCGGCCACCTTCTTGACGTCGTCGCTGAAGAGGAAGCCAACCCCGATGATGAGATCCGACTCTCCCGCCGCGAAGATCCGAAGGGCCGCTTCCCGCTCGGAACCTTCCGCTGGCTCGTAGTACTCGAACTCGATCCCGAGGTCCTCGCGCGCCCTGACGAGCCCACGGTGGGCGGCGTCGTTGAACGACTTGTCGCCGAGTCCTCCGATGTCGAAGACGAGGCCGACCCGGAACGCATCGACCTTCTTCTTGGACTCGGTCTCCCCACCACCGCAGGCGGTGAGGAACGCGGTCAGGAGAAGGAACCCGGCGCAAAGGGCCATGGCCCGGAGGACCGTCCGCCCGAGCGTCTGTGCGCGCGGCGCGAATCGCAGGCTTCGCTCACACATCCTGCTGCCTCCGTCCGCCCTCGGCGATTCCGGCCATCTCTTCGGCGACGACGTTCGGGTCCTTCGCCTTCGTCTCCTCTTCGACCGGGGCGCGGAAGCAGCTCCGGCAGCGGGCCTCGTAGTGATCGGTCGAGCCGACCACGATCCGCTCGCCTTCGCCCGTCACGCGCTGGGAGCGCGACGCGGGATGCCCGCACACCACGCAGATCGCGAGCGCCTTCGTGATGTACTCCGCCCGCGCGAGGAGCTGCGGCATCGGCTCGAACGGGATCCCCCGGTAGTCGAGGTCGAGCCCCGCGACGATCACGCGCCGTCCGGAGTCCGCCAACTCTTCGACCACCTCCACGATCCCGGCGTCGAGGAACTGCACTTCGTCGATCCCGACCACGTCCGCGTTCATTCCGAGGAGGCGCACGTCCTCCGACGACTCGACCCGGACCGACGGAACGCGCTGCGAGTTGTGGGAGACGATGTGATCGTCGGCATACCGGTCGTCGAGGAACGGCTCCAGGACGACCACTTTCTGCTTCGCGATCTGGGCGCGGCGGAGCCGGCGGATGAGTTCTTCTGTCTTGCCGCTGAACATCGGGCCGCAGATGACTTCGACCACTCCACCCATGCGCGGCGGTTCGCCGCGTCTCGCTTCATCCAACATCGAGACTCTCCCTCTTCTCGGAACCGCCGGCCTCCGGCCGCGCGGATGGCTTCTGGGTCTTGCCCAGTTCGGTGAGCGCGAGGACCGCGGCGATCTTCGTGGTGAGGAGATCGACCGCCACGCGGTTGTTGCCGCCCTCCGGAATGATCACGTCTGCGTACCGTTTGCTCGGTTCGATGAACTGCTCGTGCATCGGCCGGACCGAGCGCTCGTACTGATCGAGGACGGACTCGACGGTCCGGCCCCGGTCCTGCACGTCACGACGGATGCGGCGGATGAGCCGCACGTCCGGATCGGTCTGCACGTAGATCTTGATGTCCATGAGTTCACGAAGCGCCCGTTCGAAGAGGACCAGGATCCCCTCCACTACGATCACCGCGCCGCTCTCGATCGGGCGGGTCTCGGCCTTCCGGGCGTGGTTCGTGAAATCGTAGATCGGCTCGTCGATGGCCCGGCCGGCGAGCAGCGCCTCCAGGTGCCGAACGAGGAGAGGAACGTCGAACGCATCGGGATGGTCGAAGTTCTGGCGGGCCCTCTCCTCGGCGGAGAGGCCTCGCAGGTCCTTGTAGTACGCGTCCATCTTGAGGAACGCGACGTCGGCGACTCCGATCGCTTCCCGGATGCGTGAGGCGACGAGTGTCTTCCCCGACGCGGTCCCACCCGCGATTCCGATGACTACGCGCTTCGGCATGCTGTCACTCCACTGCTCGCGTTGCGTCGCCTTCCGCGACATCGACCCGGTCGACGATTCCGACGATCACGGTGCGGATCGGCCCACGGGGACGGCGGAGCACCTGTGATGCTCCGTTCCCTTCGTCGAGCACGAGGACCCAGTCCCCGGGCCCGGCCTGTGCATGGTCGACCGCGAGCGTGGACTTCCCCGTCCCCTTCCCGTCCGCCGTCGTCCGTTCGACCCAGAGGAGCTTCCGTCCCTCGAGCGCCCTGTGTTTGAGCGTCGCGACGACCTCCCCCGTCACTCGTCCGAGGAACATGGTCAGCTCTCTCGGCTTCCGGCACCTTCCCCGAACTCGCCGGGGAACGTGTCGTCGCTCTCGGGAGGCGTCCCGACGTCGGTGACGTCGTCGGCCAGATCCTCGTCGTCGAGGACCGCGATGTGAGGTAGCCCGCGATACCGTTCCGCGTAGTCGAGTCCATAGCCGACCACGAACCGGTCCTCGATCTCGAAGCCGATGTAGTCGACGTAGACCGGCGTCTCCCGGCGCTCCTTCTTGTCGAGGAGGGCGACGATGGAGAACGAGTGGGGCCCCCGCGCAAGCAGGCTCTTCTTGATGTAGGAGAGCGAGTTTCCGGAGTCCACGATGTCCTCGACCACGATCACGTCGCGGTCGTAGATGTCCCGATCGAGATCCTTGAGGAGCTGTACGCTCCCCGAAGACCGCGTCCGATTCCCGTAGGAGGAGATCGAGATGAAGTCGATCTCGCAATCGATGCTGATCTTCCGGATCAAGTCGGATAGGAAGATGGCGGATCCCTTGAGGATCCCGACCAGGATCGGGGTGCGGCCGAGATAGTCTCGCGAGAGCTCCTCGCCCAGTTCGGCGACTCGCTTGGCCAGTGTGGCTTCGTCGATGAGGATTTCCAGGGATGCCTCCCGTTGACGGAGAAAGTGCAGCTCTGTAGCTTGCGCGGAATGGTAGCCTTCGGCGAAGCGAACCGCAACGAGGGGACCCGCCTCGAATGCGGGCCGTAGGTCCTGGCCCCCTGGAAAGAAGCGTGATGCATCTAGACCGAGCCCTCCTCCGCGAACTCCCCAAGACCGATCTGCACTGCCACTTGGATGGATCCCTACGTCCGGAGACCCTGCTCGAACTGGCGCGGGCGCACGACGTCGAGCTGCCCACCCACGATCTCGAGGAACTCCGGCGGGAGCTCGTTCCGCCCAAGGGAGGCGATCTCCCCGGCTACCTCACGCGGTTCCGGTGGACGGTCGCTGCCCTTCAGACCGAGGCCGCTCTGGAACGGGTCGCCTTCGAGCTGGGAGAAGACGCGGCCGAGGAGTCGGTCTGGTACCTCGAAGTTCGGTACGCGCCCTTCCTCCACCTCGAAGAAGGGCTCTCCCCGGACGCGGTGGTCGAAGCCGTCCTGGCCGGGCTCGATCGGGCCCATCGCGATCACGGCATCCGTACCGGACTCATTCTGACCAGCCTCCGGACCGACGAACCCTCGCGCAGCCTCGAGCTGGCCGATCTCGCGATCCGCTACCACGACGCGGGCGTCGTGGCCCTTGACCTCGCCGGGAGTGAAGACGGCTTCCCCGCCGCGGACCACCAGGAGGCGTTCGACCGCGTCCGCCACGCGGACATGTTCGTCACCGTGCATGCGGGCGAAGCGTTCGGCCCCCAGTCGATCCGTCAGGCCATCCACGATTGCGGCGCGAACCGGATCGGCCACGGCACCCGCCTGATCGAGGACCCGGACCTCATGGACTATGTCGACGACCACCGGATCGGTGTCGAGGTCTGCCTCACGTCCAACGTCCAGACCGGCGCAGTCGCGCGGATGGAGGACCACCCCTTCCCCACCTACCTCCGCCGCGGGCTCAGGGTCAGCCTCCACACCGACAACCGGCTCATGTCCCACACGAACTCGACGAAAGAGCTCCTCACCGCGGTCGAGACGTTCGGCCTCGACGCCGAGGACGTGCGCCGCCTCCTCCTCCACGGATTCAAGAGCACGTTCCTCGCCCGTGAGGCGAAGGCAAACCTGCTCGTCCAGGCGGGCCTCGAGATCGACCGGCTGCTGCCTAGTTCCGACCCGGCAGAGCAGCGCTAAAATCCTCTCGACCCGAGGCGCTCCCATCTCTAGCGACTCCCGGCGGACTCCCTCGGACTTCCGCGGATGGCGTGGGTGTACGCCGTCTGGGGCTCCTTCCGGTTTCGGAGGGGACGAAACCTGCAGGAGCCCCAGACGGCTCATTCGGCCTCGCGGCGGGAAGTGGGGCGGACGCTGAGAGGAGGCTGAGGCGGCGCGTGCGGGCGTGGCGATAGGAAGTCGGCCGACGGGGTGGGGTCGGAAGCGGCTGCGGGGCCGGTCTCAGGGGGGTGGGGGCGTGGGGCGGAGATCCGGGGCTGACCTCAGGGATTGTGCGGCGTGGGCGGAGATCCTGAGCCGGCCTCGGGGGTTGTTCGGCGTCGGGTGGAGGTCCGGGGCCGATCTCACGGGGTCGTGCGGCGTGGGCGGTCTCATCGCTGTCGGGCTTGAGGTGCTGGGCGGGGGGGCCTATACTTCCGGTTTGCGCTCTCCCGCCCGAGGAGCGGCGCGGGGTTTTGTGTGCCCGCGCGGAAGGTTCGCCCACGGAGTGGCGGAGTGTTTCGGGCTCCAAAGGCAGGGATACCAGACCCAGGAGGAGTGTGAGGATGACCCACAAGCTGTCGGCCGTGCTCATTTCAGGACGTCCCCAGACTGCGAAGAGCCGCCCCGGACTGCTCGATTTCGGTGGAGCGAAGGTGGTGGAGCGGACGGTGTCCGCGTATGGCGACTTCGCGCAGGTCGTCCTCGTCGTAGCGGGCGATGCCGAGGGCTTTCCGAAGGGATCGAACGTCACCGTCGTCACCGTGGCGGAGGACGCTGTCGTCGCGAAGCAGATCCAGGCCGGGCTCGACGCCATGGACAAGGGCAATGACGGATTCTGCACCGGTCTCATCGACCAGCCGCTCCTCACCGCGGAGCTCGTGAACGGCATGGCCGGCGCGTTCCTCGGCGGATCGGACAAGATCCTCGTTCCGCTCGCACTGCGCCAGATCGGGCAGCCGGCGTTCTTCCGGAAGGAGCTCGCCTCCGAGTTCGCGAAGCTCGCCGACGGAGAGACCGCCTGGTCGATTCTCAAGAATCACGGTGATGATGTCGCGATCTACGACACGAACGAGACGTCGGTGCTCCGCAACATCGAGGACATGGACGACTACCACGCGATGCTGCAGATCGCGGGTCATCCGGTTCCGGTCGCGGCCGAGGACGCAGACTGAGCGGCCGCGCGCAGCGACTCGGTGAACGCCACGGATTCCAGGCGGAAGCCAGATGAAGAGTGACGAGACGACCCCGGCGCCCGACGGCTCCGGGGTCGTTCTACTCTTCGACATCGACGGCACGCTGCTCGATGCGCGTGGCGCGGGGCGCCGTGCGCTCGAACGCGCCGTCGAGGAGTGGAGCGGACGGAGCCTCGGATCGTTTCGAGTTCATCTCGGGGGACGGACGGACCTCGACATCTTCCGCGAACTCGTCGGCGAACTCGGCATCCCCTACCCGGCCCCACCGGAGCGGCGACAGGTCCTCCGGAGATACCTCGAACTGCTGGCACGCGAACTCGAGCGTACGCCGCCCTGGGTCCATCCGGGCGTGAGCGAACTCGCCCTACGGCCGGAGTTCCATCACGGCCTCGTCACCGGGAACGTGCGGCCCGGCGCAGAGCTCAAGCTCGCCGCGGCGGGCCTAGGCGGGCGTTTCTCCTTCGGCGCGTACGGCAGCGACCACGAGGATCGGAACCTTCTCGTCCCCCTCGCCCTCCACCGTCTCTGGCGCCGCCACGGGCCGAAGGTTCCACCGGCCCGGACGGTCGTGATCGGCGACACGGAGAAAGACATCGAGTGCGCCCGGGCGGCCGGGAGCAAGGTTCTCCTGGTCGGCACGGGGTTCGGGGACTACGCGAAACTCGCCCCTGAAGCCGATGCCGCCCTTCCGGATCTCGGGAACGTCGATCTCGTCCTCGAAACGCTCGCACGGTTGACGGAGAGCTGACGACCTGCAGCTGACCGCCTACCGGTTCGGGTTCATCGGATCGATCGCCTGCCAGTCCCCGGAGAGCGAGTTCGGATCGAAGTTCGGATCGTCGGTCCGGTAGTAGTCGCCCAGCCCGTTCGTGTAGTTGTAGTCGTACTGTCCGTCCATCTGCATCTGCTGCCCGGAGTACGGATCGGCGAACGACTGCTGTTCGTAGATCTGGTCGATGAACGCCTCGTGTCCTCCGTAGCCGTCTCCCCCACCACCGGCCCACGCGGAGCCACCGGAGCTGCGGAAGTCGGACATCCACTGCTGGTTCATCTGATCGAACGACTGCGACTGCGACTGCATCCGCTGCTGGTGCGCATCGAACTGCGCCTGGTTCGACGCCATCCGCTGCTGGTGGGCAGCCTGGGACTGCGCCATCCATTGCTGACTCTGGGCGCGGTCCCGCGCAATCGCCCGCTGACTCATCTCCGCCGCGGCCTGCTGATACTGCGGGTTGTCCTCCCGGCTCTCTGCGATGCGGAAGTGGATCTCACGGACCTGATCGAGGGACGCGGCAGGTGCAAGCAGCGCCTCGACCATCACCGTGCCGGAGTTCGGATCCTGCGGCGTCGGCATGTTCACGACGTAGACCGCGCCTGCGAACTCCACCCCGTTCCGCACGCCACGGACCGGAGCCTCGAGCGCCTGCACGCGCACGCGCTGGGACAGATCGCGGACCAGTCGCGTCCGTGACAGGACGTCGCTCGGCCCGAGACGCCCCACCTCGAGGCGCTCGAGCGTCCCCTGGAGAGCGATGTCCGCGGAATGCCGCCAGGCCGACTCCAACGACTGCCCGGCCATACTGAAGTAGTTGAGCGCACGCACGCCTCGGATGAGTTCGTCGTTCGGGCCGACGAAGTCGACCTGAAAGCGCGCGGACGTTCCCGTGGAAGGATCCGTCGCGATGTCCTGGTAGACGCGCCAACCTGCGGGAATCTCTACGGCTGCTCTCGGCATGTTGAGGGAACGATCGAACAGCACGACCCGTTCCGTACCTCGCATCTGTCCTCCTCGGCCACCGCCTCTGGGCTGTGGAGTCGCGTACTCCGAACCCGAACCGCCCGGGCCCGAGCCTCCATCGTAGGTTCGCGCGTACCGCGCGTCCGCATCGTCGGTGTCTTCGTAGTCGGTGTCCGCGAAATCGGCGCCTGCATTGCCGGCGTCCGCGTAGTCTCCGCCGGCGTAGTCGGCGTCTGTGTAGTCTTCGCCGACGTAGTCCCGGTCCGAGCCGAGATAGGCCGACTCTTCGTCGTCGCCACTTCCGCATCCGAAGAGGAAGGAGAGGACGGCCACGCAGTAGAGACCGGCGCATGCCGTGTCCCGCACCCTGGGGTGGAGCGGCCGGATCGAGGGACGCGAATCGAGATGCATGGCTTCCTCCTTCACAGCCAACCATCCGGAGATGAGCTGCGGTCGATGGATCGGGACTGTCCGGAGGATCCCGGATCGCCCTGAACGAACCCTGAAATCGGCGCACGCCGAGTTCCGAGACGCGAGCCAGAGGATCGCAACGGGATCTGTGCCAATCACTTGCCGTGACCAAGTGAAGTTGGGTATGACGATCGACGCCACTACGGAGCCGCCTCCGAGCGGATGCGACGCGGCCGCGCAACGGAGTCGACGCACCTCGGGGTGGGATCAGAACCTGGCGGGAAGGTCGTGGCGTGCGCGGCCGATCGCCTCGCCGAGTGGCGAAGCCTCCGCGGAGGCGGAGAGGGCCAGGGCACGGGCCTCTCCCAGGACGGCCCCGCAATGTCGTTCGATCTGGTCGAGTTCGTCTTCGACGGAGGATGCGAGTTGCACTCCGAGCCGAAGGAGCACGGCTCGTCCCGCGCTCAGGATCGGGAGAAGCCACTCGGCATGTTCGGCCGCGGCCGGAACGAGGCTCAGCATGACGAGGCTGTGCGCCGCGAACGTTTCGGAGCCGACCCGCTCGTGGAGTTCCGCGCTTTCGAGGAGGAGTTCCGCGCCGCGCCGAGCGTCCTCCGTCCGCGAAGTGACGGATCCGAGGTTGGCCAGAGTCATCGCACGTGCCCGATCGTCACCGATCTCGGTGGCGAGAGCGAGACACTCGGTGTGGTACTGGACGGCACGTTCCAGCCGTCCGGCCCTCTCGGCCAGGTTGCCGAGTCCCATCAACGTGGAGATGAGGTCGCGCTTCGTTCCCCACTGCCTCTTGAGCGAGAGGCTACGCTCGAAGTGTTCCTGTGCGGCGGCGAGTTCACCACGCGCATTGAGCGTGTTGCCGATGTTCTGGATCGAATGCGCGATCGCCCGCTGATCCCCCATCGACTCCTGGAGTGCCAACGCCTGCCGATGCTTGGCCTCCGCATCCTCCAGTCGACCTCGGTCGAACGCGGCCACGCCCTCGGCCTTGAGTGTCCGCGCCTGGAAGTCCTCATCACCGAGCGCCGTGAAGCGCTCGCGGGCTTCGCGCAACCGTCGGTCTGCGTTCGCGAACTGCGAGAGCTGCATCGCGAAGAGACCTGCGTGATAGCAGGCGAGCGCTCGACTCCCGGAATCGAGCCCGAGGTCGGCGTCGAGAATCGCCTCCAGAGCTCGCTCTCCGTCCCTCGCCCGCCCGCGGATGGTCCAGTACTCGGCGAGTGCAGACAGGAGCCCGACGGCTCGAGACGCCGCCCCGCTTCGCTCCCTCGCACTCCGTCCCCGCTCCGCGAGCTCGAGGAGCCGTTCGAGGGCGGCATCGAAGTTCAGCGCATCCTGGTCGAAACCTCGAAGGGACGTAGAGGGGTCGCCCGTCGCGAGGTCCCCGCTCCAGCGAGTGGCCAGTTGCAGGTAGTACTCCGCGTGACGATCCGCGCGCCGGCGCCATTCCCGGCGCGACGACTTCGCGCGGGCGACTTCGCGAACGCCGTCCAGGATGCGGAATCGCGGTGACGTCTCTCCTCCGCGATCACGAGCGAGGAATCGACGAGTTCGGCCAGACGATCGGAGGCGAGCCCGTTGTCGTCGGCGACGAACTCGAGTGCGTCGAGATCGAACCCTCCACGGAACACCGCTATGACATGGAAGAGCCGAGGCCCGCGGGGCCGAGGAGACGGACGCTGACATCCACCGCGTCCCGAATCGAGCGGTGTCGTTCGGGGTGGGCGCCTTCCCGGTCCTCGAGCGAGAGGCCGGCCCGGTATCGCCCCAGGATCTGGGCGGGCGAAAGCACCGGGATCCTCGCGGCGGCGAGTTCGAGCGCGAGCGGGAGACCGTCGAGAATGCGCACGAGTTCGGCAACGGAAGCGCGATTCCCTGGGTGAGGGAGAACTCGGATCTCGTTTCCGCGCCCGGTCGAGGAAGAGCTGGACTCCGGGTTGCTGCGGTCGTCTCCCGTCGTCGCCGGAGTTCGGGATCGGGAGAGGTGTCAGGGCCAGTCGCCGCTCCCCCTCGAGCCCGGTCGGTCGTCGCGAAGTGACCAGGATCTGGGTGAACTCGAGTCGATTCGAGAACTCGGCGAGTTGGACCGTTCCCGCGGGAAGCAACTGTTCGAGATTGTCCAGCACGAGGAGGTTCGACGAGTCCCCGAGTGGAGGGCGAGCACGCGTGTCGGGTCTCCTCCGCGCGGCACCGAGAGAGCGAGTGCGGCACAGACCGCGGACGGAAGCACGTCCGGATCCGTCACGTCCTCCAGGCCAACGAAGCGGGTGCCGCCCGGAAAGAGGTCCGCGTTGGCGAGGGCGATCTCCTGTGCGAGGCGTGTCTTCCCCGCACCTCCCGACCCGAGGATCGTCACCGGGGCAGACGACTCGCGGAGCAGCTCCCGGCCCACCTCCAGTTCCCGCTCGCGTCCGAAGAACCGAGACCGCGGCCGGGGACGTTCCCCAACCAAACTGCGCGGATGAGAACGGTATGGCACCGGCACCCGCGTTCGAGAGCGCGCGCAGTAGGAACCATTCCTCTGCCGGTCCGGGCCTCTGCGGCCACCGCGTCGAGCCTCTCCGGCCCCCACCCCTCGCCGACGAGCACCAGGGTGAGAGAGTCGCAGACCGTGTATCCCTCGCCGACGCGTTCGAGACGTCCGCGGGCGGCCTCGGCCCGCTCCCCGACGAAACGTCCCTCGACGTAGTCCGCATCCGCGACGACGACGAGTGCGCTCGCGCCGCCAGAGACAACGGTCGCCCCTCGGAACGAGGAGAGGAACGCGAGCGCTTCCTCCACGCGAGCGAAGCCCACGGTGCAACACCCGCGCGACCGGCTCGATCGCGCCCGCGGCCCAAGCGCGACGAGAGCGACGCCCACACGCTCGCCTCCTCGCGACGCACGAAACGAACGAAGACGAGGGCGACGATCTGTCCCTGGGCAGGTCCGTCCACTCCGGCCCGGGCCTGAGATCTGGAGGTCTGCGGCCGAGACTCCGGTTCCCGGACAGCCGCCGCCTCCCGCGTGGAAGGCTCGAGACACCTGGAGTTCCGATCGAAGGCGCGCGGCAAACGCCTCGAGGCCCGCCGCGCGTGGGGTCACGTCCGAGTCGGACGAGCAGGCGGAACCACGCCGCGTGCGCCTCTTCGTCGAGCGGATCCGTTTCGGCCAACTGACGCCAGCTCCTCCGCCCGTTCCACGTCACCGGCCACAAGGGCGGAATCCCGACGCTCAGACAGGATACGTACGAACGACTCCTCGAGCACGACCCGACGAGCCAGCACCCAGTTCGTACAGATCGACCAGTAGTGGCTGGTAGAGAGCAAATGGCGACGTCGAGCCTGTCGTCCTTCTCGGGACCTGCGCCAACGGCCCGCGCACTCGCGAGCGCGGACTCGAACTCCTCGAGATCGGTTCGGAACGATGGAACCGAGAGAAAGAACTCACGGTCGGCGAGCAGCACCGTCCCGCGGCTCTGTGGGCTCGGTTCGAGCAGCTCGGAGCGAAGAGAGTGCCTGACTGCGCCGTTGACGTGTCCGCGCGGGATCGTCGCCTGGCCAGAGCAGCTCGACCAGCACCTCCCGGGACACCGGCCTGGAGCGGTGGCAGGTGAGGTAGGCGAGGAGGGCCCCCGCCTGGCGGGTTCGAAAGCGCGTCGTCACCCGGGAGCCGCGCCGGACGGAGAGGCGCCCGAGGACGTCTACCCGGAGCTGCATTCTACTCCGCGAGCTCCGCCCAACTCTCGAGGGCCGAGTCGAGCTTCTCGGTGATCTCCTGGTACTCCTTCGTGTAGAAGGCGGACTTCTCGGCGTCGGAGTAGATCTCGCCGCGCGAGAGGAGCTCCCCGAGTTTCGCCTTCTTCTCCTCGAGCGACGCGATCTCGTCCTCCAGCTTCTTCAGCTGATGTGCACTCGCCTTCCGCTTCCCCGCGGCCTGGCCGTTCCCGTCGCCGTCCGCGCCGTTCGCGTGGGGATCTGCACCGCCCGCGGCGGCCGTACCACTCCGAGAGGCTCCGCTCCCAGCGTCCCGCCGCCCGCTCCTCGGCCGCGAGCTGCGCCGCTTCCCGCTCTGCCTTGTGGACGAGAAACGACTCGTAGTCGCCGGGATAGTCGTAGATCGTGCCCCCACCCACCTCGATCACGCGGTCGGCGAGGTTGGAGAGGAAGTGACGGTCGTGCAAACGAAGACGACCGTCCCCTCGAACGTCTTCAGCGCGTGGAGGAGGACGTCCTTCGAGTCCATGTCGAGGTGGTTGGTCGGCTCGTCCATGAGGAAGAGATTCGACGGCGTCAAGGGCACGAGCGCGAGCGCGAGTCGGTTGCGCTCCCCACCGGAGAGCACGGGAATCGGCTTGTCGACGGCTGGACCCGAAAATAGGAACGCGCCAAGCAGACTCCTCACCTGCGGGACGAAGGACGTCGGTGCCGAATCTTCCGCCGCTCGAAGCACGGTCAGGTCCTTCGGAAGACGGTCCGCGGCGTCCTGCGCGAAGAACTCCATCTTCACGCCCTTCGCCATCACCCGCTCGCCGCGATCGATCGGCTCCTGCTCCGCGAGGATCCGCATCAGCGTCGACTTCCCCGCTCCGTTCGGCCCGACGAGCGCGACCTTTTGCCCGCGCTCGATGAGGAGATCGACCTTCTCGAACACCTGGAGCGCGCCGTAGCTCTTCGCAACGTCCTCGAGTCGGAAGACGATCCGTTCCGAGCGATCGGGAGGCGGAAACTTGAAGTGGATCGTCTTGGGCGGAAGCACCGGTTTCTCGAGACGCTCGATCTTCTCCAGCATCTTCACGCGGGACTGCGCCTGGGTCGCCTTCGTGTTCTTCGCCTTGAACCGCTCGATGAACCGCTCGATCCGCTTGATCTCTTCCTGCTGACGCTCCCACGCCTTCATCGCCGCGTCGTAACGCCGCTCGCGTTCGGTCAGGAACTTCGAGTAGTTGCCGGAATAGTCGACCAGTTTCCTCTGCATGATGTCGGTGACCCGGTTGACCGTGCGGTCGAGGAAGAACCGGTCGTGCGACACCACGACGAACGAGCCGGGATAGCCCGCGAGGAACCCCTCGAGCCAGTCGCGCGCCTCGATGTCGAGGTGGTTCGTCGGCTCGTCGAGGAGGAGGAGGTCCGGCTCTTCGAGGAGGAGCCGCGCGAGCGCGACGCGCATCTGCCAACCACCCGAGAGCTCCCCAACCAGACGCTCGAAGTCCGCGAGGCTGAAACCGAGTCCGCGAAGGACGCGGTCCACCTTCCGGTCGATGTCGTACCCGCCTCCGTCCCGGAACTGCTCGTCGAGTCGGCTGAAACGGCTGAGAAGCGACTCTGCCTCCGCCGGGTTGGCCTCCATCTCGCGCTCCAGGGACTCCTGTTCGCGCCGGAGGGCGAGGAGCGGTTCGAACGCGGCGCGCGCTTCCTGGCGCACCGTCCCCGTGCCGAGGCGGAAGGAGAACTGCGGGAGGTATCCGATCCGGTAGCCCTTGGGCGTCTCGAAACGACCTTCGTTCGGCGACTCCTCACCGGCCAGCATCTTGAGCCACGTCGACTTTCCGGAACCGTTCGGCCCGACGAGCCCCACGCGGTCCCGGTCGCCGACGAACCAGTCGACGCCCTCGAAGAGGGACTGTGTCGCGAATCCGCGGTGGATTCCCATCGCCTTCAGCATCCGGATCTCCTCACGAAACGACGAGAGTACCCTGCGTGCCCCGGCCGGGGGCCAGATTTTTCCCCCACCCTTGTCTATACTGGGGTCCATGAGAACCAACCGGACCCTCAGCCTCGTCTCGGGGGCGTCCCGCGCGTTGGCCGCGTTGCTCGCCGCGGCGGCCTCGCTCGCCCTCACCGCGCCCTACGCAACCTCGGCCGAACTCCCCCTCACGGCGGGAGGCGGGGACCGCCTCACGGACGACCTCCTGACGCGCCTGGGTGCATCCGCGTCCGACGAGTTCGTTCCCGTGATCGTGACACTCTCGACTCGCCTCGACTTCCAGTCCCTCGAGGACGAACTCGACTCCCGCGGAATCGACAGCCGCTGGAAGCGTCACCGCTTCGTGATCGATCGCGCCCAAGCCGTCGCCGCGGACTCGCAGGCGCCGCTCCTCGCCTATCTCGACACGGAGGAACTCCGCGGCGAAGTCCGGGACGTCCACTCGTACTGGGTGACGAACGCCGTTTCGTTCGCGGCACGCCCTGCCTTCCTCGCGAGGATGGCGGACCTGGCGGAGTCGGGTACGGCGGTTGGCGGCGAGTCGGCCGCGGCATCGGAAGGAGAGACGACCGCCGAGGAGCGGAACGCGCTCGCGTCGGTTTCCCGCATCCATCTCGACGTTCCTGTCTTCCTCAAGCAGGGCACCCGCGAGGAAGGCCGCGGAGAAGGCGAGGGAGACGCAGGCGCGCGGGACTCGC
>JAWKQE010000038.1:0-50702 GCA_041390305.1 Candidatus Eiseniibacteriota bacterium
TGTCCGGTATCGAGATCTCGGAGGCTGCCGCGGAGTCGGCCCGCGCGCGTCACTCCGACGTGCGGACCGGTCCGCTCTCGGAAGACACGCTACGGGGGCTCGACTCGCTCGACGCGATCGTCCTCCTCGACGTGATCGAGCATCTGGAAGATCCCACCGCTACCTTCACGCTCTGCGCGGAGCGTCTGCGTCCCGGAGGGGTGCTCCTCCTCACGACCGGGGATTGGGCGGCGCCTCTGGCCCGGATGCTCGGGACGAAGTGGCGGCTCATGACTCCGCCTCAGCACCTTTGGTACTTCACGCGGAAGAGTCTCGGCGGGCTCGCTGCAGGTGTCGGGCTCGAGGAGGTGGCGTTCTCACACCCGTGGAAGCACGTGCCGCTGTCTCTCGTCGCGTTCCAGCTCCAACGGATCCTGACCGGTCGGGCGGCCAGACTCGCGTGGGTTCCGCGAGGCGGGATCCCAGTCAATCTGTTCGACGCGATGCGGGTCGTGTACCGGAAGCCCGGACCGTAGGGACCTCACCGCCGGCGGTGGAGTCGCCGTCGGTCGCCGGCAGGGGGCCTCACCGCTCGGCAGCGAGATCGCGTCGGTCGGGAGCAGGAACACCTCGCGATCCGGTGGCGTGATCGTGTCAGCCCGCGGCGGGAACTCCGTGCAGTGGTCCTGCGGCACGCACCGCGGAAACGATCGCCTCCGCGACGAGATCGGTGGCCAGCGCGCCGAGGAGATCCGGTGAGGCCGACTCCTCTCCCGACGCGAGCGCAAAGACGACGTCGCCGTCTCCGCTCAGGTGAACCGGACGCACGACCCGCGCCATCCCCGCGCCCGCGATCCGGGCGAGCGACCTCGCACCGTCCTTCGTGAGGCGGGCGTTCGTCGCCACGACGACCAGGATCGTGTTCTCTGGTCCGATCGCTTCCGGAGAGATCGATCCGGCCGCGGTTCCGGCGGCGCTCCCGGCGTTCGTCCCGGCGGCGGAACCGGCCGCGAGTTCGCGGAGGACCTGCACGGAGTCTGCGAACTCCATGCTGTCGGGCGCCCGCCGAACTCCGGCGAGGATCGGTCCGCCCGGGCCCGAGAGAACGTCGCCGACCGGGTTGACCGCTGCGAGCGCGGCGAGGAAGAGACCGGGCCGAACTTCCATTCCCGCCGACCCCAATCCACCTTTCATCGCGTGGTCCATGCCGCGGAGCTTCCCGACGGTGGCGCCGCATCCCGCGCCGGCGTTGCCGAGGCGAAGGGCCGAACCCAACTCCGCCTCTTCACACGCGGCTCGCGCCATCGCTGCGTCCGGCCGGACGTCCGCGCTCCCGATCCCGAGGTCGTAGATGACCGCGGAAGGGACGATCGGAACGCGCGCGGCCCGTGTCGCGAATCCGATCCCTCGTTCTTCGAGGTAGTGGAGGACGCCACCGGACGCGTCGAGCCCAAATGCGCTCCCGCCGGTGAGCAGAACCGCGTGGCAGCCGTCCACCACGTGACCCGACTCTCCCGAGTCCGTCTGACGTGTCCCGATCGCGCCCCCGAAGCGGGCGAGGCCGAAGGTCGCTCCTTCCTTCGGGCAGAGGACGACGGTACAGCCGGTGGCGGCTTCCGGATTCTCCGCGCTTCCGACGCGGAACCCGGGGACGAACGTGAGGTTGGAGTGAGTCATGAAGGGAGAGTACCCCGAGTTCGTTCGCGTTGCCGACGCCGGATGCGTCCCGTCCGTTGCGTCCCGGCAGCCGGGTGCCTATCCTCCGGGTCCGATGGCAGCCGCAACGACCGATCGAGTCTCCTACCTTCCGTCTCGTCGAAGCTGGCCTCCGGCCGTTCTGGCGGTCCAGACTCCGCGCGTCGGGGCGCCGGTTCTCGAGGCCATCGCGTTCGTGCTGCTCGTGATCGCGCTCCTGACGAACGTCGACGTCTCCGCGGCCGCGCCTGTCCCGTCCGAACCCGAACCGGAACGGGCTACGGACGCTCCCGCCTGCTCGACGATCGTCGAGCAGGCCGATGTCGTCGCGGATGCCACCCGGGAGGTCCGCCGTCCGCGCCTCGGTCTCGTGCTCTCGGGCGGCGGGGCGAGAGGGCTCGCCCACATCGGAGTGCTGAAGGCCCTGGACGACGCGGGGATCCAGATCGACGCGATCTCGGGCAACTCGATGGGCGCGATCATCGGCGGGCTCTATGCGGTGGGCGTGAGCCCGGACTCGCTCCAGTCGCTCACGGGACGTCCGGCCCTGTTCCTGCCGCCGAACCAGTATCAGAGCCTCTCGGTGTTCCAGAAACAGAGAGTGCAGGCGACGACCGCGCGGCTCTACTTCGATGGGCTCGAGTGGCGGCTTCCTTGGGCACTGGTCAACGACTTCAACATCAACTGGACCCTCTTCCGCCACACCGCGCGCGCGAACCTGGAAGCGGGAGGGGATTTCGACCGTCTGCCGATTCCGTTCCGTGCGGTCGCGCTGGACCTCGTGAGCGGCGAGCGGGTCGTCCTCCGTCAGGGCGATCTGGCGCGCGCGATCCGATCGAGCATGGCCATCCCGGTCACGTTCCCCCCGATCCGGGAGCCGGACCGGTTGCTCGTGGACGCGGGCCCGATCGACAACATCCCGATCGACCTCCTCTCGGCCGAACTCGACGCGGAGCGGATCGTTGCGGTCGACTGCTCGCTTCCGTTCGACGTCGGCCAGGACATCCGCGACGTCACCCGCGTTGCGCTCCGCGTCGTCCAGATCCTGTCCGCGCCCTGTGACTCGACCGCGATCGACGGGTGGGACGTTTGGATCGCGCCCGATCTCGGCGACACCCGCTCCTTCGACTTCTCCCAACCGGATTCACTCATCGAGGCGGGAGACCGGGCCGCCGCGAGGAAGGTGCCGAGCATCCGGGCCGTGCTGACGCCCCGGGAGTTCGCGGATGGGCCGCGGGGTCTCGAGGCGAAGCGACGGGCCGTGCCCGCGGAGTCGGTCGATCCGGAGTCGCTCTACGTATCGTGGGTTCGGCTCACGGGGCGCCGCAACTCCTTCGCCTGGGTGCCACGGTCCGAACTCGGCATCGAGCCGGGGGACCGCTTCTCCTTCGACCGGTTCGAGCGCGGGCTGCGGCGGATCTACGCGAGTGACCTCTACGAGTCGGTCTGGCCGAGCCTCACCCGAACGGCGCCCGACAGTGTCGGCATCAGTCTGGCGCTCGACGAGAAGGCACCGAGCTCCGTCGGGATCACGCTCCTCTACGACAGCGTTCGAAACATGAACGTGGCTGTCGAGGTGTCGCGCCAGAACCAGCTCCGCCTCGGTGAGACGCTCTACCTCATCGGCTACCTCGGGAACTTCGTCGAAGGTGTCGAAGGCGGCGTCCGGTCGAGCGCGGTGCGGGGTTTTCCGCTCGCCTTCGACGTCACCTTCCACTCCGTCACTCATCAGTACCGACGGGACGAGTACGGCGCGTTCAACCGTCGCTCCCGCGGTGTCGAAGTCAGTACCGGAGCCCTGGTCGGGCGGTCCGGTCTCTTCTTCACCGGATGGCGATACTGGGAGGACTACGGGAAGGGCAGTCAGGTGGTGGAGGACTGGCAGAAGGTCAACCACACCTACTTCGCGGAACTCATCGTGGACGACACGGACGCGAGGACGTTGCCGCTCTCGGGCACCTACCTGGAAATGGAGTACCAGACCCGATTCGATCACGACCTCCAGGTGGCGGGGCACACGCTCACCGCGGAAGGAGCCTCCACCCGCTCGCTCGGCGCCTTCTCCGTGACTCCGAGTGCATCCTTCGGATGGACGAACGAGGACGATGGAGTCCCGTTCCGCTACGAGCATCGGATGGATCTGACCCGGTCGAGCTGGGGACGGTTCGAGCGGGCGCTCTACGCTCCGGACGTGGCGAAGGCCGGGCTCACGCTCGCGTATCACTTCCCCTACGAGGCGGTCCTGTTCGCGCGGGGGAGCGCGGGCCTCTGGTCACCGTCGCTCGAACTCCTCGACCGTCAGAAGGCACTCCGTGGTGGCGAACTCGGGATTCTCCAGCGCACGCCGGTCGGTTCGTTCGAGGTCGGAATGGCCGCGGAGGAACATCGCCGGCCCTTCTACTTCGTGCAGTTCGGGCACGAGCTCCTCAGCAGCGTCTTCTTCTAGGACGGCTGCCCGCACGGACGCCGGCCTACTCCGAACCGACCGACTCGACGCGGCTTCGAACGTTGGGCCCGTCGATCTCGATCCATCGTACCGCCGGCGGATCGTCGAGAATGATGGGAGCCGTGCCGTCACCCCCGAATGCGAAGCTCGTCGCCGGCCCTGATACCGCGACGAGTTCTCCACGCCGAAGTGTCATCGGCTGGTGGACGTGACCGAAGGAGATGTGGGGTGCTCCGCGGGAGACGAGGAGCTGGGTGAGCTCGTCGCCATCCTCGATGACGTGCGGATCGAGCCAGTCGACTCCGGTTGGGATCGGCGGATGGTGGACGAACACGACTGTCGGGCCGGCATGTGCTTCCTGCAGCGCCCGATCGATCCACGCGAGTTGTCTAGGGCCGATCCGTCCCTCCACGTGACCGTCCCAGAGCGAATCGAGAAGCAGGATCCGCACGTGGCCTACGTAGAGCGAGCGGTAGAGTGCGCCGTCGTCCGTCGCGCCGAGCCGCAAGGCGCCACCTGCTTCCGACGTTCGCGCGGCGTGATCGGGCTTCGGAACGCCCCCCTGCAGGGGCGAGAGGTACTTCGAGAATCCCGCGCGGTGGTCGTGGTTCCCGGGGACGAACGCGACCGGCACCTCCGAGGGCGCGATCGCATCGAGAAACGTCGGATAGGCTTCCGGCGTCCTGGACCTGATCTCCCGTGAATACGACGAGGTCGACAGGAGCAGCCCCCGAGGCGAGGCGGCTCCCGAATCTCTCCACGACCCGTTCGAGGCGGGGAGAAGGGCTTCGGCTCCGCATCTCACCGTGTGGGTCCGGGAGGATGTGAGTGTCCGATACCTGGGCAAACGTCGAGTTTGGGCATGGGGGGAGTGTAGGCCGGGAGGCGTGGCCAGGCGACTGCCGGCTCTCTGCGAGCGGGAACACCGCGGTCCGTAGGGTGCCAGGTTCGGTGCGATCGGCTAGACTCCCGGCCATGGGCTTCACGCCGACCTACAATGAGGAAACCACCTCGTCGTGGCGGCCGTCCGGATCCTGGAACACAAGACCGGGCAAGTCCCCGGACCCGGACGCGATCGCGGATCTGGCGGGGCTCAGCCGCGAGAAGGTCCACGTTCTCGTCCACGAACTCGCGAACCGGAAAGTGCTCCGAGTTCTCCAGACCCCGTTCGACGTGCGGGTGGATGTGCTCGATCCGAAGCCGCTCGAAGACCTGCCGATGGAAGACACCGGCCCCGGTGTCTCCGAGGAGTTGGCCGAGTTCGCGGAGCGCTCCAAGGAGAAGAAGCGCGAGATGGAGCGGATGCTCCGCGGCGGCGAGGCCGAGAAGCGCCGGAAGGAGCGGGTCGCGAAGCTGGAGGAGCACTTCAAGAGCTTCAAGCCGAAGAAGGGAGCTCGAGAGTCTCTTCGGGAGTTCGGGTACCGACGAGCCCGACGACGATTCCGACGACGAGGGCGAGGAGTCCGAGGACTGATCCTCGAAGCCTCGGTGCGCAGAGGACCATGAGCCGGTACTATCCCTCGCATGGCATCTGATCACGACCGCCCGTCGATCGGCGTGGGAGTTCTCCTCGCGCTCGTCGCCCTCTCGTTCCTCGGACGCTTTCTGCCGGGGCCGTCGACGTGGGGGTTCCATCTCCATGCATACCTGCCGCTGACGTTCACGGCGGTCTGGTTCGTGCTCGCGGTCGTGGTGTTCCTCCCTCCTTTCCAGAACCGGTCCGGGCAGCTCCTGGGCGCCGTGGGGAAGTTCGGTGTGTCGTCCGCGCTCGGGCCGCTGGTCTTGGCCGCCGTCTTCGCGGGACTCTTCACGATGCTCTCCGAGCGGTCGTACTTCATGGGCGACGGGTACCTCGTCGGGGAACTCATCCAGCAGGGGATGCCGTTCCGTGCCTTCGACAACATGGACTACGTGGCGCACTTCCGGGTGTACAAGTCGCTTCGGAGTCCGATCGATCCGGGGAAGGTGAGGCTCGTTCGAGATCTACCGGTGGGGGGCGCGGTGTTGGCGGGCGTCCTCGGGGCGCTCATCCTCTCCTTCCTCTCCGCACTGCTCGGAGTGGAACGACTGGCAGAAGGCGCTCGTGGTCCTTCTCTTCCGTCTTCTCGGGCCCCGCCGCGATGTTCTACGGCTACGTCGAGAGCTACGGATACCTCCTCGTCTTCACGAGTGCGTTCCTGCTCTCAGGCGTGCTCGTGTTCCAGCGTCGGCTTCCACTCTGGGTCGCGTCGACCTTCTTCGGCCTCGCCGTGTTCTCGCATCTCACGGCGGCGTTCGCTGCGCCCGCTCTTCTCTTCCTCGCGCTCTTCGCTCCGGGGACTTCACGGTTCCGGAGTCTGGTGCTGGGCCTGGGGCCGGCGCTGCTCGTGTTCGTCGCCTCCATCGTCGCGCACATCGCGCTCGGGTATGACCAGGAGTTCTTCCGGAGGGAGTTCCTCGAAGCGCAGAACACGAAGAATCTCTGGGTGTCACTCACGGGGGAGCACAGGGTTCTTTCCGCGCAGCGCTGGATCGACCTCCTCAACTTGGGACTCCTCCAGCCTTCCGGTTCCGCTTACGATCGTGGCGTTGCCCGGTTCCAACGGATCGTGCGTGGGATCCGGCTCCGTCTCGTCCAGTTCCTCCTCCTTTCCACGCCGCGAGCGTCTCGATCTTCCTGCTCTTCCTCGACCGGAAGCTCGGCGGGGCGCGGGACTGGGATCTCCTCGCCGCGCACGGGTTCAGGATCGTCCTCCTGGCGGTCTGGGCCCTGGCTGAAGGGGCGGAGACGGATGGGAGTGCCGTGCGCGAGGAGAGTGCCGGCGTTGGCGAAGGCGCGTTTCCGGCCGCGTTCCTCTCTCGGTGCCGTGTCCTCCTGCTCCACCTGGAGGGCCGTCGATCCGCGCGTTTCACCGATGTCGCCGCTGGGTTCCACTTCCCGCGCCTACGCCTACGAAGAGCTGGGGAAGTACTACCGCAACCACAACGACGTCGATCGCGCGCTCGAGATGTATGAGCGATGCGTCGAGACGTTCCCCGGGAACAGGCGGTTCCAGAGTCCTGCTCGGCTCGATGTACATGACGAAGGCCTCCGGCACGCAGGAGGAGACCGAACGGCGCGAGCTTCTCCCGGGAGGCCGAGGCCGCCTATCGGAGGAGCCGCCTTCAGGAGTCCAAGCCGACCGCCGTCACCTGGGTCAACCTGGCCCGGTGTCTCGCGGTCCAGAACCGGTGGGAGGAAGCGACCGGCGCCTACGGCCGGGCCTCGGAGAACCGCACCGTCCGATCCCCGAGATCTGGGCGGACCTCCGGAACCGCGCTGCTCCGCGTCCGGCGACTGGAGGACGCGATCGGTTCCTACCGGAGACGCCGCATCGCCCTCGACCCCGGCCACAAGGTGCGGAGACCGCTCAGGGCCGCGTACCTGGGGGAGGACTCGAACGGTTCGACGAGGCGCTGCGGTCTTCCGGGATGGGCTGCGCCTCGGCGAGGATCCCAAGGTACTCAGGTATGGAATCGCGGCCAGCCTGGTCGGCCAGGCCGAGCGCGCTGTCCAGAATGGCGAAGTGCCTTCGGTGGAAGGGCTTGCAGAGGCCGAACAGATACTGCGGGGTGCGCTCGGCGTCGATCCGAACGATCAGGAGGCGCAGGCCCTCTACCAGCGCCTCCGGTTGCTGTCGTCGAGCCCGCCCGCGGGTTCGGGGCGGTGACGCCCGGCGAGGAAACCTCCGCGCCACTCGAATCTTCTCATACGGTAGTCTGTAGAGCGGCCCGTGGAACCGCCGGCCAGGGAAGGGATAGTAGGATCCTGCCCTGAACGGTTCCGGGGCACCCAAAGGAGATCCCCCGCGTGGGGACCAGCAAGGAGTGAGCGATGTTCTTCGATCCCATGTACTTCCTGTTCGTGGGACCGGCACTGATCCTGTCCCTCGTCGCCCAGTTCTGGGTGAAGAGCGCATTCAGCAAGTATTCGAAGGTCGGGATCCAGCGTGGCATGAGCGGCGCCGAGGTCGCGCAGTTCATCGTCAGGCAGGCGAACCTGGGCGTACGTGTCGAGCGGGTGCAGGGGTTCCTGAGCGATCACTATGACCCGACCCAGAAGGTGCTCCGCCTGTCCCCGGCCGTCTACGATGGTCGCTCGGTTTCCTCGGTGGGCGTGGCGGCCCATGAGGCCACAGGGCACGCGCTTCGGCACGCCAAGAACTACGCGCCCCTGGCGTGGCGTTCCGCACTCGTTCCGGCCACCAAGATCGGCTCGAGCCTCTCGTTCCCGTCCTGATGATCGGGTTCCTCCTTAGCTCTCTCGGACTCATCAAGGTCGGGATCGTTCTCTTCAGCGCCGCCGTGCTCTTCCAGCTCGTGACGCTCCCGGTCGAGTTCGACGCTTCGCGCCGTGCCGTCGCGGTGGTTTCTCGCAGGGCTCGTCACCCAGCAGGAGGCTCGCCGGGGTCAAGAAGGTGCTGACGGCTGCCGCTATGACTTACGTCGCCGCCGCGATCTCCTCGATCGCGACGCTCCTCTATTACCTGTTCCGTGCCGGCCTGCTCGGCGGTTCACGGAACGACTGATCCAGGAGACACGATGTCCTCACTTCTCTCCGTCGCCCTCCCGTTCATCTTCGTGATCGGTGTCGTGGTCGTCGTACACGAGTTCGGCCACTACATCGCGGCACGTTCGGTGGGAATCCGGGTGGAGCGGTTCAGCGTCGGCTTCCCCCCTCGCATGATCGGAAAGAAGATCGGAGACACCGACTACTGCCTCTCCTGGATCCCGCTCGGTGGCTACGTGAAGATGGCCGGCATGATCGACGAGTCGATGGAGAACCCGGAGAAGATCACGGGCGCTCCCGACGAGTTCATGTCCGAAGAACTTCCTCCAGAAATCGTGGGTCATCTCGGCGGGCGTGATCCTGAACTTCGTCCTCGCCTGGGTCATCTACTCCGCCACGACCATCTCCCAGGGGATTCCGATTCCGTCCGACGAGGCCTTCATCACCCAGGTCGAGCAGGGAAAGCCCGCGGGCGAGGCCGGCCTCGAGCCGGGGGACCGGCTCACCGTCTCGATCGACAGCGTGGACATCGCCGACTGGGACGGTGCCGTCGAGGCCGATCCACGGCAGTGCCGGCGTGCCGCTCGAAACCGTTCGCGGGAGCGGGAAGGTGAGCGGATGCAGGCGACGGTGACGCCTGCGCCGCCCAGAAGTGCCGACGGAGAAGAGATCGGCTTGATCGGTATCGCCGGTGCGCCCGGCATCGAAGGCTACGAGCCCGGTGGGCGTCTGGGACGGCATGGTGTCCGGGTGGAAGCAGACGGAGTTCGTGCTGCTGACCGTGGTCGATTCGATCAAGCGGCTCGTGACGGGTGGCGCTTCGGTCAAGGATCTCGGTGGCCCGATCGTCATCGCGAAGTGGAGTGCGCAGGTCGCGGAGCGGAGCCACGCTCTTCCTCAAGTTCGTCGCGTTCATCAGCATCAACATCGGGTTCCTCAACATCCTCCCGATTCCGGTGCTGGACGGCGGGCATCTCGTCTTCATCCTGCTCGAGGCAGTGGCGCGGCGGCCGATCCCGGTCAAGATCAAGCTCGCGATCCAGCAGGTGGGGATGATCGGACTCCTCATCTTCATGGCCTTCGTGCTCTGGAACGACGCGGCGAACCACACCGGCCTCCTCTCCAAGGTGATGGGCCTCTTCGGGAAGTCGTGAGCCGTCTCCGGTGCGCGCCCGCTCGGGTCCGTCTCGCGCAGCTTCCGACGCGGGCGCACCGTCTCTCCCGCCTCTCCGACGAGCTCGGGATCGAGCTCTGGGTGAAGCGGGACGACGAGACCGGCACCGACCTCAGCGGGAACAAGGTCCGGAAGCTCGAGTACCTCCTCGCCGAAGCCCAGGCGGAGAGCGCGGACATCGTCCTCACGTGCGGCGGCATCCAGTCGAACCACTGCCGGGCGACCGCCCTCGCGGCGCGTCGTCTCGGCATGGACAGCCTCCTCTTCCTCCGCGGGGCGGAGCCGGAAGCGTGGACCGGAAACCTCCTGCTCGACCGACTCGTCGGTGCGGAGACGCGGTTCATCACGCCGGCGCAGTACGCCGATCGCGGGGCGCTCCTCGCCAGTGCCGCAGCCGAACTCCGAGCCGCAGGACGGCGACCCTACGTCATTCCGGAAGGCGGATCGAACGCGCTCGGGAGCTGGGGGTACGTCGGTCTCCTCGCGGAGCTGCTCGATGCCGACTCGGAGAGCGCGTCTCTGCCCGGTGGGATCACATCGTCTGTGCGACCGGCTCCGGAGGGACGCTCGCGGGCTGATGCTGGGCCGACGACTTCTGCGCGAGTCCGCGTCTGGCTCGTGGCTCAGACGGCAGATGTGGGGCGTCCCCGTTTGTGACGACAGGGCGTACTTCCAGCGCAAGGTCCTGAGATCGCGCGGGAGTTCGAGACGCGTCACCCGGAGCTGGGGCCGCTCGCCATCCGCGACGACGAGATCGGCGTCCTCGACGGATACAAGGGCCCGGCCTATGCGGTGCCGTTCACCAGAGGAACTGGACCTCATCCGGGACGTCGCGCGACACGAGGGTCTGCTCCTCGATCCCGTGTACACGGGCAAGGCGTTCTACAGGCTCGTGAGCGAAGCCCGCAACGGACAGTTCGCGCCCGGAGCGCGCGTCCTCTTCCTCCACCGGTGGTGTTTTTAATCTCTTCGCATACGGACGAGAACTCACCTCGTGATCCCACTGTGGTGGAGGCACGGAGTTGAGTCGCGTCTCCAGCCGTGAGAACCACCCATGTGTTCGCTTCAGGCGACAGGACCTGGGCGGCCCGAGGTGGTCGTTCCGCACGCGCGCGTCGCGATACTCTGCTCGTGTTCCTGCGGCACCTGATGTGAATCCCCTGACGGGATGCCTGCTGCAGTTGCGGCAGTCGCCGCACCTCTGGAGTCCACTCGGACCGACAGGTCGTGGTCGTGTCGTTCGAGTCTGCGGACATCCTGCCGCGACTGGCCGACCCGTTTCCCGATGGTTGGGCGTTCGTCTCAACCCGACCCGTGACCTCTACGAGGCGTACGGGCTCGGGAAGGCGTCTTCTTCCCCGCCCTCCTCTCCCCGCGGACGGTGCTTGCCTACGCACGTGCTCTGTTCGACGGTCGCTTGCTGCGCCAGGGGCCTCGGGGGGACGGCGCGCTGCCGAGCACCGATCAGCTCGGTGGTGACTTCGTGATCGACCGGAGCGGTTTCGTGCGGCTCGCGTGGGAGTCGACCCCGGCCGACCGACCGTCCGTCGGGGATCTGGAGGACGCGCTCGGGGCTTCTCCGCTAGGGGAGAGGCCGTCAAACGTCGCCGTTCACCTCACGGACGACACGTCCTTGCGCGATCACGTCGCCGAGACGGTACCTGACGAAGTAGATGCCAGCCGGTACGACCTCACCATCCATAGACGTGCCGTTCCAGGCGAGTGCAACGCGGTCGCCGATCGAACCAGGACAGCCTGCTGGAAACCCTGCGTCCCCGAACGTCGAAGATGGCGATCTGCCCAGGAATCCACCGAGCGACCATTCACGACAGCGGGAACGCCGAAGGTGGGGACGCCCACGGCGTCGTCCGCGAACTGGATCTCGATCCGCAGTTCGGCTCCGAATGGACACGGGCCGAGGCGGAGCGTAGGACGGTTTGCCTGCACTGTGCCGATCGACGGGTCATCCGGACCGGGGAACTCGTCCCCCACTGCGCTCGCTTCATTGTCCCGCCACCGTGCGATGCCGTACGCGGGCACGCCACTGAAGATCGTGAAGGAGCCGCCGGCACTAGAGGTCGTCGCCGTCTGCGTGGACCGTCGCCGGGCTTCCGCCCGCCTGTCCGAACGAACTCCACTCGGTGCCGTTCCATCGGGCGATCCGCCTCGCTTCTGTTCCGCCCGCGGATCCGAACCCACCGGAGATGACGAGGTCGCCGCGGTACAGAGTGGTGCTCGATACCGATGGACTCGAGTTCCAGTCTCCCACCCCTCCCTCGAACTCCTCCCAGAAACACCGGTCCACCGCGCGAGTTGGTGGATCTCAGTGGCACCCGAGTGCGCGAACATCCCCTCCGCGAGAAGCTCCCCGTCGTAGAGGATGAGAGTCAGCACTCGTTCGTCGAAATCCGTCTCCCAGCGGCTCGAAGGTCGTTCCGTCGAAGCGGGCGATCCGATTCGCGGCGACGCCGTCGATCTCGGTGAACATGCCGGCCACGTAGAGAACGTCGTCCTGAACGAGAAACGCGGCGACCTGTCCATCGCGGAGGAGACGGCGGGCACCCACTCCGCGCCGTCCCAACGTGCGAAGTAATCGTGCTCGGGCAGATAGCCGGCGACGTAGAGCTGGTCCTGGAAGACGACCGCATCCGTCACCCTTCGTCCCGGAAACCCTGCGCCCATAGCGCTCCATTGACTGCCGTTCCAGCGAGCGACCGAGTAGGCGGGACTCCCGTCGGCTTCGTCGAACTGACCCACGGCGACGACGTCGCCCTCGAAAGAGACGAGGTCCGCGACCTGCTGGTTGTCTCCCGCGCCGATTCCATCACCCAACGGTTCCCAGCCGGCGCCGGTCCACGCGGCAATGCGCGGGATCCACTGTCCCGCAGCCTGCTCGAAGGTTCGCCCACGAGGAGCCTGTCCGCCTGCCGTAGGAAGGCGAAGCCGGCGGCCTCCGAGCGCCCGAGTCCATACCCGTCCGGTCCCAGTGGACCCCAGCTCTGCCCGTCCCACACGGCGACGGAGTTGACCCAGCGGTCTCCCGCGTGCGTGAACTGGCCACCAGCGGCCAGGATCCCATCCTGGACGTGGAGGTCGTAGACGAGATCGTTCCTCCGATCCCGACGGAATCCAACTGCTTCATTCCACTTCGCGAGATTGTTCGTCGCGACCGGGCCGACGCCGTCGAAAAGGCCGCCCACGATGAGATTCCCTTCGAACTCGACGAGGTCGAAGACCGATCCATGGACTCCGGGGCCGACGGCGGACCAGCTCGATCCGTCCCACCGGACGATGCCCTGGCTCGGCGCGCCGTCGGCGGTTTCGAAGCTTCCGCCCACGTAGAGCATGCCGTCGAAGAACGTGATCGTTCGCGCTGCGGCTGAGGACCCCGCGATGCCGTTCCCCAACTCCTGCGGTCTTCCGTCCCACCAGGCGATGAAAGAATGTCGCGCGTACGTGCATCGTCGGACTCAAGCGTCCGCCCGCGTAGAAGAACGGCATCGATCACCTCGAGCGAAGACATCCCGATCGAAGCCGGACCCCATCTGCGTCCAGTTGGACCCATCGAACATCGCGACGTTGCCGGCAGGGCACCTCCGATTTCGTCGAAGTACCCGCCGACCACGAAGATTCCCTTCGTAGGTCGTCACTGTGTAGACATGCCCGTCCACGTCGCCGAGGTTGGGCTGGCCGTCACGTCGTAGGAATAGACTCCGGATGATCCGCCGCCGACAGTGAGGTGTTCCAGGTCGTCCAATCGATCGAATACTGATCGTGCCTGGACTTCCGAACGCACTCCATGTGGTCCCAGTCCAGCCGACGACCAGAACCGGGAGGGCTCGCCTTCGAGGAAGTAGCTCCGGCCCGAGGCCAGGAGTTCACCTTCGTAGTCGACGAGAGCGCGGACCTCGTCCGAGAGCGGGACGGCCGAATCCGTTCCACCACTCTCCTGCGACCTCGGGCGGAAGCATGTCGCCGGCTGCTGCGGAGGAGGTGTGCCCAGTGGGGATCGCGCCCAGCGCTGAGAGAGCGAGAAGCAGTACGACACGGAGAGGATGTGGGCGAGGCCGGGTCGTATCTGCACCAGCGTGCGGTCGGGCAGACGGTAGCGGCATGGTCGACCTCCTGGTTCTACCGATTCGGAGTGCTGCCCGCGGGGATCTCCGAGAGGTCGTCCCAGTCGCGGTCAGGGAGCGGTGGCGAGGGGGCCGGAGAGAGAGTAGCACGATGTGAAGTTCCGACGTCTGTATCAGGTCCGGCGTGTTGGTATCTACCCATCGGAAGCTGGCGCCGCCAAGGCCGCGACGACGCCACCCCTGTAGAGGTTGTTACGACGGAGATCGAAACGATGACGAAATCGAAGTACGCATTTGGAGCGCTCGTGGTGGGACTGATGGCGGCCGTGTCCGGACTCGGGCAAACGGCGCACGCGGTGACCCGGTGGGTGCCGGACGACTACACCTCGATCCAAGGTGCGATCCAGGCGTCCGCGAACGGAGACGAAGTCGTCGTGCGCGCGGGAACGTATGTCGAGAACCTCGACTACCTCGGCAAGGGGATCGTCGTTCGCAGTGAGTCGGGGCCGGCGGTGACCATCATCGACGGGAGCCAGCCGACGAATCCCGATCGCGGAAGCTGCGCGTACATGGACGGAAACAACCAGGTGCTGGCCGGGTTCTCGCTCACCGGCGGCCGCGGCTCGAAGCCGTTCGGATCTACCGGTCCGCTCGTCGGCGGAGGCGTCACGGTGCTCGGCATCGGCGTCGTTCGTGACAACTGGATCTACGAGAATCATGTCGTCGGGAGCTACGTACACGGAGGGGGAGGCGTCTACGTGCACGCCCAGGTGCTCTTCCAGGTGATGAACAACCTCATCTACCGGAACTCCCTCACACAGACCTCGGGAACGTTCACCGGCTTCGGCGGTGGCGTCGCGGTCCGTTCCGCCGACGGTCTCGTCTCCGACAACATCATCTGGGAGAACACGGTCGGGAACCCCGGGGCCGACTCCGGTAAGGGTGGCGGCATCGGCACGTTCGCTCTCTGCGACGGGACGCTTCGCCGGAACGTCGTCGTCTGCAACCACGCCAGCATCGGCGGCGGAATCGGAGGGATCTTCCGTGAGATCACCTCGAACACGGTCGCCCGCAACGATGCGAACGGGATCGAAGGCGGGGCGAACAACGCGGCGCTCTTCCACAACAACGACATCAGCGAGAACGTCGGTTTCGGCATGTCCTGTCCGGCCGGCGGCGTCGGAAGCTGCAACAACTTCTATGGAAACTCGATCGACGATCCGGACTGCTACGGCGTCGGCACCGACAACAACACTGCGAACGATCCCCAGTACGTCGGCGCCTGTGACGACATCTGCGTGGCCGCGACGTCTCCGCTCCTCCCCGGGAACGAGGAGCTCGGCTGCGGTCAGATCGGAGCGCTCACGGCGTGTCAGACGTCCGGAATCGAGAGCAGTGATGTCGCGGCTCTCGGCTCCTATGAGATTGCAGCCTTCCCGAACCCGATGCACGGCCGGACGGAGTTCCGTTTCCGCTCCGTGAACGACGCAGTCGCAGATGGGGCGATCGACGTGTACGACCTGCAGGGGCGTCTCGTTCGCCATCTCGGCGTCCACTCGGTGGGTGCGAGCGATGGATACGTTTCGTGGGATGGAAAGGACGAGTCCGGACGGACGCTTCCTTCCGGCAGCTACCTCGCCATGATGCGGATCGGAAACGAGAAGACGACGACTCGGGTTCTCGTCGTTCGCTAGGCGCTTCGACGCACCCGCGCGAAGTACCGAGTGGCCCCTCCTTTCTGGCGCAGCCGTTGCCGGGGAGAGGGGCCACTGGAGTTTTTTGCCCTCCTCGGGCCGGCCCGCCGGGCGGGCTCTCCGTCGATTCCTGTTCGGCGGGGGGCCAGCTAAATGACCGCCATGAAGGAAAATGCGACTACCTTGTCGGCATTGACCCGCCTGGAGAGTCTCCTTGGACGCCTGCCGCCTGAATGCCGTCGTAGCAACTTCGTCGTATCAGTGGAACTGAAGTCCCCTCTTCTCGAATGAGACGCCGTTGGTGCTCGCACAGGGCGCGCGACCCGACGGAAGGGACCCAGCCCAAGGTTAGGAGACGAAGTGTCCACCCTAGGAAACGCACCGCAGACCGGAGCGATCCCGACTGAAGTGTCCTCCACCAACGGAGCCATTCCGACCTTGGCGCCGCCTTCCGAGTCCACGAACCCCGCACCCCGACACGTTCGTTACGTCCGCTCCGCGGACAAGGTGAAGGGCATTCCGGCCGATGTCGCCGCCACCCTCTCCGAGGTGAGCAAGCGGTTCGTCTTCCGGGCCAACGACTACTACCTGGACCTCATCGACTGGAACGATCCGGACGACCCGATCCGCCAGCTCGTCATTCCGCGGAAGGAAGAACTGGCCGACTTCGGTCAGCTCGACGCCAGTAACGAGGCCGCGAACACGGTCGTGCAGGGTGTCCAGCACAAGTACCGCGACACCGCCCTCGTCCTCGTGAACAGCGTCTGCGGCGCGTACTGCCGCTACTGCTTCCGCAAGCGCCTCTTCATGGACGAGAACGACGAAGCGATCCACGATCTCCGTCCCGCGTTCGAGTACATCGGGCAGCATCCGGAGATCTCGGACGTCCTCCTCACCGGGGGCGATCCGATGATCATGAGCACGCCCAAGCTCCGCGCGATCGTCGAGAAGTTCGCTGCGATGCCGCACATCAAGACGATCCGAATCGGATCGAAGATGCCGGCGTTCAATCCGCACCGCCTCCTCGACGATCCGGCCCTCCAGGCGATGTTCCGCGAGTTCTCGACCGATCAGCGTTCGATCTACCTGATGGCGCACTTCGATCATCCGCGGGAGCTGACGCCCCAGGCTCGGGAGGGAATCATCTGCGCCCGCGAGAACCACGCTCGCGTCGTGAACCAGTGTCCGATCATCCGCGGCATCAACGACGATCCGGACGTCCTGGCGGAACTCGTCACGACGATGACGAATCTCGGCGCGCCTCAGTACTACCTCTTCCAGTGTCGTCCGACCGCGGGGAACGCCGCCTATGAGATGCCGCTCGTCCGTGGGTGGCAGATCTTCTCCGAGGCCATGAGCCGGGTGTCGGGGCTTTCGCGCCGGACGCGGTACTGCATGTCCCATGCCACCGGAAAGATCGAGGTTCTGGGAGTCGACGACGACTTCATCTACCTGCGCTACCACCGGGCCAAGAGCCCCGCCGACGAGGGACGGGTGATGGTCTGCCATCGGGATGACGACGCGTTCTGGTTCGATGGGCTACGCCCCGTCGATCTGAAGCGCCGGGAGTCTCGCATGATCATACCTCCGCAGCCGTCCGTTGGTCTGATTGCTCACGCGTAGGAACCCTCGCGTACCAGCCAAGTGAGGAACGAGATGTCGATCGTGGAGTCTCATACCGCTCTGCTCGCCCCGGCGAAGTGGGCTACCGGACGCTCCGCCATGGTGGCGACGGCGTTCCCGGCAGCGACGGACATCGCGGTCGACATCCTGGGCCGCGGTGGCAACGCGGTAGATGCCGCGGTTGCCGCCGCGTGGGCGCTGTCCGTGTGTGAGCCGAGCGGCTCGGGTCTGGGTGGTCAGGCCATCCTGATGGTGCACTCACCCACGCTCGGCGACGTCGTTCTGGATGGCCACAGCCACGGCCCGCAGGGACTCACGAGGAAGCAGGTCGACCGTGCGCAGCAGCGGAAGGGGTTCCGTGCCTGCACGATTCCTTCGATGCCTGCGACGGTGGGGGCCGCGCACGCGAAGTTCGGCCGTCTGCCTCTCGCCGAGACGCTCGCGCCCTCGGTTCAGCTCGCGGAAGAAGGCATCCCCGTGAGCAAGCTCCTTCGTCGACACATCCAGTGGTGCGAGCGATCACTCTCCGCCTCCGAGGCGACGGCCCGCACGTTCCTTCCCGGCGGGCGCCCACCCAAGCGTCGTCAGGTGCTGCGTCAGCCCGAGCTGGCCGAGACGCTCCGTCGTCTCCAGCAGCACGGCATCGACGACTTCTATCGTGGTGGGATCGCGCGAGACATCGTGGACGACCACGCCATGCATGGTGGACTGATCGACGCCCACGACCTGGCGGAACTCGGCCTCCCCGTCTTTCGGAAGCCGGTCGAGATCCAGTACCGGGGCCGAACCGTCTCGAGTACGCCTCCTCCCGGTGGGGGCCTCCAGCTCCTCCTGGGTCTGAAGGTCGTGGAGGCGCTGGGCCTCGACGGCGGAGCCGCGGATGACGAGTGGCACGAAGGGATGGCGGCCATCGTCCAGGCCATCTTCCGCGAGCGCTCCGACTGGCCGGTCCACCCGGACAAGATCTCCGGTTCGATGATGAACTGGCTCCTCAGCGAAGCGCGTGCAGAGGAAGTGGCCGACAAGATCCGGCAGCGCGCCGTCCCGGTCGTTCGTGCGTCGGAAGGGCCGGGAGACACGACCCACCTCTGCGTCGTGGACGGAGACGGAATGGTCGTCTCGCTCACGCAGTCGATCCAGTCGCTCTTCGGGGCCAAGGTGATGAACGAGCGGCTCGGGTTCTTCTACAACAACTATCTGACGACCTGCCCTCGCTACCGTCACCCCTCGCGGCTCCGTCGGAACGCAATGCCGCAGTCGAACGCCGCGCCCACGATCGTGTTCGAGGGTGACGGAGCGGACCGGCGTCCCGTCCTGATCGTCGGGTCGGCCGGGAGCCGGCGGATCACCTCTTCGATCCTCCACACGATCACGAACGTTCTGGACCGCGGAATGTCCCTCTTCGATGCGCTCGATGCACCGCGCGTGCACGCGACGTTGAGCGGACGGCCGATGGTGGAGAAGCGCGCGGCGACGCCGGAGCTCCTGACCCGGCTCGAAGCGAGGTTCCGTCCGGCCCGGATCAAGGCGGAGCGGAGCTACTCGATGGGTGCGGTCCAGGCGATCGCTTCCTCCCAGGACGGTTGGGTCGGCGCGGCCGATCCACGGAGGGAGGGCACCGCCAGTGGCTTCTGATCGAGCAACGAACGCAACGGCGCCCAAGATCCGTTGGCGTCGCAAGCGGATGACGAAGGTGCGGGTCTGGACGCTCGTCCTCACCATCGGCATCCCGCTCGTCATCATCGCACTCAAGCACTCGCCCTGGGCGATCGCGGAGCCGCTTCGGGAGCTCCTCTCACTCGCCGGTACGGGCGACGAGATCCGGGGAAGGGTCGGCAACGTCCTTCTCGTGCCGCTCGGCGCCGCGATCGTGGTCTTCTTCCGGATCGCCCTCGGTATCCGGGTGCTCGGTCCGTTCCGTTCGGTGCTCCTCGCGATGGCGTTCCAGGTCACCGGCATTCCGCTCGGGATCTTCTTCCTCGGCCTCGTCATCGCGGTGATCGTGGCCGCGCGTCCGGTCATCAGGAAGCTGCGGCTGCCCTACTTCTCCCGGCTTTCGGTCACGCTCAGTACCGTCGCGGCCATCATCATGATGACGCTCGTTTTCGCCCGTGCTCTCGGGCTCGAGTCGCTCGGACGGGCCGCGTACTTCCCGATCGTCGTACTCGCACTCACCGCTGACGGCTTCGCACGCACGCTCCGTCGCGAAGGGAAGCGGTCGGCGCTCTGGCGCGGAAGCATGACCGCGCTCGTCGCCGTCCTGATCACGGCGCTCGCGCGGGTTCCGACCGTGCTGAGCCTCGTCGTCCACTATCCGGAACTCCTGTTGGCCGAGATCGGGGGAATGATCCTCATCTCGTACTTCCTCGGGTTCCGGGCGCTCGCCTTCCTCAATCCGCCGCTTCCGAAGAAGCGGAAGAAGAAGGGGAGGAAGAGCAAGGCGGGTAGGGCCGGCCTGGCGGCCGCGTCCTCCCAGTTCCCCAAGGCTCCGACGGTCGTGGAACCGGTTCCCGATCTCGAAGCGGCGGCTGCACGAACCGATGAACCAGGCCCCGCGGGGCTCACCCCCGAGACGAGGAGTGAAACGAAGATGAAGATCGCCGTCGTGAGGAATCGGAAGAACGAGGGCGTGCTCGCTCGGTTCGGATCGCCGACCAAGGAAACGTATGGGCGGTCTTCCGTGCAGTCCGTCATGGACTCGCTGCGGTCCGAGGGACACGAAGTCAAGGTGATGGAGGGCGACATGACCCTTCTCGCCGAACTCGCGAAGTTCATGCCGGCGGATCCCGTGACCGCACAGCCGACGGGACTCGTATTCAACATGTCCTACGGCGTACAGGGAGAGGGCCGCTACCTCCACGTTCCGGGCATGCTGGAGATGGCGGGCGTGCCCTACACGGGATCGACGCCGCGCGCTCACGGCATCTGCCTCGACAAGATCACGACCAAGCTGGCCATCCAGTCGGCCGGGGTTCCGACGCCGCGCTTCTGCTCCATGTGGACCATGGACGACTTCGATGCGACGCTCCGGTTTCCGCTCATCGTCAAGCCGCGTCACGAGTCCACGAGCCTGGGGTTGGCACTGGTGCACGACCGGGCGGAGCTGGCCACGGCTGTCGAGCACATCGTCGGTGAGTTCACTCAGGACGCGCTGGTCGAGGAGTACATCGACGGTCGCGAGGTCGCGATCGGGATCCTCGGCAACGGGGACCCGGAGATCCTTCCGCCGGTGGAGCTCGACTTCCGCGGCCGCGCCGTGAAGATCCTGACCAAGCCCGACAAGTTCCACAAGACCGAGGACGAGCCCGATCGGATCTGTCCCGCGCCGCTCGACGAACCGTTGAAGCTGGAGCTCGACGACATCGCCCGGCGGGTCTGGCGGGCCTGTGGCTGCCGCGACTACGCGCGCATCGACATCCGGATCGACGAGAACGGTCGTCCGTTCGTCCTCGAGATCAACTCGATGGCGTCGCTGGGCCAGGGCGGTGCCTACGTCCTCGCGGCCCGGACCGCCGGCTACTCGTTCCCGGCCCTCGTCAACCGGATCGTCGACGTGGCGCACGAGCGCTACTTCGGATGCCCGGCTCCCCGCGAGAACGGCGGCGTGAGTACGGTCCCGGCCACGCAGTCTCGGAATGCCACGGAAGCAGACTCGATCCCCCAGGGCGCAACCGTCTCCACGGAATCGCTCGCGGCCCCCACATCAGCCAACGACGACAACGTCAGCATCCCGACCACGGTCGGTCCCGACCAGGTCGCCTGAGGAGACATAGGAGATGTTCGCCCAGACTCACTTGATTCCCGCTCTGTTCGTCGTCGGCAGTGTTCTCGGGGTTGCCCCGAGCGTCTGCGCTTCGGCCACTCTCACCGACTCCGGTGTCCCGGCAGCTCTCCAGGCGACGATCTCGCCGGAGCAGGCCGCGGTGCTCGCGCTGAACAGTGTCTCCGTCACCACGGACGGGCTGTCCATCGCGCATCGGGATCACATGATCACGTTCGACTCCTCCGGCGTGCGTGTCACTCCGAACCGCGGCCCGCAATGGACCTGGAGCCTGACGAACGTGGAAGGCAACGGCGGAACCGCACTTGGCCGTGAGGTCGGGAGCACCCGTACGGGATCCGCTCGCGACGCCGACAACGGGGCCGACGGTTCCGGCGAGGCGGTCCTCCCCGAACGGACCGGACTGACGGAGATCGCCTACGAGCGCGGACCGGTCGATGAGGTCTACGTGCTCGGCACGTACGGTGTGGAACAGCGGTTCCTCATCGAGGCGCCGCTCTGGAGCCGCGCCGCGGGTTCGACCGGAAGCCGGATCGAACGGAGCGAAGACGACCTCGTGATCGAGGGACGGGTCGAGTGTGACGGAACCCTCCACCGCACGTCCGATGGGTGGGCCTGGCGGAACGACGACGGCGAAGTCACCCTTGGCGACGTGTACGTGTATGGCGCGGACGGTCGCGCACTGGGCGCGGCGATGTCGGTGAGCGGCACTTCGACGCGCATCGTGATCTCGGGCGAGGACCTCGCGTCCGCGGCCTACCCGGTCACGGTGGATCCCGAGATCGGGACGAACGACTTCCGCGTGAGCGACATGGGAACCGATGGCGATTTCAACTGGGACGCCCAGGAGTGCGCCGTCGCCTACAACGCAACGAACAACCAGTACCTGGTCGTCTGGGCCGGGGATGACAACACCGGCACCTTGGTCGACGGTGAGTTCGAGATCTTCGGGCAGCGGATCGACGCGGCCAGCGGCGCTGCTCTCGGTACGAACGACTTCCGGATCAGCGACATGGGTGCGAACGGGGACGGAACGGCGGACGCCCTCTCTCCGGCCGTCGCCTGGAACAGCTCCATCAACGAGTACCTGGTCGTCTGGGCCGGGGACGACGCGACGGGGGGCCTGGTCGACGGAGAAACCGAGATCTTCGGACAGCGGCTCGCGGGTGCGACCGGCGCCGAGCTCGGCACGAACGACTTCCGGATCAGTGACATGGGCGCCGATGGCGACGCCCTCTTCGATGCGGCCGATCCGGCCGTGGCGTTCAACTCCACGAACAACGAGTACCTCGTCGTCTGGACCGGTGACGACGTTACGAACGAGGAGTCGGAGATCTTCGGACAGCGGCTCGCCGGATCGACAGGAGTCTCCGTCGGCACGAACGACTTCCGGATCAGCGACATGGGCACGGATGGCGACCCCCTCTTCGACGCCCTCGCGCCCGCGGTCGTCTATGCAGCCCCACGGGGTGAGTATCTGGTCGTCTGGGAAGGCGACGACAACTCGGGCACGCTCGTGAACGGTGAGTTCGAGATCTACGGACAGCGGATCACGGCCTCCACGGGCGCCCAGATCGGCACGAACGACTTCCGGATCAGTGACATGGGGCCGGACGGATCCAGCGCCTACGACGCGCAGGAGCCCGATGTCGCCTACGCCGCCGCCGAGAACCGGTATCTGGTCGTCTGGTCTGCTGACGACAACCTGGGTGGTGTCGTCGAGGGCGAGCGCGAGATCTACGGACAGCTCCTCGACGCCACGACCGGTGGACAGGTCGGGACGAATGACTTCCGGATCACCGACATGGGCCCCGACGGCGACCCGCTCTTCGACGCTACCGCGCCCGCGGTCGGCTACAACCCGGACGCCGGCGAGTTCCTCGTGGTCTGGGAAGGCGACGACAAGGGCGGTGGCCTCGACGATGGTGAGTTCGAGATCTTTGGCCAGATCATCGACGCGGCGACCGGTGCCGAGGTCGGCACGAACGACTTCGTCTTGACCGACGTTGGCACGCCCGGCCTCACCACGGTGGGCGCGACTCGCCCCGACGTGGCCGTACGTACGAACGGCAGCTTCGAGTTCCTCGTCGCGTGGGACGCGGACACGGATCTGAACGGTCTCGCCGAGGGCGAACACGAAGTCTACGGCCAGCGTCTCCGGGACGACGGCAACGAGATCGGGACCAATGACTTCCGGATGAGCGACATGGGGGTCGACGGCGACATCGACTGGGACGCCCGGCAGCCCGACGTTGCCTACAACCCGGACGCGAACGAGTACCTCGTCGTATGGGAAGGTGACGACAACGTAGGGACCCTCGTCGACGGCGAGACCGAGATCTTCGGACAGAGGATCGACGCGACCACGGGGACCGAGGTCGGTACGAACGACTTCCGGATCAGCGACGCCGGCCCGGACGGAGATCCTGCCTGGGACGCGCAGAAGCCGGTGGTCGTCTACAACCGTGTCTCTCACGAATACCTCGTCGTCTGGTCCGGTGAGGACAACGTCGGCGCGCTCGTCGCGGGCGAGTTCGAGATCTTCGGTCAGCGGCTGGACGGTGCGACCGGAGCCGAGATCGGTACGAACGACTTCCGGATCAGTGACATGGGCACGGACGGCAACGCGCTCTTCGCCGGACTCAACCCTTCGGTCGCGTTCAACGCGACGAACAACGAGTACCTCGTGGTCTGGCAGGGTGACGACGCGATCGAAGGCGAGTTCGAGATCTACGGCCAGCGCATCGCCGGAGGGACGGGCGCCGCGGTGGGAACGAACGACTTCCGCCTCAGTGACATGGGTCCGAACGGCATCGCGGACTACTCGGCCGTTCTGCCCGCGGCGGCCTGGAACTCCGTCCAGAACGAGTTCCTCGTCGTGTGGGCGGGTGAAGACAACGCCGGCGTCCTCGTCGCCGGAGAGTTCGAGATCTACGGCCAGCGCCTGACGAACACGGGCGCCGAGGTCGGAACGAACGACTTCCGGATCAGCACGGCCGGGAACGACGGGGACGACACCTACGATGCGTTCAACCCCGCCATCGCCTACAACAGCACGGCGGACGAGTATCTCGTGGTCTGGGACGGCGAGGACATCGGGGCCCAGCTCGCGCCGGGAGAGAAGGAGATCTTCGGCCAGCGTCTCTCGAGTGCGGGTGTCCAGGTGGGAGTCGACGACTTCCGGATCAGCGACATGGGCCCCAATCTGAGTTCTCTCTACGACGCCCAGGCTCCCAGCGTGAGCTACAACGTCAGTGCCGACGAATACCTGGTCGTCTGGGAAGGCGACGATGACACCGCACCCTACGTCAATGGCGAGACCGAGATCTGGGCGCAGCGGCTGGTCGGTGCGACCGGAGCCGAGGTCGGGGACAACGACTTCCGTCTGAGCGACATGGGCGTGGACGGCGATCCTCTTTCCGATGCCACCGATCCCAAGGTGTCGGCGGCGGGGGGCGACCTCATGATCGTCCTGTGGCGCGGTGACGACGACAACGGCGTCTTCGGCGCGGACGAGTTCGAGATCTTCGGGCAGATGTTCTCCTTCGGGGTGGGCACCTCCTCGGTCGGTGATCTCGTCGCGCACGCTGATTTCGGTATCACCGTGAGCCCGAATCCCGTCAGCCGTTATGGAAGGATCGAGTTCTCCGCACCAGTCGGCGCGCCCGTGGAGCTGACTCTGATCGACGTGGCGGGTCGGGTGCACTGGAGCGAGGTCGCGAGTGCGAACGGGGACGGTGTCGGCTCGATCGAGTTCGACGCTTCCGGACTCTCCAGAGGAGCCTACTTCGTCCGCGCGGCGACCGGGGGCTCGGTGAACTCACGCAAGGTAGTGATCGCGAACTGATCTCGATCGGCCCCGCCCCGTAGGTGGGATGGGGCCGACGAACCCCCGAGGAAGAACGGCGATGTGTACGAACCTCAATGAACCCCACGGCTCCCTGCGGGCGAAACCATCGATGACGGCCGTTCCGTTCCTCCCGTGCCGCAGGACGGCCTGGATGCTCGCGGTCGGAGTCTCGTCGCTCCTCCTCTCGGTCGGGATCGACGCCCAGGCCGGGATCGAGGACGACGAGGAAGAGTCGATCGGCGATGTCGGCTTCTCCGTTCCCACCGAGATCCTGAGCGAGAAGCGTCACGACGCGGCGGCGCACGGATTCTCGGTGCTGAGTGGCATCAGCACCTACTGGAGCGATGACGACAACGTGTTCCACAGCCCCGACGAACTCGAGGCGACGGCGGCGAGTTGGGGGAACTGGGCGTATCTCCGCGGGGACACCAGGTTCAGCGGGACCCGGATGCTGAACACGGTGAAGTGGAAGCAGGAGCGCTTTCCGGATGAGCCGATCATCGATACGGCCTACTTCTCTTCGAGCAACTGGTTCGACCGCGAGATCCTGGACGGGCTCGACCTCGAACTCGACTTCGATCTCAGTCACCAGAACGACGCCTCGGCGAACGTCGAGGGGTTGGACTACGCGCGGACCTACGAGTACTGGCGCTATGCGGCCGAGACCGTCGTCGAATGGTCACCGACGCGTCTGCACAGGATTCGGGTCGGGGCCGAGGCGACGAAGAAGAACTACGACGAAACCGAAGGGATGAACTCGATCGACTGGACCCAGTGGCTGGCGACGGCCTCGTATCGGTTCCGTCCTGCCTCGGGGCGTTGGGTCAAGCTCAGCTACACGACGGGTCAGCGGAACTACGCGGACGAGCCTGCCTCGATCGAAAGCGGCCGCGAACTTCCGGACAATCCGATGGAGAAGCACCGGTACGAAGAGTTCGAGATCTCGCTCGACTCCCGCCTCACATCGATACTGGACCTCGAGCTCGGATACACCTGGGACACCAAGGAAGACCTCTTCCGCAACTACGAAAGCCGCAGGACCGAGGAGTTCCGCGCCGAGCTCTCGATGGATCTCCGTCAGGGGGTCGAGCTCAGGGTCGAGGGAACTCGGGCCTGGCGGGACTACGACCTGATCCAGGGCGACAACGGGAACCTCAAGTACCGCACTCAGGAGATCGCAGGCGGCGGTCGGGTGCGCGTGCTCTCCCCGGTCTGGTTGTTCGCGCAGCTCGGCTACTACGAGCGGGACACGAACAAGTCCACCGGTACGGTCTATCGCAGCTTCCAGGGGACGCGGACCCGCGCGGGACTGAGCCTCTTCTTCTAGCCCGGGCGGGAACCGTTGATCGGGGTCACCGCGATGGCCCCGTCAACTCTCACCGGCAGCCGACGATGGAATCCTCGCCACCTACGACGGCCAGTCCCGCGAACCCACCGAAACCATCGTCGCGCCGCGTTCGGGCACACGGGTCCGTGACCCACTCGTCCCCGTCGATGACGAACTCGTACGCGTACTCGCCCGCGGCGAGACGGAACCGAGCCTCCCAGACTCCGTCTCCGTCACCATCCGAGAGAGGATGGGCGGCGGCGTTCCATTCGTTGAACGATCCGGCGACGGATATCGCGTTGACCCGTCGCTTGGGCGCGAAGCGGAAGGTGACGACGGGGCCGATGGTTCGCGAGGCGTCGGAATCGCCCGGAGCCGCCTCCCCGACGACGAGCGGGGTCGTGCCCACTTCCACGATCGAGTTCATCCCTCCGAAGCCGTCGTCCTCGAAGGCCGACGCGGTCCCATCCGTGATCCAGGTGGATCCGTCGACCACGAACTTGTAGGCCTGGCGGCCCGGAGGGAGGCGGAAGACGGCTTCGAAGACGCCGTCTCCGTCGCGGTCTTCCATCGGAGTGGTCGTCGTGCTCCATCCGTTGAACGTCCCGGCGACGCTCACCGTGCGTGCGCCCTCCTCCGGACGGAAGCGGAACCGGACGGCGGTCTCCTCTGGAGTGACGGACCCGTCGCTCGCGATCGTCGCGCGGACGCCGTCGACGAGGAGGGGGGAGTCACCGACGACGAGCACGGAGTTCTTCCCGCCGAAGCCGTCGTCCTCGAACTCGGGCGCCGAGCCGTCCGTGATCCACTCGGAACCGTCCACCACGAACTTGTAGGGATGGCGCCCGGGGGCGAGGTCCACGGCCACTTCCCAGACGCCGTCGCCGTTCCCGTCCTCGAGCGGCGTCGCGCTGGCGTTCCACTCGTTGAAGTAGCCGGCGACCGTCACGGAGAGCACTCCGTCGCCCGGGACGAATCGGAAGTTCACTTCGGTGGCGCCACAGAGCCGCGGGAGGAACAACGAGAGCACGGTCATGAGTACGGCCGAAAGCACCGCGCGGGTATGTGGGCTCAACGCAGATCTCCCTTCGCGAGGAGGTGCCCGTACCAGTGCGAGTGCCGGGCCCGTCCAGGCCTCGCCGAACCGCCTGGGAGGGTATCACGTCCGGCGCGTTCGTTCCCGAAGCCGCTGTGCTAGGCTCCGTCCGCCGAGTACACCGGAGGTACCATGCGTCTCGTTTCTCGCAGTGTTCGCGTGCGGTCGGTCGTCCTTTCGGTCGCCGCTGCCTTCCTTCCCATCGTGACCACTCCCGTTCTCGCGGAAGACCTGCCGCTACCAGGCGGAACCGCTGCCGCCGAAGGGCCGATCCGCCTCGAGGTGACCTCCCCGAACGGAGAGAACTCGTTCCACCTGGCGATGGACGACGACGGACGCCCGGTCTACGAAGTGCGCCATGGTGACCGAGTCGTCATCGCCCCCTCCCATCTCGGCTTCGTCCTCGCCGGTGCGGCCACGTTCGACGAAGGTCTTCGCATCGCCGGTCACCGAGCCCACACTGGAGTGGAGGAGTGGGAGCAGCCGTGGGGCGAGGTTCGGTACGTTCGGGCGTCCTACAACGAACTCGACGTGGATTTCGTCGCCCAGGACAGCCGGAACATGACGCTCGAGGTCCGCGTCTTTGGCGACGGGCTCGGGTACCGCTTCCTCTGGCCGGAACAGCCCGGCCTCCGGGACTTCACGATCCTCGACGAACTCACCGAGTTCCGGTTTCCCGGCGATCCCGCCGCCTGGTGGATCCCGGCCTACGCCGGGAACCGGTACGAGTACCTCTACGAACGCTCCCGTCTCAGCGAACTCACCGCGAACCGCGGCGTCCGCGCCGTCCACACACCGCTCACTCTCGAGACGGAGGACGGCCTCTACGTCAGCCTCCACGAAGCGGCGCTCACCGACTACGCCTCGATGACCCTGATCGCCCATCCCGGCTCTGTCCTCGAGGCGGATCTCGTCCCGTGGTCCGACGGGACGAAGGTGAAGGCGACGGCGCCGTTCCAGACTCCGTGGCGCACGATCCAGATCGGCGAGCGACCCGGTGACCTCATCGAGTCCCCGCTCATCCTCGCGCTCAACGAGCCGAGCCGGATCGAGGACACCTCGTGGATCACTCCCGGGAAGTACGCGGGCATCTGGTGGTCCCTCCACATCGGCAAGGAGACCTGGAAGACCGGCCCGACCCACGGCGCGACGACGGAGAACACGAAACGGTACATCGATTTCGCCGCCGAGAACGGGTTCCAGGGCGTCCTCGTCGAAGGATGGAACACCGGTTGGGATCAGGGCTGGCTCAACGAGTCCGTCTTCGACTTCACCACGCCGACTCCGGACTACGACCTCCCGGCGCTCGCAAAATACGCGAAGAAGAAGGGCGTCACCCTCGTCGGCCACCTCGAGACGGGAGGCGACGTCCACGGATTCGAGCAACGGATGGAACTGGCGCTGTCCCAGTTCGAGCGATTGGGCGTCCGCGCGATCAAGACCGGGTACGTCAATCACGGCCAGGGCATCCGTCGCTACGACGACCAGGGGAACATGGTCGCGAAGGAGTGGCAGCACGGGCAGTACATGGTGCGTCACTTCCGGAAAGCGGTCGAGCTCGCTGCGAAGCACCACATCATGGTCGACGTGCACGAGCCGATCAAGGACACCGGGATCCGGCGCACCTGGCCGAACATGATGACGCGAGAGGGTGCGCGTGGACAGGAGTACAACGCGTGGAGCGAAGGGAACGGCCCCGCCCACACGACGATCCTTCCCTTCACCCGGCTCCTCTCCGGCCCGATGGACTTCACGCCCGGCATCTTCAATACGCGGATCGAGCCCTGGAAGCCGGACAACCGCGTCCCGACCACGGTGGCGAAGCAGCTCGCTCTCTACGTCGTCATCCACAGTCCACTCCAGATGGTGACGGACCTTCCCGAGCACTACGCCGGAAACCCCGCGTTCGGGTTCATCCAGGACGTTCCGGTCGATTGGGAGGAAACGCGCGTTCTGGGCGGTGCGATCGGAGAGTACGTGACGATCGCGCGGAAGGACCGCGGCGGGGACGCGTGGTACCTCGGCAGCATCACGAACGAGTCGGCGCGGACCCTGCTCGTGCCACTGGACATCCTGGACGCGGAGCGGGAGTACGTTGCGTATGTCTACGCGGACGGTCCGCGTGCGGACTGGAAGACGAACCCCGAGGACGTGCGGATCACGCGGGTACGAGTCACGTCCGGGACGGTGATGCGCCTGGATCTGGCTCCCGGTGGCGGGACAGCGGTGCGGATCGTGCCGGTGGGGGAGTGAACTCGGAGAGTTGCACGGGATCTCTCAGGTCAGGGCGTGGAGATGCCCCACTTCTGGCGACAGTGCGCGTAGGAACACCTCGCAGGGAACGCAGCGGATCCCATCGACGTCCCGTGTCTCCGTTCCCCGGTAGAGCAGCATACGTTGGGCTTCAGGATAGTCGTCTCCGAACGACTTGAGTCCGCGTAGGTCGGCCGGATGGAGGATCGTGCTGTTCTTCACCTCCACTGCGAAGAATCCGTCCTCGCCGTAGATGACCAGATCGACCTCGCTTCCGCTTCGCGTCCGCCAGTAGGAGAGCTGGTTTCGTTCCCCCCGGTAGGCGTTCCAAGCCCGTAGGTGCTGTGCGACCAGGCCTTCCAGGGTTGCTCCCTCGATCTCCTCCGGTCGATCGAGCGGCCCCCTCGGACGAAGCGATCGGTAGACGCCGGCATCGAAGAAGTAGAACTTCGGATGGGAGACCGTCGAACGGCCCGCTCGCCGCGAGAAGACAGGGAGCTGAAAGGCCAACAACATGTCCACCAAGACTTCGAGATACCCTGCGACCGTGCTTCTGCGCACCTCGCATTCGCGGGCTACCGACGAGAGGTTGATCGGAGCGCCGTGGGAAAAGGAGACGGCTTCGAGGAATCGAGAGAAACTTCCGACGTCCCGAACCCAGCCCTCGGTTCGAACCTCCTGGTCCACGTAGAGCGAGACGTAACTGCGAAGAACCTCTCCCGGCTCTGGTGCATCGACCACGAGCGGGACCATCCCGTGGCTCAGAGCCTCATCGAGCCGGAAGTCGGATCCCATTTCCGCTGCGAGGAAGGGGTGGAGCGAACGTTCCGCGGCGCGGCCCGCCAGGAGGTCGACTCCCTGCCGCCGCAGCTTACGGGCACTCGACCCGAGGAGAACGAACCGGAGGCCCCGCTTCTCCTCGATCAGTCGGTGAACCACCCGGAGGAGTTCCGGCACCAGCTGCGCCTCGTCGATCACGACAGTCCGTGGCCCTGCTTCCGCAGATAGCACTTCCTCCAGCCTTTCCGGGCGGGCGGCATAGTTCCTCCGGCTCGCCGGATCGAGGAGGTCGACGAACCGGGCGTCCGGATAACGTGAACGGACCCATGAAGTTTTCCCGGTCCCGCGAGGGCCGAAGAGGAAGAAGCTGCCGGCAGGGGCGTCGAAGAATCGCGGGTGTTTCGTCATTTTGAGACGCAAATTAACGGTTTCGCCGTAAAAATGCAACCACCGGACCACGGGAACATGTAGGATCGCGTGTACCGGGGCCGTTCGGGATCCTACCGGGTGGGGGACAGGATGATCGGTATGCAGTCTCTCGCGGGCCGCCGGCCCATGACCCCCGTACGGTTTGACCCGGGGTGCCGCCTCGCCCGGATTCTGCCGGTCCTTCCTGCCGCCGTGTCCCTGCTCCTTCCGTCGGTGGGTGCAGACTGTCTCGCCTGCAGCTGTCTCCCGTCGCCCCGCACGCTCGTCGCGGTAGCGGAATCAGACGCCGTCTTCACAGGCCTGGTCATCGAACGGTTCACGCCGGCTCCCGGCTCTCCTACAGACACACCGGCAAAGCGGGCGATGCGAAGCTCGTGTGACTGTGCATATCGGATCGTGGTCGACCAGGTCTGGAAAGGCGTGCTACCGGACACCGTGGTGGTCGAGACTGCGTGTGATGGAGCGGCCTGCGGGTACGCGTTCGGCCTCGAAGAGATGCACCTGGTCTACGCGAGGACGATCGAAGGCATCACCACGACGGGGCTCTGTACCCGGAGCAGCGCTCTCGAAGATGGGGTGGAAGATCTCGTGGAGCTGGCGCTACTGCCGCCCGACCCGACGCCTTCCGTGGTCGACAGCTTCATCGTCGACCATCTGCTCCACCTCTTCCCTTCCGAATCAGGGCAGGATCTCAGGGACACGGCGTGGCTTCTCGGTTCCCGGCCGGAATACTCCGACGTCTCGGTCCCGCTGCTCGTTGCGGCGTTCCCTCGCGCGGGCGGGGAGGACCGACGCGCTCTCGTTCGCGCGCTCCGTAGGCTGGCTGTCGATGCCGGCATCGCGAGGGGTGTCCTTGCGGACGCACTCCGGGACGACGACCCATGGCTTCGGGTCGAGGCGATCTCGGCGATTCTCCACTCCAGGCTCGGTGACGCGGAGGTACTGGCGGACGCGCGCGAACTCCTGGCGGATGATTCGCCCGACGTCCGTGCGGGCGCGCTGCATGCCCTGGTGGAGTCGGGGCGTCCCATCTGTGACCTCGCTTCCGATCTGGTGGCAGCGACGGCGGACACGGACGCGAACGTCCGGGCCGAAGCCCTGAGGGCGCTTTGCCGGTGCAGCCCGGACGTGCCCGGTCTGGTGCCGATCATCCTGGCCGGATTGGAGGACCCGTCGTCGGAAGTGCGATTCGTTTCCGCCTACGCGGCCGGGAAGTTCAGCTCACCGGACGTTGCGGATCGCCTGATACCCGCGCTCACGATGGCTGCTTGGGACGAGGACGTTTCCGTGAGGGCCAAATCGATTGGCGCTCTCGGGGCCTTCCTCCCGGATGACCGTGCATTGGATGCGTTGATGGAGCAGGTCGATCCGGGGCTCGATTCGCCGAGCCGTACGGCACTGGGTGTCCTGACCGATCCTGATCGTCTCTCGGGACTCGCCTCCGGAAGCGAACCGGGTGGTTCGAACGGGCCGGGTAACTCCGACAGCACGTTGTGGCCGGCCGCCCGGAGAGCGCTTCGAATGGCGATGGATTCGGAGGACGGCTCCCTCCGTGCGGAAGCCGCGAAGTGTGCGGGCTCGCTGGCCGACCTGGACGAAACCGTCCACCCGATCGTGCTGGCCGCGTTGGCCGACTCCGACTGGCGTGTCCGCCGAAGCGCAGTGTGGGCCGTAGCGAACGCCGAGATGTTTGCGCCGCGGGCCGAGTCGCTGCTGCAGCCGCTGGCCGCAGACTCTATGGAACCCGTCCGGGTCGCCGTGCAGAACGCTCTTCGGCGCGTGGCCGCAGGGCCCCCGGCGCCGGGACCGGAAGACTCCTCCGGGCGTGACTAGTCGCTACCTCCAGGTTGGATTCGAACCCGACATGGGATGACGCTATCCTGCCTGTCATGCCCGCGCCTGGATCCCATCCCAACCTCTATCGTCGCTACGTCGCGATCGGTGACAGCTCGACCGAAGGCTGGATCGACCGGGACGAGTCGGGCCGTCTCGTCGGTTGGTCCCGTCGTCTCGCGCGGAAGATCGCCGACGTTCAGGGAGAACTCCTCTACGCGAACCTCGGCGTGCACGGTCTCACGACCCGGGAGATTCGGGACCGTCAGCTCGCCGCGGCGTGCACGCTCGAACCGGATCTCGTCACTCTCTTCTCGGGAACGAACGACGTGATCAACCGGCGGTTCGATCCGTTGTCGATCGAGGCCGACGTTCGTCACATGCACGAGGAGCTGTTCCGCGCCGGTGTCTCGCGGATCCTCACGTTCACCCTTCCGGACCTCACCCCGATCATGCCGGTCGCGCGGGTTCTCGCCGGCCGCATCCGCGCGCTCAACTCCATCGTGCTCCGGGTCTCCTCGGAGACCGGCGCGACGGCGCTCGATCTCGCGTCCATTCCGGTCGCCGTCCATCCGGCCCTCTGGCACGAGGACCGGATCCACGCGAACTCGGAAGGGCACCTTAGGATCGCGGCCGCTCTCGCGCACGCGCTGGGGCTTACGGGATCGGATGACTCGTGGAGTCGCGGGCTCGTTCCGCCCTCGCGGCCGTCGTTCCCGGCGTTCCTCGCGGGCGAGCTGTCGTGGGGGATGCGGTATCTCCTGCCGTGGACGGCCCGGGCCGTCCGGAACGAGGTCCGCGGGAAGGACACGACGTCCCGGTCCGTCCAGCTTCGCCGGATCGAACGGAACGAACGGATCGCCTCCGACTGAGATTCTCGTGGACATCTAAGGCGGCTTGTCTTACTTTCTATCTCAGGCAGCTTGCCTTGAAGAGGAGAGACGCATGCCTTGGGTGCCACAGGACATCACGTCGGCGGAGCTCGAGATCCTGAAGCGGCTCTGGGAACAGGGGCCCACGACGATCCGGGAGCTGACCGATCAACTCTATCCGGACGGGACCCACGCCCAGTACGCGACGGTCCAGAGCCTGCTCGGGCGGTTGGAGGACAAGGGGCACGTGAAGCGGAAGAAGGAGGGTCGCGTGAACGTCTTCCACGCGCGGGTGACCCGGAGTGACGTGATCGCGAAGCGGCTGCGCGACACCGCAGAGTCGCTCTGCGACGGGGCGATGGCGCCGCTCCTCAGCCATCTGGTCGAACGTGCGGACCTCGGCGAGCGGGAGATCCAGGCCCTACGGGCGCTGGTCGACCGGCTCGATCAGGAGAAGGAGCGATGACACCTCTCCTCGCGCAGATGCTCTACAACGCGGCCGCGGCCTCGATCCTCGCCGTGCTCGCGTGGACGTTGGGACGCCGGATCCGGGATCCGCGGGTGCGTCACGCGCTCTGGCTGATTCCGCTTCTCCGGTTGATCGCGCCGCCGCTGCCGTCCCTCTTTCCCGTGGCGACGGAGAAGGTGGTCGCGTGGGGCGATGCCGTCACGTCGCCTCTGGCCGGTACGCTGACCGCGGCCGAGTCCGTCCTGGGACACGAGAGTTCCGCTCCGAGCTGGCCGCTCGTGCTCGCCCTCGTCTGGGCGACCGGCGCGCTGCTCGTCCTCGCCGTCGGTGTCGTGCGGAGCGTTCGTCTCGCGCACATGGTGCGGTCCGCGGCAGAACCGACGCCCGAGCTCGCACGCCGCATCGAGGGAGTCGCGAGACGTGTCGGGCTGTCCTGTCCTCCGCGGACGAAGGTGCTGGGCGCCGTGATCCCGCCGATGATCTGGTCGAACGGGCCACGTTCCCTGCTCCTCCTCCCGCAGGGGTTGGTCGACAGCCTGACGGCTCCCGAGCTCGATGCGATCGTCGCGCACGAGCTGGTCCATGTGAGGCGTGGAGATCCGTGGGTTCGTCTGCTCGAGTTCGGGGTCGCCATCGTCTTCTGGTGGTATCCCGTCGCGGCCTGGATCCGGCGCGAAGTGGAGCGCACGCGTGAGGTGCTCTGTGATCTCGCCGTGGCGGAGAGCCTCGCCGCCGATCCACGGCCCTATGCCGAAGGTCTCATCAAGACACTCGACTTCCTTTCGCATCGTCGCCTCGAACCCTATCCGGCGGCGTGCGGAGTCAACGATCTCGATCGCATAGAGGAGAGACTGCACATGATCATGAAGCCCACCCATTCCCGACGGATGTCCCGCAGACTGCGCTGGACGCTTGGGACCTCCGCACTGGTTCTCGTTCTCCTGTCTCCTGGGTTCGTGACCCGCGGTACGTCCGCCGTCATGAGCGGCCACGAGATCCAGCTCGCGACTTCGGCGGCGAGCGCCACCGAGGCGCACGTGTTGCTCGAGATCCGCGCGACCAGCACCACGCCCCGCGACGGGTACGAACTCCACAGAGTGGCGGGCGGCGACGAATCCCTCTACCTGGCTCCCGACGCGGTCCTCACCGATATCGACGTCCAGGGCGCGAAGCTCGATCCGGTCGAGCCCGCGCAGGGCGAAGAGACGGACGCTCCGAAGATCCTGATCCAGTTCACGAAGCGCGGAGCGAAGGCGTTCGCGGAGCTCACCCGCGATCATGTCGACGAGCAGCTCGCGATCCTGATCGAAGGACAGGTCGTCTCGGCGCCCACGGTGCGGGACGAGATCCGCAGCGGTCGCGCGATGATCACGGGGACGTTCACGCGCGAAGAAGCGCAGCGGATCGTCGACGGACTGAACTCGCACACGAACTGACACGGGAGCGGAGCCGTCCCGACGCCGTCGCGGCGGGGCGGTTTCCGCGGCTCACCGGACGAGGTAGATCACTCCCACGATCGTCCCGATCGCGACGACCGTCCAACGCAGGACGCTCGGCTGGATCCTGCCCGCGATCCGTCCCCCGACGGCTCCCCCGACCCATGCCCCCACGGCCATCGCGAGCGCGACCGGCCAAAGCACGCGTCCCGAGAAGACGAAGAAGATGGCAGCCGCGACGTTGACCGCGAACGCGATCCCCTGCTTGAGCGCGTTGAGGCGGGTGAGCGAGTCGTCGAGGAGGAGTCCGAGTACGGCGAGCACGATCACGCTGAGACCCGCGCCGAAGTAGCCACCGTAACCGGCCGCGACGAAGACGGCGACGATGAGCGGGACCGACCGGGCGAGGGATTGGGAGGAGTGGCTCCGAGATGGCGCCGCCGACACTCCCGCTTCGGCCCCGCCGGCCCGACTCCGCGACCGCGTCAACCAGGCCCGGACCGGTGACTGGAGCGCGAGGAGAAGGGACGCGAGGAGGATGAGGAACGGCACGAGCTGCCGGAACGTCCGCTCCTCCGTCCAGAGAAGAAGGAGCCCTCCCGCGACCCCGCCCAAAACCGAACTCGGGATGCAGACCCAGAGACGCGACCGCTGTCCGCGGAGGTCCTTCGCCTGTGCGAGTGTCGCGCTGAGGTAGCCGGGGGAGAGCGCGACCGTGTTCGTCACATTGGCAGTGATCGCGGGGATGCCGAGAGCGGTGAGGGTCGGGAAGGTGACGAGCGTTCCGCCCCCGGCGATCGCGTTGATCGCGCCCGCCGCGACGGCGGCCAGGGTGGCGAGGACATAGTGCAGCAGCGTCATCTGAGCCGGATCGTTCACCGGGCAAGAGTACGCGGGCGGGGCCGGGCTGTCACGTGGCCTCTGGTGTATGCCCGGTGGGGCAACCCGGCTCCGCGATCCACTTGAACGGCCCTCTCTGACAGACTCGGCCGCACGTCCTCGTCTACGCCTCGAGGTTGCCATCGTCCTTTCGTGGTGGGACACTCGAAGGCTCCCGGACCCTGGGCCAAGTGGGATGGAGGTGAGACGATGACGACGGGGATCACGGTTTCGGTGTGCACGACGGTGGAGGAAGTGGTCGAGGGGCTGTCCCCGATCTCCCACTACTTCGGTAGCCAACCCACGGTCGAGAACGCGGCGCGGTTCGTCACCGTGCTGCCGGTGGACCGGATGCATCTCGCCCGCGACGGCGAGCGCCCGGTCGGTGGAGCCGGCGCCTTTCCGTTCGAGATGACGACGCCGGGCGGTATGGTTCCCGCAGCCGGTGTCACCGTCGTTGGAGTCCTTCCGACGGACCGTCGGCGCGGCATTCTCACGCAGCTCATGCGCACGCAGTTGGGCGACATCCATGCCCGCAAGGAGCCGGTCGCCTACCTCTGGGCTTCCGAGGAGACGATCTACGGTCGGTTCGGCTACGGCCTGGCGTCGTGGGCGCTCGAAGCGGAGATCGCGAAGCCGGGTGCGTTCGCGCGGCCCGCGCCGCCTGTGAGCCGAATCGGGTTCGTCTCGGAGGAGGACGCACTCACACCCTTCTCCCAGGTCTACGACCGCGTCCGGCCGTCGCACCCCGGGATGTTCTCGCGGACGGCGGACTGGTGGCGGAACCGAAGGCTCGCGGATCCGCCGGATCGCCGTGGCGGTGGTGGCGTGCTCAACCGCGTCCTCCTCACGATCGACGGCGAGCCGATGGGCTATGCGACCTACCGGATCCACCAGAACCTCGACGCCGGGGTGACGAAGGGGCACGTGTCGGTGATCGAAGCCGTCGCCGCGTCGCCCGAGGCGAATCGCGATCTCTGGCGTTTCCTCTTCGACATCGATTGGGTCGCGAGCGTCAAGGTGGGGCTCCTTTCGCTCGACCATCCCCTTCTCCACCTGCTCGCGCGGCCACGCACGGCCAACCTCAGGATGATCGATGCTCTCTGGGTCCGCCTCGTCGACGTCGAGGTCGCGCTCCGGGCGCGAACGTATGACGCCGCCGGGTCGGTCGCGCCGGTCGTGTTCGAGGTGGTCGACACGTTTTGTCCGTGGAACGAAGGCCGCTATCAGGTGGGCCCGGACGGCGCGACGCGGACGGACGCTCCCGCGGACCTGCGGCTGGACGTGTCCGGGCTCGGGGCGGCCTACCTCGGTCAGACGAAGTTCGAGTCGCTCAGATCTGTCGGGTTGATCGAGGAGCTGCGGGAGGGGGCGATCCGGAGGGCCGACGGGCTCTTCTCCGCCGACCGCGCTCCCTGGTGCCCGGAGATCTTCTAGCCCTCCGCGGCCACCGGCCCGAGGGCGCGTCGGCCAGGTATCAGAGGACGACTCCAGACGACCACAGGGCCAAACCCCCTGTGGTCGTTTCCCATGGGCTCGTTCCCACGGTCAGAGTCTCCGTTCTCTCGTACCAAGGAGGTCGAGTGTCGCCTCAGCACCGGTCTGATTCCGTGATCCAGCTCAGCGCGTCTTCCGGTCCGTTCCGGAGGCTCACGTCTCGGACGACTCCCAAGGTGCTGGGGGCGATGCTCCTCGTCCTCGGTGTCATGCATGTCGTACCGGCTGGGCACGCCGTTGTGTCGTCCGCTTCCGCGGCGACGATCCAGTCGACCCCCTCGGGTGGTGCCTGGGGCAATGCGTCGACGTGGATCGGTGGCGTCCTGCCGGTCTCGACGGACGATGTCGTCGTGGACGGTCCCGTCACCGTCACCGGAAACGCGAGCGTCTGTGCGAATCTCGTCGTCACGTCCGGGGGGACGCTCTCGAACGGAGCGGTTACGCCCGCGACGTTCGAGGTCACGGGAAGCACGCTCAATCAGGGGACGATCGAAGACGGGATCCAGGTGCTCCACCTCCAGCTCGGTGGAGACCTCACGAACGAGGGCGACTGGACGAACGCCACCACGACCTTCATCGGATCTCAGGATCAGACGCTCGTGCAGTCGGGGACGGCACTCTTCGAGAGCCACCTCCAGGCGACCGTACCCACGACCGGGACGCTGTTCGTCGATTCTCCCTTCTCTCTTCTCGGGGACTTCGATCAGGAAGGACGGAACGTCGTGCTCGCACCGGACTGTCCGCTCACGCTCCGCGCCGGGGTTCTCTCCGGCAACCTCGCCTGCCAGGGAAACGAAGTCCGGTTCGAGACGTGGTCCTACATCCGGAGCGCGACGCTCGACTCCGCCGTGCTGCGTGGCTTCGCCGGCGTGACCTCTCTCGTCACCTTCACGACGAGCGTGACCGTCCTCGACCGGATGGCGAACGTACGGACCTTCGGCCCCGGACACGCGAACGTCGATGGAGACCTGATCAACTACGGGATCATCGAGTTCGACGACTACAGCTTCACCGTGGACGTGAGCGGGGACATCGTGTGCGACGGCATCGTCCGGAACAGCAACATCACGCTCAGCGGACCGGGCGACCACCACCTCTCCATGGGTCCGGACGGTGACATCGGGACGCGCCTCTTCCTACCCGAGTTCCAGGCCGTGACGCTCTTCGTCGACACGGACGCGAAGATCTCGGACGCCATCTCTCTCGGGCTCGGCACCATGGTGGTGACGCCCGGATCCGAGATCTATCTGGCCAGCGGCGTGATCGTCGGGACCTCCCTCGTCATGCCTGGATCGACCCTTCGCGTGGACGGCCTCTTCGGACGACTCGACGTGGACTCGGCCGACGTCCCCGTCCTCGAAGGAGCAGTCCAGATCGTCGGGCCGACGACGTTCACGAACGACGTCGAGATCATGGGGTCGTTCGAGAACTACAACTTCGGGGTCACGCAGGTAACGTTCCTCGGTGACGTGACGAGCCACGTCCACTTCAGGAACGGTGCCCAACCCATCATCGTTCACGCACACGGAAACCTCCACAACCGAGGCCTCTGGGACAACGACGAGGTCCGGATGGAGGGATCCGAAACCCAGATCGTCGAGATCGGCGACGGAATCGACGTTCCCGACTTCGTCCTCGTTGCGGGATTCAGCGCGTCCGGCTATCAGTGGCTGAAGGACGACGCTCCGATCCCCGGGCAGACCGCGAACGAGCTCCACCTGGCCACCGTGGGTGTGGGCGACATTGGTACCTATCGCTGTGAGGGAGCCGAGGGTCAGTCGCGGACGGTCGTCATCCAGGTCGGTGACGTCGCGAGTGTTCCCGGTGACGGACACGCCGGCGGTTCCGGCCCAGGCGACGGTTCAGGTGACGGCGCAGGCCCCGGCGACGGTTCCGTTGCGTCGGGCGACGCACTCGCGGAAACCGGCCTCGTCTCTCTCCTCCGCCCGGCCGAGTCCGATCCGGAGGCAGGACGTGCGCGCGGGCGTCGTCGCCTCGTTCGAGCAGCGTCTCGCGGGTCCGGAGCACGTGGAGGCGGGCGTGTTCGACGCGCGCGGACGGGAAGTCGGTCACCTCGTGTCCGGCGAACTCGCCGCCGGGACGCACGTTCTCGAGTGGGACCCCACGGGCGCGCCCTCCGGCGTCTACTTCGTGAAGGCGTGGACCGGTCGCTCCGAGTCGCTCCACCGCAAGGTCGTCGTCATTCCCTAGCCGACGAACTCTAGGGCGCAAGTGATCGCGCGACGTCCCGCCAGAGCCGATGGCTCTCCGGTGACGTCGTCGCGGCCCTTGCGAACATCCAGAGCCTCACCCGGCCCGCATCCAGTCCGGCAAGCGCGGCGATTCGGGAGACGAGCCCGAGCGGATCGGCCGCCATCCGTTCCCCGCAGTTGAGGAGATGCTGCGTCACGTCGTAGGCGGGATCCCCGAGGAACGGCTTCGGATCGATCACGAGCCATGGTCGCCGCTCCGCGCGCAGTACGTTTCCGGCATGGAGGTCGGTGGCGAGGAGGACGGTGTGCGCCGCCGTTCGCGGGAGTTCTTCGAAGAGCGAGAGCGCCGTGTCGAGGAGCGCTGGATCGTTGATCGCCGAGCCGAGTGGCGCGGGTTCGATGCGCGCAGTGTCGAGGAGCCCTGGATCGATGTCGGCGGGGGCAGGGAGTGCGGAATCGCCAGTCGTTTCGTCGTGGGTTGTCGCGTTCGATCGCTTCACTGTGCGTTGGCGGACCTCGTCGCCCCAGTACGCGAGCATCTCGCTGAGCGGCCTGAATGCATCCAGGTCCACGGTCGGCGCGGGCGTCGGCTCTTCCGCACCTGGCGAGCGCCACAGTTCCCTCAACAGCGAGGCGATGATCTCGTCCTGCTCTTCCTCCGGCAGGGTCGATAGCGGCGTGCCCGGGTGACACCGCTCGAGCAGCATCACGTCGTCCGCCTCGTCCGCCTCGTCCGGCGCCAGGAGCCGAACGGTTGGAGTTCCGTCCCAGAAGCGCAGCCCCTGCGCCTCGTGTGTTGCCTCCATGTGCGGAAGCCCGAGCTTGAGTACGGCGGGAGTGTCGTCCGGGCATCGCACTGCGAGGACGACGGAAGCGGTGCCCTGGGCGAGACGGACGTCACCCTCGATGCGGAGACTCCACCGCTCCACGCTGCGGTCGATGAGCTCGGGAACGCTCGCGAGCCACGCCTCGCCTCCCGGCACGTCCCGGCAGTTGCGAACGAGTTCCGACGAGTCGCCGAAGACTTCCCGCATCGTCATGCTCTCCGCATCGTCATGCTCTCCGCATCGTCACGCTCTCCGCATCATCATGCTCTCCGCATCCTCGTGCCCTCCGGATCCGCGTGCGACGGGAGGCCCGTTACTCCGCGGGCGGCTCGGAGTAGAACCGGTAGCCGACTCCGTGCACGGTGCGGATGTGGCGGGGATTCGCCGGATCGGCTTCCACCTTCTGCCGCAGCTTCGCGATGTGCTGGTCGAGTGTGCGCGTGGTGCCTTCGTAGCGGACGCCCCAGATCCGCTCGAGGAGGTCGGCGCGATCCAGCACCTCGCCGTCGTGGGCGAGGAACTCGCGGAGGAGCGAGAGCTCCCGCTTCGTGATCGGCGTCGTTTCGCCGGATCGATGGAGCTCGAGCGTCTTCGCGTTGACTGCCACGTCGCCGAACTTCAGCTCATCGGCATGGAGGGCGGCGTTTCGTGGATCCGAGGGCCCGGCTCCAACTCCACCTCCCATCGAGGCGGCTCCCGCCGAGCCGATGCCTGCGGCACCCGCGGGACGGTTGGCTGCGCTTCGGCGGAGTGCGGCCCGGATCCGCGCCAGGAGTTCCTGGAGGCCGAACGGCTTGACGATGTAGTCGTCGGCGCCGAGTTCGAGGCCGACGACCTTGTCGACCTCCTGCCCCTTCGCGGTCAGCATGAGCACTGGTGTGTGCGTGTCGCGGGCCCGGATCTGCCGGCAGACGTCGTAGCCGCTCTGTCCCGGAATCATCACGTCGAGGAGCACGAGGTCCGGCCCTTTCGACTCGAACGCGACCACCGCCTTCAGCCCATCCGCCACGAGCGTGACTTCGTAGCCTTCTCCCTCGAGGAGGTCGACGAGTCCGGTCGAGATGGAAGGATCGTCTTCGACGACCAGGATGTGCTCGTTCATGATTCCGTCTCCGGATGAGAGGGCGTGTCGTGTGGCGGGGACGAGTGGGACGAGGGCATGTGCGACGTCGATGTGCTCGACGACGATTCCCGCGATGCCGATGCCTGCAGGGATGATTCCAGTGGCGGCGGGGCCGACAGCGGCAGGCGGATCTCGAAGACGCTCCCACCACCGGGATTCGGTGCGTAGGTGATCCGTCCGCCGTGGTCTTCCACGATCCGGCGCGTGAGCGTGAGCCCGAGTCCGGTGCCGCGGACGTTGGCCGTGAGGGAGTCGTCGGCGCGGTAGAACTCGTCGAAGATGCGGGCCGCGTCGCGGGGACGGATCCCGACGCCACGGTCGGACACCGTGAGCACCGCTTCCTTCCCGTCGGGACGGAGCCCAACCTGGATCCACTTCGAGTCCGGCGAGTACTTCTCCGCGTTCGAGACGAGGTTGAGGAGCGCCTGCTTGATCGCCTCGGGGTCCACCGTCGCCCAGGGGCCATCGCTTCCCCACGCTTCTTCCGGCGTGAGGGCCGACTCGACCGTGAACCCCGCGTGGCGGAGACGCACTTCCTGGGTCTCGACGATCTCCCGGCAGAGCGCGACCAGGTCGACCGGAGTGGGGGAGTAGCGACGGCCTTCCCGGTGGAGCCGCGAGAAGTCGAGGACGTTGTTGTTGAGGCGGTGAGGCGCTCCGTCTCCGAGACGACGATATCGAGGTACTTCCTCTGCTTCGGATCGCGCTGTCTGCCGTCGCGGAGCATCTCGAGAGGAGACGGATCGACGTGAGCGGCGTCTTGAGTTCGGGAGACGTTCGCGACGAACGTCGTCTTCTGCTCGGCCGGCGCATCTCGGACTGGAGCATGCGCGACACGACGAATCCGCCGGTCATGATGGAGACGACGAGCACACCGACGAGGAGCCCGATCGCGAGGGTGCGGTGCGTGGGCGCGGGCGCGGATGACGTCCGGGTTCGAGAGGCACGCGGCCACTCTCCCAGCGCGTGAGGTTCGAGATCCGCGCGAGACGAACGGGACGCGCCAGTTCCGCAGCACGTCGGGCTCGGGTCGAAGAGCGGGCGGCTCGTGGTCGAGAACGGCAGGAGGATCCAGCGACGTGAGGGGCTGCGGGCATCACCTCGAGGATCCGACTCTTCAGCCGGTTTTCGTCGACCGTGCATCCGACGATCCGGTCGTCCGGCATCCGCTTCCAGTAGATGAGCACGACGCGTCGTCGACGCCGGGAGATCCACTTCGGCCGCGTCGCCCAGGATCTGCGAGAACCGGAGCGACCTGTGACGAAGAGCGAGGGGGCCGGTTCCTCGTACTCGCCTGTCGTACTTGTTCTTGGCTTCCTTGAGACTCGAGGTGGACCGGGGCGGAGACGGTCTTCCCGCTCTTCTTCGCGTCCTCGTAGAGCTGCTCGCGGAAGTCCTTGTTCCGCTCGAACTCGCTGAGTGCTCGCTGGCGCGCTTCGCCTTTGGAGAGACGGACGACCTCGTTTGCCGGTTTCAGGTGTGCTGTGTCGCGATTGGCGCGTCTGCGCCGTCGGGCTGGTGGTCGGCGAACTCCTCGGCGGCCTTGTCCGCGACGCTGTTCGTGGCTCCGGGTCGAGACTCCGTTCGTGACTCCGCGTTCGCCGTTCCGTCTGCGTTCGACCTCACGCCCGTCTCTGCATCCGCCTCTGCGTTCCTCGGTTCTGCGCCTGCGCTGGCGACGGAACCGGCGCGAGTGCCGACGTTTCGGCTCGCGTCCGCGCGGAGCTTCTCGTCGGCGAAGTCCGTCGCGATGTTCGAGAACACTTCGACGCTCCGGCGGTCCTGGAAGAAGTCGAGGTTGCGGTCGAGGAAGGCGCGCTCGTCACCCGAGAGGAAGGAGGAGGACTCCGCGGGCCAGAGGAACGTGCCTGCGGTCCGGCGGAAGAGGAACGGGACGGCGACGAGCGGTTCGGTCTCGGACCAGGCGTCCAGGGCTCCGGGTCGACGCCGCAGGGCCTCCGTGATGCCGGCCGCGCCGGCGCCGAGGGCGGATACGTCTACCGAGTCCGGCACCGTGGCGGCGAGTTCGGCCTGGAGCGTGCCGAGGAGTTCCGCGATCCGGTCCGCGGCCGGGGTGACTTCCGCGAGGAGCGTCGTCTGGAGCTGCTGACGACGGCCTCTTCCCGGTCCGCCGCACGGATCGCCATCCATCCGAGGATCAGGCCCGGAACGACGACGAGCGCGACGAGGAGGAACCCGGTCACCCGAGCCCTCCTCAGTCCCGCCGCGCTCCGATTCGTCTTCTTCATCGTCTCCCTGCCGCGTGTGCGTTCGTCGTCTGTCCGGAGAGGAGGATACCGCCTTCCCTCCGTCCCGTCTGGCGCGAACGCCAGCCTCGGTCTGTTCGTTCGGTCGCCTGTGGGGCGCCGGATTCCGACGGCCCGCAGGATAGCGGCGCAGCGGCCCTCGTCTAGTAGAGCCCGAGGCTCCGGAGCGTGGCCGGGCCGGCGATGCCGTCGGTGGTGAGGGTTCTGGGGTCTGAACGCTTCTGATCTGCCTTCCGCACTGCCTCGCTGTACACTCCATCGACCGGACCGCCGTAGCTGGAGTTCCTGCAGCTTCGTCTGGAGCTGTTCCACTTTCGTATCGAGTCCTGCTTCTGGAGCATGTACTGGCCGCGCTTTCCCTTCATACATCGAGTTGTAGAGCCGGTTCTTCGACCCCTTGAGATAGACCTGACGGTTCTCGGCGCTCTCGTCGGCGCGGTCCATGTCGTCCGCTTCCATCTGGAGCTGCTCGAGCTTCTTCGCGAGCCGCTCGCTCCGGAAGACGACGTTCGCCTCGCTGAGCTTCGTGCTGAGGTCCGCGAGGTTCTGCTTGGCGAGGTCCTTGTCGCCGTTTCTCGTACTGGACGGACGCTCTCCTCGTGCTCCTTCTCCGCTTCCATGAGCTGTGGCTTCGGCCGCGACGAGGTTGTCGACCGATGCCGTCACTTCCGCCTGATCCAGGGTCGCTTCACCGTGGAGGCGCCAGGTCACGTTCGCGGAGGCGTTCGACTCGCAGTCGGTGTAGTCGAAGCGGAGTTCGCCCAGGTCCATCCGGCCGGGATCCCGCGGATCGAGCTTGGAGACGGATGAGGACGGTGCGCGATTCGCCGCCGTAGAGGTTCTCGAGCGGAACGGCAGGAGCTGCCGTTCTCCGCCACCGCGTCGTAGCCCAGTGCCTCGACCTTGCAGGACGCCTCTTTTCGAAGCGGAAGTGGAGACGGACGTCCTTCACGGTCGCGAAGAGGGTGTCGAGCCCGCGCTCGAAGATCTGTGCATCTGGGCCGGGCTCTCGACGAAGTAGTAGTTCCCGCCGCCCGCCTCCGCGATCGTCTGCATGAGGTCCTCGTTGTAGTCGAGGCCGAGCCCGAGCGTCGAGACGGTGATGCCGTGGGACCGCGCCTCACGCACGTACGCCGCGATCTCGCGGGGCGACGTAATGCCGTGGTTCGCGAGTCCGTCGGAGAAGAGGAAGACCCGGTTGATGCCGCCGTGGGTCGCATGGCGGTTCACTTCGTCGATGCCGCGGAAGAGTCCGCCCGCGAGGTTCGTGCTCCCGCGGGGTTCGAGGTGCGAGATGAGCCGCTTCACCGCGTCGGGAGAGGTGAGCCGCGAAGCCGGCCAGAGCACGCTGATCTCGTCGTCGTACTCGACCACGCCGAGCACGTCGGAGGGAGCCATCGCGTCGACGAGCCGGTAGGCCGCTTCCGAGCGTGTGTGACTTTGCCGCGATCCGACATCGATCCCGAACGGTCGATGACGAGGCCCAGGTCGAGCTGCGGACGGTCCCGTTCGATGCGCGCGGGCCGGTCGATCTCGAAGCTGACGAGGGCGATGATCTTCGTCCGTGTGCGCGAGCACGCCAGCGATCGAGCGAGACGTCCGGACGCACTCTGCGTCCGAGTCGAGAGCGACCACGTGGTGGCGAACCGATCCCCATCCGCGCCGACGACTTCGTAGTTCGAGGAACCGCCGCCCCTCCCTCCCGCTCCGCGCCGGGCCGAAGGATCGTCGGATCCGCTCCGTCCCGAACTCCAGGGCGAGGCCAGTGCGACCAGGGTGCACGCTGCGATCGAGGCTCCACCGAGTGCGAGTGCGCGTTGCCATTTCATGACGATCTCCTTTCCCAGGCGGGATGAGTTCTCCGCTCTGGTTTCCGGTGAGAGACCGGCATCTCTGACCGGCCCGGGCGCCGAGCTGATCAAGCTCGGCGTCCAAGGAGAGAATCGTCCGAACGGCGGGAGGAGATGTCATGACGGGGCAAAAGGGATGTAAAACGGATGTAAAGCGTCGGAACGCCAGTGGGAGATGGGGTTAGAGGTCGACTCCGAGCTCCCGCGCCACCTCGGACGCACGCATCCCCGTGTTGTAGACGACCGCGCCGGGCTCGAACCGCCGACCTTCGCCCAGCGCACCGGTCCGCACGGGAGTGAAGCCCGCTTCCCGCACGAGCCGCTCGACGACGTCCAGTGCGGACGGATCGTTCCCCGCGATCGGAATGCCGATGCCGTCCTCCGCGCCCGGCTCCGACTGACGGAGGAGGGTCTGGAAGTAGACGGTGTTGAACGCCTTCACGACACGTGAGTCCGGGAAGTAGCTCGCGACCCAACCGGAGGAACCTTCGGATGCGCGACGGCTTCCGGGCGGCGTCCCCATCGCTGGGTGGAGGGGACGCCCGCGTCGACGACGACCTTCCCCGCGAGGAGCGGCGCGATCCGATCGGCGAGCGACGGAATCGCTGCGAGTGGGACGGCGAGGAGGATGACGTCCGCGAACCTTCGCTGCGTCCTCGGCGGAACGAAGGACCGCAGAGCCCGCGTTGGCGCGCCCAGACTCCGCGCCCGTCTCCCCGCCCAACTCCTCGAGAAGCGGGAGCGAGTGACTCGGGTGCCGTCCCGGGAAGTGGATGTCATGGCCCGCCCGGTGCCAGAGACGCCCCAGAGTGCCGCCGATCATTCCCGCGCTGACCGTCCGAGTTTGCCTGACCGAGTTGCTGGTTGATGCCCCGTGAGGCCGCCGTCTCCCCGCTCGGCTGCACCTCGGGGTGCCCTGGGGAGCGTCGGTCGTTCCGCGGTGGCCGTCGGTCAGTTTCCGCGGTGGCCGTACTTTGCCCATTCGCCCACATCCGATGAAACCAAGTGGCCCAGCAATCCGACTCCCAGTGCTGGGAGTCGACCGGCCTGCCAGGATCGTGGCTCGCGGAATCACCCAGGAGGCGGGAAGCGAGTGATGAGACGCCGTAGGCAACCAGGCGCGGATGGACCGGAGCGGTCGGGCGGATCGGAACGCACGGGCGGGCCGGAAGGGGCCGGCCCTACGGAGCCAATCTACACATCGGAACGATCCGACGGATCGGACCAACCCGAACCGACGCGACGATCCGACACATCGGAACGATCCCATCGACCGGGACGTCGCGGGCGATTCGGCCGCTCACAGAATCCCACCGACCTCGGCTTCGGGATCCAGTCGATCGCGTCCCAACGGATGCTGCTCCGCGACGGCGAGTTCAACATCGAGCGACGCGGGTTCGGGCCCTTCGGTGCCCTCCACGTCTATCACACCCTCCTCACGATGCCCTGGAAGTGGTTCACCGCGCTCGCGGCGGGTTTCTACGTCGTCTGTAACGTCGTGTTTGCCGGGATCTATCTCGCCTTGGGGACCGGAACGCTCCAGTCCACGGGCGACGGCATCCCCACGGCGGCGCTCCGGGCGTTCTTCTTCAGCGTGGAGACGATCTCGACCATCGGCTACGGCAACATCGTGCCCGTCGGCGTGCCGGCCAACATCGTCATGACGGTCGAGTCGTTCCTCGGGATCGTGCTCTTCGCTCTCGTCACCGGCCTCGTCTTTGCGCGCTTCGCCCGGCCGGTGGCGAAGGTGCTCTACAGCGAGAAGGCGATCGTCGCGCCCTACCGCGATGGGGAGGCGTTCGAGTTCCGGATCGTGAACGGCCGGAGCAACCAGCTCATCGACATGAGAGCGCAGGTGTTCTACAGCCGAGTGGTGGAACGCGACGGCGTGCGGCAACGGGTCTTCGACGAGCTTCCGTTGGAGCGGCGCCGGATCGCGTTCTTCGCTCTCTCCTGGACGATCGTCCACCCGATCGACGAGGAGAGTCCGCTCTGGGGCGTGACGCCCGAGTCGCTCTTCGAGGGGGACGCGGAGTTCCTCGTGCTGCTGAGTGCCGTCGACGAAACGTTCCACCAGCAGGTGTACTCGCGGTCGTCCTACAAGGCGAACGAGATCCTGTTCGGCGCGCGGTTCGAGAGGATGTTCGAGCTTGGTGCGGAAGGACGACCGGTGCTCCATCGGGATCGGCTGAGCGCGGTCGAGAAGGTTGCGCGGCCGGCGGTGGAGGTGGCGGAGCGGAGCGCGACGGACGGGTGACGGGCTCCGCTCCGCCCCATCACCGAATCAGTTGCATCTGCCCGAACACCACCTCGCCGTTCCAGGTCGCGCGACAGAAGTAGGTGCCGTTTGCCGCGGCGTGTCCCTGCATGTCCCGGCCGTCCCACCGGATCTCATGCCGACCCGGATCGAGTGGCCCGCTTTCGAGGCGACGGATCATCCGTCCCGAAGCGTCGATGATCTCGAGATCGACCGAGCTGGCACCGGCCGCGGTGAACGGAATCGCGAGCGGGATCGAGGTCGATCCACGGAACGGGTTCGGTCGATTCTGAAGAGCGCGAAACGGAGCGGCACCGCGGATTCGGGAAGTGGAACTCGGTGTCGCACTCGGTGAGCGCGACTCCGGGCGCGGTTCCGCCGAGTGCGCCCGGCCATCCGCCGCTGTCCGTGATCACGGCTCTCGAGATCGAGAGGGAGACTCCCCGGGCAGCTCCGGACACTTACCGTCACTTCGGCGAGTGTCGCGGTTCCGTCCGGGCCTGCATCTGCGCCCAAGGTCCAGGCGCCGAAGGTCAGCGTCCCGTGTTCGTTGTCGATGTCCGGACCGAGCGGCTGCATCGTCCGGCCGGTGCTCGCGAGGAACGCGCTCATCTCGACGCTCTCGATCTGGATCACCGACGGGTCGAAGCTCACCGTCGTCTCGAATCCGCCGAGGTCCTGGGCGGCGTCGACCTCGAGGACGAACGAGCCGAGGCTTCCTTCTCCGGAGAGGTGCAGTTCTCGGGTTGATGCGGAGGCGAGGCTCTGCGTTCGACGCGTCGCGGATCCTGATGCGCTCGAGACCGTGTTCTGGGCTTCGGCAGCGGCGATTCCGTCCGCCACCGCACCGCCCGTTGCTACTCCATCCCCACCGAACGGAGACGGCTCCGACATCCCTGCCCTCAGCGTGCGGCGACGCTCTGCACGTCGATCACGTCGATGACGCCGTCGGGGAGGGATATGCAGTAGTTCCCGCATTCGACGAGGTTGACGTCGTAGTACTGGCTGTAGGGCGAGTGTCCGGTGGTGCTGCCCCAGCGGCCCGCGACTTCCATGACATCCGCGATGCTCACGTCGCCGTTGTCGTTGAAGTCGCCGTAGCAGAAGGGGCGGTGGGTCAGGACCGTGGGGGTGACGAGGGACACGGGAATCGGCGCGGGCGGCATGCCGGTGTTCTCGAAGAGGAAGCCGTCGAGGCAGAGCGATTCCGTGACGGTGTCGCTGCGGTCGGCGGTTCCGAAGAAGATGGTGCCGAGCCTTCCCTCGCCGGACGGGCCGGGCTCCATGCCCGAGGTCTCGGCGCCGAACGAGATGCCGTTCACCTGACAGTCCGAGGTGCAGGGCACGGGAGCGGTCGGCGTGACGGTGCGGCCGGTGCTTCCGAGGAAGCCCGGGTCGATGACGACATCCTCGAACGAAAGGTGGTCGTCGAAGCCGACGCAGACATCGAAGGAGCCGAGTTCGATGACATCGCTGACCGTGAGGTCGATCGGGATCGTGCCGTTGCAGGGGTAGTACGTTACGAGCGCCGGGGGCGTGAGTTCGAGCACGCACGACGACCCGCATCCGACCGGCCAGGCGCCGATCTGGCCGCACCCGGGGTTCGCGTCCGGGGCGCAGGGGGAGTTCTCCGCCAGCGTGAGGTCATCACTCGAGGGATCACAGAAGTGAGGCTCCGCGGAGAGGTTCCCGTTGCTCCCCTCCTGGCCGGCGAGGCAGCCGGTCCAGTCACCCTGCGCGTTTCCGAAGATGTCCGTGCAGCTCGCGTTCGCCTGGGACTCGCTGCAGCTGACGGCCGCGCCTCCTCCGTGGGCGATGATGGTGTTCTGGAGGACGAGGGTCGCGTACGACAGCGAGATCGTGGCGGACCCGCTGTGTCCGTTGAACGCCAGCGTGCACCCGGTGAAGGTGGCGTCGCTGCGGGAGACGGACACGGCACCGAACCAACCTCCGGCCACGGTGGAGCCGGTCACGTCGGCGGACGAGTAGGCGAGTCGGATCAGGGTGTCGAAGTTCTGGGTGAAGAGGCAGTCCGTGATGGTGACGCTCGCGTACCGCACGTTGATGGCGTCGCCGTAGTTTCCCACGAAGGTGCAGCCATCGATCTGGGGAGACGAAGCGGAGTCGATGTAGATGGTGCCGCCGGAGTGGGCGTGGTTGTCCTCGAAGTGGCACCCGGTGATGATCGGGTTCGACTGCTCGATGGCCGTGATGACTCCATGACCGGTTGCGGAGAAGTCCCGGTCGTTGTCGACGAGGACGCAGCCCGAGATGCGCGGACCCGACTCGGCCAGGCAGTAGATGGCGCCGCCGTACTCCGCGATGCCGCCCGTGATCGTGAACGCCTCGAGCACGCTCGTGGCGTCTTCGCCTGATTGGAACGTGAACGCGCGTCCCGACTGCTGGACGTCGATGATGCAGTCGGCCGCGTTTCCGGAGTCGGAGCGC
>JAWKQE010000039.1:0-49961 GCA_041390305.1 Candidatus Eiseniibacteriota bacterium
CACGGCTTCACCGTCAGCTTCCGCTCGTCCTTGCGGAATCCCTGTGCCGACTTCCAGGAACGGATCGACGGCTCCATGCGAACGGCGCGTACCTCGTGGCGGTACCAGTTGCGCGTCCAGTGGAAGTGGTCGAAGTCGCCCCAGAAGTGGAGGTAGTCGAAGAGGAGTCCTTCCACCCGCGGGTCGTCCAGGTGCTCTTCCATCGCGCGCCGGATCTTGGGCAGGTCGGCTTCGTGGAAGACTTCGTCGGCCTGGAGGTAGACGCCCCAGTCTCCGGAGCAGGCGTCCATGGCCAGGTTCGTCTGGACGGCGTTGATGTGGCCGTGGACGAAGTGGTCCGGGTTCCACTCGGTCTCGATGATCCGGACCTTGGGGTCGCCGATGGACTTGATGACGTCCACCGTCCCGTCGTCCGACTCTCCGACGGTGACGACGAACTCGTCGACCAGCGGGAGGGCGGACCGGATGGCTTCGGCGATCGGATAGGCGAGCCGGACGGCGTTTCGAACGAAGGAGAAACCGCTGATCTTCACGAGCACCTCAGGTCGTTGGGCCTCGATTCCCGTCGGGCGCTCCCGTATCCTTCGGGGTCCCACGGATCTCAGGGCTGGCATCTTATGAGCCTGACGCCAGGGACTCAACCCTCCCGCGTCGGGACGCGCCCGCGCCGGCCGGCAGATCCGTGGCAAGAAGGGGCCCCGGTCGGCCGATCGGAAGGATGCAGGGGAACCGGAAGCTGCGCTCCGCGTAGGGATCCGCGGATAGTCTCCAGGGAGGTGACGTTGTTCGACCATTCGACGCCGCGGCAGTCGACGGGCGGGACGCCCGCGCCGCAGGCCCGGTTCTCGCCCAGGGGCTGGCTCGCCCCGCTCTTTCTCGCCATGCTCGCCACGGTCCTTCCGGGCTCGGTCTCCCTGGCCGTCGAGTACATGCCGGTGGCGGACATTCAGCCGGGGATGAAGGGCGTCGGAAAGAGCGTATTCCGGGGCATTTCCATCGAAGAGTTCGGAGTCGAGATCATCGGCGTGATGGAGCGTGCCCGCCCGGCCGGCAACCTCATCCTCTTCCGCGGGGACGGGGACGTGCTGGAGCATGCCGGGATCATCCAGGGGATGAGCGGTTCTCCCGTCTACATCGACGGCAAGCTCATCGGGGCGGTCGCCTTTGCCTATCCGGGAGCGAAAGACCCGATCGGAGCGATTACCCCGATCGGCGAGATGGTCGCGCTCTGGGACGGGGGCCTCGGGCCCGCGGCTCCGGGTCCGTTCCCGAGCCTGGGTGACGCCGCCGGAAGCACGAACGGATCGCCGAGTGGCGCGGGCCCAGGGGACTCTGCTCCGATGTCCACCTCGGCGAACACGGTGTCTGCCTCCAGCTCTGGTGAGGTGTCCACCCCGGCGTCCGCCGCGACTCCGTCGACGGTCGGCCAGTACTTCGACTTCGGCCGCACCTGGCGCGCCTTCGTCCAGTCTGACGTAGCACCCACCGGAGCGTTCGAACGACTCACGCCGCTCACGGCCGCAGGTTCGGGCGGTGCCGGGGGTACAGGAACGGGTGCCGACGCGAGCCTGGGCGCGGTCGCTCGGTCGGGCCTCGACAGCGGCGTGGGGACGAGTTCCGCGGGGCGCCGGTCCTCCGGCGACGCGGTGGATCCGGATCCCTGGAACGTCGGCGTTCCGCTCGACGCCTCCGTCGGACCGAGCCTCGGCAACGCCACAGGTGGTCTCGTCCCGATCGGGACGCCGCTCTGCTTCTCGGGCTGGGATCCTTCGCTCAACGACGAGATCACGCAGGTGTTCGCCCGCCTCGGAATGCCGGCGGTCCCCGTGACCGGGAGCGTCTCCGGCGTGTCGGGCGGGAGCCTTTCCGCCGCTTCCGGCGGAAGTGCCGCTTCGGGATCGCCCAGTCGCTACCAGGGCGTGCCCCGGCTCGAGCCGGGCGCCGCGATCGGACTCCGCATGATCGGGGGCGACGCGGATCTCGTGGCCATCGGAACGGTGACGCACGTGGACGGGGATCGGGTGGTCGCGTTCGGGCACCCGATGATCCAGGCGGGTGAGGTCGGTTTCCCGATGACGGGCGCGTGGATCCATACCGTGCTCGCGAACCGGAACGTCTCGATGAAGATGGGGAGCTCGACGAACCTCCTCGGCGGCATCTGGAACGACCGGAGGCCGGGGATCGCGGGGCTCCACGGCGAGGTGCCGGATCAGCTCCCGGTTCGGGTCGATGTGGCGAGTCCGGAAGCGGGGACGGAGCACTTCCGCTACACGCTCGCGCGGAACCCTCTTCTCACGCCGTTCTTCCTTCCCTGGACGGTGACGAACAGCTACCTCGCGTCGGGCTGGGTGACGGGTGACGCCTCCATCCGCACCGAGGTCGACGTCTACTACAACGGCGGAGAAACGGTGCGCCGGGTCGAGCGGATCGGAGCCGACGCTCCGGGTACGTCTCTCGGCGCCTCGATCACGCTTCCGGCCGTGCTCCTCTCGATCAACCCGTGGGAGACGGTCCGCGTCGACTCGATGTCAGTGCGCGTGGACTACGAGCGCGGCAATCCGCAGGCGACGATCGTCGACGTGCGCAGCAGCCACCGGCGGGCCCACCCGGGCGACGTCGTGCGGATCGACGTCGAACTCCAGCCGTTCCGGGGCGAGTCCGAAGTGAAGTCGTTCGAGGTGGAGATCCCGCGCTCCTGGGCGGGCCGCATGCTCCGGTTCTACGTGGGGGCGAACGCGGAGTTCGCGAGTTGGGACGAAGACCGCGTGCCGGAGAAGTTCGTCCCGCATTCTCTGGAGCAGATGGTCGCGATGATCGAACGGATGCCGGACGACTCGAACCTCACGCTTCGCGTCTACGACGGCCAGGATGGCGCGCTCCTTCAGGGCGTCGAGCTCTCGGGACTACCGCCTTCGCTCGCGGCCCCGAGTGCGCAGAGTTCCCGTCCCGGAGGAATCCAGGTGACCCAGTCCTCGCTGCTCGAAGAGCGGCACATGGACACGCGCTGGGTGTTGTCGGGCGGCAACGTCGTCTCCTTGCAGGTAGCGGATCGATGAGGGCATCACTCCCTTGGGGGGAGGAGGAACGGTTGAACAGGACATCGAGTTCCAAGCAGGTCGGTCGGGTCATCGGTGCAGTCATGGCCGTCGCGTGGCTCGGCGCCCTGGCCGGGCCGAGTGAAGCGGTCCGCACGCGGTTCTTCACGACCGAAGGCTACGACGACTTCCGCAAACTCGAACTCGTCGGCACGGAGCTCGGCGAGGACGGCACGATCAGCCCGGGCCTCGCGGCCGTCCCGGTGGCGGGAGACCTCTCCGTCCGGACCGTGTGGCAGCTCGCGGCGACCCGGAGCGGCATTGCGGCCGCGACCGGCGATCAGGGGAACGTCTTCCTCATCGATGGGGACGGAGCCGAGGTGCTCGCGACCCTCTACAACTACGAGATCTTCTCCGTCGCGGCGGGCGAAGACGGAACCGTTTACGCGGCCGGAGCCCCTTCCGGCTCGGTCGTTGCGATCGGGCGGGACGGCAGCGTCGAGACGCTCTTCACCGCTCCCGAGGGGTTGGTCTTCGACCTCGCGGTCGGGAACGACGGCACACTCTACGTGGCGACGGGCGAACGCGGCCGGATCTACCGGGTGAAGAAGGGCGGAGAGACCGACGTGCTCGCCGAGACGGGCGATGCCCATGTCCGGCGGATGGTCTGGTCCCTCGACAAGAAGTCGCTCTGGGTGGGAACGAACGGGCGTGGCCTCCTCCAGACCGTCGACATCGGGAGCGGTGATGTCCGCACCGTCTTCGACGCGGATGAAGAGGAAGTCGTCGACATCGTCGCGCTTCCGGAAGGTGGATGTCTCTTCGCCGGCAACCCGGGCCCCGGGAGTGGCGGCGGCAACGGTGCCCCCGGCCCCGACAAGGGCAGCGACGCCGGCCCTCCGAAGCCGATGCTCTACCAGCTCTCACCGGACGGATCGGTGCGGGCACTCTGGAGTGCTCCGGAGAGCACGGTTCACGCGCTCCTGCGGGAGCCGAGTGGTTCCGTCCTCGTCGGCACCGGCGGCGCCGGCGGCCTCTACCGGGTGGACCCGACGGGACGGGAGACGCTGCTCTGGCGCGCGGACGAAGATCAGGTTCTCTGCCTGCTCCAGGCCAAGGACGGGCTCTACGCGGGTACGGGCAATCCGGGCCGGGTCTACCGGCTCGGGCCGGAGCGTGTCGAGACCGCGACGCTCCTTTCCGACGTGCTCGACGCGAAGGATCGCGCGAAGTGGGGCAAGCTCGCGTGGCAGGCCGAAGGCCGGGCCGAAGGCGTGCGCTTCGAGACGCGCAGCGGGTATACCTCCGTCCCCGACGAGACGTGGACCGACTGGTCCCGCGTGACGGCGGACGTCCGCACCGGAGCGGCGCCCGCGGGTACGAAGGCGAACTCCGTCTATGGCTCGGGGCAGGTGCCATCCGCGGCGGGACGCTACCTCCAGTGGCGCGCGACGTTCGACGACCCTGCGAAGTCTTTGACGAAGCTCCGCTCGGTGCGTGTGCCGTACGCGGTCGCGAACCGGAGGCCGGCGCTCAGCAAGCTCACCATCTCGTCGCGTGATTCCGGTTTCCGCTCTGAACGTCCCGGGGGTGTGTCCCAGGTCCTCTCGGGCGGTGTCCAGGTGGACTACTCGTTGGGTGGCGGCGCCCGCGGAGCGAACACGCTTCCGCCCGAGGGCGTCCCCGCCTGGGTGCAGCAGCTGCGCACGATCGTGTGGACGGCGGAGGATCCCGACTCCGACCAGCTCGTCTTCCAGGTGCACATCCGTCAGCTGGGGGAGGAGACGTTCCGTCCCGTCGCGAAGGATCTCGAGGACCCGGCGTACACGCTCGAGACCGGGCTCCTGCCGAACGGTACGTACGAGGTCCGGATCACGGCGTCGGACGCGCCTTCGAACTCCCCCGGCGAGGAGCTCGAGACGGTGAGCGTGTCGCCGCCCTTCCAGGTCGACAACCTGCCGCCGACGGTGCTCGGCCTCAAGGCGCGTCGTGACGGAGATTCGCTCGTCCTGAGCGGACGTGCCGTCGACTCCGACTCGCCCCTCCGCGCGCTCCAGGTGTCTGTCGATGGTGGGGAGTTCCGCGGGATCCATCCGTCGGACGGTCTCCTCGACAGCGTCGAGGAACAGTTCGAGGTGCGGGTGCCGCTGGACGAACCGGACGCAGGCAACTGGGTCGTCGTCCAGGCACGCGACTCGGCCGGGAACGAAGGTACCTACCGGGCCTGGCTCGAGCCGTGACCCGGCCCCGCGCGCTCACCTGGCGGGCTGAGTCGCCCTGGGCGCGCTTCCTCCATCTCCACGGTCTCGGCGCGCACGCAGGTTGGTGCGCGCCGCTCGCAGAGCGGCTCGCGGCCGCGGGCGTCGAAGTGGTGGCGCCGAACCTCTTCAACCCGGGCCGGGACGGAACGCGGGCGGCGGATCGGAAGGACGAGCTTCCTTCGCCGGATGAGTTCGTTTCCCTCGCTACCGACGCGCTCGCTCGATTCGAACGTCCCGACCTGCCGCTCTTCCTCGGCGGTACGAGCCTCGGCGGCTGCCTCGCCGTGGAACTCGCGGCCCGGTGGGCACGGGCCGCTCCAGCGTCCCGGTTCGAGTTCGCCGGGCTCCGTCTCTTCGCGCCCGCCTTCCGCGCCACCTACCTTCCGATCGGCACCATCGCGGCGATGCTCGTCCGACTCGTTCTCGGGGGAGGTGGAGTGTACGGGACGCCGATCCATAGGGGCATCGAGGTGGTGCACGACCGCAAGCTGCTTGCGCGGCTCGAGCAGGATCCGGACGCGGTCCCGTCCTTCTCGGCGCGGAGTCATCTCCGTGCGCAGCAGCTCATCACGATGGCTTGGATGAGGCTCCTCCCGTCCGGGGGCCAGCGGTCCCGGGCAGCGCGCGGATCGTTGGCCCCGATCCTCTGCTTCCAGGGCGACGACGACGTCGTCGTCTCGAGCTCGACCAACCGGATGCTTTTCCACGGACGACCCGGCCGGGAGTACGCGGTCGTCCGAGGCGGACGGCACGACCTGCCCTGGGAACCCGACACGGACGGAATGAGCGACCGCGTGGTCGCCTGGATGAAGCGCCAGGTCCACTTGGACTGACCCAACGCGCCGCGAGGGCGGCGAGATGCGTCTGGGCACCGCGATGCGTCCGGGCACCGCGTTGCGTCTGAGCAGTGCGATGCGTCTGGGCACCGCGATGGGTCTGGGCACCGCGATGCGTCTGGGCACCGCGATGCGTCCGGGCACCGCGTTGCGTCTGAGCACCCCGTCGCGTCCGGGCAGTGAAATCCCTCAGGGCAGTGCGAGCACCTGCCCGGGGTAGATCCGGTCCGACTTCTCGAGTCCGTTCATCCCGCGGAGATCGGCCAGGCTCACCCGGTAACGCTGCGCGATCTTCGCCAGCGTGTCTCCCGCCACCACCTGATGTCCGTGCGGGCGGGGCGCCTTGGCGTGGAGCTCATAGGACGGAATGGACGCGTAGAGCGCGCCGGGATCCGTGGTCGCCGCAGGAAGACGCAGCGTGTATCCCTTCGGTACGTGGCGCTCGCCCTCGACGTAGGAACGGCCGAGCGCGGGATTCCACGCCGACATCTCGTCGCGCGGGATCGCGAACCCCATGCAGAGCGCGTTGAACGACACGTAGTGGTCGAGCTCGAACTCGATCGGCATCGCGGGCGGTTCGATCTCGATGTCGCCGAAGTAGCGCTGGGGATTCCGTCCCACCTCGATCGCGGCGAGGAGCTCGCAGTAGAAGTTCTGGGACGCGAACCCGAAACGGGGGCCGTCGTACTCGTTCAGCACGCGCGCGATGTCATCCGTGCCGAGGGCCTCCATGGCGCGGCGGACGCCGGCGAGGCCGTGGTTGTAGCTCACGACCGCGAGCGGCCAGCTCCCGAGCTTCTCGTAGCTGTTGAGGAGGTATCGGGCCGCCGCTTCCGAGGCGGCGTATGGGTCCATCCGTTCGTCGATGTCGCCTTCCACCTTCATGAAGAGCTTCGCCGTCCCCTTCGTGAACTGCCAGAGCCCGGACGCGCCGGCGTGGGACTGCGCCTTCGGATTGAACGAGGACTCGACGTGGGGGAGGAACGCTACCTCGGCGGGCACGCCGTGCTCAGCCATGGTCTGGTGGATGAAGGCCATGTAGCGGCCGGACCGGACGAGGCCGGCGCGGACGTTCTCGCGGATGCCGCTCTGGGTGCGGAGCCGCTCCTTGGCGCGGGTGTACTTCGCCTCCTCCGGGACGTCGCGGAGCAGGGTGGCGATCCGGTGCTGGGCGGCGGAGAAGTCCGACGGGGCGAGAGAGCCCATCGCGTCCAGCTGCGCCTTGTAGAATGCGATCCGGCCCTTTTCGGTGGCCGAGGCGGAGTCCGGTTCCATTCCGGCGACGTCGATCACTTCGTAGATGATCCAGGGGTAGCGCTGGTCGTGCAGTACCTTCTGCGTGCGCTCGAACTCCGTGAAGATGCGCAGCCAGAACTCCGTCCGCGGACGGAGTTCGGGCGGACAGGGGAACTCCTCGGTTCCGAAGGTGACGCCGTCCAGAGTCCGGAGGCCGGACTCGGCGGGCAGGGCCGAGGACACTGTTGCGGCGGACGCGACCATGGTGAAGAGCACGAAGAGCGCGAAGAACCGGACCGCTGAGACCCTCCGCCGGAGAAGGCGCAGCGACTGCGTCTCCACCGGACGAGAGGTGCTGCGATCGCCCCGTCGAAATCGCAAGACCGCCTCCCACGTGGTGTCGTGACTCGGTTGCGTCCCTGTCGCCGGTTCCGTCCTACCCGAGTTCCGCGTATGCGCAATCAGCGCGGAGCGGCCTCGCGGAAAGGACGGATCACCAGGTCGGGGAAGAAAAGCGCCGCTGGAGCCTTGAGAACCAGATCTCCTCGGCTATGTTTAAGGGTACCTGAGTCCCGCCGGGGGGCTCAAGCGGAGGGTTCTGTTGACAGCTCCGAAGACGCCTGGAAGTGCGCTCTCGGAAGGAGACGACGGTAGAGACCTGGGCGATTCCACCCAAGCTCGGCCAGGTTCGTCACAGAGGGAACACGAAACTCACGTGACGAACGACTCGCCTCACTCGCACCCGATCGAGGCATCCCACCTCGTCAAGACCTATGGTCCGGTCCGAGCCGTGGACGACGTGTCGTTCGCGGTCCACCGTGGCGAGATCCTGGGACTCCTCGGGCCGAACGGCGCCGGGAAGTCGACGACGCTCCGCATGCTCGTCGGCTTCCAGTACCCGGATGCCGGTGTCGTCCGCCTCCAGGGCCGGGACGTCTATCGTGAGGGCGCAGAGGCGAGATCCCGGCTCGGGTACATGCCGGAGGCCCTCCCGCTCTACGCGGAGATGACGGTACGCGCGTACCTCCGCTACTTCGCGTCGCTCAAGGGCGTCGCGGACTCCGGCGCCGCGATCGACCGGGTCGTCCAGCACCTGTCGCTGGAGGACGTGATCCAGCGGCCGTGCGGCAACCTCTCCCGGGGGTACCGGCAGCGGGTCGGGCTCGCGCAGGCGCTCCTCGCGGATCCGTCCGTCCTCGTCCTGGACGAGCCGACGTCCGGACTCGACCCGAACCAGATCCACGACTTCCGCAGCCTGATCCGGAGCCTGGGCCAGGAGCGCTCCGTGCTCCTCTCGACGCACATCCTCCCCGAAGCACTCGAGATCTGCGACCGCCTCGTGATCCTGAGCCGCGGACGCGTCGTGGCCGAGGGACGTCCTCAGGAGCTCGCCGGAACGGGGAGCGGGCTCCACTGGGTCCGCCTCCGCGCGGAGTCGCCGATCGCGCCGGAGCACCGGGAGCGATTCGGACTCGAGCCAGAGGGTGGTGAACGCGACGCCGCCGCGGGCGACGCCGCCTCGGGTGATGCCGCCGCGGGCGACGCCGCTCCGGGCGACGCCGCTTCGGACGACGCCGCCTCGGGCGACGCCGCTCCGGGCGACGCCCCGCGCAGTGGAGTGCGGGGAGACGGCGCCCGGGGAGACGGAGCGCAGGTCTACTGCGTGCGGCGGGATCTTTCGGGAGAGGACGCGCGCGCGTTGCTTGCCCTGGTCTCCCAGAACGGCTGGGATCTCCTCGAGTGGCAGACCGGTGCCGCCGGGCTCGAAGCGGTATTCCGTCGGCTGACCTTGGGTGGGGAGTGAGGGAGGTGAGAGACCGATGAACCTCGGCCGTTCCTACAGGATCGCGATGCGCGAGGCACGTGGGCTCCTCTGGTCGACGGGAGGGGGGCTCATCGTCGGCACCTTCTGGGCGGCCACGGGCCTCATCTTCATGCTGAACCTCTTCCAGTTCGAACGAGGGATCCGGCTCGCGGCCCAGCAGGCATCCAAACTCCAGAGCAGCCCGGTCGGCGTCCACATCAACGACTGGGTGGTGAGCCAGACCTTCGACCTCACGGGCGGAGTCCTCTTCATCTTCTTCATCCCGCTCCTCACCATGCGGGCGTTCGCCGAGGAGCGACGGACGGGGAACCTCGAGCTCCTCATGAGCCAGCCGCTCGCGGGAAGCGAACTCCTCCTCGGGAAGCTCGCGGGTTCGGCCTTGGCACTCATCTCCTGCCTCTCCATCTTCCTCGTCTATGGCGTGGTGCTCGGCGTGGTCAGCACGCCGGACTGGACCGCGACCGCGGTGGGCGCGCTCGGGCTCCTCCTCCTCGGGATCCTCTTCAGCAGCATCGGGACCCTGCTCTCCGTGCTGACCCGCTCACCGATCGAGGCGGCGGTGCTGACGCTCGGAGTTCTCCTCCTCATCGTCACCGGCCCCGCCATGATGTCGAACGGGCCGGAGTGGCTGCGGGGGATGGCGGAGTTCCTCTCCGTGGAAGGCAGGTTCCGGGACTTCTCGCACGGCGTCTTCGACCTCTCGCACGTGGCGTTCTTCCTCGGGACGAGCCTCCTCCTCTGGGCAGCCGCGCTCCGGGGCTCGACATCGTGCGGTGGCAGGGATAGCGCGCGATGAACCGTCGACCCGGCTCTTCCCGTTCTTCGTCCTCGCGGCGTTCCTCTTCCTCACCGGAGGCTTCCTCCGGACGCTCGCGGGCGGCACCGCCTACCTCCCGAACCTCTTCTTCCTCGCGGGGGCCGTCGTCCTCGTGCTCACTCTGATCGTCGCCGCCGGCGCGCTCCGCACGGTGCTGACGCGTGTTCGTGAGGTTGCGGAGCCGGGGCCGTCGCTCCTCTGGCTCCTCGGCGGCGCGATCCTCTGCGTGACGTCCGGGATCCTCGCGGTGGACCCGATCCGGTTCGACCTCACGCAGCGGAAGATCCACGAGGTGTCACCGACGTCGAAGCAGGTGCTGCAGGGGATCGGCCAGGACGTCCAGCTCATCGCGACGTTCCGGGACGATCACCCGCTCCGTCCTCAGGTCGAGGCGATTCTGGACGCCTACCGCGCCGTCTCCGGACGGATCGAGACGACGCGGATCGATCCGGACCGGGAGCCGGCCCGGGCGCGCGAACTCGAGATCCAGACCGCGAACACGATCACGATCCGCTCGAACGGACTCGAGGAGATCGTCGACGCGATCCGGGAGCCGGACATCACGCAGGCGATCCTCCGCCTGGTCGACCCGACTCGTCCGGTCATCGGGTTCACGGTCGATCACGGCGAGGCGGCCCACGAGCGCGCGTCGTGGAACAAGCTGAGCACACGCCTCCGGGACGCCGGGTTTACGCTCCGGCAACTCTCTTCGCGTGACCTCACCGAGCCGCCGCGGGACGTCCGGATCATCGTCGTGGCCGGGCCGACGAGTTCGTTCCTACCGGGGGAGGTCCATTCGATCGAGCGGTTCCTCGGTCAGGGCGGGCGACTCGCCGCGTTTCTCGATCCCGGCGTGGTCACCGGCCTCGAGCCGTTCTTCGCGCAGCAGGGAATCTTCTGCGACGGACGGCAGATCCGTGACGACAGCCGTCTCACGCGGGCCGTGCAGCTCGGCCCGGACGCGGTGGCGGTCTCGCCGCAGGGCCTCGCCGACCACGAGGTGACCCGGCTCCTGCCCGCGGGCGTCGTGCTCCGGAGCGCACAGCAGGTGGGGCTCGTCCCGAAACCGGTCTTCGGCACGAGTGGTACGGACATCCTCCGCACGGAGGCGCGGGCTCGACTCATCGATCCCGAGACGGGGGAACTCGTCGGCGAGCCGCAGGCGCGTCCTCTCGGTGGCGCGCTCGAGTGGGAGGTGACGGGGACCGCGGAGCCGGAAGGCGACCGCCCTCCCGAGAAGCCGTACGCGCGCGTCGTCGTGGTCGGGGACAGCGATTTCCTCCGCGACGACATGATCGACCTCTTCGGCAACTCGGTCTTCCTGACCCGCGTGTTCGGGTGGCTGGGCGAACGGCAGTACCTCATCCAGTTCCCCGCGATCGGACCGTCCGGAACTCCACTCAAGGTGGGGAGGAACGGCCTCCTCGCGGTCTTCTATCTCGTTCAGGTCGCGCTCCCGCTCCTCGCCTACGGGTTCGGGTTCCTCCTCTGGGCACGGAGACGGTGATGCGGATCGATCTCCGGGTCGTTCTCACTCTCGTGCTCGTCGGGCTCTCGATCTGGTTCTGGCGGCTCCGCGCCCGCGAGCCGGAAGCGCTCGACCTCGGCTCGTTCTCCGCGCCGGGCGAGATCATGCACGCGGAGCGGATCGTCTACTCGTCCCTGGACGGGGACACCATCGTCGTCGTGCGCGGTACGGACCGGTATCTCATCACCCAGCCGATCGAGGACGAGGCGGATCCGACCCGGATCCTCCAGACGCTTCAGGCGGCCACGCGGCTCAAACCGACGCGCGGGATTCCGACCACGGACCTCGCTCCGTACGGTCTCGTTCCGCCACGCCACCGGTTCACGGCGGAGCTGGCGGACGGCATGCGCTGGTCGATCGCACTGGGGGACACCGTGCCCGTGGGCGGTCAGGTCTATGCGGTGGTCGAGCCCCTGGGCCCCAAGTCCGGAACTGCGGGATCGTCCGGCGATGGTGCGGCGGCTGGATCCGGCGGCTCCGGCGCGGCGGCTGGTTCCGGTGAGGAGACCACGCTGCTCCTCCTCCGTGAGTTCGGCGTGCGGCGGGACTTCTACCCTCCCCTCGGCGAGCTGCGCGATCCGCTTCCGCTCGCGCTGCCCTCGCCGATCGTCGATTCGGTCGACGTGGTGACGCGGGACTCGCGGCTCCGGGCCGTGCGGGAGTCGCGGTCGTACTGGCGGTCCGTGGATCCGCCGGGACTCGAACTCGATCCGCTCCTCATCAACCGAGCGCTCCAGCAGCTCCGCACGCCGTCGATCCGGAAGTTCCTCCCGCCGGACGCGGACCCGAGGGACTACGGAATGTCGCCTCCGCGCGCGCGCTGGATCGTCTACCAGGACGCCTTCGTCGAGACGGTGACGATCGGCTCGCCGAACGAGGAAGGCACCGGCGTGTACGTGCGCCCGGCGGGCCGCGCCGGGATGGGTGAGATCACGTCGAACACGTTCCGTGAACTCGTGGACGGGTGGCCCGGGCTCGCCTCGCGGAGGATCCTTCGCCTCGATCCGAAGACGATCGAGCGCGTCGAGTTCGTGGGCACCGAGGCCGCCTACGCCCGCACCGACTCCGGTTGGGTGCGTCTCCCCGAGGCGACGCGGCTCCGGAGAGAAGCCGCTCTGGTGCAGGATCTCGAGAATCTGAGCGCACTCCAGTGGATCTCCTATCCGATGGATCGGGAGACGCCGGCGGCGCGGGCCGACGTCGTCACGCTTCGGCTCGTGCCTGAATCCGCGGCCGGGATGCTGCCCGACAGCTCCGGAGTGGCGCGTCCCGAGATCGTCACGATGGCCGCGCATCCCGACTCCGGCGTCGCGCTCGCGCGCACGGATCGACGCGATCTCTGGGGCCGCATTCCCGAGTCGAACTACCGCGTCTGGCGCTATCGTCGGGATCATTCCGACCTCTGATCCGCGCCGGATCACGCACTCCTGCGAAAAAACGGCTCAAGCCGAACGAAAGATCCGCCGAACCCCCTTTTGGTATCGGAAAACCATCAGGACTGCGTGTCCAGAAGGGGGTTGTGACCCGATGATCAGCAAGAAGTACACGATGATCGATCCGAAGCAGATCGCGAAGAAGGGCTACAAGGGCTGCAAGACGACCGCTTCGGTCCAGAACTTCTGCAAGACGAACAAGGTCGAATGCTGCTACTGGACCCCGCAGGGTAGCCGCCAGAAGATCATGATGATCGAGTGGAACTCCTTCCAGAACGCCTACAAGGCTCAGAAGGCCACCTCGACCAACACGACGAAGGCGACCGCGAAGAGCAAGACGACGGCCAAGGCCAAGTCGACCTCGACGAAGAGCCGGAAGTCGAACATCACCTCGATCACCAGCCGGACCGCCCGCTCGACCAAGAGCCGGACGAACACCACCCGGAGCAAGGCCAAGAAGACGACCTCTGCCTGGGGCACCACGGCGCGCAAGACGAACAACGCCCGCCGGATCAGCGCTCGTCGCACGACCACCCGTCGCGCTGCCTGATCGGCTTCGCCGGAAGGTCTCTGACTCGGGGCGGCCTCTCTCGGGGGGCCGCTCTCTCTTTGTCCGCGATTTCCCCCAACTTGACCCTCATACCTCCGCTCCCTAGACTGCCCGCCGATGGATGTGCAAGAGGAGCAGGAGCCCCGGGTCGCCGTGACCACGACGTCGGATCCAGCCGACGCGAAGCGGCTGGCCCAAATCCTCGTCGAGGAACGGCTCGCTGCCTGCGTCACCGTGGTTCCGAAGGTCACCTCCACGTATCGTTGGGGAGGTGAGGTCCAGACCGAGGACGAGCAGCTTCTCTGGATCAAGACCGTGGCCTCAGGGATCGAGGCGCTTCGGCGACGCCTTCTCGAGATCCATCCGTACGACGTTCCCGAGTTCCTCGTCCTCACGGCGGAGGGGGCCTCACCGGAGTATCACCGTTGGCTCATCGACTCGACCCGGTCGCCGGAAGGCGGGCAGGCGAGTGAAGGGCCGGCCCAGAGCCAGCAGGATCAGAGAGAGAGGGGAGAGGACGCATGAGACCGCCTTGCGGCGTGGTCACCCTGACGACCGACTTCGGCATCGAAGATAGCTATGTCGGTACGATGAAGGGGGTGGGACTGCGCATCTTCCCCGAGATCCGGATCGTGGACATCACCCATCACGTGGCGCCGACGGACGTCCTCGAGGCGTCACTCGTGCTGGAGAGTTCCTACCCGTACTTCCCGGTCGGCGCGGTACACGTCGCGGTCGTGGATCCGGGCGTCGGAACGAACCGGCGGCCGATCCTGATCGTGGCCGAGGACCACTACTTCGTCGGCCCCGACAACGGGACCTTCACCCGCATTCTCGAGAGTGGGACGGTCGAAGCCGTCTACGTCATCGAGAACCCGAGCCTCATGCTCGCCGACATCAGCAACACGTTCCACGGACGTGACGTGTTCGCGCCCGCGGCGGCCTACGTCGCCCGCGGCGTGGCGCCGTCCGAGTTCGGCCGGAAGGTGACGGACGCCGTCCGCGTCGCCCTCCCCGAGCCGAAGATCTACGCGAACCAGCTCGCCGGCGAGGTCGTCTACATCGACAGCTTCGGGAACGTGATCACGAACATCTCGAAGAAGCAGTTCGACGAGAACGTCGGGCGCCGCGCGGTTCGGATCCGACTCAACGGCAAGGTGGTCGATCAGGTCCATCGCTCCTACCTGGAAGGGCCGCAGGGACGCCTTCTCGCGCTCTTCGGCTCCTCGAACCTCCTCGAACTCGCCGTGGCGGGCGGACGCGCCGACCGCCGGATCGGTGCGGGGAAGGGGGACACCGTCTTCGTCGACGTCCTGGACGGAGAGGAGCGCCCGGCCGGCGGATTCGACTACTGATCCGTCCGGTGGGCGGTTTCGACGACTGATCCGTCCGGTGGGCGTCACCATCGGACGCCCGTGGGGTGGTGGGGCATGTGACCCGGACGGGCTCCGGAGCGTCCCTGCTGTGGTATCCTCGGTCGGAACCGTCAGATTCGCGGAGGAACGATGCCCACTCACTTCCGCCCCGGCCTCGCGGCCCTCGGGGTTCTGCTCACGTCAGCCTGCGCCTTGGCCTCGCCGAGCTTCGCCGGTGACTACAACCTCTACTGGGGGAACTTCCACTCCCACTCGTCGCTCTCCGACGGGGCCGGGCCGCCGGCCGACGCGTACACCTACGCGCGTGACGTCGCCGGGATCGACATCCTCGCCCTCTCGGACCACACCCACATGACGTCCGCGAGCGAGTGGAGCTATCTCGGTACCCAGGCGGACCTCTTCACCGAGGACGGGGTCTTCGTCGCCCTCCGCTCCCAGGAGTTCGGCATCCTCAACGACTTCGGGCATCTCAACATCCACGACTGCGACGTCAAGAATCCGAACGCGACGACGAACCTGCCCGCGACCTACAACTTCATCGTCCAGAACAACGGGATCGGCGCCTTCAACCACCCGAATCCCACCTACGGGACGTGGTTCGACAACCTCGCCTACGACCCCTCCTACGCGGACGCGATGTACGGGATGGAGATCGTCAACGGGTTCTATAGCGGTGACTACACCGACACCTGGATCCTGGCCCTCAACAACGGCTGGAAGCTGGGCGCGTTCGGCAACCAGGACAACCACGAGGCGAACTGGGGCAACCAGCAGAACACGAACGACGGCAACCGGATCTACCTCACCGGTGTCTACGCGACCGAGCTGACGAAGGCGGGAGTGCACGAGGCGCTCCGTGCGCGCCGCTTCTTCGCGACCGAGCAGCGGCCGGAGGGGGACCTCCTCACCCTCGAGTTCTCGATCAACGGGAATCCGATGGGCTCGACGATCACGACCAGCCCGGCCGTCATCCTCGAGACCAAGGCCGAATCGCTCAACCAGACCACCCTCTGCAACCGGATCGAGCTCTGGAAGGACGGCGTTCTCTTCGACACGTACGTCGCCATCGGCACGACGCTCACGCACCAGTTCGTCGACACCGATCTCGCGGTCGGCGAGAGCCACTACTACTTCATCCGTGGCCGGCAGACGGACGGAGACCTGGCCTGGTCGTCTCCGATCTGGATCACGGTCGCGGAGGAGCCCGCCGGAATCGACCCGGCCACGCCCGGCATCGACCGGGTGCAGCTCCTCCAGAACCGGCCGAATCCGTTCTCGCCGCAGACGGACATCCGCTTCGTGCTCCCCGCCCGCGCTTCCGGGGAGAGTTATCGGGTTCAGCTCGTCGTGCTCGACTCCGCCGGTCGCCGCGTGCGCGATCTCGGCGTCCGGACCCTGGATGGCGGGGAACACGCCTGGACCTGGGACGGCCGGACGGACGACGGTTCGCCCGCGGCCTCGGGTGTCTACCACTACCGGCTCTCCGGTGCGGGCATCGAGGTTGCGAACGGCCGGATGGTGCTCATCGCGAAGCGGTAGAGCGGGACCTGACCGGTCCCGTCGCGGTGCGGATTGGACGCCGCACGAAGGGGGAGACCGGCGGTGCTGGGTCGGGCGCGAGGAAATGGGGGAACGCGGGTAGAAAGGAGTCTCCCGTGGCGACCTTGATCGACATTCTGCTCGGACTCGCGTTCGTGCTGACGGCACTCGCGGGCCTCCGGAACGGCTACTTCCGTGAGCTGTTCTCGCTGATCGGCATGGCGCTGGGAGTGTTCGCGGCTCTCCGCTTCACGGGTCCCGTCGCGGACCTCATCGGTGTCTCGTTCCTCCGGTCCGAGTTCGGCGCGACGATCCTCTTCGTCGCCGTCTTCATCGCCGTCTTCGTCATCGCCTCCGTGGTGGGGGGACTCCTCGCGGGCGTGTGGGAAGGGAAGTCCCCGGGGTTCGCGAGTCGCGCCGTGGGACTCCTGCTCGGAGCGTTTCGGGGGTATCTCCTGGTCGTGGTGATGGGAGGCGCGGTCGTCTTCCTCGCGGACGTCGGAAGCAAATCGCTCGCGACGTCGAGGGTGCTCCCCTGGCTCGGCCCCGGCATCCGTCTCGGGGCTGACGTCCTGCCTGAGGACCTCGGCGCGAACCTCGAGAACCGATGGGAGTCGATCCCCTTCCAGCCGGCCTGGAAGAAGGATGGCGTCCCGATCTAGGCGCGCGCCCTCCCGACTCGTCCGGCGCGTTGCGTCGCGCCCCGGTCCACGCCGGCAGCCGTCTGCTCGGACTCCACGTCGCGTCGTGCTTCGTTCCCCAACCCCGTTCGCGTCCTGTTCAGCGTGCCGGGGTCAGTTCGCGTCGCGCTCGGTGCCGGGCGCGCCTTCGTAGAAGCCGCTGTGGAGGTAGACCTCCCGGATCCGCGGCCACGAGGCCGCCCCGACCGCGAGGATCGGAACGGCGAGCACCACGCCGACGAACCCGAAGAGCAGTCCGAACGTGAGCACGGCGAGGAGGACGAGGAACGGGTGGAGTCCGAGTCCGGTCCCCTGGATCCGCGGGACGAGGACCTGTCCTTCGAGGAACTGCACGACCCCGAGCGTGATCGCCACCTTGGCGAGTGTCGGGATCGGCTCCGGCGCGATGACGGCCGAGAGGAGCACGACGGTCACCGTGATCCAGAAGCCGAGGACGGGAACGAGGGAGAAGATCCCGGCGAGGAAGCCGAGCGCGATCGCTTCCTCCAGCCCGCTGAGGAAGAACCCGACCGAGTAGAGCACGACCTGGATCGCGGCGACCACGAACTGCCCGCGGAGGTAGCGCGGCAGGATCTCCTGGATGTCCGTGTTCACCTTCTCCGCGGTCCCACGGAAACGAGGCGGGACCATGCCGACGATGCCGTCCCGGATCCGGTCCCAGTCGACCAGGAGGTAGTAGGCGAGGACGGGCGTGAGGACGACCATCCCGAGCCACTGGAACGCGCGCGTCACGCCCTTCGAGAGCCCGGTCACGCCGCTCACGGTGGCGCGGAGCAGTGTCTCGACATGGCCGAGGAGTCGCTCGAGCCAGGGAGGCATGCCGCCGTCTCCGCGCGTGTTCTCGAAGAGGTGGAGGCGATCGAGGTGGGGGGAGACGGCGTCGCGGAGGCTCGCGAGCGCGTCCGGCGCTTTGTTCGCGATCTCCTCGATCTGTCCGAGCAGGGTCGGGACGAGCACGATGAAGACGAGGACGATCACGGCACCGATCGGGAGGAGGAGATCGCGGCGCCGAGGGCCCGCGGGAACTTCCATCCCTCGAAGCGGTCGACCAGGGGGTCGAGCCAGTACGCGATGAGCATGCCGGCGACCAGAGGATAGACAATCCACCTTACCTGATGGAGAATCCAGAGCACCAAGAAGAGGACGAGGACGCCGAACACGGCACGTCCCGAGGTCGTCTTCCGCTCCGGAACCCAGAGGATCCACGCCGCGAGGAAGAGCGGCGCGATCCCGAACATCGGGTGCAGGAGCAGCGCGAGGAGGGAGACCGCTCCCAGGAGAAGCGCGCGGTGGAGCCAAGGATCTTTCATGAGTGAGAGGAGACCCCGTGACGTTCCACGTCGTCAACAGTCGGATCGGTTGGGCCCTGCCGAAGAAGGCGCCCCAGGAAGGGGAGGCTCTGGTCCTGCCCGCCAATGACCATCTCTGGATGGGCGCGGGGCCGGGGCTCGAGATCAAGAAGGCGCATGGAAACGAGATCGAACTCGAAGCGGTCCGGCTCGGCCCCGTTCCCCTCGGAGGCGTCGCGGTCACGCCAGGTGGACCGACCGGCTTCACGCATCTCTTCCACGCGGTCGTGAGTGGACAGGATCTCAAGTGGGTCGAGGGCGCCGGAGAGAAGGCCGTCGCCGCGGTGCTCGCGGAAGCAGAGAGGCGGAAGATCGGTTCGCTCGTGTTCCACCCGCTCTTCCGCGGTATGCACGCGGACAAGATGGCCGCCGCGAAGGAGTTTCTGGGCGCGTTCCTTCCGGTGCTGGAGGCGGGCTCCGCGGTGAAGGAGATCACCGTGCTCACCGAGGACGACGCGGAGTGGAAGCTGTTCCAGGACCTCTTCCTGCAACTCCTGACCCGCGCGTAGGCGTGCCCGGAAAACCACCGGAGCCCCCCGGAAGCCGGAGGCGGAATCGGTGGCGGCGCGAGGGGCGAAGTCCGCGCCGTGCTCCGCGAACCTCACGGAGTCATGCCCGCGAACGGTGACATCGCCCAGATGAGCTTGAATCCGCAGCCCAGGATCCAGAACGCGATGACGAGGATCACGGCGCGCGACGCGGTGATCTTCCCCACGACCGAGAGTCCGATCGTGATGAGGAAGAGCCGCGCGAGGTCGAACACGTCGAAGAACCCCAGGACGGTGGAGAGCATGCCCCCGTCGTGGGGGGCGAACGCGGCGGGGCCGGTGTAGATCGCAAGCGTCTGCTGGGAGAGTTTGAGCGGGATCGTGATGATCTCTTTCAGCACGAGCGTCATCGACGAGAGTGCGAGCACGCCGACCACGTCGAGGTAACGCGCGGACCCCGCGAGACCGAAGTTCACGCCGAACATGTAGAAGAGTCCGACGAGGAAGAAGGCGACGCCGAGGCTCCCGATTCCGCCCGCAACGGCCTGGAGCACGGTCGTGACCGTGACGCCGTCGTCGGCCTTGGCCTCGAACGCTTCGATCATCGCGACCCTCTGCTCCTCGCTGAAGCTCGTGTTCGTCTCGGCAAACTCGAGGAACCAGTCGTTGTAGAGGTCCTGGAGCAGCAGTCCGTGGAGGACGTTGACGACGAGGACGAGGACGAGCGGCACGAGCCAGAAGCTGAGCCCTCGGGGTGCCCGGAACGCCCTCCGGGGGGAACTGAGGAGGCACCCGACCCGATCCAGGAAGCCCGGCTCGGACGCGGGCGGCAGGGGGCCCGAGCCGCCGCCTTCCGAACTACCGGGTCCGCCGGGGAAGCCGGACTCGTCGTGGGGCGATCTTGGCGTCTCGTCCATTCGATCCTCCTGGCGGCGGCTGCCGGGCGCGACGGCCGCGTCGCGTTCGTGCCCGGCATTTTCGCCGCGGGAACGGAGGGCGTCAAGCGCGGTCGGCCCCGGCCCCGTGTCGAGCGGCGTGTGAGGTGGTGAGAGATAACCTTTCGAGTGCCAGAGGCTTGAGAGGGGGCCTGGGCCCCGCCGCGGGGCGGGCCTGCGCGCGGGGGTGAGGTACTCGGCATCCGAAGGCCAGGTTGCCGGGCCGTGCCGGGGCGTCGAAGCGCACCCGTCCGGATCGGTCGTCCGAACCCGCGTGATTCGGCAGTGACCCTGGGGCGCCCGCGCGAGTCCACGATACCGGCCGTCCTTCGTGATGGGTGAGTGCCGGAATCCTCGCGGCGGGCCAGCAAGCGATCAAAGAACCCCCTCGATCGGTCGAAAGAGATCAGGGGCAGTTGCCCATCGAATCGACATTTGACGATGAGAGACCGAGGGGTCAGAATGGTTGATCGCACCTTCGAACACACCTCGGCCGCGAGGAAACTGGAGCCGTGACGCGTCGTTGGAAACTCCTGACGCTGAATCTGGTCGATGCCGCTTCGTTGGCGTTGGCCGGACTCGCGTCCCTCGCTCTCCGTTTCGACGGACAGATCCCCCGGATCTACCTCGACGCGTTCGGGCAGGTTGCGCCGTTCTACATCGTAGCGGTGCTGCTGCTCATGAACCTGTCCGGCGTCAACCGCACACTGTGGCGCTATGCCGGTGTGCCGACTTTCCTTGCCATCACACGGACGCTCTTCTTCGCGTTCTTCGTCGTCTTCCTCGTCAACCTGATTCCGCAGCAGCAGCCGTTCCCCAAGAGCGTCGTCATCCTCACCTGGGTGCTCGGGACCGCGGCCATCCTGGGGAGCCGGATGGTCTGGAAGATCCTCCGCACCCAGCCGGGCCGGCGCTCGAAGACGGGCAGCCGTCGCGTCCTCATCGCGGGAGCGGGGGACGTGGGCGCCACGCTCGCGATGGAGTTCCAGCGGCGGAACGAGCAGGACGCCGTGCCGATCGGGTTCGTCGATGACGATCCGGCCAAGCAGGGGCGGAAGGTCGAGCATCTGCCCGTCCTCGGAACCGCCATCGACATTCCGCGCCTGATCGAAGACAAGCGGATCAACGAAGTCCTGATCGCCGCGCCTTCCGCCCCGGCCGGGCTCGTGCGGCAGATCGTGAGCTACTGCCAGGAGGCCGGCGTCTCCTGCCGGACCGTGCCTTCCCTCACCGACTACGTTCACGGCAAGGGGCCGCTCGGCCAGGTCCGCGAGGTCCAGATCGAAGACCTCCTGGGCCGCGCTCCGGTCGCGGTCGACTTCGCCGGGATCTCCGAACGGATCCGCGGACGGACCGTGCTCGTCACCGGTGCGGCCGGATCGATCGGCTCGGAGCTCTGTCGCCAGCTCGCGCGGTTCGGGCCGTCCCGTCTCGTCGCGGTCGACCACGCGGAGAACCGGCTCACGTATCTCGGCCTCGATCTCGCCGAGCATCATCCGGAGCTCGAAGTCCTCTACGCGGTGGGCGACGTCAAAGACGAGTTCGGTGTCGACGAACTGATGCGCACGCACAAGCCGGCGTTCGTCTACCACGCGGCCGCGCACAAGCACGTCAACCTCCTCGAGAACGCGCCCCGCGAGGCGATCCTCAACAACATCATGGGGACGCGGAACGTCGCCCGCGCCGCGGCGCGGAACGGGGTCGAGACGTTCGTCCTCATCTCGACGGACAAGGCCGTCAATCCGACCAACGTGATGGGCGCGTCGAAGCGCGGTTGCGAAATGGTCCTCCAGTCCATGGCCATGGATGGGAAGGACCGCGACACGACCTTCGTGGCCGTGAGGTTCGGCAACGTCCTCGGGAGCGAAGGCTCGGTGCTGCCGATCTTCCGCCGCCAGCTCGCGGCGGGAGGGCCGCTCACCGTCACGCACCCGGAAGCGCGCCGCTACTTCATGACGATTCCGGAAGCGAGCCAGCTCGTGATCCAGGCGGGGCTGCTCGGTACGAGCGGGACCGTGTTCGTCCTCGACATGGGGGAGCAGGTCCGGATCGTGGACGTTGCGGAGCAACTCGTCCGTCTCTCCGGGCTCCGTCCGGGCATCGACATTCCGATCCGTTTCGTCGGTCTCCGGCCGGGAGAGAAGCTCGAAGAGGAGCTCCTCTCCGACTCGGAGCAGACCCGGGTCACGAAGCACGCCAAGATCTTCCGTTGGGAACTCGACCCGGTGAATCCGGCCGAGACCGAGTCGAAGGTCGATCACCTCATCCGCGCCGCCTATCACGCCTCGGTGCCGGAGCTGAAGAGCGGGCTCGCGGACCTCGTCCCCGAGTACCGGCAGATCGAGGTCGCGAAGTTGCCGGAGCCTCGGGTCGCGGTCGAGCTGGAGGACGCTCCGTCCCGTCGGCGCACCCGCGTTCGCGGGCCGAAGCGGGAGCCGCGGGTCAAGCGGATGCTGGACCTCGCCGTTTCCGGCGTCTTGCTCGTCCTGCTCGCGCCGGTCGTCGGGCTTCTGCTCCTCGCGTACCGCACGGCGGGGGCGGGGCAGGTTCGGTTCGAACGGGAAGAGAAAGTGGGGCGGAACCGTCGCCGTTCGGATCGTCGCCGGACGGGGGCCGATGGCGGGATTCCGATCGATCGACGCGATACGGATCGTCGTCAGCGCGACCTCCCCGGACCGATCTTCTCGTGCTACCGGATCCAGGCGGTGGGCGAGCCGAGCGAAGGCCAACAGAAGATCCTCGCACGGATGCAACGATATCGGCTCGACCGGGTTCTCTACCTCTGGAACGTGCTCCGTGGTGAGATGAGCCTGGTCGGTCCGTCGGCCCGGCTCGTGGACAAGGCGAGCTACACCGAAGACTGGACGATGGCCTACATCCACTCGCGTCGTCCCGGCCTCATCGGCCCGGGCAAGGTGTTCGCACGGAAGTCCGAAGACCGCGATCTCGCGGAGCTCTACGACGGGTACTACGGGAAGTTCGGGGGCCTGGGGCTCGACATGGAGACGCTCGTGCGTTCAATTCCGCGGCTCTTCCGCGGTGAGACCGGCGTCGAGCGCTGAAGAATGGAGTCTGCCCCGCTCTGTCGGGGCGCAGTACCGAAGACGGTGCCGGGTTCTCGGAGAGCCCGGAGCAGGGAGGGAGCCTGTGAGGGAAGGGATGCAGTTTGGCCGGGCCGAACAGTCGAGCGGATCGAACGCTCGGGGCGCCACGGTTGGGAGAAGAGTGACCGCCGGCACCACGCCGTTTGCGCGGGCCTTTGCCGTTCTCTTCGCACTGCTCCTCACGCTGACCATGGGCGGAGCCGCTCTGGCCGACGAGGACTACGTCGTCGGCCCCGACGACGTCCTTTCGATCAGTGTTTGGGACAACCCGAACCTCAGCCGCACGGTCGCCGTACGCGTGAACGGGATGATCAGCTTCCCGCCGCTCGGTGACGTGATGGCGGCGGGGAAGACGACGACGGTCCTGGCGCGCGACCTGGAACGCGAGATCTACAACAACCTCCGCCGCACCTCGCAGGTGACGATCACGGTCATCGGATTCAACAGCCAGAAGGTCTACCTGGCCGGCGAAGTGGCCGTGCCGGGGGCGCACTCGTTCGAGAAGCTGCCGGACCTCATGGACCTGCTCGCGCGCGCGGGCGGGCTCGGACCGACGGCGGACCTCTCCGGAGTGCGGATCGTCCGCCGCGACGGCGACGTGCAGCGCACGCTCGACGCCAACATCACCCGCGCGGTGGAGGGCGGCTCGATCGGCGCACTCCCCAGCCTCCAGCCCGGTGACCTGGTCATCGTCCCGTCGAATGCCACCTCCACCGGTGGTGGCGTGGCGGGAACGGGCGCCGCTTTCGTGCTGGGACAGGTAGGCGCTCCGGGGGCTCTCGGCGTCACGAGCGGTATGACCCTCGTCCAGGCCCTCTCCATGGCCGGCGGACTCGCGCCGACCGCGGACTGGCACAACATCGAAGTGATCATGAGCGACCCGAACGGCGGCACCTACCTCCTCCGCGTGGATCTCGAGCGCGAGATCGCGAGCGGCAGAGGCGGTCCCGAGATCCGTCCGGGCGACTCGATTCGCGTACCGGTGCGAGACCCGAACCTCGGACAGCTCGCCCTCGGCGCACTGCGCGGCACGCTCGAGGCCTCGCGCGACGTGCTGAACCTGCTCTTGGTCCGTGACGTTCTCACGAACAACGACAACAACACGAACAACTGAGCCTCGGAGCCTCCGGAGACCGATGGATACGCAACCACGACTCAAGGAAACCGTCGACCTGCGCAGCTACACGCAGCTGCTCTGGCGGCGGAAGTGGATGGTCCTCCTCCCGACCCTGATCGCCGGGCTCGCGGGGATCGTCTTCACGATGCCGCGGTTCATGCAGCCGCTCTATCGCTGCTCCGCGACGCTCTCGGTCGAGCTGCCGACGCCGCTCACGCGGGAGCTCTCGGGCATGGTGGCGAATCCCAGCCTGATGGAACGTCTGCTCCGGCTGGAGAGCCAGGTCCAGTCGTCCGAGTTCCTCTCCAAGATCATCGACAACACGGGAATGCGTGAGGACGTCGAGACGCTCCGCTGGGCGCAGAAGAATCAGAAGAAGTATCCGGACATGACGATGGACGAGCTCGTCTCGCTCCGCCTGGAGCGCTATCTGCGCCAAGCCATCCGTCTCAAGACCGCCGACGACGGCAACCAGATCCAGGTTTCGGCTGTCGATACGCAGTCCCACCGGTGCTATCTCCTCGTGCGTTCGCTCTGTTCGGGGATCGTCGAGGCGAGCCGTTCCGTCCACCTCGAGGTGCTTCGCTCCACCGAGGACTACAGCCAGGCGCAGCTCCTCGAGTGGAAGCGCCAGCTCGACGACGCGAGGCGAAGCTCGAGACGTTCCAACGGAACCGTGCCTACACCCGCGGTCACCCCCGGCCTCGTCGGAGACGGAACCTCACCACCGCGAATGAACAGCGCCGGTTCGCCGAGGGGGACCTCAGGCGGGTCCAGAGTGAGGCGGCTTCCATCGCGACGCGCGTCTCAAGGGCGTCTGGTGTCTCGACCGCGGCCCTCGACGGGCTCCTCCAGCAGGAACCGCTCCGCGGGTTCTCGCGCGCGGGCAGAAGCTCGAACGCGACTACGTGCGCCAGACCCTAGCAGGGCGACCGGTGAAGCTCAGCCCGAGACGATCGCGATCCAGGTGGTCGGCTCCTCGGGAAGCGCGGGCCGCGGCCGCGGAGCGGGGCACAGGGGCTCGCTCCGAACGGAGTGGGGGAGGCCACGGACTACCTCACGGCCCGTCTCCAAACGGAGGCTCGCACGCACCGCTACAACGAGTTCGATCAGGAGATCCGGAAGTACCAGGGACGGATCACTTCCGCGCCGCAGGCCTCGCTCGAGGAGCAGCGGCTGACGCAGGAAGTGATCTCGCTACGCCAGATCTACGAGGCGTTCGAGAAGCAGATCACGACGTCCAAGCTCACCGAGGCGCTCGATCAGAGCAAGGCGGGCGAGAGGATCACGCTCGTCGAGCCGCCGCAGCAGCCGCTCAAGCCGTTCAAGCCGCGTCGTGTCCCGATGATCGCCCTCGGCTTCATCGCGGGCATGGCGATCGGTGTCCTCGGTGCGTTCGTGCTCGAACACCATGATCAGTCCTTCCGCGACGTTCGCGACACGGAGGAGCGGCTCGGGCTTCGCGTCGTCGGGACGATTCCGGGAATCGAAGGCATATCGAAGGGCGGCTCGCTCGAGCCCGAGAAGCAGAGGCTGGCCTATCAGGACTTCCTCGACGACTCGCCCGGGTATCAGGAGTTCCGGAAGGCCGCTCTCGCCGTGCTCCGGACCGGACAGAGCGGACCCCGCTCCCTTCTCATCACGAGCGCGCGCTCCGAGGAGGGGAAGTCGACGGCGAGCACCTGCCTCGCTCTCACTCTCGCGAAGGAGCTTCCGAACGAACGGATCATCCTCGTCGACCTCGATGCCCGGAAGCCGGCCATCTCGAGGCGTCTCGGTCTCGAGATGGGACCGCAGGACGCCGGCACGATCCTTCGCGAGCAGCGCTGGATCGAAGGCGTCGCCCAGACCTGGATCCGCCCCAATCTCTCCGTCCTACCGATGGACAACGCGTCGGACGCGGGGGAGTACATCACGAAGGAGCGGGTGCGCTGGCTTCTCGGCGAACTCATGCAGAAGTACCACCGGATCATCATCGACTCGCCGCCCAACCTGCCGGTCCCGGATCCGCTCGTGCTCGGGCCGGAGGTCGATGCCGTGCTCAGGGTGGTCAAGGCCGGTTCGACCCCGCGCGAGATGGTCAGGCGGAGCCTGGAGCTCCAGCGGGAGTTCCAGAACAACGTGATCGGTGTCCTCATGAACGACATGGAATCCGCTCTGCCGTACTACTACTCGTACAAGCACTACGGTTATGGATACGGGCAGAAGAAGCAGGCACGTGGCTGAGTCGGTGGATTCTCTCTACCGAGACGGAATCCACCGGGCGACGGGCGCCGAGGCGATCGGAGAAGTGGAGGCGGCGACGCAGCGCACTTCCGGACAGTCCCTCGGGAAGCCGAACGGCTGGATCCTGGGCGCGTCCGCGCTCGCGCTGGCGCTCCTCGTGCTCGCATTCGGGCCGACGTTCCGGACGCTCTGGCGGACGTGGCTCGGGAACGACAACTACTCGCACGGCTTCCTGATCCTCCCCGTGACGCTGTTCATGGTCTGGACGGCGCGCCGGGATCTCGCGACGCTGCCCGCCCGGTCCAGCTGGCTCGGGCTGCCGGTGCTCCTTGTCGGCATGGCGCTCCACCTCGCCGGTATGCGCGGTGACGTGACCATCTTCCAGGGGTGGGGGTTCGTCGCGATCGTAGCCGGGCTCGTCTGGACCTGGTTCGGCACCCGGATCGCGTGGCGGCTCAGCTTCCCGATCCTGTTCCTCCTCTTCATGGTCCCGGCGCTGCCGATCTTCATGAACCAGGTCAGTTTCCGGTTGAAGGAAGTGGCCGCGAACGGGTCGGTGCACTTGGCGCAGATCCTCGGCGCTCCGGTCGTGCAGCAGGGGGATGGACCTCTACTTCCCGACCGGGACGCTCACGGTGGAGAACGCGTGCAGCGGGATGAACTCGCTCATTACGCTGATGGCTATGGGCGCCGTCTTTGCGTACTTCGGGTCCGGACCGTACTGGAGACGTGGCCTCCTGTTTCTCGCGTCGGTTCCGATCGCCCTCGCGGCGAATGTGGCGCGGATCACGTTGATCTGCCTCGTCGCATCCCTGCGAGATACGCAGACTGCGTCCGGAGCTGTGCACGACGTTAGCGGCTTCGTTCTTCCCGGTGTCGGACTCCTGGTCCTCTTTGCGACGAAGAGGCTCCTCCGATGCTGAAGCCGGTGCCGATCATCGCGTCGCTCGTCCTCCTCGCGGCACTCGCGGTCTACGTGGTCGCGCTCCCGCCGAAGACGCTCGGCCAGCACTTCCTGGGCACGTGTCCGACCACCCTCGCGACGATGCCGGGGGTCGACCTCGATCTGTCGCAGACCGTGCTCGACGATCTCCAGCCGGACGGTATCCTGTCGCGCGCCTATCAGCGGCCGGACGGGCTTCCGGTTTGGCTCATCATCGTCTACTTCGAGAACGCCCGTCTCGGAGCCCACGATCCGCTCCTCTGCTACCGCTCGCAGGGTTTCGAACTCGAGCTGCTCCCCGACGAAATCGTGCAAACGGCGATCGGGCCGGTACCGACGAAGGCGTTCCGGGCCGTGCGGGGGACTCGGGTGGAACGGGTCAACTACTTCTGGTACACGGCAGGTGCCAAGGCGCTCGCGGAAGTGAGAGCCTTCCGGGACGAGATGTTCTTTCAGGGATTGAAAGAGAACCGCGCGTTCGGAGCGTTCGTGCGGATTTCGACCGTGGAGTCGGCTGGGACGGAGGATGCGGTGAGGTGGAACCACGAGTTCCTCCAGGACCTCGCGCCGTGGCTCCCGCGCTTCTTCCCGGAGAACGACTGAGGGAAAGGAGTCCTCGTGCTCGCGCAGCTCAACTTAGTGCTCTGGGCCTGGCTCGAGAGCCTCAAGGATCTGGGACGGTTCCGCGTCTGGCGGCCGTTCCTGTTCCTCGCGCTCGTCCAGGTGGTGGTGCTGCTCGTCATGACGCAGTTCTTCCGACCCGGGCTGTCCTCGGTCCTCGCGCCGTTGGTCGAGCACTCCGCGGGCCCCGGCGCGAAGCACTACCCGCAGTTCTATCTCGCGCTTCCGATGGTGTTCAGCAAGCTGAACTTCGCGATCGACCTCCTCGTCGGGAGCTTCGCGCTGGGCGTGGCGATGCTCGTGGTCTGGGTGCGGATCGCCGGGACGAAGAACGCCGATCCCTGGGGACTCGGCCGGCGGCGGATCGTCGCCCTCATCCTCGTGCGACTGCCGCTCCTCCTTCTCCTCTATCTCCTCGCCTGGCAGCTGCCGGGCCTGCTCTTCCCGGTCGGGGTCGAGGTCTCCGGTTCGCAGATCCGGCTCCTGCGGTACTCGACGTTCGTGGTGGGGGCGCTCATCGAGACGTTCTTCGTCTACGCGCCGGTCTTCCTCCTCTTCGAGCGGAAGAACCCGCTGGCCGCGTGGAAGGATGCCGTCGCGTTCCTGGGGCGGGTGCCGATTGCGTCGTTCCTCGTCGTGGCCGTACCGAGCCTTCTCCAGCTTCCCGTCTCCTACATCCTCCGCCGCGCCGGCGTGGTCGTGGAGACGCTCTCGCCCGAGCTCGTGACCGGTCTCATCGTGGGCGCGATCCTCATCTTCGCGTTCATCAACTTCCTCATCGTGGGGTCCGTCGTTCGCATCTACGGAGCACGGCGGGAGAACCCGGGAGGAGGTCTCGTATGGAGCTGAGGAATCCGCGCAGGGCGCCCGTCCGCTTCACGCATGTCGCGGGGCTCACGCGGCCGCAGTTCTCGCGGACCGTCCGTCTCGGCCGGGCCGCCCGGTTCGCGTGGCTCCTGCTCGCCACCCTCGTCCTCGCGGGGTGCAACGGGGATTCCCTCGGGATCCGATACCGTGCGGAGCAGCAGCTGTGGAAGGGCCGTCAGCTGGAGAGGCGGGTCGGAAGTCAGCCCGAGGCGGCCGGTCCCCTGATCGACGAGGCGATCGCGCAGTACCGGGTGGTGCTCGATCGATTCCCGCTCGATGCGATCTCGTCCGAGGACGAGGAGCGCGGTCTGCTCGGCCAGATCCGCGGCAACGCGGCTCTCGGGCTCGTCCGGCTCCTGGTCGGGCTGAAGGAAGATCCCGAAGCGGCGATCGCGACGCTCGAGGGGATTCGCGGAGACACGCCGAAGGACGTCACCGTCACGGCCCGGCTCTATGCCGAGCTCCTCAAGCTCCAGTCCCAGTTCGGGACGCCAGAGGCCGTGGTCGAGCTGCTCGACGAGGTCGTGGACCGTCTTCCACCGGTCGATGCGAACGGGGATCCGTTCCCGCTCGTTCTGGAGGCGCCGACCCAGAAGGCCGAGATCCTCATGGCGGTGGGCAGGGAGACCGACGCACGCGCCGAACTCCAGGTCGCGCACGTCTACTACGACGACCTCATCGAGAAGGGCAAGGGAACGACCCTGGAGGTGGCCGCGCTGCTCCAGAAGGCCAACGCCTTCGTGATCGGGGAGCGCTACGTCGAGGCGGACGAGACGATGACCCGGGCCCGCGAGTCGAAGGAAGGGGGGATGATGGTCCCGACCGTCCTCCAGACCCAGGCCAACCTCCGTCAGCAGAAGATCGGCGATCCTCTCGGCGCGATCCGGATCCTCGACAAGCTCCAGAAGGAGTACTCCGACGACCGCCGTGCGCCGGGGGCCGTCCTCCAGGCCGGGATCGCTTATCGCGCGGCCGGGATGCCGGACTCCGCACTCGTCCTCTTCCAAAGGGTCGAGGAGCTCTATCCGCGGAAGACGACGTTCGTCTCCCAGGCCCGGTTCCTCATGGCGAAGATCTACGAGACGAGTGGACGGAAGGACGAGGCGATCCGGACGTATCAGTCCGTGAGCACGGACTTCCCGCGCACCGCGTCCGGGCTCCTCGCACCTCTCGAACTCGCGTCCCTCTACGAAGACGAAGGGAACGACGCCGCCGCCGTGGCGGTTCTCCAGCGCGCGGCGGACGACTTCGAGCGCCTGATCCGCGACCTGGCGAGCGATCCGCGCCATTCGGAGATCGTGCTCCAGACCATGGACTACCTGGTCGACGTGTGGACCCGTCTCGGGAAGTGGGACGAAGCGGTCCGCACCCTGATCGGCCTGGCCGACCAGTTCCCGGGGGACAGGCGCGCACCGCTCGCCTTCGTCCGGGCCGCCACGATCCAGGAAGAGCGGCTAGGCGATCGGGAAGGCGCGATCCAGACCCTCGAACTGCTACGGTCGCGGTATCCGGAACTTCCGCTCTCGGCCCGCGCGGCCGAGCGGATCGCAGAACTGAAGGGCGCGTCGTAGTCGATGAACTGGACTCCTGCATCCGTAGCCCCGCTCGTGGGGGCGGTCGCTTCACTCGCGACGGTGGTGGCCGCGGCGTCGCGTCGGGGAGCACCCGCGGGACGGGGGCTCTATACGGTCGTGCTGCTCTGCACGGCGACGCTCCTCGTCTGGTTGTCGGCGTTCCTCGGCGAAGCGGTCGTCTTCCTCCGCTCCGAGTTCCACTTCATCGTCGTCCTGGCCCTTCTCCTGCTCGCGCCTTCGGTCGTCGCGCTCTCGATCCGGCTCGGACAACCGGGACGGCTCCGTACGTCCGGAGGGCTGGGAGCAGTCCTCGTGGCGTCGGTGTCGAGCCTTCTCGTCGGGCTCTGGATCCAGGGCGGCACCGAGTCGAGCCTCCGCGCCTGGGACGACGGCTCGCTCTTCCTCGAACTCGCTCCGGGGCCGGCCCGGGCCACGGCCGTCTGTCTCCTCCTCGCCGGGTGCTACGCGATCGTGCGCTTCCAGGCCGCGATCGAGGCGGCCAGGCGCGCGGGGATCGAACTCCTCGGGCGTGGGTTGGTCGGGCCGCTCTTCGCCACGGTCGCTCTCGTCCTGACGACGAGCCAGCTCCTCCTCTACGGTTCGCTCCCGCTCGAGCTCGTCGCGATCGGCTCGCTCGTCATCGTTCCGACCACGCTCGTCACCTGGCCGATGCTGGTGGGACGGGCCAGTGTTCGCGCGGCGCTCCCGGTCTCGTCGCGCGTGCAGACCTCCGGGCTCCTTCTTCTCGGGCTGGGGCTCTTCCTCGTATCGCTCGCGGCTCTCGGTCAGGTCGTGCACGAGATCTTCCCGGAGCGGGGGATCCTCTGGTTCCGGTATGGCGGCACCGCCGTGCTTCTCGCCTTCGCGCTCCTCTCGCTCGTTCCGAGCGTGCGCGGACCGCTCTCCGACTACTTCGACCGGAGCCTCTACGCTCAGCGCTGGGATTTCCGGCACGAATGGCGCCGCGCGAACCGCGCGTGTCAGCCCGCGTCCTCCCTCACGGAGATTGTCCACCGGGCCCGCGAGTTCCTGGACGAGATCCTCGGGCCGACGGCCGTCGCGCTCTGGGTTCCGGGGCCGGACGGGGAACCTTGGGTACCGGTCAGCTCGGGTAGCGTCGAGCTCGGGGACCTGCGCGCCGACAACCCGATCCGCACGGCCGTGGCCAACGATCACGAGGTCGTCGAGCTGGTCGTGGACCGTCCGCACAGCTTCGAGGACATCCCCGCCGTGGTCGAGAACCTGCTCCTCGTGGAGAGTCGCGGGTTCCGCGTCTTCCTGGGGATGAACTCCGGTGACGAGACGTTCGCGCTCCTCGGTCTCGCACCTCCGGCCGGTTTCCGCCTGGACCGGGAGCACCGGGTGCTGCTCGAGAACTTCGGCGGGCAGCTCGCGAACACGCTCCGGGCGACCCTGGGCTCAGGCGCCGCGGATGGGCGGCATCGTTCCGTGGTCTCGATGTTCCTCGAGGAAGCGGATCCGGACCCCGAAGTGCCGCCCCGGCCGCGTTCGGGCGGGGACGCGGACTAAGGGAGAGGAATCGAGGTGAGGAGACCGATGACGAAGGTGGGGGAAGAGAGATGACGGAGTCGACCGCGAAGCGGGTCGCAACGATCGTCGGCCAGATCACCGCCCAGGACCCGGATCCGGAAGCGGATGGCGGAGCGTCTCTGCGCGACCTGGGAGTCAGCTCGCTCCGGATGATCGAGCTGATCGGGACACTCGAGACGTCGTTCTCGATCCGGATCGACGACGACGAGATCGACGAGGACAACTTCGGCACCTTGGCCGGACTGATCCGGTACGTGGAAGAAAAGACGGCGGGATGAACGGAATCGTGATCATCGGTGCGGGCGGACACGGCCGCGGGATCCTCGAGATCCTGCGCGCAGCCGCGTCCGATCGTTCCGATGCTCCGGCCGTGCACGGATTCCTCGACGACCATGCCGACCTCGCCGGGACCACCGTGGGTGGCGTCAGTGTGCTCGGTGGCCTGGGGCTCGTCCCGGAGCTCGCGGGCCGGCACCACTTCCTCATCGGCGTGGGGGATCCGGATCCGCGTCGCGAGATCGCCTTGCGGCTCTCGGAGATGGAGGCCGAGTTCGCGACCGCCGTCCACCCGAGTGCGGTGATCTACGGAGATGTGACCCTGGGGCCGGGAACCGTCATCGGTGCGGGTGTCGTGATCGCCGCGAACACGACCCTCGGCCCACACTGTCTCGTCAACCTCGGAGCGACGGTCGGGCACGACTGCCGCCTCGCCGCCTACGCCACGGTCGGGCCCGGAGCGAACCTGGGCGGATTCGTGACGATGGACGAAGGCAGCTTCGTCGGACTGGGCGGCGTCGTCGTGCCGGGAAAGTCGATCGGCTCGGGATCGAAGCTGGGGCCGGGTTCCGTGCTCCTCGAGGATCTGGGCCCCGATCGGATCGCCTTCGGAGTACCGGCGCGGGTCGTCGACCGAAGGAGACGGCGCTGAAGTGCGCCCTGGGTTCTTGGAATTGCAGAGTGTAGTCAGGAGACGGCCGAGAGCCGTCATCGAACGTCGGATGCGCCGACCACAGGGAGGAAGGGTGAACGCAAGGAAGCTCGAAACACGGTTGCGGTGGGGGACGCGCGGTAGAGCCGCCGCCCTGTCGTTCCTGGCGCTCGTCTGCGCCCTCGGCGTCTTCGCCGCGGGGACGGCGTCGGCGCAGAGCAGCCCGACGCAGGCACTCGGGACGCAGAAGGGCGTGGATTCTCCAGCCACGACCTACCTGACCATCACGTCGGAGCCGCCCGGAGTCGTCGTCAAGCTCATCGGGGAGTACGAATTCGTCGGGACGACGCCGTGGAACCTCTTCCGCCCGGTCGCCGGGATCTATCGGGTCGAGGCGAGCGCGCCCGGATATGGCACCTGGACCCGGCAGGTCGTGCTCGGCCCGACCTGGATCCAGGATCACATCAAGCCTCCCAGTCGCGCTCTCGCGGCGGGACGGAGTCCATGTTCCCGGGTTGGGGGCAGCACTACAACGAGTCCAAGGGAAAGCGGAACCTCGTCTGGTTCGCGGAAGCCGGTGCCCTCGTGGCGACCTACGTCTACTGGGTCCGCTACCAGGACAAGGTCGATTCGTTCGACGAGGTCGCGGAGATCTACCGCGACTCCCGCGACATCGACGCGATCCCGGTCCTCCGGGCCGAGCTGGAGAAGCGCGACAGGCGCGCGAACGACGCCTTCGACGACGTGGAGCGTGCACAGATGGTGGCGATCGGAGTCTACGCGCTCGCCTTCCTCGACGCGTTGTTCTCCGGCCCCGACGAGGTCGGGAGCCCGCTCCCGTCGCGGGCGGAGCTGGACGCAGGGAAGGGACCGGGAACGGCTCTGGGTTGGGCTGCGAAGGTGGACGGACAGGAGTCTCGTCTCGGCCTCCGGCTGAGCTTCTGAGGAGATCGAAACGATGCGAAAGATCAGGCATGAACTCTTCGGATCCTGGGCCGCCCGCTTCGGTCTCCTGGCCACGTGCGCGACACTCGCGCTCTTCGGGTGCTCCGAGGATCACTCTCTCGACGCGGTGAAGAACCCCGCGGACCCCGGCATCTCCGGGATCGACCCTCCGACGCCGAACCATCTCAGCGCGGACGTATCGAGCCGGTCGGTCACCCTCCACTGGGACCTCTCGGACGAGACGCACGCGGACGAGGTGGATCGCTATCGCGTCTACCGGCTCGAGTCGACGGACCTCGCGTTCCAACGCGTGGACTCGACCGATACGCCGCCGATCGTGCTCTCTGGGCTCGATAACGGGACTCTCTACCGGTTCCGGGTCAGCGCCGTGCTGAAGAACGGACTGGAAGGGAACCTGTCCAACTCGATCAGTGCGACGCCCGGCATCTTCGGAATCCTCCTCGCGGGCGGAGACGCCAACACGAACCGGCGCGACATCACGATCACGACCCAGTCGACCGACGGCACCGTGGGCGTGAAGCTCGGAACGACCTCCGACCTCTCGGCGGAGGCGACGCGTCCGTTCTCCCAGGTCCTCTCCTGGACGCTCGAAGCGGTCGACGGGGAGCACACGGTCTATGCGCAGTTCATCGACGCCCAGGGGAACTCATCCCCGGTCGTGAGCGACTCGATCGTGCTCGACCGACGGGCCGAGATCCTCTCGGTCAGCGCGAGCCCGCTCGAAGTGGCGCCCGGGGAGACGGTGCAGTTCCGTCTCGACGCGGGCGAACCTTACGGCGAAGCCTCGGTCGTGCTCGGTGGCAACGAGCGTACGATCACGCTCCGCGACGACGGCTCCTCCGGTGATCAGACGGCGAACGACGGCGTCTATTCCCGGGACTACGTCGTCGAAGAGGACCTCCAGCTCTTCGAGGCGCTCGTCACCGGGCAGTTCACGGACCAGGCGGGGAACTCCGCGAGCCCGCGCGTGGCCTCGGGGCGGCTCACCGTCTCCCTGGATCCATCGCCGGTCGTGCTCCAGTCGCCGCAGAGTTCGAGCCCGTCCGAGATCACGCTCAGCTGGTCCCAGACTGCCGACGCGATCCGGTTCTCGAACTACCGTCTTTTCCGGGCGACGAGCCCGAACGTCTACGCGAACCCCGCGCGGCGTCTCCTCACGGAGATCTTCTCGATCGCGCAGACGAGCTACACCGACACGGACCTCGATCCGAACGAGACCTACTACTATGTGGTCGAGGTGCGGGACGACTTCGGAAACGGCGTGCCGAGCAACGAGGTGAGCGGGAGTCCTCTCACGAACACGCCCCCCGACGCGGTCGTCCTCGATACGCCGACCGAGGTTTCGGAAGACGCGATCGTCCTCGAGTTCTCGCGGAGCTTCGCGGAGGACTTCGCGGAGTACCGGATCTTCCGGTCCCTCCAGGCGGACGTGATGGGCGACTCCGAGCGCCGGCTCCTCGACCGGATCACGAACGCGGCCACGACGTCCTACACGGACCGTACCGAACTCGAGCAGAACCGGACGTACTACTACGCCGTCGTCGTCGCCGACGACTTCGGCGCCACCGCGGCGAGCAACGTGGTGAACGCGACGACTCCGGACCGGCTCCCCACGCCGGTCGACCTTTCCGAGCCGAGCTCGGTCGGGGAGAACAGCGTGCTCCTCAGCTGGACCACGAACGACGAACTCGACTTCGCCCGCTACGAAGTCCGTCGCTCGAGTACGGCCGGGGTCTCCGAGACTTCGAGCCTCATCGCGTCGATCACCGACGCGGACGTCTCGTCCTACCTCGACACCGGCCTCACGGAGAACTCGGAGTACTACTACCGGGTCTTCGTGGTCGATCGAGGGGGGAGCCGGAACGGCAGCGGCGAGATCCGGATCCTGACCGAGAACGCGGACCCGACGGCGGTGGTCCTGGCCGCTCCGTCCGAGCAGCAGGGCGCGCAGACCCCGTCCGTGGTCCTCTCCTGGGGACGCTCGAACGCGCACGACTTCGAGCGCTATCGGGTCTTCCGGGACACGTCCCCGGGTGTCAGCACGGCCTCGACCGCGGTCCGTTCCATCCTCGATCCGTCGGTGACCTCGTTCACCGACCGCGATCTCGATGACAACACGAGGTACTACTACCGCGTGTTCGTCGAGGACGATGCGGGCGGTTCCACCGGCTCGAACGAGCAGTCGATCACGACCGACAACCGGCCGCCGACTCCGGTCGAACTGGTCGTGGCCGGGACGACCCCGACCAGCATCACGCTGAGCTGGACGGAGAACTCGAACGCGGACTTCGACGAGTACCGCCTCTACCGCGGCACGACGGACTCGAACATCAGCACCCTCGTCTCGACCTTCTCGCAGCGGGAGCAGACGGGACACACCGTCTTCGTCACGCTCGGGGACGAGACGGTCTACTTCTTCAAGGTGGTCGTGTACGATCGGGACATCGTCACGGGCGAACGGCTCAGCACCGACTCCAACGTCGTGAGCGGGCAGGCCTCCGCCAACTGATCTGGACGCATCCCGGCGCCCTCTCCGACCGTGGAGTGGACGCCGGGAGGGCGGTCCCGGGACCACGCCGATGTCATGGATGATGCCCGCGGAGCGTGTTCGTGCGCGCTCCGCGTTCGGTTCACGTTGCCGCCTCGCCTGGATCCTCCTCTCCGCGGCCACGCTGGCTGCGTGTTCGGATTCGAGTCCTACGCCCCCGCCACCGCCTGATCTACCGCCTCCCGCGCCGTCCGGGCTGAGTGCGCGCGCCGGCTCCTTCGTCGACACACTCTCCTGGTCACCCGTCGACGTCTCAGATTTCGGTGCCTACGAGATCTGGCGGGGAAGACGCGGAGTCCTCAGCGGCGATCCGGACACGAGCTGGGTCCGGTTGGGCACGAACGACGCCCCGCCCGACACCGTGTGGACCGATCCCTATGTCTCGCCCGGGCGCCGGTACATCTACCGCGTGCTCGCGGTGGACGCCGCGGGACAGGCGGGTGACGACGCGCGCATCGAGGTCGAGACCCCGCTCCCGGGCCACCTCGCGCTCGGGTTCGAGCCGCGTCACTCCGTCGTCCAGGTCGGCACCGAGCTGGAGCTCACGCTCTGGATCGTCGGCGCGGAAGAGTTGCACGGGCTCGTCGTGGACCTCGTCCATTCCGCGACGCGCCTCGAGTGCACGGCCGAGGATCCTCTCGGGGATCCAACCCTCGCCGTCTGCATGGGGGACGCGGGCCTACGGAGCCTCGCGCTCTCGGCCGTGCGAGGCCCCGGACTCACCGGCGCCGCGGGCTCGCCGGCTTCCGCTTCGGCCCCTCGCGGACGCGGGCGGCGTCCTCCTCCAGGTGCAGGCGTTGGAACGGGAAGACGGCACGTCGATCCCTCAGGCCGACGAGGCGGAGCTAAGCCAGCCTCCTGGGAGTTCGAGGATCAGGCTCTTGGATCGCGAGGTGCCACGATGAGTGAGTGTCATCCGCCCCGGGTGCGTCTGCCGCGGACTCACCCGCCACGGACTCGTCCGCCGCGGACTCGTCCACCGTACCTTCGCGTGTTGGCGGCGCTACTCCTGCTCCCTCGCCCTCACCGCGGGCGGCGCGCTAACCAGGGCGAAGGCGTCGTGGTCGACGGAGTTCGGCATCCAGGAGTAGGCGGAACCGCCCGCCAGCCATCGCGAAGACCGGACGGGCTCTGGATCAAGGGCGAGTTCGAGATCGCGGAGATCGCGTCGTCTCGAACGTGGACCGCTTCACGGGCTCCGCTTGGGCCGACGCCGGATCGTTCGACGGACGCGTTTCACCGCTTCGCTGCACGACGATGCCGCGCCGTCGCGGGCGAAGTCGCTTCACCCTCGCCGACGGTCGCCTCGTCCCGGATCGCGGTCGATCGAGACGCCGGCTGGCGGCACCGCTCGGGATCGGAGTTCGAGAACCGCTCCGCCCCCGAGTTGCGAGGTCTTCACCCTCCTCTCCTGGGAGGGACGACTCTATGCCGGCGGTACCTTCACTCACGCCGACGGCCGGGACGCCGGGCCTCGCCGTCTGGGACGGCGATGGCTGGGGACCGGTGGAGGGAGCCGCACTCGGGGGCACCCGCCTCACCGTGCGCGCGCTCGCGGCGCGCCGGAGGGCCTCGTCGTGGCAGGGGGAGTTCGATCGGGCCGGTGCCGTCGAACTCCGGGTCGATCGGCCTCTGGCGGGATGGAGCCTGGGCGGCCGTCGGAGACGGACTCGGAGGACTCGACGTCCTCCTTCGCGACGGCCTCCTCATCGCCGTCGGTCTCTTCCGTCTCACGGACCGGGAGGACCGGCTCGTGGGGTTTGCGGTCTGGGACGGGGCGACCTGGAGTTCCTGGGGCTCGGAGTTCACGGGGATCGATTCGTCGGTCCGATGCGTCGGGGAGTTCCGGGGCGATCTCATCGTGGCCGGCGAGTTCGAGCGGATCGGGAGTGCGACGTACTCGCAGATCGCGCGGTGGGACAGCAACCTGGCAGCGAGTGTCGAGCGCCTTCCTCGGGACGAGGCGTGTACGACCTCGAGCTCTACGGGTCCACCATCGTGGCGGGAGGTTCGTTCTCGAACGCGGGAGGCACAGCTGTTGGGGGCTGGCGAAGTGGGGGGATCCGCCTGGAACCCGTTCGGTTCCGCACGTATCAACGGCACAGTGTACGCGCTCTCCAACGACAGGAGAGTGTCCTCGCGGGCGGTGACTTCTCTCGCGCGGGCCGGGTGCTCGGCGACGGCGCCTCCTCTGGACCGGCACTGGCTGGACGAGCCTCGCTTCGGGCTTCAACCGCGAGGGTCGGGCGTGCGCCTCGTTTCGGACGCGGGAGAATACTTCTGCGCCAGGGCGTTCACGGACTACAACGGCGCCAGCCGCTCGCACGGAACGTCGCCTACTTCGCGGATGGCGAGTGGCTCTCACCCCGGGGCGGCGCGAGTGCGACGTGTCGGGCGCTGACTTCGTTCCTCGGACGTCCCGTCGTGGGCGGGGCGTTCCGCCGCGCCGGCGGCGCACCGGCCAGACATCGCGTCCTGGAACGGCACGACGTGGGATGCCCTGGGAGCCGGGTCGAAGGATACGCCGCACGCCCTTCTCGGCCTCGGTTCGCGGCTCTACGTCGGCGGCGAGTTCCTCCGTGCGGGGAGCGCGGAGTCGTCCCACTTCGCCTTCTGGAACGAAGAGGCGCGCGACTGGACGACGTTTCCGAGACGGCGGACGACGACGTGTTCGCCCTCGCCGCGTACGACACGCTCATCGTCGCGGGCGGGGACTTCTCCCGCGTGGCCGGGATCGACGCGGGGCGGATCGCCGCCTGGGACGGAACAGCCTGGTCGACGTTCAGAATGGTTCGACGGCCCGGTGCGCGCTCTCACTGCACGAGGGGCGGCTCGTGGCGGGCGGTTCGTTCGCGCATGCGGACGGCAAGCCGGCACCGGGGCTCGCCTTTTGGGACGGCCACGGCTGGAACCCGATCGAGGGCGGAGTGGAAGGGGCACGGCGAGGCGGTGCGCGCTTCTCTCGCGCGCGCAGAACCTCGTCGTCGGCGGCGTTCGCCATCGCCGGGGGACAGTTTCTCTCGGCTTCGCGATCCGGACCGGTCCTCTCAGGCTCGCCGTCTGGCCCGGAGACTGCGACCAACAACGGACGGGTGGACGGCTTCGATCTCCTGGCCCTCGCCCGGCAGTGGAACCGCGAAGGGGCCCCCACGCCGCCCGGGGCGGCACGGAGTGGGCCCCTTCACCAGCAGTGACTGGACCCCGGTCCTCGCGACCTACGCCGACGCGGACGGCTCCGGTCGGATCGACCTCGATGATCTCGTCGCTGATCGAGAACTGGGGCGAGGACCGGACGGACGGTGCGTTCCCTTCGCCGCCGTCCCTTCCGAACGGTACTGCCTGGCTCGACGCATTCGGCGCGGACGAACTCGCGCTCGTCGCGGACCAGCTCAGGGAACCGGCGGGGTCGCGGGAGAGACTGGCCGGGCGGATCCGCGACCGGCTGGCGATCGACGGGACGGAGGGCCGTGTGGTTCGACTGGGTTCGGCTCACGAGAAGCCCTTCTCGACGCCTGCCCGAACTCCAACTCGACCTTCCCGTGGCGGGCGACGTTCCGGATCGATCTCGTCGACGTGACGGGGCGGCGGCTTTGGGGCGAGCTGCGGTCGCCGAGAAGGAAAGCGGGCGGTAACGATAGACGCCGGTCCGAGCGAGATCGGATCCGGCGTCTACCGCCGTGCGGGTCACGTCCGGCGGACATCGGCGGACGCTGGTTTCGTCAGGCTACGCTAGTTGTTGTCGAAGATCGGACCAGGCTCGCCGTCCGTCACCCGACAGGCCATCAGCTTCGCTTCCGGCGGGGCTCATCGCCTCGGCGAGTTCGGGGTCGGCTTCGATCAGGATCCTGATACCGCTGCGGCTCGCCCCAGAGGCGTGCGGGCGATCTCGGCCTTGATCGAACGCTCCACCAGGTCACGGTGGACGGCGAGGGGAGTCGGCCGAGAACTCGACTTCACGGTCGCCGAGGAACTTCTCGAACGTGCTCAGATCCCGGTCGGACATCTGGAAGCTCCGGCGGAACTGGTCGAAGTCCATCGCCTTCGAGTCGAGACCGTTCTGTGAGACGTAGACCGGAGCGAAGTCGAAGAACGCGCGGTCGGCGTTGAGCTGTGTCGTGGTCTCGGAGTTCGGATAGGGCAGGTCGACTTCCACGTCGGGGAAGATGCCGCCGCCGCCGAGTACGGTCCGGTTGCCCGCCGTCCGGAACTTCTCGATCGTGGTGTCGGCGACCGCCTGCTCGTGATTCGCCTCGATCTCGTCGAGCGTCTCGGCGGAGAGATAGGCATCCCGGTCGCTGTAGTCACGCTGGATGAGACGTCCGCTCGGCGTGTAGTAGCGGGCCACGGTGAGGAGCAGCGCGGCGCCGTTCTTCAGCTTGTACTGCCGCTGCAGGTCCCTTGCCGGGCATGGTCTGGCCGACGATGAGCGCGCGGTCCCAGTCCTGGAGGGCGCCCGAGACGATCTCGGAGGCGGACGCACTGCCGTGGTCGACCATGACGATGAGCGGCTGGTCGGTGAAGCGGCCGCGACCGGTCGTGTAGTAGTCCTCGCTCGCGTCGGGGAGACGGCCGCGCGTGTAGACGATCCGCTTGTCGCCGGTGAGGAACATGTCCGTCACCTCGATCGCCTCGTTGAGATAGCCGCCGGAGTTCCCCCGGAGGTCGAGGATCATCTGCTCCATGCCCCGGCCCCGGAGGTCCTCGATCGCCTCGCGGAGCTCGTCACTCGTCGTGGCGCTGAACCGGTTCATCCGGACGTAGCCGATGTTGTCGGAGAGCATGAAGTGATAGGGCACGGAGAGGATCGGGATCTCGTCCCGCACGATGTCGAACTCGAGGAGCTCGTCGTGGCCTTCCCGCTGGACGGAGACGTGGACGGTGGTTCCGCGCGGGCCGCGCAGCTTGTCGAACACTTCTTCGCGTGTGATGCCCTTGGCGGACTCGCCTTCGATCTTCGCGATCACGTCGCCGGCCCGGATGCCGAGCTTGTAGGACGGGGATCCTTCGATCGGGGAGATGACGGTCAGCTTGCCTTCGACGATGTCGAAGGAGACGCCGATACCGTAGTAGGTGCCGCGGTTCCGCTCCTGCATCCGGCCGAAGCGCTCCGCGTCGAGGTAGTTGCTGTGGGGATCCAGCTCCTCGAGCATCCCGGTGATCGCTCCGTCGATCAGCTCCTCGCCGTCCACTTCGTCGACGTAGTTGTCGCTGATGTGGCCCAGAACCTGGGAGAACACACCCAGCTGGTTGTAGATCGAGTTCCCGTACGCCATGACGTTGCCGAGGAATATGAACCCGGCCAAGATCCCGACGACGACCAGCAAAGTGCTAGCGAAGTAAAAGACGCGCTTTCCGCTCATGTCCGCTCCCGTGGGGTGGGGTTTCGGAGGGACAGTCTCCCTGCTGTCCGTTCCTATGTCGCGAGCATACACCGATTTGCGGCTGCGGTTCGGGGCTTTTGCGCCGTTTTGTGTCCTTTTGGCGCGCCCCTCGGCTCGAAGTGCAACCGCGTGTGGTTATTCGTATCGTCACGGTTTGCCGATTCCATCAGGTGAAGGAACCTAGAGAATTGGATGCTCTAGAACGGGATCGGTCACACCGAGTTCGAAGGGGAGAGCCGCTAGCAGGGTGCTGAAGAAGTCCCTTCGGGTCTGTTTCAGCACTCTCCTAGCCCTTGCTTTGCGTGCAGATCTGCGGAAAACCTCTTCCCTCCTCGCCTGCTACGCAGTCGACGAGGGGTCTTTCCGCAGCCTGCTAGGGTGGGACGAGGTGCTTCCTGGAATCCGGCGAGCAGACGGGAGATGAGCGGATGAGAGTCTTCCTGACCGGTGGAACCGGGTATCTCGGGGGCCAACTGCTCGAGGGCCTGCTGGACGCGGGGCACGAGGTGAGCGCTTTGACGCGCCGGCCGCGTCCGGAGGATGAGCGGCCGGGCCTCCGCTGGGTCCTGGGAGACCTCGAAGAGCACCTTCCCGACGTGACCGAGTTCAACCGACACTCGGTCGTCGTTCATTCCGCCGCGATGGTCAAGACCTGGGCGCCCGACGCGGGCGAGTTCGATCGGGTCAACGTGCTGGCCTACCAGAAACTCCTCGAGCGGTGCGCCGTCGCGGGGGTCACGAAGATCGTCCACACCTCGAGCTTCTTCAGCCTCGGCCCCTCTCCCACGCCGAGTCCAATCGACGAGAAGAACCGGGTGGAACGGACCCACTTCTACACGGACTACGAGAGAACGAAGTACCTCGCGGATCAGGTGACGGACCGGTACCTGGACAAGGGGCTGCCGATCGTCACCGTCTATCCGACGATCCTCTTCGGCCCCGGGAAGTGCACCGACGGCAACCTCCTGGGGAAACTCGCCTACTGGGTGCGTGAAGGGACCTTTCCGGGCCGGATCGGGTCGGGGAACCAGGTGTGGAACTACGCCTTCGTGCCCGACGTCGTCGCCGGCCACGTCGCTGCCGTCGAGCGGGGCATGGGCGGACACCGGTTCATCCTCGGGGGCGAAAACATCTCGCTGAACGACCTACTCCGCATGATTTTCACCAAGCTGGACAAGCCGCTGAAGATGCGGACGATTCCCGTTCCGATCGCGGAAGGTTTGGGTCGTTTGATGGAGTTCGGCGCCCGATTCACAAAGAAGGCGCCCGAGCTCACCCGTGGTGCGGCCGGGGCCTACCGCGAGCACTGGGCCTACACCTCGAAGCGGGCCGAGCGGGCTCTCGGCTACAAGATCACGCCGTTCAACGAAGCGCTGGACCAGACCCTGGAGTGGGTTCGCGGTCTGGATCGATGGGGAGACTCCGCATGAACCTCGCGCCTCCGGCGCCCCTCTACCTGACGTTCGGTCTTCCGATCGTGCTGGGCGGTCTTGCCTTGGCCTTGGGTTGGGTGCGGCGATCGGCGTTTCTCGCCGGCGTCCCGTTCGGCGCGGCCGTTCTCTGGATGGGCGGCCTCGGTGGCTTCCTGATCCTGCTCGGATTCTTCCTCTGGGGCACCGCGGTCACCAGACTGGGGTACTCCGCGAAGGCGGCCAAGGGAGTGGCCGAAGCCGAGGGCGGACGCCGGGGGAGCAGCCACGTCCTGGCGAACTGCGGAGCGGGGCTCCTGGTCCTGGGCCTCCGGGCCATTCTCGTGAAGACCGGCAGCGCGGACGGGATCCCCGAAGAACCCCTCCTTTGGGCAGCTTTCGTCGGCAGCTTCGCGGCCGCCGCGTCGGACACGACCAGTTCCGAGATCGGGCAGCTCTACGGGAAGCGGACGGTGTCCCTCCGGACGATGCGGTCCGTGCCGGTGGGCACGGAAGGGGCCGTCTCCCTGGAGGGCCTGCTCGGTGGCCTCGTCGCGGCCGGGATCCTGGGCATCCTGGGCGGGTTCCTGGGGCTGCTCTCGCCGACCGGGGTGCTGGCCGTCACGATCGGCGGGTTCCTCGGCAACCTACTGGAGAGTCTGGTCGGCAGTTGGGGACGGCGGGTGCTCCCCCATGGGGGGCTCAACTTCGCCAATACGGTAGTGGGCGCCGGTCTCTCCGCCGCGTTACTATTGATGGCTCTTCGGCTCGGGTGACGCGGGCCGGAAGGCTGGGCCAGGGCCTCCAAAGGGGCACGTCGCACCGGGCCGAACAGGGACGGAAGACACAATCGGGTCGAAGGATATGGAGCCGCCGGGACGATAAGGGCGTCGAGGAGGAAACCAGCACATGTCTCTACTGCAGAAGATCGAGCGCCGCGAGGCACATCTCGGAGTGCTCGGAATGGGGTACGTCGGGCTGCCTTTGGCGATGGAGTTCTGTAAGGCGGGCTTCCATGTCACCGGCTTCGACGTCGACGCCAAGCGGGTGGCCCAGCTCGGCGACGGGATCTCGTACATCAAGGACGTTCCTTCCGAGGAAGTCGCCCGTTTCGTGAAGGAAGGCCTCTTCCGGCCGACCACGAACTTCGACCTGCTCGCCGAAGTCGACACGGTCAACATCTGCGTGCCGACTCCGCTTCGGAAGACCAAGGACCCGGATGTCTCCTACATCGTGTCCGCGGTCTCGGAGATCAAGAAGCGGCTCCACAGCCCACAGCTGGTCCTGCTCGAGAGCACTACCTATCCCGGCACGACGGTCGAACTCGTCCTGCCGGAACTCGAGGACACCGGGCTCCAGGTGGGGAAGGACTTCTTCCTCGGCTTCTCGCCCGAGCGCGTCGACCCGGGTAACCCGGTCTACCAGACGAAGAACATCCCCAAGGTCGTGGGCGGCGTGACGCCCGAGTGCTCGAAGCTGGCGGCCGCGCTCTACGGAACGGGCATCGACACCGTCGTTCCGGTGAGTTCGCCCCAGGTCGCGGAGATGGTGAAGCTCCTCGAGAACACGTTCCGGAGCGTCAACATCGGACTCGTGAACGAGCTCGCGCTGCTGTGCAAGAAGATGGGCATCAACGTCTGGGAAGTGATCGATGCCGCGGCGACCAAGCCGTTCGGTTTCATGCCGTTCTACCCCGGTCCGGGACTCGGTGGTCACTGCATTCCTGTCGACCCGTTCTACCTCTCGTGGAAGGCACGGGCCGCTGGTTTCGAGGCACGCTTCATCGAGCTGGCCGGAATGGTCAACGGCGCCATGCCGGACCACGTCGGGATGCTGGTCGCGCAGGCGCTCAACAACATCGAGCGTTCGGTGAAGGGGAGCCGCGTGATGGCCCTCGGTGTCGCCTACAAGGCCGACATCGACGACGTCCGCGAGTCGCCCGCACTCGACGTCATCGAGATTCTGCGCCGCATGGGAGCGGACGTCGTCTACCACGATCCGTACGTTTCGAGCCTGCATCTCGAGTCCGACGGATCCACGATGAACTCCGTCGCCCTCAACGAAGAGGTGTTGGCGGGCGTGCAGTGCGTGGTCGTGACGACGGCGCACAAGGGAATCGACTACGGTTGGGTGCTCTCCAAGGTTCCGGCCATGGTCGATACGCGCAACTGTCTTCCGAACGTGGAAGATCCGAAGCTCGTCCGCCTCTAGCAGGACGACATCGGCGCGCCGCCGCCGCACAGGGACGACATCGAGTTGGACAGAGTCAGGGGAGCAAGGAGGAGGACTGGATGATCTCAGGTAGCGGATGGATCCTCGTCACCGGCGGCGCCGGTTTCATCGGAGGACACATCGCGGAGCGGTTGCTCGGGGAAGGGAACAAGGTTCGCATCCTCGACAACTTCTCGACGGGGAGCCGGAAGAACGTCGAACGTCTGGAGCGGCTCGCCCCCGCCGGCTACTTCGAGGTCGCCGAGTGCGATCTTCGGGACGCGCAGTCCGTCGAGGACGCGATGATCGGTGTGACGCACGTCGTCCATCAGGCGGCGCTGCCGAGCGTCGAACGCTCGATCCAGGCGCCGACCACGACGCACGAAGTGAACACGACCGGCACGCTCCACCTGCTCGAGTCCGCGAGGCGGGCCGACGTGCAGCGGGTCGTGTTCGCCGGTTCGTCGAGTGTCTATGGGGACCAGCCGGAGCTGCCGAAGCGCGAGTCGATGCGGCCGATGCCGAAGTCGCCCTACGCGCTCAGCAAGCAGATGGGGGAGGCGTACTGCTCGCTCTACTCCGAGCTCTACGGGCTCGAGACGGTCACTCTGCGCTACTTCAACGTGTTCGGCCCGCGCCAGAATCCCGACTCGCAATATGCGGCCGTGATTCCGCTCTTCACCCGGGCGATTCTCCGTGGGGACGCGCCCAAAGTGTTCGGCGACGGCAAGCAGACGCGCGACTTCACGTTCATCGCGAACGTGGTGGACGCGAACCTGCTCGCTCTCGGCGGTGGCGGCAAGGCCGGAAGCATCTACAACGTGGCGTGTGGCGACCGGGTCTCCCTCCTCGATCTCCTCTCTCAGCTCCAGGAGATCATCGGAACGAACGTCGAGCCGGAGTTCCATCCCTCCCGGAAGGGAGATGTCCGGGACTCTCAGGCCGGCATCGAGAAGGCGATCGAAGAGCTCGGATTCAAGCCGCGGGTCGGTTTCCGTGAGGGGCTCACGGAAACGGTGAACTGGTTCCAGAGCGAGGAGGGTGCGAGATGAGCCGCGGGTCGGTTCCCTCGATCGGAATGGTCGGCGTCGGAAACTGGGGCAAGAACCACCTCCGGAACTTCGCTGCTCTCCCCAGCTGTCGGCTCGGTGGGATCTGCGATCGTGATCCGGCGGTGCTCGCGCGGGTCCGGGAAGAGCATCCCGACGTCTTCGTGACGGACGACTTCGACGCGCTTCTGGCCCGTCCCGACATCGATGCCATGGTGATCGCCTCCTCGGCCGTGACCCATGCGCCGCTCGGCGTGGCGGCGCTCGAGAGCGGCCGCGACGTCTTTCTGGAGAAGCCGATGGCGCTCTCCTCGAAGGACGGAGAAGCGATCCTGCGGGCGGCGGAGAAGCGGGACCGGATCGTCATGGTCGGTCACCTCCTGCTCTACCACCCCGCCGTCGAGTACCTGAAGAGCCTGGTCGACGAAGGCGAACTCGGGGACCTCCACTACATCTACTCCGAGCGCGTCAACCTCGGCGCGATCCGGTCCGACGAGAACGCGATGTGGAGCTTCGCTCCGCACGATCTCTCGATCGTCGGACTGCTCTTCGACGAACAGCCGGAGTCCGTGAGTGCACGCGGTGGTTGTTACGTCCAGGAGAGCATCGAGGACGTCGTCTTCCTCAATGTGAAGTATCCGAGCGGGCGCACGGCGCAGATCCACGTCAGCTGGCTCGACCCACACAAGATCCGGAAGACCACGCTCGTCGGAAGCAAGAAGATGGCCGTGTTCGACGACATGGAGCCGGCCGAGAAGATCCGGATCTACGACAAGGGTGTCGATACGCCGGCCTTCGTCAGCTACGACCAGGCGCCCGCCCTTCGTTTCGGCGACATCATCATTCCACAGCTCAAGATGAAGGAGCCGCTCCGGATCGAGTGTCAGCACTTCATCGATTGCGTCCGTGAACGGAAGCAGCCGCGCACCGATGGTGAGAGCGGACTCACGGTCGTACGGATCCTGGAGGCGGGCCAGCGCTCGCTCGAGCGCGGGGGAGAACCGATCCGGATCAGCTGAGTGCTTTCGGGGCCGGAGCCGTCCTCCGCGTCCCGGGCCGGGCTTCAGAGGCGAAGCCGGTCGGGTTTCGTTCACAGCTCCGCCGGAGGACGGGGGCGGAGAGAGCGAGGCACAGTTTGGAAGCAAAGATCGATCCCTCGGCCAGAGTCGGTGAGGGGACGACGTTCGGGTACGGCGTCATCGTCGAAGCCGGCGCCGTCATCGGCAAGAACTGCAAGTTCGGACACCACATCGTGGTCAGCGCCAACGTGTCGATCGGCGACGATTGCCAGGTCGGACACGGGGTGGTGCTCCACCCTGACTCCACGATCGGAGACCAGGTCCGGATCGACGATCACGTCGTCGTCGGGAAGTGGCCGCTCCGGGCCGTCAACAGCATCCTCAAGCCGACGCAGCAGCTCGATCCCGCCGTCGTTTCGAATCGCTGCATGATCGGTACGCACGCGACCGTCTACCGCGGCGCGACTCTGAATCAGGCGATCCTGGTCGCGGATCAGGCCACGATCCGGGAGCGCGTTACGATCGGCGAGTTCACGATCGTCGGCCGGGGCGTGGTCGTCGAGAACGACTGCACCGTCGGTCGCTACTGCAAACTCGAGACGGAGAGCTACATCACGGCCTACTCCACGCTCGAGGATCGCGTCTTCATCGCCCCGCAGGTCGCGACTTCGAACGACAACTTCGTCGGGCGGACCGAGGAGCGCTTCCAGCACTTCAAGGGTGTGACCGTGAAGCGTGGCGGCCGGATCGGCGTCGGCTCGGTGATCCTGCCGGGCAAGACGATCGGTGAGGATGGCCTCGTGGCCGCGGGTTCCGTCGTCTCGAAGGACGTGCCCGCGGGGAAGATCGTACTCGGACAGCCGGCTCGGGAGTTCCGCGCCGTTCCCGAGGAGCAGCTGCTCGACAACCAGGGCTGGCCGGAGTAAACGGCCCACGAGGCGACGGGGCGGGAGTGGACGTGTTCGTGCCCACTTCCGCAACCCGCAGGGCCGTGTAATCTAAGGAGTTCTCGACGATGCAAGTACCTCTGTTGGATCTCAAGGCCCAGTACCAGGCTCTGCGTGAGCCGATCATGGCCGCGGTGGACGAGACGTTCGCCTCCGGGGCCTGGATCATGGGCCCGAAGGTCAAGGTGTTCGAGGAGGAGATCGCCTCCTACGTCCGCGCCAAGTCAGCGATCGGATGCGCCTCGGGAACGGACGCACTGCTTCTCTCGGTGCGCGCTCTCGATCCGCAGCCGGGTGACGAAGTGATCGCACCTGCGTTCACGTTCTTCGCCACCGGTGGAGCGGTCGTCAACGCCGGTGCGACTCCGGTGTTCGTCGACTCGCAGGACGACAGCTTCAACGTCGATCCGGCCGCGATCGAGAGGGCGATCACGCCGAAGACGCGCGCGATCATTCCGGTCCATCTCTTCGGCCAGGCCGCGGACATGGACCCTATCATGGCGATCGCGAAGAAGCACAACCTGGCCGTGATCGAAGACGCGGCCCAGTCGATCGGCTGCACCTACGGCGATCGGCCGGTCGGCTCGATCGGTGACGTCGGCTGCTTCTCGTTCTATCCGTCGAAGAACCTCGGCGGAAACGGTGACGGCGGGATCATCACCACGAACTCCGCGGAGTGGGAAGACAAGCTCCGCGTCCTCCGTGTCCACGGAGCGAAGAAGAAGTATCTGAACGAGGTCGTCGGATTCAACAGCCGGCTCGACGCGGTCCACGCCGCGATCCTGTCCGTGAAGCTCAAGCATCTGGACGACTGGTGTGCGGCCCGGCAGGCGAACGCGGCCCGGTATGACGAAGCCTTTGGGGGCGTCGACGGCATCGTGACTCCGCCTCGGGCGATCCCTGGAAACCATGTCTTCAACCAGTACACGATCCGAGTGCAGAAGGGGACGCGGGACGCGCTCCAGGCGCACCTCAAGGAAAACGGTATCGGGTGTGAGATCTACTACCCGTATCCGCTCCACCTGGTGCCGGCCTTCGGGAACCTGGGGTACGAGAAGGGCAGCCTCCCGGTTTGTGAGAAGCAGGCCGTCGAAGCGCTCTCCATCCCGATCTTCCCGGAGATGAACTCCGACCAGCAGGGGTACGTGGTCGAGACGATCAAGAACTGGGTGAAGGCGCAGTAGGAACGAGCTAGTCTAGACTACACACGGGGCGGCAGTGGTCCGTTCGGCTGAGCCGGACGGTTCCACTGCCGCTTTCCGTTGGAGAGCGGATTCGCCGTGCATTTCGCAACGTTTGCATGGCGGAACGCCCAGTTCCCCTAGGGGACCGTGTTTCCGAGCCGGATCGACGGCTCCGGAACCGGATGGGGAACGGGCATTTCCCGCAACCGACAGGAGATGGCGGAACACTCCGTCGATGGCACGACCCTGGCTGCGAGTTGGGTGATACATCTGTGGCACTGCTTCACGCTCTTGTCCGTCCAGGGGGCAGCTTCATGACCGGGACCAGCGACCGGCCGGCTCACGCACATGAGGGCCGACTTTCTTCGAAAACGCACGCATCCTATGGCCCGGTGGAACCCGTCCCA
>JAWKQE010000040.1:0-47890 GCA_041390305.1 Candidatus Eiseniibacteriota bacterium
CGGGTCGGCCCAGCCGGGCCCCAGGCCGACCCGAAGCGGAGCCGTGTCGCCGTCTCCTCTGCCTTCGCACCGGTCAGGGTCGGGACCTATGCGAGGGTGGCACGCGAAGACTCGCGACAGGCCGCCCAAGAACTGCTCCGCGCGCAGCCCCTTGCACTCTCATGCAACGTCCTGAACGGATTGGCAACGGCGCGTCCTGTTATAGGTCGGAACTCGGCGCTCGATTCCCCGAGAAAGTGAGACGACGCCGCGACGAGCAGGAGAAGCCGCGGCGAGCAGGAGAATCCGCGGCTCTCGGCTGCCCTGTTTCCCGCCCGCCCGCGCCCCGCTACACTCCCCACCGCAGCCGTGACCGACCCCTGCCGCCGGAGGCCCCGTGTCCACCGACAACCCGAACCCGAACTCGCCGTCGCCGTCCACCGCCCGCGTCATCGGGACGCAGGATGCGACGCCGCTCGAGTTCTGGGCCGCGATCGAGAAGGGTCAGTATCTCCAGCTGGACGACGTCGTCGCTCTGGAGCGTGCCCTTCCAGACGGCAGGGACGTAGCAATTTACGGGATCGTCACCCAGATGCGGGCGCGGCACGAGGGGGCGCGGTTCGACAGCGACGTCTTCCTCATCGAAGGGGGACTCCTCCCGGCGGAGGTGAGCGAGGCGGCCTGCATCACGGCGACGCGGTTCGATCCGGAAGTGTTCGTTCCGCCGCTGCCGGGGCAGAGCGTGCGGCGGGCGCGCGGGGCGGAACGGGATCACGCGCTCTTCTTCGACCAGATGGACGCACGCGTGCCGGTTGGGCTCACGCGCGACGGCGAACCTGCGTTCGTCAACCTCGAGTTCCTCGACGGAACGCGCGGCGCGCACGTCAACATCTCGGGTGTGTCCGGCGTCGCCACCAAGACAACGTACGCGACGTTCCTTCTCTACAGCCTCTTCCGTTCGGGCACGCTCGGAAAGCAGGCGCTCAACACGAAGGCGCTCATCTTCAACGTCAAGGGCGAGGACCTTCTCTTCCTCGACCAACCGAACACGCGTCTCTCGGAAGAGGAACGGACGCGCTACGCGAAGCTCGCCCTGCCTGCCGAGGCGTTCCATAGCGTCTCGTTCTGGGCTCCTCCGCGACGCGACTCGGAGTCCGCGGTGCCGGACGTCGCATCCCGTCACGACAACGTGACGTCGTTCTTCTGGACGATCGCGGACTTCTGTAGAGACGGGCTCATCGAGTTCCTCTTCGTCGACGCGGAGTCCGATCGACAGTACTCGATCATCGTCCACAACGTCGCGGCGCGTCTGCGCGATCTCCAGGCGCGGGACGACGGTGGCGTCGTCCTGGAAGGACAAGCCATCCACAGCTTCGACGAACTGGTCGACGCGATCGCAGCCAAGGTGCAGGACGACATGTACCGCCACGACTGGGCGGGCACCGCGATCGGCATCGGCACGATCAACGCGTTCGTCCGTCGTCTCTATGGCGCGCAGCCGCACGTGCGGCATCTCATCCGCGGACGCGTCGACCGTCCGGAGCGGCACCGGATCAAGCGGGATGCCCAGCTCACCGTGATCGACCTCCACAACCTCAACGATCGCGCACAGCGGTTCGTCGTCGGCGTCGAGCTGAAGCGGGCGTTCGAAGAGAAGGAGAAGAGCGGCAGCCCGGACCCGAAGTGGTTCGTCGTCCTGGACGAGCTCAACAAGTATGCGCCGCGCGAGGGCACGAGCCCGATCAAGGAGATCCTCCTCGACATCGCGGAGCGCGGTCGCTCCCTCGGCATGATCCTGATCGGCGCGCAGCAGACTGCGAGTGAAGTCGAGCGACGGATCATCGCGAACTCGGCGATCCGCGTGACCGGTCGTCTCGATTCGAGCGAAGCGACCCGTCCGGAGTACGGCTGGCTTCCGCAGATCCTCCGCCAACGCGCCACGATCGTGAAGCCGGGAACGATGGTCGTCGCGCAACCGGAACTGCCGATTCCGCTCGTGCTCGAGTTCCCATTCCCCGCCTGGGCCACGCGTGCGAGCGAAGCCGCGCCGGGATGGACGACGGGCGGAACGAACCGCGGAACAGGTACGGCCGGCTCGGGGAGCGGCGGCGGTGAGAGAGGCGGGACGGGTGGCGACTCCGATACGGGCGCGGCACGAAGCGGTGCGGTCCGCAGTGACGCCGGTACGAACGGTGCCCCGAACGATAGCGACGTCACCCCATCGAAACGCCCGCGCAAGGCGCGCTCGGTCCCGGCGGATCCGTTCGGAGGACTCACCGAGGACGAGGACTGATGCGGATCCTCCACACCGCGGATTGGCACGTAGGTCGGACCATTCGAGGACGAGATCGCGCGGACGAGCACCGCGCCGTCCTCGCGGAGATCACGTCGATCGCCGAGGAACGCGGGGCGGACCTCGTCATCGTCGCGGGTGACCTCTTCGACCTCGCAGCCCCGACCGCGGCTTCCGAACGGATCGTCTACGAAGCGCTGCTCGGGCTCGCGAAGACCGGCGCCGAGGTCGTCCTCATCGCAGGCAATCACGACAGTCCGCAGCGGCTTCGGGCCGTGAAGCCGCTCCTCGAGTCCGGCTGTGGCGTGCACGTCGGAGCAACGCTGAGCCGTCCCGATGCCGGTGGCGTGAGGAATCTCACGCTTCGCACGAAGGAGAGGGTGAGTCTCGGGCTTCTCCCCTTCCTCTCCCAACGCGGCATCGTCAAGGCCGTGGACCTGATGGAGCGGGACGCCTTCGAGCACGCGCAGAGCTACACGGAGCGTGTCCGGACGATCGTCTCCCTCCTCGCCGACGCGCTGGAGGAGGATGCGGTTCGCATCCTCGTCGGACACCTCTCCGTCGTCGGTGCGGCAATCGGTGGCGGCGAGCGGAGCGTGCACTCCGGGCTCGACTACATGGTCCCGTCCACGATCTTCCCGCCGACCCTCCACTACACCGCGCTCGGACACTTCCACCGGACGCAGTCGATCCCGGCCGGATGTCCGGTCTGGTACTCGGGCTCTCCGCTCTCGCTCGACTTCGGAGAGTCCGAGCAGGAGAAGTCGGTGCTCCTCATCGAAGCGACGCCGTCCACGCCGGCGACGATCGAGACCGTGCCGCTCACCGCCGGCCGGAAGCTCCGCACGCTGCGCGGCGCTCTCCCGGCGCTCGAGGCGATGGTGGACGACGTCGGAGACGACTACCTGCGCGTCGAGGTCGACGAACCGTACCGTCCCGGACTCGCCGACGAGGTTCGCGATCTCCTCCCGCACGCCGTCGACGTTCGGATCAAGAGTGCTGCCGCGGAGCCGAGCAAGGCGGACGACCTGAATCTGGCCCAGCAGTCTCCGGAAGAACTCTTCTCCGAGTTCCTCACCGAGCGCAAGAAGTCCAACGACGATCTCCGTCGCGTCTTCAAAGAACTTCTCGAAGCCGAGATCGAAGCGCAGAAGCAGGAGTTCGAGGAATCGACCTCCACGAGCGATGGTGCGTCATGAGACCGCTTCGTCTCCACCTCGAAGGGTTCGCGTCCTTCCGTGAACCGTGCGACATCGACTTCTCGGACGCCGAACTCTTCGTCATCACCGGCCCGACCGGCGCCGGGAAGTCGAGTCTGATCGACGCGATGACGTTCGCGCTCTACGGATCGGTACCGCGTCTCGATGCGCGCACCGTGTTTCCCGTCATCACGACCGGGAAGTCCGAGGCCCGCGTCGCCTTCGACTTCTCCGTCGGGGACGAGGAGTACACGGCCGCGCGAGTCGTACGGCGCACGAAGACGGGAGCGTCGACGAAGGAAGCGCGCCTCGAACGGAAGCGCGGCGGCGGAGCGGAATCGACGGATCCCGCCGTTGCCGACACGGAGACGATCGCGGGAGACGCGGACTCCGTCACGGCCGCGGTCGAGTCCCTCCTCGGCCTCGGGTTCGCGCACTTCCAGAAGTGCGTCGCGCTGCCGCAGGGTGAGTTCGCAGAGTTCCTCCGCGCGACTCCAGCCGAACGACAGGACCTCCTCGTCAAGCTGCTCGACCTGGACCTCTACCGCCGGATGGCGAAGCGCGCGAACGCGCTCGGCAAGGAACACGAGACGCGGGCCGACTATCTCGAGGCGGAACTCGCGGGCGGCGAGCTGGCGCAGATGACCCCGGAGCTCCTCGCGGCCGCGAAGAAGCGCGGCAAGGAGCTGGAGGCACTGGCGAGGACGATCGAGAAGACCGCACCCAAGCTCGACGAGCTCCGGCGGAAGGCGGAGGAGGCGAGGGCCGCCCAGGAGATCGCGGAGACGCGGGTCCGAAGTCTCGCTACCGTGCATCCTCCCAAGGACTTAGATAGCGTTTCGGATCGATGGACGGCCGCTCGGGAGGCGTCGGACGCCGCCCGCTCCGCCAAGAAGGAGGCCGAGGCGCATCTATATAAGGAGCAGGCGGCGCTGGAGGCGCTTCCCGCCGCCGGCGACCTCCAGGTCCTGATCGACGCACACGCCCAGAAAGCCGCGGCCGCACTGAAGGTGAAGGAACTCGAAGCACAGCTCGGTCCCCTCCGCGAAGCTGCAGCCAAAGACGAAGCCGCGCGGGCCAAAGCGGAGGCGGGTCTCACCACAGCCGAGACGAAGCTGGACGAAGCGCGGACCGCACACGCCGCGGCGCATCTCGCGGAGGGACTGGCCGCGGGTGACGAGTGTCCCGTCTGTGCGCAGACGATCACGAAGATGCCGAAGCACGCGGCACCCAAAGCGCTCGAAGCCGCGGCGAGGCAGGTGGAGACGGCAAAGGCGGCTCTCCTCGCAGCGACGAAGGCACGTGATGCGAGTACGAAGGAGGTCGTCGGCCTGAGTGCGAAGGTCGAAGGAGAAGCGGAGCGGCTCGCTGCCCTGGAGGAGCGGCTCGCAAATCAGCCTACGGAAGCGGCCCTGAAGAAGGCGCTCGCGAAGACCACGGCCGCCGCCGAGTCGGTCGGCAAGGCGCAGACGCTCTTCCGTACCGCGAGCAAGGACCTCGAGGTCGCGGAGGCCGCACTCGAGAAGCTCGAGGCGTCGCTCAAGAATGCATGGAAGACGTTCGATACCACCCGCGACCGCGTCTCCCTACTCGAACCACCTCCCGTTCCGGACCGTGACGATCTCGCGGGTGCGTGGACCACGCTCACAACCTGGGCCGAGGCGCAGGTCCCGAAGGAGACGAAGCGGGTCGACAACCTCGCCAAGGCCGCGAAGGAGCAGGAAGACGCGCTGGCCGCCGAGACTGCGTCGATCCTCGCGTCGTGTTCAGAGCACGGAGTGAAGGTGACGGCGACGAACTACGCGACGCAGGTAGCGTCGGATCTCGCCACGGTCAACGCGGGCATCCAGGCCGTGAGTGCCGCGATCGAGAAGTCGAAGAAGCTCCGCGCCGAACAGAAGGAACTGCGCGAACAGGCCAAGCTCGAGAAGTCACTCGGTCGTCTCCTCGGGACGACTGGGTTCGAGGCCTGGCTCCTCCAGCGTGCGCTCGAAAGACTCTGCCAGTCGGCATCCCATCTCCTGCGGGAGCTCTCTTCGAACCAGTACTCGATCCAGATCAACGACAAGCGGGAGTTCGAAGTCGTCGACCACAGCAATGCGGACGAGCCTCGTCTGGCCCGCACGCTCTCCGGCGGGGAGACGTTCATGGCCTCACTCGCGCTCGCGCTCGCGCTGTCGGAGGACGTGGCGCAACTCGCTGCGGGCGGCGTGGCCCGGCTCGATACGCTCTTCCTCGACGAGGGCTTCGGCACGCTCGACCCGGACACACTCGATACGGTGGCGAGCGCGATCGAAGCGCTCGGCGCACGCGGGCGTGTCGTCGGCCTGATCACGCACGTTCGCGAGCTCGCGGAGCGTGTGCCGGTGCGCTTCCAGGTGACGAAAGACGCGAAGACTTCACGCGTCGAGAGGGTGACGTCGTGAAGTTCGCAGTGGAATCCTGGTCACCGGACTACGGTTCGCCCGTCGAGGCGGGAGCCGCCAACCCCGAGGCCGAAGCCGGCGCGGCCGTGAACCTCGATGTCGAGTGTCCGGCCGCCGAATGGGCCCCGATCCGAAGCGAGACCGGCCCCGCGCAACGACTCGCACTCGTCGACGGCGTGAGACGGATCGACGCACGCGTCTGGGTGACGGACGACGCCGGACGCACGGTTCCCGGACTCTGCGCGAGCTACGCCGCCGGAGTGATCCGCTGCGAGACCCGCGCGGAAGTCGTTGCGATGGAAGTGGAGCGTGGCCTCTTCGTCCCCGTTCCCGCGCGCTCCATCGAGACGATGTACGCGACATACCTGGCGCAGCCGATGAACGACTGGGCACGTGGCGGTGGCGGCGCGGCGGCGAACACGAAGCCTCCACGTCCGCCGGGACGCGGGTCGGAAGGGCGGGCCTCTGGGCGGAGTCCCGGAGGGGATTCTGCGGGCGGCGCCGGTGGAGAGGGAGCCAGTTCCGGCAGCTCCGCGGGCAGTGGCTCTGGCACCTCGGCGGCAGGTGGATCCGGCGGCTCGGCAGGCGGTTCGGGCAGCGAATCCGCACGTGCGTCGGTCGGCGACGGCTCCTCGGACCGCGGCACTCCGGGCGATCCGCTCCAGCAGGCACTCCAGCGCGCCCTTCGGGAACTCGAGATCCGTGTCGCGAAGCAGGCCGGCGAAGCGGACCTCGTCGTCATCGACGGATCGCTCCGCGGACGTCAGCACCTCGAGGCGGCGGTCGGATACGTGAAGAGCCACTGGGTGACGTATCTCGACGAGTCGACCACGTCCGTGATCGCGCGGCTCGCTCCGGGCGAACGCACACCGATGTTCAAGATCGAAGGCGACTGGATCCGCTACTCGTGGTATCTCCGTCTGCCGGGTGGAGAGGGACATCCGTGGGCGGGCGTCGTGCGGTGTGAAGTCTCCGACCAGCTCTCCACGGAGGACGCGCAGCGGTTCGCAAACCTCACTGCGGCCACGCTACCCCGATTTGCGTCGGAGGCGCACAAGGATACGCGCGCGCCGCAGAACCTCTATCCGATCGCGGGGCTGGAGAGGGAACTGCGCCGAAGACTCGGCGATGCGAACCTCTTGCTGCGGGGGCTGCGGATAGCCGCGGGTGCACAGGGTCGGTGATCGGAATCCTCGTGTACGGAGCGAAGTCGCGGGGTCACGCGGCGGAGTCGAGCGACTCGAGGTACCGAGATCGAAGTGCAGGCGCCGGGCTCCGGAACGAGTCCGAGAGCCCGGCGCCTTCTTCCCGCACCTACTGCACCTTGACGACCGTCCCCTGATCGACGACGCGACCTCCGGTCACCATCCGGTAGAGGTAGACGCCGCTCGCGACTTCGGTCGCGTCCCACGTCACGCGCTGCCGACCCGCGTCCATCCGTCCGTCGAAGACGGTGTCGACGAGCCGTCCGGAGACGTCGTACATGTCGACACGCACGTCTGCCGATCGTGGCGAGGTGAGTGAGAACTCCGCCCGCGACGAGACCGGCGACGGGAAGCAGCTCGCCGCGAAGTCGAGCGCGGAACCGTGCGCGCCGTCCAACGGCCCGGCCGAGTCAGGCGCGTCCGACGTCTCGGTGTCGATGAAGTCCCCGATCAGGATCTCGACGTCGCCGTTCACCTCGTTCGCGACTTCGGCGAACGACCAGGCGGAGAGACGCACGAGGCCACCGTCGACGAGGGACGCAGCGAGCTTCGTCGGAACGGCGAGGAGTTCGGTCTGGCCGACTCCAAGCGTCCCGATGTCCCAACTCGCAAGCTCGCCGGGATCGCACGTCGTGCTCGGGCACTCGATGCCGCCGGCGGGGTCACTGAACGACAGGATCTCGTAAGGGAGGGTGAGGAGCACGGAGACGCTCGTCAGGTTCACCGTCCCGTGGTTCGTCACCTCGAACTGGTAGTAGACGCTGTCCGACTCGGCAACGGACGCACGGTCCGCGGTCACGCGGAGCTCGAGCGGGTTCGCTTCGCGCAGCGCGAACGCATACTCGCTCCGCACCCGATACTCGGTCGACGCACCCGTATCGAGTTCTGCGTATCCCTTGAACAGCTGCCCCGGCTGCACGGACCCATCGAACGAGGCGAGACACGTGACCTGGCCACCGTCTCCGAGACCGAGCAGCCCGGTTCCCCACGAGACCACGCCATCGTGCTCGAATCCGTCACCCGATGCGGACAGGAACGTCATTCCCTCGGGGAGCTCGAAGCGGAGCAGTCCCGTGATCGGCGTTCCGTCGAGGTTGCCGTAGGTGATGACGAACCGGTAGTCCTCGTTCGGGTCGGCGGGACCCGTTCCCGCGATACCGAGGCTCATGAGCGGTGAGACGTCGTTGCTCACCGTGGGCTCCACGATCACGCTTCCGGTGCTGCTCGCACGCGCGACGATCGCGGAACGGAGGATCTCGCCCTGCGGCGTCGCCGCCTGCGTGAAGTGCTGATAGAAGAGGTCACGACTCTCGCCCGGAAGGAGCGAGTCGATCGACCAGATCGCGATCTCGTGGCTGTCGCAGGTCGTCGACGGGCAGTCGAACCCTTCGCCGAGCCGCTCCCCGAACGACACCATGTTTCCGGGGAACCGGATCCGGACGGCGATGTCGTTGAGATCGACGACACCATCGTTCGCGACGACGACATGATAGGTCACGAGGTCTCCGGGAGCCGCCACCCCTTGGTCGACGGCCGCCGAGAGCCGGAGCGGCATCTCGTTCTGCACCGCAACGGAGGACGACGCGCGCAGCACGTACTCGGACGCGACGTGTGTGTCGAGCTCGGCCCACGCCGCGAGACTGCCGCCGTCCTGCATCTCGTCGACGCGCACGAACGCGGACACTTCTCCACCCGCGCCCGGCCCGACCGCGCCCAGCTTCCAGGTGACCACGTCCGCGGTTGCGGTGACGCCGCCGGTCGCATCGACGATGGTGACGCCTCCGGGCACATGGAGGCGCAGCTCGACGTCGCTCGGGCTGGTCGTACCGCGGTTCGCGTAGACGAGCCGGTACCGGTAGACGTCTCCCGACGCAACCGGGCTCTGACTCGGCGAGAGGCTCAGACGCATCGACGGAGTCGGATCCGCCGAGACGTCGATCCGTCCCGCGGTCTGGTCCGTCGTCGCGGAACTCGCGATCCACGAACCGCGCAGTACCGCGCCACTCCGTGCGCCCGTGTTGACGAAGGTACGATGCACGATCACACGCGACTCACCGGGCTGGAGAACACCTACGTTCCAGACCGCGATCTCGTTGGACTCACAGGTCGTGCTCGGGCAGTCCCACCCTTCGTCGAGCTGCTCTCCAACACTCGCGAGTTCGTTCGGGAGGAGCATCCGCACGACCGTGTTCTTGAGATCGGACGGACCGGAGTTGGAAGCCTGGATGAGATAGGTCAACTCCCCACCCTTCTCCGCGGACTCCTGCGAGACGGAGCAGACGATCTCGAGCGGACTCTCTAGCGTCACCGTAAGGCAGAGGTTTGCGTGAATCACATACTCACCCGACAGTCCGGAGTCGAGCTCCGCGTCCGCGAAGAGGAGCGAGCCGAGTGGCAGGTCGGCGTCGGACCGGATCGTCACCCGCACTGCTCCACCGGCGCCGAGGCCGAGCGTTCCCAGGTCCCACATCACGAAGTCACCCGAGCGCGTGCCGCCCGCGCTCGCGGAGACGAACGTCGTGTGCTCCGGAATCCGGAACCGGAGCGCCGCGTCGGTCGTCGCGGTGCTCCCCACGTTCCCGTAGGTGAGGACGATCGTCTGCTCCGCGCCCGGCTCCACACCGAGGTTCGCGGTGCTCAGGCTGAGGTCGAAGAGCGGCGTCGGATCGAGCACGACGTCCCGCCACGCGAACACTTCCGACGCACCGGTCGCGTTCCCGACGACGCAGGATCCACGCACGTCGCCGGGAGTCGCCGTCGCGAGCGTGGTGCGGAACTGGTACGTGCGCGTCTCGCCGGGCCGCAGGGTCCCGACCGCCCAGGTGGCGATCTCGTAGGACTCACACGTCGTACTTGGGCAGTCGAACCCCTCGGCCAAGTTCTCGTTGAAGGAGAGCAGGCCGCGCGGAATCTGCACCGCGCACGCGACGTCCGCGAGATCGACCGGACCGGTGTTGCCCGCGGTGAGCGAGTACGTGAGCTGGATGCCCGAACCGAGCGCGGACTGGCTGACCGTGTACTCGAGGTGGAGAGGGTTCGAGGCACGCACCGGGATGGCGGCCGCCGAAGTCACCGTGTACTCGTTCCCCAGATTCGGATCGAGCTCGGCACGGAGATCGATGATGTCGCCGTCCTCGAGGCCTGCACTCGCCAGGAGTTCCAGCTCGACCTCCCCACCCGCACCCGGACCGAGAAGACCGATCGACCAGACGACCTGACCGCCGTTCAGGACTCCACCATCCGAAGCAGAGACGAACGACATGCCCGCGGGCACGTCCGCGCGGAGTTCGACCGCGCCAGGAGCCGCGGTACCGATGTTGCCGAAGGAGAGCACGCAAGGGAATGCCGCACCCGGCACCACCGGCCCCGAGCCCGGCGCCAGCCCGAGCCGGAGCAACGGCGTTGGGTCCACCGCGACATCCATCACGGCTTCCACATCGCTCTGGCCCGGAGCTGACGCGAGGAGACTGTTGGAGATGAGCGTCTCGGGGGCTCCCGCCTGCACCTGCACGGTGAAGTACGTGGTGCGCGATTCCCCCGCGGCGAGCGTGCCCACCGTCCACGTTCCGACTTCACCCGGATCACACGTCGTGCTCGCGCAGTCGAGGCCGGTGCCGGGCGAGTCCCCGAACGAGTTGATGAACTGCGGAATCGTGACGTCGGCCGAGACGCTCAGGAGATCGCTCGAGCCCTTGTTCGTCACGGTCACCGCGTAGGTGTAGCGATCGGAAGCAAATGTTACTTCGGTGTTGGCCGTAAGGCGCGCGTCCAGGGCCTGAGCCGACGCATTCGAGAGTCCCAGGATGGTGAGGAGCAGGAACAGGACCAGCCTGCCGACTCCCAACCTCACGCTTCGTCCTTCGATCCTCATTGGTGTTCATCCTCTCTGTGGTGGTTCCGTGCCCGTCCCTTTGGGCATACTCAGCGGACTGCCTCTCACTGCTGCGGAGAGACCGCCTGCCCCGAGGCCGGTGGCGCTCGATGACTTCCACCCCCTACGTGCAGAACGCGGGGGAAAGCGGCAGACGACGTTCGACTATTTTGTCGCGGGCTCCGGACGGCCGTCCCGCATTGGCCTAACCGACACGCGGACAACGGGATGACCGAGGACGAAAAGGAAGCCCTCTTCACGTCTCTCTACGGTTCCCTACGGGAGATCGCGGGACGTCTGGTGCAGCGGGAGCGCCCCGATCACACCCTGCGCCCGACCGCGCTCGTCCACGAACTCTGGCTGAGGCTGGTCCGCGAGGACGGAGCCCAGTGGCGGGACGAACGGCACTTCGAATTCCTGGCTCGGTTTCTGATGCAGAGGATTCTGCGGGAGTATGCGCGTCGACGTCACGCACGGAAGCGCGGCGGGCGATCCGTCCACGTTCCGATCGAGGAAGGACTCGCCGCAGCGAGAGAGTCTTCGGATGACCTCGAAGCCTTCTGCGCCGCCCTCGATTCGCTCCGGCAGGTAGATCCTCGGCTCGAGAAGGTCGTCCACTTCGTGTCGTTCGGCATGACGCAGGACGAGATCGCAGAGCACCTCGGCGTCTCGGCCCGTACGGTTCGGAGCGATCTCGCACTCGCACGTACATGGCTCCGGACCGAGATGGAGCGGGTGTCGTGACCAGGAGCCCGGGAGACTCGATCCATCCCAACGCCGCGCGGGATCGACTCGTTCGGATGCGGAAGCACTTCGAGGAACTCCGGGATCTCACGTCACCCGATCGGGAGGCGGCGCTCGATGCGCTCCGCGCGACGGATGCCGAGCTCGCGAACGCGGTACGTGACTGTCTCGATGCGTTTGGATCCGAGGAAGTCGACGAGGGTAGCACGGGCGCCCAGTCAACCGCACGCGACACGCAGGCACTCCCCCTCTTCGCCGGACGCTACCTCCTCCAGGACGAGATCGGCGCCGGCGGCATGGGAACCGTCTACCGCGCGTGGGATGCGTTCCTCGACATTCCGGTCGCACTCAAGACGCTCCGGAGTGATCTCGTTCGCTCCGGTCGCGCCGATCTGCAGCTCAAGAAGGAGCTGCTGAGCGCACGGCTCGTCACGCACCGGAACGTGTGCCGGGTGTTCGACAGCGGAGTCGAGCGATCGGAGAGCGGAGCGCGCTGGTTCCTCACCATGGAGCTGCTCACGGGCGAGACCCTCATGGAGCGGATCCGGCAACGCGGCCCGATGTCCGCAAAGGAAGCGCTGCCGATCGTGGCGCAACTCGTGGAAGGGCTCGCATCCGCGCACCGCGCGGGTGTCGTTCATCTCGACCTCAAGACGTCGAACGTCATGCTGGCGTCGGTGGAGGGAGAGGCCGGAGCTTCCGGGACGCGCGCGGTCATCATGGATTTCGGCATCGCACGGATGCCTGCTGCGGCACGCGCGAGCGCGGACGTGGGCGTGGACGCAGGTGCAGGCGGCGGCGCGGGCATCGGCGTGGGCATGGGGATGGACGTCGGTGTGGACGTCGGTGACGGGCCTGGCGTCGGTGTGAACGTGGACGCAGGTGCGGGCGTGGGCATGGCTACCGAACCGGGCATGGAGTCCGTGGGCGGGACGCTCGGTTACATGGCGCCGGAGCAGATGTTCGGCGTCGACGTCGGTCCCCGCGCGGACATCTACGCGCTCGGCGTCGTCCTCCATGAAATGCGCACCGGCAAACTCCCCGCTCCGGAATCGCCGGCCCATCTCGAACCCGATTGGAGGGAGACGATCGAGCGCTGTCTCGCAGACGATCCGCACGAACGGTTCGCGCGGGTCGAAGAGGTCGCCCGTGCACTCGGGTGTGGATCCTCTTCCCCCTCCTTCCGGTCCGGGATCCCGACCCGGTCGATCCCGAGTGAACTCGACACGTTCATCGGTCGCGACGCCGACCTCCAGGCGATCGCCGACGCCCACGCCCAGGGCACGCGACTCCTCACGCTCGTCGGGCCTGCGGGAGTCGGCAAGACCCGACTCGCCGTCCACTACGCGAACGATCGGAAGAGTGACTGGGAAGGCGGCACCTGGTTCGCCGGCCTCGCGGACGTGAGCGAATCCGCACTCCTCGCCGCCATCTCCTCGGGACTCGGCGTACCGGCACAGATGGGCGTCTCGATAGAGAGGATCACGCAGGTTCTCTCCGCGCGTGGACGCTGTCTCGTCGTCATCGACAATGTCGACTCGCTACTCTCCGCCTGTCGCCCGCTTCTCTCCGATTGGCTCGAGTCGACCGAGGCCACGTTCCTCCTCACCTCGCGCGAACGGCTCGCCGTCCGGGGAGAAGTGGTCCACTCGGTGGAACCGCTCGAGCCCGATGATGCCGTGCAGCTCTTCGTCGACCGCGCCCGCAGAGCCCGGCCCGGATTCGCGCCGACGACGGAAGACATGGGCACCGTCTCGAGAGTCGTCCGGATCGTCGACGCACTTCCGCTCGCGATCGAGCTCGCCGCCGCGCGTGTCGGAGTCGTCGGTCTCTCCACGCTGGAGTCCCACCTCGAGGACCGGCTCCGCGTTCTCTCCACGCGGATGGACGGTCGCCACGCCAGCCTCCGAAGCGCGATCGACGAGTCCTGGTCCCTCCTCGACGAGTACGAGCGACGGGCCTGGACTCAGTGTGCCGTGTTCGAAGGGGGCATCCACATCGACGCGGCCGAAGCCGTGCTCGATCTCGGTGAAGGTGCGCCCTGGACCGTCGACGTCGTGCACTCGCTCGTCGACAAGAGCCTGCTCCACACGAAGGTGCAGCGACTCGATGCCATTGGTGTCGGCGGCTCGCTCAGGATCGAGATGTATCCCAGCCTGCGGGAGTACGCGCTCGAGAAGCTCCGCATCGCGGACGCGGATGCGTGGCGGCGCGCGTACGACGCCCACATGGATTACTTCCTCGAACTCACGGGACGTCTCGGCACGGGCGCGAAGAGCAACGACGGCGACGACCCGTTCCTTCGTCTCTCCATGGACGCAGACAATCTCGTCGTCGCCTGCCGTACCGCCCTCGAGACCCAGAACGAACCGGCCATGGCGACTCTCTTCTGGGCCCTCCACAATGTGATCATGCGCCGCGGCGACTGGACCGGTGGGCTCGGTCGCGAATGTCTCGCCGCGTGCACGCAGACGGGGCCGCGCGGACGGATCCTCGCCTACCTCGGCCGGATCCAGTGGACCCGCGGACTCATCGACGATGCGCTCCGCGACCTCACCGAAGCGTTGCCGATGCTACGCGAGTCCGGTCACCGACGGGACGAAGCATCCGTCCTCGGGAACCTCGCGGCGGTCTACCGCACGAAGACGCAGCTGCAGCGTGCGATCGACTACTACGGACAGGCGATCCAGACGGCGCAGGAGGTCGGCGATCCCGCGTCCGAGGCGATCATCCGGAACGGCATCGGCGCACTTCACTACGAACGAGGTGACCTCCCCGGCGCAAAGGACTGCTATCTCGAAGCGATCCGACTCAGCCGGACGGTCGGGCACGTCGACTCGGAAGCGATCGCACTCTCCAACCTCGGCGGCGTCTACTACACGCTCGGAAAGCCGGACGAAGCCCTCGAAGTGTGGCAGCAGGGAGAGGATCTCTTCCGCCGTACCGGCGACCTCCGGCACTGCGGCGTCCTCCTCCACAACCTGGGGCTCCTCCGGTACGAACTCGGGCGGTCGGACGAGGCGCAGGAGAACTTCGAACGGTCCCTCGCCATTCTCAGCCACATCGGCGATCGAGCCTCCGCCGTCACGACCCACGTCCCACTCGGTCTGCTCGCACAGGAGCGCGGTGACCTCGAGCAGGCGCGTCATCACATCGAGACCGCCCTCACGATGTCGATCGACACGGGCAACAAGCGGATGGAAGCCCTCTGCCTCGGCAGCCTGGGAGACGTCGCGCGCGAGTCCGGAGAACTCGACGAGGCGCGCGTATTCGTGACCCGATCGATCGATATCCACCGGACGACGGACGGCAATCGCTACCTCGGCCCCGTGCTCGGATACCTCGGGCACCTGGAGCTCACCCTCGGACGGCTCGAGGAGGCGCGAAGCGCTCTCGGGGAAGGAGAAACCGTTCTGCGGCAGGTCGGGGATCGCCCGCAGCTGGCGCGGTTGCTCTTCGTGCGGGGGCTCCTCGATCTCGAGGCTGGGAACACGGAACGGGCAAGTGCCGCGCTTGGCGAGATGGAGGAGATTGGAGCGGAGCTGGGGTGTGGCGAGGAGTCTCCGATCGGGAAACGTCTCGATCGCCTTCGCGACGCCATCCAAGGCACTGTATGACAACACGATAGCCAGCCACCGGCCCGCCGTACTGGAGCCTCCCCGCCGTCAAGAACACGGGGTTTCCCGTCGATATTCGAGGGAGAACCCCCGGCGCGATTCGCAGGGGGAAGGAGGTTCTCGTGGTTCCGGCCAGAGCTCATTCCTCGAATGCACTGATCCGCACGTCCATCCAGGTCGCTCCCGACGATATCGACGGTGCCGTGGGCAGTCTGGCCCCCGAGCTCAACAGCGTGGACCTCGCATTCGCCGTCGCCTTCCTCCCGACGCGAGTGCCGTACCGTGACCTGGGGCACAAGCTGCAATCCTCGGTCTCCGCTCCTGTCTTCGGCTGCACGACGGCAGGCGAGCTGACCGACGACGGATTCCAGCAGTCGTCCATGGTCGCCGTTGGATTCCCCTCCGATTCGTTCGCCGTCCATCCGTTCGAGATTCCGAACGTGCAGAACCCGGGAGAGGCCATCTTCCGGTCGATCGTGACCTGCGCGGAGGACGTTCGCCGCCGCGGCGTCGGCGCGTTCGCCATTCTCCTCATCGACGGCATGTCCCTCGCCGAGGAACGGATCGCCGCACAATGCGACCTCGCTCTTGGAGGGATCCCGTTGTTCGGAGGCTCCGCGGGTGACGATGCCAAGTTCGAGTCCACCTGGGTTCTGAGGAATGGAGAGTTCGCGACCGGCGGGGCACTGCTTCTTCTCGTGGAGACGAACCGTCCCTTCCACGTCTTCCAGATGCAGCACCTGATTCCGATCGGCGCGGAGCTCGTCATCACGGCGGCATGCCCGGAGGAGAGAGTCGTACTCGAGATGGACGGCATACCCGCCGTGGAGGCATACGCCGCCGCACTGGGCAGAACGGTCGATGCACTCACTCCCGAAGTCTGCGAGCGTCATCCTCTGGCGATCCGCATAGGAGGCGTCGACTACATCCGCTCGATCCAGAAAGTACACGACGACGGCTCCATCCGCTTCTACTGCGCGATCGAGGAGGGCCTGGTGCTCTCGGTGACGAAGCCCGACGACTTCGTCAGAAGGCTTCGCGATGGACTGGAGAGTGTCACGTCCGAAGTCGAGGATCCTGAGTTGATCCTCGCATGCGAGTGCATCCAGAGGAGGCAGGTCGTCGAGTCGCTGGGACTGGTGGATGACGTCGCCTCCGTTCTCCAATCGTACCCGATCGTGGGATTCCACACCTACGGGGAGCAGCTCCGCGGGCTCCACCTCAACCAGACGCTGACGGGAGTCGTCATCGGAAGATGAGCGAGTCGCGGGACAAGGGCCGTGAGCCGCCGTCCGACCCACGCGACGCCAGGATCGCCCAGCTCGAACGGATGGTCGCTGCGCTGAAGGCGCGTGTGAAGCGATCGGTCGACGACGCGGGCTCCGCGTTCGGACACTTCGAAACGACGATCCGTCTGCAGAAGACGATCGACGAGCGCACCCGCGAACTCCAGGAGTCCAACTACGCGTTGCGTGCGGAGGTCTATCGTCATCGCGAAACGGCCGTCGAACTCCGGCATGCGATGGAGACGGCGGAATCGGCGAACCACGCGAAGAGCCTGTTCCTGGCCCGCATGAGCCACGAGATCCGTACTCCGATGAACGGGTTGCTCGGCATGCTGCAGCTCCTGAGCGAATCGGAGCTGGACGAAGAGCGGAAAGAGCAGGTCCACATCGCGCTCGACTCAGGCCGGACTCTGCTCCGGATCCTGAACGAAGTCCTGGACTTCTCGAAGCTCGAGGCCGAGAGGGTGGAGCTCGAACTCAGCGCCTTCGACCTCGGGACGGTCGTCGATCAGGTACTGATTCCGACGGCCGCGTCCCTCCAATCGAAGCCGGTGACCCTCCAGTACATGATCGCACCCCAAACACCGACGGAGGTTCTCGGCGATTCCGGCAGGATCCGGCAGATCATTCAGAACGTGGTCTCGAACGCAGCGAAGTTCACCGAAGCCGGACACGTGCTGATCACCGTCGAGTCCGAGGAGCCGGAAGCCCCTTCGCCCGGCCCGGCAGCACCGGACGAAGCCGTTACCCGGACCTATGTGATCCGCGTCGCCGACAGCGGTGTCGGAATGACCGAGGACCAGCTCGTCCGCATCTTCGATCCCTTTTCCCAGGCGGATGCCTCTACGACGCGAACCCACGGAGGAACAGGTCTCGGACTCTCCATCGCGCACGGACTCGTCACACTCATGGGCGGTTCGCTCACGGTCGAGAGTAAGGTAGGCGTAGGAAGCACGTTCGAGATCCGGCTGCCACTCCCCTCGAGCGCAGACCGAGTCGTGCCCGAACCGATCCGCACGGGGAAGGTCTGGCTCGACGGCTACCCGCACGACGCCGATCCAATGCAGTGCTCCCGAGCCTTCACCGGCTCCTGCAACATCACGCCCGTGATCGTCGCGTCCCACGCGAACTGGATCAGGTGGACTCGTGTCTCCGACCCCGAGCACGCAGACGTCCTCGCGACATTCGGCAACAGCGCCCCGGGCTCCGTCTGCCTGACCTCGGCCCGTGGTAGCGAGGACGAGTGCGGTGAGATCCTCCTACCCGGTCCCCTTCTCATCTCCCGGCTCCGCGCCGCATTGACATCCTTGTTGGCGCCGGGGGCCCATCGCTTCCTCGATCCAACGCCCGGCACGCAGCCCCCGACCGGCCGATGCAGGAGTCCACTGAGCCCGCGAAGGACATCGACAGCCTCCACACGAACCTACGGGTCCTCGTCGTCGACGACAACACAGTGAATCTCAAGGTCGCGACCCGTATGCTCGAGCGACTCGGCTGCGAAGTCGATACCGTCGTCTCGGGAGTGGAGGCTCTCTTCCGGATGGAAGCCACGTCCTACGATCTCGTCTTCATGGACTGCATGATGCCCGGGATGGACGGATACGAAACCGTTCGGCGGATCTCGCGCGCGCAAGCTCGACGCCGGCGGTAGTACGCCGATCATCGCACTCACCGCCAACCCTCCGGGGCGACCGGGACGTCTGCCTCGACGCCGGCATGGACGACCACCTGCCCAAGCCGATCGAGATGTCCGCACTCCGGGAGATCCTGAGACGGTGGGGACACGGCCGGGGTCGTGAGGCGGCGTAGTGGGTGCGGTGGCGGAATCAGTCCATCAGATGCGCCCCAAGGAATGCCCGAGAGAACGCCCAGTCGTCTCTGGCGCGTGAGTGGAAGGCCGCCCGGGAGGGCGACCCTTCGTCGTCTGGGCCGAGCGGCGGCGCTTCGGCGCGGTAGATAGCGCCACCCGCATCCGCGCCGGTCCGTCCCTGGGTGCGCTCTACCGGAGCTTCACGATCTGCCGTGAGTTGGCGTACGTCGGCGTTGCGATCCTCGCGAAGTACACTCCGGCGGGAAGCGTCCGTCCCGAGCGATCCTTGCCGTCCCACTCGATGAAGTGGTAGCCCGCAGCGAGGTCGTCGGCCACGAGGCTCGCACGATCCGCCCCGTCGCATCCACGATCGCGACTCCGACGGGCTCGGCCTTCGTCAACGAAAGCTGTAGCTGCGTCGAGCTCGAGAACGGCGACGGCATGAACTTGCCCATCGACGTCACACTGGGCATCGGAGCCGGAGTTTCGTACGCAAAGTTCGGCGTCTCGAACGGAACCAGGCCCGCCGGCACCAGCGTCGCATTGTTGATGGCGTCGGAGATGCTCTTCGCCGTCTCGTCGTTGGTGTCGTCGCCGTCCTTGATCAGGAACGCGACATAGGTCAGCGCCAGGAGACCGTCGCGCCGTCCACGGTCGCCTGCAGGTTTGATGCAGTCGCTCGGATGCGACGTTCAGGAGCAGCGCGAGATACGGGACTTCGCGCGCTCCAGCATCGTCGCATGCGCAGGATCGAACGTCTCTGCCATTTGATCGAGGCCGAGCGGGTAATCACGATCCGTCGACATCGATGTAGGTCACGCCCTCGATGTCGATCGTGTTCTGCTCGAACAGATAGAAGCGATTGTAGATCGCGTCCGCATAGGTGAGCAGCTCCTCGAGCGTGACCTGCGTCCCGTTCGGCTGTCCCTTGAGGTGCTTGGCAACGTTGTGCTTCCAGAAGCCCATGGAACGTGCCTCCAGATTCGCGAAGAGACAGTGGAGGGCGGAGGAGTACGTTTCTTTGGCAGCCACGGTGATCGGGATCGGTGCCATCGCCTCATAGCCGACGGGCGCCACGATGGAGATCTCGTAGTCGCCGAGGGGGATGTCGGCGAACACGAACTGCCCGTTGCCATCCGTGACTGTGTCCGCGACGAGGTAGCCGTTGCCGTCGAACAGATCGATGATCAGTCCGGCCACCGCGTGGGCCCGCAGTCGGGGGTCACCGTGCCCGTGAGCGACCCCAGCAGCATGGAACGTAGTCCAGAGTGACGTCGGCACTCAGCGCCAGGTAGTACGTTGCGTCCGAAGGAGCCAGGGGTTCGTGGGACACCGGCGTGTGCGACGATCGTGGCATCACCCCCGCACGTGTGGATCGGCGGGAAGACGTAGTAACCGTTCGCGTCGGTCCATGCCTCGAACAGGTCTTCGCCCCGAGTGAAGACGATCCGCTGCCCCTCCAGATAGCCGAGCTGATCACCCAGACCGTGCCGTCGACCTGGACGACGCTCGAAGCGTCCCTGGCGATCCGGAGGTTGTCGATCCAACCCTCTACCCACGAGTACTGGGCCCCACCCCGATCCGACCGGAAGTCGATCCGACCCTCCGTCTGGTCCACGTAGCAGTGCCCGGTGTCGCCCGTATAGTAGTCGTACATCACCTGGAAGCCCCGGATCGGCCGCCAGTTCGTGGTCGCGACCTCGTCGAGGATCGGCACGCACGAACCGTGAGGCGTCACCGTCACGCGCACCTCGTCCTGTGCCGTGCGGGTCATCTCGACCCGATACGGGACATCCACATCACCGAAGACCGTCCCCAGAGTGCCCGACTCGGTCGTGTAGATGCTGAACTGGTATCCGCTCGCGCTCGCATAGTGCACGTTGAAGCGGAGGTCGACCGCGGGCATCTGCCCGTCCGGAATGTCATCGAAGTACGGCCCGATCACACTCGAGTGCTGGACGGCATTGTACTGCCAGTCGTCGATCAGGATGTCGAAGGAGAACTTCCCGCCATCGTTCAGCTGGAGGCAGTCCGTCTCGAGCCAGTACCAACGGCTGCCATCGACGTTGACCGTATCCTCCAGCGTCGGCCAGATCGGACCAGAGAACGTTTCCGTACCGGCAGGCTGATCGCACGGGATCGGCGAACAGGGGGCACCGGTCGTCCAATCGCCAAACAGGGCGGCACAATCCAGTTCCGTCTTCGTGCAGCAGTATCCGTCGACGACGCAGCAGGCGCCAAGCGGAGGAGGACACGGGTTCGGGTCACACGAGGGCTCAGTGGAGTGGAACACTCCGTAGGCCGCAGTGCAGGCCACTTCCGTCAGGATTGCGCACGAGCCGTCGCCAAAGCAGCAGGCGGCCTCGAGCGCACACGGGTTTGCCGTCCCGTACATCTGCACCGCGATCTCGCCCGTTCCGATCTGGAGCGCGAAGTCCTCGTACCCGTCCGCGTTCAGGTCGACGAACCGCGCGGGCGATCCCGTGACCGGCGACCCGGGATGCGTGAACGTCTCGACCTGGGTGAACGTTCCCGTTCCGTCTCCCTCGAGCACGTAGATCAGCTTCAGGCCGTAGTCGCAGATGACGAGATCGGACACTCCGTCATCGGTGACGTCGTGGATCGCCGATCCGCTCGGGTAGTACCAGCCGGAGACGACGTGGGGTGTCGAAGTGAACGTCCCATTTGCCCCACCCAGGAACACGGTGTAGGCGTGGGAGTTGTTGCTCGTGGCCACGAGATCCAGGTAGCTGTCGCCGTTGATGTCGCCGGAAGAGAGGTGCGCGAGCCCGAACCATCCCGCACCGTACGTGTTGCCCAGAGTGAGTCCACCGATTCCGTCTCCGAACATCACCGTAACGGAGCTGCCGTTGCTGCTCCCAACGACGAGGTCCAGGTTCCCATCGTCGTTCCAGTCGTGTGTCACGACGTGGTCGTAGCCGGTCCGATCGCCGAAGTACTGATCGTCGGAGAAGGTGAACGTACCGTCCCCATCGCCCAGGAACAGGGCGACCTTCGAGTTCCCGGTCGTCGAGTCCGCCACGAGCAGATCCGGCGTCCCGTCGTTGTCGAAGTCCTCTGCGACGATGGTGGAAGTTGCCGGACCGGCATAGTGGTAGAGCGGAGTCTGGAACGTCCCATCCCCATTCCCGAGCAGGATGGCTACCTGCGACGGCAACTGCGTGGACGAGGCCATGTCGATATGACCGTCGCCGTCGAAATCCGCAACGACGAGTCCAATCGGGTTGCCGGTGACGACGAACTCGACTTCCGGCTCGAAACCACCGGTCGGGTTCCCGAGACCGTCGACGGCGCCCCGCAGCCACGAGATCTTGTGCTCGTAGCGCTTCGCCACGACGGCGTCCAGGGCTCCGTCTTCGTCGAAGTCGGCGAAGCGAAGCTGGCCGAGCTGAGTCGCAGGCGTGGAGTAGTAGCAGTCGGGACCGAAGTAGCTCGACTGCGCCTGGACAGTGGTTGCAATGAGGGGTGTCAACAGCAGAAGAGTGCTGATCGCAGCATGATTGCGGTTCATGGAATCTCCAATCACACGTCGCGGCTCCCCACGCGGGTTCATTCCCAAACCAATCTTGCGTCACCTCGGATTCACCCTCACGGGCGATGAGGTGTGTATCGGGCGGGGGACGATTCGTCGGTGGATCGGTCTCGTTCCGAAAGGAAGAGCGCATACCTGATGCGTTGCAGAACCCGTCCACAAGGAATCAGCGCGATTGCGATTGGGAATGTCGGAGCGGATCGAGGAATGTTCGAGGACACTCGATGGAGGACCACGACTTCGTGAACCTCCATCGAGTTCCTCGAGTACCGACGCGGGCGCGAGCGTACACGCGAGATAACGCTACGGCACGCCCGCCTTAGCTCACATCAGATGGGCTCCGAGGAATGCGCGGGAGTATGCCCAGTCGTCACGAGCACGTGACGGACTGATCCCGAGGATCGGCCCGATCTCCTCGAACGTGAGCCGTGCCATGTAGTGAAAGAGCACTCCCTTGAGCAGCCGCTCCCCACGGGGCTCCTTCTCCAGTGCTTCCAGAGCCTCCTCCAATGCAAGTGCGTCGAGCACCTTGAACGAACTGTCCTCGATGTCCGTCACAAGAGTCACCTTCTTCAACCCGCCGCCCCGCTTCTTCGTGTTCCGCTTGCGGTGATAGTCGATCAGGTAGTTCCGGAGCATCTGGCTCAGGATCGCGAGGGCGTCCGCGCGGCTCAGGTTCTCCTTCAACTTGCGGCGACGGAAGCGGAGATACGCCTCATGGACGACCGCCGTCGGTTGGAGCGTGTGCCCCGGCCTCTCGCGGCGGAAGTACATCCGCGCGATTGCGCGGAGGTCGTCGTAGAGCGCGCGGAAGATCTCATCCGCCATCGGATTCGTCGGGCCATCGACATCGGTCGTTTCGTCGGTAGGATCATCATCTTGCGGACGCGACTTCATTGCGTCGTCTGTCATGCTGCCCCCTGAGGTTTCTTTCCGGAGTGAGACAAAGACGCAGACACTCCGGTCGGGTTTGACGCTGTTCAGGATGGGGAGACAGAAGCGGCACCGACACGTCGGTACCCGGACACACTGTCGGCGGGCGAAGTGCAGGTTCTTGTTGCCACAAGCGCATTTCGTCCGCCCCCCGATACTACTCGTCCGCAATCCGACCAACAACCGTGCCGTCGAGAGAGTGAGTGATGGGTCTGTTGGGGAGAACTCGAAGGAGCGTGCCCGTTCGTTCGGGAGGCGATTCGGAACAGGGTCGATCCCGTAGTTCCTGGATTCCTCGTGATTCGTATTAGAATCCAGACAGAATGACTCCTCCACCGCCATACGATCGGATCGCGGTGTTCCTGCGCGCGATCTCCCTGCCCCCCGAGGAGCGGATCGCGTATCTCTTGGAAGCCACCGGCGGCGACGATGAGGAAGTCGACCATCAAACACGTCTGATCGCAGCCCACGAGAACCCCTCCGGCCCGCTCGACGCGGACTTCATCGCCGTCGATCCCGAAACCATCGGACCGTATCGGATCCTCGGGCGTCTCGGCGAAGGCGGAATGGGAGTTGTCTACGCAGCTGTACACAGCAAGCTGGACAGTCGGCGCGTGGCCGTGAAGGTCCTCGCTCCCGACCTCTCCTACGACGAGAGCTGGATCGCTCGCTTCCACCGGGAGGCACAGATCCTCGCCGGGCTCGATCATCCTCACATCGCCACACTCTTCGACTTTGGAGAGGATCACGGTCGGCACTACGTGGCGATGCAACTGATCGACGGACCGACGCTGGCCGAGCACCTCCAGCAGGGCCTTCCCCCGCGGGCCGAAGCGCTCGACCTCCTGATCGGGATCGCGGAGGGACTGACGGAGGCTCACTCCCACGGAGTCATCCACCGGGACCTCAAGCCCCAGAACATCCTGATCCACAAGAGCCAGGGAGCGAAGATCGTCGACTTCGGCATCGCGACGTCGCTCGGAGAAGTCGACCGTGTCTCGTCCAAACGGACGCCCACATCGACGACGACGACCGTCATCGGAACATGGGAGTACTCGAGCCCGGAGCAGCGTCGCCGCGAGCCCACGGATGAGCGGTCCGACATCTGGGGGTTCGGGTGCCTCGCCTACGAGTGCGTCGCGGGGAAGCGGGCGTTCCCGCCGAGAGGTAGCCCCGTGATCGCGGAACCGGATTGGGAGCCGGTACCGAATGAAATGCGAGAGACCATCCAGGGGTGCCTCCGTCCGGAACGCCACGAGCGCTGGCAGCAGATGTCGGACGTTCTCGCACACCTGCAGGCACTGCGACGTAACCTTCAGGCAGTCCCGGACGCGACGCCCGGCCCGCCGCACGACGTCTGGACCCCGGAGAACCGCAGGCGCCGGCCGTGACCGCGAGCCCGCTCCGCTACCACCGGGGCCGTTCCATCCGCTACGCAGCCCTCGCGGCGGTTCTGGTCTCCGTCATCGTGATCGTCGGGTGGAACGTCCCTTCTGAAGGCCGCCCTCCCGTCGGTCGTGGAACGCGAGTCCGCGAACATCCTGAAGGCGACCGACTCGAGGGACCGCACCCTGTGGATCCGCACGGTGGACGGCGAGATCATCGTGAACCTGACCCGCGACCCCCTCCCGTCGTCCCCTTCGTCTTCCTGCGAGGTCCCCGCGGTCCGCACGTAGTCGTCGTCTCCGTCGCTCAGAATGGGGCTCGGGGCCTGTTGCTCGGCCTGGATCTGAAGGACGGAAGCAGATCTGGAGAAGGATCTCTCCTGGGTCCGCCCGCGGAACAAGACAGAGGTTGGGCACGAGTTCTCCGCCTGGCAGCGAGTGAGATCCAGACCTCAGAGCACCGGCGACGTCCGGATTCAAACAGGTCACGCGAGGAGGAAGCACTCCTGATCTCGATCCGGAACGGCCTCGGTACCAGGACTCGGTGCACAGGCTCTCGTTCGCTGGAGAGACACTCGCATCCTACTACCACCCGGGCCTGGATTCTTCCCCGCGGGCAGTTCAGCTTTGAGACTCGATCCAGGACGCCGTCCTCCTCTTCGGCGACAACAGCTCGGCGCGGTTCGACTCGAGGTTCGTGCCCTTCCTTCGATACCGATCGCCACTGTGGAGCCGCGCTCCTCCTCGATCCCGCGCACATGGATGGGCAGGCGTTCCCCACTTCCCGGGACCGATCGCGACTGGCCCGGTGTCCCGCCCGCAAAGGAGATCGCCTACCTGGCCATCCCTCCCATCCATCCCGAGGAGGACGCGGCGATCGAGGAGTTTCAGGTCGACACGGAGGCGGGGGACGATGACGTTCCGGTGCGTCGACGGACGGATGTTCTCGACCGACGCGAGGCTCCGTCCCCGTCGGTATTCGTTCCATCTGACTGCGTCGCGAAGACCGGATCGAGGCGGGCGAAGCAGTGATCTACCCGTGCTTCACATCCACGACGGCAACCAGGAGTATCTGTGCATGTGCCACAGGAGACCGATGTTCGACCTACCAGTACGAGGGTGATCACTGGCAGTCCGACTCACGCCAAGGAGACGCCACCTGAGTTCGATCGCTCGATTGCTTGCGGTATTCTTCAGAATGTCCTCGTTGCACACTAGGTCGTGGTCCTTCCCCGAACCAAGGGGATCCCCCTTGGTTCTTTGTCCTCCACCTTCCCAAACTGATCCCGAGGTTCGAAAACTGTGTAAAAGGAGGCTCGCTCGCCGGCGCGGATTGAGGGTCACGGACAGCATACGTATACTGTTGGGGCGGCGGAAAGCTGTGTTGCCTGTTCCACCAAGCCAGCCTCCCGCCCCGACAGCCACGGAGACCGATCGAGTCTCGCCCTGTCTCCCATCTTAAGAAGCGAGCATCGAGTTCGTAGTGTCGAGACCTTTCTGACTTCGGGAGACCAACTGATGAGTGACGACTTCCACCGCGAGAGGTCTGAGCGGTTCGTACATCTCCTGCCGGAACTTTCGAGGCGGATTGCGGGCTCCTACCTGGGGAGTCGCGGCCCAGGTCACACGTTGTCGCCAACTGCGCTCGTGAACGAAGCCTACTGCGCATTCATCACGCGAAACGTGCCGATTGGGAAGACAGAGGAGGAGTCCAGATTCATCCTCGCCTGGCCGATCTGGCGCGTGATGGTCGATCGCTTCCGCGCAAACGGGCGAAAGAAGAACGGCGGACACCTCAGGCGCACGACTTCAGTCATAGACGTCGGGGAGACACCGCGCGCGACCGTGACTCGAGAGATGGACATCGCGCTCGAGAACGTGAGAAGTGCCCGGCCGATGCAGGCGCGACCTCGAGAGATGAAACTGCTTGCCGGGATGACGTCGCGGGAAATCGGTGAAGTCCTCGGGATCTCGGCGAGTACGCCCGTGACGACTGCAGACTGGCACGCCATCCTCTGCGTCTTCCCGATCCCCGGGAACCGGACGACGACCTCCCGAACTAGGGGGCCGTTTGTGGCAACCCCTCGTGACCTCGACGACGCTCTTCCGGATCCGCTGGAAGAAGCGTTCTTCGCGCTGATCCGGCTGCCAGTCCCGGAACGTACCCACTTCTCGAAGCCCGCCCGGCGCTCGACCCGAAGCGATTGAGATCCTCCGGCGCATGCTCCATGTCCACGAACTGGAGCACGATCCCCTTTCAGGGACCTGCAGATCTCGTTCGAGCCCGAAAACGATCGGTTCGTACGACATCAAGGAGCTGATTCGGCGAGGGTGGATGGGCGTCGTGGCCCTCGCCTGGACTCCGGGAAGCCCGGCGAGACGTCGCACTCAAGATCGCCAATCCACTGCTCGCGGGTCAGAGAGCTGGATGAAGCGGGTTTTCGAGGAGCGAGGACGCTCGCTCGCCTGGACTGTGAGTACATCGCGAAGGTGAACTCGACCGGGGGAAGACGACGGCATCGCCTGGGTAGACATGCAGCTGGTATGCTGACCTCCAGGAGCAGGTCTCCGAACAGGGACGCCCCTCACCGGACGAGACACTTCAAGCTCGAACGGATCGCGCCTGACTCGTCGGTGGTCCATCGTGAGGGAATCGTCCACCGCGATCTCAAGCCAGGGCAACATCGTCGCTGCGTCCGGGTCACGGCGCCGTGATCATCGACTTCGGCATCGCATTCACCGCTACGGAAGGCGAGATGGCTTCCTCGGTTCGTCCCGCAGGGCGAAGCCGACCTCACGACCGGATGGGAACGCCGATCACGCAAGCCCCGAGCAGCTCCGCAGGAGTCGGTGGACGGGCGCGTGGACCCATGGGGCCTGGGTGGAGTCGCCTACTTCTGTCTGACGGGCGAGTCGCCGTTCCCCGCCGCGGGAAGCGGGCCGTACCCGATCCCCGACTACTCCAAGGTCCCGGCAGGAACTCCAAAGAAGCTGATCGACTTCATCCAAGCCTGCCTCGAACCATCAGAGGAGACCAGAATCCGCGGAGGAAGTTCTGGACGCTGTCTGAGATCCGGCGCGGGCTGGATGCGTTCGACCACAACTACACGAGCGTTTGGAGACCAATCTCCACCCGCCGCAGGGTGATCGCGCTCATCGTCACAGCCATCGTTGTTGCCCTTACAGCCGTCTTCTTCAAATCTGTGGCGACGCCCCACTCACTCGTCACCGCCGAAGACGGCTTCTCCGTCCGCGGACTCGGCCCAAAGGACAGCTTCCGGACGCGTACGTTCGAGGGGGTTGGTAAAGAACCCGGGCCAACTTAGTTCGGGAGGGTCTCTCCTGATCTGCGGCCGCTCGGCACGATGGACGAACGTACTGCATCGTTCCAACCGACCCTACGAGTGGTGGACCAGCCCTTCTCCATCTGCTGGATGGATCGTCCGGCGAAACCGTCTGGGAGCAGTCCCCTGAGTGCCCACGCTCCCGGTTCGATCACGGAGAGTCGCAGAAGTACACCTGGGAGCGGGATCGTCCAACTGGAAGGCGAGGAAGCGCCTGTCATCGCGGCTGAAGTCCTGTCAGGGAACGGACGTTCCGTCGATCGAGTTCCGACGCTTCTCGACGGCGCAGACCGCCTCTACCTCGGTCCGAACGGTCTCCCTGTTTGGAGGCCAGCTCGACGTGGACGGCGACAGGCGACGAGATCTACGTCTACGGAGCCAGCGTCTCCACTCCTCCCAGGGTTCGAGGACTCCCAAGCACGGGGCGGTGGTAGATTGGCACTGGCGGCCCCACCGCCGCTTTCTAAAGGTCAGGGCTATCCTTACCACCTGAGGCGGGCCGACCTGATTGGAACGATCAACCTCATTGGCAGGAGTTGCGAGCGCTTCTCATCCCACCGCTCCCAGGGAATGATGGTTCGGTGGTGCAGCTCACCGAAAGCGACGCCGGAGAGAAAAATTACGATCGGCTCATCAGGCGGACCGTTGTCGAACTGTAGTCGATCACACACCAGCGGGAGGACGGGAGCGCGTCCCGGTGGTGGTGACGTTGGTGGGTAAGGAGAAGCAGTCCCGGCACGGGCCTGCGACGAGACACCCCAAACCTCGCGCCAGCCGCCACGCCCGTGTACACTTCCGAGTTCCCCACCACTGCTCACTCCTCGAGGTGCCGCCATGTCGCCGACCCAGCTCTTTCCTCGCCGCCTATCCGTACGCCGAAGACATCCTCGCCTTCTCGGTCACCGAGGCTGCCATACTACTCAGAAACCTTCGGGTCACCGAAGTCGAGCGACGCGTGGACCCCACCCACAGTCATCATGGAACGCGACGGCGTTCGGATCGGCTTCGGCGTCAACGGCGGCAATCCGGAACAGGAAGGTGCGGCCATCCTCGTCGCGGTGGATATCCAGCGGGCGAAGGATGAGGTCGAGTCGAGGGGCGAAGATCGGCAATCCTCGCATCGATGAGCGAGGGCGGTTCGAGGTGTTCTTCGTCGTGGCTCCGGATGGGCTCTGCTACTACTTCCACCAGGAGCTGGAGGCGTAGTCAGCAGGGAACTCGGGAAGACTCGACAGACGTGGGCCGACGAGAACCACCGCCCCACCTCGATCACGACCGGAATCAACAGACAGAGGAAGCGTCCCCACAGTATAAGAGGGCCCGCATCCAATTGGACGCAGGCCCATCGACGCCTTCCGGTGAGGGGTCAGGGGTCAGCGATCAGGGGTCAGAGATCAGAACTCAGAGATCAGAGCTCAACGCGCCTCCGATCTCGGCCCCCTCCCCCGCGCCTACTCTTACCTCCCCCCAAGAATGTGCTTCACCTTCCCCCAACTTTCGATCCGCGTGTTCTCGTCATCCCGGGAACCGGCGCGATCTCCCTTGCCGCCGTCTCCATCCGTCTGGTCACCGTTTCCATTAGGGTCCTCGGGCTCCTCATCGGATGGCGGATCGTTCGCATCCTGACAGGATCCGCCCGGCGCATTGGATGAGCCGATGCTGGGGTGGAGCGGGAAGTAGGTGGATCCGCCGCCACAGCTGAAGTAGTCCCAACCGTCGGGCGGAGCAGCGCCGTCGGGACAGTCGCCGTGGGAGATCGCGGGCGGGGTCGGCACTCCGTAGATGCTCTTCTGGTAGACGCGCACACCGGTCGGGTCGAAGAGATCGATCCGGTACGTCGTGCCGAGCATGAGGGCAGGGTCGACCTCGATCCCGAGGAGTCCGCTCGCGGGAACGGTGCCGGAGAGGTACTGCACGCCGGCCGGGGTGGTGAAGTACCAGCCGGAGAGGCTCGTTCCGCCGCCGGCGAACGTGGCGGGGCCGCAGATCTCGACCGAGTCCGCGAGCACACCGTTCGGATCCTGCAGGATCTCGTTGATGCAGATGTCGCGGCCGAGGTCGGGGTTCGGAACGTCGTTCTCGGCGTTCGGAGTCGGCGTGAGGTCGATGGTCCAGAAGTAGCCGTCGAGGCCGGGCGACCGTGGCGGCGCGGTCGGGCTGCTCGCGTCCGGGGAACGGGCGAGCGACGGCGCGCTCATGCCGGTGGCCGGAGGTGGAGACGGGGCGCCACCGAGGATCCCGTACCGGACGCGGTCCTGCGTGCGCTCGAGGTCGTCGATGATCCCGAGCATGCCGCCGATCGGATCGAAGAGGCCACCGACGGACGCGATCACGATCCGGTCGTTCGCTTCGATCGTCGTGTTCTGCGGGATGACGTGGGCTCCCCGGTTCGTCTGGAGAACCCAACCGGAGATGTCGGCCTGACTCGTCGAGCGGTTGTAGAGCTCGACGATCACGCTTCCATTCGGGGTCCAGACGATCTCGTTGAGGTAGACCTCGGCCGAAGCGCGTTCGGTCCAAGCCAAGTTGACGAACAGTGCGCACACCATCAAGAGCGCGCGTCCGATCGTGCGAAGTTGCAGCATCCTACCCTCCCTCAGGATCCTTGCCCGTCCCGGGTTCTCTTCTTCGAAGCGCGCCTGGACGAGCGCTGCGCGGCTCCGCTGATTCCGTACCTCTTCATCTTGGCCCGCATCGTCGACTCTTTGAGTCCGAGGAGACGCGCAGCCTTGGACTGATTGCCTCCACACCGTTCGATCGTCTCGCGGATGAGTCCGCCCTCGACCGCCATGAGTCGCGCCTCGAGCGTTTCGCCCTGACGAAGCGCGGCACTCTGGCCGCCGACTCCGACTGCGCCCGGGCCGACACCGCTCCCGGAAGGACCGCTGCCGAACCGCGTGGACTCGAGTGCCGTACCGGCAAGCAGCTTCTCCGGAAGATCCTCTGTCCGAAGCGGCTTTCCCTGGTGGAGCGCGACGAGGTACTCGATCACGTTGCGCAGCTCGCGCACGTTGCCCGGCCACGGATAGCCGACGAGCGCATCGAGCGCGGCCTTCGAGATCGCAACGCGGTCCATCCCTTCTCTCGTCGCCATCTGATCGAGGAAGTAGCGGACGAGGGCGGGAACGTCGGCCGCACGCTCGCGGAGCGGAACGAGCCGCATCGGGACGACGCTGAGCCGGTAGTAGAGGTCCTCGCGCAGGCGTCCCTGCTTCACTTCCTCCTCGAGGTTCCGGCTCGTCGCCGCAACGAGACGGATGTCCACCTTGACCGGATGCTGCCCGCCGACCGGAACGAACTCACGTTCCTGAAGGAAGCGGAGCAGTTTCGTCTGCGTCGGAATGTCGATGTCGCCGATCTCGTCGAGGAAGAGCGTACCGCCGTTCGCGAGCTGCACCTGCCCCTGCCGTCGCGCGTTCGCGCCGGTGAACGCGCCCTTCTCGTGTCCGAAGAGTTCAGCCTCGATCAGCTCGCGTGGGATGGACGGACACGCGATCGCGACGAACGGGCCGGTGCGGCGCGGACCGTTCGCGTGGATCGCGCGCGCGACGAGCTCCTTCCCCGTACCGCTCTCGCCCTGGATCAGGACGGTGCTGTCCGTCGGCGCGACGCGCTCGATCGCCTGGTAGAGCGCGCGCATGGACGGACTGTCGCCCACGAGTCCAGCGAACGTCGGCTCGACGGGATCACCGGGTACACCCGGATCGTCCGCGGCTCCAAAGTCGCCCGAGACTCCGGCAGCGTCGCGTTGGGCAGATGCGCGACGGCCTTCGTTCGACGCGGCTCGCGCGCGCGATCCGAACCCGGTGGAGCCGGTTCGGCCATCACCAGTGCCAGAACCACCGGCACCGTCGCTACGCGAGTCGTCGCCACACGAGTCGTCGCGACCAGAGCCGTGGCCTTCGTCACCGCGAGCCCCCTCGCCTGCCGACCCGAACGCACTCCGCCCAGCTCCGCCGGAGTCACCCGACACGCCGCCGATCGCCCATCCCGGTTCGCCGCCCGCCCCCGCGTTTCCGGCCGCCGCAGCGACGACGAACAGACTCAGCGCTTCGCCGACCGCCCGGAGGAACCACCAGAGACGAGGCGGCCGCGGGCTCTCGGGCGCGCTGTCCTCCGCGCCGCGTGCGAGAAACAGGCCGAGCACGTTGCCGTTCCGCGCCAGGATCGGCACCGCGACGACGAACGGGAACTCGTCGTCCTGTTCGCCCTCCCGGGGCGGCCATGCATACTGTGCGAGGCCCGAAGCCCAGGCCGTCTGCGCGAGCAGCTCCATCTCGCGATCCGGCTCGCCCGCTTCCGCCTTCCGGATTCTCGCGTCGTCGTCCGCTTCCGCCTTCCGGATCGTGCCGTGCTCCCACACGACCCGCACCGACTCGAGGGAGTGCCGGGTCGCGACGCGGTCCATCGCCCGCGCCACACCGACGGCAACACTCGGCGCTTCTCGGAGCGCGTTGCAGATCTCCGTGATGTCGCGGAGCGAACCCTCGACGGCGACGGACCGCTCGCCTCCGGAACGGAGCGAAGCTTCGAGTCGCGCGAGTTCCTCGAGACGGTCGACACGCTCGTCTTCGTGCGCATCTTCCCGCGCCAGTTGCCGCGCGGTCTCGATCGTCGCATTCGCCTTGGACTGGGAGAGTGGCCACTCCGCGCGCGCGAGAAGGAGTAGCGCCTTCCACCGTTGGCGCCGGTTCCCGATCGTGTGGAACATGTCCGCCGCCTGCCGAAGATGGCGTCCCGCCGCCTCGACCGAATCGACGGAGAGAAAGAGCTCGCCCAGCAGCAATCGGGCGAGGGCCGTCTGGTAGAGGTCGCCCAGGTTGCGACACGCGGCATGCGCGGCGAGAAGGGACGTGCGTGCACTCTGGACGTTCCCGGACCGGAGCTGCGCTTCGCCGAGAAGACGCAACGTCTCCGCCCGCTCCCGCGGTTGCCGGCTCGACTCGGCCAACGCGTGCGCTTCCTCCCCCAGCGACGCGGCCGCATCGAACTCTTCCGCGTGCAGCGCAACGGTGGCTTCGAGGATGAGTCGATCGCATCGCGTTCCGGGCGATGTCGACGACTGCGTGAGCGCATACACCTGCGCCGCGGCCTCCCGGGCACCAGCGAGATTGCCGCGCTCGAGTTCGGCGAGCGACAGGTTCGTCCACGGACTCGCCGACCCTTCGACCAGCCCCGCTTCCGTCATCGTCTCGATCGAACGACGCGCGGTCTCGACCGCACTCGAGAGCTCGCCGGACATCCGCAGCGCCATCGAGAGGTTGTTGAGGAACGTCGCCTTCCCGAGACGATCGCCGACACGTTCGATCCGCGTGAGACTCTCTTCCAGAAACGTACGTGCATCCACGACCTGCCCACGATAGGACGCGAGCAGTCCGAGGTTGCCGACGCTCCAGGCGAGACGCCGTTCGTCTCCCAGGTCGGTGTAGAGACTCCGCGCCCGCTCGAAGCGCGCTGCGGCGAGGTCGTACTCGCCGCGATGCATCCGCGCGAGACCGAGGTTGTTCGAGACGAGAGCGGAACCGCCACGATGCCCGAGCTTGTCGAAGAGCGAGAGGGCGCGTTCGTAGTGCGAGACCGCTTCGCCCAGCCGTCCCTGACTCAGCTCGATGTTGCCGAGATGGTCGAGGTCGATCGCCATCTCCTTCGTCTGTCCGAGAGACTCCCGGATCCGGAGCGCTTCCTCGAGACGTTCGCGGGAACTCTCCGGATCTCCCAACCGCCGTTCGACCGGACAGAGATCCTCGAGCGCCCGCGCCCGCACCGGACCGGGTGGCGCACTCGCCGAGTAGCGAAGGCTGGTGAGGAGGAACTCGCGCGCCTCGCGCAGGTCTCCGCGCGTGCGGCGAAGGGACGCGAGGTGCGTGTACGTCTCGGCCGCGCCGACATGGTCTCCCGCCCGCTCCTGGATCTCGCGGGCCTCCTGCAGCGCCGCCTCCGCCCCGCCCAGGCTTCCCTGGATCTCGCGCGCGGAGCCGAGAAGAGAGAGCGCGGTCGCGACGCCGGAGCGGGTCTCGTCGGTGGGAGCAGCCGAGGCGTCCCCGGCCCGGAACATCGCCAGGGCCTTCGCTGCACACTCCTCGGCCGCGGCGCCCTTCCGCTGTTCTATATAGTTACGCGCCGCCTCGAGGAGCAGGTGCACGAGCTCGGGCTGGGGCCGCACCGAGTCTCCTTGCTGCGCGTGCCGCAGGGACTTGCCGTTCGCACCCGTTTCCGGGCCGGTGCGGGGGGTCTCGGTCATCGTTCGGGTCCTGCTCGAATCAGGTTGGGAATCTCAGGTAGACCCAACCTATCGCATCGAATCCCGAGTTCTGAGCACCAATCTCAGCACCCCCATTCGGACTCGCGGCTCGCTGCGGATTATCTGATCGTTCGGCACTCCCGAGGCCGATCCGGGTCGCACCAGGCGGCCACTTCGCAAGAAATGGCGAGTTGGCAAGGTATTGATCCCGTTCACCGTCTTCGAAACTCGCACATGGATGCGAGTTCGTCCCCGACCGACCCTCCCTCACCCAACGATTCCGGGCTTGGACAAAACGGTGTAAGGAAAAGTACACCTTCGGATTGAGAGATCGCCCCTCCGCGTGGCACCGCAGTTGTCCTTTCCCTACCAGTTGCGGACCACTTGGAAGCGCCTGGGACCTCCCGGGCCAGGGGGTCCCGGAAGACACCAGGCGGAGGAACCGCGGCCCCGCCCGACTTCCGGACCGAACGGTCCGTAGCCACCACGATTCCGACCCGTGACCACAAGGACTCGACAACTACGTCGGCGAACGCCTCGAGAAGAGCCGAACGGCCTCTCGATGCGCCGCCAGCAGGAGGATTCCCATGTTCCGTTCGTTCCTCACCTCACTCCGGTCCGCGGCCCGTCCCGCGACGCTCCTCGTGCTCTCCGTCCTCAGCCTCACCGCCATCACTGCCTGGACGGGATGCGGAGAAGACCCCAGCTCCGTCTCCGGCCCGTCGATCAGCGCGGACAACGCCACCGTCCAGGTGATCGACGACGGCGGCTACACCGACCTTCCCCCCGAGGCTCAGGAGAAGGTGGATCTCGTCGTCGGGATCATCGAAGACCTGCTGAGTGAGCAGCCCGATGTCGTCGCCGGCGCGTTCGCGCGACTCGACGACGTCGAGCCCGGTCTCTACGACCAGGTCGTCGCCGGACTCGTGACCGTGTTCGAGGGTGACGGCTTCGGAACCTTCCAGATCCCGATCGAGATCGGACTGCGCGCCGACGACGCCGAAGGCGGACCCACGATCTGCACGAAGATCACGGTGACGCTGAAGCTCACGATCCACAAGGGAAGCAAGATCTGCTACGAGAGCGGCGGCATCGAGCACTGCACCGAACTCCACCGCGACACCGTCATCACCTACACGAAGACGTTCGAGTTCGAGTGCGAAGCGCCGGAAGGCTGCACCGTCGAGCACGGCAGCACGACCACCGTCCGCTTCAACAACAAGAAGATCGAGTACCAGGGCCCGGACAACGACGGCAACGGCACGCCCGACTTCTCCTGCGACATCAAGGTGAGCGGCGAAGCCAAGGTCGTCGTCGAAGTCAGCACCTGCGAGTGATGAACCCGCCACTGCGCTGCCGGCGATGTGACGTCGGCAGCGCAATCTCGACCTGGCGACAGTTCAACGGCGACCTGACGCCGGCAGCCCGAACGCCACGAACCCGATGCACTTCACCGAACCGAATACGATCAAGGACTAGGAGAACCAGAATGATCCAGAAAGCCATGACCCGCGTTCTGGTCGGAATCGGCGCCGCGTGCCTCCTGGCCGCGTGCAGCGAGTCTCCGATCCAGGCGCCTTCCCCCGAGGAAGGCACCGAGACCACGGCCATCCAGGACATCTCCACCGACGGCAGCCCGATCAGTTGGGACGTCCAGCACAGCGGCACCCTCCAGCCGTGGATGCAGTACGAGTTCGACCGCTTCCAGGCCGCCGTCGAAGACGTAGTGAGCGGCGACTCGGACCGCGCCTCCTACGGCGCGAACGTCCTCATGGACATGGACCCGAACTACTACCCCGGCGTGCTGCGTGCCCTCACGCAAGGCGCGTCGGACGAGATGCAGCAGTTCATCGAGGAGTGCATCCAGAGCTACTGGGACTCGTACGCCGCGAACGGGTTCGTTGGAGATGGACTCGCTGGGGATGGGTTCGCTGAAGGCAGGTCCGGAAGCGGCATCCAGACGCTCGGCGAAGGAACCCCGTCATCGACTGACGGCACTTACTCCCGCGGACCCGGCGGCGAAGTCACGTACGAAGTCGACGGCAAGATCGTGACCGCGCCCGGCAGCAAGATCACGGTCTCGGTCTGGGGATGGGGCGACGAGGACATCAGCGTCGCCGGCCAGACCTTCGTGATCAACGGAAACGAATCGGCCCACACCTGCCCCATCCTCGTCGCGAGCTCCAAGACGACGATCAAGGGCATCCGCGTGCCGATCAAACTGAAGCTCCCGGGATGGGGCCCGGTCTCGTCGATCACGATCGACGTCGTTCTGATCGTCGACATCACGGTCACGCTTCGGTACTACGAGTGCGAAGGAGGAGGCGGAAACGGCGACGACGGCGATCGATAGTCGCTCGGCGGCGCCGGAGTGAGGAACCGGGGGGCGGCTACGGCTGTCTCCCGGTTCGTCTTGCACTCGTCGGCATGGCTACGGCCGACTCGCCCTCGCAATCCCGACCCGGGCCTCTCCGCCCGGATCGGGATCTGTCGTTCTGGAGTTCCCGCGCTCCGTCCCGACTCGAGCCGGCCGCACCCCCCCCTAGTGGATCAGGATGACGGGAACCTTCAGCTCCGGAACGCCCCGGGCGCGGAACGTCACGAAGTAGCGTCCCGAGGGGAGATCCCGGAACTTCGGATCCATGTCACCGAGCTGGATCTGATGCGTTCCCGATGCGAGGCCCGACATCTTCGTCCCGGCCACGACCCGACCGTTGACGTCGAACACTTCCAGCGCTGCACCCTCGACCGGCCGGGACAGAGAGAATCCGATGATCGGCTGCCGGCCGGGATTGGGATGAACGCGTAGTGAGGAAATCGGTCCAGACAGATCAGCCCCTGACGGCTCTTCGACCAGCGCGGGAACGAACGGCAGCGTCTCGACACACACGTTGTCGACCAGCACCTCCGCAACCGTCCCGTCGCCAACGCCGGTTCCCCAACCGACCATGAGCTGATTGAAGGCTACGGGACTGAACGGAACCGCAAACCACTCGGCAACGACGTCTCCGGTGTCCCGATCGTAGACTCCGATGTCGACGAGTCCAGCCGCCGTGACTGCTTCGATCTCCACGCGATACCACTTCTGGAGATCGACTGACGTGGTGTAGAGGTTCCCCAACCCGTCCGAGACGCGGATCAGTCCGTCCTGGGTTCCCGAGTAGCTGATGGCGAGCTTGTCCGTGACATCCCCGTCCGTGCCGAACTTCATTCCGATCGGCATGCCGAAGGACGATTCCCAGAAGTTCATGTCGACCGAGATCCTGTAGTAGAGCGCCGGATCGACGGTCTCGAAAGTCGCGGAACAACCGTATTTGTCCGTGTGGTCCAACGTCTCGTCGATCCGCACGCGATAGATTCCCGCATCGTCGTCGAACTCGAACGTCTCCGACTCGAGAGGCGAGTAACCGGTGCAGAAGCCGTATCCGGGATTCCAATCGAAAGGCTCGGCGTAGACCGGATTCTCAGGCAAGGCGTAGACCTTGATGTTGTCGAACAGCATCTCGGCCGACGCTCCATCTCCCACGCCCGTCACCCAACCCAGACGGACGAGGTCGAACTGGCCGGGATCGAACGGCATGTCGTCGAGAGATCCGACGATGGATCCCGTCTCCCGGTCGTACACCCGGATGTCGATCTCGCCGTCGAACTCATCGTACGCGGCAGTCACGTGGTACCAGGTCCGGTAGTCGACGGCCACGGTGTGGAGGTGACCGTTGTTGTCGGAGAAGCGCAGGACCCGGTCGTGATCTCCCGCGAAGCTGATCGAGATTCCGGTCTCCTCGGTCGACGAGTGGATGAACTGCATCCCGATCGGCATTCCGGTCGACGAGCTCACCACGTTCACGTCCACGGAGACGAGGAACGACCCTCCGACCATGTCGAACGGCTGGGACGTTACCCACTTGTCTGCATGGTCCGTCGTCTCGGAGAGACGGACACGGTACTCACCGGGGAGCGGCGAGTAGCAGTAGCAGAAGCACTCCTCGACTCCCGGGAGATACCCTCCCGAGACTGCGAAACCTGGGTCGACGGCGAAGTCCTCGTCGTAGATTCCGTCGATCGATCCGAACGCCGTACCGGTGAGGGCGAGAAGGAGGCTGGAGAAGGCGAGGGAGAATCGTTTCGTTCGCATGGGTCCTCCTGGAAATGACCAAAACCGCCTCGTGGGAACCGCGTCCATGCGGGACGGACAACCAGCGGCTTGTCCCACGGAGTGATCAGGAGCGACACTGTCCTCCCGACTGCACTCGCCCCATGGGTCGTGTCAGTCAGAGAAATCGCACGAGTGATTTTTCTTTTGCGGTTTTCGCCCGCTCAAACCACTACAGGGTTGGGTGGCCCGTTGGGTTCGCACCTGCAGGAAGCTGGCAAGTCCCTCGTTGAAACGAGTAGTTCTTGCGCTCCGGACAGCCGATGGGATCGAGCCGACGTGACTCGATGGGGAAGTGAGGCGATCTTGCGGTCCGATGGAAGTGGTCCCGAGAGCATCCGACCCGCCGACGAAGACCAGCCGAAGCCGTCCGGTGACGAGACGGACGAAGTTCGGCCAACGTTGACAGCGGAGGAATGGGACATCGCCTATCGCAAGGTCCTTGGGTCTCGCAGCTTCGCCCGTTTCTCCCAGGAGGAGCGCCGAGAGGCATTCATGGAGGCGGTCTACCAGTTGGCAACCGGCAAGGGAGCCCCTCTCGACAGTGACCGGCGGATTGCCTACCTGCTGGGCATCTGGCGCAATCGGATGAAGGATCGGTACCGCACGACGATCCGGCGGGCAAAGGCACTGACGTTCTACTTCGATCCACTCCGCAACCGATCCGACGTTCCTGAGGAGCAGCATCTGAAACTCGAGAAGGCCATAGGTAAGCTCCGGAAACGGGATCAGGTCCTGATGTCGCTCATCTATATCTACGGCCTCAGCCTGAAGGAGATCGCAGCCCTCCCCGACGAGGTCTGCCCCCTACGGTCGGAGAGGGGCGTTGCGGCCCGAAGAGACCGCGTTCTCGACACGCTCAAGGAGCTGCTGTGACAGACGACCTCAACGACAAGCGGAACGACGGTCAGGTCGATCCGGATCCCATCCACGAGATGGACGCGCTGTTGAGGGACTACGCGGCCCATCGGAAGAGCCTTGGACTCCCGCTCGTCTCGGAGGCTTCTGCTTCGTCTGGGCGTCCGATGGCCGGGATCGTCGGCTCCCTGGTTCTCGCCTCCCTCGTGCTGTTCATCGTTCTTGGGTACAGGATCGAGGTGACCCGGCGATCGAACGATGCCATCGCTTCCGCCGAGAACGTGGCCATTGCCGCCGAACGGCTCGACCCGTCCACCATCGAGGGACTCGACGACAAGGGACAACGCATCTGGATCCAGGGGTTCGACGGGAAGGTCCGCGAACCTCAGGTCATCCGCGGTCCTGGAGGAAGGGTGGAACTGGTGGCCGCCTCCGTCCTCGAGAACGGCACGTCGAGCCGGCTGCTCGCACTGGACCCGACGAGCGGCAAGCCACGCTGGTCACAGGTTGCCGGCTTCGCCGAGTCCGGCGTCTCCGATGGACCGTTCCTGTATGTCGACGTGAGTTGGAGCGGATGGAACGAGACCCTACTCGCCACGGTCCACGCCGGCTCCTGGTACCTGTCCGGAACCCAACTCCTCGACGCCGAAAGTGGCGCGGTTCAGGGCGTCTACTACCACCCCGGGCACCTCCACCACGGCCCGACACTCGACCTCGATGGTGACGGCACTCCCTCGATCGTGCTGTTCGGCGACAACAGCAGCGCCCGATTCGACTCCGAGTTCGTGCCGTTCCCCACGGAGCGGCATTGCGGCGCCGTCGTGCTCCTCGATCCGAACCAGTTCTCGGGGCAGGCCTATCCCTACTCCGAGATCCCCTCCCGCCCCGACTGGACGAAGGAGCCTCGCGCAACGGAACGCGCGTACCTCTGCATCGCCCCGATCGACGAGTCGACCGATGCGAACGTCCTGCGGGTCACGGTCGCACCTCCCGACGGCCCTCGACCCGGCGTCGTGGAAGCACGCCTCGCCGATGGCCGCATCGTGCTCATGGACCAGGAGCTCAGACCCTACAGCGTCTACTCGATCCTCGACTATCCGGCCGAAGTCATGGAACGCGACGGTGCGCTCGAGTCCCGGTTCGTCTACATCGTGGGCGGAAGAGAGCAGATGCTGTTCTCGCCGATCGCTCCGCTCGCGGAGCTGCCGGACGACCGGCCGCCGCGGCCGGACGGGTGGGTAGGGCGGGAGTCAACGCGCGCCAACTCCCCTGCCTCTTCTCGACGGATTGAGAACCATAATTTCCTCGCCTGAACAGTTGAGGTACGCCACTCTCCGTCTCGGCCACCGCCTCCTCCCCCATCGCCCCGCTCCCCCACTTGCGCTACATTCCTCCGCCGGGCGCCTTTCGCCGGCGATCTACATTGGAGAAGGACACATGTACGCACGTAAGTGACTTCACTGCAGATCCGACGGTGTCGGATCGCGTCATCGACACGTGTCCGCCGACTGACCTGGGGCGACTCCCGGCAGTGCGGTGGGCACTTCGCATGGGAGAAACAACATGCTCCGGTTCTCAGATCTCAGACCTTCATGCTTCCGCCGCACCGGTTCGATCGGTCCGTGGTTGAACCGCCGCTCGCTTCCCACCACCCTGGCCACCCTCGCAGCGTCGTGCGCCCTGCTCGCACTGCCGCACGAGTCGACGGCCGAGCGGCTCACCAACGCCGAGATCACGATCGTCAGCTTCGGTTCCGTCAGCGGTGAAGTGACGGACTGCGGCTGTCGCGCGCACCCGAAGGGTGGTCTCGACATCCGGTCGGGGTACGTGGACTGGCTGCGCGAGGAGAACGTTCCGTTCCTTCATGTGGACCTGGGGAACTTCACGGCCGTGAAGGACAACACGCGGAGCCTCCTCACCCACTTCCTCTGGGACGCGATGGAGGAGATGGATGTGGACGGTGATGCCGGCCCGCGCGAGCTCGAGTACTGGAGTCGTCAGTTGAGGCCGCACGCGAATACCACCATCTCGCGCGGCCCGCCGTCGAACGCCTGTGATGGCGGACGAACGCTGGGGTCGTATGGTCGATCGTCATCGAGCGGAACGGTGTGAAGGTCGGACTCTTCGACTCATGGGCACGCAGCGATCGAAGCCGCGAACGCGGCCGACCACGTCTCCTTCCGGATCGACCCACCGACCGCCGCCGCCCAGGCCATCGTCCCGAAACTGCGGGAACAGGCCGATGCCGTCGTGCCGGTTCGAGATGCCGAGCGCCGAAACCTCCCAACTGCTCGAGCAGGTGCCGGGATCGACGTCGCCCTCTGCGGCTACCTCCCCAGCTGGCAGGAACAGGCGGAGAAGCGAAGTGACACGGATCGTCCAGGAAACAGGATCGCGCGGACAGTACGTCGGCAGCCTGACCCTTGATCGTGGACCCGGACGGCAACGTCATCGACTTCGATCCTGCAACGGCCTCGCTGGCTCGGGATCCTTCCTCGCGACGGCGAGATGCAGACGAGCGCGTAGCCGAGGTTGTCGCCGAGGCGAAGGAGATCGAGCAGATCTGTGCGGCGCAGGCTGCGGGGACGTCACCGAGTCCACCGAGGCGGGACTGATCGGCAGGGCTCATACATGCGCACTCCGACCACGCGTCTACGACTAGATCCTGTCAGAACACCTGTTCCGCTACCGGTAGATAGCGCTGGTCACGGGCCCTGGGCAGGTCGGGAGACCACAGCGGAAGCGATGCGTGGCCACAAAGTCCACACTTGCGTAAAGAACGTAGTACGGTACGTTGGGCAGCTCCGGACTCCCGATTTGCAGCGTCCGCGATCAAAGCCGTCACGTGTTTCGTAATCTTCGCAGGTGTGCACTTTCAAATGGACTCGGTTGCCAGCTACATAGAAGACCTGCAAATCCGGGGCAGGCTGGCGTTCACCACGGACGAAGTCGTCCAGGCGCTCGGCAAGTCCGGGTGCCTGCGGTCCGGGCCCAGTTGCAACGCCCAAGGACAGGCAGGTCGCGGATCCCTTTAGGGGTTCAGCCGTCGCCCTCGGTACCGAGCGTCGGGTGCCTACCGGCGGAGCAGTTCGTCCCGCAGCGCTCATGACCCACCTCGGCGAGCTGTACTACGTGGCCCTCTCAGCGCAGCGGCCTACCACGGGGCCGCGCACCAGAAGCCGCAGATGTTCCAAGTAATGGTTCCCAAGACCCGCAGAGGTATCGAGTGCGGAGGAGTCCGTGCGGACTTCGTGGCCCCGGCGCGACATGGAGGACATCGCCGGTGGTCGAACGAAACACTCCGGCAGGGGAGTCATCTGGCCGCGTCGCCGGCAGCCACGGCTCTCGAACTGGTCGGATACCCGGACCGCAGCGGCTACATCGACAACATCGCCACAGTGCTCTCCGGTTCCTCCGGAAACGATCGATCGAGATGCCTCGGAGTGGAAGCACGTGCGCCTGTCGCCTGGGTCCAACGTTCGGCTACCTGCTCGCACTCGTCGGACAGATCGAACTCGCCGACGATCTCGAAGTCGCGCTCGCGGAGAGAAACTCGTTCTTCGTGCCGCTCGCCCCTGGGCGAAGATGGAGGGCGCACCGAGAGACTCACGCTGGAAAGTGGCCGTCAACGCGGACGTGGAGCCCGACGTATGATCCCCGAACAGGCAATCGTCGAGTGGCGGCGAAGCGCGCCATGGGAAGCCGACTCGCTCGTAGAGCAGGACCTGATCATCAGCCGGGCTCTCGTCGAAATGTACTCTGTTCCCGAGATCGCCCGGCGACTTGCGTTCCGTGGAGGTACCGCGCTCTACAAACTCCATCTGCGACCAGCCGCACGGTACTCGGAGGACATCGACCTCGTTCAGGTCGACGCAGAAACCATCGGCGAGACTCTCGACCTCCTTCGGAGCGTGTTGGATCCGTGGCTCGGGATTCCGCAGCGCAAGCTGAAGGAAGGCCGAGTCAACCTCGTCTATCGATTCGGTTCCGAAGGCAATCCACCGGTGAACATGCGGCTCAAGATCGAGGTCAACTCCCGGGAGCACTTCACCGAACTCGGACTCGCGCATGTGCCGTTCGATATCGACAACCAGTGGTTCCAAGGCAGTGCGAACATCACCACCTTCAGCATCGACGAACTTCTCGGGACCAAGCTTCGCGCACTCTACCAACGCAAGAAGGGCAGAGACCTCTTCGACCTCTGGTTCGCAATCGCCCAAGGCGGGGTGAACCCGAAAGCAGTCATCGCGTGCTTCCTTCGTTACATGAGAGAAGGCGGCCACGCCGTGACTCGAGCGCAGTTCGAGGCGAACCTGCACGAGAAGTCGCACAGCCCGGACTTCCGCGGGGACATGGACGCATTGCTGCGACCCGGCCTGTCGTGGAACTTCGACGAAGCACTGCAGGTGGTTCTGGAAGACCTCGTCGCCAGGTTGTCGGGGGACCCCTGGAAGGGTGATGGGGCGTGACCGAGTCCGCCCCCCCGCACCGGACTTCCGGAAGATTCGCCACGCCGTGGCGAAGACTTCACCACGGCGCTTCCTGTTCCGGACCCTGGATCCAGGGTGAACCCCGTAACCAACTGCCGGACAGCATTGTATGCCAACGAACCTCGAGTCCCGAGGCACTCCGCCCCACCAACCCGCCCCAAGAATGATCGATAGAACCCCTTCCTATCGATCATCACTACGCCGATAATGATCGATAGAGAGGGTCTCTATCGATCATGACCTGGAACTGGCAACAACCTGACTGGCCGTTTTTCTCCTGGGACAGCGCCCGACTGGCCCAGGCGGAGGCGCGCTTCCTCATCGCCGGCGGGTCGACCCTGGGCCTCCTCCGCGCGCTGCCTTCTGACGACACCCGCATCGGGACCGTGGAAACGCTGACCTCCGAGGCGATCACGACGTCCGAGATCGAGGGCGAGTTGCTCGATCGGGAGAGCGTCCGCTCGTCCATCCGTCGGCGGCTCGGCATCGACCCAGGAGGGCCGACACGCAGGGACCGCGCGGCGGAAGAGGGAATCGCAGACCTGATGGTCGACGTGCATCGGAACGTCGCGACTCCGCTGGACCACGAGACCATGTTCCGTTGGCACGAGATGATCGTGCGCGGGCACCCGGTAGTGCAGGAGCGGGGCGCGTACCGCACGCACGCGGAAGCGATGCAGGTAGTCTCGGGAAGGCTCGACCGGCCCAGCGTCCACTTCGAAGCACCGCCATCCGCACGCGTGCGGAAGGAGATGGATGCATTCGTCGAGTGGTTCAACGAGACGGCGCCACCATGGACATCGGCGTCGTCGGCAACAGCGTCGTCGGCAACAGCGTCGTCAGCAACATCGTCATCAGCGACAGCGTCGGCGGCGACAGCGCGGTCTCGACGCCACCAGTCCCAGCGGTCGTGTCACCACCACCTGGCACCACCTCGACTCTCCCCGCGCTCACACGTGCGGGCATCGCCCACCTCTACTTCGTCTCGATCCATCCGTTCGAGGACGGCAACGGCCGCATCGCACGTGCTCTCGTCGAGAAGGTGCTCGGGCAAGCACTCGGGCACCCGGCACTCACCGCACTCTCCACGGTGATCCTACATCGGAGGAACGAGTACTACGCGGAGCTCGAAGCCAGCAACAGGACCAACCAGGTGACGCGCTGGCTCGCATGGTTCGCGGGAGTGGTAATCGAGGCGCAACTACGGGGGCAGAATCTGGTCGAGTTCGTGCTCGAGACGACGAGACTTCTGGACAGAGTTCGCGGAATGGTCAACGAACGACAAGAGAAGGCGCTGCTTCGGATGATGAGAGAAGGTCCGAGTGGGTTCGAGGGCGGACTCTCGGCAGCGAACTATCGGTCCATCACCGGAGCCACCACCGCAACGACGACACGCGACCTCGCCGATCTCGTCGACAAAGGCGCGCTCATCCGCACCGGCGAGCGGAGGCATGCGCGGTACCAGCTAGCCGTTGCGCCGCGCGAGACGCCTCGGGTCACGGTTGGGGAGTCGGGTGAGGTGGTCGTGGCGGATTGAGCGACATCGAAGCCGTTCCGGGAGGCTGCGATCGAAGGCTCGGTATCTGCGTGGCGTGAACTACTTCGCCGCGCCAAACGAGCTGACGGTGACGAGATCGGTGTCGTCTACCCGCCGGACATCCGACTCGTGTACGGTCAACAGAGCGCCAGTACGCCCCGACGCCAACACGAACTCGATCTCGAGTTCGTCGGGTTCGGGGACGGCGACCACCGCGCCGAGATCACCGCACTCGAGGCCGTGCTCGCGCAGATCCCGGCTCAGTACGACCGTGTCGAGTTCCTTGAACTTCATCCTTCTGCTCCCGGATCGCCGTGACCAAACGCAGAACCGTGTCCCCGTGCCGGACGATCCAGACAGTCGTGACGTCTGCGACCACGCCGTTAGGTCCAGTCAGTGTACCGCTCCAACGGACATTCGAGGAGAGATGCGGAACCCGTGCCAGGCGAGAGCGACACGGGAGTCCATGAGTGGGATCGGAGGCAGCCGAGTCTCAGCGCTGAGACTCCGTGTCGCAGAACCACACTACCAGTGACGTTATGCTGCGAAACGCATCCACGCTGGATGTGGTGTGGGTCCGTCGGTTCAAGAGCGGGTCAGCCGGAGCGTCCTCGGCAGGCCCGCGTGATTTGTGCCACAAGCTGTGGCACATTTGCCTCGCGTAGCCAGGCTCCGTCATGAGCGACCTCCACACCGATCGCGTCGGTCTCAGCGGATGGCATCGAGCGCTGCGAGCAGTTCCTCGTCAGACTCATCGCCCGGCCACGTTCCGAAGAACGCCGATACGCCTGTCGTCGCTGCGAAGCGCATCCAGATTGGATGTCGCGTGGGGCGGAGGAACGAGGCGGTTGGCGGGGCTACTCTGACTTCGCCTTCCTGTCCGCGGACACGAATCGAATCTCGACTCGCTTGTTGAGGGCCGCAGCGACGCGCCGGAGCAGAGCGAGGGAGTGCCCGTCGTAGTCGTCGTCCTCGAGGCGCGAGATGACGGAGCGGCTGGTCCCCTGGCGCCCCCACCTGGCACGGGACGGAAACTACCCCTGTTCGGCGCCTCAGTCGCCCCTCATCAAGGCTCCGCAGTGAACTACGAAGCTAGACAGCGGACCAGACTTCGTAGTAGCTTTCGTAGTATGAAACTCGAGGAACTGCTCCGCCTGCCGGAGGGGAAGACGCTGGAGTACAAGCGGGACCTCTCATCGTCGGCCCCGGTGCTTCGGACTCTCGTCGCCTTTGCGAATTCCGCCGGAGGGCGTGTCATCATCGGAGTGGAAGACGGCACCAGGGTCGTCACGGGCATCGCGTCACCGTTGGATCTCGAAGAGAAGATCGCGAACCTGATCGCTGACTCCATCATGCCGGCGCTTCTTCCCGAGATCGAGATCATCCCGTGGAGGAAGACCCATGTCGTGGTCGTGACCGCACACCCGAGCGCGCTACGTCCACATCACCTCCGGTCGGAAGGTCCGGAGCGAGGCACCTACGTACGTCTCGGCTCAACCAACCGGGTAGCGGACTCCGTGCTCATCGCCGAACTCTCGCGGAGGGTCGGGGCCGAAGGGTTCGATGAAGAGCCAGTGACCGATCTCGACTCCGAAGCCCTCGACTTCGGAGCTGCTTCGCAGTTGTTTGCGGAGCACCGCACCTTGCGTCGCCGGGACCTTCCGACTCTGGGGCTGGTTCGCCGCCATCAGGGAAGAACCGTCCCGACAATCGCCGGAGTCCTGCTCTTCGGCCGAGAGAGGTTGGCCCGCTTCCCCGACGCATATCTGCAGGTGGGAGCGTTCGCGGGGACAGACCGCTCTCGCTTCGTCGACCGGGCCGATCTCACCGCATATCCAGGACTCGCAATCGAGCAGGCAATCGGGTTCGTCGAGCGCAACACACGCCTCGGGACGAAGATCGGTCGCGTTCGTCGCCGGGACCTTCCAGCTGTGCCGCCCCTTGCGTTGCGCGAGGCGGTGGTCAACGCCGTGGTTCACGCCGACTACGCGCAACGCGGCGCACCGATCCGCGTGGCTGTGTTCGACGACCGGGTCGAGGTGGAGAATCCGGGCGTCCTGCTGCCCGGCCTCACCATCGAGGAGCTGCAGGACGGAGTCTCGCGCGTTCGGAATCGAGGCATCGCCCGCGTCTTCAAGGAAGTGGGCCTCATTGAGCAGTGGGGTACCGGAGTGCAACGGATGAATGCCGCGTGCGCGGAAGCGGGGCTCTCCGCGCCCGAATTCGTCGAGTTGGGATTCCGCTTTCGAGTCACGATTCGAACGGAACGGATCTCGGATCCGGTGCTGGACCCCAAGGATGGTCGGATAATCGACTTCATCCGGTCCGGCAGCGGACGATCGACCGCCGAGATCGCCGCTCACGTCGGTATCTCGACCCGGGCAACCCAGCAGCGGCTGGCCGCTCTCGCAGAGCGCGGGCTGGTTGTCGTCGTTGGCTCTGGCCCTCGGGACCCCAAGCGGCGGTGGTTCACGACCGACCAGGAGACGAGTCCGTAAGACTCGTCGGGATTTCTAAAGTCGGGGCTGATGCTGCGGCTCGGTCCGCGATCTGGCCCGGGGCTAGGCTGACTTCAGCTTCCTGCCCGCGGGCACGAAACGTATCTCGACCCGCTTGTTCACGGCCGCAGCGACGCGCCGGAGCAAAGCAAGGGAATGCCCGTCGTAGTCGTCGTCCTCGAGGCGCGAGATGACGGAGCGACTCGTCCCAACGAGCTTCGCGAGTTCGGCCTGGGTGAGGCCGGCGTCGGTACGAAGGGCGTAAAGCCTCCGCGAGAGCTCAGCGCTCGCCCGGGCCTCTTCGAGTTCGGCCTGGCGCTTCGGCTTTCCGGCGTAGAGACGCTTGTGGAGGATGTCCACGGCATCCTTGGTCTTTCGCTTCGGCATTTCCGGCTACTCCTCGTGCGAGTGCTGCTCAGGGTGTTGGAGGAAGCGCTCCATCCGCTCGATTGCGAGTTCGATTTCCTT
>JAWKQE010000041.1:0-47406 GCA_041390305.1 Candidatus Eiseniibacteriota bacterium
CCGTGGATGTCCGGGGATTGGGTCCGGATCTGTTGGTGAGGCTGAGACGCCCCGGAGTGATCGAGGAGTTCCTATCGTGTTTACCGGGCTGGTCCAAGAGATCGGAATCGTAGAGGAAGCCGTTCGGCTGGAGGCCGGTACCCAACTGACGGTGCGTGCAGGTGGTACCGCGACGGAGCTGTCGCCCGGTGATTCCGTAGCCGTGAGTGGAGTCTGTCAGACCGTGGTGACCCGGGAAGGGGACCGCTTCGTCATGATGGCGATCCCGGAGACGCTGCGCCGGACGACGTTCGGTTCGCTCGCCACGGGTTCGAAGGTCAATCTCGAACTCCCGCTTCGGGTCGGAGATCGTCTCGGTGGTCATTGGGTCACGGGGCACATCGACGCGAAGGGAACCGTCGTCGAGACGCGGAACGCGGAAGGTGATCGCGCCTTTCGGATCTCTCTTCCGAAGAACCTCGCGGCCTATGTCGTGGAGAAGGGGTCGATCGCGATCGACGGCTGCAGCATGACGGTGGGGAGGGTTCACGATCATCCGGAGGAAGGCACGAGTTTCTGGGTGCACGTCATCCCGGAGACCTGGGAGCGGACCCTTTTCGGAGGCTACACGGTTGGCAGCGAGGTGAACCTCGAGGTCGATGTCCTCGGCAAGTATCTCCTCCGGGCGCGGGCGCTCGGATGGGACGGCAACGAAAGCGGAGACGGGGAATGAGTGAAGAACGGGTGCGCGCCGAGGCGCAGCTCGCGAGCATCGAGACCGCGATCGAACAGATTCGCGCGGGTGGTCTCGTCATCGTGGTCGATGACGAGGATCGCGAGAACGAAGGCGATCTCATCATGGCTGCGGAGGCGGCGACTCCACAGTCGATCAACTTCATGGCCACCCATGGGCGTGGGTTGATCTGCGTGCCGATGGAGGAAGGAGACCTGCTTCGTCTCGACCTCCAGCCGATGGTCCACACGAACACGGCGAAGCTCCAGACCAACTTCACGGTCTCGGTCGACGTACTGGAAGGCACGACGACCGGGATCTCGGCGTCGGACCGGGCGAAGACGATCCAGGCGCTCTGTGATCCCTCCACGCGGCCGGAGGATCTCGGCCGTCCGGGGCACGTCTTTCCGCTCATGGCGCTCCGGGGTGGAGTGCTGCGCCGTCCGGGGCACACCGAAGCGACGACCGACCTCGCGCGACTCGCGGGGTTCCGGCCGGTCGGCGTCCTCTGCGAGATCCTCGCCGAGGACGGCTCGATGGCGCGGCTTCCGCAGCTCATCGAGTTCGGGAAGAAGTTCGGCCTTCCGGTCATCTCGATCCAGGACCTCATCCGCTACCGGAGTTCGCACGAGAAGCTCGTCGAGCGGGTGGTGGAGACGAAGCTCCCGACCGACTTCGGCGAGTTTCGGCTCGTGCTCTTCCGCAGCCTGCTCGACGACGACGCGCACGTCGCGCTCGTCCTGGGCGACGTCACTACCAAGCAGCCCGTGCTCGTGCGCGTGCACTCGCAGTGCCTGACCGGAGACGTCCTCCACTCCCAGCGCTGTGACTGCGGCGCGCAGAAGGAGCGGGCGATGCAGCTCATCCAGGAGGAGGGGCGTGGCGTCTTCCTCTACATGAAGCAGGAGGGGCGCGGGATTGGGCTCCTCAACAAGATCAAGGCCTACCACCTCCAGGATCAGGGGCTCGACACGGTCGAGGCGAACGTCAAGCTCGGCTTCCAGGCCGACCTCCGCGACTACGGGATCGGCGCGCAGATCCTCGCCGATCTCGGCCTCACCCAGATCAAGCTCCTCACGAACAACCCGAAGAAGCGGGTCGGGATGACCGGCTTCGGACTCGAGGTCGTCGAGCGGGTTCCGCTCGAGATCCCTGCCAACGTGAACAACCGGAGGTACCTCGAGACGAAGCGCGAGAAGCTCGGCCACCTCCTGGACCTCCTGGACTCCTGATCGATGCGTAGCACCGAATCGAGGCCGCCGGCGATCCGTGCGGACCTCAGGGGGGAGGGGCGGCGCGTCGTGCTCCTGGTCAGTCGCTACAACGAAGCCGTCTGCGACCAGCTGCTCTCGTCCGCGAAGGACGGGCTCGTCGCGCACGGCGTGTCGCCGGCGTCGATCGAGGTCCATCGGGTACCGGGTGCGTTCGAGCTCTCGACGGCCGCGAGTTGGGCGGCGGATTCGGGTGCGTTCGATGCCGTCATCGGGCTCGGTTGCGTGATCAAGGGCGAGACCGACCACGACGTCTACATCAATCACGCGGTGGCGCAGGGCTTCACGTCCGTCGCCGCCCGGACGGGCGTGCCGGTGATCCTGGGCGTACTCACGACGAACGACCTCGCGCAGGCCGAAGCCCGGGCGAATCCCGCCTTCGGTGGAGGCAAGGGATGGGAGTGCGCGCTCGCCGCACTCGAGATGATGCAGCTGAGGGGAGCCTTGTCTCCCCAGGGGCGGCCGACGGAAGGCGAGGGCCACTGACATGCAGGGAGGCCGTCCCAAGGCGCGGGAAGTGCTGTTCCGTGTCCTCTTCGAGGTCGAAGTATCGCGGGATGACGTGGTCGAGTCGCTCGAGTACTCGCTTGGCCGCTATCACCTCTCGGAGGATGCGCGGGATCACGTCATCGACCTGGCGCGCGCCTTCGCCCGCTCGCAGGAGGACATCGATGCGCGGATCAGCGCGACGCTCCACGGTTGGTCGTTCAGTCGGCTCTCCGTGGTCGTGCGCGCCGTGCTGCGCGTGGCCGTGACGGAGCTCCTCTTCGCGCCGGATATTCCGGTCGAGATCGTGCTCGACCAGGCCATCCGGCTCGCCCAGCGCTACGGCGAGGACGGATCGGACGCGTTCGTCAACGGCGTCCTCGATCGGATCGCCTCGGAAGCGCGTGGGAACGGCAGAACGGGAGCGGGGGAGGAGTAGTTTGGAGAGGCAGTCGACGCCCGATCACTGGGAACGTTACTGGGCGGAACGGGAAGAGATCGACGATGTCTACTCGAACGAGGACCGGATCAAGCGCGCGCTCGATCGGCTGCCGCTCGAGGGACGTTGGTGCATGGAGGTCGGGGCCGGATCGGGTCGGGACAGCCTGGAGCTCGCGCAGCGCGGGGCCAAGGTGATCGTGCTCGACTACACGCGGAGTTCGTTCCACGTGATCCGGAAGCAGGCCGAGCAGCTCGGCCTCGTCGTCTATCCCGTCTGCGCCGACGCGCGCCAGATGCCGTTCCGGGAGGGGGACCTCAGTCTCGTCTTCCACCAGGGGCTGATGGAGCACTTCCGGGATCCGCTGCCGCTCCTCCAGGAGAACGCGCGCGTCCTCCACTCGGGAGGGCACCTCCTCGTCGACGTCCCGCAGAGGTTCCACGTCTACACGATCGGCAAGCAGATCATGATCGCCCTGAACCGCTGGTTCGCGGGCTGGGAGACCCAGTATTCGCCGGCGGAGCTCGAGGGCTGGGTGGAGAAGAGCGGGCTCGAGGTGGAGAGCACGTACGGAGAGTGGTTCGTGCCGGGCTTCTTCTACCGGTCGCTCCGCTACTTCCTCATGCGGACGAGGATCACCGTGCTCCCGAAGTATCCGCCGGAAGTCCCGCCGTTCGGAGCGATGGGACGGGCGTTCCGGGAGTCGTTCAAGAAGACGCGGCTCGGACTCTACACGTGCGCGATGATCGGAACCTTGGGCCGGAAACCGTGACACAGGACCGTCTCCGCATCCTCATCGTCAGCTACCGGGACCTGAAGCACCCGGAACAAGGCGGCGCCGAGGTCATCATCCACGAGGTCTACCGCCGCATGCGCGCGAAGGGCCACGAGGTGACGTTTCTCACCTGCCGTTTTCCCGGCGGGAGCGATCGGGACGAGATCGACGGGATGCCGATCCACCGGATCGGAAATCTCTACGACTTCAACTTCCGGACGTCCGCCTACATGAAGAAGGAGTTCGCCGGGAAGGTCGACGTGGTCGTGGAGGACCTCAACAAGCTCCCGTTCTACACGCCGCGCTTCACGGACCTGCCGGTGCTCGTCAACATCCGCACCTCTTCGGGACGACCGTCTTCCAGCAGGCGGCGTTTCCGCTCGCGGCCTACGTGTTCCTCCAGGAGAAGCTGATTCCGAGCGTCTACGGGAAGTGCGAGTTCCAGGTGCTCTCCGAGAGCACGCGGGGGGACCTCGAGAGCGCGGGATTCCGGCGTCGCAGCTCCATGTCGTCAAGACGGGGATCGTCACGACTACTACCGGCCGGCCGAGCGGAACGGAACCCAGCCCTGGCCGTACCTCCTCTACCTCGGGCGGCTCAGAAGTACAAGTGCATCGAGTTTCCGATCGACATCCTACCGTCCCTCGCCGAGAAGCATCCGGGCGTGGAGTACTGGATCGCCGGCGAAGGAGACTACCGGGACGCCCTCGCGGCCCGGGCCCGGGAGAAGGGCGTGGCGGACCGCGTGAAGCTCCTCGGCTATGTCGGGGAAGGAGAAGTACGACCTCCTCGCGCGGACCCGGGTGCTCTGCTACACATCGCCCAAGGAGGGATGGGGCCTCTCCGTGATCGAGGGAAGCCAGGTCGGTGTCCCGTGCGTGGCCAGCGACTCGCCCGGCCTCTACGAAGCCGTACGCGACAGTGAGACCGGATACCTCGTGCCGCACGGGGACCTTCCGGCGCTGGAACGGCGGATCGACGAACTCCTCTCCGATTCCGCGCGCTGGGACCAGTTCTCGAAGCGCGGAATGGAGTGGGCGGACGAATTCCGCAGGACAAGATGACGGACCAGACGGAGGCCCTGCTGCGGCTCGCCATCAATCGCCACCGGAAGGCGTGATATCGATGCTCACGCGTCTACGCACACCCGTCGCCCTGGGCGCGGCGTTCGTCTTCGTCGTCACGCAGATCGTCTACATCCTGACGCTCACCATCTCCTGCCCGTTCTGGGATTCTGGCGAGTACATCGCGACGTCCTACATCCTCGGGATTCCGCATCCCCCCGGCACGCCGCTCTACGTCCTCATCGGGCGCGTCTTCTCGCTCATTCCGTTCGCGGAGCTCGTGGCGACCCGGGTCAACGCTACCTCTCGGCCCTCTCGTCGAGCATCTGCGCGACCTTCCTCTACCTCTCGACGGTGGAGATCCACCGAAGGATGCGCCCCGCGCGGGCAGGACGAGGACGAACGATCCGAGGAGTCTGGGCCAGGATCACGGGCGGGATCGTGGCCGCGTTCTTCACCGCCTTTTCCCGCACCTTCTGGGACAACGCGATCGAGGCGGAGGTCTACGCGCTCGGGTCCGCGATCATGGCGATCGCGTTCTGGCTCATCCTGAAGTGGGCCCAGTCCGAGGGCCGCGCACGGAACATGGGGCTCTTCTCCTCATCTACTATCTCCTCTGCCTCTCCATGGGGATCCATCTCCGGGACCTTCCTCGTCCTGCCCGGGATCCTCCTCTTCGCTCTCCTCGTCGATCGCCGGATCTTCGCGCCGAGTTGGACGGGAGCGATGATGGTCGCGGGGGCGGTCACTCTACTCCATCCGGGGATGCTCCCGACTCTCGGGATAAGGATCTACGGGGCCGTCTTCGCCATCGTGCTGGTGCTCGCGGTGGTCAGCCTCGTCCGCGACCGTCTCGGTCTCCCGCCGATCCATCCTTCCGTCGGCCCGAGGGGCTCCTCACCTGGTGCATGATCGCCGGCCCTCGGCGTGTCGACCCATGCCTACCTCATGATCCGCGCCCACCTGAACCCGGCGATCAACGAGGCGGATCCGAGCACGTGGGACAGTCTCTGGAAGATGCTGATCCGGGATCAGTACCGTCCCCGAACCCGTTCGAGGTGCGGAAGGCTCCCTGGGCCATCCAGTTCACGAAGCACTTCGTACGCTACGCGCAGGACCAGTACGCGCTCGACATCCGTCCGACCTGGCTCGGCTACGCGGTGCCCTACGCGTTCGGGTGGGTCGGCATCCTCGCTCAGGCCTGGCGGGATCGTCGTTCCTTCGCCCTCCTCGGCCTCATCTACCTCATCACGAGCGTCGGCCTGGTCTTCTACCTCAACTTCAGTGAGAACGAAGTGAGGACCGGGACTACTTCTTCGTCGCGTCGTTCCAGTTCTACGCGGTCTGGATCGGGGTCGGGATGGCGGTCTTCACCGGAGCAGTTCCGGGGCGTCCTCATCGCGGTGGCCGCGGCCCTCTCGATCGCGCTTCCGACGCTCACGCTCCAGAGCTACTGGTTCGAGCACGACCGGACCGGCTTCCACGTCGCGACGGACTACGCGTACAACTCGCTCGTCGGACTCGAGCCGGACGCGATCCTCTTCACGAACGGGGACAACGACTTCTTCCCGCTCTGGTACATCCAGCAGGTCGAGGGCTTCCGCAAGGACGTGTCCGTCGTCAACCTCAGCCTCCTCAACACGGACTGGTACCTCCGGCAGATCCAGGGAGTATCCGCCCACCGTCGACCTCGCCTGGAACGCGAGACGATCCAGGCCGCCCTCGACTATCCGGTCATCCAGGCGATGGTCGAAATGAAGTACGGCGGTTGGACCCGGGAGGCCGAGCTGGGGTTCCTCGGCCAGACCGGTCTCGCCCGCTACGTGGACGACCCGGACACTCCGATCCTCACGAAGGACCTGGGCGTTCGAAGGATTCTCGAGCGCGAGTTCGGTTCCCGGCCGATCTACCTCGCGGTCACGGTGCCCGATCTCATGGGCCTGGACGACAGCCTCGTCATGGAGGGGCTGAACTTCCGGGTCGCCGAACCGGTTCCGGGAGGCGGGACCGGATCGACCTCAAGAAGACGCTCGACCTGGCCTGGAAGGTATCGGTACCGGGGGATCCTGACCGAGTCGGGGGAGCACGATGACTCGGTCTACAAGGACCCCAATGCGACCCGTCTGACCCAGAACTATGCGGCCTGCTACCTTCGGGCCGCGGACAGACTCTACGCCCAAGGTGCCGAGGACGCGGCCGGAGAGAACGTGGAACGAGCCCAGGCCATCGCTCCGACCTCCCATTCGGTGGCCTACTCCCTCAGGTCCTCCATCTCCGGGCCCGGCGGTTCGAGGAGGCGGAAGAGGCGCTTCTCCGTGCCGCGGCGCTAGGCTCCCGGGATCTTCGTGTTTATCGTTATCTGGGGCGCGCCCAGGAGGTCCAGGGCAAGGTGGCGGAGGCCGAGCTCAGCTACAGAATGGCTTTTGACCTCGGCCCCAACAACAGTGAGAGTCTTCGGGACCTCTTCTCCTACTTGTGGGAGGTCTCGCAGAAACGGGAGGCCGCGGTCGCGCTCCTCGCGGACTGGGTCCGCCGCCACCCGGAAGATCGACAGATGGAGGCGGTGCTCCAGGAGTACGCGGACTCACTCCGCATCCTGTCGGAGCCACGCCGAAGCGTGGAAGGACGATGACGTGAGAACTGCACTCGTCACTGGAGCCGCCGGTTTCATCGGCTCGCACCTCTCGGAGCGACTCGTCGCCGACGGATGGCGCGTGCGTGGTGTCGACTGCTTCACGGACTACTACGACACGACGCTCAAGGAGCGGAACGTCCGTGGCCTCGCGTCCGAGCCCCGCTTCAGTCTCGACCGGGTCGATCTCCGGACGGCCGACCTCTCGTCACTACTCAACGGTGCGGAAGTGGTCTGGCATCTCGCGGCCCAGGCGGGCGTGCGGGCGAGTTGGGGCGCGGAGTTCGAGACCTATACCACGATCAACATCCAGGCGACGCAGCGCCTCCTGGAGGCGTCCCTCACGGCCAAGCCGACCCGCTTCGTGTATGCGTCGTCCTCCTCGGTCTACGGCGAGGCTCCGGAGTTTCCGGCGGCGGAGGATTCGCCCACGAACCCGATCTCACCCTACGGCGTGACGAAGCTCGCGGGCGAGCATCTGGCCCGTCTCTACGAGAAGAGCTACGGACTTCCGACCGTTTCGCTCCGCTACTTCACGGTCTATGGTCCCCGGCAGAGGCCGGACATGGGGTTCCACCGGTTCTACCGCGCCATCTACAGTGGCGAGCCGGTCACGATCTACGGCGACGGTCGGCAGACTCGGGACTTCACCTACATCACAGACGTGACGGAGGCGAACTTCCTGGCCGGGATGCAGGGCCGGCCGGGAGCCGTCTACAACGTCAACGGGGGGAGTCGGGCCAGCGTTCTCGAAGTCCTGGACATCATGGAATCGGTCTCGGGGCGCGAGGCGATCCGCGAGTTCCTACCGAAGCAGAAGGGGGATCCTCTCCACACCGGCGGGGATCCGTCGAAGGCGAGGGAGGAACTCGAGTTCGTCCCGAACGTCCCGCTCGCGGAAGGGCTGGCCCAGATGAACGGATGGATGAAGGAGCTGCTCGAGGTTTGAGACTGGACGAGAGCGACAGCGGGCTCGACGTCACCGTCGTCATTCCCGCGTTCAACGAGGCCGAGTCCCTCGAGGAGCTCGTTCCCCACGTCGCGCGCGTGCTCGACCGGGAGGGGCTCGGGTTCGAGATTCTCGTCGTGGACGACGGCTCCACCGACAGGACGGTCGACGTCGTGACCGGCCTCCATGCGGGAGACCCGAGGGTCGGCCTTCTCTCCCTGCGCCGGAACTTCGGGAAGTCCGCCGCCCTCAAAACCGGATTCGAACACGCGCAGGGCCGCTACGTCGTCACGATGGACGCGGACCTCCAGGACGATCCGGAAGAACTGCCGCTCCTCATTTCGGACCTCGATGGTGGTCTCGACCTCGTCTCCGGATGGAAGCGGACACGACACGACCCGATCTCGAAGACCTGGCCGAGCCGCTTCTTCAACGGCGTCGTCTCGCGCGTCACCGGCATTCCTCTCCACGACTTCAACTGTGGGCTCAAGGCCTACCGGTCCGAAGTGACGCGCTCGGTCGCGCTCTACGGGGAGATGCACCGCTTTCTTCCCGTCCTCGCCCACAGCCAGGGCTTCCGGGTGGGGGAGCGCGAGGTGAAGCACCACGCGCGGCGCTTCGGGCAGTCGAAGTTCGGGCCTGCGCGCTTCGTCAACGGGTTCCTCGATCTGCTCGAGGTGGTCTTCCTGGCCGGAGGGAGCCGGACACCTCTCCACGTCTTCGGCCGCGTCGGCACCGCTTGTCTCGTTCTCGGCGGTGCGATCAACGTCTACATGTTCATCCTGTGGCTGATCGAGGGAGCACTCAGGGTCCGTCCCTTGCTCCTCTTCGGAGTCATCCTCATCATCCTCGGGATCCAGTTCATCTCCATCGGGCTGCTCGCCGCGCTCATCCATGCCCCTGCGTCGAGAGAGCGTGACTATCCTTTGGGGCACACACTCCTTCCGCTCGGTGCGTCCGACGGACAGACTCAGGCCACGGGATCGCTGCTCGGGTTCCTCCACCGTCGTGGACAGGGGGGAGCGCGCCCGGAGCAGTCGGAACTGGCTGGAGAAACGGGATCGGCCGTCGACAGATCCGCCGAGAAAGGATCCGAATGAGAACCATCATCACCGGAGGAGCCGGATTCATCGGCTCCACCTCTGTCGACGCCCTTCTCGCGCGTGGGAGCGAGGTCGTCTGCGTCGACAACCTCCTCACCGGTTCGGCCGACAACATCGCGCACATCCGGGACAAGAAGTTCACGTTCCTCGACTACGACGTGACGAACTACCTCTACGTCGGTGGGGACGTGGACCTGGTCCTCCACTTCGCGAGCCCGGCCTCGCCGATCGACTACCTCAGGTGGCCGATCGAAACGCTCAAGGTCGGCGCGATGGGGACGCACAAGGCGCTCGGCCTCGCGCGGCGGAAGGGCGCGCGCTTCCTCCTCGCCTCCACGTCCGAGGTGTACGGCGATCCGCTCATCCATCCCCAGCCCGAGTCCTACTGGGGCAACGTCAATCCGATTGGGCTCCGTGGCGTCTACGACGAAGCGAAGCGGTACGCAGAAGCGCTCACCATGGCCTACCATCGGCACCACGGCGTCGACACGAAGATCGTCCGGATCTTCAACACGTTCGGGCCGCGGATGCGGAAGGACGACGGACGGGCCGTCCCCACCTTCATCAACCAGGCGCTCCAGAACGAGCCGATCACGATCTTCGGCGACGGCTCGCAGACGCGGAGCTTCGGATACATCACCGACCTCGTTCGCGGTCTCCTCCTGCTTGCCGAGAGCGATCTCAACGAGCCGTGCAACATCGGCAACCCGCAGGAGATGACGGTGAAGGAGATGGCCCGGATGATCATCGACATCACGGGCAGCAAGAGCGAGATCGTCTACCGGGATCTTCCGGAGGACGATCCCAAGGTGCGGCAGCCCGACATCTCCCAGGCCAAGGACCGCCTCGGTTGGGAACCGGAAGTGGACGTTCACGACGCCCTCCGCAAGACGGTGGAGTGGTTCGGGAGAGCCGAGAGTTGAGGGGCACCCCGAAAGGGGAGGGTTCCGGCCTCCGCCTGCTCATCGTGATTCCGACCTACAACGAGGTCGACAACGTGCAGGCGATCGTTCCGCGGATCCTGGAGCTGCCGTTCGGCTTCGAAGTGCTGGTCGTGGACGACAACTCGCCCGACGGCACGGCCGCGGCCGTGCGCCAGATGATGGCGTCGGAGCCGCGCATCCATCTCCTCGAACGGCCGGGGAAGATGGGCCTCGGCTCCGCGTACATCGCGGGCTTCCGATACGGTATCTCGCAGGGCTTCGACGTCATCTTCGAGATGGACGCGGACTTCTCCCACGACCCCGGCGCACTCGCCGGCTTCCTCCGGGAGCTCCCGCACAACGACGTCGTTCTCGGCTCGCGCTATCTCCACGGTGTGACGGTGGTCAACTGGCCGCTACGGCGACTGATCCTCAGTTACGGCGCGAACGCCTATGTTCGCCTCATGACCGGCCTGCCCCTCCAGGACGCGACCGGAGGGTTCAAGGCGTTCCGGCGCGAAGCGCTCGAGGCGATCGACCTCGGCCGGATCCGGTCCGACGGGTATTCGTTCCAGGTCGAGGTGAACTTCCAACTCTGGCGACAGAGGTTCCGGATCCAGGAGATCCCGATCGTCTTCGCGGACCGACGGGTCGGCGTATCCAAGATGAGTCGGAAGATCATCTGGGAAGCGATCTGGATGGTCTGGCGACTCGCACTCTCCCGGCTCTTCCTGCGCGTTCCGCGGAACGGCCCGCTCGCCGGTTCCGGCAGTGCTCCCCGCGATCCCGAGTTCCGGGCGGCCGTGGACGGACTGCTCGTCGGCGCCGATCGCCGCGCGGTTCCGAGGCCTTCGTCGGCGGAGGTCACAGAGGGGTGAAAGACTTCGAGTTCGACGTCACCATCGCCTTCGTCGTCTACCGAACCCCCGACTTCCTGAGACGAGCGCTCGATGCGGTTGCGGCCGTGGCTCCCTCCGTGTCGTATGAAGTCAGGATCGAGGACAACGACCCAACGGATGACGGATCCGAGCGCGCGGCGGCGGAGTGGGCCGCGCGTGGCGTCGCACCGATCCACTATCGGAAGAACGAGAAGAACCTCGGGCTCGCGCGCGCCCTCAATCAGGCGATCCGGGACCGCAAGGGGCGGCACGTCCTGAACCTCAACCCCGATGTCGAGGTCGGGCCCGGTTCGATCGAGGCGCTGGTGGAGTACCTCGACACCCATCCCGACTGCGGGATCGTCGCGCCGAGGCTCCACTACGCGGACGGCAGCCTCCAGGACTCGTGCCGCACGTTCTACAGCCTGCCGATCTTCCTCCTCCGCCGGACGTTTCTCGGCAAGCTCTTCCCGAACGCGAGCGTGATCCGGGAGCACCTCATGCTCGACTGGGACCACGAAGACTCGCGCGTGGTCGACTGGTGCATCGGCGGCGCGCTCCTCGTACGGGACGGCGCGATCGACGACGTGGGCGGGATGGACGAGCGCTTCTTCCTCTACTTCGAGGACGTGGACTGGTGCTACCGGATGCACCAGCGCGGATGGACCGTCGTCTACCATCCAGACTCGCGGATGATCCACCACTACCAGCGCTCGAGTGCGGGCTGGAAGCCGTCGCGTGGGCTCTGGCTCCATCTCGCTTCGACCTTCCGGTTCTACGAGAAGTGGTCGTTCCTCCTCTATTGGGCGAAGCAGCGCTCCGGGCTCTTCCGTCAGGTCGCGTTCTTCCTCGCGGACCTCGTCTCCATCACGCTCGCGTTCCTGCTCGCCTACTCCGCACGGAAGTGGGCGGCGGACCTCCTGACGAAGCCGCTCTTCTCGTTCGAACTGTACCTGCGGTTCTTCGTCTTCTCCGTCGTCGTCGCGCTCGGTACGTTCCTCGGGCTCGGACACTACAAGCGCCGCTTTCCTCCGACGTTTCTCGACAACTTTCTTCCCGTCCTCCGGGCGCTGTCCTGGACGGCGGTGCTCATGATGGCGTCCACGTTCCTCATTCCCGCGCGCTCCCTCTCGCGCATCGTGGTCGTGCTCTTCCTTCCGCTCGCCGCGATCTTCGTGACGGTGGGACGGACGGTGCTCTCGCGGATGGTGCGATCCGTGCGGGACCGCGACGTAGGTCTGCGCAGGCTCGGTGTCCTGGGATCGCCCGCCGCCGTGAGCGACGTCGTCACGAGATTCGAGACCTACGGCAAGTTCGGGATGGAGCCGGTGCCGATCCCGATTCCACAGGAAGGGGACCGTCCCTCGGTCGAGGTGCTCCTCCAGCGGCTCGCGAACGAGCGCGTGCAGGAGGTGCTCCTCTTCGAGGAGCCGGGCACGCAGGTGGCGTCGCTCGTGGCCGCCCTCCACGGCGCGGGGACTCCCGTCCGTCTCGTGCCGGCTCTCGCCGCGGTCCTCCCGATCCGCGGGGAGCTCGAGATGTTCTTCGGCATCCCCGCCATCCGTCTCGGGGCTTCGGCGACGGAGCGGGGAGCGGATCCGGGGAAGCGGGCGGTCGACGTCTGTCTCGGGATCGTCTGGGGGCTCGTCTTCGCGATTCCGTTCCTCCTCGTCGCCCTCGGGAGGACTCTGGGAAGGAAACCGGTTCTGGAACACGCCCGGATTCGTGGCCGCTCCGGACTCCCTCTCTCGGTCTACCGGACGGCGTCCGGGCAGGCCGAAGGTGCGGGTGGGGCCAGCGGAACCGAGGGGGGCGCTTCGCGGGCGCTGATGCGGTACTATCCGAGCTGGCCCCGGGTCCTCTCCGGCGACCTCTCGTTCGTCGGCATCTATCCTTTCTCCGAAGAGGAGTGGCAGCTACTGGACGAAGGCTACCGCGCCGCCCCACCGGCGGCACTCCCGGGCGTTCTGGGGCCGTGGCTTCCCAAAGCCACCGACCTGGACCGTCAGGCGACATGGAACCAGAGATACCCCCACGAATGGTCGGGTGCGGGGGACATGCGGATCGCTTGGAACGCTCTGTGTGGCTCTTCACCCTTCTCAGGAGGTCGATCTTGAGCCTCGTCCGGATGAACCCGCCGGCCCCGCGCCGTGCTGCTACTTCCATGCGTCTCCACTTCGCGCTTCCTCTCTCCGAGTCGCTCCAGGCACTCGCGACAGTCGTACTCGCGCCGTTGGTGCTCGCCCTACGGCGGGGAGTCCCTCGGCTGCTCTCGACGTTGGTGCTCGCGGCACTCGTGCTCTCGATCGTGCCGGGGCGCGCCGCCGCGCAGTCCGACGGGCTCTGGCGGACGTATCTCTACGCCAACGACGTTCGTGACGTCGTGGCTTCGGGCGACGACGTCTACGCGGCCACGTCCGGCGGCCTCGTGAGGTGGACGACGGAAGGGTTCGAGCAGTGGACCCGCGAGCCACTCGGTCTCCTCAGTGACTCCCTTCGCACCGCGATCGCGGACGGGGGCGGCAACATCTGGGTCGGAACGGAGCGGGTCGGTATCTCGATCTTCACGCCCGACACGCGATCGTTCGCGCCGTACACGAGCCTGCTCGAGCCGATCCCCGGGGACCGGATCCGCCGTCTTCGTCTCCAGACCGATGGGGAAGGCCGCGAAGTGCTGCTCGTCGCGGCCGAGCAGGGATACTCCTCGTTCGTCGACGGTGACCTCCGGGCGCCGTGCCTCGAAGGGGTCGACATCTGCGACCTCCCGAGCTTCGACATCCTCGATCTCGCACTCCTGGGCGATGAACTCTGGATCGCCACGGCGGAAGGCCTGGTCGTGCAGCACGCCGACGGGAGCTGGTCTCCGGTGACGACCCCTTTCGATATCGGGATCCTCGCCGTCTACGAGAACGGCCTGCTTGCAGCCGGAGGTGGAGGAATTCTGCGCCGTAGCGATGACGCCTGGGTGGAGATCGGAATCGGACTCCCCTCGCCGATCGTCGTGAACGAGCTCCTGCCCCGATCGGGAAGCGTGCTCCTGGCCGCGAGCGGTTCGGCCGGCGGCGTCTTCGAGTGGAACGAGAACGCGGGCTGGAACCGTCTCGGCGCGGATGTCTTCCCGGCGACGTCCGTGACGGTCACAGAGTCCGGACTCGTGGTGGCGGGAGCGAGCGACGTGTCCGAGCGGCTCGATGGCATCTGGGAGTGGGACGGCACGAGCTGGCGGCAACGGAAGGTTCCGGGACCCGCCCTCCGCGCGTACTACCGCAGTCTCCGGATGGCAGACGACGGCGTGCTCTGGTTCACGACGGCGGAACGCTCCCGCGCTCCGTTGGTCGGTTCGTTCGACGGATCGAGCTGGCTGCTCCGGAACGGCGGGGAGAACGGCTCGCTCGGCTCGTGGACGTTCAGCACCGAGCAGGTCGGCGACGAAGTGTTCCTCGCTCACTGCTGCTGTCGGGAAGGGGACCCGACCTGTGCGCTCGAGAGCTTCATCGGCAGCGAGTTCCGCGCCTTCGAGGATATCAGCGAGATCTGGACTCTGGACGTCGATGAAGACGGGTTCCTCTGGGGAGCGACCAACAACGGGGACGAGACGTTGTCCAAGGGCGTCTACCGGGTCGATCCGGTGGCCCGCACCTTCGAGCTCTTCGATGCCGCGTCGGTCGGCTTTCCGAGCAACCAGATCGCGGCGATCCGCGTCGCGAACGAAGTCGCCTGGGTCGGAACGTACGACTCGGGGCTCGTCCGTTGGTCCTTCGGGCCCGACGGCATCCCGCAGGGAGCCGGAGGCGACGACGTGATCCGGGTGTACACGAGCTCCTCCTCGATCGACCCGATCGCGAGCAACGCCATCCGTCAGATCGAAGTCGCGTCCGACGGAAGAGCCTGGATCGGGACGACCGGTGGGCTCTCGGTCTACGAATCGAACGGGACGTTCACGAATCTCACCGCCGGAGCGGGACGCCTTCCCAACGCGGAGATCACCGCACTCGCCGTCGACCGGAGTGGCGGGGCGTGGGTCGGAACGCGGGACACGGGCCTCACCCGGATCGCTCCGGATCCGGAGGGTGGTTACGTCTACACGACGTATCGGGCACCGCTCCTCCCGAATCCGAACGTGGAGGCACTCGCCCTCACGTCCGACGATCGCACGGTCTGGTGTGGAACGTCACGAGGCCTCGCCAGTTTCACCCCGATCCGTTCGGTCGAGACGGGATCGACCGCTTCGGTCGCCCCGTTCCCGAACCCCTACATTCTCGGATGCACCGATGGTCTCCGTCTATCCGGCGGGGGCGGTCTTCTCAGCGGTGTGGTCGTCGATCTCGACGGAACCATCCTCGCCCGGTTCGACGACGTCACTTCGGACGACGTCGTCTGGGACGTCACCCACGACGGTGAGCCGGCGGCGCCCGGACTCTACATCGTGCGTGTGCAGGGGCCGCGGAAACTCGAGTCGGTTGGCGTGGCGGTGCTCGATGGTGACTGCTCGCGCTGACGGCGAGCGTCGCCGCCTTCTCTACGTCGCGTACTTCTTCCCACCGCTCGGGGGCGCGGGCGTCCAGCGCACGCTGAAGTTCGTGCGCTACCTCGCGGACTTCGGTTGGGACGCGACCGTGGTCACCGGGCCGGCTTCCTACTGGCTGCGCGACGACTCGCTCGCCGAAGAGGTTCCTTCCACCGTACGGGTCGTGCGTGCGCCGCATTGGGGTTCGCGCTTCGTGGGAGGCGGCGGGAGTTCGACGCGGCGTTCGGCGTCCCGCATCCGGGGGCTCCGGGCCGTTTCGCGGGCGCTCCTCGTTCCGGACGCCTATGTCGGATGGGTCGCCCCCACACGTCGCGTGCTCGGAGATCTCGTGAGAGCCGAACGGTTCGATGCCGTGATCACGACGTCGTCCCCCGACAGCACGCACCTGCTCGGTCGCTGGCTCCATCGCTCGCGCCACCTGCCTTGGATCGCGGATTTCCGGGATCCGTGGACGCGGCGGATGTCCTACGCGCCACCGACCGAACTCCACCACCGCGTGCAGCGTTCGCTCGAACGGAGCGTGCTCGAGGAGGCCGACCGCGTCGTGGTGACGTCCGACGCGACGCGACAGGACTACCTGGGTCTCATCCCGACACTCGCGCCGGAGTCGATCGTCACGATCACGAACGGGTTCGACGAGGAGGATTTCGCGGCGGCGGAGCGGTGGATGCGGAGCGCGGGCCTTCCGGACACGCGCTCCGCGGGTGTCCGGTGCTCCATGCGGGGCAGCTCAACCCCGAGCGTCCGCTCGACACGTATCTGAGAGGGCTCCGGATCTTCCTCGAACGAAACGGGGAGGCCGAGACCGCGCGTACGCTCTTCCTCGGAGGTCACTACGACGCCGATGTCGACCGTGTGGAAGCGGCGGGACTGTCTCCCTTCGTCGAGTTCTCGCCGAGCTGCCCCCATCACGAGTCCGTCGCCGCGCTCCTGCGTGCGCGCGTCCTGCTCCTGCTCGAACAGGACTCGGAACGAGGCGAGCTCATCCTTCCGGGTAAGATCTTCGAGTACCTCCGCGCGGGCCGGCCGATTCTCGCGGTCGTGCCGAATGATGGTGCCGCCGCGCAACTGATCCGGTCCATGGACGCAGGCTGGGTGGCCGACCCGAGTCGACCGGAGACGGTCGCGGAGGGGTTGGAGCGACTTCTTCAGCCTGGGGCGACCGGCCCGGGCATCGAAACGACCCGACGTTTCGAGCGGCGTGCGCTCGCGGCCGAACTCGCCCGGCTCCTCGATGCCATCGTCTGACGGAAGCCGCGACGCGGGTCGCGACGCCAGCGGGGCGTCTGACCGGGACGATCACGCGCGTTCGGGTCGGTCGCGACGGGGCGGCGGCAAAGATCGTTACGATCCGAGCGTCCTTCCGCCGACCGAGGCGGGCGTCTGGTCGTTTCACACACTTCCCTCCGAGCCGAGCCGTGTTTCGTGGGAAGGAGAGCCCGGCCCCGAGGCGCACGACGTCTCCTCCTCTCCGCGGCAACGCGCCCGCGGCACCGTGCTTGCTCATCTCGTGGCGAGGTTCGCGCGGATCGACGAGGCGACGTGGGTCTCCCGGATGTCGCGCGGTTGGGTGCGATGGGACGACGGTGAGCGGATCACTCCGGAGACGCCGTTCGCGCCGCGAAGGCGGATTGCCTACGTGCGGGAGGTGGAAGGCGAACCCGAGCACGACGGAGATGTGCGCCTCGTCCATCGCGACGATCGGATCGCCGTCCTCGACAAGCCGAGCGGGATCCCCGTGACGCCGAGCGGCGAGTACGTCCGGCGTTCGCTCCTCCATCAGGCCAGGCTCCTCCTGGACCACCCGTCGCCGACTCCCGCGCACCGGATCGACCGGGACACGTCCGGCCTCGTCGTCTTCGTCCTGCGGGAAGCCGACCGGGCCCGCTACCAGGGGCTCTTCGAGACCCGGGAGGTGCAGAAGGCGTACGAAGCCTGGGGGACGGGGGAGGGCGAGCCGCCCGCGTTCGTCACGGTCCGGTCGGCGATCGTACGGGACGCTGACGGCTTCCGCTGGCGTTCGGTGCCGGATCGGGCCTCCCGTGCCGGCGCCATGCTGTCGGTGAGCGACGTCTACCGCGCGGAGCGCCTCGCCAAGACGGTCTGGCGGTTCCGCGTCGTTCCCGAGACCGGCCGGCCCCACCAGATCCGGCTCCATCTCGCGGGCCTCGGCTTCCCGATCGTCGGGGATCCGCTCTACCCATCGCGCCGCCGGCTGCCACCTGACGAGGGGCACCTGCGGCTGCTCGCGAGCGAACTCCGGTTCCGGGACCCCGACTCCGGGGCTTGGCGGATGTTCGCGTCCACCCGCCGCCTTCCGCCGCTCCTCACCGCGAGCTGACCGTCGTGGTGGGCGGGGGGGACGTGGGGCGCGCTGGTGCCGTCTCCAACTGACCAGATCCCGTGCACACCCCGCCTGCAAAAGGACTCGGCCTGGGCTAAGTGGTTGACTATCAGCTTACTAGGTTTGGATGTCTTTTTGCCGTAGTAGAAGTATGACTGCTTGACGAGCCGCAACTACGACCGTATCTTCCAGCACACGTGGGGACGATGCGGGAGAAATGGGGATGAGTGGGGAGAACACACCTCAGGGTATCCCAATTCCCTTCCTCGGCCAGAAGACCGTAAATCTGGACGACAAGGGGCGCCTGGCTATCCCCTCGAGTCTCCGGGACCTGCTCCCGGGTGGTGATGTGAAGAGAGTGTTGGTCATCAACGGTTTGGACGGTTGCGTGTTCGTCTACCCAGCGAATCAGATGAATCAGCTGATGAAGCGACTCGAGACCGGCCGGTTCCTTTCCCAGAAGAAGGCCCGTCAGTTCCAGCGACAGCTGTTCTACGGGTCCTCGGTCGAAACTCTCGACGGGCAGGGACGGATTCCGCTGAGCCAGCTCCAGACCGACCACGCAGGGCTCGAGCGGAAGTCTCCCGTTACCGTAGTAGGTAACGTCGACCACATAGAGCTTTGGAACCCTGAGCGTTACACCGCTCACGTGACGGAAGAGGACGAGGACGGCCGCACCCTCGACGAGATGGCAGAGGCGTTCTTCGCCCCAGACACGGAGGCATGATGCTCCCCGGACCGATCGGAAACAAGGCAGAACGGTACGCTCTCCCCGCCCGCGTCGGGCAGGGGGAAGTGGACGAGCTCGTGGTCTGGCTCGTGCGGACCGCCGGGGGCCTCCAGCTCACTTTGGATTTCACGGACACCGCTCACATCGACTTCCGGGCCGTTCGCCTGCTCGTCGATCGCGTGCGCGAGGTCCACATGAGCCTCCCGCCGATTCGGATCGTGGGGCTCGACCCGTACTGCGAGCAGATCCTCCGCTTCTCCCTCGCGGGAACCGAGTGGGATCTGTCCGAGACAGGGATGGACGAAGGGATCGTCGGAGCTTCGGACTGTGATGTCCGGGCAAGCGCCGCTCCCGTCTCGTCCGAGGCGATGGGTGGTTCGTCCTGGGGATCCCTCTTGGGAAGCTGGACGCCCTGCCCGAACTGACATGCCTTCCTCGGCCGTCCTTCGTTGGGGAACGGAGAGACGGTGCGGGTGCCGGTCGCACGGTAGACGCAACGAGGGGTCGTGTCCTGTGACGATGAGTAGTTCGCTGTATCGATTTCGAGGTCGGCTGGTGCTCCGAGATGCTCTCGGGCTCATAACGGAAGATGGCTCCCTGCCCTTATTACCTCCTCGGGTGAATAACGGAGCGGCTCGAGCCCAGCCGATCTCGTCCTTTCAGAACGGGGTCCCTACCTTTTGGCGGATCTGCACGTTCCGGTCATGGTGGACGAGGTGCTCGAACACCTCGTGGACCGCGAAGACGGCGTCTATGCCGACGTCACGACCGGAACCGGCGGACACGCTCAGGCCATCCTCGAGAGGATCGGGCCGAACGGTCGATTGATCTGCCTGGACCAGGACCCCGTTGCATTGGAGATCGCCCGCGGGCGGTTGGGGAACGAAGATGCACGGGTCCGGTTTCAGAGAGGCAACTACGCCAAACTCGACGAAGTCCTCGCTCGCGAGGGCCTCTCAGGGTTCGACGGCGTCCTCGCCGACATCGGCCTCAACTCGTACACCCTCGCACGTCCGGAAGCCGGGATGTCCTACCAACAGGACGTTCCCCTCGACATGGCCGTCGATCCGGACATCCCCCTTGACGCCGCGGAGTACCTCCAGAGTGTCGACGAAGCCGCACTCGCCCAAGTGTTCCAGGAGTTCGGAGATCTACGTCGAGCCCGTCTCTATGCCCGCCGCATCGTGGAGCGGAGACGCGCGGAGCCGATCCGAACGACTGGAGACCTGGTCCGTACGGTCCGGGATCGCGATCGGCAGGTCGATGCGGGGGAGCTCTCCCGCATCTTCCAAGCGATCCGTGTCGTCGTGCTCGACGAGATGCCTCGATTGGAAGGCCTCTTGGACGGCATCGGCGACTGGCTCCAGCCCGCTGGGCGCTTCGTCATCATCTCGTACGCGGGACACGAAGAGAAGCGGCTCAAGCGCTGGATGAAGAGCGTCACCTCTCCGGAGGGACCGTTCGAAGCGTTGACGCGACGCCCGATCGGCCCGACGAGGGAGGAGGTAGGGAAGAACCGCAGGGCGCGGAGCGCCCGACTACGTGCGGTGCGAAAGAGGGGGGAAGGATGAATCAGGTCGAGATGCGGGCGATGCGGACGCGATTGGGAGTGTCGCGGTCGTTCGCCGAGGATCGTTCGCGCTCACGGCGCCGGTTCTTCACGACGGCCGCTGTCCTCGTCGTCTTCGCGTGTGGATTCGGTCGGGTCTGGCTCACGACGGAAGTCGCGGACCAGGTGAGCGAAGTCCACCGGCTCGAGCAGCGGATCGAACAGCTCCACGTGGACATCTCGATCGCGTCGGCCCAGCTCGACGAGTCGCGGACGTTCGCACAGCTCGCGGGACCGGCCTCCGAGGCCGGGCTCCAGCTCGACGGACCGCGCGCGAGCGTCACCCTCCCGGCCGAGGCCGGGGAAGAGAACGTCCTCCGGGACGCGCTCGTCCAGGACCTCCGTCGCGGTTCTCAGCTCGTCCTGACCGAAGCGCTCGCTGGCACGCGCAGCGTGGAGCAGGTGCGTGCTTCCGTCTCGCGTTAGATTCGGCCTCGCGGGCGGCCTCGTCGCCGTCCTCTGGGTGGTGGTGATGGCGCGCGCCTTCCAGCTCCAGGTGCTCGATCACGACACCTGGGACCAGGTCGCGATCCAGCGCCAGGGGAGCACGCGCACGCTCACGGCGGAGCGCGGCTCCATCCTCTCGGTCGACGGAGCGCGGCTCGCCCAGACCGTCTCGAACCGTTCGCTCGCCGTCGACCCCTCGCTCTGCAAGGACCCGGCCGCGCTGGCACGGGCCCTCGACGACGCGGGGCTCGGTTCGGCGCGCGAGTTCGAGAAGAAGCTCCGCGAGAACGCCGAGCGCAGGTTCCTCTGGCTCAGTCAGAAACTCATTCCGGAGGAAACGGTCGACGACCTGACCGCGCGTTTCCCCGAGCTCGACGCCCGGGTCGAGGCGAAGCGGGTCTACAGACTGGGAGAGGCGGCGAGCGCGCTCGTCGGCCTCATCAACCGTGACGACACGGCCCTCGGCGGGCTCGAGTCCGAGTACAAGAACCACCTCGAAGGAACGGGTGGGCTCGTGCTCGAGGTGTCCGACCGGTTCGAGAAGCGGTACGAAGGGCTCGAGACGTACGTGCTCCAGGAGCCCGAACGTGGTGGCGACATCGTCCTCGCGATCGACAGCAAGATCCAGGAGATCGCGCACGCCCACCTCGCCCATGCCGTCGAAACGCAGGAAGCGACGTCCGGGTTCGCGATCGTGACGCGACCGCGTACGGGCGAAGTGCTCGCCATGGTTTCGCTCCCTGCACCGGATCCCCATGACCTCGACACGTGGACCGAAGCGAATCTCAAGATGCGCGCGGTCACCGATGCGTTCGAGCCGGGGTCGATCTACAAGGTCGTGCCGTTCACCGCCGCCTTCGAAGCCGGGCGTCTTGCTTCCGAAGAGCGGATCGATTGCATGGACGGAGTTCGTGAAGTTCCTGGTGGTCGTCCGATCCGCGACGACCACCCCTGCGGGATCGTTCCCGCGTGGGAGGTGATGGCCAAGTCTTCGAACATCGGAGCGGGGCTCATCGCCGAGCGGGTCGGCGCGGAAGGTTTTTACCGAATGGAAAAAGCCTTCGGGTTCGGACTGAACTCGGAAGTCGAACTTCCGGGTGAGGGGCGGGGACGGATCCCCGAACCTTCCGCGTGGTCGCTCCGGTCCCTCGTGACGCAGGCGTTCGGGCAGGAGATCTCGTGCACCGGGATCCAGCTCGCCATGGCGTACGGGGCGATCGCGAACGACGGACTGTTGATGAAGCCACTCCTCGTCCAAGAGATCCACGCGGCCGACGGGAGCGTCATGGAACGACGCGAACCAGAGGCCGTGAGACGGGTCATGCGTCCGGCGGTAGCCGCGGCGATGAGGACGATTCTCCGCGGCGTCGTTACCGAGGGAACGGGCAAGGCGGCGGAAGTCGGAGGATTCGGGGTGGCGGGGAAGACCGGAACCGCGCAGAAGTACGTGAAGGAGTTGGGGCGGTACAGCAAGGAACGCTACGTCGCCTCTTTCGTCGGATTTGCCCCTTGGGACGATCCTGAAGTGCTTTGCGTTGTCGTGCTCGATGAGCCGCGCGGTGACATCTATGGAGGGAGCGTCTCCGCTCCGGTCTTCTCCAAGATACTGGCGGACGTACGTCCGCTCGTGGGCGGACACGGGGCACTCGCCTCTGTGTCCGCCCCCGGTCCAACCGTCGAGGACGGCGCACGGCGTGCCGTTCCCGAAGTACTCGGCTTGACCGCTCCTTCCGCGCGTCGGGTCGTGCAGGAGTGTGGCCTCATGCCGCGCTTCGAAGGCGAGGGAGATCGCGTCATCGCGTGTCGTCCTCCGGTCGGAGCCCGTCTTCTACCCGGTGGGATCGTCACGTTGATGATGGAAGAAGGAAATGCGGAAGGGACGATGCCGGATCTGACCGGCCTCTCTCTCCGCGACGCGTGGCTCCGGATCGAGACGTTCTCTCCGGAACCCCAGCTCGAAGGCGAAGGTTGGGTCGTGTGGCAGTCTCCGGCACCGGGCGAACCGGTTCCCGAGGGGACGCCCTGTCGACTTCGTCTCAGCCCCGACGGCTCGCAGGCCTGGAAGGAGTTCCGTGAGGTCGAGGAACGTGTCGCTGGGGAGTTTGCGTCTGGAGCTCTCTCCGGTGAATCCACGCCCCGTCGGCGTGTGGCCCGGAGATGACGTCGTCGTCACCGGGATCCACCACGACAACCGCCGCGTCACGGCGGGCGGAGTCTTCGTCTGCGCTCGCGGCCAGAAGGTCGACGGGCACGACCTGGCGGACCGCGCCGTTTCGGCCGGCGCCGTCCTCGTGGTGGGAGAGCGTCCGTCCATCGAAGGCGTTCCGAACTACCTCCGGGTCGACGACAGTCGGAAGGCGCTCGCCATTCTCGCGTCCACCTGGTATGGGCATCCGTCTCGGGACATGCGCGTGGTCGGGGTCACCGGCACGAACGGGAAGTCGTCCGTGACCTGGATGGTGCAGTCCGTGGCCGCTTCGGCCGGCCTCGAGGGCGCCGTGCTCGGCACTCTCGGTGTCGGCGCGCCGGGAAGGCTGAGGGCGCAGCCGTTCACCACGCCCGAAGCACCGGATTTCCAGCGTGAACTCGCGGAGCTGCGCGATCTCGGCACCGACGTCGCCGCGGTCGAGGTCTCCTCACACGGCCTGAAGCAGCGCCGGACCTACAACACGAGGTTCCACACCGTCGTCTTCACGAACCTGACCCAGGACCATCTCGACTTCCACGGTTCGATGGACGATTACGCGGAGGCCAAGAGTCTCCTCTTTCGGCAGGAGGAACGGGGAACCGACGAACCGATCGCGACCGCGGTCGTGAACGCGGACGACGAGCACCTCGCCGAGATCCTCACGGGCAGCACCGACCGGATCCTCACCTACGGGCAGGCCGAGGGCGCGGACTATCGCGCGGTGGAAGTCGACTCCGTTCCTTCCGGGCTCGGCCTCACCATCGCACACGCGAAGGGGACGACGCGGATCGAAACCCGTCTCCTCGGAATGTTCCAGGTGAGCAATCTCCTCGCTTCCTTCGCCGTGGGGAAGACGCTCGGCCTGAACGACGACGTGATCGCCGCGGGCCTGGCCGCGCTGAACGGAATCCCGGGACGGATGGAGCGTGTCGAACGCGGGCAGAAGTTCCCTGTCGTCGTCGACTACGCGCACACCCCGGACGCGCTCCTTCGCTCCGTCGACAGCCTTCGTCCGTTCGTGGCGGGCCGGATCATCCTCGTCTTCGGATGCGGTGGAGACCGCGACCAGGCGAAGCGGTACGAGATGGGGCGCGTCGCCACCTTCGTCGCCGACATCATCATCGTCACCGACGACAACCCGCGCACCGAACCTCCCGCGGCGATCCGCCATGAGATCCACGAAGGGACCCGTTCGACCGGCGCGAGTGCGATCGATCAGCCGGGCCGGGAGCAGGCCATCCGCTTCGCGATCAACATGGCGACGGAGAACGACGCCGTCTTCCTCGCGGGCAAAGGGCACGAGACCGTGCAGATCTTCGCGGACCGCGTCGTCCCGTTCGACGATCGCGAAGTCGCGGGCCGGATGCTGGACGAGCGTGCCGAGCGGACGGGCGAATGGACGCCGCCGGAGGAACCGCGATGACGGGCGCCGCTCCCGCCATGGCGCCGAGCACGGCCCACTGGACGCTCGGCGAGATCGCACACCTCGCGGAGGGGCGCTTCGTCGCGGGCGGTCCGGGCACGGTGGGATCGGACACGCGGATCTCCTATGCGAGCGTTTCGACCGACACGCGCACCCTGTCGAAGGGAGACCTCTTCGTCGCGCTTCGTGGAGAGAATCACGACGCCCACGATCACCTGGAGAGGGCGCTGGGGGCCGGCGCGTCCGCCCTCTTCGTCGATCGACTGACGGAGAACGCGGCCGACGCGCCGCGGATCGAAGTCGACGATACGCTCTCGGGGTGGCAGCGCTGGGGTGCGAACCACCGCGCCCGCTGGACGGGAAGGGCGCTCGTCGCGATCACGGGGTCGAGCGGGAAGACGACGGCGAAGAATGCGCTCGCCGAACTCCTCCGTGGCGCGGGGCCCGTCTGGTCCACCCCCGGAAACCGGAACAACCACGTCGGCGTGCCCTGGACCCTTCTCGGTCTCGGCGCAGAACACGACTACGCCGTGATCGAGATGGGGATGAACCACGCGGGGGAGATCTCGGAACTCTCGCGGCTCGCACGGCCCGATGTCGCGCTCATCACGTCGGTCGGGCGTGCCCACATCGGCTACCTGGGATCGCGCGAAGCGATCCTCGGGGCCAAACTCGAGATCGTCGACGGGCTGCCCGAGGACGCAGTTCTCGTTCTGCCGCACGATCCGTGGGTCCTGGAGCGGCTTCCCGAGTCGGTCGCGTCTCGGCCCCGGATCACCTTCGGCTTCGATGCCGACGCGGATTGGAAGCCGTCGGCCGAAGTGATCTACGAAGCGGACGGCACGACCCTCCACACGAGCAAGACCGGAACGCTCCGGCTCTCGCTCCTCGGCCCGGGCCCCGTTCTCTCTGTGCTCTCTGCACTCGCGACGGCCGATGCGCTCGGCCTCGACGTGCGTGCGCTGGCGCCGCGACTCGAGTCGCTCCGCGCGGAGCCGATGCGGATGGAGCCGCGCCCGTGGGGGCCGGTCACCGCGATCGTCGACTGCTACAACGCGAGCCCCGAGTCCACTCGGCTCGCGATCGAATTCCTGGGATCCCTCCACCACGATGGCAGAAAGATCCTCGTCCTGGGCGAGCTCTCGGAGCTCGGCGCGGAGACCGAGGCGATCCATCGGGAGTTGGTGCGAGGGATCGAAGACATCGATCTCGTTCTCCTCGTCGGTCCCGCTCTGGCGGAGATCGCGGAGGAGGCGGAACAGCTACCGGGGGCGGGTCACGTTGCGTGGAGGGCTATGCGGGAAGAGGCCTCCACCTGGCTGGCCGATACGCTGGAAGAAGGTGACTTGGTCCTTCTGAAGGCGTCTCGTCGGCTGGCCCTCGAACGGATCCTCGAGAGACCCGTCCCCGGCCCCCTCGATCCAGGGGAGGACTGACACCGATGCTCTACCATCTCCTCTTTCCCCTCTCCGACGAGTTCACCGTGCTGAACGTGTTCCGATACATCACGTTTCGCACGGCGTACGCGACGATCACCGCGCTCCTCATCTCGTTCCTCTTCGGGCCCTACATCATCGAGCGCCTGCGGAGATTGAAGCTCGGGCAGCAGATCCGCGAGGAAGGTCCGCAGAGCCACCAGAAGAAGCAGGGCACGCCGACGATGGGTGGCATCCTCATCCTCGTCTCGACCGTGGTGCCGACGCTGCTCTGGGCGAACCTGACGAACAGCTCGATCTGGCTCCTCGTCTTCACCACGGTGGGACTCGGACTGACCGGATTCCTCGACGACTACCTGCGTGTCGTGAAGAAGGTGAAGTCCGGGCTGCAGGGTCGCTACAAGCTCGTCTTCCAGGTGTTGATCGGGCTCGGCGTGGGGTTCGGAATCCTCTACTTCCGTCCCTTCGGTGACGTCCCGGCGACGAGGACGAGCGTGCCGTTCCTCAAGGAGACGTTCCTCGACTTCGGACTCCTCTACGTTCCGCTCGTCGTGCTCGTGGTCACGGGCGCGTCGAACGCGGTCAATCTGAGCGACGGGCTCGACGGACTCGCGATCGGGCTCACCATTCCGCCGGCCGCCGCCCTCGGCGCGCTCGCCTATCTCTCGGGGAACGCGATCTTCGCGGACTACCTCAACATGCCGTTTCTCGAGGAGAGCGGGGAGCTCGCGGTCTACGCGGGGGCTCTCGTGGGAGCCGCGCTCGGTTTCCTCTGGTTCAACTGTCATCCCGCCGAGGTGTTCATGGGGGACACGGGCTCCCTCGCCCTGGGCGGATCGCTCGGCGTGCTCGCCATCCTGGTCAAGCGTGAGCTCCTCCTCGTCGTGCTCGGCGGCATCTTCGTCATGACCACGCTCTCGGTGATGATCCAGGTGCTCTCGTTCCGCGTCCGCGGCAAACGGGTGTTCAAGATGGCACCGATCCACCATCACTTCGAACTCTCCGGCTGGCACGAGAACCAGGTCGTCGTGAGGTTCTGGATCCTCGGGATCCTGCTCGCACTCGTCACCCTCAGCACGATCAAGCTGCAGTGAGGGAGGGACGGTGGTGAACTCCTCCTCTCCCGCAGCGGGGTGGCCGCTCTCGGCCCTCGGTCTCCCGGCGCGTTCGGAACCGCTCGTCCTCGTGCTCGGCCTCGCGCGGTCGGGGCTCGCGGCGGCGCGTATGCTCCTCGCGCGGGGTGCCGCGATCCGGCTTCTCGGCCTGGAACGTCCCGAAGGCGCGGAAGGGGAGCGGCTCACGGAGCTGGTGGCGCGCGGCGCCTCGCTCCGGTTGGGCCCCCACGATCCCGCGGACCTCGATGGAGTCGACCTCATCGTCAAGTCGCCCGGCGTCCGCCCCGAGATTCCCTTCCTCGAAGCGGCGCGCGAGGCGGGTGTCCCGATCGTGGGAGAGCTCGAGATCGCGTTCCTCGCCGCGGAAGGCCCGGTCTACGCGATCACGGGCACGAACGGGAAGTCGACGACGACGGCCTGGGTCGGGCACATGCTGGCGGCGGCCGGCCGGGAGGTCGAGGTCGCGGGCAACATCGGACACGCCTTCGCCGACGCCGTCATGAGGAGTCCGGGCGCGGAGTTCGTGGTCGAGGTGTCGAGCTTCCAGCTCGAAGACACGCTCACCTTCCATCCACGGGTCGCGACGCTGCTCAACCTCAGCCCCGATCACCTCGACCGGCACGGCACCCTGGAGGCGTACGCGGCGGCCAAGAGCCGGATCTTCCGCAATCAGACGGAGGCCGACATCGCGGTGTTCGGCGGTGATGCGAACCTCGACGCCATGGCGAACCAGGTCCCGGCGCGCGTGCTCCGGACCGGAAAAGACCAGGGCGAGCTGATCGGTGCGCCCGCGGCCGAACCGCAGGGAGCACCGGCGGGCGGGAAGACCGGGACGTCCGCGCAGGAAGCACGAGAGGGCGTCTTCGTCCGCGAGGGTGACCTGGTACTCCGGTTCTCGACCCCTCCGCGCGACGGGGTGGTGCGGCTCCTGCCCGTCTCCGAACTCGCGCTTCCGGGCGCGCACAACGTCGAGAACGCGATGGCGGCGGCGGCGACCGCGGCGTCTGCGGGCGTCCCAGTGGACGCGATCGTCCGCTCCCTCCGCACGTTTCCCGGGCTCGCCCATCGGCTCGAACCGGTCGGAGTCGTAGGTGGGGTCGCGTGCGTCAACGACTCGAAGGCGACGAACGTCGGCTCACTCGAGGTGGCCCTGGCCGCCTTCCCCGAGCCGGTTCGGCTCATCGCGGGCGGCGTGGGGAAGGGACAGGACTTCCGTCCCCTCGCGGAGGACGTGCGGGCGCGGACCCGGAGCGTACATCTGATCGGGGAGTCCGCGGACGTCCTCGCCGAAGCCTGGGCGGGAGCGGACCTTCACCGGGCCGGAAGCCTGGCCGAAGCGCTCGACCAGGCCCTGTCCCTGTCCCGTCCGGGGGACCGGATCCTCCTCTCGCCAGGATGTGCGAGCTTCGATATGTTCCGTGACTTCGAGGATCGGGGGGACCAGTTCCGGGCCCTCGTCAACGCTCGGGCGGGTGCCCGGGGAGGGGCCCAATGAAAGACCGCCGGATGGACTCCATCCTCTTGGCTGCCGTGATCTTCCTCTGTCTCCTCGGCGTCCTCATGGTCTATTCTTCCAGCGCGATCCTGGCCATGGTCGAGGCCAGCTCGCAGACGGCCTACGTTCGGTCGTTCCTTCCGAAGCTGGCTTTGGGATGGATCGCGCTCGCGGCGCTCTCTCGTATCTCCCACTTCCACTTTCGGGGACGGCTGGCCTGGCTGGCTCTGGGCATCGTCCTCTTGGGGCTCGTCCTCGTGATGCTGCCTGGACTTTCGACCGGTGGAAGAGGGACGAGGCGCTTCCTGGACCTGGGCCCGCTCTCGGCCCAGCCCGCGGAGTTCGCGCGCGTCGCACTCGTGCTCTTCCTCGCATCGTTCGTGGCCCACAGGGAACGGTGGGCCGAGAGCGGCTGGAAAGGACTCAGCTGGCCGCTGGCCGCCATCTTCGTGACGGCGGGACTCGTGCTCGTTCAGCCGAACCTTTCCTCGGCCGCGTTGATCGTGATGTTGGGTTTCGGGCTTCTGTTCCTGGCGGGGCAGCCGGTGTATCGGCTTGCGCTCGCTGCGTTGCCCGGTGCGATAGGCATCTTCCTGCTCGAGCCGTACCAGCTCGAGCGCGTGCGCCAGTTCTGGGTTCACCAGAATGGAGGCGCATCGTCCTATCAGGTACAGCAGTCCCTCATCGCCGTGGGATCCGGAGGATTCTTCGGCAAGGGACTGGGAGAAGGTTTGCAGAAGTATCTCTACCTACCGTTCCCCCATACCGATTTCATCCTCGCGGTGATCGGGGAGGAACTGGGATTCATCGGCATGCTCGTGCTGTTCTCGTTGTTCGGAGTCGTCATCTACCGGGGTCTCAGGATCGCCCGCCTCGCGAGCGATCCGTTTTCGCAGCTCCTGGCTGCTGGGATCACCCTCAACCTGGCTGTGAACGTCTTCCTCCATGCGTTCGTCGTGCTCGGGCTCGGTCCCGTCACCGGCGTCCCGCTTCCGTTCATCAGCCACGGAGGGAGCTCACTCATGGTCAACCTGGCCGCCGTCGGGATCCTTCTCTCGATCTCGCGCTCGGTCAGGCCCCGGTCCGTTCCGCTCCGCACTGCGCCGAACATCATGAGGAGGCCGTCGAGGGCCATGTGAAGATCCTCATCACCGGTGGTGGAACCGGAGGTCATCTCTATCCGGCGCTTGCCGTCGCGGACGCGCTGAAGCCGAAGCTCGGTGCCGACAACATCCTGTTCGTCGGCTCGACCCGAGGGATGGAGAGTCGCGAAGTTCCCGAAGCCGGATACGGTTTCCGCGGGCTGGAGTCGGTGGGCTTTCCCCGGAAACCCAGCCCCCAGATGTTCAAGGCGGTCGCGGCCGGGATCAAGGCGGTGCGCGCCGCGCGCGCGATCGTCGCCGAGTTCGAGCCCGACGTCATCTTCTCGACGGGTGGGTACGCGTCGGCTCCGATCGTTCTCGCTTCCTGGCTCGCGCGCATTCCGATCGTGCTCCACGAACAGAACAGCGTGCCCGGTCGGGCCAACCGTCTCGCTTCGCGCAAGGCCGAGCGTGTCTTCCTCGGTTTCTCGAGCGCGAGGCGTTTCTTCCCGCGGCGCGATCACCTTCGTCTTTCCGGCAACCCGCTCCGCGAGCAGGTCGTGAACGGGTCGCGGACCCGCGCCATCCGGCAGTTCCGTCTCGAGGAGGGACGGAGGACGGTTCTCGTGCTGGGCGGAAGCCAGGGAGCGCACTCGATCAACCAGGCGATGGTCGACGCGCTCGGTTACTTCGGCGAGCGGGAGGACGTGCAGTTCCTCATCCAGTCCGGACAGCGGGATCACGAGTGGATGGTCGAGCGGTGCCGCGAGCAGCCGGCCAAGAGCTGGGTGCGCCGGTTCATCCCGAACATGGGCGACGCGTATGCGGTCGCGGATCTCGTCGTGGCGCGGGCCGGGGCGATGACCATTTCCGAACTCGAGGCGTGCGGGCTCCCGTCCGTGCTCGTGCCCTATCCGCACGCGATGGACAACCATCAGCTCCTCAACGCGGACCAGCTCCGCGAGGGCGGAGCCGCGATCGTGATCGAGGACCGGTTCCTCTCCGGCAAGGATCTGCACGAACAGATCGTCACGCTCCTCGAGGACCACGTCGAGCTGCGCAAGATGTCGATGAACGCGCGTCGGCTCGCGCGCCCGGACGCGACGGACGAGATCGCGCGGGCGCTCCTCGGGTTCGGTGGTGCGATCGATCCGAACGCGGCCCAGGAGGACGAGCGGGACGAGCGCGGGCGCTCCTCCCACGGGCCTGATCGGAACAGACGCGAACGGACCGGTGGACCGCGCGGTGGCGCCGGTGGTGGTCGTGACGGGCGGCAGGACGGCCGGTCGGACCAGCGACAGGACCGCGGTTCGCGTGGCGCCCCCGGAGCGGGACGAGACAGCGGACGGTCCGGGGGCGGGCGGCGCCAGGATGGCGGGGGCGAGCGCAGCGGCCGCGGGCGTCGTGGTGAAGGGAACGGTGCGGAGCGACGTCCGAGCGAGCGGGGCGGAGAGCGCGTGTCCGCACGCGGGGCGGAGCGTACCGCCGAGCGGGCGGAGGGCGCGGTCGCGAGTCCGGCGCCGAACGCCGATACCGTCGGTGGAGACGTTGCCGCACCCGTGATGGTGACCGGCGCGGAGACGGCGCAGTCCTCCGGTTCGCGGAGTTCCGGCGCGAGCCGTCGTCGACGTCGGCGGCGGGGATCCGGGGAGGCACGCGCGCGTGCGGAGGGATCCGCGAGCGGCGGAGACGACGCGGGCGGCCGTTCCGTCGAAGGCTCGGGCGACGCAACGGGCGGCGGAAACGGCGGTGGCGATGCCGGTGGAGATTCCGGCGGGCGTCGGCGAGGTGGCCGACGCGGTGAGGGTACCGCTTCCTCCGAAGGTGGGGACAAGAGCGGGGCCGCGGAGGGAGAGTCGTGAGCCCGGCCCAGGTTGAACGGATCCACTTCGTCGGCATCGGCGGCACCGGGATGAGCGGGCTGGCCGAGGTGCTGCTCACGATGGGATACCGCGTGAGCGGCTCGGACCTCGCACGGTCCGAGGTGACGGATCGTCTCGAGAGGCTCGGGGCGCGCGTCGTCTTCGGGCACCGGGCAGAGAACGTCGACGAGGTCGACCTGGTCGTCCACTCCTCGGCCATCGGCGCGAGCAACCCGGAACGGCGCCGGGCCCGGGCCCGTGGGATCGCCGTCCTCGGCCGCGGAGAGATGCTCGCCGAGATCATGCGCCTTCGCCGCGGGATCGCGGTGGCGGGATCTCACGGAAAGACGACCACGACCTCGCTCGTCGGGCACGTGCTCGATCGCGCCGGCCTCGAACCGACCGTCATCGTCGGTGGTCAGCTGAAGAAGATCGGAAGCAACGCATCGGTCGGGAAGGGTGACTACCTCGTGGCCGAGGCCGACGAGAGCGACGGCTCCTTCCTCGATCTCTCGCCGCGCATCGCGGTGATCACGAACATCGACCGCGAGCATCTCGATCACTACAAGAGTCTCCTCCACGTTCGTCGCGCCTTCGCGAAGTTCATGAGGCGGGTGCCGTTCTACGGACTCGCCGTCGTCTGTGGAGACGATCCGAACGTCCGCGCCATCCTGCCGCAGATGCGGAAGCGCGTCCTCACCTACGGATTCGGGGAGGACAACCGGCTCCGCGCGACCGAGCTCGAAGTGGATGGACTCGGGCAGAGTTTTCTCGTCGTGAACGCGGGCGAATCGCTCGGCCGTGCGCGCGTCTCGCTGCCGGGACGTCACAACGTGCTGAATGCGCTCGCGAGCATCGCGGTCGGACTCGAGGTCGGCATTCCGGCCGAGAGGTGCCTCTTCGCACTCGACGGATTCGAAGGCGTCGGTCGGCGGTTCGAGGTCTACCCCGAAGTCGGCGGTGTCGTCCGGGTCGACGACTACGGCCACCATCCGACCGAGATCGCGGCCGCACTCTCCGCGGCGCGCTCCGTCTATCCGGACCGTCGGCTCGTGGTGCTCTTCCAGCCCCACCGCTACACCCGGACGCAGGCGCTCGCGCGGGAGTTCGCCGAAGTGCTGGCCAAGGTCGACGTCCTCTGCCTCACCGACATCTACCCGGGCGGAGAGAAGCCGATCGCGGGCGTCGACACCTCGCTCATCCTCGGGCCGCTCCGGTCGCTCCGCGATCAGGACGCGATCCTCGTCGGAACCGAGGGCGATGTCGTTCGTACGCTTCCCGAGATCCTCCGCTCCGGTGACGTCTTCCTCACGCTCGGAGCGGGTTCCGTTTCGCGTTGGGGCACGCAGGTGCTCGAGCGGCTCGTTCCTCTCCCGAACGGGGCGGAGGCGGCGCATGGCTGATCAGTTCGATCTCTATTCGACCCGAAAGCGCCGTCCGCTGCCGGACGTGGATCCGGCCGTGCGGAAGCGGTTCGAGTCGCTCGACCTCGGACGTCCGCGTCGTCCGATCGATCGGCTCCGCTCGCCGAAGGACGAAGAGATCGCCGAACTCAGCATTCCGCACGGGGACGCGTCTCCCAAGGAGTCGTCCCACACGCTCAGGTGGACGCTGCTCGGTCTCGCGGTGGCCACGGTCGCCGTGGTCGTTCACGGCCTCGTTTCCGGCTCGCCGCTCTGGACTGCGGAAGAGGTTCGCGTCGTCGGCAACCGGGCGGTGGAGAGCGAGCCCATCCTCGCCGCGCTCGGGATCGAACCGGGCGTGTCCTGGTGGAGCGCGTTCCTGGCCGACAAAGACGCGGTTCTGGGAGCCTATCCACGGGTCGAGGGGGTCGCGGTCCGCTATCACTTCCCCCGGGGAGTCGTCGTGCGCGTTTCCGAGCGGACGCCGATGTTCCGGTGGCTCGGCGAACCGGCCCGCGTCGTCGCGGGAGACGGAACCCTTCTCGCGGCCGTGGCGAGCCTCGATCCGAGTGACCTTCCCTGCATCAGCGCGAAGGACATCGATCCGGGACTTCCCGGACGCAAGCTCGAGCTTCCGGGCACGGGGGACTACTGGGAGCAACTCCTTCGCGTGAAGCAGGAGAATCCGCAGCTCTGGTCGCAGATTTCGCAGGTGCAGTACGAAGGGGAGAGGCGCTTCCGGGTCTTCTTCCGTGACCCCAAGCGGGTCGTCCTCTGGGACCCGTATCTCAACGCACACCTCTGGTCGAGGATTCCGCTCGTGCTCGGCGATCTCGCACAGAGGGGGCTCGGCACCGACGCCGTTCTCGATCTCCGCTTCCGAGACCGGATCGTGGTGCGTGTGCCGGAAGAAGAGTGGTACAGGCTGAGAGAGGCGGAGGCGGGAGACGGTCTCGAGGGGCGGGGCGCCATCGGGACCGGGGATGCGAAGGCCGGCACCTCGGACGAGAGGTCCCTGGGTCGGCGGTCGTCCGGAGAGGAAACGGAGCGATCCGTGCCCGGCGACCGAGGAGGACGGACATGACATCGCGCATCGCGGCGAGCCTCGACGTCGGGACGACCAAGGTCTATACCGTGGTCGCGGAGGTGCAATCCGGGGGCGGTCTCACCGTCCTCGGAGTCGGAGACCAGCCTTGTGAAGGCGTGGAGCGCGGAATGGTCGTCGGGCTCGACGCGACCATCTCGGCGATCCACGCGTCCATCCAACAGGCCGAGAAGATGGCCGGCGTCGGCGCGAAGCAGGTCGTGGCCGGGATCTCCGGCGAACACGTCCGTTCGCTCAACTCATCCGGCGTGATCGGCGTCGCCCGGAAAGACCGCGAAATCACCCAGGCCGACGTCGAGCGCGTGCTCGAAGCCGCGCGCGCCGTTGCCATTCCCGGGGATCGCGAACTCCTTCACGTGCTCCCGCGGGACTTCACCGTGGACGAGCAGCGTGGCATCAGCGACCCGATCGGCATGACCGGAGTGCGTCTCGAAGCCGAAGTGCACATGGTCACCGTGCAGTCGACCGCGATGCAGAACGTGCTCCGCGCCATCGACCGCGCGGGGGTCAAGGTCGAGAACCTGATCCTCCAGCCGCTCGCCGCGGCGGAAGCCGTCATGACCGAGGACGAACGCGGGCTCGGCGCCCTCCTCCTCGACATGGGCGGCGGGAAGACGGACCTCGCCGTCTTCGAACGGGGCGCGGTGCGTCACACGGCCGCGATCGGCTACGGCGGCCGCGCCGTCAGCCACGACCTCGCGATCGGCCTCCGTACGCCCCTCGAGGAAGCGGAGCGGATCAAAGTACGTCACGGCGTCGCACTCATCGCGCGGGCGGGCGACGGTGCGGTGCCGGTTCCCGGAGTCGGGGGCCGCGAAGGCCGTTCCGTTCCGGCACGCGAGATCGCCGAAATCATCGAGGCGCGGGTGGAAGAGGTGCTCTCCCTCTGCCGCGCCGAGGTCGAACGGGTGGTGGATCCCGAACTCCTCGCCGGCGGCATCGTGCTGACGGGAGGCGCTTCGCTCCTTCCACACGTGCGTGACCTCTGCGAACGAGTCTTCGGTCTGCCCACCCGGCTCGGCCAGTCCGAGGCGGTGGCGGGCGTGAGCGATCTCGCGTTCGATCCTCGTCTCTCCGTCGCGATCGGGCTGCTTCGATATGCAGAGGCGCCGGAGGAGAGTCGGGGTAGTCTCGGGGTGTTCGGTCGGGTCTCCCGGCCGGTCAAGGATTGGATCCGCGCAGCGTTCTCGTGAGGGGCACGAGACGTTTGCCGACACCAGAGGTCACCTGAGAAACGGGCCGCAGGCGGGACGAAGGTGGCCGAGCCCTACGGAGACATGACATAGTTAGCAAAGATACGAGGGACGCCCGCCATGAAGTCCTCGCATCCTCACCAATACGACATTGTGTTCGAAGCCCCGCCACGGAGGGCGCGGCCTGCATCGGAGGAAATGCTCATGTTGGAGATCGTGGAAAGCGGAGGTTCACCAGCCCTACTCAAGGTCTTCGGGGTGGGCGGAGGTGGATCGAACGCGGTCAACCGGATGATCCAGGCCGGCCTCAAGGACGTCGAGTTCTGGGTCAGCAACACCGATCTCCAGGCGTTGGAGCTCTCGCCGTGTCACAACCGGCTGCCGATCGGAAAGAACACGACCCGGGGTCTGGGCGCGGGCGGTGACCCCGAGATCGGCCGCCTCTCGGCCGAGGAAGACGCCACCGAGATCGAGGCGATCATCGAGGGCGCGGACATGGTCTTCATCACCGCGGGAATGGGTGGTGGAACAGGGACGGGCGCGGCGCCCGTCATCGCGCGGATCGCGCGCGAACTCGGCGTCCTCACCGTCGGGATCGTGACGAAGCCGTTCTCGTTCGAGGGGAAGAAGAAGCTGGGGCGGGCCAAGCGGGGGCTCGAGGCGCTGGCTGAGCAGGTCGACACCCTCATCGCGATACCGAACGACAAGCTGATGCAGATCGTTGCTCCGGGCACCAGCTTCGACGATGCGCTCCTCATGGCCGATGACGTCCTCCTCCAGGCCACGCGCGGAATCAGCGACCTCATCATGGGACACGGAATCATCAACCTCGACTTCGCCGACGTCCGCACCGTGATGCGCGGGCGGGGCAATGCACTTCGGATCGGGCACCGCGAGCGGTGACGGCCGTGCGCTCGAGGCCGCACAGAAGGCGGTGAGTTCGCCGCTCCTCGAGGACCTCGCCATCGGCGGGGCCGAAGCGGTCCTCGTCAACATCCAGGGCGGGCCGGGCATGGGCTTCCACGAAGCCGCGCAGGCCGCGCAGTTCGTCTCCGATCAGGTGGGCGAAGAGGCCGACGTCTTCTGGGGCGCGGTCGTCGACCCCCACATGGACGACGAGATCCGGGTCACGCTGGTCGCGACAGGGTTTCCCGAGACGAAGGCCCAGGAGACGATCGACGTCCGCACGCAGCAGTCCGCTGCCCGTACGGGTGGGGCTTCCGCGCAGGAACGTGCGTCTCACGGCGAGACGGCCGATCTCCGCGAGGAGAGGGCGGTGGAGCCCGAGGACTGGGCGGAACTCCTCCCGGAGGAGGAGTTCGTCCCCCGCGCCGGGAACGGCGACGGTCACGGTCGTGACGACTGGAGCCGTGACGAGCGGGCCCGAGACGACCGTGCATGGAGCGACCACGACGGTCGTGGGCACGACGGCCAAGGCCGTGCCGAGCACCGCGGCGACCGCGCCCAGGGCGTCCAGGACGCGACGGCCGCGGTCGGGATGGCCAGAACCACGACTCCCACCGCCGCGCCGAAGACCGGCTGGCGGGCGCGGGCGGCGGCCTCGACGGCCATGCCCCGAGGCAGGCGGCGCACCGAGTGATCGGATGGAGCGCGCCCCGCGGGGCGAAGTGCGCCGCGAGTACGACGCTGCGCTGGACTCCGGCCGGGAGTTCGGCCGGGACCCAGACGGGGACCGCCACTCCGGCAGACACGCCGATCGGGACGCGCAGAGGGCCCGCGCCGAAGCGGACGCCGTCCGCAGAGAGCGGCCACGCGCCGAGCGGATGGACGATCCCCGCGTCTCCGAGGGACGGGTGGGCAGGACGGACGTCCGGCGCGCCCGACCGACCCGAGAGGCGAGAGGCGACGATCGTCGCGCCGGGAGGCCGGCCGAAGGTGGCCGTCTGCCCGAGCGCGAGCGCCGCGGGCCGGCCGAGTCGATCGCCCTCGGGGCGTCCGGGCTCGAGTCGGAACTCTTCCTCCCCAAGGATCGGGACACGTCCGATGCTGGGCTCCGGAAGTCCCGTTGGGCGTCCCAGGATCCCGAGTCCACGGACGCGGACGAACTCGATCGGCCGTCGACGAAGCGGCGTCCGCTCGACGTTCCGACCTACCTCCGCAAGCGGATGGACTGATCGTCATGCTGACCGAGCGCCAACTACCTGCCCTACAGGTAGTTGGCGGAATCGGAAGACGATGCCAAGGTCCATCGAGAAGCCGCCGATAGACGGGGGAGGGAGATACCCATGTCCTTCGTCGACCGCTGGCTTCGGGCCGGACGGGAAGCGCAATACCGTCGGGCCATAGATTTCTACAACGAGGGCCACTACGAGGCTGCTGTCGTTGCGTTTGGCGAGCTGCTCTCGGGTGAGGTGAACAGCCACGACCCGAGAGTCTCACTGGCTCGTTTCTATCTCGCCGAATCCCACTGCGAAATCGGTTGGGGCGCCATGGACGAGGGCGATCTCTCGCGCGCCCGCGATTCGTTCATCGCGGCCCTGGGTGCCGGCTATCGCTATCCCGACCTCCAGCTCCGTCTCGGGCGGATCCGGGAGGAGCTGGGGGAACTCGACGAGGCGGAGGAGGCGTATCTCGCCGCGCTCGCGATCCACGATGGGCTGTTCGAGGCCCGGGCCCGACGGGTTCGGCTTCGTCTCTCGCGTGGTCTCCCGGTCGAATCGGATCTCCAGCGTCTCGTCGCCGATGGACTCGGGCTTCCGGAGGGTTGGGAGGCGCTGGCGTCGTCCGCTCCCGCCGCGGACACGTCCGCTTCCGAGGGTGGAGACCGCGCGCCGCAGCTCGAGAGCCTGGCCGAGGCCGTCAGGTCGCGGATCGCCGAGGAACTCGATGTGCGGGAGCGGGTCGCGGAGCAGGTTCGGCTCGCCCTCGAGGCGTTCGACACGCTCGACGCGGCCAGTGCCCTCGAGAAGCTCGAAGGAGCGGTGGCGCTCCGTCCTCAGTACCCGGACCTGCACTTCCGGATCGGAGTGCTCCACGCGCGGGCCGGACGTTTCGAGCTCGCGGTGACATCGCTCGAGAGAGCGCTGGAACTCAATCCGAAGTACGAGGAAGCCCTGCGCTGGCTCGAACGGGTGCGGACGCTCGACGCCGCCTGACGGTCCGTTGGAGCGCTGTCGCTCGAGGCCGGGGCACGATTGCTCCCTGCCGCGGCTACGGTGACGCTCTGCCCATGCTATCGTGCGGGTCCTGTACGGTTCCGTGCACGTCGCGTCGGTAACGGCCCCGAGGGCTCCCTCATCGTGAAGATCCTCTTCCTGGCAGGACTGGACCCACTCCTCGCGCAGGGCCATGCGCTGCACGTCCGGCACCTGACTCGGGAACTCCACGCACTCGGGCACGAGGTCGACGTGATCGGTCGCGACGACGGCGGCCTGCTCTCCTGGGACGCACCGGGTCGACTCGCGCGCATTCCGTGCATCCCCGTTCCCTCCGTCCGGCAACCGGTCCGGGAGCTCCGTACGGCGCGGCTCGTGCACGAGTGGATCGCGGAGAGAGGCTACGACGTCGTCCTCGCGCGCAGTGAGCCGCTCGCGTTCGCGCCCCTCTTCGTGCCGGATCATCTACCGCTCGCGGTCGAGTCGAACTCGTCGGTCACCGTTCACTACGAGCACGTTGGTGGGCTCTCCGCCTACCTCGTGCGGCGGGTCGAGTGCGCGCTTCTCCATCGCGCGGACCGGATCGGTGTCGTCGCTCCGTCGCTCGTCGCCGTCCACGCTGCGGAGCACGCGGTGCCCGCGGAAGGCGTCTTCGTGGTGAGGAACGGCGCGGCCGTGCCGGAGCCGCTCTCGCCCACGGACCTCCATGCGCTCCGCCTGGAGCGGGGCGCGTCCGACCGCGACTTCGTGCTCGTGCTCGCGGGTTCCGCGTCCGAGCGGATCGAGTTCGAATGGCTCGTGTCCGCACTCGAGGAGGCGGAGACGGCGCGGCTCTGGGTGATCGGACAAGGCGAACTGCTCGGCGCCTGGCAGGCGGCCGCGCTGAGGTCCGCCGCCGGGCCGCGCATCGACTTCCTCGGCCCGCTTCCCGAGGACGAGGTGTTCCGTCATCTCCAGGTCGCGCAGGCGGCGGTCGCGCCATACGGTCCGAACCGGATCGAGCAGCTGGGTGGCGACCCGCTCAAGGTGCTGACCGCGATGGCGGCCGGGAGACCACTACTCGCGAGCGGTGTTCCCGGCGATCCGCCGTTCGATGCGCTCGGAGGTGGGGTCCGGATCGAGTCGACCCGATCCGCGTGGAGGGAGGAGATCCGGCGCCAGGTGGACGCGTGGAACGGACTCGGGTCTCCCCTCACCGGATGGCCGTGGACGGGGGACGGGCCGGCACGGGAGTGGATCCGGGCGAACCGTTCCTGGCGCAACGCGGCCCTCACCTGGGAGCGCGAGCTGGAGTCGCTCCTCGCTCGCTGAAACCGCGCGCGGGGCGCAGCGTACGGGGCTCGACTCGGCTATGGGTTCGCGACATCTCTGGTTGCGCCGGCTCTACGATCCCCGCACGCTGCCGAAACAGGTGTCCGGAACGCACCGGTCCGCCGACGTGTCCAACGGCTTCGTCGGCGCAACCGGCATGTCAGATGCAGGAGTCGTGGAGTGGAGCCGCTCAGTCGTCAGAGCCCGAGATGCTCCCTTGTGTGGGAGCGAGATCAGTCAGATCGAAGCGCGTTCCGGCGGGATCTGCCGGAGCTGGCGCTGTCGGGAGACTGCGCTCGCGCGCGCCGTGGAGGGCGAGAAGGATCGTGCCGCGCGGCGACTGGCCGATCGGTCCGACCCCGCGGCGGTGGCGGTTCGTCGTGCCGTCGTTCCGGAAGCCGGTGTGCGCCGGGGAGGGGTTCACGCCGAGACGCTCGCGGGGAGCCGCGCGGAGGGCTCCGAGTTCCTCGCCCATGCGACGTCCGCGCTCTCGGTCGTGGTGGCGTGGGTACCGTTCCGCTTCTCCGTACTCCCCAACTCCCGCAAGGAGGAGTTCCTCGCCTACCTGGGTTCCCTCCTCGAGGAAGCGAGTGCGATGAGTGCGGCGGAGCGGGCGGAGGGAGCGGAACGCGTGCCGGCTGACGACGGTGAGCGCTCCGGCGAGAGTGCGCGGCTCGAGACGAGTGCGCGGCTCGAGACGAGTGCGCGGCCCGCGGCGAGTGTAGGTCGGGTCTCGCACGACGCAGGGCTGCCGGAAGGAGACGACGCGTCCGCCCGGACCGGAGCGCCGGAGTCGATCCTCGGCAACGTCTGCGCGGCGTGTCAGGGCTCCTGTTGCCGCGCAGGGGGGACGCGCGCGTTCCTCGACCTGCCGCGCGTGCGTGCGATTCTCGCGCGCTACGGAAGTGCGCAAGAGGTACGGGCGGCCTACGTGGCCGCGTTCCCGGAGCGGTCCGTGCAGGGCTCCTGCGTGTTCCATGCGGAGCGGGGATGTCGTCTTCCCCGTGATCTGCGTGGAGAGCTGTGCAATCAGTTCGAGTGTCCCGGTCTCGAAGCGGCGCGGCGCGAAGCCGAGGAGGGCGCGACTCTCGTTCACGTCGTGCGGCGCGCGGAGCAGAAGATCCACGACTCCGCGTTCGTCACGGCCGGCGCCGTGGGGCGCGTGCGTCGCGCTGCCTCCGGCCCACGCGGCGGAGCCGTTGGGAGGGAGCGGCCGTGACGCGGAACGACGACCGGCGCCCACTCGATCCGACCAGCCCCGTGCAGTTCCTCCCGGGCGTCGGTCCGGTCCGTGCGAAGCAGCTCGAGAAGCTCGGCATCCATCTGGTGCTGGATCTTCTCTGGCACGTGCCGCGGACGTACATGGACCGGAGCCGGATCACGCTCTTCAGCGACTTCGTGCCGGGGGGAACGTACACGTCGATCGGCGAGATCGTGTCGGCGCGGTCTCATCGTACGTTCCGGCGGATGGCGATCTTCGAGGTCGAAATGGTCGACGAGAGCCGTCGGCGCGCCGCGGCCGTCTGGTTCAACCAGCCGTTCCTCGCGGAGACGCTGAAGGCCGGGCGTCAGATCCTTCTCCACGGGAAGGTCGTCCCGCAACGGGGGGGACGTCTCCAGTTCCAGAGCCCGGAGTACGAACTCCTGGGCGACACCGCGGCACTCGCGGGGCAGGGATCGATTGCGCTCCCGGAGGATGCGAAGCGGGGCGGACGTGGGGCGCGTGGCACCGCAGCAGGCCCCGGTGGGCGGGCGGCCGACGTGCGCGCCGACGCCCGGGCTGCGGACGCGCGGGGAGGCGGCCAGCGAGCGGGCGACGCGCGCGGTCCGGATCCGCGGGCCGACGTGCGCGGCGCGGATCCCCGCGCCGTTCCGGCCCGTCAGAAGCTCGGCACGGTGAGTGGCGCGGCGCCGCTCCACGGCGGACGGGTCGTACCGCTCTATCCGCTCACGAGCGGGATCTCGCAGAAGCAGCTGCGCCGTTGGGTGCAGACGGCGCTCGAAGCGGTGGGGGACTCTCTCTCCGATCCGATCCCGAGCGGGCTGCGTGGACGCTTCCGGCTCGGTGCCCTGCGCGCCAGCTTCGAGCGGATCCACTTTCCGGGCACGATGGAAGACGCGCAGGAGGCGAGGGACCGGCTCGCGTTCGAGGAGTTCTTCGCGCTCCAGGTCGCGCTCGGTCTCGTCAAACGTCGGCGGGCGAGCGAGGCGGTCGCTCCCGTCCTCGCGGGGTCCGGTGAACTCGACGGGAAGCTCCGGGCCGGTCTTCCGTTCGCGCTCACCGATGGCCAGGAGCGCGTGCTGAAGGAGATCCGCGGAGACCTCGCGCTCGCGCGGCCGATGAGCCGGCTCCTCCAGGGCGACGTCGGTTCGGGGAAGACGATCGTCGCCGCGCTGGCGGCGGCCACGGCGATCGAGAGTGGCGCGCAGGTCGCGTTCATGGCCCCGACGGAACTCCTCGCCATCCAGCAGTTCGAGTCGTTCACGAAGTGGTTCCAGCCGCTTGGGCATCGCGTCGAGCTCCTGATCGGACGAACCGGCGCGGCGGAACGTCGCCGCATCCTCACCGCGGCTGCGGCCGGGACCGTCGACGTGGTGGTGGGAACGCACGCGCTACAGGAAGGGAAGGTCGGTTTCCAGAGGCTCGGGCTCGTCGTGGTCGACGAACAGCACCGGTTCGGCGTGATGCAGCGCGCACGTCTCGTCGAGAAGGGCGAAGCGCCGCACTGTCTCGTCATGAGCGCGACGCCGATTCCGCGCACGCTCAGCCTCACTCTCTACGGTGACCTCGATCTCTCCATCCTCTCCGAACGGCCGCCGGGACGGAAGCCGCCGAGTAGCTACATCGTCCCGCCCAAGAAGCGCGAGGGTCTGCTCGAGTTCGTCGCTGGACTCCTCCGTCAGGGGGAGCGCGCGTTCTTCGTCTATCCGCTCGTCGAGGAATCCGAGCAGTCCGATCTCAAGGACGCGACCCGGATGGCGGACGAGATCGGCAAACACCCCGCGTTCCAAGGGATCCCGGTCGGACTCCTCCACGGACGGATGAAGGGCGAGGAGAAGGAGGACGCGCTGAACCGGTTCCGCGCGGGAACGACTCCGTGTCTCGTCTCGACCACGGTAGTGGAGGTCGGAGTCGACGTGCCGCAGGCGTCCGTCATGGTCGTCGAACATCCGGAACGGTTCGGTCTCTCCCAGCTCCACCAGCTCCGCGGACGGGTCGGGCGAGGTGGCGGGGACTCGCACTTCTTCATGGCCGTGCCGAGCGGACTCGCGCCGGAGAGCTATGCGCGGCTGAACGTGCTCGTGAAGGAATCGTCCGGGTTCCGGGTGGCGGAGGAAGATCTGCAACTCCGCGGTCCCGGCGATCTCCTCGGGACGGCGCAGCACGGACTACCCACGTTCCGGGTCGCGGATCTGGTCGGTGACCCGGAGACGCTGACGCGGGCGCGGGAAGCGGCGGAAGAGGTGTTGTCGAACGATCCCGACCTCGAGACGGCGGGGAACCGGGCGCTCCGGGAGTTCGTGGAAGCCCGCTACGGGCGGGGGTTCCAGCTCTTCAAGATCGGGTGAGCCGGGCCAAGGCCGGGAGGTGCCGCCCCCCGGTCATGATCGCGACGACCCTGCGTCCTCGTGTTCAGGCCTGTGTCACTCCTTCGGCAGCCTGGTTGTCCGGAGGGCCGAGGTGCCGATGTACTCGCTGAAGACGGAACTCGGCTGCCCCACGAATCCGGCCGCGACCGTGAACGTGGCCACGTCGATCGTCTCGTCCGTTGCGATCGTGCCCGAGTAGGTGCGGACGTTCCCCCCAGCGACGACGCGGACTTCATAGCCCTGGGACGTCGGGGTGCCGTCACAGCTTCCGAACCAGTCCACCTGCACCTTGTACTCACCGGTCGGCGCGGATGCCCAGAAGATGTTCTCGGGCCTTCCGTTGGTGTAGTCACCACACCTGTTGTCGCGATCGAGGGTGCCTCCGGTCGAGGTCGGCGTGTGTCCGTAGTAGCACTTGGTTCCGTTCGGCTCGGTGACGAAGAGGTCGAGATCCAGATCGTCGGGGTTGTGCCACGTGAGGGTGACTTGGACGTCCCCGGTGCCGACCGAGGTCGTGGCTACTGGGGTGCAGGCGCAGGCGGCGTCCTCCGCGTCACCGGGCACCGACGAGATCGTGATCGGCGTGCTCGCGCGAGTGAACCTCGACCACGGCTGGTGCAGCTCCACCTGGATGTTCCAGCTCTCCGGGTCTCCAGGAGGTGTGGAGACCGTCCCGCGTGTCGACATCTCGACGCAGAGGGTGTAGGAGCCCTGCGGAAGGAACCACTCGCCCGAGCTGTTCCAACCGGTCGTGTTGCGCGGCGCCCAGGAGCACCATCCGTTGCCGTCGAAGCCTGCGTCCTCGGTGGGGTAGTCGAGGGTGTACTCCTCCACGCAGAGTTTCAGCCAATGGGTGGACGTTCCGTTCGTCACCTCGAAGGCGCCCCACGCCTTGTCACTCGGTGCGTAGAGCGAAGCAAAGTGGTCGGAGAGGTGATACCGCTGTGCCGTGACCGTCTTGGTCGCCGGATCGTAGTCGCCGCCCAGCATCTCGGTCCGGCCCGTGTTCGGATCGACCCGGTTGATCGCGACTTCCATTCCGGTCGTGTCGCCATGGACGGGAAGGGTCAGCTCCACCATCTGGGCGAAGGTGAAGCCATCCGGTCCGAAGCGATAGACGTCCGATGCCCGGGTGTGCCCGGAGATCGGCGTCGGGGTCGCGGACTCGTTCCGTTCGATGGAGAAGACCATCGTCCCGTCGTTCCCCGACTCCGTCTCTGGTACAGCGTAGAGCGGCACCTGGATCTCGGCGCCGCTCGCGGTCCGGATCGTGGACTCCTGCGTGGTCGAAACGGTTCCGGAGGCTTCGTAGTCCCCGCTCGAGTCGGGCGGCGGCGGGGTGTTCGTCGCGTGCTCGTCGCGCTCACTGCATCCGATGGCGAGAACCAGTGCCACCGTGCCGACCAGAGTCCAACTCTCCATGCCGAAGCTTCTCATCATGCCCTCCGTGCACCCAGTTGCCCGCACGTCAGCGACGCCCGCGATTCGAGCGCTGCATCTTGCTGCCCATCCAAGGTCCGTTCCGTGGAATGGCCCCGTAGGCGTGGCAGCGGCGGATCGCGCCGGGGGCGCGAATGCAACGTCCATGCGGGTTCCGTCCCAGCGCTCTAGATATCGTCATGGGCGAGGGAGATGCGGAGACACATGCTCTGCACTTCGGGTTCACCGGAACTGAATCATCGTTGGAACTGTGTTACTTCCCGCGACCTTCACGGCCCCGTCACCTCCCGGTTGGGCTCACTCCTCATTGATTGCGGCGCCGCAGTCGCCCAGTCCGCGTGGTGGAACGCTCCCCCCACTCGCGCTACTGTCCCCCAGGCTGGGGGCTTTCGGACTCCTTCGGCGCCGCCGTAAACGATGAGGACGAGCCGACCACGTTCGACTCAGCCAAGAGGCAGGATGAGAGACCACGAGGTTCGTTACTGACCGAATGGATGACCGAAGCCATGTCCGCGGTGACCGCCCCTCGAGAACGCCCGGAGCGTCCGGAGCACTCGGCGCCGCCGGGAGCGCCGGGTTCGCTCCGCGTTCGAGAACCCTCCGGTTCTTCGCGCTCGGGCTCGGTCTCGTGCTCGCGTCCGTGTGCTCCTCGTGCTCGGACGACGAGGACACGCCTCTCGGCGACGATTTCACGCCGCCCTCCGAGGTGAGCGACCTTTCGATACTCCGGTCGTCTACCACCTCGGTGACTCTCGCCTGGACGGCGCCCGGGGACGACGAGGACTCGGGCCGCGCCCGCTCGTACGAACTCCGCTTCTCCCGCGAGAGACTCGACGAATCGAACTGGGCCTCGGCCGAACCCACGCCTGCGATGCCGACTCCATCGCAGCCCGGGGAGACGGACTCGGTCGTCGTCGGGTTGGGCAGCTCCGGAACGGTCTACCACTTCGCGATCCGAACCTCGGACGAGTCCGCGAATCGATCGGGACTCTCCAATCAGGTCGTTGGCCCGAATCTCTGGGAGCCGCTCGGTGAGGGGCTGGACTCCTGGGTCCTCGCGCTCGTGGAGTTCGAGGGCGATCTCATCGCAGGTGGTGCGTTCACTACCGCCGGAGGCTCGCCCGCGAGCCGCGTCGCCCGGTGGGATGGCGGTGCGTGGTCGTCACTCGGAGACGGGTTCGACGACACCGTCCTCGCGCTCGCGGTGTACGACGGGAGCCTCGTCGCCGGCGGTCGCTTCCGTTTCTCGGGTGGTGTAGCGGTGAGCGGAGTGGCTCGTTGGAACGGTTCGTCCTGGGTACCGCTCGGGAACGGGATCGACGGCACGGTCAACACACTCCACCTGCATGACGGCGCCCTCGTCGCGGGAGGCCGTTTCGCGACCGAGGAAGGGGCGGGCGCGCGTCACGTCGCGCAATGGGACGGGACGACGTGGCGCGGTATCGGCCTTGGGATCGAAGACCGCCCGCCCTATCCGGGCGTGTACGCCCTCGAGACCTGGAACGGCCTCCTCGTCGCGGGCGGGGGCTTCGGCGTGTCGACCGATCCCTTCGCCACGAACCTGGCTGCGTGGGACGGGGAGGAGTGGTTCCGGATCGGAAGCGGCACCGACGGCCCCGTCTACGGACTCGCGACGTTCCAGGGCGACCTCGTTGCGGGAGGAGACTTCGAGACGCCCGGACTCTCCCTCGCGAGGTTCGCCGGCACGGAGACCTTCGGTGTCGGCGGTGGCGTCACGCCCGGTGTCTGGCGACTCTACTCGGCCGGCGATGTCCTCGTGGTCGGAGGCGAGTTCGCGGGCACGCGCGATGCGCTCGGCGCGAACCTCTCGTCGTGGGACGGCGCGCGTTGGAGGCCGCTCGGGCCGGGCACGGACGCGAGTGTCCAGGTGATGGCGACCTACCGCGGAGAACTCGTCGTCGGCGGGGAGTTCACGCGGATCGGCAACCGGAGCTGCCCGCGGATCGCTCGGTGGGCCACGGGGGAGTGATTCGGAACAGCGCGCCGTAGGCCCGTCACGGCCCTCGCCGCCACGTCTCTGCGGAGCGCGGGATCGGTACGTTCCATGTCCACGGACACGGCTGCCGGGATGGGTGGGTGTTCTCGAAGCGTCGATTCGCGGATGAGGCCCAAGGTGTCAGACAGGATGCGTGATTGATCCGCATAATTATGCGTACTGGCCCAAAATGTGCGAGGAAATCGGCATCGGCCCTTGCGCCGGAGCGCATGAAAATGCATCATGCCGCATGCTCGATGACCCGAACACCGGAACGCGCCGTCAGGCGATCCTCGACGTGATCGCGAGAGGCGACGTCCGCACCCAGGACCAGCTCAGGCAGGAGCTGGAGGAGCGCGGCGTCGTCACGACGCAGGCGACGCTCAGCCGCGACCTCGCGCGTCTCGGTGTGGACAAGATCAAGGGGCGTTACTGCGCGTCGGACACGGGCCCGCGGAGCGCGCCCTCCGCGGGACGGGCCGCGATCGACGTGCGGCCGGCCGTCCTCGGGTTCGATCCCTGCGGACCGAACCTCATCCTCGTCCGCACGGTTCCGGGACAGGCGCAGTCCGTCGGCGTCGACATCGATGCGCAGAACGAGCCTGCCATCGCCGGCACGGTGGCGGGCGACGACACACTCTTCCTCGCCACGCGCGACGCCGCCGATCAGGCGCGCGCCCTTCGCAGTCTCGCGTCCTGGTACGGAGCGCCTCACCGACGACCATGATCCGCCTTGGCTGTGGCGCCTGTGCTGCCACGG
>JAWKQE010000042.1:0-46764 GCA_041390305.1 Candidatus Eiseniibacteriota bacterium
CGGACCTGCGCGGGGTCGGTAGCCGCCCCCGCCAGGGCCGGCGCTTCCGACCCCAGTGCAGCGCGCGATCCGCTCGTGCCGTCGTCGCGGTCACCTCCCGACGTCGTCGCGTCTCCGAACTCCCCGCGCTGCATGAGTCCGGCAACGAGCCCGGCCCCGGCCGCGACCAGGTAGCTGACGAACGCCACGACCAACGCCGTCTGCACCCCGAACTCGAACAGAAGGTGGTACCCCGCCGCAAAACACCCCACCGCCGCGCCGAGTGTGTTCGTGCTGTAGAGATACCCGGTCCGGGCGGCTCGGCCGGAAGGAGTCTCGAGTGCAGCACCGTTCACGATGGCCGGAAAGGTCGCACCCATGAGGGAGGCCGGAAGGAGGAGGGCCAGCATGCTCACGAGCACGCGGGCAACCGTGAGCCCAGTCTGGTCCGCATTCCCCACGGCAAGACTCCGGAACAGATCGGTCAGCACACCGAAGATCGTTGGGGAGAGGAGGACGTAGACCCCGATCAGCGCTTCCAGAACCGCGTAGGGGAAGAGCGAGACGCGTCTCCCGGAGAGGAGCTTCCCACCGACGTAGCTCCCGAGCCCCAACCCACCCATGAACACGATCAGGATCAGGGCAGTCGCGCTGAGAGAGTTGCCGACCACCACGATCAACATCCTGTTCCACGTCACCTCGGCGATGAGGCTGCTCGCCCCCGAAGCAAAGAACGCGACATACAGGAGAAGCGTAAAAGCGAAGTTACGTCGACGGAGTGTCATGCGGACCTCTCGGGAGCCTTCCGAACCCAGCCCTATCCGGATTCGAAGGCGCGGGGCGGCACTGCGTGGGCTACCCCATTCCCACCTGCCCAAGACGGTACCATTCCGGGCCTTGCGTGCTCTTGGCGGTAATTGCCCGTACCCGTATGCGTGACGTCTCGTAGGAGGTTGTGGCGCGACGGATCGGCCGGTCCACGGAAGCGGTTGCCGAGCAGCCCGTTACGGCTCCACCGGAAATCCGCGCAGATAGCGTCTCAAGTCCTCGACTGCCTTGGGCTTGGCGCGACCGACGGCACCAAGGCGGCACTCACCCCACTCCACAAGTGTCGGATCTCAGCCAAGCCGCCGATACCTGTTCTCGGAAGGCAGGTTGGCTCACTCGCAACAAGGTGGACGCCTCACCCGCGCAATGGACCCAGGCAGTTCACGGTCAAAAAACTACCGCGGGAGAAGATACCGTTGTAGAGTTCCACAGGTGCTATTAGTTCGACTTCACGAACGCCCCATACGTACATTACCGGATATGCACTGTCGGGCCTGAGTGGGACTATCTCCCTGCACCGGAACCATACCGTTCCAATAAGTTGATCCGTCAGGGTGAGGCCTGCCGGATGGGAAGGCCAAGAATGAGCCATCACGACCACGGACATCCCAGGACCCGCAGAGGTTGGGAACATATCGTTCCAGTCCTTTGCCTCCTGGTTGCTCCCTCGGTCGTCCTCGCCCGCCCCATCCTCCAATACGAATCCGGCCTCGCAAACGGTTCTCCTCTCGTTCGGCCCAACGCGGTCTGTCTGAGCTCTGACGCACAGACTCTCTGTGTCACGGACGAGGCGTCGCGAACGATCGACTTGTTCGACATGAACGGCTTCCACCAGTACCGCACCGACGAGAGCTCCGGCATCAGCTGGCCGAGTGACGGCACCGTCGACCGCGAAGGCCGTTTCGTCTTCGTCGAGATGAGCGGACTGGCCGATCGTTCGATTCATCGACTCTCGTTCCTTGGCGAGCCGGACTCCTACGAGGCAGAGCCAGTCGACGAGGCTTGGCGGCCGATCCACCTTCTCATCTCCGCCGACGGCAACTACGTGACCACGGACGGTCGCGGTGTGGTGGCCAAGCACGACGCGGAGAGCGGCGCACTTCTCTGGTCGCTTCCTCTATATGGAGACGACTTCGAGCGGGCGGACCAGATCGGGCGCCCGGCAGAAGCCGCGAACGGAACGATCTATGTCCCCCTCACGGGTGCCCGGCAGATCGCCGCGCTCTCGAGTGATGGGGAGCTTCTCGAGCAGTTCGGCATTCCGGGGTCCAAGGTGGGCGAGCTCGCCTTCCCGGTCGGTGTCGCGGTGCTCGGCAATGGGGAGATCCTCGTGCTCGACAGGATGCGTCACTGCATCCTCGTCTACTCGGAGGATCACACGTTTTTGGGCGAATCGGGCCATTTCGGACGGGGACCAGGCGAGCTCTATCACCCGGTCTCCATCGCCGCTTCCACGGACGGCGAGGTCTACGTCGCTCAAGGTTTCGAGGGTCGGGTCCAGCAGTTTCGGCTGGTGGATCCCGAAGTGTCTCGAAAGGACTCGGGGAGCTAGCGAGGAGCGGAACCGAGATGTTTCCATTCGTGGAAAGACTGATCAAGCTTGATGAGTGTTCTTTCTCGGTGGTTGCAAATGCAACAGGGGAGGTGTGTCCAAATGCATAAGACATTAACCCTCGCAGCGGCAGTCGTAGCAGTAGGCGCGCTGTCTACTGGGGCTCTCGCATTCCATGACGGCGGCGTCGCGGAATGTGCCGGATGCCACACGATGCACAACAGTCAGGATGGCGCTCTCGTCACCGATCCCGGTGGCCACGCCTACCTGCTGAAGGCTGCGAACGCGACGGACCAGTGTCTGTCCTGCCATGCCAGCTACGGCCAGTTCCGGAACGGCGAAGGCTTCGGCCCCGGTGGTGACTTCTACTGGGTAACCAAGGACTGGACCTGGGAGTCGCACGGTACTCACACGAGCACGGGCGACAGCCACGGCCACAACGTGATTTCTCCGGCCCGCGGTATCGCGGCGGACGCGACCCTGCTCGTCGCGCCGGGCGGCGACTTCGATGCAGACTTCCTGACCTGCACGAGCTGCCACGACCCGCACGGCAACCAGGACTTCCGCCTCCTCTACGGTAGCGACTTCGGTCCGATCTACCCGGGCAGCGGCAGCGGTCGTTACAACTTCGACAACGACGCTCCTCTCGCCAAGGGCAACGGCCGCCGGACCTACGTCGAAGACGGCTGGGAGACGGACGCGCACCACACGGTGTACAAGTCGGGAATGGGTGAGTGGTGCTCCAACTGCCACACGGACTTCCACTCCGACAACACGACCGACTACGTCCACCCGGTCAGCGTTCCGCTCACGGCTGGAATCGCCGCGAACTACAACGCCTACGTCAGCACGGATGACATCTCCGGCGGTAGCCAGGCCACCGCGTACTGGGGCCTCGTTCCGTTCGAGGACGTCAACGCCGATCTCGACACCGTCGACCCGGCGAACTACACCACCGGCCCCGAGGGCAACGACCAGGTCATGTGCCTGAGCTGCCACCGGTCGCACGCTTCGGCGTTCTCCGACATCGGCCGCTGGGACTTCGCCGAGACCTTCATCGCCGACTCCCATCCTATGACGGGTGACGGCGGTGCGTCGGCTGACGACGTCGCTCGCAAGTACTATCAGTACACGTTCGTCCAGAACCAGCGCTCCCTGTGCAACAAGTGCCACGTGAAGGACGCCGGCGACGCTCCGTATTGATCGTAGCTAGATCCTGACCGCATCTAGAGACGCGGCCCTCGAACCCGGGGGCCGCGTTTCGCTTGAAGAGGAGCCACCCGCAGCACCAGATCTCACCCATCCCGATCGGCGTAAGTACGTATGCGAGACCGTTTGGACCCCTCTCTGCGGGTTGGTATATTGCAGACGAGCACCAAGCTGTTTCACCGAGTAATCGATGCCAGAGCATGACGAACAGATGACCCGAACCGGAACCCAATCGTCCTGCGGCCCGTGTTGGGCCCGCCGACTCTGCATCGCGACCCTCGCGATCCTCACCTCTGCGCCCGCATTCGCGATCGATGGCGCCGTCGACGTGACGGACCAGCGACAAACGGCACGAAGCGGGTCCGTGACCGTAGAAGCCTTCACGCGGCGGAACGTCTACACCGTCGGCCAGCGGGTCGGCGTCGGTCGCCATCTCTTCCTCGACACCAACTTCCGAACCCTGCAAGAGCTCTCGGGCACCGAGTCTCAGGGCCAACGTGACGAAACGAAACGTACCACGCTGCAGCCATCGTTCTCGGCCGGCTTCGACTACTCCGTCGTGCGTCTGGGGGTCAACGGCAACTGGATGACGAGAGAGACCACTTCGGACACCGGCGTCGTCCCCGACCAGGATCGGTACCAACTCGGAACGACGATACGGATCGATCCGACCCGGTCGACCGCGCTCTCCAGCACATGGACCCATTCCGTGAGTGAACAGACCGGAGGTCTCACTGCGGACACCGAGAACCGCGAAGACATCCTCGCGGTCAACCTCGATCAGCGGCTCCCCAAGACCTTCGACTTCGGCTACCGGTTCTCGAGCCGATCGACCGACATCGTCCATCGCGACATCGATCAGCTCCTCGAGACCCACTCCCTGCAGCTCTCGGGATCCCCGAGCAGCCCAGGGGGAAGGCTCCGCACGAACTGGCGGGCGCGGTCGCAGTTCTTCCACCAGCGCGTAGAGACGACCACGAGCGGCGAGGGCCGCGTCCTCCTCGTCCCGATCGCCACCGGGCTCACTCTCGACGACACGCCGGAGGAGTTGGACCCACTCGAAGACGATCCGCTGCCCGTGCCGGGCCTCACGGATGGGGATCTCGAGACGACCACCCCGGTGGACCTGGGAGACCTCGCGCCCCTGGTTCGCGAGTACGGCGGAGACTACCGAAACCTCCAGTTCGACTTCGGCGAGTCGTCCGAGTTCTCGAGCGCGTTCCTCTACGTGGACACCCGGATCCTCTTGCCCGAACTCTTCGAGTGGCACGTGTACGTGACCGACGATCCGGACGGCCGGCTCTGGGAAGAAGTGCCGTCGGGAGGTGTCGCGATCCGCTACGAAGAGCTGGGTGGCGTCCGTCAGGGATGGGACGTGAGCTTCGCCAGCCCTGTCTCGGCTCGCTTCTTCAAGATGGTCGACGTGAAGCTCGGCGTCACGGAGTCCCACATCTACGTCACGGAACTCGAAATGTACCGGATCGATCCGGACGTGACCGACGAGGTCTCCGAGGACTCCAACAACCACACCGTGGACGCCGGCGTCAGCTACGACCTGACCTCGAACCTACGGGTCGGAGTCCAGTCCTCGGTCCGCCGGCGTGGCTACGATGATTCGTCCCGTGATCTGGAAGAGGTGAACCACACGTTCCAGTCTCAATGGACGAAAGGCCGATTCCTCGCATCCGGCCGGTATGGGATCTATCGCCTCTGGAGCGACACACGGAACGATACGGACGTCGAGGAGTATGGCCTCGCTCTTCGTCGGGGCTTCGCGACGAACCTCTCCACCACGTTCTCCTGGACGCACACTCGCGACCAGAGTGATGTCTACGACCGTACCACCCAGAACCTGTCGCTTCTGGGTATCTGGACACCCAGCCGGCGTCTCCGCGTATCTCAGACCGTCGCACGCGGATCTCGCACGGACGAGAGCGACGACTCCGAGTCGCGGTCCATACTGTCCAGGACTTCCTTCCACGGCAGCCCTTGGACCCCGTGACGCTCGACCTGGACCGGACCGACCGGTGGGTCGACGAGGCGTCGGGATCTGGGTTCCAGAAGTTCCATGACACCACTCTCACGGTCAGCTGGCTTCCTGTACCATTGATCAGTCTGAGCAGCTACGTGTCCTACCAAGAACGGGCAACGGAAGACTGGATCTTCCGGAACACCGCGACCTGGTCCCCGTACATCGGACGCCGAACCGAGCTCCACCTGAGCACCAGTTCGTTCTCCGATAGCCGGACGGACAACACACGCTACTCAGGAGAGGCCGCGATACGTTGGCGGGTTCACGCGCGAGTCACCGTGGACGGTTCCATCGAGACCAGCCACGTCGAGCTCGCGGACGAGACGACGAACCCCGTGAGCACTCGGGTCCACCTCCTCTGGACGTTCTGACTCGGCCTGGTCACGGAGATTGGAGTGGTGAGGGAAATGAAGCGGCCCACGATCCTGCGCTCGTCGACTTTCGCGGTCCTGTCGATCGCGGCCTTGCTCCCGGCACTCTTGGGCTGCGGCTCGAGCGCACAGAGCTACGTCAAGCCGATGGTCGACTTCAGCTACCTGCAGCGGGCGGCCGTGCTCCCGTTCCAAAACCTGACCCGCGACGACCTCGCGGACGAGCGGATGCAGTCGGTCTTCCTCACGGAAGTGCTGTCGGCCGAGATTCTCGAAGTCTCGGACCCGCGGGAGACAGCAGCGGCCATGCTGACCCTCGGCATCCCGGCCAATCAGGGACTCACTCCCGAGCAAGCCATCGCCCTCGGCAAGCAGCTCTCCGTGGACGCGATCTTCTCCGGGATCGTCGAAGACTACGGGTTCGCCCGCGGCGGACTCGACCGGAGCCCCGAGATCACGCTGGTGCTCGCGCTCACCGAAACGGAGACCGGATCCGTCGTCTGGCGCAGCCAGGTCCACGAGACCGGTTCGTCGTTCTGGAAGCGGATCTTCGGAGGTTCCCCGGACGACATCTACGAGGTCTCCCGCGAGACGGTGCGCAAGGCGCTCGGGACGCTGCTCTGATGCTCCGCCGAATCGTCAGAATTCCTCTAGGCGTCTCCGGAGCCGTGGCCCGACACGGCCGTCCCGGCAACCGGGTGGCGTCCACGATGCACGGGTTGGTCATGCTGTCGGCCGGTCTCCTACTCGGAGCCTCGGTCGCGACGAACGTGCGCTGCCAGGAGCCTCCAGCGGTACAGGCGGCCGGCACGCCGACGGCACTGATGGTGTTCATCGACTACGAAGGCGCGGTGCGCCCGGACCTCTCCCCGACCGAACTCAGAGTCGAAGCGGCACACGCACTCGCCGCGCGCATCTCTCCCGACGGGCAGGGAGTTCTCTCCTACCCCGAGATCGAGCCCTCCATGCGCGTTTGGGGAGTGCGGACGGCAGGCGATCTATCGAACGACCTCCTCCACGCACTCGGCGCCGAATACGGTATCGAGACCGTGGTGCTGTCCCGCCTCGTCGTGTTCTCGGACCGGCTCTTGTTGCTGTCGCGGGGCATCGACAGGAAGTCGGGAACCGTCGCCTGGGCGGAGATCGACGAAACGTCGCTGAGCGACGATTTTTGGAAGCCCGGGCATCTCGACATGGAGCGGTGGCGGTCCGCCGTCGCAAAGCTCGACCCCATCGGGAATCGCGGGCCGAGCGGGTCCGGCGTCGACGAGGCTCCCACCGCCCTCGTACTCCCCCTCCGCCCGTTCGGACTGAGCCCGCATTCGGGCGAGCTGGCGAGCCACGCTCTCCTCGAGGCACTCCTGTCGTCGAACCGTTTCCGCATCCCGGACCCATCACTCGTGAGGAACGTGCTGCGGGCCAAGGGTCACGACCCCTCGATGCTCGATGTCGACGGCCGGAACGAGCTACTGACGTGGTACGAACCGTCCGCGCTCCTGGTACCGGATCTCCTCACGTTCGAGACAGCTCCGATATCGAGCCCGACCATCACCGAGTTCGGCGTCGAACCCGCCGATCTCTCCCCGGTATCTTCGGCCCGCAGTCCACTGTACTTCCAGGTCCTGGCCGTCGATTGCGCCACGCGCCAGGTCCGGTCCGCCGACGCGGTGTATCTGGAGCCCGACGATTCGGTGGGACTCTTCGGACTGACCCACCACGTGCCGCTCGCGAGGCGTTTCGAGAAGGCGGCCGAGGAGATCGTCGAGCAACTGCAGAAAAGAGGAGGCAACCTTTGATGTTTCGTCCCCGGTGTTTCGGCATCGCCACGGTGCTCCTGGCCACCATCGTCCTCGTCGGCCCAGAGGTCACGTTCGGTGATGCGGGTTCCAACTCGGCCCAGCCGCTGGCGACCGTGAACGGCGAGACGATCACGACACTCGACCTCGACGTGCTGCTCGCCTCTCAGCCGCGACCGAAGCCCGGCGAGGACGTCGCCTCCCTCTCTCCGGACGGTGTGCTCCGTCGGCTCGTCGAGAACCGGCTCATCGAGCAGGAAGGGTATCGGATCGAAGTGGACAAGCGTCCCGAGGTCCGGAACCAGGTGTGGGATCTGCGGCGCCACAAGGGGATGATGGCCCTCCTCGACTCCGTATCGCGGCAAGAGAGACACGCGGAAGACGAGCAGCTACAAAACGCGCTCGCCGAAACTGCGATCATCCTTCGTGTCTCCCAGATCCTCCGGAAGGACGAAGCCTCGGCGCTCGCCATGCTCGACAGCCTGAAGGCGGGGATCCCCTTCGCGGAGCTGGCGGACAAGTACTCGCAGGACACGACGTCGGTGATCCAGGCGGGTGGTGACCTCGGTTGGGCCCGCCAGGACCTCTTCATCCCGGCGTTCTCGGAAGTCCTCCAGACGATGTCCCCGGGTCAGGTCTCTCCGCCGATCGAGACCGAGCGCGGCTGGCACATCCTCACGATCACGGACTGGAGATCCGAGACGGCCGGACAGAACGAGGCGATGGAACTGGCGATCCTCGAGAAGGCCAAGGAAAGCCGCGTCATGGGATCGATCGAGCAGTATGTCCAGAGCCTCATGGACAAGTACGACGTGAAGATCGACAGCACGCTGCTCACGACCCTGGACTACGGGTCGGACGACGCCGCCGTCAACCAGGCGCTCCAAACGAGCGACGCCTTGCTCGTCACCATGCCATGGAGGTCGATGACGGTCAGGGACTTCACGATGGAAATCCGCTTCCAGCACTTCCACGGACTGGCGAACAAGCCGGACGCGGCGCAGCTCCGGGACGAGTCGCTGCACGAGTGGGTGACGGAGCTCCTCCTCCGTCACGAAGCCTCCGAACTCGGGTTCGACAGCACGCCGGCGCTCGACCTCGAAGCCGAGGCGTTCGAGCGTCGGCTGATCCGCGAGACGGTTCTCGGGATGGTCCTCGACTTCAAGTTCGCCCCGACCGAGGACGAAGTCGGTGCGTACTACGAGGAGCACCTGGACGCCTTCCGGTCCGCACCGGAGTTCCGGGTCGACAGCGTGATCTTCAAGACGGAGTCCGCCGCCCAGACCTTCCGGCAGATGTTGAGTGACGGCGCCACCTTCAACTGGCTCGCCACGAACACGCCGGCCGTGGCAGAGCGCAAGCCGGAGAGCCTCTCGGGGTGGATGCAGCCCAGCTATCTCGACATGAAGGCGAGTCAGGTCCAGAGGGGCGCGTTCTTCGGCCCCCACGAGATGGGAGAGTTCTGGGCCGTCGGTGAGATCATCGACGTCAAGGAATCGAAGCCGATGCAGCTCAACGATTGCCGCAATCTCGTCCTCCAGGCGATGCGGCAGGAACAGATGCAGACAGCCGTCCAGCGCGCGATTCAGCAGCTGCGGGACGACGCGGACATCGAGATCCTGGACGGAGCCAGGCAGCTCACCGCGGCGCGGACGGAAGCATGGCTGGGACGTCCTCTGGACATGCCGTAGCCGCCGGATACGAAGTGGGGATGGGCATAGGGCCGTCGGCCGAGGAGACTCGGCGCCGCCCCGAGGGGCGCTTCGCCGGGAATGCAGGGATCGAGATCATGATGACGATGGAACCGACATGGAAGACGTCCGCACCGAAGTGGGAGGCATGAGGATGACGAACGGCCGAATCTCGGTGTGCCTGACGATGGCGTTCTCGGCAGGGCTCGCGCTCCTCTTCGCGATGCCCGCGACGGCCGCGAAGGACCGTTTCAAGCCGAAGGCATGTCTCGACTGTCACGAAGAGACCAAGAAAGAGCTGAAGTCGGGCCACGTCCACGCCCCTTTCGAGGACGCGGACTGCGAGAGCTGCCACAACCGGCACGGGCTCATCGGCACCCTCAGCCTCAAGCAGGACGGCAAGGATCTCTGCCTCGGATGCCATGACGATTTCTCGGCGAAGATGGAGGCGAGCCATCTCCATGCTCCCCTCTCGAAGGGCGACTGTCTCGAGTGCCACGACGCCCACGCGTCCGATCACAAAGCCCTCCTCGTCAAGGACGAGAAGGAGCTCTGCTTCAACTGCCACAATCCGGAGCCGTTCCAGCGCACTCACGTCCACCAACCGCTGAAGAAAGGCGACTGCGGGAGCTGCCACGACCCGCACGGATCCGATCACGTCGCGCTCCTCACGGCCGAACCGGTCGACCAGTGCCTCTCCTGCCACGGGAGCCTGGAGAAGCTGCAGGAGTCCCACGGCGGCACCGACGTGACCAAGGCCCGTTGCGACTTCTGTCACGATCCGCACTCCTCGACCCAGCCCGGACTCGCCCTCCGTTCCGTCCACCCACCGGTCGCGGACAACGAGTGCGAAACCTGCCACTCGATGGACGAGCAGGGCATGGTCGCCTCCACCGAAGGCGAAGCGATCTGCCTCGAGTGTCACGACAAGCCCGAAGCGAAGATGCCTCACTCTCCGGCGGAAGAAGGCGAGTGCCTGAGCTGCCACGTTCCGCACGGAAGCGCACAGCCTGCGCTCCTCGCCCAGCGGATCGATCTCGTCTGCGCCGAGTGCCACGATCCGGTCGGCGCCGGAAAGGCGGGGTCCCACGCGCCGGTGGAGGAAGGTGACTGCACGACCTGCCACAACGCGCACGGATCGGACAGCGAGGGAATCCTCGTCGCGGACACGAACGACCTCTGCACTTCGTGCCACGACGACATGAGCGTCGCCTCTCACGAGGGCGAAGTGCAGCACGCGCCTCTGGTCAAGCAGGAGTGCACGGTCTGTCACGATCCGCACCGCTCGAGCCACGAGCCGCTTCTGCTCGGCAAGAGTGGGGACCTCTGCCTCTCCTGCCACCTCAACGTGAAGCTCATGAACGCGCTGCCGCATCCGCACGAAGTCGTCGCGACCGGCGAGTGCCTCGCCTGCCACGAGCCGCACTTCGGAGAGCGCAAGAACCTGCTCTCGAAGGATTCCGCGGAGCTCTGCGTGGGCTGCCACGGCGACATCGTGGCGGATCCGGGCACGAAGGGGTCGCTCCACGCTCCGACCGCCGACGGCGAGTGCCTCACCTGCCACGAACCGCACGGCGGTGAGCGTGTGGCCATGCTCACGGAAGCGCCCCAGGACCTCTGTGCGAGCTGCCACGACGACATGACGGGAACGGAAGCGTTCGCATTCACGCACGAGCCGGTCGCGAAGGGTCAGTGCGCCAACTGCCACGATCCGCACCGCTCTGAAGCGGGATCGCTGCTCGCCGCGCCGTCCCCTCTCATCTGCAAGAACTGTCACGCGGACATCGCCGATCCGAAGGATGCGAAGTCGATCCACGCACCGTCCCAGGGGGACTGCCTCGACTGCCACCTTCCGCACGGCGGTGACCAGGCGGGCCTCGTCAAGAAGGCCGGGGCGGCTCTCTGCCTCGACTGTCACGACGAGCGTTCGAGTGACTTCCAGACGAAGCACCTCGGAAAGGCCGCGGCGGGCATGGACTGTAACTCCTGCCACCTGCCGCACTACTCGCCGCAGAAGTCGCTCTTCCTGGCCAACAGCCATCCTCCGTTCGAGGACGGCGATTGCGCCGACTGTCACGACGCTCTGGACGAAGGGACGCCGACGGGAGAGGTGTGCGCGCAGTGCCACGACGTCGAGTCCGGCTTCAAGGTCGCGCACGTCCCGTTCGATGACGGTGAGTGCCAGGCCTGTCACAACCCGCACGTGGCGGCGGGCTCGTCGCTCCTTCCGGCCACCACGGCCCAGGCCTGCGCCGACTGCCACGATCTCCAGGAACTCTATCCGGTACCGGAGCTGGCCCATGCACCGGTGAAGCAGGGCGACTGCCAGCTCTGTCACCAGGCGCACGGTTCCGAGAACGAGTCTCTCCTCGCGGAAGCGGGAAGCACTCTCTGCTTCACCTGCCACGAGGACATGCAGGAGCTGACGAAGGCACGAACGGTGCACCAGCCGTTCGGCCGCGGCCAGTGCGAGAAGTGCCACGATCCGCACGGTACGGAGAACGAGAAGGGTCTGATCCGGGACGTCCCGAAGCTCTGCTTCCGTTGTCACGCTCCGTCCAAGCCGGACCTGATCGCGAAGCACAACGGGATCGAGCTCACGGATGTCGACTGCGCCTCTTGCCACGACCCGCATGCGTCCGGCGGCCTCCACCTGACCCATGCCCTGGTCCACGACCCGTTCGGGAAGGGCGCCTGCAACAAGTGCCACGTTCCTTCGAGCGGTCGTTTGGCCGGCAACGAGAAGACGGTCTGCTTCAGCTGCCACGCGGACATCCAGCAGGATCTCAAGAAGGTCACGGCACACGGCCCGATCGACGGCGACGACAAGTCGTGCTCATCGTGCCACCAACCCCACACGGCACGGTTCGCGGGGCTCATGCCTTCGACGCGTGACAAGCTGTGCGCGGAGTGTCACGACTCGGTCGTAGAGCAGGCCACGACCTCCAAGTTCACGCACCCGAAGGACGAGAACGGCCAGATGTGCGCGACGTGCCACGATCCTCACATCGTGGCGGACGAGCGCGGTACGAAGATCGCCGAGAAGCGGTGCGCGAGCTGTCACCCATTCTCCGAGCACGTCATGCATCCGATCGGCGAGGGCGTCATCGACCCGCGCACCGGCAAGGACGTGGACTGTCTCAGCTGTCACTTCGCGCACGGATCGAACTTCGAGTACATGCTCCAGGGAGACCGGAACGGCCGCCTCTGCGTCGAGTGTCACACGGACAAGATCCGGACGCACTGAGAGGCACCGGCCTGCTGCCTCCTCCCCACGCCGAGTGAAGGCGAGTGGGAAATGGCGGCGACAGGGTGCGCGCCGAACGAATCGTCACAGGGCCCTTCCCGACCGTGGGAAGGGCTCTCGTCTTCCCGGCCGACGGATCATCCCCTATTCGCCCACCTCACAACAACTTGACCGGCCCGCCCCTTTGGGCCCCTTGGGGCCGTACGTCCGTACTTCCCGAAACAAGGGACTGCACAGTTGCGGAGTTGCGGGAACACGCGGTCTCAATAGACTAAGTGTCATTCAACGAAGCATCTGGAACCCCAGCTCGGTATGAGCAGAGATCGAGGTCGATCGTGGACATTCGCAGCAACCCCGCCCTCCGCCTCCTCGGATCGGTGAAGCTCACCCTCGTCGTCCTGATGATCCTCGCCGTCGTGACCGCGACCGCGACGCTGATCGAATCGGCCCAGGGCACCGCCTATGCCCAGGCCCTCGTCTACAGGACGCGATGGTTCGAAGGGCTCCTCATCCTCTTCGCGATCAACATGATCGTGATGTTCCTCCTGCGGTGGCCGTTCCCGCGCACGCAGATCGGTTTCATGATCACGCACTTCTCTGTGATCGTGATCCTGATCGGGGCCGGTGTGACCCGCTTCTTCGGATACGAAGGCGTGATGACCATCCGCGAAGGTAGCTCGAGCGACTTCATCTACTCGCGCGAAGAGCACCTCACGTTGGGAGTCGGCGGCAGTGAGGCGAGCAGCGAGGTCAACCTCTACAAGCCGGGCACACAGAACATCCGTCGCTCGCTCACGGTCGGAGACGAGACGTTCCAAGCAGCGATCAAGGAGTACTGGCCGCACATGGAACGGACGCTCCAGGCAGATCCGAACGGTGCCCCGACACTGGAGCTCACGACCGTCGTGGAAGGCGCGGCCCGGTCGCTCATCCTGACGCCCGGCACGGTGGAGAACCTCGGCGACACGCAGGTCCACTTCCTCGGCAGCGCGCAGATTCCGGCCACGAGCGAGGTGGCGGGCCGGGGCGTCGTACGGGCCAAGCTCGGCGGCGAGTCGCAGGACTTCGCGGTGCCGAACGAACTGCCTGCCGAGTTTACGCTGGGCGGACAGCGGATTCGCGTCACCGAGCTCAACCCCGACTTCAAGGTGGGGCAGGCCGCGGACCCGAACTCGCCGATGCGGAACCCCGCACTGAAGCTCGAAGTCGTGACTCCCGAGGGCCGCACGTTCTCGCAGCAACACTTCGCCCTTCATGCCGGGTTCGTCATGGGCGACTCGCTGAGCGGCTCCGCGCACGACCTCGCCCTGACCTACGAGTGGTCGAGGAACCTCTACCTCCGGATCGACGACCAGGGCTCCGTCACGGGAACCGCGGAGTTCCCCGTTCAAGTCGGAGCGTCAGGCGCGGGCCACATGGGAGGAGGCGCCCAACCCGTCGACGCGGGAACACCGTTCTCGCTCGCCGACGGCGCGACGCTCCAGGCGAGCGGATTCGGATTCCAGCTGGACAAGGCCTGGAAGGCCGCATCCTGGGGACGTGGAGCTTCGATGAATCAGAACGCACCCGCCGGCGCCCTGGTCGAGATCGCAGACTCCCAGGGGAACCGCGTCGAGGAACTCATCCCGGTGGAGAACGGACCGCAGGACCTCCAGATCGGCGACCGCACGGTCCAGGTGGCCATCGGTCCGATCCGCATCCCCGTCGGCTATCAGGTCCACCTCGACGACTTCGTGCTCGTCACGTACCCGGGCAGCAACAACCCGGCGAGCTTCGAGAGCCACGTCCGCCTCTCCGACCCCGCGCACGGGATCGAGGGCAAGCCGGTCCGTATCTATATGAACCACCCGTTGACGTACCGCGGCTTCAAGCACTTCCAGTCGTCTTACGACCAGGATCGGAAGGGCACGGTGCTCTCCGTCAATCACGATCCCGGAAAGTGGCCGACCTACGTGGGGTACATCCTCATGACTTTGGGTTTCATGATCACACTCAGCCGCGGCCTCCTCTGGAACCGCAACCCTCAGCCGATGACCCAGCGGATCCAGAAGCCGGCGACCCGCAAGGCGGCACAGTCGGTCGGCTCAGTCGCCCTCGGCCTCGTCCTGCTCGGAGCGCCCGCCATGGCCGCGGATGCCCAGGCACAGGGGCACGATCACTCGGGCACGCCGACGCCGTTCCTCAGCGCCGATACCGTCGACGAGGCGCGCCACCTCATCGTCCAGGACTACCAGGGACGGATGAAGCCCCTCGATACGTATGCGCGCGAGATGGTCGTCAAGGTGACGAAGAAGTCGCACTTCGAAGGTTGGGACCCGGTCGAGCTCTACCTCAGCTGGGTCGCCCAACCCCGGTACTGGTTCAACTACCCGCTCCTCAAGGTCCGGAACCCGGGGCTCAAGAACATCCTCGGCATCGACTCCTCCGTCTCCTACGTATCCGCCGCGAGCGTCTTCGATGCGCAGGGGAACTACCGGATCCAGAGCGAGGTCGAACTGGCCCATCGGACTCCGGATCGCGAACGGTCCAAGGCGCAGAGAAAGCTGCTCGCTTTCGACGACCGCCTGAACCTCTTCCTGCTCTCGATCCAGGGGCAGACGTTCAAGATCTTCCCCGTCCCCGACCATGCGAACGACAGCTGGCTCGGCGTCGACGTCTTCGGCAGCCTCCCCGCCGCGCAACGGGATCAGTTCCAGGCGCCGTACGCCCAACTCACCGAGGGTATGGCCCACGGGGACGCGGCCGCGGTCGCGACAGCGGTGCCCGCCCTGGAGCAGCTCCAGAGGCAGTTCGGGGAGAAGGTGATGCCGAGTGACTCCAAGGTTCGCTCGGAGATCTGGCTCAACCAGTTCAACCCGTTCATGCGCGTCATGGCGCTCTACGGCCTCGCGCTCGTGGTGATGGGGATCGCCTACGTGTGGGGACTCGCGAAGCGGAAGGACCCGCACTACCCACCCCGGCACCCGCTCTTCGCCACGGGGATGGTCGTCTACACCATCGCAGTGCTGTTCCACCTCTTCGGCTACATCCTCCGCTGGACCGCGAGCTCACACGCTCCGCTCAGCAACGGCTACGAGTCGCTCATCTTCATCAGCCTCGCCACCGCGATCGCGGGGCTCTGGTACGAGTACCGGGATCGTCGCGGGTCCAGCGCCGGCCTTTCGGCCCTCCTCGTGCTGGTGATCCTCGGCGTGGCCATGCTCCCGACGTTCGACCCCGCGATCAGCCCGATCGTTCCGGTGCTCGCGTCCTACTGGCTCATCATTCACGTGACGGTGATCACTGCGAGCTACTCGCTCCTCGGCCTCGCCGCCACCATGGGCATGACGATCCTGATCCTCCACCTCTTCAAGCGTCCCGGCGCCGATCGCGTTCGCCGCGCCGTCCTCGAGATGACGACCCTCCTCTGGCGGGTGCTCGTCGCCGGACTCGCCATGCTCTCGGTCGGCACGCTGCTCGGCGGCGTCTGGGCGAACGAGTCGTGGGGGCGCTACTGGGGCTGGGATCCGAAGGAGACCTGGGCGCTCGTCACCATCCTGGTCTACGCCACCGTCGTTCATTTCCGCTATATCCCGGCGCTCAATCGGCCTTGGGTACTAGCGGCAGCAAGCTTCGTCGCGATCTCGTCGGTCATCATGACCTACTTGGGGGTCAATTATCTGCTGACCGGACTGCACTCTTATGGGTCTGGAGAGGCGACGGGGATGCCGGGTTGGGTTTACTATACCGGGGCTTTCATGGCCCTCCTGGTCATCGCCTCCTATGTCGCAGAGAAGAGGCACGATTGGACTGGGCCTCGGCAGAAGCAGGAGAGGAAGAGTACGGGGATTCACGTACCCGCCTAGCCGGAATGTCCGATGGACCTTTCGGACCGTCTGGTGTTCTATAAGCGGCCGTGGGGAGCGAGTGAGCCCCGTCTAGTACGGGCCCGAGGGCCTGAAGGAACCTTGAATCTCAGGGAGCGCACAATGCGGAAACTCGTTGGGCTCATGACGCTGGCGGCTTTGGGCATTACCGTCGCCAGCATTACGGCAGCCGAAGACAAGCCTGTGACCGACGTCGTCGGCCACGCTACCGAAATGAAGGCCACCTTCCTCGGCGTCGACGGCTGCAAGATGTGTCACAAGTCGGAGAAGAGCGGCGACCAGTACGGCAAGTGGATGGAGAGCAAGCATGCCAAGGCGTTCGAGGTCCTCGGGACCCCGGAAGCTGCGGAAGCTGCGAAGGCCGCCGGCATCGAAGGCAACCCGCAGGAAGCGGGAGAGTGCCTCCAGTGCCACGTGACCGGCCATGGCGCCGCGGCCGAGATGTTCGGACCGAAGTATGCGAAGGAAGAGGGCGTCGGCTGCGAGAGCTGCCACGGCGCCGGTTCTGAGTACAAGAGCAAGAAGACGATGGAAGACCAGGCTGCGAGCATCGCCGCTGGTCTCATCATGCCGACCGAGGCTCTCTGCCGTACGTGTCACAACGAGAAGAGCCCGACCTTCAAGGAGTTCAACTTCGAGGAGATGGCGAAGAAGATCGCCCACCCGACTCCTGGCGAGTAATCGCTTAACGGGCCTCCCCGCAAAGAGAAAGGCCGATCGGACCTCAAGTCCGGTCGGCCTTTCGTTGGTTCACGAGGGTTGTGGTCGGGAGATTGCGGATCGGCGTCGGGGCCGGGATCGTCGTCGGCGTCGAGATCGTCGTCGGGGGTGGCGGCGTCGCCGCCCCGCTGCACTGTCGGCCCGCTGGACGTCCTCTCAGGCCCCGATCCGCCCGGGCGCGCCGTCGGCCCGCCAGCGGTCGAGCAGCTTCAGCCAGCGCTTCGCCATCTTGGGCGTGAAGACGATCGCCCCGTCCGGTAGGAGTTCCTCCACCTGGTCCGGATCGGCCTCGTCGAGCCACTCGAGGAAGGGAGACAGCGCTTCCTCGAAGGTCGGTCCCTCGCCCAGCACCTGCTCGATGACCTGCTCGGAGATCTTGCCGTCCCGGACACGGAACGTGAGCTGACAGCTGGTCCTCGGGATGCCCAGAGCCCTGTAGAGCTGGTTGGTCTCCGAAAACACCCCCCGAATCTCCTCGCCCTCGAACTCGAGCGCCTCGTAGTGGGCACGGCTCTGGATCACCTCGTCCCAGGAGAGGAGATCGGCCATCGCTTCGCGGTCCATCCCCTCGAGCGACCCGGCTTCCCGATAGATGTAGTCATCGGCGAGGCAGCCGAGGGCGGCCTCGACGTCGTGCCGGTTCGCAGCCTCGAGGAACGATTCGACGACCGATTGTGGACTGGGCTCCATTGGCCTTTCCTCCTCCCCCGAACCTACGTCACATCCGGGCTGGGTCTGCACCGGGCGCTGTCCGTCGCCCCGAGGGCGGCCCGTTCCCCCTCCCGGACAGCATACACACCCCAGCCACCTGTGGGCCTCCCGAGATCCAGCTCCGTCGCGGCCCGGAACGCCGGCTCTCCCCTAAGCCCGGAACGGCTCGATGTCGCCGAGACGCCATCACGCTTGGTCGACGAATCGGCGTGACCCCTGAGCGGTCCGTCCGGCGCGTCTAGTATCGTCTGGGGCTGGGGGACTCGGACCATCGATCCGAACCGGCGAGGAACACAACGCATGCGCTCATTCCGACTCCCGATCGCCGCAATCGCGGCACCCGTCCTGCTCACGCTCTCGGCCGTATCCGTCACGAACGCGGCCTGCGACGGCGCCGGCCACCTGCGCTGGTCGAACGGTCTCTCCCCTTTCCAGTACGTCCCCGGCGGAAACGAGCAGGGCTCGTTCGACCTCGCTCAGGTCGGGCCGTTCCTCCTCGTTCCGGACCTCTACTGGGGGCTCTCATCGTACGAGATCACGTCGCCGGGCACCGCACAGCTCCGGGACCAGCTCGAGGGCAATCCCCGCAGGCTCGAAGCACAGGGTGACTTCGTCTACCTGGTCGAAGACGCCGGCGTTCGTGTGGTGGAGGTTCTCCCGACGGGGCAACTCGCGCCGCGCGGATCGATCGGCGGGATCGATCCGTCGGATCTCGTGGACATCGCCGTGGACGGCGACTACGCCTATGTCGCCGGCTGGACGGGCCTCCGCGTCCTCTCCATCGCCGATCCGGACACACCCTCGGTCGTCGCGACACTCCCCGGCGACTGCCATCGGGTTGTCGCCCAAGGGGACCGGGCCTATGTCTCCCGCATCAACGGTCTCTTCACGGTGGACGTTTCGAGCCCAACCGAGCCCGCCTACATCGGGGCCGGAGAGTCGATGCCCAACGTCTATGGCCTCGCGATCGATGGTGGGTACCTCTACGGCGTCTCGACTTCGACCGGCGTCCACGTCTTCGACCTGGCGGATCCGGACGAGCCGGCGGAAGTGGCGGGCCTCTCGTTCACGGGTGCCGAGGGGATCGCGATCGGAGACGGCCTCGCGATCGTCGGAGGCCTCAGCGCCTGCCGGATCGTGGACATCGCCGATCCCGAGGCCCCCACGGTGATGGCTCTCTCGCGCTCGGCCGGATGTCTCGGAGGAGTCATCGAAGACGGCTTCGCCTACCTCGCGTCATTCGAAGACGGACTCCAGATCCTCGAGCTGGGAGACGGCACCTCTCCCGAGCCGGTCGCGTCGCTGCCGGAGTTCGGCGCGGCTCGGGATCTGACACGGTTCGGCAGCCATCTCGCCATTCTCCGGGACACGGCACTCCAGCTCCTCGACGTCAGCGATCCCGTCTTCCCCATCCTCGACGGGTCACTCCCTCTCTCGCTTCCACAGTCGCTCTGCTCGGACGGCGAGTACCTCTACGTGGTCGCGAACGACGAACTGGACGTCGTCGACGTGAGCGTTCCATCCTCCCCCGCCGTGATCGGTTCCGTCCCGGGCGTGTCGGGCCAGATCGCCACCGCGGACGGGGGGCTGGTCTACGTCACCTTCGGGAACGGGCTCTATGTCGTGGACGTTTCGGTCCCTACGCAGCCCGTGCTCATCAGCGCGACACCGATTTCCACCTACGCGATCGAGTCGCTGGCCGCACGGGGCCGTGATCTCTACCTCGCGGCCACATTCGAGGGTGTGGGCGTCCTCGAGCACTACGACTACTCCACTCCGGGTGTACCGATCTGGCGCGAGACCGCGATCTCCTCGCCGATCAGCGACGTCATCTGTACGGACACCGCGGTCTACACGACCGGCCCGCGGGAAGCGTCCGCGTGGAGTACGCAGCTCGACCTCCGGGCGTCACTCGGAATCCACGCGTTCGGAGGGGCGTGGTACCGGACGGGTCTCAGCATCGGCCCAAACGGCCGGATCGTGAGCCTCAACGCGGATGGCGGGTTCCACTTGCTCGAGGACGACGGTGCGTTCGAGTACGTCGCATCTGGCGCGACTCCCACGGTCGGTGGAATCGGGATCGCCGATCTGGGAAGCCATGTCTACGTGGTCGACTCGGACGCGCTCCACGTCTTCACCGCACCGTGCGAACCGTCCGACGTCACGGAAGGTGGCGAACCGCAAACATCCGGCCGCTCGGAGCTCGCGGCGTTTCCCAACCCGACGCCCGGCCCGGTGCGGCTCGCGTGGGACGGTGCGGGACTCGCGACGAGCGAGCGCGTCGTCCGGATCGGTATCTTCGGCGTGGATGGGAGAAGGATCCGCTCGCTCGCCCCGCACACACTTCCGGTCGAGTGGGACGGTCGCGACGACTCGGGCGCCCTCGTCCCGACGGGGACGGTCTTTGCACGTGTGGAAACCACGGCCGGCCTCGAGACGCGAACGATCCACGTCGTGCGGTGACGCCGAGTGTGTGCGTCGGCGCTACGCACCGACATCTGGCGGGTGCGACAGCAACGGGTGTGTGCGCCGTCCCGTCAGGCATCGGTGTCGGGTGCGTGCGCCGTCGCTGCCGTAGGCGGCGTGCGTCAGCGGAAGAGACGAGCCACGGAGACGACGAGCGCGTTCTCCACGGTCAGGATCCGCTCCCCGAGATCGATCGGAGAGAGCCCGGTCTCGTAGAGCTTGGCGAGCTCGTAGGGCAGGAACCCTCCCTCCGGGCCGATGACCAGCGTGACCGGTTCGTCGTCCACCTGCGGAACGGCGACGGCGGTCCCGGGATGGGCGACGAGCCCGCGGCGTCCCACGAGCAGCCGCGACAGTTCGTCCTCGACGAACGGCTTGAAGAGCCGCTTCTTGACCACCTTGGGAAGGATCGTGTCCCTGGCCTGCTCGAGCCCCTCCCGCAGGTACTCCCGTACCCGCTCGTCGCGGAGGAGTGGCGTCTGCCAGTAGCTCTTCTCGACCCGGTAGGCGTTCATCACGATGAGTTCGGCGACACCGAGTTCCGCGACGGTGCGCAGGATCCTTCGGAACCGCTTCGGCCGGGGAAGGGCGAGGATCACGGTCAGCGGCAGCTTCGCCGGAGGCTCCTCCTCGAGTTCGACCCGCAGCACCGCGAGATCGTCCCGGATCCGGAGCACCTGTCCGACACCGATGAGGCCGCCGATCCGGCCGACCCGGATCGCATCGCCGACGCGGATGCCCAGGGTCTGGCGGGCGTGCACGTACGCCGGTCCGGTGAGATGAGCGGTTCGTTCGTCGACGAAGTCCGTCTCTTCCAGCAGGATGAGGTTCATCGATGTTGTCTCTCCGACGTCGCCCGCGCGGAGGCTCGGCTCCTCGCCTTTGGGGCCGGCCGCCCCTCCGCAGTCGCTCTCTCTATCTACTCCCCTCGCCCGATCTCGTCCAGCACCCGTCACCGGGTGGCGAGCAATGGTATTCTCCGGACCCATGCCCCGCGACATCGAGGAATACCGGCGAAAGCGCCGTTTCGACCGGACGCCCGAACCGCCGGCCGGTCCCGCTGACGATTCCGGACCGGCCGAGGAACGGCGGGTCTTCGTGATCCACCGCCACGAGGCGAGGCGACTCCACTACGACCTGCGCCTCGAGATGGACGGTGTGCTGCGCTCCTGGGCCGTGCCGAAGGGGTTCTCCTACGACCCCCAGGAGAAGAAGCTCGCGGTCCAGACCGAAGACCACCCGATCGAGTACGAGGACTTCCACGGAGTCATCCCAAAGGGCGAGTACGGCGCCGGCACGATGACGATCTGGGATCGTGGCACGTACACGTTCCGGAACCGCGACGCCGAGCAGGGCGTCCCGAAGGGCAAGCTGGAACTGATCCTCTACGGCCGCCGGCTCCGTGGCGAGTGGCACATGGTGAAGACGAAGAAGGAAGAGCACGGCTGGCTCCTCTTCAAGTCCCGCGACCCCTACGCACGGTCGGCCGAGGAGTCGGCGGGTGCCGATCTCCAGGCGGCGGTTCCCGCGGCGATGCCCTGGTCGGACCCTGAGACCGAGACGTCTTTCCTTGCACGAACGTACGAAGGCGAAGCGTTCGGAACCGCCGCGACCGGGCCCGAGGGAACAGGTGCGGCGACCGGACCCGAGGCGACAGAAGGCACGGCATCCGACCGCGAAGAGGTCGGCAAGCCGAACCGTGCGAAGTCTGCGGCACGCTCGGCCCGCACGTTGTCCGACCCCAAGCCGATGCTGCCTGGGAAGCGTCTCACCGAGCCTTTCGCGGACCCCGACTGGCTCTTCGAGATGGGGTTCGAAGGGCAGCGCGTCTGGTTGGTGAAGCAGGCGGACGAGATCGAGATCCGCGTCGGAAAGAAGGAGATCGCGGCCGGATTCCCGGAGGTCGTGCGGGACGCGAGAAAGATCCGCGCGGAGCGGGTCGTGATCGACGGCATGATGGTCGCACTCGACGATGGGGGGCGTCCGTCCTCGGTGGCTCTCGAGGAGCGCCTCCTCGGCACGAACGAGAGGCAGGTGCAGATCTACGTCTTCGACATGATCTACTTCGAGGAGTACGACGTCCGCGCCGTCCCGCTCATCGAACGGAAGGCGCAGCTCGCGTCGATCCTCCCGACCCTTCGCACGCTGCAGTTCGTCGATCACGTTCCCGGGAACGGCGAGACCCTCGCGCGTGCGATGTCGCAGTCGGGCCTCACGCTCATGATCGGCAAGCGGACGACGTCGTCCTACGAGAGTGGAAAGAGCAAGGACTGGGTGGAGATCCCGGTGCTCCCGGTGGGAGACGCCCGGCGCCGTTCCCTCGGAGAAGCGCTCGCGGAGGGGATCCATCTCAAGCCGAAGGACGAACGGATCCGGTTCACGAACCTGAAGAAGGTGTACTGGCCGGACGAGGGCTTCACGAAGGGCGACCTCGTCGCGTACTACGAGCAGATCGCGGAGTTCATCCTCCCCTACCTGATCGATCGCCCGGTCCATCTCTACCGGTTCCCGGACGGGATCGAGGGCGAGGCGTTCTACCAGCACGAGGCCCCCGGCCATCTGCCGCAGTGGTTCGACACGATCCCGATCCCCTCCGGCAGCAAGGAGCGCGACGTTCCGCACATGGTGGTGACGGACCGATCGAGTCTCCTCTACCTCATCAACCTCGGGAGCATCGACCTCCACCCCTGGCTCTCGCACCGGCCGACCCTGGGCTCGCCGGACTGGGCCGTCATCGATCTCGATCCCAAGGAGGCGCCGTTCACCGACGTCGTGAAGATCGCGCGCGCGGTGAAGAAGATCCTCGACGCGATCGGGCTCCGAGCGGGGCTCAAGACCTCCGGGTCGACCGGGCTCCACATCTTCATTCCGATCGCGCCGGGCTACGACTACGACCAGGCACGTGGATTCGCCGAGGCGCTCGCCCGGGTCGTCGCGAAGGAACAGAAGGACATCGCAACGGTGGAGCGGGTGACGCGTCACCGGAAGAGCAAAGTCTACGTCGACTTCCTGCAGAACCGGCAGGGACAGACGGTCGTACCGGCCTACGTGGTCCGGCCGAAACCGGGCGCGACGGTGTCGACTCCTCTCCACTGGGAGGAACTCGAGTCGCCGTTCACTCCCGCGGACTTCCACATCCGGAACGTCCCGCAGCGCCTGGCCAAGGTCGGCGACCTCTTCCGTCCCTACCTGGGGCTGCACCAGGATCTGCTGCCCGCACTCGAGCGGTTGGGGGAGTACCTCAAGAAGTGACGTGGATTCCGTGTCGCCTCCAGGCGGGCCAATTGGCCGCAAGCCCGAACGACCGAAACGCCCGCGACGATTTCGAGCCGGCCCGACGGGACGGTCGGAAACCGCGTTGCTCAGGTCCCGCCAACAGCATCTGGAGGAGGTGACCGATCGAGATCCGTGCGACCGTCCGGACGGACGGATCACTGGACATGGAACGAACGAGACGATGAGGGACGGGCCTCGGACCCGAGCCGTTGCAGGTGAGAAGAGCCAGGAGGAGGAACGGATGCAGTCGATGGCCTTTCAGAGAACTCTCGACGGAGTCTCACATGCCGAGGCCCGTAGCCGAGTCGAGGCCGCACTCAAGGAAAACGGTTTCGGAGTCATCACGGAGATCGACGTCCGGTCCACCATCAAGGAGAAGCTGGGGAAGGACTTCCGCAACTACTCGATCCTCGGTGCCTGCAATCCCGAGATCGCGCATCGCGCGCTCGAACAGCGCCCCGAGATCGGCCTTCTCCTCCCCTGCAACGTGGTGGTCTCCGACAACGACTCCGGCGGCTCGGAAGTCTGGATCGTCGATCCAGCGGCCATGATCCAGTTCGTGCCGGATCAGACCGGGCTCGAGGAGCTGATGCAGGAAGCCCGCCACCGACTCGAGAAGACCATCCACAGCATCTGACCCGCCTCCGTCGGCGGTGCGCCTCGACCCTGCCCTTCCGGGGGCGGGCCTTGACTCAGCCCTGGAGGGCGGGCTCCGGCCCGCCCCTGGCTATCCCCCGACCCATGCTCCGCGCGGCATATGCGCTTCCGGACCGCGGATGATTTCGGGCAACTCTTGTGATTCGCGTCGCGAGAAGCATGTATCAGACCGGCATTGCATCTCCACTCCGAGTGTGTTCTTATATGCAAAGTTCCTTGCATATGAAATCAGGACATCCTCCTGTCAACCATAGTTGATGGAGGCGCAGGATTCCGTCCACAGAAGTGGTAACATCATGAGATTCGTCACCCCCTATCGTCCTCGGAGGACCTCGATGTCACGGCGCGCGGCGTTCGTAACCCTTTCTCTACTAGCTATCTTTGGAGTTCTGGAGTCCGACTTCGCGGTCGCAGCGCTTCCCGAGGGCGCGAGCTGGCGCATGTACCGGCCGGGCAACACCGGGATCATGGGCGACTACAGCGACGCCCTCTACGTCGGTCCGGACGGCGACCCGTGGATCGGCGGCTACGACCCGCTCTTCGAGGAGGGCGGGTTCTCCAAGTTCGTCCAGTCGGAGAACCGCTGGGAGAACTACTCGAACATCGACTACTCCATCATCGGGGACCCCGCCAACGTCGGGGACAGTCGGATCTCGGACATCGAGCCGGACGGGAACGGCGGACTCTGGATGGCCATGTGGCGTGGCGCCCTCTACTTCGACCCGGCCGTCGGTCCGGACTCGTTCGTCCGCTACACCGCCTCCAACTCGGCGATTCCCCCAGGCTTCGTCACCAACGCGGCGGTCGCGCCGGACGGCACGGTGTGGTTCTCGGCACGACCCGTCGGCTGGGGGACGGGTGGACTCGCGCAGCTCGATCCCAGCACCGGGACATGGCAGCGTTGGAACTGGGTCAGCACGCAGAACGGGTGGCCCTCCTGGAACTCGGCCGACCAGATCGCCATCCAGCCGAAGCCGGGCGGTGGCTACACGGTGTGGGTCGAGAACGAGGGTGCTATCGGACTGATCGGCTACGACAGCACAACGGAGACGTTCACGAGCATGGGGGGCGACGCCCGCTCGATCCCCAAGAGCCACGCGACCGACGCCGTCGGGAACACCTGGTTCGCGCGCTACATCGACGGATCCGATCCGTACAAGCTGGACTACCGTCGCGTGGACGGCACCTGGGCGAACCCGCCCGAGCCGGGCGGCGGCATCGGAGACGACATCTGGGCCTTCCGCGCCTTCGGCAACGGCCAGGCGCTCCTGGTCGACGGCGGAAGCAACGTCTGGAGATTCGACGGCACGAGCTGGACGAACTACGGCATCTGGCGGAGTGGCGGATTCACCTACGCGGTCGACATCGACGAGATCGGAAACGTCTGGGTGAGTGGAATCGGCGGCGCTGCGATGCGGTCGGTGGAAACCGGCCAGTGGCAGCGCTACCGGATCACGAACACGTCGCAGATGGACAACTTCCTCTGGGACATCTCACTCGCACCGAACGGCGACGTCTGGACCACGGCCAACGCGGCCCCGGGGATCGGCGGCATCTCGAAGTTCGACGGAACGCGCTGGCATTGCCACAACGAGTACCACTACGGACTCGGAGAGGACTGGCCCTTCCTCGCAGACAATGCGGACCAGATCACGGTGCGTCCCTCGAACGGACAGGTCGTCTTCAATCCGACGTTCAACGGCGTGGCCGAATGGAACGGCACGGACTACGACATCCTCGACTCGGGTGCGACGACATCGATGGGTCTGGTCGAAGACAGTGATGGGCGGATCTGGTCGACCGGCGAGTACTTCAGTCTCCGCTACCACGACGAAACCGGCTTCCACAGCGTCGGGATCGAGGGCTGGGGCAACAGTATCTCGCGCGATCCCGAACGCCCGGCCACGGTCTGGGCCTGTGCCAGCAACGAGGTCGCGCGTACTGACGGAACCTATCGGTTCGCGAGAAGGGTGAACCAGCTCGCGGGACTGAACACCCAGGAAGACGCCCTACTCGGCGCGGTCGCGGACGCAGGTGGAGTCGCCTGGGTCGGCACGACGAACGGACTCTATCGCGTGGATGCGACGAGCGGCACGTATCAGCGCCTCTACCCCGGCAACTCGGACATCCCCGGTGAGTACATCACGCCACTCCTCGTGTCTCCGGACGGGAAGCTCTGGTTCTCCAACTTCCTCTCGACGGGAGTGGAGTGGGCACTCTGCTGGTACGACGGCACCGAGTTTGGAACTGTCCGGATCGCCGACGGACTACCGCACGCTCAGATCGACGATGCGGAAGTGCGGCCGGTGCCCGGCGGATACGAGATCTGGCTCGCCTGCGCGAGCCGAGGGATCGCCGTCCTGACCGTGCCGTCGAACGATCCGGCAGACGTCGCCGACGGTCACGGCAACGGAGTCGGAACCCAACTCGCCCAGAACGCGCCGAACCCGTTTGCGGGCGCGACGAACCTCCGGTTCTCTCTCGAGCGGGCTGCCGATGTTCGCCTGCGCGTGTTCGACGTCTCCGGCCGGATCGTCCGCTCGCTCGCCGATGGTTCGCTCGCGGCGGGTTCGCACACGGCAGATTGGGACGGACGTGACGAGAGCGGCGCGCCGTGTCCGAGCGGAGTCTACTTCTACCGACTCGAGGTCGACTCACACCCGGTGGGACAGAAGGCAATGACGCTGCTCCGCTAGCAGGCCCCGGATGCGGCGAGACCAAAGGTAGTACGCCGGAAGGCGGCATGCCGGAAGGCGGCGCGCCGGGAAGCTGCGAGCCGGAAGGCGGCGAGCCGGAAGGCGGCGAGCCGGAAGGCGGCGAGACCGACAGCGAGTTGGAGCCGACGATTCAGAACGTCACGCCGAGCGCGACGAGCCAGGAACGCCCCGGGACACGTGTCTCGGGGTTTTTCTGTGGGTGGAGCGCCCCTCCCGCCATGTAGCCGTTCGGATCTCCGGCTTCGGCCCAGTAGGCGAGGAAGTTCTCGCTTCCGATGAGCATGGGCGCGACGGAGAAGTCGAACGTCGGCGTGTCGAGATCGAGCAGGTTGCGGACCTGGACGCTGGCTTCGAGTCCGTACTTCCCGATCGCGCGGCGGTACGCTCCCGCGAGGTCCAAGCCCACGTAACTCGGGAGACGGCCGCTCTTCCGCTCGGAGGGCGCGCATCGTGCGAGGAGGCAGAAGTCGTAGGGGCTTCCGGAGTCCCACGAGCCGGTGAGTGTCGCGGAAAGACCCCGCGCACTCCGGTAGCCGATCCAGGAGCGGGCGTACGTTCGGCGGCTCCACGGCACTTCGTAGTCCGACCCCGACGAGACCTCCGCCGTCGTTCGGAGAGCACGAGACTCGACTGCCCGATCAGGCGGGTTCCGAACTGGTAGTCGAGCACGGTGAGAATCTCGCGCGTCGAGAGCGAGTATGGAGTCGACTCGGTCGGCGGAAGGATCGCGGCGTAGTCCGGCACGGAGTTCTCGCGGAAGACGACATCGGCATACTCGCGGAGATGGGCTCCCACGTAGGCGACGAGCTGCCGCGAGAAGTACCGCTGCACGCCGAGTTCCACGTAGCGGGCCCGCTCCGCACCCAGGTTCGGAATCCTCTCGTTCACGGTGCTCGCGAGGAAGGAGTTCTCGAGCACTGGGAACTGATACGTCTGCCCTACTTCGACATTGAGTGCGTCGGTCGCCGACATCGGTTGGTGGAAGGCGATCGCGGGCGCGAAGCGCGTCCGCTCCACGCTTCCGCCGGAGAGCGTCAGCTTCCTCGTCAGCTGCCGGAGAGACAGGCGGAGCCAGGAGTGCGCATCGCTCCTCCAGGTCTCCTCGACGTAGGAAGAGACGTCCCGCGAGCCCAGGGACTCGTCGAACGAACCGTAGTAGTACTCCGGCGCATCCAAGGCCTTGACCAGCCAGTGACGTCCGCGGGTCTCGCTCAGGCCGAATCTCAGCCGGTGTGCGTCCGAAGGCCGATAGGTACCCACGAGAGATGCGCCCGTCTCGCGAGTCTTGGACCATCGGAAGGTCGGAAGGTCTCCCTGGACCGCAAAGAACCAACCGACCTGGTGGTTCGCTCGGGTGATCGACTCCCGCCACCACTCGATCAGACTGCGCGGATCGCGAAACCTGGCACTGTCGAGCGCGACTTCCGATTCGTGCCGGGTGTGGAAGACACGAAGTCCCAGATCGAGTGACGTCCACGGTTGGAACGAGCCGTTCAGGAAGAGGAGCGTGGAGTCGAGGGTCTCGGTCGGTACGTGGCGCGGACCTTCGTAGAAGACGTCGTCTGGGTCAGGCTCGCCCTCCACGAACTCGGAGTACTCGTCCAGGCTCTCCACGTACGTGACCCAACCGCTCCGGGAGTAGTGGTGGTGGTAGGCCTTCCTCTTCTCGTCGGTGGTGACGACGGCCCCGTCCACGCGCCAGGTGCGCGGACGCGACCAGGAGAGCTTGGCCGAGAACCCCTCCTGCCCCTGCATCCGCTTCCCCCAGGCAGAGCTTCCGAGGAACGACTGCGAGACGAGGGCACGATCGTAGGAGAGCGGGCCATTCGTCGCCGTTCCGCGGTAGGCAGCCGATAGGGAGAGGCCGTAGATGGGCGTTTCCCCGGAGATGGAGAGCGTGACCGTGTCGGTGTCGCGCGCGTCCGAGGGCACGGTCCCGACTCGGTCACTTCCGTAGACGAGCTTCCCACGGAGCGGCCCGACACCGGAAGCGAGCTGCATCGCGAGAAGACCACCGATCGCGGGCACCGACTCAGAGACCATGGCACTCGCCACGACTTCGGCTCCGGAAAGGGACTGTGGTGGCGGCAGGATCCACCGCCCAGAGACGGGATCCGTCGCGGGAACGCCGTCGACAGTGGCCGTGACGTGCGTCTGCTCGAGTCCACGGATGTAGATCCGCTCGCCCGTCACGAGCACTCCGGGAACCACGGCGACGGCGTCGATCAAGTCGTGCCCTACGAACAGCTCCGTCGCGGCGCGCGGCACCGCGAGACTCCCGCGCGAGACGTCGGCCGTGGGTGCAACCGTCTCCGCGTGCACGTCGACTTCACCGACCTGGAAGACCCGGGCGTGCAGCGCGACCTCGACGCGCACGGTGTCCGGCCCGCTGCCGTCGGTCGAGGCAGCTCCCTGGGAGTCGCGTGCGGCCGAGTTGTCGCCTACGGCCGAGTCGTCGCGCACGGCGGAGTCGCCGCGCACGGCGGAGTCGTCGCTCACGGCCGAGTCGTCGCGTGACGGAACGCGGATCCCGATACGGAACGGCTCGTATCCAACGTGGCGCGCCTCGATCTCGTAGGGGCCGGGACACACGCGACGAAGGAGCGCGTTGCCGTCCTCGTTGGATTGGAGGGAGACCGGAGCGAAAGCGTCGTACCGGCGCCGGCCCTCGTCCGGTGCGGAGCGCGGCGCCTCCGATTCCTTCTGGGACAGGCGGAGGTCGACGAGAGAGATCGGCCGGTCGGTCGCTGCGTCGCGAACCGAGACGAGGATGACGGAGCGACAGGGTGCCGGCGATTCCGCGGCGTACGAAGTCGAGATGCACCCGGCAGCGAGTCGACCGGGAGCGAATCCTCTGGAGGTGAGTCCGCCGAGCGCGAGTCCTCCGAAGGTGGGTTCACCGGGCGCGAGTCCGCCGAGAGTGAGTCCCGCGAAGGCGGCTCCCCAAAGGGTGACCCCGCGAACGAAGAGCCCACCGTGGGCGAATCCACGATGGGCGAGTCCGCGGACGGCCCGTCTGGCGTGGGTGAGCACGCGAACGACGGGGCCAGATGCAAGAGTCGCGGGTCCGTTCACGTCACCTCCCGAAAGGGAAACGCGCCCGATCCCCCGAGACGATGTCCCAACCCGCAGAAAGACACCGCGTCGGCTACCGGTTCAGTTCCCGGAGCCGTTGCCGGACGTGTTCCGCCCAATCGCTCGATGGATCCTGACGAAGATACGCCGCCCAGTGCGTGCGCGCGTCTTCGTCCCTCCCCAGGAAGTGGAGGACCTCCCCGAGGTTGTAGTGTGCGTCTGCGTAGGTGGGATCGACGGCCAGAGCCTTGCGCAGAGACCGGACGGCCTCTTCGGGTCGGTCCGTTTCGAAGTACGCGGTCGCGAGATTGTTCCAGGCCTCGATGTACCCAGGGTCGATCTCGACGGACTGGAGGAACCGCTGAATCGCCTCGTTCTTCCGCCCGAGACTGTAGAGGACGTTCCCCAAGTTGAATGCGACGTCCGCGGCAGGTCCGTCGACGGCGAGCGCCTTCTGGTAGGAGGATGCGGCTTCTTCGAGCTTGCCCGCTTCCTCCAGTTCGGTCGCCTGCTCGAACCAGCTCTCCGCCTCGGGAGATCTGGACGACTCGTGCGGGGTCTCGTCGTCATCGCGACGTCGCCAGGGCGCATCCGGAAACTGCACGATCGATGCGCGCGGCGTCTCCCCCGCGGCGGAGTCCGAAGCGACTCCGTCGGAATCGGGGGCTCCCGCGGCAGGAGCTGCGTCACCGAGAGACGCGGGCGCACTGGAAGACGCGGGCGCACCGGAAGAGGCAGCGTCGTTCTCGGGCGGGCCGTCCCCTCGTGCGCCGTCCTCGGGCATGCCGCCTTCGTGTGCGCCAGCGCCTCGAGCGCGGTCCTCGCGCGCGCCACTCCGGGGCGCGCCGTCCTCGGGCGAAACATGCGCGTCGCGCGGGGAACGTCCTTCGTGGAACGCGGCGCGATCGTCCAACGGCGCGGGATCCGCAGCCCCCGGCCGCCCGTACGTCGCTGACGGCGCCGTGGGGTCCCGGAACGGAAGCTGGAGCTGCCCGGTGGCCTCGGCGATCGTTCCGTCGGGGAGCCGCACGACGAGACGGCCGTCCTGTTCGAGGATGCCGAGCTGGACGAGTGACTTGCCGGTTCCGGGCAGCCAGCTCTGCATGTCTTCCAGACTCGAGCGGATCCGAGCGAGCGGAACTCCGGAGGCGACCAGGTCCTGCAGGCGCTTCGCGCTCACGACCTGTGCGAAGTCGAAGTAGTGGAGCCGGTTCACGATCTTGACCGGACGGATCAGCCCACGCCGAACCCACGAGTCGAGTTCGCGACGTGGGACGCCGAGGATCCTGCTGAGCTGCTGCGACGTGAAGAGCCGGAGGAGCTCGCCCAGCCCGAGAAGCGCGAGGAACTCGGTCTCGGAAACGATCTGGATGTCCACACCCGCGGCGCGGAGCTCCTGAGCCGCGCGGAGCCCGACGGTGGGATGGCCTTCGTCGTTCAGGGTCGAGACGCCTTCCCCGACGACCAGGTAGTGTGTCTCTTCGTTCGGCGTCCGGTCGAACGATGCTCCGACCATTTCCAGGAACGAGAGCGCCTGCTCACGCTTCATGGAGGAGAGACGGCCGGAGATGGCGACGCGTCGCCCCGTCAGCGTGCCTTCCTGTGTCCTCGAGTTCGACATCTCCTGGAGACTAGCTCCCCCTCCGGGCCTCCGCCACCGTGATATCCTCCCGGCAACCGAGTCTGCACAGACGTTCGAGATACCGCCGGAGTGGCGTCGTGTCGCCGACGGTCGAACCAATGAGTAGCACGCCACGTGCCGATCCCGGCCGCAGAGAATCAGGCACCGAGGAGGGTGGCCGTCCCATGATCCGAGAGAAGCTCCTCCACGTCCGTCTTCGCGGCGATCACGAGTTCCGGTGGCGGGGCGGGGACGTATCGAGGCTCGAGGGGCTCTCCGACGCCGTCTTCGCCTTCGCGATCACGCTCCTCGTCGTCTCGCTCGACGTGCCGCGCTCCTTCGGGGAACTCGTCGCGGCCATGCGGGGATTCGTCGCGTTCGGACTCTGCTTCACCCTGCTCGTCTACATCTGGTACTGCCACTACAGCTTCTTCCGAAGGTACGGCCTGGAGGACCCCGTCACGGTAGCTCTCAACGGTGTCCTCCTCTTCACCGTCCTCTTCTACATCTACCCGCTCAAGTTCCTCTACGTCTTCCTCGCACGCAGCTACTTCGGCGTCGACTCCTCGGCGAGATCGGTCATCCAGAACGAGCAGATGGACGACCTCCTTGTGATCTACGGCGCGGGCTTCCTCGCCATCTTCGTCTGCTTCGGGGTGCTCCACCTGTACGCCCTGAGGAAGCGAGAACTACTCCAACTGGACGAGCTCGAGGTCCATCACACGCGCACCAGCGTCGCCTTTCACTTCATCCAGGCCGCGATCGCCGCGATCTCGATCGGAATCGTCTCGTTTGGTGGGCCAAAAGCCTCCCCTATCGCGGGAGTCTTCTATGCGGTGATCGGCCCGGTCCTCGGCGTGCACGGGGTGATCCGTCATCGCGGCGCGCGCAGGTATCGCGAGCTACCGCACGTGCGTGCACGGCTGGCGGAGGCCGGAGTGGCCGAGGAGACGTGACTCGAGATGGGTCGATGAGGAGCCGGTCGCCGTCCGCGGGGAACACTGCGTTTCGGGACTCGGCGACGACTTCGGCAACCGGGCGCTGCGTCGCCTACGGTTCTATGAGTCCGCGAAACACGGGAGCGCGCAGCATCCCCGCGCCGGTCTTCTCCACGTAGGACACGCGGCAGAAGAGGCCGGGCTCGATCCAGACACCGTCCAGCTCCGTCGGTACGATCGGTGCATTGCGGATGCGACTCTCGAGCACCGGAAGGAGTGTCCGGCGGAGTTCTTCGGTGAACCCACTCCCACCCGGCCGACGCAGACGAGCTTCCCGTCCTCCTCCGCGGCGACGATGAGGCTCTTGAGGCCCCCGGTTTCATCGCGCAGGAATCCGAGAATCACGCAGAGTATGGTTTGGCTGCGCTTGATCTTGATCCAGTCGTCGCTCCGCCTGCCGGAGTGATAGCGACTGTTCGTGCGCTTGGCCACGATCCCTTCGAGCTCCCGGCTCACCGCGTCGTCGAACAGCTTCCTTCCCGGGCCGACGAGACCCTCCGAGAAGAGTGCCCGCGGATGGGCGAGTTCGGCCACGATCGGGCCGAGGCGATCCCGCCGCTGGAGGAGCGTCTCACCCATGACCCGCGCACCGCCGTCGAAGAGGATGTCGAATGCCACGAAGAGGACGGGAGACGTACGAGCGAGCTTCCCGACCTGCGACTCGGATCGTGTCCGCTCCCTTCGGAGCAGGAGCTCGAAGCTGGCTTGCCTCCTCGAGCGCGACGATCTCGCCGTCGAGGAGACATCCCTCGGGCAGGGCTTCGAGGAAATCGAGGTCGGGGAAACGTGGCCTCAGGTCTCGGTCGCGCCGGCTCCGGATGGTGAGCCCTTCGCTCGTCCGGGAGACCAGGGCGCGGAAGCCGTCCCACTTCCACTCGAAGAGGTGATCGGGAGAGTCGAACGGCGCGTCCCCGAGCACGGCCAGCATCGGGGGAAGGAAGGTCGGAACCACCGAGGCCTCAGGACGTCGCCGACTTCTTGGACGATCCCGAGCGCGTCTTCGTCGACTTGGCCGTCTTGGTCTTGGTCGCCTTGGATGTCGTTTCTCCGCCCGCATCCGCCGGTCCGTCGGTACCGGTGCCCATCGCGTTCGCGATGCTGGCCTTCAGCGCATCCATCAGGTTGATGATCTGCGGCTCCTCGGCCTCCGTCACTTCGACGATCTCCTTGCCCTCGACCTTGGCCTGGATGAGTTCGGTCATCTCACCGACGTACTCGTCCTTGTAGGCTGCGAAGTCGAAGTCCGAGATCTTGGACGCACCGATCAGCGTCTTCGTCAGCGCGATCTCTTCCTTGGAGAGCGATGTCTCCTGCACTTCGTCCTCGAACGCGGACGGCTTCTTCACCTTCTCCGCGTAATCGAGCATGGTCATGACGATCATGTCCTCGAGAACGCGCAGGATGATCTTGTGCGTGCGGCCGCCGAGGATGATCTGTCCGAAGGCCACGACCTCTTCGTCGCCCATGCCGTGGCGGAAGAGTGCGTACGGCTTCTGGCCGACGGGACCGTCGGGGACGAGGTAGTAGGTGCGTCCGGAGTAGTAGAGCGGATCGATCTCGTTCGCGGGGATGAACCCCTGGATCTCGATCGAACTGTCACTCTGCTTCCTGAGCTTCTGGACTTCGTCCGGGTCGACGACGACGTACTGCCCCTTCGCGAACTCGTAGCCGCTCACGATCTCGTCGTTGGGCACCTCGCCGTGGACCGGGCAGGTCTTCTGGTACTTGATCCGGCTGTGGCACTCGGCGTGGAGTTGGTTGAGCCGGATGTCAGCGCCACTCTGGGAGGCGGTGTACGCCTTGACCGGGACGGAGACCAGGCTCAGCTTGATGAAGCCCTTCCAACTCGAGCGCGGCGCCATGCGGATCCTCCTCCAAAGAGTATCGGGAGGCATCCGCCACTTGGCGGCGCCTCCCGAACGATGATGGTGGCGGCCCGCTCGAGGGTCAAGACGCGGACCGAGTCGCCTCCGGGTCGACCCACCTCACCAATAGGTCGTACAGCTCCGAACGGCGAAGTGGCTTGGCGAGGATCTCATCGAACCCGGCCACCTGGGCACGGGCCCGGTCCGCCGAACTGGCGCTCGCGGTCATGGCGATGACCGCACCGTCGTAACCGCTTGCTCTTCCGTCCTTTGCGACCGAACAGCCGTCCTTGCCGGGCAGGTTCAGGTCGATGAGGACGAGATCGTGGAGCTTCCCCGAAGCCTGTGCGGCGAGAAGGGCCCGCGTAGCGAGCACCCCGTCGGCGACCAGCTCGACCTCGCAGCCACTCGCCTCGAGCATCCGTTCGAGCAGCTTCCCCTGGATCGGGTCGTCCTCGGCGACCAGAACCCGCGCGTCGAGTCGGAGAGAACTTGCCCCCTCCTCCCCGGTGCGGGCCGCCCGCGGCGGCCAGGCACAGATCGCGTCGGCCTTCGCTTCGACCGGAAGGAGGACGCGGAACGTCGAGCCCTGACCGGGCTCGCTCTCCACCTCGATCTCCCCGCCCATCTGCACGACGATCTCCCGTGAGATCGCGAGACCGAGCCCCGTTCCACCGAAGCGCGTGGAAATCGACTCGTCGGCCTGTTCGAACGGCTTGAATACCTTGCTGAGCAGGGATCCCGGGATCCCGATGCCTTCGTCTCGAACCTCGAAGACGACGCAGGGCTCGTCGTTCCACTCTCGCGTTCGGACTCGGATCTCGACCTTGCCCGCCTCGGTGAACTTGATCGCGTTCCCTGCGAGGTTGACGAGAACCTGCCTGAGGCGGTCCTGGTCCGAGACGAGTTCGATCTCCATCCCGTCTCCATGGGCCGAGAGATCGAGCCCCTTGCTTCGGGCGCGTTCCCCGAGCATCTGGACGACTTCGCTCGCGACCCGCCCCGCCAAGAAGGGCTTCATGACCATCGAGTACTTGCCGGACTGGATCCGGGAGTAGTCCAGGACCGATTCGATCAGACGAAGCAGGTACTCGCCCTGTCCGCGGACGATGCCGAGCGACTCGAGAGCCGCCGGGTCGACGACCCGAGAACTGGCCTCGTCGAGATATCCCAACATCGCGGTGAGGGGCGTCCGCAGTTCGTGACTGATCTGCGAGAGAGCGGACTGGACCGAAGGATCGAGGGCGGAACTGTCCTTACGGGCGCCCCCATCGGTCTCCTGGGTGCGGGACTTCAGCGACGTCGTGGAGATACGACTCGCGGTCGGTTGCCGGCCAATGTGCACAGTTGTTTCGCGACCTGGAGCTTGTGAGGCCCGAGGTTCCGAGGGTCTTTCGTCCATCGGCTCCGATGCGTCCTTCCGAGCAGGATCGTGTGTCGAGCAGGCGATGCAATGTCGGTCGCGGCGGCCAGCCCACCCGGTTCCATTTGGGTGGGCCGCTGTGGGGTCATCTGCGTAGACCCCGACTTCTCCAATCTTCGTCCCACCAGATCTCTTCTGAACCGGAAAGGAACGAACGCCCAGGGAGGCCGTCAGGGATGGGACGAAGGAGGGGGCGGGAAGTCCGGCAGCTGGGGCGCTCCGAGCGCACGGCTGGCGGCATCCGTGACGCGGGAATCCCATCCGTCGGGCGCTGGAAGGCCCCACCCGGGGCCTTGGACGCGAGACGACAGAGCGAGGAGGATCGCGTCCGACCTGGGACCCTCCGGGTGGAGGACCTCGGCAACTTCATGGCGTCGAGCCAGCTCCAGAGATCTGGCGACGGCTTCCTCCGTGGCCTCGGCTCCCGCGAGGAGGGGCCGGGTGGATGCGACCGGCCGAAGCGCGGCGTACAGCGCCAGGAGGGAGTCGGCCACGTCACCCTCCTCCTCCATGGCAGCGAGCTCCGCCAGCCAGAACACCGCCGTGGGGTCCTTCGGCGCGAGTTCGCGGGCCCGACTGAGCTCGCGGCCGGCCGCCGACGGAAGTCCGGCCTGGAGGAAGGCGTAGCCGAGCTTCAGATGGTGTTCCGCGCCATCTGAGAGGTCACGGCCGTAGACGACCACGGCAGCTTCCGGGCGTCCGAGCGCGACCAGATCGTCGCCCGAGAGCGACTTCGTGCAGCCCCCCACGGAGAGCGCCAGAAGGCACCCAATTGCGACGGTGGACCAGGCTCGCCGAACCGCGAAGCGACTCCGCCCCTCTCCCGATCTCGGGGAAAGCGTCCCTGCCGGCCGAACGAACGATCTCTCGTGCATGGCCAGAATCCTAACATCACGTGCGGGTTCCCCCTCATCGGATTGCAGCTATCCCTCAGGATGCAACTGCATTGAGTCGATTCGGAGGTAGATGTCACGTGGACCGACGCGAGGTCTGGCCGACTTGTCGACGCGAGTGCCACAGATTGGAATCTCCGCCTGGCGGGTCGTGCTGGCCACGATCGGTCTCTTCGCGTTCTTCCAGACCCAAGCCCTCGCCAGCACCGCGCTTCCACCGGACCGCGCCGCCCTCGTCTTCTTCAAGTGCATCCCCTACAACCAGGCCTGGGAAGACGCCGACGAGGTCGTGATCGAGGTGGTCGCGATCCACCCGGCGCAACTCGACCGGGCAACCACGATCGCGGACTACCTGAAGGCGATCTCGGAGCAGGCGCACAAGAAGGATCCATCGGTACCGTCGTTGTCGACGTCCGTCAGTGTCCTGACGGATCCGAGAGAGCTGGCGAAACGTCCGGACGAGCCCGACGTCCTCTTCCTCGTCAGCGGTGACCAGGCACCGGCGGCCGGCGTGATGGGGAACCTCGCCCAGGCCGCGATCTCGCGTTCGATCCTCATCGTGTCCGAATCCGAAGAGCGGCTCGAGGACGTGAGCTCGCTCGCATTCGTCGTCTCGACGAAGAACAACCGACCCGAGATCGTCATCCATCTCGAGAGGAGCAAGGCCCAGGGCGCCCGCTTCAAGATAGGCCTCGTCCGTCTCGCCCGAGTGTGGGAGAGAACGCCATGAGCCGGCCGCGACTCAGAACGATCCGCTTCCAACTCCTCCTCGGGATCGTCTCCGCGTTCGCACTCATCGGCGGAATCGTCTTCACGCTCCTACCGCGCCTGGTCCACGGAGTGATGGAGCGATCCGAGCAGGAGAAGCTCGGAGGGGTGGCCGCCACGATCGCTCAGGTGGTCGCGCCGGCGCTCGACTTCGAGGACCCAGAGCTCGTGGAGGAGAGCCTCGAGTACTTCTTCAAACTCCCGGAGATCTACGGGATCGAGGTGTACGACGCGGACGGAGAGATCGTGTGCGCGGCAGGGGACCCCTACCCGATCGCGCCGTCGGAGCAACGGGGGCTACTCACGGCCACGTCTCCTGTCGTTCAAGGCCGGGCGGAACTCGGCCGCGTCGTTCTGATCACGAGGAGCGAGGCCCTCGCCGCGGCGGTGCAGCGCACACGTCTGGTCATCCTCGGCATGATCCTGTTTGCGGTCACGGTGGCAGGCCTCGTTGCCACGCTTCTCGCCAACTACATCCTCCGACCCGTCGGCGATCTCCACAAGGCGACCAAGGCGATCACGGACGGCGACCTCGGCGCGCGGGTCCCGATCCGCGGGTCCACCGAGCTCGCCGACCTCGCCACGGCATTCAACGTGATGTTGGAACGCCTCCGGGCCACGACCACCTCGCGAGACAACCTGGAGAAGGAGGTCGAGGCTCGGCAGCGCGCGTTGGAGGAAATCCAGAGACTCAAGGAACGGGCGGAGACCCTGGCCAAGGTGAAGAGCGAGTTCCTGGCGAACATGAGCCACGAGATCCGCACGCCGATGAACGGCATCCTGGGCCTGACCGAACTCGCGCTCGACTCCAACCTGGATACGTCGCAGCGCACGTATCTCAACGGAGTCCTCGAGGCCGGGCGTCACCTCCTCGCGATCCTGAACGACGTCCTCGATCTTTCGAAGATCGAGGCCGGGAAGCTCGAGATCAGCCCGGTGACGACCGATCTCGCCGAACTGATCTGTTCGCTCGGAATCCAGCACGGAACGGTCGCGCACTCGAAGGGAATCCATTTCCACGTGGCGCTCGGTCCCGAGGTACCGCGCTTCGTCGTCGCCGACGGGCTCCGGATCCGGCAGATCCTCGCGAACCTCACGGGCAATGCGATCAAGTTCACTTCGAACGGCCATGTCCGGATCCAGGTCAGCGCAGCGGGAGAACGGGGCGCGGCTCAGTGTCAGCTCCGGTTCTCCGTCAAGGACACCGGCATCGGAGTGCCGCCCTCGAAGAGGGAAGCAATCTTCCAGCCCTTCCAACAGGCGGACGGTTCGACGACGCGCAACTTCGGCGGCACGGGGCTCGGCCTCACGATCTCGCTACGCCTGGCCAACGCAATGGGCGGGAAGATCGAACTCGACAGCGAGCCATCACAGGGCAGCGACTTCCACTTCACCTTGACGTTCCCGCGGGCTCCGCTCGGCGAAGAGCCGGCCTGGTCGACATCCCTCCGTGGGATTCGTCCGCGCGTCCACATCGAACTCGTCGATCCGGAGATCGAGCGGACCATCCGCGGAAACCTGGGTTTCTGGGGTGCGGAGGTCGTCGAGGATACGGCGAACGCCGACCTCCTCGTCCGCGACGAGGCGACTCGAACGACGGAGTCTCCGTCCGAAGCCACGTCTTCCGAGACGGAGGCCAGAGCACACCTCGGAAAGAAGGAACCGCTCCCCTTCGTCCTCGTCATGGGGACCGAAGCCGACACCGGCAATCCAGAGGGGGAGCGTCGCGTCACGGCTCCGTTCGGCCCGCTCGAACTCGGCACGGCTCTCTGGGGATGCCTCGGTGGAAGGTCGCAGGATCCGAACGGCCCACGAGTCTCCTCGCCCGATGAGCAGACAGTTCCACTCCGCGTCCTCGTCGCCGAGGACAACACCACGAATCAGATGGTGATCACGCGAATGCTCGAGCGGTTGGGGCACGAAGTCGTGGTGGTCGAGAACGGAAGCGACGCCGTCGATCGGGCCCTTCACGAGAGCTATGACATCGTGCTCATGGACTGGCACATGCCGATCATGAACGGGCTCGAGGCGACCGCGGACCTGAGGAGGCGCGGATCGCGAATCCGCATCGTCGCTCTCACCGCGAACGCGCTCCCCGGCGATCGAGACCTCTGCCTCGAAGCCGGAATGAACGGATACCTCAGCAAGCCGATCCGTCGTGCAGATCTAGAGAAGCTCCTCGCCGACGTGGCGCGGGGCAAGGAGGGCCCAGATGTCGGCAGCTCCCTGGCCGCTTAGGACTGCGCACCGAGCACTCTGGCTGGTGACCCTCGCCGTGGCATCGATGCTCGCAGCTCGAGCGGTCGCGGCAGAAGAGCTCGATCCACTCCTCGTCGACCTCTCACTGGAGGAGATCCTCTCGATGGAGATCGAGTCGGTCTCGAAACACTCCGAGTCGTACTTCGAGACGGCGAGTTCGGTCTACGTACTCGAGCACGACGAGATCGTCCGGTCCGGCGCGACGCGGCTGATCGAACTGCTCCAGCTCGTTCCGGGAGCGATCGTCTCGGAGCTGTCCTACGACGCCTCCAGTGCGACGGTGCGAGGATTTCCGGCCCCGTACTCCGGCACGATCCTCGTTCTGCTCGACCGGGTACCGGTCCAGTCTCCCGTGTCAGGGGCGTTCTTCTTCGAACGGTTCTACATAGACCCCGAGGAGATCGAGCGGATCGAGATCATCAAGGGACCAGGTGGCGCCACCCACGGCGCGAACGCCGCCACCGGTGTCATCAGCATCTTCACGCGGTCCGCTTCCACGAACGAATCGAAGGCCCGGATCGAGACGGGTACCGACGGACTCTTCTCCCTGAACATCGCGGGGGGCAAGGAGCTGAGTGACGGACAGGCAGTTCGTGGATGGCTGCGGCGGTTCTCCCACGATGGATACGCACGAAACCCGCTATTCGACGGAACCACGGTGCGCGTCTATTCGAAGGATCTCGACCAGGAGGTCGAGATCGAGAACCGGTTCTATCTCCCGGACAACGACGTCGAGACGACGACGATGGGTCTGACTCACACCAAGACCCTGGGGGAGGCGACGAACCTCGAAAGCCGCTTCCACTTCATGGAGGGACGTGGCGATCGATACTCGACGTTCCCGACCATCTACCCCGACTTCCCGGGAACCCCCACTCCAGACAGTACCTTCGTCCAGGCGGAGCGTCAGACGCGTTGGCACGTCAGCACACGGCTCAGCCACGCGACCGGTCCCCACGAACTGGACGCACTCGCCTCCTTCCGGAGAGAGAGACTCAGGCTCGCTATCCTCGGAACAGTGGAGCACGACACGAGGACGGCGAACCTGGAGGTCCAGGATCGTGTGCGCTGGGGGGAGAACCACGAACTGGACCTCGGCCTTGGAGGCCGGTTGATCTCGTTCTCGTTCGATCCGATCTACGAGCGCAGCTGGACCAGGGTCAAACCGGGAACACAGCGCGAGACGCTCTTCTCCACACACGTCCAGGACCGCTGGCAGATCACGGAGAAGGCGAGCGTCACGGCCAGCGCCAAGGCGGAGTTCTGGAGTCTGATCGGAAACTCGGCGCAAGTCTCGGCAGTGATGAGAGGCAGCTACCGACCGTCCGACCGCACCCAGTTCTGGGCGGCCCTCAGCAGGAACCTCGCGAACCCCTCCTACCGCGAAGTCGCGGTAGAGATCTGGGTCGCGCAGGTACCTCCCTACTGGGCCTACGTCGCCGGCGGCGTGCCGGAGAGATGATTCCCGCCGGCGCCGGACACTACCTCGCCTACCTCCCGTCCGAGAGTCCGGATCCCGCGAAGTATCTGACCAGCGAAGGCGGCTTCCGCGCGGTCCTCTCGCGGAAGGCGACCCTCGAGACCTCGGTGTTCTACTCGCGCGTCCTCGACCTCAGCGTCGCCTTCCACCCGGACCTGAACGTCATCGTGGACTCCGAGTTGGTGGACGGAGCCAGGGTGATCCCGATCATTTCGGCGAACAACACCGACGGAACGATGGCGGGCGGCGAGACCATCTTCCGCTACCGGAAGAGCGATCGCGACATGATCGAGGTGTCGCACTCCCTGATGCTCACCGACCTCGCGCTTCCACAGGGTGCGATCGAACAGGTGATTGCACCGGAGCAGCAGCTGCGGCTTCGCGCCTACGCGGGGCTCCCACTAGGGGTCGATGTCACTGCCTCCGCCCTCTGGACGTCCGGACAGAGGAACGTCGCGACCTATGACTATGTCAACCAGGTCCTCGCTCCGGAGGAGAGGGGTGGCACCTTGCCGGATGACCCGAACACACGATGGAAGCTGGACCTGGCGCTGCAGCGCTCATTCGGGAACGGGTACCTGGCCCGGGTCTGGGGCCGAAACCTGCTGGCCGATCCGTACGTGGACAGCTTCCCCGACTTCGATCTCCTCCTCTACCCCCAGACGGTAGAGCGTACATACGGAGTCTCCGTCTCCTACCAGCCGTGACGACGGCCCCGGATTGGCGTACCCTCCTCCGACATGGGTACGCCTCCATTCTCTGAACCGAAAGACACCTGGCTCCACTTCGTCGGCGTCGGCGGCAGTGGCATGAGTGCGCTGGCCCAGTACCACGCCGCTCGTGGCGGCCGCGTCACCGGAAGTGACCGCGCCTTCGACCGCGACCTCCACGCCGACATCCGCGGCTATCTGGAGCGCGCCGGAGTCGAGATCGTCCGGCAGGACGGCGGACGCCTCGACACGGGGTGCCGCGGGGTCGTCGTCTCGACTGCGGTCGAGGACTCCGTCCCGGACGTGAAGAGGGCACGCGAACTGGGACTCCCCCTCATCCACCGGGCCGAGCTCCTCGCCCGCTACGTCGCCGAGCGGGAGACGGTCGCGATCACCGGAACGAGCGGGAAGTCGACCGTCACCGGCATGGTCTTCGAGATCCTCCAGCATGCGGGGCTCGAGCCCTCCGTCCTCACGGGCGGGGACCTCGTCTTCCTACGGGAGCACGGGCAACTCGGAAACGCCTGGGCCGGTCGTGGTTCCGTCCTCGTGATCGAGGCGGACGAGAGCGATGGGAGCCTCGTCCACTACGAGCCCTGGCTCGGCGTGCTCATGAACCTGCAGCGGGATCACAAGGAGCCGGAGGAACTCGCCGAGATCTTCCACTCCTTCCGCAGACGCACCCGAGGACCGTTCGTGGTGGGAGAGTTCGAGAACCTCGATCCGTTCGCCGACGACTCGCTCCGCTACGGAGTCGGCCGCCGGAAGGGACAGTGGCTCGACATCCTCGCGACGAACATCGACTGCGGACCGCGTGGATCGCGCTTCGAAGTGGACGGCGTTCCATTCGAGATCCCCGTCCCGGGCCTTCACAACGTCGAGAACGCACTCGCCGCCATCGCCGCCATCCGCGGCCTCGACCTTCCGCTCGAGACCGCCGCCGCCGGGCTCTCGAGGTTCCGCGGAATCGTCCGCCGTTTCCAGACCATCGGCACGCCGCGGGGAATCGAGGTCGTGGACGACTTCGGTCACAACCCAGCCAAGATCGCGGCGACGCTCCGGGCCGCGCGCCGGCGCGGCGGCCGGGTGCTCGCAGCGTTCCAGCCACACGGTTTCCGTCCGACCGCGTTCATCCGGGAGGAACTCGTGACCATGCTCGGCGAGGAACTGCGCCCCGAGGACCGTCTCTGGATCCTCGACATCTTCTACGCGGGTGGTACGGCCGAGCGCACCATCACTTCGGAAGCGATCGTCGCCGAAGCCGCCGCGCTCGGTGCCCCCGTCTTCCACGCGCCCGATCGGGAAGGACTCACCGAGACGATTGCGGCCGAGGCCCAGCCCGGCGACATCGTGGTCGTGATGGGCGCGAGGGATCCATCGCTCACGACATTCGCGCGGAGCATCGTCCAAGCGATCGAGTCGCGCTGACGGAGAAGATGCGCGTCGTGCGGGTCGAGACGACGCCGAGAGGCAGCGAGAGCCGAAGGGCAGCGGCGCCGAGAGGCCGCGCGGCGCAAAAAAGTCGTGGCGTAACCGGGACGTGACGGAGTCCGAAAACGGTCAGGGCTTCCGGAGAACCCACGTCGTCATCGCCCGCAGGTTCTGGACGTTCGTCGTCTTGAGAGGGTCGAGCAACGCCCCTCCGAGCTGCGCTCCCAGCTCGAGCAGGAATGGTTCGTCGACGAGCAGACGTTCCGAACCATCGGGAAGAAGCGATCGTTCCCCGTCGATCGGCCGGATCCGGTCCTCGATCCCGATCGAACTGGCGAGACGGACGAAGAGGATCCCCTCCCGACCGAGCACCCGCCACATCTCCGCGACTGCCTTCGCGAGCGCGCGTCGGCTGGAAAGGAAGTGGAGCACGGCGCTGCAGAGGACGCAGTCGAATGCGTCCCGCGCGAAAGGAAGGGCCTCGACCGTTGCCCGGGCGACGGGCATCGGCACGGCCGGGGTTCGAACGACTTCGTCGATCCCGACGATCGGAGCGCCGGCCCGCGCGAGGTAGTAGGAGTTCCTTCCCGAGCCGCATCCCGCGTCCAGGATCCGCATGGTCGGATCGATCCGTCCACGGAGCAGCTGATCGAAGAGGTAGATGTCGATCGCGCCGAACTCATCCACGAGGTTCACGAGCTGCGGCTCCCGCTCTCCCGGATCGACTCGAGTTCCTCCCAGCGGACGTAGGCGGCATCGATCTCCGCCTCGAGAGCACCTAGTCGCGCCGTCTTGGCCGCAACTTCTTCCGGACGCAGCTTGTAGAAGTCCGGCGTGCCCATGAGTTGGACGAGCGTGCCCTTCTCCCCTTCCAGCTGCTCGATCCGCTCCGGAAGCGCGTCCAGCTCCCGCGTCTCGCCGTAGCTGAGCTTTCGGCGCTGACCCGAACTCGCGGGAGACGCACTCTTCGCCTCGCGTACCCGATCACCGTCGCCGCTCTCGCCGCGTGCACCGGAAGAGGACTTGCCTACGCTCTTCCTCTTTCGCGCGTCTGCCCCCCGACCGCCGCTGTTCTCGTTCGCCTGCCGGAGCCAGTCCGTGTAGCCGCCCGCATACTCCTTCCACTCGGCCTCGCCTTCGAAAACGATCGTGGAGGTGACGACGTTGTCGAGGAACTCGCGGTCGTGGGAGACGACGAGCAGCGTACCTTCGTACTCGAGGAGGAGCTCCTCCATCAACTCGAGGGTCTCGAGGTCGAGATCGTTCGTAGGCTCGTCGAGCACGAGGACGTTGCAGGGACGCGAGAGCACGATCGCGAGCTGGAGCCGTTTCCTCTCCCCACCCGACAGCTTCGTGACCGGCCCCTGGATCTGCTCCGGCGTGAAGAGGAAGTCCCGGAGATAGCCGACCACGTGCTTCTCCGCACCACCGACCCGGATCGACTCGCGTCCGTCGGAGAGGTTTTCGCGCACGGACTTCGTGTCGTCGAGCACGTCGTGGAGCTGCTCGAAGTGCGCGACTTCCAGGCGCGCGCCGTGCGTGACGGTTCCCGTGCGGGGAGTGAGTTCACCGAGCAGGAGACGGATCAGCGTCGTCTTGCCGCTGCCGTTCGGGCCGATGATGCCGATCCGGTCGCCACGCTGGAGCGTGAAGTCGAAGCCTTGCACGATCGGGGTCGCCGTCACCGCGTCCGCGCCGGCGCCGGCGCTGGTGCTGGTGCTGATCGATGCGGCCGTGGTCTCGTCCTTAGTCGCCATAGCCGCAACATCGGCTGCATCGTACGCATAGCCGAGACCGGCGGTACGCAGGACGATCCGTCCGGACCGCTCCGCCTCCTGCAGCTGTGCCTTGACCCGTCCCGTCTCGTCACGACGCGCGCGCCTCTCTTCACGCATCGCGAGCAGCGCGCGGACCCGGCCTTCGTTGCGCGTACGTCGTGCGCGGATTCCGCGCCGGACCCACGCTTCCTCCTGCGCCAACTTCTTGTCGAAGAGCGCGGCCTGATTCGCTTCCACCTCGAGTTCGGCCTCCCGGCGCTCGAGGTACGCGTCGTAGTTGCCCGGATAGCTCCGGAGGACGCCGCGATCGAGATCGAGGATGCGCGTCGCGACGCGACGGAGGAACGATCGATCGTGGGTCACGAACACGAGCGCACCACGGCGTCTCATGAGCACGGACTCGAGGTGATCGATCGTCTCGATGTCGAGGTGGTTCGTCGGCTCGTCGAGGAGGAGGATGTCCGGATCCTGGACCAATGCGTGGGCCAGGAGGACACGCCGCTTGGACCCGGCGGATAGCGTGTCGACGTTGGCCGCGCCGTCGAGGGCCATCTCCGCCATCACCTGATCGATCCGGGTCTCGATCTGCCAGCCCTGTTCCTCCGGGTACCGGGCGGCGACGGAGAGGAGGTAGTCGTGGACCGTCGAGTGGACGGCATCGGGAACGTCCTGCGGAAGCCCGGCAACGCGGACGCCGCTCGGACGGAAGACATCGCCTCCGTCGACCTCCGTCGTGCCCTCGAGCACGCGGAGCAGGCTCGACTTGCCCGCACCGTTCCGCCCGAGGAGACCGATCCGCTCTCCTTCGTCGATCTGGAGCGAAACCTCGTCCAGGATCGGATGTCCCGTATACGTCAGCCGGACGCTGTTCAGACCTAGTAATGGCATAGACGGGGATCTTACCGCGACCGGACGGAGGGGAGTACGGGGTAATCCCGACTGTCTCGGGCCCCAGACGCCGGGGAGAATCCCGACGGTCCGATCTACGCACAGATCCTGAGGCGATCCGCCTCGCCGAGAGCCCGTAGCGGACGGGTCTGGCTCAATCCGATCGGGAGTGGAGGGAATCCCCATGGAGACCACGGCACACGCCACCGAAACACGTCCCACCCTGACCACGCTGCCCGGCGACGACATCCGGCAGATCCTCTGGGGATTCGCCGACCGATTCGACATCCAGATGCTGGTCCAGTCCGTCCGGCCGATCGCCCGCGGCCAGGTCGCGCGCCTGGTCGCCGATGGTGGACGTCACACCCACGACTGGACGGACGCGAAGAACGATCTCCTCACCGCCTTCGACGCAGCCGGGGTCACGGCGCTCTTCGCCGATCCCGAGTACGGCGGC
>JAWKQE010000043.1:0-46646 GCA_041390305.1 Candidatus Eiseniibacteriota bacterium
TGACCGGTCTCACCGACGTCAAACAGAAGAGCACCGACGACGACTTCCCACGGCCGAACTTCCGGAACGAAACGTTCTACGTCCGTGCCGGAGTGCTGCGGTCGATCGGTAGTGGAGACTAGCGCGGGTCGTTCGGCAGCTGCGGCGGGGCCGCTGGCGTCGCTCCCTCTACAGCTCGCTCGGCGAGATGTAGTAGGACCTCCCGCAGTTCCCGATGCCGTCCCGATCCGAGTCGAGCAGGAACATCCAATAGGGACCGTCGCGATAGAAGAGGAAGTACGGAGCGACGGTGGGATCCACCCCCGCATCTGCCACGAGCCACTGCGAGCGGAGACCATCCGGATCATGCTCGACCCGGACGTTGAGCGCACCGTTCAGATCGGTCATGGAGACGCCGTCGTAGACCAGGTCGCTCTGGCCATTCGCGTCCAAGTCGAGTTCGATGCGGAATGGAGACGTTTCCCTTCGGAACTGGGGGTTGTCTTCCGTTGCCGGCTCGCCCCAGTAGGTGCCGTCCCCGCGCATCGCGCCGAAAGCGAACCCTGGACCCGTTTCGTTCCACGGGCCAGGGATCCGATAGAGGCTGTCGATGTTCGAAGGAGTCGTGACGGCTTCCGTGTAGCGTCGGTAGAACGCGTCTCCCACGTGCCAGAGCCGCTCCATGTGGCGACGATCGAGGTTCCGTTTCATCTGCGTACTCGTGGACAACCAGTTGACCCGTAGCGTGCCCAAGTCGTCGTGCGCCTCGATCGAACGGTCGACCGCTTCCTGGAAGTCCGTGACGGTCCAACCTTCTGTGTCGTACGCGCCCTGGATCTCCTCGATCAATGCTGCGATCGAATGCGGCTGCGTCGGACTCGGCTCCGTTCCCGACCTGGCGATCGCCTGCCCGCCAACCAGGAGAACGGTGGCGGTCGACGCCAGAATGGCGCCGACAACCAGACTCGTCCGCGCTCGGTCGATCGGCCTCGGCTCCGCGGGCCGCGAGAGGAGTCGTTCGATTCTCGTCCTGAGAGACCCCGTGTGCGCCGCAAGGACCCAAGGAACGTGCCTGCTCCGGCGGGCTTCCAGCTCGGCCAACGCTCTCGCGTAGGCGATCGAGTCCCCCACCTGGCGCGCCGCGACCTCGTCGCAGCACTGCTCGCGCAGCTCCCTCACTCGATCCGAGAGTCTTTGGAACCCCGGAATGACGACATACACGACCTCGGCGAACACCTGCCATGCGTTCATCCAGGCATCTCGCCTCTGGATGTGAGCCAGTTCGTGCAGGACGAGACTCATGGCCGCCTGGCCGTCCTGCGCCGGATCGAGAGTCGTCGGCACGAGAAGAGTCGGCCGGAACAAGCCGACGACCATTGGAACGTCGATCGCCGGACAGACTCTCACGTCGACGGCACGACGCATCGCCGCCGTTCGGCGAGCCGTGTCCACGAGCAGGTCCCATGCTTCGGCCGGCCGGGCAGCCCTCTGCCAAGCGCGTATCCGGATGAGTGCGGCGACAATCCGAACGAGCGCGACGGCGATCCCGAGGCACCAGACCCCGAGAACGAATCCTGCCCAGGGGCGAAGTCTGTTCGTCACCCAGTGGAGTGCGTCGACCACGCGTCCGTAGCCCGCGGCGCGAGGCCGTGAAGAGAGCGACACGACTCGCGGTCGTGGCACCGTCCGCCGAACCCGATCCGACAGGACCACTCACGCCCGATTCAGAACCGGCTCCGGCAGAGACATCTTCCCTTTCGTCTCCGGCGCTGGTCGACAGACTGGGGGCAACATCTGGCAACAAGGCCGTCTGCGTCGACGCAAAGGTCATCTGAGTCCCTTCACCCGCATGCCCGTGTGGGAGCATCTCCGTCGTCCCGAGACCCACACCGCGAGCGGCAGAACCGAGAGGACGAGGAGCGAACCGAAGGCGACCCGATACTGGAAGTGCGGATTCTCCTTCTGAAGCGTGCGCAGGAGCAGGAGGATCAGACCGGCCAGGAGAGCCCTGCCAGATGAAACTCACGAGCAGCAGGGCAGCGTCGTTGCCGCCGGCATCGAAACGGATCCAGGTCGGTAGCATCACGTCCTCCGATCCTCGAACTCGTCGATCAGTCGCCGAATCTCGTCCAGTTCCTCATCACTCACGGGGCTACCCGAAAGAGCCTGTTGGAGCAGGCGGGACGGGGATCCCAAATGCCTTGTCCAGCAGGTCCCGCACGAGACGTTGCTCCATGTTCTTCTGCGGGTGCGCGGCCCGGTAGACATAGAGTACGTTCGCTCTCGTCGCGTCGGACCAGTCCCTTGCTGGCCATGATCTGCAGGGTCTTCAAGACGGTCGTGTACCCGACCGTCTTTGCCTTGGGCATTGCCTCGAGCACCTGCCGCACGGTCGACGGACCTTGGTCCCAGAGGACTCCGAGGATCTGGAGTTCAGACTCTGTCGGCAACGGGGGTATGCGGGCCATTGTCTCCTCCTCGAGGCAGCGACTGGATTGTCTACGAAGCTCTTCGTACATGTCAACGAAGATCTTCGTAGATCTGCGCGCGACCGCGACGGGGTCGTCGCACTTGGTGGGATGTGACTCCCCGCAGCCGGGGCCTCGCCGCACCGACGAGCGCGACTCGGCAGCTCGGACGCCCGAAGGAGGAAGGATCTTGGCGGAGGAGTAGCGGCGACCTTTGCTTCGTGCATGGGGTCGAAGCTCACGCCGGAGTACATAGCGACGCTTCGCCGGATGTCCGGCGAGGAGTCGATCCGCGCTTCGTTCCGACTCTACTGGTCCGCCCGCCGACTCAAGACCGCGGCGTTGCGGCAGCAACATCCGGAGTGGAGCGAAGAAGAGGTCGAGCGGCAAGTGAGGGAGATGTTCCTCCATGCCCGAAGCTGAGCCGTTCCTGATCTTCACCCGTCGCCTCCGCGGACTTGGGCTACGGTTCATGGTGTCGGGAAGCGTGCCCTTTCCCGGGACGACCCGCTTCACGCGTGGGCCCTGGAGCGGATCCGGATCGTGTCCCTCGGGGACGACGATGTTCCTTTTGCACCACCCGAGTATGTGATCGTTCGGAAGCTCCAGTACTTCCGCGAAGGTGGGACTCAGAAGCATCTCCGCGACATCGGGCGCATGCTCGCCCAAATCACTACTTCGCGCGAGAAAACGGTCTTTCCCTGTGATTTCCACGCCATGGGTAGGTCTACCCAACGGATCCACTTCCCGAGGAGGACCTATGTCCGGCCACCGCTCCACCCCGACCTTCGCAGCTCTTCTCCCCTTCCTCGTCGCCTCGATCTGTGTCGCGGCGGAGCCGGTTTGGGCGGCGGGGCCTGATCGTCCGATCGTTCCGACCCCAACGGGAGGCGGCCCGGGCACCTCGACCTTGGAAGCGGATTTGTCGGCGCCAGGATCGAGGCAAGGAATCGCCGGCACTCGGCGGGCGGATTCCGGCATGAACACCACCGTGGACCCGAGCGCGGCCGGGCTCGACGCCGCCGGCCACGACGCCCCGGTTGTCAGTGGCGCTCTCGATTCCGGCCGGGCACTCGCCCCGGGCACATCCCTCGACACCTCACTCCCCCTCCTCACCACCTACGACAACGCCGGCGGCGACGACGTCTACGTCTTCCAGAACGGTTCCGCGGACCTGCTCGACCTCCAGGTAGCGTCGAACGGTGACCTCTACCTCCTCGGTTCGTTCTGGCCGATCAGGGTCTACCGGTCGACGGACGGAGGCGAGAGCTGGTCCGTGTGGGGCACGATCGACTCGAACGGGGCCAATCCGTCCCTCCACCTCGCCGAGGGGGTTCCCGCGCGCTGCTTCGTCGCCTACCAGGACACGGGCGGCATCTACGTCACTCACGCAGTCCTCGGGAACGATCACGCGACGTTCTCTCCACCTGCCCTCGTGATGCCGAACGACGGCACGAACTCCTTCGGATACCCGGACATCACTTCGGACGCGATCTCGTATGACAACTACTTCGTCTACCTCGTGGGAGGAGCGAACCGCAACAACGAGGGCGATATCTGGTTCGCCCGGAGCACGAACCAGGGGGACTCGTTCGAGCCGCACTACGCGATCGCAACGATGACGACGAGCGATCGCTCTTATGTCGATCCTCAGGTCGCGTACGGATTCGGGGGCTACGTGCACGTCGCGTGGAGCCTCGAGATCTATGCCGGCGACCGGGACGAGGTCGTCCGCTACCGGCGCGCGTCCCTCTGGGGGAACGGCGGACTCTCTGCTTGGGGTTCGATCCGCGCGCTCACGGCGTCGAACGACGGCGTCCTGGACAACCGCCCCTGGATCGCGGCGTCTCCCGACGACGAACAGGTCGTCGTGGCGACCTTCCAGGAAGAAGCCTCCGGTCCCCACTACACGACCATCCTCGGCTCGACGAACTCGGGCTCGACCTTCGTCCCGACCGCACTGCCCGAAGAGCCCGTCTCTGTCGCCCACGGCGTCTACCGCGCAGACGACGGAACGTGGCTGATGGGCACGCGCCAGTCCGGACTCCCCGGGATCCGTCGATCGAACGGCAGCGACTTCGCGTCGTGGTCGCAGAACGAGATCCTCTGCGACGCCTGGCCCGACTCGGGGTGGATCGACCACACAGTCGGGGCGGTCAACCGATCGACCGGCGAGGGCGCGACCGCCTGGATCCACGGACACGACTACGGGGAGCACGTCCTCTTCGACGCGGAGTGGCGCGGCGGCCCCGGCTACCCGAACGTGGAGGACGGCTTCCCCGTCGCGCTCAACGCGCCGCCCGTCTCCCCTCCCGCCGTCGTCGACCTCGACGGAGACGGCGACCTCGAGATCCTCTGGAGCGATCAGAACCGCTACCTCTGGGCACGTCATCACGACGGTTCTCTCGTCGCCGGATGGCCCGTCGAGGTCGGCCTCACCCTCTCCGACGGCCCTCTCGCGATCGGAGACCTCGGTGAAGACGGTTCGATCCACGTGCTCGTCGGTACGGCGGACGGACGCGTGCTCGCCTATCGAACGAACGGGAACCTCGAGTCCGGTTGGCCGTTCCAGACCGGGCAGGGCGCACCGGCCTACGTTTCCATCGGACGGTTCGGCGGGCCCCGCGTCGCCGCAGTCGCGGCCGGCGACCAGCTCTTCTTCGTCGACTTCCGCGGACAGCAGGCCTACGGATTCAGCTGGATCTGGGCGGGACGTCAGTTCACGCAACCCGTCTCCATCGGCGACGTGAACGGCGACGGAGTGCAGGAGGCCGTCGGCGCAATCGAGAACCTCGCCTTCGCGGTTCCCGCCAACGTTCCGGTCGCGCACTTCTGGCGGACGCTACCTGCCGACGTCTCGAGCCAACTCTCCCTCGGCGACCTCGACCTCGACGGCGACGCCGAAGTGATCGTGCCGCTCGCGAACGGCGCGCTCTACGCACTGCAGGAGGACGGATCCGACTTCCCGGGCAGCTGGCCCTTCGTCACTCCCAGCGGCTCCCGGCTCTCCAGCGCCGCGATCGGAACTGCCTCGGCAGTGCCGCGCCCGAGATCGCCGTCGCGTCCTACCTTCGCGAAGTCCACCTTCTCTATGCGAACGGGAGTGAACAGTCCGGCTTCCCGGTCGACACCGCGGGATGGAACATCCTCGGCGATCCGATCTTCGGCTACGTCGAAGACCACTACTCCGCGGACATCGTCCTCGGTGCGCGTGGCGAACGGGGCTGGGCCTGGAGCAACTTCGGCGACGTGATCACCGGATGGCCCAAGGAGCTCGGGGACCAGTGCCACGTCGCCCCCGCCATGGGCGACCTCGACGACGACGGCCGCGCCGAGATCGTCTTCCTCACGAACTCGGCTCTCGTCGTGGTCGACGTGAACCAACAGGCGACGCCACCCTCCGCGAGCTGGCCGATGTACGGACACGATCCCGCGCGGACGGGCTGCGCGAACTGTCCGGACCCGGCGCCCTCGGATGTCGCGGAGGGCGTGTCCGACCTGCCGACGTCCGTGCTCCTCGCCGCACCGGAGCCGAACCCGGCCACAGGACCGGTGACGCTCGCGTTCACGCTTCCGGACCGAGCCCGCGTGGCGCTGGAAGTGTTCGACGTCCAGGGACGCCGCGTCGCGACTCCGCTCCGCGCGGAAGTGGAGGCCGGTGAGCACTCGGCGCTCTGGAACGGACGCGATGCCTCGGGACGGCCCGTGGCCGACGGACGTTACTACGTACGGCTGAGGGCGCATGGACCGGGAGGCGACGAGGAGAGCGTGCGGGCGGTCACGATCCTTCGGTAGTCGGACGCGCCACGATCACGGGGATCAGCGTCTCCCCGCCGAGACCGAACCCCGGGCGAAACGGCCCCGCACTAGGGGCCGTTCGTGACCGCCTTCTTCGGAATGAGCAGCCGGATGGCAGCCGCGTTCGCCGTGGTGTTCGTGAGCGCGATCTCGATCTCGTGCCGTCCCTCGGGAACGTCGAGGAAGATCGTCTTGCCGACACCCGGAGTGATGTCGGGAAGGTCCGGATAGATCGAAGTGGCGCTCGCTCCCGCCGTCAGCCGCGAAGTTCGGTGGAGCGTTCCATCGATGGAGATCTGGATCGCGTAGCTCTTCGAGTACCCCCGTTCGTGGTTGAAGTCGAGGCGGGTGAGAGCCTTCATCCGGACGGGCCCGTTGATCGTGAACGTCACCGGAATCTCGGGAGTGAAGCGGTAGTAGGTCGCTTCGGAGTCTCCGCTGTGGATGAGGATCGGCCGCTCGAAGGAGGCTGGGGCAAACGGCACGTACTTGACCTTGGGCGACGTCGTGCCACCGTGGAAGAGCCTCACGGCGACTCTCGCATCCTCTCCCAGGGGATAGATGAGTGCCCGGTGCGTACCCTCCGGAATCCGAACCACGGCACGTCCGAGTGAGCCGATGGGCGTCCCTCCTTCCAGCTTCGCATCCGAACTCCTCGTGGCGGCCCGCTCCACCGTCTGGATCACCACACCGTCGATCTCGACGCAGATCCGATAGAGCGTCGGATCCTCCGGCGGAGCTGAATCGAACAGCAATCGGCTGAGGATCCGGATCGAGGACGGGCCCTGGATGTCCATGGCCAGGGGCTCCGTACTCGTGGCGACGTGGTAGGTACTGGACTTCTTCCCGACGATCGCATGGATCTTCTCCGGGCTCCCCTGCGGAAGGATCCGTTTGGACGCCGACTGGGCGGACGTACCTGCGAGCAGCAGGAGCAGGAAACCCAACCGGATCGAAATGCCGAAGATTCGTCTCATGCCATCTACGTCCTTCCAATGGTGTCGGGAACAGAACGGATCGTCGCCGGGTTCGCCTCGGTGACGGTCGGCAGAATCGGTTGGGACGATGCACCTGCGCTCGGAGCGGAGGGAGCCAGGCCGAGGCCGCTGGTCACCAGCCGTTCGCGGGCGGCGCGCGCCGCCCGGTTGCGGGAGCGGAGGAGGCCGAAGCAGAGCAGCGCATAGAGCACGAGCGACGGAAGCACCACCTTCAGATCGTAGACTTCCTGGTGGAAGATCGTCCCCTCTCCGACGGTCGGGATGGTCTCGGGTGCCACGGGAAACCCGTGCTTCTTCGCGAGTGTCTGGAGTCCAAGGACGTGAACGATCGGAACCCGCCTCTTACCGTAGTGCTGGAGCGCTCCGCGCTGCGTCCAGTTGTAGTCCGGGAGCTTGACGTTCGGACCCGACGGAATCAGCCCACCGTCGAGGGAAGTCCCGATGCTCGCCGAACCTCCACCGATGTTCACGTAGGCCCGAACCCCGCGTGGTTCGGCCTCTGCATCGAGGATGGCGATGCGCGCCGCGATCGACTCGTCCAGGGTCTGCTCGGCGATGAGAGGCACGCCGTTTCGGACGATCGCGTCCTCGAGCAGGGAGCGGCCGGCGGGACTCAGCCCGCGACCGCGGTCATTGCTGCCGCCGAGCGAAGCGGCCAGGCTGCGAGTGTGGATCAGCCCGCGCTGGTAGAGGAGGGACTCCATGTCGAGCCAGGTGAAGCTGGGATCGTTGGCTCCCCACATACTCGCGCCGACCGAGGTGATCGGAAGCGGTAGGAGCGAGAGCTCTTCGGCGGCGACCAGCGCGCAGATGTTGAGCGCGGGAAAGGACCCGGTCATGGCGATGGCAACCGGGTCTCCAGGCTCGAGACCCAGATCCTCGAAGTACTCGACGAAGAGAGCGGCGAAGTTCGGGTTCACCGAAGTGAGCTTGGAATCGAGGATGCCACGATCGGTCGTGGTCAGCGTGAACTCCTCTCCGATGAGCCCACTTCCCTCGGGATCGTTGACCAGATCGACGACCACCGGAGCCCCGAGGCGATGCTCCCGAATCACCTCGAAGCAGCGGACTGCTCTCGTCGCGGCGGACATCTTCGCCTGCAGGTACGGTTCCGGACGCAGGCGTCGCGTCGACTCGCTCAGCACGTGGAACAGCACTCCGAGCAGCGCCAGAGCGAGGAGGAACACATCGGCCCGTTGGGACCAGGGGACGGTGCTAGAGAAGATGCGTTTCAAGGAGGGAACCCCCGTGTAGGACGATGAGCGAGAGACGGACGAGTACAGCAGCCACGAGCATCGCCGCGAGCGTGCGGAAGATCCCCTGCCGCGACATCCAGTAGGCGAGAAGTCCGGGGATGATGTATCCGATCGCGGCGAACTCGTAGTCGCCCGGCAGGATCCCGATGTCCGGGATCCGCGAGGTCAGGTGTCCGAACGTGAAGCCGAGGAGCACGGCGAGGACGAGGCTCCTCCGTCCGTAGATGATGAGGAAACGCCCGACGACCTTGAGACACGCGAACGCGGCCACGGCCGCGATCACCGTCCCGAGCAACCGGAGCGGATGGTCGAGGAAGAGGGCGAAGTAGCCGGGAACGACGAAGCCGCCGGCCGCAAAACCAACCGCCTCGGTGAAGAGCAGACTCACCACGAGGCCGAGTCCGATGGCTTCCGCAATCAGCATACGAGAACTCCCGCATTGGAGATGTGTCCGACGATCTCGTGACCGATCCCCCCGATGTTTCCGATCCCTCCGACGCGAACGTGCACGCGATCTCTCATGTCGACGGGCCGTCCTCCCTCCGCCTCCGCGCCGTGCGCCCTGAGCTCGGCCAGGGGACCGTCCACTCCGCGGAACTGCGAAACCTGCGAGAGAATGGCGGACGCGGACACCCGGCCCGGCGTGAGGAGTCGCCCCGCCGGCACCTTGTTCTCGAACCGGCGGACGACGGTGCGTGAGAGATCACCGACCAGGACGTAGTAGTCGGCGAAGAGATCCTTCTCGACCGCTTCCGCGAACTGGAGGCTTCGGTCGATCCGGTCCCCGCGAAGATTGAGGAGCGCGATCGACGGACAGTCGGGCCGCTGGCCGAGGCCGATCCGATTCCAGATCGTGACCGTCGATTCCAGATCGTTCGCGGCGAAGATGTTGAAGAACTCGACGACGCGATCGTTCACCGAGATCCGCCAACGGGTACAGGCTCCGGGATCCGGAGTCACGCGGTGCATGCCGCGGAGAGCGACTTCATCGTCGACCCCGAGAGTCCGGGTCACCTCGAGCGCGAGTGCGACGTTCTCCTCGTGCTCGAGATAGGCGAACCCCTCCATCGCACGCGGCGGCACGATCTCGTTCCGCGCAGTGGACAGCCGCGTCCGCCGGCGCCGGGCGGCGTCCTGCAGAACGTCGAGGTGATCGGTTTGGCCGACGAAGGCCACGCCGTCCCGGGGAAGCGTCGTGGAGAGAGCCACCGCGGCGTCCTTCACCGTCGGCCCCATGACGTCGAGATGGTCCGGCCGGACGTTCGTGATCACACCGATCGTGGAATGGAGGATCCTCTCCTCCGTGGTCTTCTGCAGATCGGGACGGATCGCCATGCACTCGAGCACGATGGCCTCTGCCCCTTCCTTCCGGGCCCGGTCGAGGACTCCGACCTGCTCGCAGATGTTCGGGGAACCGAGCCGGATGATCGGGTCTTCCGAGCCGTCGGCGTGGATGAAGCGAGCCTTGGTCCCCGTGGTCTTCGCCACCGTACGAACCCCCGACTCCCTGAGCCCCGCGGCAATGAGACGCGTGACGGACGACTTGCCCCGACTCCCGTTGACGTGAATCCGGATCGGGATGTGCCTGAGCGCGCGCCGGAGCCGGAGTGCTTCCAGGATCCAGTAGGCCAGAACGAACCCGAGGAGGAGGAGGAACGTCTTCATCTCGTATTGCCTCTCGGCCGGACCACGGAACGATCAAAGGCGTGATCGCCCGAGGATCCAATCAGGGGATCCCCTGATCGGACAGTTGGTCTGGAGACGGAAACGACGGATGCCCTACACTCTTCGGCGGCAGATACCCGCGGCCGTGAACAACCGCGCGGGCCGAGGAGGAAGGATGCGGGAACGAAGCGTGTGGTGCGGGAGAGGCCCTGGTTCGATGCGGTTCTCGCCACTTCTCGTGCTCGTCCTCGCTCTGACCTCGCTCGTGTTCCTGCAGCTGACTTCATCGGGTTGCTCCAGCCGTGCGGAGACTCCGACGTTGGCGGCCGACTCGACCCTGGTCCATGCGGCGAAGGAAGCCGGAGGCATCGAGGCCACCATCACGTTGTGCGGCAAGTCCGAGACGAAGTCCGGCCGGAGACGCGCGGTGAGCGACGTGTTCACGGCGGACGACGACGCCAAGGTCTACGCCTACGTCGATCTGGAGAACCCACTCCAACTCGGCGATCGCCCCCTGGACTTCCATCTCGTCTGGATCGGCCCCGACGAGAGCTCCTTCTTCACGAAGCGGATCGAGTTCACCCCGACCGACTCCACCTCGACTCTCCGGAGTCGGATCAGCCTCCCCCCGGATCGACGAGATCCGGGAAGGTATAGCTTCCGCGTCTACTACTTCCGCGAGTTGATCGCGGAGCGGACGTTCGAAGTACTCCACACGACCTAGCATCTCAGATCATCCGGATGAGGTAGTTCCGGCTCCGCCGTTTGACCCGGCCGAACCAGAGCGCGAGCGGAAGCATGACCACGAGCATGAGCGCGAGCCCGATGAGGGTCGCGGGGACGCCTCCCTCCCGATAGAACAGATCGAGCCGCTTCGAGAAGACACCGAGAATCCCGATGTGCACGCAGTAGAAGAAGAGCGGCACTCTGCCCACGACGCCGAGAACCGCAGTCAGCTTCGGCCAGATGGCACCCAGCGTCTGGATCACGGCCATGGCCAGGACCACTGCGCCGAAGAACCAGAGGACGTGGTAGAGACTCGGCGGGTACTTCTGATCGAGGAAGAAGGAGTAGCTGCCGAACTCGGAGAACGGGAAGATGTTGCCGTAGCCCCGGCCCATCCGGACGACGGTGGCGAGGAGAAGAGCCAGCACTCCGAGCGAGGCGCTCCAAGCGACGCGCTCCTTGGTCGTGTGCCAACCATGGATCCAGCCGGTGGCCATGACCGAGCCCATCGTGGCCAGCCCGAACCAGGGAATGACCGGATACTTGTTGAACTCGCCCGAGTCGACGAAGGTCTGCATGAGAATGCGCTGCCAACCCAGATCTGCGTCGTACGGAATCTGGAGCAGGACCGGATGGACGAGGAAGAGCACGAGCGCGACTGCGAGTCGCGCCTGCCACCGCCAGCTCACGATGAGCGTGAGCAGGATCATGGAGATCCCGATGCAGGCGATGATTCCCAGGTGCCCGGGCTTGAACTGAGCGAAGCCGCCCCAGGACGAGTTGACCCAGGTGATCTGGACCAGGACGAGAAAGAGACCTCGCTGGATCAGATGCCAACGTGCGGGCCAGTCCGGTTGGCCTGACTCTCTTCGCACGGTGTAGGAGTACCAGACCATCGCCCCGTTCATCATGAGGAAGCCCGGTGCGCAGAGGTACCCGAGGTAGCGCAACCAGAACTGACCCGTGCTCGAGAAGAACGGGTCCAGTGGGTCGAGGCTCTTCCAGACCGAGTTGAAGAAGTACGAACAGTGCCCCATCAGCATGAGGACTCCGACCAGTCCGCGAAACTCGTCGATGAAGAGGAACCGAGGTCGCTGCTTCCGTTCGTTCGTCGTCACTCGATGTCCTTACGGTTGGAAGATGGTCCGCGCCACGCGGAAGCCGACGATGTCGTCTTTGGAACCCGGCCAGTACGGAGCGCGGGAAGCGGACCGACACTCGCGGGCGAAGTGGTACCAGGAGCCGCCTCGAATCGCCCGCTGTGAGCCACCGGCGGGCCCCTGCGGATCGACCACGGCACCGGTTCCGAGATCCGCGACGAACCAGTCCCAGCACCACTCCCAGACGTTCCCGTGCATGTCGTAGAGACCGTCCGCATTGGCCTGTTTGGAACCCGCGGCGTGCGTCGTGGCGTCGGCGTTGCCGCAGTACCAACCGATCTCCGTGAGCACGGGATCGACTCCGCATGCTTCCTCCGTCAGGTCGCCGCTCGCGAACGGAGTCGTGCTTCCGGCCCGGCAGGAGACCTCCCACTCCGCCTCCGTGGGGAGACGCCAGCCATCGGCGTCCTCATTCCAGGTCACGACTGCACCCTGTACGTCGTAGGCAGGGGTCAGTCCCTCGGAGATCGAGAGTGCGTTGCAGTACTCCACCGCGTCGAACCAGCTCACGCGCTCGACCGGGAGGTCCGCGCCCTGGAAGCGCGACGGATTCGTGCCCATGACCGCCTCGTACTCCGCCTGGGTCACTTCATGGCCCGCGACCTCGAACTCCCGGACCATGAGGACCTGATGCGGAGTCTCGTCGGTGTCCCTTCCGGGTTCGTCCGTCGGACTTCCGATCGTGGCGAGTAGCCGCCCCACCGCAGGGCCGGTGAACACGTCGGTGTCGGTCGGCGGGTGGTGTCCGTCACCGAAGCGGTAGGAGTGGTGATGAGCGCCCGCTTCCAGGATGCCCTCGTAGCGGAAGAGCGCGCCGGTCTCGTAGGAGGTCGTGACGGCCGTCATCGCGTACGCCACGTCGTCGATCCGCACCTCGGCGACTTCCGGCGCGTCCCCGTCGCCGTCCTGATACGTGATCTCGAACGTGAAGGTCTCGCCGCGGAGCCCCGCGTCCGGCGAAACGCCGCCGCCCGAGAGGACGGGACCGACGTTGCCCACGGGCGTCACGACCTGCGCGACGTTGGACACTCCGGACCAGTTTCCACTTCCGTCGACGGTCCGGAGAGCGAAGGTGTACTCGGTGCCCGGAAGAAGCCCCGAGACGGTGTGGCTCTCGGCGGTCCCGCGCACGCCCGGCATCGGCTCGTCCGCGGCCTCGGTCGCAGTGCTCCAGGGGAACGTGCCATCGACCGCGGACGCGACGTACCGGATGTCATAGCCGGCCGCGCGACCGCTCAGACGGTCGTCCCCGGGGGCATGCCACTCCAGGACGACCGACGTGGAATCGGCGCCGCGGGCGGAGAGATCGGTCACGCTCGAGGGAGCGATCGAATCGGAGAACGGTCCGGGGCCCTCGAGCACGAGCAGCCCCTCGTCGCGGTCACTCACCACGACGAGGCCGGACTTCGAGAGCGCGATCCCCGTCGCGTAGCTCGTGAGCACGGTACCGGAGAGGACCGGACTCGAGGGCGTGGTCACGTCGACGATGTGGACCCCACCGTCCTGGGCGGCGATGAACGCCGTGCCGTCCCGCACGACGATGGACCGACAGCGACCGGGGAGGTCGAGGTGCGCCACGTAGTAGGGAACCGGCACCGGCGGGTTTCCTTCCACCTGGCACTCCATCACGGCGAGGCCGTTGGAGCCGTCGGCGATGAAGACGTAGTCCCCGGCGACATCCACTCCGGTGGCGTCTCCCTCGGTGTCGCAGGACGAGACGACGGCGACGGCGCCGAGAACCCGATTCCTCACGTCGAGGATGGCCAGGCCGAGTTCGTCGTCGGCGATGTAGGCAAACCCATCCTTCATGGCGACGGACATGGCATAGCCGCGGGTGGAGGAGAAGACACCGTTGTACCGCAGGAGGCCCGGAACCGCCGGATCCGACTCGAAGATCCGGAGCCCTTTCCAGCTCTCCGCGAGGTAGACCACGTACGGTTCGCTCGGATCGTCCGGGACGGAGATGAAGAGTCCGTTCCCGTCGACCGCGGTCGTGCCCTGCTGGAACGAGTAGGCGTTGGCGGGATCGGACACGTCGTAGGTCGTGATCCCCTCGGTTCCCTCCACGACGAATGCGATGTCGACCACCTCACCGGCGGAGTAGGTGCTCGCGACACGGACCGACTCCGCGTACTTCACCGTGTCCAGCATCTGGATGAGCGTGGGAGCCTTGGGATCTCCGACGTCGACGATGAGGAGCCCCGCCTGGCCCCCGGCAACGAACGCAGTGTTGCCGAGCACCGCTACGTCTTCGACCTGGCTCGGCAGTCCCAGGCGTCCGGCCACGGAGTAGGGGGCAGTCGGAGGAGTGTAGAGATCCTGGGCGCCGCATCCGGCGAGCACGCCGATCGCGAGGATCGAGAGACCACCGCGGGTCCGGAGCCAGGTCCACTTGCCATTGTCTCTCTGCATGGGTCTTTCCTCATCGTCCGACGCCATGTTGCGTGCCCCGAACCACCCTGCCACTCCCCTCTTCGCCTGCGGCGCAGTCGAAGAGGGGCCTTTCCCCAACCCGCTAGAACGGATACTCCACCTCGAGCCAGAAGCGGTTGTCCGTGTAGTCCTTGTCCTCTCCGATGCTCGCGTCGCCGGAGTCGAAGGCCGCGGACGACGTTCGCTCCGTGAGGAGGTATCCGGACTCCAACCGGATCGGCCCGTAGAGCTTCACCGAGCGTGCCGAAACCTCCATCCGATACACGTGATCCTTGCGCCCCACGTGGTAGGGGTCCTCGAAGTACGGCTTGGTACTCGTGAAGTAGTAGGCCTGGTACTGACCGCTGATGGAGAGGGAGCTGACCTTGAGCATCCCTCCCTTGGGCGAGAAGGTGAGTGAGAGATCGTACGCGTCGCGTTCGTAGGACGCGTCTCCGTCGTCGGAGGTCTCTCTGGTCTCCCCGACCGTGTCGAGTGCCCGGGCCTCGACATTGGCGTAGGAGTACTCGAACTGGGTCCGGAGCCTCGGGTGGGGCTTCCAGGAGACGTAGCCACCGATCCGCCACTCCCAGTTGTCGTTCTCCATGAACGGACGGTTGTAGTAGCGGGCGGACCTCCCGAGCGTCAGCTTCGAGTCCACCCGGTTCGTCCACTTCTTCCACCACCCCAGGGAGGCGGTGTTCGAGGCGTAGGAGAACGGGGTGTACTGCGACGGGTCCGAACCCGGAGTCATCGGCGGACGATCGAGGAAGTGCCGGAGATAGGACATCGGCGCGTGATAGAGGGAGAGCTGGAAGTTGTCCCGCGCGAATCCCGAATGCTTGAGAAGGACCGAGTAGGACTCGTTGTTCTTGATCCCGTTCTCGACGTACCTCCAACTGGAGTAGCGGAGGCGGACGGAAAACGGCTTCCCCGTGAGCTCACGGCTCTCGAAGGTGAGGTCGAACCGCGGCCGGACGATGAAGTCATCCGCGGAGTCGACGGCGAACTTTCCGAAGTTCGGCTCGGACGAGAGCTGATCGAGATCGTCGTCCGAGTAGTGGATGATGTTGTCGTCGTAGATGAACTGAAGCGCGAAGGCCCCCGAGACGGTGACGAACGGGCGCTTCTTCTTGGACTTCCTGGAGGACTTCTTCGGCGAGACTTCCTTCGGCGTCTGCGCCACGCCGGAGGACTGCTCGAGAGCCGATGCCCCCTCGGTCGTCGGCATTGGCGCCATGCTCTCGCTCCGCAGAATCTGTCCGAGGCGCGGGGCGGCCCCCGCCGAGGCGGCCCCCGCCGACGCGACACCGGCCAGTCCAACACCGACGAAGAGCACCGCGATCACGGCCACCGACCTCGCCGCGAGTCGCGTGTCGCCCACCGTCAGTCGCCTGTTCCCCGCCGAACTCATCGGACTCTCGTCAACTTCACGGAACGCTGCTGGCTCCCACTCGCGATGCGGGCGAAGTAGATCCCACTCGGCGTCACGGACCCGGCGTCGTCCCGGCCATCCCAGGTCGCATCCCAGATCCCCGGCTGCGCGGTGTCGTCGACGAGCGTCCGGACCATGCGCCCCGTCGCGTCATAGATCGCGAGACGCACCGGCGCGGCGCTCGGCACCGCGTACGTGAGCGCGAAGTACGAGCGGGAAGGGTTCGGGGGCCCGGCTTCGAGCGCCAGCTCGAGTGGCGACTCCGAACGTCCGGTGTAGGTGAAGGGGCCGAGGACGGTCTCGAACCCGACGGGATCGGTCGACCCGATCCAGTAGGAGCAGGGGACGTTCGGATCGGCGTCTGCATCGAGGAAGGCCGTCGCGGACGGACCGAGCCTGCCTCCGATCGCGACACGGGACTCCGCCCCAGGCGTGGACCGATAGACCCGATAGGCCCCGCGCGGCCGTGCGTCGCAGGGTTCCCAGTCGAGTCGGACACCGCTCCCCTGTCGGGTGGCCGTGAAGGCCGCGAGGCGGAACGGCTCGTAGCGCGGGGGCACCGTGCTGAACTCGATCGCGAGGCCGGCGGAGAGAGGAGCCGCGGCGCCTGGGTAGCTGTTGGCGTACGTGTACTGGAGCCCCACGTCTTCGGTCTCGTTCTCGATCCCGACGGTCGAGAACATCCGATCCACGTCGTTGTTGACGATCTGCTTGTATTGGAACCGGACGATGCCGTCGCCGGTCGGAGTCGGACGGAAGGCAGGATCGAAGAGCACGAGCTGGAACGTCTGGAGGTCGTCGTAGTCGGGACGGTCCTCCTCGTCGTGCTGGGACCTGATGTTGCCGATCCGGCTCCACTCGACCACGAACCGATGATTCGCCTCGTCGCTCCAGACGTAGATCCCGTCCCCGACGGGGACGCCGTCGTGGCTCTTGTCCGGGTCGAGGTTGTCCCAGAACGGAGCGATCTGCGCGCCGTTCCCGTAGGTGTTGGGCATGGTCCAGTTGTAGAAATCCGCGTAGTCCGCGATCTCGAAGGACACCCATCCGTTGTCGCAGACGGCGATCTGGTCGTAGGTCCTACCGTAGTAGGTGAAGGAGAAGGGCAGGTCCACCACCGCGGTGGAGTTGTCCCCGAGATCGAGCCGGGTTCCTTCCCCACCGTAGACCGTCGAGCATGGGATCCAATCGTAGGTGGGGACAGCCTCCGGATAGTCGGTGTCGGAGTTGTCATAGGCCCAGTAGCCGTAGGCGTCCGGCCCGAGCGGAGCGCGGTGATCCACGGTTCCGATGACGAGGGAGAAGCTCGTCTCCGAGACGTACCCCTCGGCGGTCGTGGACGTGAGCGTGAAGACGGCGGCGCGACCGACCGCCGCGTCGCCGGCAGCCTGGACCCGGAACGCCGAGAGCGGCTCCGCGGTCCCGTCGACGTCGACAGCCGCGTACTCCGCGCTTTCGCCCAACACGGTGGCGAGGTCCGGGGTCTCGCTTCGCAGCACCGCGCTCGACGCGGACGCGGAGGCCGTGCCCTCGTTCCGTACCGTGATGCGAAGGTCCGCCGACTCACCCGGATCCAGCACACCGTCCGCATCCAGGAGATGGGACTCGTACGTGATCCGAGGCGCCACGACCTCCAGTTGGAATCCAGCGAGCGACTGGTTGCCGCCGTTGTCGACGTCGAGACGGAATCGCGGCCTCAGCCCCGCCTCCGCCGTCGCGCCGATGTGAACGAGGAAAGGCGTCTCGGGATCCGACCGTTCTCCCGAAGCGACGACCGGATACTCGGCGTCTCCGGCCACGACCGTCGCGCCCCAGAGCGCGTCGAGGGACGCGCTCGCATCGGCCACCATGTCCGGACCTTGGTTCGTGAGCGCGACGCGCAGCGCCAGGGTTTCGCCGGGGTTGGGGATGCCGTCCCCGTTTCCCTGGCTCCCATCGCTACCGTCGTCGAGGACCTGCACGTCTTCCAACGCAAGGAACGGTTCTCCACTCCCGACCGCGAGCGTGGTGCGATACGGAGCGAGCCCGGTTCCGGTCACGGTGAGCGTCACGGGCGTCTCGCCGTCCGTGATCGTCGCGAGGACGTTCGCCCGACCGTCCGCGTCGGTGAAGACGCATCCAAGATGCGTCTCGCCGCGGGCCAGGCCTACGCGCGCGTTCTCGACCGGAGTGATTCCGTCCGCCTCCAGAACCCGGACGTCCAGGGTCGTACTCCCCACGGGCAGGGCCGCGGCGTGCTCGACCTGCGCCCCACGCGGAGTCGCGGTCCAGATCTCCATCGAGGGATCACCGAGGAGTCCATAGATATAGAAGTAGAACTCCGCCGACTCGTCCTGCCATTCCTCGTAGTACATCTGCTCGTGGAACTGGGTGAAGATCTCCGTCTTGGACGCCTGGAGAATCGCGCCGAGGCGCCGGACTCCCGAGTTGTTCATCGCGCGGAAGGCGCCGATGGCGGCGGTGTCGTTGAAGCGCGTATGGGACCAGTGCTCGCTGTTCCCGATGAAGGCGACGGCGCCCTTCGGCTCGGTGGCCGAGCCGGCGCGGATCCAGGACTCGCCGAAGCACTCGGGCTCGGTGAAGTCACCGTTCAGACACACGAAGCTGAAGACCGCGGGGAGCATCCATCCGTTGTCGAGTCGGGGAATGTCGTCGACCGTGAACTCGGGAGGTTGCCAGCCCCGCCAGCCATAGGCCCATCCGCGGTAGCTGACGATCGACACGCCCTGGTCGATCGCTCTCTTGATGAGCGTCGGACCGGTCGACCAGTGCGGCGGGTAGTCCACCCAGGATATGTCCGTGTAGCCGAGGTCGGTGAGCTGGTCACCGCACCAGTGGGACACCGCGACCGGGGTCGAGGAGCTGTAGTCACCCGCGACGAGGAGAGCCCGGGAGAACCACCCCTCGTCGTCCATCGCGGGAGCCTGCTGATAGCGCAGGAGCTTCGCGACGATCGTCTCGAGCTGGAACACGTTCTGGGCGGAGAGACGGCCGACTTCCATGTCGGGGAGGAAGTCGTCTCCGTCGACGAGTGCGTAGGGAAGGTCGGAAACGCTCTGGTGGTAGTCGAACCCGGGGATCTGCTCGACGTCACCGGCGATGAGGACGTACTGCGGAGGCCGCTCGGCCGCCCAATAGAGATTCCGAATGTAGGCCTGGATCTCGTCGTTCCTCGTTCCCGTCTCGTCCGTGGTCACGACCGTGACCTCGAACCCGATCTCCCGCTTCCAGTCGACCAGGGGCTGCAGCGTCGGGACGAACTCGGGAATCGTGACGATGAGATACCCGCCCTCGGCCGCGCTTCGCTCGGCGCTCCGGCTCTCGTCGAGCAGGAGCTCCGCGCCCCAGGCGTCGAAGAATCCCCGACTGAACGCGCACGCCCCGGTGCGCGCTCCCGAGGCCGCTTCCTGCTCAGCCCGGGCCCGAGAGGGCTCGTACTGAACCACCAGCTCGAAGGTGCCCGCCGCATCCGTGGCGCCCGTGGTCCCGGCAACGCCCGCCGCCGCGACCTCGAGCGGAAGCAGCGACACGCCGCGCATCACCATCGGCCTTCCGACCGTCAGCTCGACTCCGGTCACGTCGGCGGAGGTGATGGGTGTGGCGCGCACGTTCTGCGCGCCCGCCGGAAGCTCCAGGAGCCGGACGAGCGGACGGTCGATCGGAATCTCGCCTTCGATCCTCAGCTCGATCCGATCGGACCCGCTTCGGGTGCAGACGACCGCCGCTTCGTTCGCGGCGCGGAACTCCTGTCCGTGCGTTGCTCCGGCGGCAAGTCCCGACATGACGGCTACGAGGATGGCCCAGCGCATCGATCGCCTCCCGAGTTGGCTCCCCACACGACGGTCGCCTTGCGGCCGGGGAGGGGTTTGCGTGCGAGTCTGCTGAATAGCTCCTCCCGCCTCGCCCGCTCCACCGCGGACGAGGGGGCTTCCTCACCCTGTCAGCGAACGAGAACGAGTCGCCCGGTGGCGCGCACTCCGTTGACCTCCAACACGTAGAGGTACAGTCCGGACTGCATCGCGCCGCCGCGCTCATCGCGCGCATCCCATCTCACGCTGTTCTCGCCCGCGGGCAGGCTTCGGCCTTCCACCGAGCCGACCTGCCTACCGGCCGCGTCATAGATATCCAGACGCACCTGGCTCGGCGACTGCAGCGTGAAGTGGATGTCCGTGCCCGCTCGGAGCGGATTCGGGGAGGCGTAGTGGTTTCCCAGGGCCGAGTAGTCGATCGACTCGGGTACTTCGACCGGGTCACATGGGCCGAACGCACCGATCTGATCGCACTCGTTCCCGTTCGGGTGGTTTCCCGGAAGACAGGGCGAGCCGGAGGTGAGGAAGTAGTTTCCACTCCCGGCGTCGCAGAAGAGGGGATCGAGCGAGAAGTTGCCGATGACATCGTCGCCGCAGATCGTGTCGCCCTCGGAGTTCCCGTAGATGTCGGTGCACGACACCTGCGGAACACTTCCCCCGTCGACGCAGTAGAGGCCCTCTCCGGCGAGGTTGAAGGCGATGATCGACCTCTCGATCGTCGGTGAGGCGAGGAAGCAGGCGATGCCACCGCCGTGTCCGTTGGGCCCGTTCGTCTCGTTGCCGACGACGGTACAGGCCTCGAGGGATCCCGCCTCGGTGAAGAAGAAGTAGATGCCTCCACCGTCGGACCCGGCACCCACGACCCAGTTGTCCGCGATGAGCGTGTGATCCGCCTGCAGTGTGGAGCTCTCGCAGTGGATCCCGCCTCCCGGGCCGTAGCTGTCGGTGGTGGAGTTTCGGAGGATGTTGCAGTTGATGAGGCGAACGTCGCCGCCGTCGATCGCCGCGATGCCCCCTCCCGGGCCGGTCGCGACGTTGTCGGTCACGTCGCAGGAGAAGAGAGTCAGTGCGGCGTTGATGACGCCGACACCGCCGCCCGCACCGTTCGCGGTGCTGAGGAAGTTGTTCGCGATGACGCAGTAGTGGAACGACGGCCCCGAACCGGCCCGCACGAAGACTCCGCCGCCCGCGGGCGCCGAGTTGCCCGTGATGGTGGAATGCATGACGATGGGAGAGCTGTCGTCCTCCGCCGAGATTCCGCCACCCTGCTTCGCTTCGTTGTCCGTGATCAGGCAGTAGCTCAGACGCGGGTTCGATCCGACGTGCAGATGACCCCGCCGTCCGTACCCGCGGTGAACTCGCAGTCGGTCACGTTCGGCGACGAGCCGTTGGTGCAGTAGAGGCCGGCGCCGAAGAGCTCGGCATGCGCATTCCGCACCGTGATCCCTTCGATGGAGGAACCCATGACTCCGTCGCAGTGAATCCCCCGTCCCCCGAAGCCCGGATCGAGAATCGTCTGGCCGACTCCGGCCCCACGGAGCGTGATGCCCGACTTCATGCTCACCACGCATCGCGTGGTGTCGGCGCCGCCGGGCTGCCGGAGGTCGTCGTACACGCCCGCGGCCACCTCGACGATGTCACCGGGTTCCGTCGCGTCGATGGCGTCCTGGATGAGTGGGTAGTCCGAAGGGACATGAATCGTGTCGGCGTGGACGGAGGTGAAGGACACGAGGACGAGGAGCATCCCCGAGAGTCTGGTTCGCATGCTGTTCCCCCGATGTGGACGGATCGGCGTGGATCCCCGTGGTTGCGAGCGTGCCCGGTGCGGCCGCGCGCCGGGTTCCGTTCGGGAGTGGTCGATCCGTCGCGAAAGCTCAGAGGCAGATCCTGAGGCCCGCGCCGAACCGTGCCCGCCGCTGATCACCCTTGGCTTTGTCTCTCCGGAGAGAGCAGCCGTGGTAAGCGGACCACTACGCAGTATACGTGGGACCAACGTTTGACGTGCCTTCGGGACGAGGATTGATACCGGATTTCTACTGAAGACTCAGTGCACCGTTTCTAACGTATGTGTTTCCCGAAGGCGGAGGGCCGTCGGCAGTCAAACGTGACGTTGCTTTCAGATGCGGCGGCGGACGGAGACGCTCCGAGCATCCGGAGATCGCAGCTCGGGCCCCATCGTGCGAGATGACAAACGCCCGTTGGCGGTCGTCGCGTCGCCTTTGTTGAGAACGGAGCTTCGCATCCGTATTCTCTATTTTGCCGTCACTTCGTGACGCCTGCCCGCTCTCCGGAGTGTGATCCTGCCTGGAGAGCATTTGCCTCTCTTGCCTCGCCATCGGGGGAACCAAATGCGAAGCGCAACTCCACTCGCCCTCGCCCTCTTCATAGTTTCGAGCCTTCCCGCACTCGCCGCGGAACCGTCACTGTTCGTTTCAACAGACAGTGCTTTACCAGACATCGAACTGGTCTCGGCGAGCGCGGACGGTATCAGTCTGGAATACACGTTCCATGACCTGTCGTTGGAACAGACGACTCTCGGCGGTGAATCCTTCCAGTCGATCGAGATCGGCGGAGGAGGACTGATCGGAGACGTCGGAAGTCCGGCCCTCCCCACTTTCGGCCGCTTCGTCGCGGTCCCTGGACATTCCGGCGTCTCCGTCCGCATCACCCGTCTCGAAGAGGAAGAGATTCCGAACGTGAGACTCGCCCCGATGCAGCCCGATGAGCCTGGAGAGTTCGCGATCGACGTCGCGTCGTACTCGCAGGACCGGTTCGACTCGTTCGAGGACGCGACGGTGGGAGAGCCCGCCCTGCTGCGCGACCTCCGGGTCGTCGGACTCAACGTGCAGCCGGTTCACTACAACCCCGCCCGTCAACTCCTCCACGTCGTACGGAAGATGCGCGTGGACGTCGAGTTCACCGGCGAAGACCTGCGCAACGTCCCCAGGCTGGGGGCACGTCCCATTCCGCCCAGTTTCGATGAGCTCTACGAGAGTCTCGTCCTGAACTACTCCGGGCCCGCGGCCGGCGAGTCCGTCACTCCCGGCAGCTACCTCGTCATCTGTCCCAACGACGCAGGCGTGATCAGCCGCCTCCAGCCACTCCTCGCGTGGAGGCAGCGCATCGGCTACCCGACGGTACTCGTGACGACGACCGAGACCGGCACCTCACGGACCTCGATCAAGAGCTACATCCAGAACGCGTATGACAACTGGGAGATTCCGCCCGAGTTCGTCGTCCTGGCGGGAGATGCCGACGGGACCTACCCGGTCGCGACGTGGTTCGAGACCCTGAGCGGCTACGGAGGAGAAGGCGACCATCCCTACACCACGCTCGAAGGCAACGACATCCTCGCGGACGTCCACATCGGCAGACTGTCCTACGCCAACTACAGCGATCTCGAACTCATCGTGGAGAAGGTCGTCTCCTACGAGGAGACCCCGTCCCTCCAGGACCCGTCCTGGTTCCGGCGGGCCTGTCTCATGGGGGACCCGAGTTCCTCCGGACAGAGCACGATCACCGCGAATCAGTGGGTGAAGGAGAAGCTCCTCGATCTGAACTACACCGCGATCGATACGATCTGGACCGATCCGTTCGTCAGCCAGATGACCGTGGCCCTCAACCGTGGCGACACCGTCTTCAGCTATCGCGGCTACTACGGGATGAGCGGTTGGTCGAACGGCCTGAGCGAGGCCCTCAACAACGGGTACCAGATGCCGTTCGCGGTGGTCATCACGTGCGACACCGGTTCCTTCTCCGGAGGCACCGCGAGGTCAGAGGGACTGCTCCGAGCCGGTACGGTGGGAGATCCGGGTGGAGCGGTCGCCGCGATCGGGACGTCCACCATCGGAACCCACACCCGCTACAACAACTGCATGCACTACGGCATCTTCCGCGGTCTCCTGGTCGAAGGCATGCACCGCACCGGCGTCGCCCTCACCCGGGGCAAGCTCGAGGTCTACCTCAACTACTACGCGGTCGAGCCGGACAGGGCGGAGATCTGGGCTCACTGGAACAACCTGATGGGTGATCCCGCGATCGACGTCTACAGCGGATACCCCGCGTCCCTCACCGTCACCCACCCGACCACGATCAACTACGGCGCCAACACGATGACCGTGGAGGTGCACGCCGGTCCGGGAAGCGTCGGGGGCGCGATGGTCTGCGCGTGGAAGGACGGCGAGACCCACTCGGTGGGCTACACCGACGCCAACGGCAGGGTCGAGCTACCTCTGACGAACACCTCCATCGGTGACCTCCTCCTCACGGTCACGGGCCACGACAAGCACGCGTACACCGCCACCATCGGTGCCGTCTCCTCCTCCGTCTACGTCGGCTACCTCGAGTCCACGATCGACGACGACGCGAGCGGGACGAGTATCGGGAACGGCGACGGACTCGCGAGCCCCGGTGAGACGATCGAACTCCCGGTGAGGCTGCGGAACTTCGGCCTCGGCATGGCCCCGGGCGTCACGGCGCAGCTCGTCTCCGACGACCCGTACGTCACCATCCTCGACGACACGGAGGCCTACGGCGACATGGCCGGTGCCACCACCGCCTGGTCGCCGGACGACTTCGACTTCGCGATCGACTCCCACTGCCCGCACGGCCACGTCCTCCGGTTCCACCTCGACGTGACTTCAGGGTCCGACGTCTGGCGTTCGCTGATCGAGATTCCGGTCTTCGCGCCGGCCCTCCTGGTCGAGGGAACCACGGTCTACGACGGCGGCAACGGCCGGCTCGATCCGGGCGAAACGGCGGGCCTCAGCGTCCTCCTCCGCAACCACGGCGGCACCACGGCGCTCGGGGTGACGGCGACTCTCTCCTCGAGCAGCCAGTTCGTCACGATCCAGGACGCGAACGGAACGATGGGCGACATCATCGTGGACGGGACGGGAGACAACGTGCTCGACCGGTTCACCGTCACCGCCGATCCGGGCACGTACCCGGGCTATGCCGCGGCGTTCTCGCTCGCGCTCGACTACTCCGGCGGGATCACGGACACGCTCGAGTTCCTCGTTCAGGTCGGAACGCAGAGTTCGACCGACCCGGTCGGCCCGGACCTCTACGGTTACTACGCGTTCGACGACACCGACACGAACTATCCGGACGCCCCCACCTACGAGTGGATCGAGATCGACAACACCCTGGGTGGGCCGGGAGAGAAGATCGTCCTCGGGGACTACGGCACGTACCAGGACCGGTCGAAGGTGATCGATCTCCCGTTCGAGTTCCAGTACTACGGGAAGCGCGATACCCGAGCCACGATCTGCTCCAACGGATGGCTCGCCATGGGCAGTACCTATCTCACGAGCTACCGCAACTGGACGATTCCGGGCGCCGGTGGCCCGGACGCGATGATCGCTCCGTTCTGGGACGACCTCGTCGAGACCACGGGTGGAGGCGTCTTCCAGTGGTACGACGTCGCCCAGCACCGATGGATCGTGGAGTGGAGCGAGATGCGCTCCGAGTACGGCGGGTCGACCGAGACGTTCCAGGCCATCCTCTACGACCCCGCGTACTACCCGACCGCGACGGGCGACGGCCCGATCGAGTTCCAGTACAAGACCATCACGGTCACGGACCCGGTCGACGGCTACGCCACCGTGGGCATCGAGAACCACGAGCAGAACGACGGCGTCCTCTACACGTACTTCGGCCAGTACACCGCCGGAGCGGCCCCGCTCACCGCCGGACGGGCGATCACGTTCCTCCCGATCGACAACGGCCCGCTCGGCTCGCTGGGCGGAAAGGTCGTGAACTCGTCCTACGGGAACGCCCCGATCGAAGGCGCGGAGGTCGTGGTCCTCGAGCCAGGACGCGTCTTCGTCACCGCGGCGGACGGGTCGTACTCCGGGCTCCTCTCCGCCGGCTCCTACACGGTGGTGGCCCAGTTCGAGGGGTTCGAACCCGACACGACGTACGGAGTCGTGATTGCGGAGGGAGAGGCGTCCGAGCTCGACTTCGCGCTCACGGACATCTCCGGGCCGTCGATCGCGACGACCCCGTATCCGTCCACCGATGACAACGTCGGGCCGTACCCGATCCACGTTTCGATCGTGGAGCCGTCCGGTCTCGACGAAGCGAAGCTCTACTACCGGGCGAACGGCAGCGCCTTCGCCGCGCTGGAGCTGGTGTCACAGGGAGGCAACGAGTACGTCGCCGAGATCCCCGGGCAGAGCTACACCACGGTGGTCGACTACTACGTGAGCGCACGCGACGGAGTCGGATACGAGAGTTCCGATCCGGCGGGCGCGCCGACCGAGCACTACTCCTTCTTCGTCGCCCCGATGGTCGATCTGCTCGATGACGACTTCGAGGTCGACAACGGCTGGACCGTGGGCGATGTCGACGACACCGCGAACACGGGCATCTGGGAACGGGCCGACCCCGTGGGGACGATCGAGGACATCTACCCGGTGCAGCCCGAGGACGACCACTCGGCGGATCCGGGCGCTCTCTGCTTCATCACCGGAAACGGGACCCCCGGCGAGAGTGCCGGCACCAACGACGTCGACGGAGGAAAGACGACCCTCTTCTCCCCCGTCTTCGACATGGAAGGCGACCTGTCGGCGACGGTCGAGTACTGGTACTGGTACTCGAACCACCGCGGCAACGAGCCGGGCGTCGACAGTTGGGTGGTCGAAGTGACGAACGACGGCACCAACTGGACCCCGATGCAGAACACGACCCAGAACACCGGAGAGGCCTGGGCCTTCGTGTCCTTCCAGCTCGACGAACTCATCGAGCTGACCGATCACGTGCAGTTCCGCTTCATCGCCTCGGACTACGGCGGCGGGTCGCTCGTGGAAGCGGGCGTCGACGACTTCGTTCTCCGAAGCATGAATGTGGAGATCTCGGGAATCGAACCGGAGGAGGCCTCCCTCGCGGTCGGGCTCGGGCTCAGCCGTCCGAACCCCGCCAACCCCAGGACCCGGATCTCCTACAACCTCGCATCGACCTCCGACGTGCACCTCCGGGTCTATGACGTCTCCGGTCGCCAGGTGCGCACCTTGGTGAACGGAGTGATGGAAGCCGGAGTCCACGAAGTCGACTGGGACGGCCGGAGCGACGACGCCCAGAGGGTGGCGTCGGGAATCTACTTCCTGAGGTTCGAGATCCCAGGGCGGGTAGAGGTGCGGCAGATCTCTCTGCTGCGCTGACGTCCGAAAGCCCCAGCCCCTCGTCGGTTGCCGCACGGCCGACGAGGGGCATCTGTCTTCGGTGCGTGAACGACAACGACGTTTCTGCATTTGCCAGAGACCAATAGAGCCACAAGGGTGAGGTGAAGGAGAAGAGCATGCGTCGCACGCTGGGCTTGGCGCTCAGTGCCATCGTCGGCATCGGTGTCCTCGTGATCCTGAGTCAGAACCTGTTCCAAACGGATGTGAGTCGCGCGGAGATTCCGCTCATCGTCGACGGAGACTTCGAGAGCAATCAGTCGGGCAAGGACCTTCGGACGGAGGAGGATCCCCGCGGCTGGTACGAGAGCCGCCGCGATTCGAAGGAGGCACGGCTCCAGCTCAAGCTGAGCACGAAGCCGATCGGTGGGAACGAAACCCAGAAGGCGATGATCAAAGGCGATCCCAAGCTCAACACCTACCTCAGTCAGAGATTGGGCAAGCCCCAGGAGAAGCCGTTCTCCCTCCGTTGGGACGTGTACGTGAAGGAGATCGGGTCTGACGCGAACCGGTCCTGCTTCCAGATGGTGGGAAGCAACACGGAGAAGGGCAAGGGACCGAACGCGGTCGGCGCGGAACGTTTCGTCTTCCTCGGTTTCGAGAACGCAGCCACGAAGGGAAAGATGAACCTCTTCGCGTTCGAGGGTGGCAAGGACAAGGACTGGAGCACGAGGACGATGCTCGTGCCGGACCTCGATCTCGGCAAGTGGTACACGGTCGCCGTCGCCGTCGACCCGGCGGGCAAGCGCTACACCGTCTCCGTCGACGGCGTCACCGCAAAGCCGGCCGCAGTCCGTGCGTTCGAGACGAAGAAGGGGACCGTTCCGAAGAGTCTCACCCACGTGAGCTTCGCATCCTGGAACGACGGACCAGGGACGTTCTACGTCGACAACGTCCGCGTGCCGTAAGGCAGAGGGTCGTGTGATGCTCCCGCACCGCAAGCGCCGGTCTGCTGCCGCCTCCCTCGCCGCTGCCGGCGTCGCGATCGCCGGTGTTGCAGGCATCGGTGTCGCGATCGCCGACCGCGCGAGTGCCGTCCCCGCCACTGCCGAGGTGGCCACAGTCGGCGTGGCGACCGGCAGCGCCGCGGCGCCCGACGTCGCGAGTCTCGGCGCCGAGACTACGGGCACCTCGGCCCGTCACGCACCCGGCGGACAGCCCGACGCCCGCTACTGGCGCCTCGATGACATCCAGGCCCAGTTCGACGCCTGGGAGCTCGCCTATCCCGGCCTCTTCCACCAGACCACGATCGGCACCAGCGGCCTCGGGGAGCCGATCCTCCTCGCACGCGTCAGCGACAACGCTTCGGTGAGCGAGCCAGAACCGGCCGTCCTGTTCCACGGCGCCCTTCACGCCAACGAGTGCAACGGCACGGGAGCGATCCTCGATCAGATCGAGACCCTGCTCACGGGCTACGGCGTCGACCCGAAAGTCACCGCCCGCGTCGACGGCCTCGAGATCTGGTTCGTGCCGATCCTCAATCCGGACGGTCACCGCTACGTCTTCAGCGGCGCGGACAGTTGGGCGGACTGGCGCAAGACGCTCCGCGACAACAACGGCAACGGGACCGTCGACTTCCCCGCCGACGGGGTCGATCTCAACCGGAACTGGGACTGGAACTGGCAGGAGTACGAGGAGAACGACCCCGGTTCCCAGAAGTACAAAGGGCCCGCGCCATGGTCCGAGCCGGAGATCGTGGCCGTACGCGACTTCGTCCTCGCGGAACGTCCGCTCATCGTGGTCGACTACCACTCGCCCGTCACGATCACCTGGACGAACTACGTGTTCTATACGTGGCTCAGCCAGCACGGCCTCGAATGCCCCGACTACGAAGTGAACCGGCAGATGGCGACGGACTGGGCCGCCGCCACGCTCACGTCGACCGGCGCACCGTTCCACGCCATCCAGTCGTACGACACACTCCCGAAGGAGCAGTGCTGGGTCTACGGCAACACCGGGATCAGTGCCTTCATCATGGAGATCGCGGACCAGTGCTGGTACGAAGGAGCCACGGTCGACTCGATCGCCACGCGCGTGGCGCGAGGGAGCACCTATCTCCTCGACCGGGCCCTCCACGGCCCTGGCGTTCGGGGAACCGTGACCGACGGCAACACCGGAGCGCCGATCGTCGCCGAAGTGCGGATCCTCGAGATGCACAGCGACGACGTCGGCCCGCGACTCACCGACGAGACGCACGGTCAGTTCTACCGATCGACCGAAGCCGGGAGCTACACCCTCGAGGTGTCCCATCCCGGCTATACGACCGAGACGGTGGAGGTCGAGGTGGGAAGCACCGGCTGGACCACGGCCGACGTCGCGCTCCAGCCGATCGCATCGGACACCGGCGGCCCCACCGGAGACGCAATGGGGAACGCCTCTGGGAACGCCCCATGGTTCCTCGCGTCCAACCCGGCCCACCGCGGCGGCACGGTGCGGCTCCGCATTCCACCCGAGATGCCGGAGGCGCGGGCCGACCTCTACGGTCCGGACGGGCGCCGGGTCGCCGTGCTCGGCAGTGAACTCGCATCCGGCCGCGAGTACGAGCTGACGCTACCGACGGAGCTCCCCGGAGGCGTCTCCCTGGTGCGCGCGCAGAGTGGAGAGCAGGAAGAGGTCGCGCGAGTCGTGCTCTTCGAGTGATCCGAGAGGCGATCACGTGATCCAAGGGCCAACGGAGCCCCGACCGAGCGGACGAGCCACCCGAAGTGCACCTATCTGGCGTAGTGTCGCCCGCGGCTCGTGATCACCGCGGGCGACTTCGCATCCGATCGTACCTCACCATCCGCGAGCAGGGAGCCAACGAGTCTCTGCGGACCGTTCAGCACTCTACTAGCACTCGTGTTGCGTGCCGATCTGCTACGCGTTCGGCTGGTTCGGCCCGTCCGGGCTTCCCGGATCACCGACCGGATCCTCTCCCGGCAGGTCTTCCGGCAGAGGCGCGTCGGGATTCCCACCGACTTCGCCGCCGTGGTCGCCCGGGTTGATCGCGTTCTGCGTGCGCGGGCCGAACCGCTGCATCGCGTCGATCCGCTGCTGGAGCTGCTCCGCAGTCGGCTCGGTCGCGTACGGATCGGCCGGGTTGCTCACGGTGTCGTGCGGATCGACCGACGGACGCTGCGTGAGGTCCGGAGTCGGATCCGGGTTCGGGTTGTCGCCGGACGTATCGTCCGGGTGCGGGCTCGTTATGTTGTCGAGGATGTACTCGATCGTGGCCTGGTCTTCCTCGTCATCACTGACATCGCCGCCCCCAGGGCTGCCTTCGTTCTCCTGCGACTCCACCTTCGCGTCGGCCTCGGCCTGGTGATCGACCGTGTCGGGGACGTCGTTGTCCATGTCTTCGATGACTGCGTCGTAGACGTAGTTGAGCCCACCCACCACCGCCGCGCCGATTCCCGCCGCCCATCCCACCGGAGTGCTGACGAGCCCGCCCGCGAGACCCGCGATCGTGAGTGCGCCCCACGTGAGCGCATCGCCGTCCGACTGCGCGTTCGGATCCTTCTCCTTCCCCGCGCTCCCCGACGAACGCTCGCCGATCTTGCTGCCGAGACGATCCTGGAACTGCTCCATCGGATCGAAAGCGCCATGGAGCGGGTCCGGCCGTCCCCCGTTCTCCTGCGGCTTGCCGCCCACGTTCCAGTTGCTGCGGTCCGCGGCCTCCGCGAGCGGATCCACACCGAGTCCGTCGAGCGGATTCTCGCGGTCGAGACCGGGCAGACCCGGCACGCTGGTATCGAGACTGGCCTGACGCGGGTCCTGCATCACGCCCGCGCCGTCCGCCGGATTCGCGAGGTCACGCCGCGCGTTGCGGCCGGCGTCGACGAGCTTCCCGCGGAGGTAGTTCGAGACGAGGTTCTGCTCCGCCGCTCGCGTGGCGGACTCTCTCCTCACGTCCGTACGCGCCGGAGACGGAGAGCGATCGGCCGCGGTGGATGACGAATCGGCGGACTCCCGATCGGCGCTCGCCCGATCAGCGGACGCGCGCGAGACGTCGTTGGTGGATGCGGATCGAGTCGTCGTCTCTTCGGCGTTCGAGGTGGCTGCCTGGTTCGTGTCGGCCGGCGTCGGCTGGCTCGGGCGGTTGCTCTGGATCTTCATTCTGGGGCCCCTTTCTCGGGTTCTCTTGGAAGTCTCTGGTTGGAGCTCTGGGCTCCGCGTTCGGCCGACTTATCGCTGGCAAGTCGTTCGAGTTGCGAGACTTCGGAGATTTCCTCTGAGGGGGTGCTCGGGCGGATTCGCCTGCAACTCACCGCTTTGGAGAGGCGCCGCGGAGGGCAGAAGCGCGACAGAAAAAGTTCGCGGGACGGAAAGAAAAGCCGGTCAGGCCGTCGGTCGAGCGAGCCTCGACCAACTCCCACCCCTCCCTGCCGGACATCCACCTTTTCTCATCGGCGGCTATTCAATGACTAACGATCGGGCGGCGCCGGGTGTCATGAAAGCAACGATCACGTTGGGTGAGGGTCGGTACCAGCACCTCGGAGGTCGCGATGCGTTCCAGACCCTTGCTCGTTCTGGCCCTCCTGGCCTGGGGAATCACCCTTTGGTCCTGTAGCGAGTCAGACAGCCCGGCCGCACCCGTCGTCGACGACGACGGAACCGACACTCCGTCGGACGATCCGTCTGACACACCGTCGGATTCGCCCTCGACATCCGACACTCTGGAAGAGGCGCTGGCGGCCAACGCCTCCGTGCTCGCCGACCCCGGGGACGGGTGGCAGAGTGACGTGCTCCATCCGATCACGTTCGGGGGCTCCACGGTCACGACCGACGCAAGCGGTGTGACGTGGGACGGCGAAACGCTGACGATCACCGAGGCAGGTTCGTTCGAGCTCTCCGGCGTCCTCGACGACGGCCGGATCGTCGTCGACGCGGAAGACCAGGGCCAGGTCACGCTCGTCCTCGCCGGCCTCCACGCCCACAGCTCCCAGGGGTCTCCGCTCAGCATCGCGGGCGCCGACCTCACCCTCCTCTACCTGGCGAGTAACGCGAGCAACACTCTCAGCGACGCATCCGAGTACGTATTCGACGACTCCGAGGACGACGAGCCGGACGCGGCCCTCTTCAGCGCCGACGACCTGGTCATCGCCGGAGCGGGCCAGTTGACGGTCGTCGGCTCGTACAACGACGGCATCTCGAGCAAGGACCGTCTCCTGATCCTGGGCGGTGACATCGACGTGACCGCAGTCGACGACGGCGTTCGCGGCAAGGAAAGCGTCGCGCTCTTGGGAGGTACGCTCGACATCGACGCCGGCGGCGACGGCGTCAAGTCCGACCAGGACGACGATGACGCCGAAGGGTTCGTCTATGTCGCCGGCGGGACGCTCCGACTCGCCTCCGGGGACGACGGGATCCAGGCCGAGACCGACATCCTCGTCGGCGCTGGGTCCGTCGACATCGAGTCCGGAGGCGGACACAGCACCTCTTCCGGTGACGAGAGCGCCAAGGGCCTCAAAGCGAACGTCAGCATCATCCTCGGAGACGGCGCGGTGTCGATCGACGCTTCGGACGACGGCGTGAACTGCGACGGTGAAGTCCTGATCGACGGCGGCACACTCTCCATCGCGTCCGGTGACGACGGAATCAAGTCCGACCTCAGGGTCGAAGTGAGAGGCGGAGTCACGGAGATCTCGGACGCGGTCGAGGGCATCGAGGCGCCGGCCATCCTCGTCGAGGGCGGGGAACTCCACGCCGAGGCGAGCGACGACGTTCTCAACTCCACCTATGGATACGACGGAGAGTCCGACGACGGCAGCTCCCTGACCATCGCCGGAGGTTACGTCTACGCGGCCAGCGTGAGGGGCGACTGCATCGACAGCAATGGAGACTTCACCGTTTCGGGCGGCACGCTGGTCGTCCATGGCCCGCGGAGTCAGCCGGAAGTCGCGATCGACGTCAACGGCACCTTCACCGTCCAGGGCGGGTTCCTGATCGCGTCGGCCGTCGCATCCAACATGACGGAAACGCCGAGCTCCGCTTCCGGCCAGACCACGCTCGTCCTCCGCGCGAGCCAGTCGCTCTCCGCCGGAACGTTGTTCCACATCGAGGACGCGGACGGGACGTCGCTCCTCACGTTCGCGCCGGAGCGGAGCTACTCCGCGGTAACCTTCTCCTCGCCCGCACTGGCCAACGGCGCGAGCTATCGGATCTACACCGGAGGGAGCTGTACCGGCGAAGTCGTCGATGGCCTCTATGAAGGAGGTTCGTACTCCGGAGGAACGCTCCGCACAACCGTCACCGTGAGTCGAGTCGCGCAGAGCGTTTCGTTCTGACCGACACGAAGGCCAGGGCATCGCGTGTCGCGATGACTCCGACTACGTGGACCCACTACTTGGAATCGCACCCATGACGGCAGTCCTCTTCCGACGATACGAGTGCAAGTACGTGATCGACGAGTACCGTGCGGCCCTCGTGAGGCGGGCGATCCTCCCGTACGTGCAGCCGGATCCCTATGCCGCCCGCCATGCAGATGGATGCTACGATCGAGAGTCTCTACCTCGACGCGCCCGACCTTCGCCTCTTCCGAGAGACGGACGAGGGACTACCCCGGCGCCTCAAGCTCCGGATCCGGGACTACCCCGATGCGCGCGCCGGCACGCCCGTGTTCCTCGAGATCAAGCGGAAGCAGGACAGGTTGGTGCGGAAGAGCGCTGCAGGCTACCGCACGAGACCGCACGACGACTCGTCGATGGAGTGGCGACGTTCGTCGACGGGCTCTCAGCGGAACGAGCCTGCCACGATGAGTTCCTCGCCTGGGTCGCGCGCTGGCTCGCGCAACCCGTGGTCTGGGTCCGGTAGCCCGACGGAAGCCTACGTCGGCACGTATCACCCCGGTGTACGGGTGACCTTCGACCGCGACCTCCGCTGCGCCGTCGCCAGATCACTCGTCACGCCCGACGAGACGGTGTGGTGTCCGACCGATCCCGGGACGGTCGTGCTCGAACTGAAGTTCGACGGCCACTATCCGGATTGGATGGAGCGGGTCGTCCGGAACTGCGGGCTGAGTCGAGGGTCGTACTCGAAGTGCGCCAACGCCGTCCGCGTCGGGATCGGGCGCTACCGAATGGCCCCCTGTGTGTCGCGTCTCACTCTGGAATCGGAGGATGCACGAGATGAGCATCGAAGAACTCCGCGTTCGGTGACAACGGAGGCTCCTCACTCGGCGCCCTCCTCCGCCTGCTCGCTTCGCTCGTGCTGGGCCAGGCCATCGCGTGGGTCTACATCAAGGCACACCGGGGCGTCTCCTACGTCGCGTCGGTGGCGCAGGCCATCCGATCATGGCGCTCATCGTCACCGCTCGTCATGGCCGTGATCGGCAACAACCTCGCGCGCGCCTTCGGGCTCTTCGGCGCCCTCGCACTCATACGATTCCGTACGCCGGTGAAGGACGCGCGCGACACCATCTTCCTCTTCCTCTCCGTCGCGCTCGGCATCTCCTGCGGAACCGGCAACATCCTCGCCGGCATCGTGGGATCGGTCGTGATCGGCACCGTTCTCATGCAGCTCGACGCCGATCAGTTCGGCACGGAGATCGGGCACGACGGGCTCCTCCGCCTGAGCCTGCCCCGAGGATTCGAGGGGCCCCTCCAGTCCATGCTCGACCGACACTGTGACGCCGCCCGGCTCCTCCACGTCCGGGAAGCCGCGAACGACTCCATGGAGTACGCGTACGAGATCACACTCGCCGATACGAAGGATGCGCACGGCCTCCTCGCCGACGTCCACGACCTCCAAGGCGCCACGTCGGTCTCGCTCCTCCTCCAGGACACGGAGGCGAGGCCATGAGACGTGCATGGAAGTTCTGGAGACGACTCCCGTCCTTCCGGATGTGGCTGATCGCGCTCGTGGTCGGAGCCGGCCTCTATGCGAAGCAGGAGTTCGGACTCGTGCTGACCGGGTTCGCTGAAGCGCGCGAGACGAACGTGTCCACCTCCACCGCGGGCCGGATCGCCGACGTACTCGTCCGCCCGGACCAAGAGGGTAGCGGCCGGAGACATCGTGGCCACCCTCGACGACACGCAGTGGCAGCTCCAGATCTCCGCCGCCGCCGCCGAACTCACCCGCCTTCGGTACGAAGCCGAGCAGGACCGCGCCACCCTCGCCCTCGATCTCGAAGCCGACCGGAGGCGATTCGTGGGCGACGTGGAGTCGAGTTGGCTCGACTGCCTGGAGACAAGAGCCGCCCTCGCGGAAGCACAGGTCGAACTCCAGGGACTCGAAACGAAGCTCACAAGGTCGCGCACGATGGCCGCCGGATCCCTCATCGCCGTTGCTACGCTGGAGGAAGACAGCACCGCCTGTCAGGCGCAGCGAGAGGTCGTGAACGGTCAGAAGGCGCTCCTCGACGCCTGTGAGGTCCGTCACCAGGAAGCCAAGTCCCGACTCGCCGAGTTCACACGGACCGTCGGCGAGCCGATCGAGTCCCCACTTCCCGCCACGCTCGCGGCCGCCATCCAAGTGCAGGAGATCCGGCTCCAGATCGCCGAGAAGCTCGCCGCGACGCAGTGCGTCCTACGTTCGCCCGCATCCGGTGTCGTGACCGAGGTGCTACGCCAGCCCGGCGAAGTCGTGTCCGCAGGATCCCCATCGCCGTGCTGGTGGACGGCCGAGCAGAGATGATCGTCGCCTACGCTTCCGAGGAACAGCAGGACGACGTCACCCCCGGCCAGACGGTCAACGTCCGCCGACGCGACGGAGGCCGCAGCGCCCAGGCCGTGGTTCTCTCCGTGGCCCCCGCCGTCCAGGCGCTTCCCGCCCGAACGGACCCCTACGGGAGTGCGGAGACCTGGGGCCTGGCGGTACGGATGCGGGTGCCCGATGGAATGGAGGTTCGGCCGGGGGAGTCGTTCCGGATCGGGTTCTGAACCGGATCGGGTTCTGAGTCTGATGTGGCCACCTCGGACGTCGGTGCGCCGCGCTTCGACGGGATCACAGCTTGGAGGCCGCCAGGGCCGGATCCACTCGAAGAAGGCCGATCGCGAGTACGCCCTAACGATCCACGGGAGACGAAGGGACTCCGAAGGCGGCCGCAAACTCGACGACCTCGTCCCGCAGCGTGTCATCGAGTCGCCCCAGGACCTCGCGCTGGATCGCGGACGGAACCTCGCCATAGTAAGCCTCCGCGATCGCCCCCGCGATGCAGGCGAGTGTGTCCGCGTCACCGCCCAGTGAGATCGCGTTGCGGATCGTGTCCTCGAAGTCGGTCGACTCCAGGAAGGCCACGGTGGCATCGGGGACCGTCACCTGGCAGGTCACATCGAATCCGCTCGTCTGGCGCCGCTCGCTCAGCCCCACCGTGAGGTCGTATCCGAACTCGTCCGAGAGCAGCGCGGCGATCTCCTCTTTCGATCGCCCCAGGCGCGCAAACAGGATCGCCCCCGCAATCGCCTGCGCTCCCTTGATGCCTTCCGGATGGTCGTGGGTCACCTCCGCACTCCGCTTCGCCTCGCGCAGGACCACGTCCAGGTCCTGAAAGGCCCAGCCGATCGCCGCGACCCGCATCGCAGAGCCGTTGCCGAAGCTGCCATAGGGACCTGCGTCATCATCCAGCATCCATCGGTAGAACCACCCGCCGTATCCCGCATCCGGATACGCGCGCCCCCAACGCCGGATCTCGGACGCGTAGTCGAGGCCGTTCCGAACCGCGCACGCAACCGCGATGGTGAGGACGCTGTCATCCGTGAACGTCGACCACGGGACAAAGAGCGGGAAGTCCTTGACCTTCTGCATGGTCCCTTCGTGGACCGAGCCGATGACATCGCCTGCGATCGCTCCGATCATCTGTGGCTCCCTCCGGGCCGTCGGGCTCTGCAGGGCTCCCGATCTCGGCCACATCCACGCTGGATGTGATTCGCAGCGTAGCGCTAAGAGACCCATGGAAGCCACCAGCCCGAAGAAGCCGATCGCGAGTACGCGTGGTGTGGCTCCCGGTCGCAGAACGACATCGAGGGGACGCTGTCGCCGTCCGTCCGCCAGTACGAGAATCGCCGACCGTTCGCAAGGACTCGTCGCCAAGGATCATTCGTGCGATCCTCCGGATACAACTGACACAATGGATGCGCGCCGAACGCTTCACCCCAACCCGCAAGGGAGGCAAGCGAAGCGCCGCCTTTCGCTTGTCGCGTTCATGTGGTTGTAGGCCGTCAGTCGATCATGTCATCTTGCCATCCTGTTGCTTCCTGCCTTCCATCTTGAACAACGCCGTCGCAGGTGCGGCGCAGATGCTCCCTGCTCGGGGGGTCCAACTGGTCCTCCATCCTCAACGGCAGAATGCGGTCGTGGAGCATGCCATCAAGCATCCCCACCGGGCGGATGTCGAGAGCAAAGCGCTCAAGGGACTGCACAGCTTGCAGAAACACGAATCCCGGCAGGCCGTGGGCGCAGTCCTGATCCAAGGCCTGTCGCATGAGGTGGCAGCAGGCGATGGCCCGCACCTTGTCTCCATGCGACATCCTGGGGCCGAAGATGAGACCGCGAATGTCCTCTGGCGAGACTCGAAGGACACGAGCATCGGGAGGTAACTCGCCGTATGCCGGCAGAAACGCCCTGACCTCCTTCTCGTAGCGCCAGTCAGAATACTTGATCAACCCGACGAGTCTCTCCTGTTTCTCCTGAGCGTCGCCCGGCAAGAGGAGTGGCACGTCGTAGTGATCCTCCATCTCACTGTATGAAAACTTGGGAATCAGCCGATGGAATGCGTTGGCCTTCGGTGGCCGACTGCGATAGCTGACAGACGCGAGTTCGAGCCGGTCGCGCCGATAGATACCCAACTGGGCGTCCGCGAAGCTGCCTTCAGGTGCGGGCCTGACTCCGTGAATGATGGGAATTGGCGACTGAACACCGATCTTGCAGTCGTCAGCCTCGAAGATGACAACGAAGCCCCTTTCGGCTCCGGCATAGTGCCCCCACATCGTAGGGTTGCAGGGGTTCCGCGAAAACGATGCGATGTACGCAGGTTCGTGCAGGAACGCTGGTATGGTGCGATCAATCACGACCTTTGCCAGAGAAAGGAGAAGACGACACTGGACTTCGTCGGTGACGGCGTTGGGCAGGACCTCATGCAAGGCGGCAGCGAAGAGTGAGTTGAGATGCTCGATCCCTACGTCACGTCGCCCGGCTTTTCTCTTGAGAAGGCACCCCATGGGTTTGGCCAGTGCGAGCAGGCCTCGCATGTGCTCACCTGTGGGTGGCTTCCCATACTCGGGACGGAAGCAGACCTCTGGAGTTCCCCCGGTTTGAAGGACACTCTTCCGCTATTCTACTAGGGAGGAGTTTGGATGGCACAGAGACATCGGGAACCATATCCGGATGAGTACCGGGAGCAGATCGTAGAGCTGGCCCGAGCCGGCCACACCGCACGCGAGTTGGCGGCTGAGTACGAGCCGAGCGAGCAGACGATCCGCAACTGGATTGCCCAAACGGAACGAGACGGAGGTCGTCGGCGTGATGGCCTGACGACCGACGAGCGGGAAGAGCTCCGTCGGCTGCGCCGCGAGAACCAGAAGCTGCGGCAAGAGCGGGAGATCCTAAAAAAAGCCGCGTCCTGGTTCGCCCGCGAGGCGGACTCGAAGCCAAGCAAGCGTTCGAGTTCGTGAAGTCGAACCAGGATCGCTACCCGGTCCGGACCATGTGTCGTCTTCTCGGCGTTTCGACCAGCGGTTTCTACTCCTACTGCGGGCGGCGGCCTTCGCGGCGCGCCATCGAGAACGCCGCGATCCTCGAGCGGATCGAAACGTTCCACACAGAGTCGCGGGGAAGCTACGGTTCGCCGCGGATCCATCGCGATCTCCGCGACGACGGCGTTCGGATCGGAAAGAACCGTGTCGCTCGACTCATGCAGCAAGCAGGCATACGGGGCATCTCTCGGCGAAGGAAGCGCCGGACGACGATTCGAGATCTCGACGGACGTCCGGCTCCGGATCTAGTCGACCGGAACTTCCGCGCGGAGGAGCCGAACCAACTGTGGGTGGCGGACATCACCTACATCCCAACCCTCGCTGGGTTCCTCTATCTCGCCGTCGTTCTCGATGCATGGAGCCGCCGGATCGTTGGCTGGGCCATGGCTACTCACCTGCGTGCTGAACTCGTGCTTTCGGCTTTCGAGATGGCACTGAGCCAGAGGCGGCCGACCGACCTCATTCACCACTCGGACCAGGGGTGTCAGTACACGTCCTACATCTTCGGGAAGCATTGTCGCGAGGCCGGGGTCCGGCCATCAATGGGATCCGTCGGCGACGCCTACGACAATGCCATGTGTGAGAGCTTCTTCGCGTCCCTGGAATGCGAGCTTCTCGACCAGCGTCGTTTCACATCACAAGTCGAGGCTAGGATGGCTGTCTTCGACTGGATCGAGGGATGGTACAATCCCAAGCGACGACACTCGTCGCTCGGCTACTTGTCACCAGCGGAGTTCGAGAGGGTCAACTCGGAGCCGCTATCCGAAAGCGCGTAGGTGTCCACGGAACCGGGGGAACTCCACCTCTCGCAGAACGAGATCTGCGAGCCTCGACCATAACTCCAACGTTCCTTTCAAGACGAACCGTGGACGGCATTCCTGAGCGTCGTTCAGTTCCGCGTGGGAGGCGAAGAAGACCTCACCGCCGCGAAGCATCCCGAACTCCACGTTGCCGGGCTTCTGGTACTTGTAGAACCGCATGCTGCTCCGTGTGCTTCCGCTGACTACTTGCTCCCGGCCAACGTTCCCGTTCAGCTGCGGCGCGCAGCGCCTCCCGCTGCATGCTGTTGGCCGGACCCCTTATCGGCGGCCCAAAGTGCGGGCAGGTCCCTCTTCAGAACGAGCCTGTAGAGACCCGCCAACGCTTCCCAGACTATGGTCGTGGTTCTCTTGATATCCGTAAGGAAGTGCGATCACACATCATGGGGGAGGAGTCCCTTGAGGGCCTTTAGGTGACGTGGCTCGAATCCCCATCCCTTCTCTGCGGCCCGCTTCCAGAAGAGGTCCTTTACGTCTTGGTGCTTCCGCGCAATATCGGTGGCAGCATCGCGATCCTGTGGATCCTTCGCACGGAGTGCACTCACTAGTCGTGACAGATGAGTGGGCGTGGAGCCCCTGAGCTTGAAGGCACTATCGTAGATGTCGTTGATTGCCTCATCGACGATTGTCGGCCACTCTGAGAAGAGGTCTTCGACCGCATCTCCTGAGGGCAATCTCACGACGTACACCTTTGGCGCTACTTCCACGCGTCCCCAGCTCGACTTGTCGGGGTCCTTCTTGCCCGCCAGGAACCTGTCGAGGCTCTTGAGGCCGTCATCTGAGTCGACAACAAAATACGTTTCGCCGGCCAATGGCTCTCCCAAGGCAACGATGACATCGAGATACTGCTTTACGCGGCTAATTCCGCCCAATGCTTCTGTGACCTTGATGCCAGCACTCTCGAAGCACACTCGCGTTTCGCCCCGAGAATCCTCAAGAAAGACGCGCGGGCTCCGACTCGACGCATCGAAATACACACCGAAGTTGGCGTCACCCATCAACCGCCCTACCTCCTCGATGTCGGCGCCAACGACATCAGTCACGGGCTTCTGCCACTTAACGACATGATCTTGCATGATGGCCCAACGCGACCTTTCCTCCGCCTGCCGCGAACCTGCCAGCATGATCGGAGAGTGCGTCGAGATGAGCATCTGAATGCTGTCGAGCCACTCCGTCGAACTCAGAAGCCGCGCAAGCTGGACTGCGATGTCTGCGTGCAGGAAGGACTCCGGTTCCTCCAACAGCCACACAGGGAAGTACATCCCCTGGTGCAGGCTTCGGTCGCTGTCGAGCACGTAGTGCGTCTGGTATAGGATAGCGGACTGAGCTCCGGTACCGTGCGAAGGGAGCGTAATCTGCGGCAGGCTGGGGCTACTCGGAAAGTGATATCAGATACAGCAACGATGTCTTGGATCCGGTCTGGCAAGTCCACTTTCACTTCCGCGCCTGGCCAGATCTCACGGACCTTCGCGCTCAGCGCTGAGGATAGGTAGGAATTGGCCGTCCCCCTGAGAGCCTTCCCACCTTTCCTGGACCTCATTTACGCGTTCGGCGACGGAAGCATGTCGTCCCCAGTTGTGGAAGAGTCGCTGCTTGAACTTGTCTTGGGCACGGTTCAGGAGTTCCACCCCCTCCTGTGGGTGGATGTACGAGACCGTAACAGACTTAAGCAGATGCTTCACATCGTCGTCGAGTTCCTCGTAGCTGCAGCCGTCCGAGTTCGACGGGACGTGGTACAGAATGGTGAGGGTGCCACTTGCCTCTCTCCACGTAAATGACTTCCCGACGCGTAGCGACTCACCATGCGTCCCTGTGATTCGTTCCTTCCGCACCCGGCCCGTCACTTGATTCAGGTCAAAAGTGAGGCGGATTTCGGATCGGTTGAAGCCCTCCTTCTTCGCGGACAGCTCGGTCTTGTTGATGAAGTCCACACTGAAGCGAGCTGACTCGAAGAAACATCCGACGGCCGCCAGTAGAGCCGTCTTTCCGCTGTTGTTGGCACCTGCCAAGTACGTTGACTGCCCGAGATCGATGCTCTGCCAGTCTCGGAAGCACTTGAAGTTTCTTGCCTCGACCTTAGTCAGTAGTTGCACGTGTAATCCCTCATGAGAGCCTTGTCCAGCCAACTCCTCGTACCTCAGCGGCGGGCCCGCAGGGCCCGTCTGCTGCAGACGCCAGTTAGGCCATCGGTAGGGTACGGTCCGGGGACATGGGTAACACTTCAGTCTCAGGACACGAGTGACAGATTTCGCCAAGATCGGGCACCGGAGGTGCCCCATGCCCTGGAGCGAGACGTCACCCATGGACCAACGAACTCACTTCCTCTCCGACTACCTGCGCGGGGTCGACTCCGTCGCCAGCCTCGCTCGAACCTACGGCATCAGCCGAAAGACTGCGTACAAGTGGATCCGACGGTACGCAGATGAGGGCGCCAAGGGGCTCGAGGATCGGTCCCGGAGACCCCACTCCTGCTCCCACCAGACCCAAGGGCCTGTGGTCGATGCTCTCGTCCAGTTCCGCCGACTTCATCCCACCTGGGGTCCCAAGAAGCTCCTCGATCGCCTTGTCAGGCAGGAGCCGAGCTGGCCTTGGCCGGCGCCCAGTACGGCGTCTCGCATCCTCAAGAACGCGGGACTCGTACGCGCCCAGAGAAGGCGAGCCAAGCCGGGACATCCGGGAAGGCCCAGCGTATTCGCCTCGGAGCCGAACGCGGTCTGGTCGGCAGACTTCAAGGGCCAGTTCCGAACCCGTGATGGACTCTACTGCTACCCACTCACCATCTCCGACGGGTGTTCCGGCTTCCTCCTCGCATGCCAGGCGCTTCCTTCGACCGCTCACTACGGCGCCAAAGCCGTGTTCGAGAACGTCTTTCGAGAGTTCGGGCTTCCTATGGTCATGCTCACGGACAACGGTGGCCCCTTCGCCACTACCGCGATCGCTCGGCTCTCGGCACTCTCCGTCTGGTGGATCCGACTCGGCATCAGACCCGGGCTCATCGGATTCTGGAAAGCCCCAGCAGAACGTACGTCACGAGAGGATGCATCGAACCCTCAAGGACGAAGGCACTCGACCTCCCGCCGGGAACCGTACGGCTCAACAAAGACGCTTCAACGTCTTCCGGAACGAGTTTTACTTCGAACGATCTCATGAGGCTCTCTCCAGGAAACGCCCGCCTCGCTCTATCAGCCGTCTACTCGGCCCTTCCCCGATCGTCTCCCCGAGATCGAGTACGCCGGACACTTCGAGGTACGACTCGTGAGTAGGAACGGAGGCATCCGATGGCGATCGGAGTGGGTCAACGTATCCCACGTCCTGGAGTGCCAATTCCTCGGCCTCGAAGCGATCGACGACGACATCTGGAGGGTTCACTTCGGCTCTCTCTGCCTCGGCTACCTTGAGGAGAGACAACTCAAGATCGAGGATCGTCTCGGACGTAAGACACGGAAGAAGTGTCACCCATGTCCTTAGAACGATCTGTCACCTATCTCCCCGACCGCTTAATCTTCGTTCGATAGCCGTGACTGCGCTCAGAAGTAACGTCGCAAGCATCGAAGCGCATATACCAAACCCCACACCATAGGTAACGACCTTCAGATCATGACGACGTTGTTTGGAGCGGTCATGCATCACCATGCGTACTGTGTCGTCGCTACGTCGCAGTTCCTCCGGGGTGTACTTTATCGCGTACTCCGTACGGAACTTCGGCTGCGGTTGCAGATGCAAAAAGGAGATGCTTGCTAGATTCGTAACCGTGAGCTCGGTCGGAATCGGGTGCTTGGCAAGGTAGTCGAAAGAAAGTTCAACGCGACTCTCTGGACCGATCCCAGCGAGAATCGAGCCCCGAAACACCTCCCGGATCCACATCCGCCCCTCTGTTTCAAAGACCCAGTAACGCCGCGCTTTATCGTGACTCTGGTAGGTGGACGAGTACCTGCCACCGACCGCGGTGGCTTCACTCGCCTTCCGTTGAATCGAGCTCGGCAAGGCTATCGCAACGTTACTTGAATCACCGTCTGATCCCGAAGCGTAGAGCCAGATCTCAAGTTCGTCTTCGCCACTCTCGCCCAATATGATTGATACCTGTGCGGTTGTTGGTCGACCTTCGGAGTGGTCAAGCAGGCTGATGATCAGGGATTCCTCATGTTCTCCAAGACCTCGGTAGAGAATCGCAGCCGAGATCCATATTCCTGCGACCAGGATGACGGAAAGCCCGATCCTTAGCGGGTAGGACCTAGCCAAGACGACGAAATGCCTGAGAATGCCCTTGGGAAGCTTCACACTCCTGCTCTCCGACAGGTCTAGCGTTCTTGCCGATCAACGGCGCGGCGCAGCCGCGTCCGCTGCATCAGCTTGTTCGCCGCCCGGAACTACGTCATGATCTGAGCTTGCTGAGGACCGCCAGGCTGAAGAGGCCTCTTGTGCACGGGATCGAAATGCAGAGAACGACTGACCTTCGCCCGTGCACAAATGCGTCGGATCTGACCGGAGGAGCTCGTAAATTGGCCAGAGAGCACGCCTGAATGACTCCTGCGCTCGGTCATCGACAAGTAGAGACGATGTTCTTGAGGCGATACCTTGCATGTATTCTCGCGTTGCTTTCGGAACCATTAGCAGCTCCGCTAGCTGGCTCGCTTCGCGGTCCACCTGCAACCTCCGCTCTACGTCGAAGACGGAGTCGATACTGCTGAACGACTGCCGAATCGCCCAGCGTCGGTGCCCGGCTGCCACGGCCGAAAGCACCCCGTGGGGTCTTCAGATCCATAGGAGTCGGAGTAGTGGCCGTAAATGTGATTAATCGCAGTAAGCGATGCCGCTTCCTTCATCCTCGCAGCCTGGTCTCTTTGCGACTCAGTGTTCTCCTTCCACTCTTCTCGAGCAAACCGGATCTCTTGCTGTTGCAGCCGAATACTCCAAATCACGAAGAGAAGAGCCGCCCCAGCGAAGAACGAGTTTGCTAGCCCGAACGAATCTCCAATGGTCCCAGCCACAGCGGCGAGATTGCTATCTGCCACGGCGAAGCAGTTCGTACCAATGTAGACAAGGACTCCTGGGACCATTCCGAACACAGCCCACAGCAGGACGAAAACGAATATCCACCGAGCGCGCGGAAATGCGGGCAGCGCGTCTGAAGGTGTTGCCTGATTCACCTGGTTCTCCACAAGTCGCAGCTTCGGTCTGGCGAACGTTCGCCGTAAGGGGCAGCTTGCGGCTTGCCGCAAGCCGTCCCCTTGACGGAGTGGTTTGGCGTCATCGGTCGTAGTGCCACTGCAGGAACTCCTCTGCAACTTCTCGCGACGACATTTCTAGCACGGCTTCGGCGACCGCATGCTGGCCCTTTGCGGCAGCCACAGCTGAGAGTGCACATGCAGCGAAGCCGGGGCTCCAGTCACGGGCAGCAGCCTGCGCTACCAGGCCGGGCAGACTAGCCAAGGACTCATAGTAGGCGGCTTTGAGATCGAGCGGGACTTCGACGCCTTGCCTTGCGCGGCAAACCTCGACCCAAGCAGGGAACTGGAAACAGGATTCGTCGACCTTGGTTGGCCCAGACGCAATCGCCACGACGACGTGGGGCACGGCAGCAAAGGAGGCTGAGTACACCTCGCCTTGGTGCGCCAAGGCGCTCCAGAGAGTGCACCAAGGCTCAGATTCCCCTATCGACGCCGGCAAGCTGCTGAGTTGCCCAAGCAACGACGGAATGTCGCGTGCGCTCCCGTAGGCGTGTCGCAACTCTGCCCAGCGTGAGCTGTGAAGACTCAGCACATGCTCTCCTTATGACGCACAACGTTCGACATGGGCCGCGGCGCTCAACCTTGCCCTCGATGGTGAGCACCGCACCGTGAGGCAAGAAATTGCCACGTTTGCGAAGGCACTGTTCCGAGAACTCAAACAGCGGATCAGCCACCGCACCGATCTCGGGCTTCAGCTCAGCGTACAGCTCGTCATTTGATTGCATGACTGCCGCCCAACGCGAGGCCACTAGGTGCCAAGAACAACCTCCACCTCTCGAACACCGTCCTCGGGCGGGCCGTAGCGCAGTAGAGCACGCGCGCCGTGCATGAAGTCGGTGGATTCCAGGGTGAGCCGCACGGCGGCGAACAGCGTATCGGCATCGGGACCATACATGTACAGGGTGCCGTCGCTGCCATCCGCAGCGACTTCGTTCCCGTCGAACTCGCCAGCCCCCGCTTCTGCAATCGCCGCCTCGATGCGCCCTTCGAGGGCGAACAGCCGCGAGAGGTCGGTGCTCCCGTAGGCGAACTGCACGATGACGGCGTGCTCTGGCGGACGGCTCGGCGGCTCCGGCTTCTTCTTGCCCAGGATCTTGTCGAAGACTCCCATCTGATGTGCACCTAACGTCGCAAATCAGCGGCGCGATTTACCGCGTACGCTGGATTTGTCTGGTTGGGCATTCTACTTCTTCAGCTCTGTCAGGAATTCAACGAGCGCCTGAAGCAACTTGAGCTGGATGCTCATGAACTCGTCCGGGCCGCATTCCTCCGGTGTCTTCTTGCCTGAATACTTCTGAAACACTGCCGCATTGCGTGTCACCTTCTTGGCGACATCAGTTTCGGAGCCATGGTCCAAGTCGTGACGGACATCAGCTCTGAGGAATTTCACGTCCATGGAGAAGTCTGGAGGGGGCGACGGAAGCCGTTTGCAACTCCCCGACCCTTCATACACCAGGAAGTATAGAGCATCCACGAACTCACCATAAGTCGCGATATCATTGCAGCGAACACCCAGGGTGTGGATCGCATTGGACGACTTGGTCGTCATCTTGAAAAGGTCCTCTCCGTGGGTGGCCGAGTACCCGCGATTGATCTCATAAACAAGTGCACGCGATGCATCTTTTAGCTCTGTGAGAGCCAAGGAGGCCGCGTCGCCTGCCTCAGAATACGATGACAGGAGTGACGCGAAGACGGGCGTGTGCGTCGCCAACCGCTTCGTGAGAATCGCGACTCGTGCGCGAATCGAGTCGCCTCCTGTGGAGCCGGATGTGATCGCCTGCTGGTACCGAAGCAGTTCTTTGTCGAGTGCCTTCACGCCCTTTTGCACTTCCGCGCTCAGTTGGGCGAAGAATGTCTGAACAAAGTCGCGGAACTGCGCGGCTGCAGTATCTGACGTGAGGCCCTGGGCTTGGACCCGGGAAGCAAGCATGCAGATGGAGAGGGCATTCGCCCGGTTCCGGACAACCTTGCAGTCAACCGGAAAGGCTTTACTCAGAAAAGTGACAGCCCCATCTACTCGTTTCGCGGTATCGGAGGATCGACT
>JAWKQE010000044.1:0-45896 GCA_041390305.1 Candidatus Eiseniibacteriota bacterium
CCTTGAACGGGCTTTCGAACCCGTACTTCCAGCCTTGGAGCGTGCTCAGGATCGGGAGGTTCTTCGTCTCGAGCTCGTACTGTCCCGGCCCGAAGACGTCCGCGATCTTCCCCTGGTGCACGAAGACGGCGGTCTGCCCGGGGCGCACGATGAGTTGCGCGCCGTTCTTGATCTGGTTGTGGTAGCGCGGGAAGCGCCAAACCAACGTGTGCCGACTGTCGTCGACCCATTCGACGATGTCGATGAGCTCATTGCGAAGCTTCTGCACGAATCCCATCGGCTAGACCATCCTCTCGTGCTGCGTCGGATTCCCGACGCGTGTTCGTGGCTCAGCGACGGCCGCGGAGCCTCGGTGTCTCCCAAGTCCAGGTGGACGGATCCCGTCTCACCAGTCGAGAAGGGTGGAAAGGAGGTCGCCGAGCTTCACTCCCTTCCCCTCCCCACGTCTCAGTTGCTTCCGCTTTGCCTCGGCCAGGAGCCGCTCGCTCTCCGCCAGGGCGCGCACCTCGTTCGGATGGAAGGCCTGCCTCCGTTCGCTCGGGGCCGCCGCGGACGGCTCCGCGAGGCCGCCCTCCATGATGTAGGCGGCGATTTCCTCGAGCTCGTCGGCGTCGAGCCAGGTACCGTGCTCTCCGCACCAGTCGACGATGATCCCGGAGCGGCCGCCGAAGTTCTTCCGGTTCATGACCCCACCGCAGCAGGGGCACTTCCGGTACTTCACGCCCGAGCCGCCGGTCCACCGTTGCGTGGGCTTGGCCGCTGCGCCGAGCCCCGCCGACGCGCGTTCGCCCTGGGCCGCGATCGCCTTCTTGACGAGACGATCGAACTCGGCGCCGGGAACCCAGAGGCCGGCGCAGTTCGGACACTCGTGGACGAGGACGCCACCGATGGAGCGGCCGGTCATCTCCGTCTCGCTGTCCGCCGGACAGATCAGCTTCTCGTCCGGGCTCCCGGGATCCTGGGGGCGGAATTCCACGCCGCAGTTCGTGCAGTACTTGGCCCGGGTGGGAGTCCGGGCGTAACACTCGGGGCAGATCATCCCCATCTGACGCCGGTCGCGCACGATCGCGCCCTGGCAGTAGTCGCAGTGGACGGCCTCGGCGGAAACCGAAGCTCCGCAGGCCGAACAACGATGCACGAGCGCGTCGATCGGTTCGTGGACCACGTTGCGGACGGTTTCCCCGCACGAGGCGCAGGGGAACGTGGCCCCCATGACCTTCGACCCATCGAACTGAGTGCGACACTTCGGACAAGCTACGAGACGCATGCTCCTCCCGACCGGGGCGCCGGGACCGCCTCACCTCGACGGCCTCTCACGCCTTCCCGGTGGTGGGATCGGCAACTCGCAGCCGTTCCTTCAGGACCGGGCCGAAAGAGAACGAATGTTCGCCAGCCATACTTCGCCAGCTACGCTTCGCCCTCCATGCCACGCCCTCCCCGCTCGCTCTCTTCCCCGGCTCTCTCCAGCCCCCCGGCCTACACGGTGGCGAACGCCCCGCGTTTCGCGTGGGGAGCCGAACCGCGAGTTTCGGGGTATACTCCTCCGTCGACACGCGGGGCAGTTCGAACACATAGAAGGGAGAGTTCCGCGCATGAAGAGAATGGTTTGCATGGTCGTTGCAGGAGCCTTGGTTCTCGGGGCCGCCGGCTGCGCCTCCATGAACAACAAGGAGAAGGGTGCGCTGATCGGCGGAACCGCGGGCGCGGTGGTCGGCGGCATCATCGGGAAGCAGGCCGGGAACACCGCGGTCGGAGCGATCGCGGGTGCGGCCGTGGGCGGCACGGCGGGCGTCATCATCGGTGACTACATGGACGACCAGGCCGAGGAGCTCGCGAAGGTCGAGGGTGCGGACGTCAAGCGCGTGGGCGAAGGTATCCAGCTCACGTTCGACTCGGGCATCCTCTTCGACGTCAACAAGTCCGACCTCAAGGGCCAGGCGAAGCTGAACCTCGACAAGGTGGCCACGGTGCTCCGCGACTATCCGGACACGGACCTCCTCATCGCCGGTCACACCGACTCGGACGGGGCCGAGGACTACAACATGACCCTCTCGCAGCATCGGGCCGACTCGGTGAAGACCTACCTCGTGGGCGCGGGCGTCGATCCTCGTCGTCTCGAGACCGTCGGCTTTGGCGAGACCCAGCCCGTGGCGGACAACTCGACGTCCGCGGGCAAGGCGCAGAACCGCCGGGTGGAGGTCGCCATCATGGCGACCGAGGAACTCCAGGCGCGCGCGCAGACAGAAGCCGGCGAAGGTTGATCCTGGCCCCACGGCCTGCCCGAACAGAAGGACGGCACGACCTCGCACGGTCGTGCCGTCTCGCTTTTTTGGCGAGAGCGACTCCGCCGCAGAGGCCGCTCCCTCAGTCTCCGAGCTGGCCGCGTCGCACGACGGTCCTCACCGCCCAGAGTAGGACTGCGGCCGCCACCCCGATCTCGGTGAGGACGAACGCGAGCGCCGTGGGATCGCCGTTCGAGACGGCCTCGATCCAGCGCCTCCCGGCCTCGGAGCGCGGCGTGACCCGGAAGACCCCGCTCCCGATCAGGAAGAACGAGACCAGCACCGTGACGACGGACCAGTCGGCCGACCGCGTCACGAGCGCAACCGCCAGCGCGGCCGAGAAAACCATGACCGAACTCGCGAGGAGTCCCGGGAGCCAGGCGGAGTGGAGAAACGCGAGCAGGGCCCGGCCCGCGCCCGTCTCGGTAGTGGGGAGCGCCCACTCGACCACGATCCAGAGTGCCGCCACCGGAACCGCGAAGAGCGCGAGATTCCCCAGGACTTTCGCGATCGCATACTCGTCCGGACGCACGGGCAACGTCAGTACGAAGACGGCGGTCCGGTTCCGCTGCTCGTCCACGATGGTGTGCACGGGCAGGTAGAAGATGAGTCCGATGAGAACGTCGAGGATGAGGATCGCCCCCATCATCGTCCGTCCCGCGAGAACCAACGCGAGTCCGGCCGCGACCATCGCGCAGACGAGCGCGACGACGCGGCGGTAGAGATGGGCGTCCTTGACCAGGAGCTTCCAGATCACGGCACCTCCTCGGCTTCCAGATGCTCCGTGCAGGCCAGGAAGATCTCTTCGAGTGACATCCGATCGACCTGCAGGGTGATCGCTCCCGATTCCTCGAGACCGGACCCCGCGCGGGGGGACCACGAGTCGGACACGAGCGCGCGCGTGCGTGTACCCGGGCCGGTCTCGTCACGAATCCCCGCGGGAGCAACCCAGTCCCGTGCAACGGCGACGTGGATCCGGCGCCACCGATCGAGAAGACCCGGCACGTCCTCGTGCGCGACGAGCTCGCCCCGGTGGAGAAAGACCACGCGGTCCGCGATCCGCTCGACGTCCTGCGTGAAGTGGGAGGAGAAGATCACGGTGCGTGCCTCGTCCACGAGCACGGCCATGAGCTCCGCCAGCACCTCGCGCCGCGCCGAGGGATCGAGCGCGGCCGTCGGTTCGTCGAGGACGAGAAGGCTGGGCCTCCGCGCGAGCGCGAGCAGGAGCCCGGCCTTGATCCGCTGGCCGGCCGAGAGACGCCCGACACGCTGGGACCGATCGAGCTGGAAGCGCCCCGCGAGTTCGTCCGCGAGGGTCGCGTCCCACGTCGGACTGACCGAAGCGACGAACTGCTCGTGCCACTCGAGGCTCGCGCTCTCGTAGAGGCGGAGGTCTTCGGAGAGAAAGCCGATTTCGCCACGGGCCTCCGCCTCCTCGGCGGGATAGAGATGACCGAGCACTTCGATCCGCCCCTCATCGGGACGGATGAGCCCGAGGAGGAGACGGAGGAAGGTCGACTTGCCCGCACCGTTCGGACCGACCACACCGAGAAGCGTTCCGCGAGGGAGCTCCAGCGCCGGGATGCGGAGCCGGAAGCGCGGGTACCGCTTCTCGAGCGCGCGCACGCGGACGGCGTAGCTCACGGCGCCTCCCCGTCCGAACGCCGGCGCGCCCGGCTCTCTCGCTCCGGCGGCGATGGTTCTCGCGCCCCCCGCTCTCGGGTGAGGCGTTCCCGCGGCGGCCGGTTCCGTCGCTCGCGCACGGGCCAGTTCGAGGAGACGACACCGTCGAACTCGCCCCGCCGCCACCCCAGCGTCCGGGCGAGGTCGACCGCTTCCCGCACGTTCCCCTCGATCCTGTTCCGGACGTTCCCCTTCGGCAGGTCGAACCCGGACTCGGAGACGAACGATCCGCGTCCCGCCCGGGTCGTGACGATCCCGGCGTTCTCGAGTTCGGCGTAGGCCTTCCGCACGGTGATGACACTCACCGACAGATCCGCGGCCAGGCCCCGGATGGAGGGCAGCTCGTGACCGGGCGGCCAGTCGCCGGAGGCGGCCCTCCGGGTCACCTGATCCACGATCTGGAGGTAGAGCGGACGGTCGCTCTGCTCGGATAGGACGAGTCCACTGTGCATATCGACATACACAGTAGGGAACCCGGACCGCGCCCGTCAACGCCGTGAGCGGGAAGGCCGGGATCGTGCTAGTCTCGAACGAAACGTTTCCGTCACCGGAGCCAAATCGAAGAGACACTGCCGAGAGGAGAGTCACGGCTACGATGCGTCATTCTCGGATCCTTGGAATCGGGCACTACGTTCCGCCCACCGTTCTCACGAATCACGATCTCGAGAAGCAGATGGACACGAGCGACGAATGGATCCGCCAACGGACGGGGATCGAAGAGCGTCGCGTCGTGACCGAGGAGTCGACCTCTGACCTCGGCTACGAAGCCGCCGTCCGAGCGATCGAGAAGGCGGGGCTCGAGCCGAAGGACATCGACCTCATCGTCTTCGCCACGCTCTCTCCGGACTTCTACTTCCCCGGATGCGGCGTGCTCCTCCAGCACAAACTCGGCGTGGGCGAGATCCCCGCGCTCGACATCCGGCAGCAGTGCTCCGGGTTCGTCTACGGGCTCGCGGTCGCGGATCAGTTCATCCGCACCGGCGCGTACGATCACGTCCTCCTGGTCGGCGCCGAGGTGCAGAGCAAGGGCCTCGACTACACGACGCACGGGCGGGACGTCGCCGTAATCTTCGGCGATGGAGCCGGCGCGGTCGTCCTCGGTCCCTCGGCCGAACCGGGCATCCACTCCTTCCACCTCCACTCCCAGGGCAAGTACCACGACATGCTCTGGATGGAGAAGCCAGGGAGCGCACACCGGCCGATCATCACGCCGGAGGACATCGCGGAGGGACGGCAGTTCCCGAAGATGGAAGGACAGACCGTCTTCAAGCATGCGACGAGGCGGTTCGGCGAGGTGATCAAGGAAGCCCTGGCCGCGAACGACCTCACCGTCGAAGACATCGACATGTTCTTCTTCCACCAGGCCAACCTCCGGATCATCGAGGCGATCAGCAAGGCGCTCAAGATTCCGCCGACCAAGACGTTCAACAACCTCCCCCGCTACGGCAACACGACGGCGGCGTCCCTTCCCCTCTGCATGAGCGAGGCGGTGGACGCGGGGCACCTCCGTCCCGGCCATCTCATCCTTCCGGCCGCCTTCGGCTCCGGATTCACCTGGGCCTCGGCCATCATCCGCTGGTAGGGACGATGCGCGCGTCGCTGTCCATCACGCTCGGGTTGCTCCTCGTCGGTACGGGGGCGTCGATGGCGAGCGGACGCACGATCACCGTCGAGGCCGATGGATCGGGGGACTTCACCTCGATCCAGGAAGCGGTACTCGAGTCGTCGAGCGGCGACGTGGTCGAGGTCGGGCCGGGGACCTACTACGAGTCGATCAACTTCTGGGGACGGCGGATCGAACTCCGCTCCACCGACGGCCCCGAAGTGACCATCATCGACGGCTCGAACGAGCTGGTTTCGATCATCCAGCTCACCCTCAACGAGCCCCGGTCCACCCGCGTCACCGGTTTCACGCTCCGGGCGGGCCGCGGAACGCCGCTCAATGAACCGGCCCCGGCGGACCGGGACGCGCCGGGCTTCGCGGGTAGCGAGGGCTTCGTGGCGGAAGGGGGCAGGTACGGCGGCGCTATTCTCTTGCAACCCCGGAAGTGGAACGTTCCAGAACATCCGCTTCGAGGGGAACATGGCGAACACCGGCGGCGCGGTCTACGCCGGAGCCGCGGGGGCTCCGCTCTTCGTCGACTGTGTCTTCCACGACAACTTCGCGGGAGAGGGAGGCGCGGCCGCGAGCCGGTTCGGACGTCCCACCTTCGACCGCTGCCGATTCGAGGAGAACGAGTCCGTCCGCGGGGGCGCGATCTACGACCACGAGGGCGGGATCATCTGCCGGAACGCCACGTTCCTGAACAACCACGCCACGACCGGCGGAGCCGTGCACGTACAGTTCGGGATCACGCGCGGCCGCTTCGAGACCTCGTACTTCTGGAACAACCAGGCGCCCGAAGGCGCGGCGGTCTACGCCACCAACGCAACCGTCGACTTCGATCGGTGCGTCTTCGTCGACAACGAGTTTCCCTATCCGGACTACTTCCCCGCTCAGGTCCACTACGCGGCCGCGGATGGCGCGATCGGTCGAAGCGTGTTCTTCGCCGGCCCGGGTCGGCCGGAGCTCGTTCCGATGTTCTGCGAGCAGGGACTCGGGCCGGAGGCGGACTGCAATCTCTTCTGGCCTTCACTCCCGCCCGACGATTGCGACGGGATCACGAACGCCATCGTCGCGAATCCGTTCTTCTGTGCGCCGGGACGAGGAGACTTCGGCCTCCGCCCCGACTCCCCCTGCCTCCCGGAGAACGACCCGAGCGGGTGTGGTGGATTCGGCCCGGAGACCGAGCCGTCCTGTCCGCTCCCTGCCGTCGACATCCGGAGCCTCGGTGGATCGCTCGATGTGCAGACATTGGAAGAGAAGATGGGCGAGCGCCGCTGACGAGAGACCACGTCGACGGTTTCCCACGAATACCACCCGAGCACGAACTACTGGTCGAGCATCTGTGAGTACGACACCGAATCGAACGACACGGGGCCGCGGCCTCGCGCGCCTCGCCGCACTTGCGAGCATGCGCGTGCGTCTCGCCGCACTCGCAGGCATCCTCGTGCTTGCGGCCGTGGCCGTGCTCGAGGGAGAACTCGGGGCGGCGCGTGGCGGCGCCGGTGAGTTCCGGGAGTCGACAGCCTGCGGCCCGACAGTGGGCAGTACGACGGAGGACCGTCCGAAGGCGGACTGTACGACGGCGGGCCGTCCGACGGCGGACCGTCCGAAGGTGGACTGCCCGAAGGCGGACCGTCCGACTTTACGCCCCGCTCCGCTCGCGCCGCCGACCTACGGAGACGAGCGGGCCGGGCGACCCGGCGTCGAGTCTGAGTTCCGTTCGGGGTCCGCCGCGCGTTCGCGCCGGGGACTCGGCCAGGATCTCGGCGCGGTGTACGGCTCCCGCCCCGGAGCCTGGGCGCCGTCCTCTTCGCGGGAGGGAGCCACCGGGTTCATGGGCGTCCCTTTCAACGGTTGGGCCCCGCCGGATCCTCACCTCGCCGTCGGTCCGGACCACGTACTCCTTTCCACCAACGGTTCCTTGGTCGTTCGAAGCAAGTCCGGGGACCTGCTCTTCGAGACGAACCTCGAAGGTCCGAACGGATTCTGGGGCGCACTCGGGACGGGCTCGTTCGTCTTCGATCCGGAGGTCGCGTACGACCCGGCCGAAGGGCGCTTCTACGTCGTGGCCGCGGAGCGGGTCAGCGTCCTCGCGGGCTATCTGCTTCTCGGTGTGTCGGCCACGAGCGATCCCACCGGCCCGTGGCACAAGTACCGGTTCGACGTCACGCCGCTCGCGAACAGTTGGGACGTCGACTCACCGAACCTCGCGCTGGGCGCCGACGCGCTCTACCTGACGGCGGACTTCTTCCAACCCGTCCCCGCGCACCTCGTGGTCACGATGGAGAAGGCGACGGTCATGGCGGGCGACGAACCCGTGCTCCGCTCCCTTCTCCACACGGGCAGCCAGTCCTTCGGACTCGCCGGAGCCCGCATGGACGGAAGTCGGCCGTACCTCGTCGAGCACTTCGAGGACGAACCGGCCACGCAGGTCAGGCTCTGGGCGATCGACGATCCGCTCGGCGCGCCCACGCTCGTGTCTTTCGTCGTCGATGTCCCGTCCTACGCGGAACCGGGTGTGCTTCGGTCTCTCGGTACGACGATGGAGATCCCGCTCTTCGACGCCCGATTCTGGAGCGCGTCGCGGGTGGGGAGTTCCGTGTGGGCCTGTCACCATGTCGCGGACACCGCGGGCGGAGTCGCGAAGACGCGGTGGTACGAGTTCGAGATGAACGGATGGCCCGTGTCCGGGCTGCTCCCCTACTTGCGGCAGACGGGGACGATCGATCCGGGCGACGGAGTGTACGCCGCGTTTCCGTCGATCGCGGCGGACGAAGGCGGGAGCGCCTACCTCGCGTTCACGCGCTCCTCCGCGAACGAGTACCTGTCGATTGCACGGTGCTACCGAAGTGCGGGCGACCCACCCGGACAGATGTCGCCTCCCGTGTCCCTCGTCGAGGGAGCGGGTCCCTACCACGGCGACCGCTGGGGGGACTACTCCGGCACCGTTCCCGATCCCGATCAGCCGGGCACGTTCTGGACGCACCAGGAGTGGGCGCCCTCGGCGGCCGAGTGGGCCACCTGGGTCGCGGCCGAGACGATCCAGACGACGTCGTCCGCTCCCGGATCGGGCGGCCCCGACCGGGCCTGGACCCCGACGGCGTCCCGGATCGGAGCCTTGGTGGTGTCCCCGAATCCGGCCCCGGGGCAGACCCACCTGACCCTCGATCTCGGCGCGGCGGGCCACGCCCAGCTGTTCGTGCACGACATTAGAGGACGGGCGGTAAGGCACTGGCCCAACGTCCGTTCCACCTCGGGACGGATCGAGGTCACGTGGGATGGATCCGACCAGGTCGGCCGCCCCGTGGCCAGCGGCGTCTACTTCGTGACTGGGCTCCCCGCGGGCGCGGCCGATGGCCAGAGCGGCGCATGGAGCCGGTCCACGCGCGTCGTCCTCACGCGCTAGCAGGGGCGCTGAACCGGCCGTGCCCCGAGCCAGCCGGGCGCCCAGACACCCGGTCCGGGACCAGCCGGGCCCCAAGCCCGCCGGCCAGTCCGAACCCCTCCAAGGAAGCTCCGGCGGCACCGTTGCGGCGATCTGCTCGGGATCTCCCCCCAAAGCGGCGATTTGCTTATTTGCGTCGAGGTTGCCTTTCCCTGGGCGTGGGGGCCCCAATCGCGATATCCTCGTTAGGTCAGGTTTCTTTCGCTCGCCGCGCGGGAGCACCCACGGCTGCCGTGCGATCCACTCGGACACCAAATGGGGGAATCCATGAATCGATTCTTCAGCGGTCTCGCAACTGCGGCGCTGCTCCTCGGAACGGTCGCAACCTCGGACGCGGGGGTTCTCAAGAGAGCCTGGGGAGAAGAGTTCGGGGCTACCTGGTGAACGTACTGCCCGAGGTCGCGGTGCGCCCTCCAGACGATCCAGGAAGACATGTACCCGCTCTTCATCCACGTCGAGTGCCACGTCGGTAACGACACGTTCCAGAACTCCGAGACGTTGGCTCGGGGTGCCCGGTACGGTGTCGGCGGTATCCCTCACGTCATGATCGAGGGAACGGAGCCGTACATCGGCGCCAGCCCTTGTGAGCAGATGATTCCGGCCTACTTGGACGGCATCAACACCAGCCTCGAAGGCGCCAGCTACATCTCCCCCATCGACATCACCGGCGGGCTCGAGATCAACGGCACGAGCGCCACGATCACGGCCAACGTCGAGCTGCTCGACGACGTCAACCTCCCGGCTCTCCAGGTGACGATCTTCCTCGTGGAGAACAACATCACCTGGTGCTGCGGATACGGCGGAGTCGATCTGTGGAACGAGGTCGTGCGTAGCGTCCGCTCCACCGCGATCAGCCCCACCTTCGGTGGCGGCGCGGTCCAGGTGCAGCAGAACTACAGCATCGGTTCCTACAACGCAGCCGAGCTCGAGGCCTACGCGGTCGTCGAGGCCGTCGGCGGCTCGAAGCAGGTCTACCAGGCGACGGACTTCGGTCCTCCGATCGACTACTTCTTCGTGCAGGCTTTCGACACGAAGATCGGATCTGCTCCGGAAGGGAACGACACGGTCCTGTTCGACGGGTTCGTCCAGAACCTGGGACTCTCGAGCGACACGATCGATCTCTCGATCGACAGCGCGTTCGGCTGGCCGGCGGACTTCCAGGTCGAGGGTGACTCGAACTGGTACACGTCGCACAGCCTCGTCGTCGCTGCCGGCGAGACGAAGAACGTCACCGTTCGCGTCCAGACCGACGGCGTCGTCCGTACCGGCTCCGGTACGCTCACCGCCACCGGTCAGGCTCAGGGTCAGGTCCAGTCGGCCACGATGAAGGTGTTCAACGGTTCGCCGGCCATCCTCATGGTCGACGACGATGGAACGGGCTCCTACCAGACTCCGTTCACGGACGCCCTGAACAGCCTCGGCTACCTGTTCGACACGCACACGGTCGGACAGGCGACGGGCCCGAACGCGGCCGCGATGAACGGCTACGACGGAGTCGTCTGGCAGACCGCATATCTCAACAACCCGATCACGGAGTCGGAGATTGCGGCCCTTCAGACCTATGTCGACAACGGGGGGAACCTCTTCCTCTCGAGCATGAACTTCCTCGGCACGCAGGGATCCGGAACCACGTTCACCCAGGACTACCTCGGACTCGCCGGCTTCGTGAACAACACCGGCTCCGACGTGGCGAACGGCGTGGGCGGCGACCCGATCACCGACGGGCTGGCCTTCGTCATGGAGTGGCCGTCGTCGGCCGCGAACAAGACGGACCATCTCACGATGGGCGCCGCGACCGGCAACCTGACGGACGAGGACGACGAGTTCATCGCTTGCCGCTACCAGCTTCCTGACGGCAACCGCACCGCGTTCAACACGCTCTGCGTGGACGCCGTCAAGAACGACGCGGCGCAGCAGGCCGAACTCATCGAGAAGTCGATCGTCTGGATCCTCGGTGGTGGTCTCGATCCGGCGGACGTCGGTGACGTCGACGTCGTGTCGAACCTCGGGCGCCTGAGCGCGTCTCCGAACCCGGTCGTGACGTCGGCGGAGCTCAGCTTCCGTCTCTCCGACACGGCCGCCAAGGAGTCGGTCTCGCTCATCCTCGTCGACGCAGCCGGACGTCAGGTCCGCAGCCTCGTCAAGGGATCGTTCGAGCCTGGTCTCCACACCCTCACCTGGGACGGCCGGGACGACCAGGGCCGCGAGGTCGCGGGTGGTGTCTACTTCGGACGTCTCGAGACGGCCGAGGGCGACTCGCAGGCCAAGATCGTCAAGGTGAACTAGTGCGGAACTGACGTCCGGGAGACCGGATCCCAGACCGAATGAAATGCGGACGGACCGGCACTCGTCGGTCCGTCCGTTTTCGTATCGGGTAGGATCCCCGGTGAACGAGGGAGTTCGTGATACGGCGACGCGAGGGAGCAACGCGAGGGAGCGAAGCCACGTGATGGAGCGACGCGACGAGTCGCACGCTCCACACAGACGAGGAGAGCCGGCGGGGATGACCGATCGGAATCACAGGGACGAGATCCGGGACGAGAGGGAGGGGCTCAACGCGGCATGGCCCGCGCCCACGCGCACGCACGGCCCCGAACCGGTGCCGGAGCCCGAGCCCGCACGCGAGTCCGCACCCGAGCCCCGGATCGGTGAGATCCCACCGGACGCCGGTTGCGAGTTCCGCCCGGACGGTAGGTTCTACCGCCTCGAACCGAGTTGGCTCCAACTCGCGCGGCTTCGCGGGGTGATCGGCGCCCTCGTCTTTGGCGGCATCCTGCTCGTCCCGTCGGTCCTGGCGTTCTTCGCGCCGCAGGCGGGCGGATATCGGAAGCTGATCGTGGTCACCTGGATCGTGGTGGCACTCCTGCTCCTGGTCCGCGCGTGGCTCTGGCCCCGACTCGCCTACCGGCGCTACCTCTACCGCGTGGACGCGACCCGGATCCAGATCCGGCGCGGTGTTCTCTGGCGCGAAGCGCTCGACATCCCGAGGAACCGGATCCAACACACGGACGTGACGCAGGATCTGCTCGAGCGCTCGTTCGAGCTGTCCCATCTCATCGTGCACACCGCGGGGACGACGAACGCCGCGGTGCGGCTGGACGGCCTGCGCCAGGAGACCGCGTTTCGGATTCGGGACGAGCTGCTTCAGGTGAGTACGGACGATGCCGTCTGAACACGGGCCGGCGGACGCGCGCGATTGGCGCCGGCTCCATCCTCTCTCCCCAATCGTGGGTGCACTCGAGACGCTCGCCGGCTACGTCATCCCGCTGACTGTCGTCCTCGTCTTCTCGCGAGGCTCGCGGTTCGAGCTCCTCATCATCCTCTCCCTCATCCCGAGCGTGGTGTTCCAGGTCGTGCGGTACTTCGCGTTCCACTACCGGTTCACGGAGTCCGAGATCATCGTGCGGAGTGGCGTGGTCCGGAGAACCACCCGGCACGTTCCGTACGAGCGGATCCAGAATATCGATCTCTCTCGGAACGTCCTCCAGCGGGCCTTCGGGCTGAACCAGCTCTCCCTCGAAACGGCGAGCGGGAAGGAGCCGGAGGCGGTCTTCAGATGGGTGACCGGAACCGAGGCCCGAGAGATCCGTGCCCGGGTGCAGGCGGCTCGACTCACGGCCCAACCTGCCGACCGGGTAGATGTCGGAGCGCACGTGCGAGGAAACCCAGCGGGAAAGGAGATCCCCGCGGGAGGGGAGACGCTCCCGGGAGGGGAGGCCCTTCCTCCCGCGCTTCCCGGCGGAGTCGATCCGTTGGCAGCCGCGCGGCCGCTTCACCGGGTGCCTCTCTCGGACCTCGCGCTCCTCGGAGCCTTCTCGCCGCGCGGAGCCGCGGTCTTCGCGGCGGTCTTCGGTTTCGGGTGGCAGCTCGGCGTCTACGAAACGCCGGAGTTCGAGCGCTGGATTCGTTCCGTGCCGGATTGGTGGGGGGCACTCGTCGGCCATGCGGCCGGGATCGCCGTGATGACGGGACTCGCGGCGGTCGTGCTCACCTCTCTCGTCTCCATCGTGATCTCGGTCGCGGAGAACTTCGGGTTCGAACTCGCCGACGTGGGGACGGAGCTCCGGACGAAGGGAGGACTCCTCACCCAACACGCCAGCACGATCCCGAAAGGCCGTATCCAGATCCTCCACCTGGTCGCGCCGCTCCACCTCCGGCCGTTCGGGCGGGTGAGACTGCGGGCCGGTACCGCGGGAGGTCGGGCCCAACAGACGGTGGGACGCTCCTGGATCCTGCCGATCGTGCCGCGCGAGAAGCTGACGAAGCTGCTCGAGTCGATCCAGCCGACAGCGGTTCTCCCCGACGCAGAGTGGATGGGCGTCGATCCGAACACGGGCCGACGCATGAAACGTCGACTCGTCCTCTGGACGTTCTTCCTCGCGGCGGCCCTGTTCTGGAAGCTCGGCCTGTGGGCCCTTCTCCTCCTTCTCGTCCTCCCCTTCGGAATCGTCTACGCGGACCGGACGGCACGACACCTCGGCTACGCGGTCACGTCGGAGGCGGTCTTCGCGCGCCACGGTTGGCTCTACGGCCGCACGCAGATCGTGAGACTCAGCAAGATCCAAACGGCCTCGGTCGTCGAATCCCCTTTCGATCGCAAGTGGAAGATGGCTTCGCTCGTCGTCGAGACGGCGAGCCCGACGGGAGGGAGCCTCGAGGTGCCCTACCTCCCCGCGGACGTGGCCCAGGAGCTCCAGCGTCACCTCTCGCGGGAAGCGAGCCGTCGTCAGTTCCACTGGTAACGGAAGCGCCTCGTGTCTGGAGAGGATGGATGGAACGGTTTCGCACCGAGCTCGACCAGAGGAACCCGAAGCGGGGCGGCCGTCGGCGTTGGATCTTCGTCCCCTACGACCAACTCACGGATGAGGTCGGACCGCTCGGGGACGAGCCCCCCGAAGAGCTCGGAATCGTCGTGGTCGAGTGCCCGTGGAAGGCCGCGCGGCGCCCCTACCACCGACAGAAGCTCGGCCTCGTGCTCTCCAGCCTCCGTCACTTCGCGCTCGAGCAGGCGGAGCGGGGCGTCCAGGTGCGGCATGTCGTGGCGGACGGTCCCTACCGGAGCGCGCTCGCACCGCTCGCGGACGAAGTCGGTCCGCTGCGTGTCATGCGCCCGGCGGAGCGGGAACTCCGCGAGGATCTCGCGCCGCTCGTCGCCTCCGGCCGGGTCGAGTACGTGGCACACGAAGGATGGCTCACGAGCCGCGGCGACTTTGGTGCCGCACTTCCCGAGCCGCCCTATCGGATGGATACGTTCTACCGCCACGTCCGGCGACGCACGGGGATTCTCATGGACGACGGTCGTCCTCGAGGAGGGCGCTTCTCGTTCGACGGCGAGAACCGGAAACCATGGAAAGGAGAGCCTCCGACTCCCGAGCCAATCGTCTTTGGCGTCGACCCGATCGATCGGGAGGTCGAGAGGCTGATCGAGTCGCGCTACTCGGATCACCCCGGGCGTCTCGACCTGTCGCGCCTCCCCACCACGAAGGCGGACGTGGACCGGCTCTGGGAGTTTGCCCGGAGCGAGTGCCTCCCCCACTTCGGCCCCTACGAGGACGCGATGTCGACCCGGTCGCGGCACCTCTTCCACACCCAGATCTCACCGCTCCTGAACCTGCATCGACTCCTTCCGGGCCGGGTCGTCGACGATGCGCTCCGGCTGGACCTTCCTCTGCCCAGCATCGAAGGGTTCGTGCGGCAGGTTCTCGGGTGGCGCGAGTTCGTCCGGCACGTACACGAAGCCACCGACGGGTTCCGCACGACGCAGGAGGGGAACTCCCCGAACCATCTCGGAGCGGCGACGCCCCTTCCCCCTGCCTACTGGGGTGAGAAGAGTGGCCTCCACTGTCTCGACACGGTGGTGGAGAGCGTCTGGGAGGAAGGGTACTCGCACCACATCACGCGGCTCATGGTGCTCTCGAACCTCGCGTCGCTTCTCGACGTCTCTCCCCGCGAGCTCTCGGACTGGTTCTGGGTCGCGTACATCGACGCATACGACTGGGTGGTGGAGCCGAACGTTCTCGCGATGGGAACGTTCGCCACGGGTGACCTCATGACGACGAAGCCGTATGTATCGGGCTCCGCCTACATCGACCGGATGTCCGACTACTGCGGACCATGCCGCTTCCACCCGAAGAAGACCTGCCCGATCACTTCCCTCTACTGGGACTATCTCGGACGTCACGCCGAAGCGCTACGTGGGAACCCCCGCCTCACCCTTCCCCTTCGGTCGCAGGCGAAGCGCACGGACGCGCAGAAAGCAGCGGACCGGCGGACGTTCGAGGAGGTTCGGGAAACGCTCCTTCGTGGGGAGACTCTCGGACCCGGCTAGAACGTGAGCTTCATCACGAGCTCGCCGTCCTCGTACGTATCGGTCGAGAGGAACCCGAGCGACTCGTAGAAGGGACGAGGACTCCCATCCCCTTCCACGACGCTGAGTAGCATCGCGGTGACGCCCCGCAGGGACCGGCCACGTTCGATGAGCTGTTCCAACGCTGCACGGCCGAAGCCGAGCCGCTGATACCGGGCGTCGATCATGAACCGCCAGAGGTAGTAGACCGGCTTCTCCAGATCCTCGTAGATCATGCAGAAGCCGACCGGAGTCTCGTCGGCGTAGACCGCGCGGTACCAGGCGTTCCGAGAGAAGAGTGCCTCGGAGAGCGAGATCGCGTTGTCTGCGACGAAGAAGCGCTGATCGGGAGCCACGGCCAGAGCGGTGACGGCCCGGACGTTCGTCTCGTCGATCTCCTTCAGATGGATCTGGGACGCCCGCGAAGGCATCGTCGACTCGTGCTTCGCCGCGGCATCTGCCCGGTCGCCGCCCGCAGCAGAGGCAGCATCCGTGGGGTCCGCATCGGCCGCGGCGGTTGCAGTAGCCCTGGTGCCCACGCCGGCTGCGGCAGCCGCGGTAGCCGTGACTCCCACGTTGGCTGTTGCGGCCGCGGGATCATCCGGAATGAGCCGCTTGCCGAAGGATCGGGTCTGGTCTTCGGTGTATCCGATCCTCTCGTAGAACCGGCCGGCGAGACGGTTCTCCGTGCGCATCTGGAGGTTGAGCTTTGGGCACCCACGGGCCAGGAGTGCCGCCTCGATCTCGTCCATGAGGCGGTGCCCGATGCCGGACCGTCGAACGTCGGGATCCACCGCGAGGTAGTTGACCCAACCGCGATGGCCTTCGTAGCCGCCCATGACCGTTCCGACCAGCCGCCCCTGATCCCGCGCCACCAGGAACAGTTCGGGCTGGACGCGCAACTTCCTTTGGATGTCCTTGTGCGGATCGTTCCAGGGACGGACGAGTTCGCAGCGGAGCCAGAGGTCGATCACCTCCGCTTCGTCGGCGATCCGGAACGGACGGATCACGAGTTCCGTGGGGATGACCCGCCCTGCGTCGACCCTCCGTGTGCCGGCGTCCGACGGCGTGGCCCCCGTGCCCGTGGGTCGAGCCGCCGGCTCGGGGTCTGCAGCCGCCGGAATCGGCTCTTCCGGCATGACCCCCTCGTGGTAGGCCGGACCGTCCACGCCCGTGACGATCTCGGTGTGGACCACGGAGCGATCGCGGAGGAGCATCGCCTCCGCGATCCGTGGATCACGTCGATACGCGAGGAGCGCCGCGTGGCTCGGAAGCCTGAGTAGGACCTCGCAGAAGAGACTCGGGTCTGCTTCGTGCGGAAGCATGACCGTTCTCTCGATCCGCGCGCCGTGGTCGGCGAGACAGTGCGCGGCGATCCGTTCAGACTCGGAACGTCTCCACCTCGTCACGCCGTACGGTGAGTCAGCGCTATCAGGACGACCGAGCTCACGGTGAAACTCCTCTCCTCGCGGAGCGGCTGGATTCTCAGGGGAAGTGCGAAGGTGGGAGAACATCGGGAGCAGCTCCGACGATCCCTACGTCGAAAGAGCCGTTGGACCGGTGCGCATTCCGCCCGCTCCCCCTTCGACCTCGCCCGAGACGGTGAACGTCCCGGCCATCCGGGTGGCGGACAGCTCGGTGATGGTGAGCGTTCCTCGCCGTCCGTAAAGCCTCCGCTTTGGCCGTTGATCGACTCCGCGTACTCGGCCTGGGCACACCCCTTCGTCTCGGAGGAGATGCAGAGGGTGGCGGGCAGAGTCCCGATCTGGTCTGCCGGAATCGCGAGGACGAACCCGGAGACGATCTGGGTACCCTGAACGAACGCGGAACCGAGGACGTACATTCCAGCGCCCTGGGACAGGGAGATCGCGTAGGGCACGTATGTGTAGTCGACGCCGTTGCCGCTGACGTCGAACGTGAGCACGTCCGAACCACCGCCGCCACCACCGCCTCCATCACCCCCATCGCCGCCGTCGTCACCGCCCCCGATCCCACCACACTCGGCGTCGAGCGGCTGGCTCGAGATCCTCGTGTAGCTGCCGGAGGACTCGAGACACTCGTCGTCGAATCCACAGGTGGAACTGTAGGAGATGTCGGTCCGGGACGAGGTCGTGAGCTGCTCCCCGGTCCGGGTTGCCGTACCGTCGAAGTCCGCGTTCACGGTGCAGCCACCGAACGAGAACGTGCCGGTGCAGTCGTAGCTCAGCTGCGTGTCGTTCCAGCTCACGTTGCAGGTGATCGAGAGCTCTTCCGGCAGCCCGTCATCGACGTCCTCGTCCGCGCACACGGAGAACGTGTCCGGATCGCTGCCTCCGAACGCGAACGCAGAGCCCGAAGGGGCGAGGTTCGTGCACGCGGTGGTCGTCTCCGTTCCAGCCCAGCGACCGACCCAGTCGGCCGGCGCGGTGGTGTTTCCGGAGCCCCCGGGGTTCGTGGGATCGTCGTCGTCCCCACCACATCCGGGGGCGGATACGAGTACGAGCAGACACCCAATCAGCAAGAGTCGAATTCGAGACACGTCGAACCTCCTTGGGTGGCGACGCAGGACGCGGCCACAGTCGTTGAGTATTGGTGGAGCGAAGGAACGTACCACGCGCGGCACCGGGTCGCCACCCGACGCGGACACACCGCGAACGGGCTACGCCCAGGGATGCAGTGCGCCGGGCCGCTACGCGCCGACTTGGGCCACGACGTAGAGCCCGTCGACCGGAACGCCTCTCTCCCGCCGGAGGGGCGCCTCTTTCCAGCTCCGGACGATGAAACCGGTGCTCTCGAGCAGTTCCCGAAGGGCCGTTGGGGAGTGCGCGAACCGTCCGGTCCGCCGGAGTTCGTGGGGCGGGCCGCCGTCCGCACTCCGCTCCACTGTGAAAGCGAGGAGTCCGTTCGGAGCGAGCCGGGGCCGGATCGCTCCGAGGATCGGACCGAGCGCACCCAGGTAGACCAGCACATCGGCCAGCACGACCAAGTCGAACTGGTCGGTGCAGCTGCGTGCCCATGCGACGAGATCCGCGCGTTCGAGTGTGCCGTAGAGGCCTCGCTCCGCCGCCTTCGACAGCATCTCCGCGGAGAGGTCCACTCCCGTAGCGAGCACCCGCCGGTTCCCGACGAATACGGGCCCACCGTCACGGTTTCCTTCGTCCCGGAGTGAACTCCCCAGCGTCTGACAGGCTGTGGAGGAAGAGACCGTACCGCATCCGAGGTCAGGACCCGCAGCGGAGGGGCGCCCTCCGGACCGCCGCATCGGTCCCGTCCGAAAGGACCTCCGCGACGTCCGCCGCCAACCGGGCCGCCTCGTACCCGAGCCGTTCCAGGAAGTCGTGGTCGTAGGTCGCAGCGAACTCGTCGAGCGACGTCACGTGGGATCGCCGCATCGAGCGCGTCTCCTTCGAGCGCCAGCAGGTGCCGACACGTCGCATCGGACGGGTCGAGTTCGAGAGCGAGGCGGCCGCCTCGTCGTCCCGTCCGACCCGGCGGAGGAGATGGGCCCGGTTGCGCCATGAGTCCAGGTGGAACGGCGAAGCCTCGATCGCGCGATCGTAGAGGAAGATCGCTTCGTCCTCCGCGTTCCTGCCGACCAGGCGGGCCAGGTTGTAGAGCGTCTGCGGATGGTCGGAACGCCGCGAAAGGACTCTCCGATACCTCGACTCCGCTTCCGGAGAAGTCCCCGGCCTCCTCCGCGAGTGCACCGAGGTTGAACTCGGCCGCGTCGCTCTCCGGCGCCAACTCGAGCACCCGCTCATAGGCACCGCGCGCCGCGTCCCCGCTCCCCGCAGCCGTTCGAGATTCCCCCGGTTGATCCAGAGACCCACGTCCGTGGGCGCGACCGCGAGCGCACGATCGGATCGTTCGATCGCGGAGTCCACGTCCCCACGCTGGGCCGCGATGACGGAGAGGATCGACCAGGACTGCAACATCGCCCGGTTGGCGCTCGACCTCGGCGAGCGCCAACGCCTCCGCGTCCGCGAACCGCCCGGACTCGAGTGCCTCCTGGATTTCCTTCTTCAAAGCTCTGGTCTCCGTGTCGAGATCTGTGGATGCCGGTTCGGGAGGCATGGGCGTCGGCGACCCGTAGAGGCGCCGATGGAACCAGAACGCCTCCACCGAGGGAATGACGGTCCTCCGCGCGGGTTGCGGCGCCGCACCAACGCAGATCAGTAGAGGAACATCGGCTTCCCGCGCACGTGCTGGATACTTGGGAGGTAGTTCTCCCGATCGTAGAACGACTTCACGTCGACGCTACGCTTCCCCTTCCCCAGCTCCCGAACCGGCACCGTCGTGTAGCAGCCGTTCTGGATCGCCATCAGTTCGCCCGCGCAGCCGGCCTGGACCCGGTCGTAGACCATGTTGCCGAAGTTGAGGCGACGAGGCGGTCGAGCGAGTCCGGCGGCCCGCTCCGCATGAGATAGGCGAGTTGCTGAACGAGTACGTCCTCGCCGGACGCCCGCCGGATGAAGTCTCCCACCCAGCGTCCGATCCCGCCCAACTTCCGGTGCCCGTAGGCGTCCGCCTCGCCCGACTCCATCATCTCTCCCGCGAGAGGCTTCGCTCCTTCACTGATGACACAGATCGAGTAGTGGCTCGGGTTGTTCCCCTTGTCGGCGACGAGGAGCTCCGTGAGACGGTGGGGATCGAACGGAACTTCCGCGATGACGGTCCGGTTGACGCTGGCGAGATACCCGGCGAAGAGCGCGGTCTCCCCCGAGTACCTTCCGAACACTTCGATGATCGCGATTCGCTCGTGCGATCCGACTGGAGTGCGGAGGTCGGTGATGAAGTTGACGCTTCGCGTCACCGCGGTCGAGAAGCCGATGCAGTAGTCCGTTCCGAAGACGTCGTTGTCCATCGTCTTCGGCACCGCGAGCACGGGATAGCCGATGGCATCGAGCTTCACCGCGACGGAAAGGGTGTCATCGCCTCCGATCGCGACCACGAAGTCGAGCCCGAGACGCCGGAGATTCTCTGCCACGGCCGGCACGATGTCGACTTTCTCGTCCGGGTCGCCATCACCGAACTGCTCACGGAGCCGCTCGGGGAGCTTGCCCCGCCGCATCTGCGCGGGGTTCGTGCGGGACGTGTGGAGGAAGGTGCCGCCGTACCGATCGACAGTACGAACGGTGCGCCGGTCGAGCGACACGGTGTGGGTCTCGCGGGACTCGGGATCGTCCGGATCCACTTCCACGATCCCCGCCCATCCCCGGCGGATGCCAAGCACTTCGTTCCCGTCGTCGAGAGCACGGTAGGTGAGTGCTCGGATGCAGGAGTTGAGTCCGGGGACGTCGCCCCCTCCGGTGAGCACGCCGATTCTGAGTCGCGACACGCCGTCGACCTCCTTCCGTGGATCTGGCCCGGGCGGAACGCCTGCAGTGTATCAAGGGCACCCTGCGGTCAGAAGTGCTCGTCGCGGAGTTCGTCGAGCGGATAGTGCGAGTCCCGCCAGACGACGCCCCCTCGCCGCAACGTCACGAACATGGAGCGAAGCAGCGTGTGGGCGAAAATCACCGCCGCGACCGGATGGAAGAGGCCGACGATCGGACGGTAGCCATTGGCAACGGCAACCGCGGCGAGCTCGAAGACAGTCAGGGCCGTCCAGATCGCCCAGGGCCAAGCGCCGGAAGGGTCGCCACGGACGATGGACAGAGCCATCAGGACAGGCGGCAACAGAGACGCTCCCAACTGCGAGAGTGCTCCGAGCGTGGTCCGGACCACCGAGTACCCCGTGATCGCGAACGCGTTCTTCTCGAGGCCTCGGACGATCCCACGCACGCCGCGTTGCCAGTACACGCCGACGTAGGGACGTCCGTGAAGCGCATCCTGACGGAACCCGTGCTCCTTGATCCGCTTGCCGAGCTGGACGTCGTCCACCACCTGGAGCCGAAGCGATTCGTGCCCCCCGATCGCCTCGTAGACGGTCCGGCGCACGAGGTTGAAGGCGCCGATCCCGACGTAGGCACGTGTGAGCCGAGGAAGTCGAACCCAACCGAACCCCGTCGCGTTGAAGAAGAGGTACTCGAAGTAGACCATGAGGAGATGCTCACCGAACGATGTCGCGAGCGAGAACGGCAGGAGGACCAGGTGGTCGAGCCTCCCGCGCACGGCCCAGCCGTGCGCCCGGGCGAGCGCGTCGGGATGGAACCGAACGTCGGCATCGGTGAAGAGAAGCCACTCCCCTCGTGCCTCGCCTACGCCTCGGGCCAGGGCGTGGTTCTTCCCGAGCCAACCCTCCGGCAGCGAGTCGATCTCGAGCACGCGGAAGCGAGAGTCTCCCGCCGTCGTCCGTCGCGCGACCTCTCCCGTGCCGTCTTCCGATCGATCGTCGATCACGATCACCTCGAAGGAAACGCCCCGCTGTGCCCGGAGTGACTCGAGCGACGCGCCGATCTCGTCGCACTCGTTCCGGGCGGGAACCAGGACGCTGAGGAGCGGCCTCGGCCCCGCCTCCCCCGCGGAAGTCCCGTCACCTTGCGGGCGTGTCCCCACGGAAGAGGACGGTGCTTCGGGGAGGTCGATCTTCCGCAGGGTCTGTGACCGAACCACGGCCGAGATCACCCCGGTCTGGTTCGCGGCCCACACTGCGAGGAGGGTCCATCCAACGGCCGCGAGCATCAGGCGGAGCCTTCCGCTCCCTCACGCACCGCGCGGACGAAGGCGTCGAGCCGGGCGCCGTCGAGGCGAAGGTGCCCGCCCGGCGCCGAACCCGACGGACTGCGGACGCCACCACACACGTCGACTGCCCAGGGCCGGACCGTCCGGATCGCGTCCCCGACGTTCTCGGGCCGAAGTCCACCGGCGAGGACGACCGGTACGGCCACGTCCTCCACGATCCGGCGGCTCACCGACCAATCGTGGGTTCGTCCCGTCCCCCCGAGTTGGATCTCGGGCCCGACGCGGGTGCCGGTGTCGAGAAGGAGCCCCTCGACGTGACCGGCGAGGGCTTGGGCCTCGAGCGCCGATTCCGGACCGGAGACGTGCACCACCGCAATCCGGGCGACGCCTGGAAGCATCTTCCGCAGACGGTCCAGTTCGGAGGGTGCGACCGGAGCGCACAGTTGGACGGCCCGCACTCCACAGCTTTCGGCCTGCTCGGCGATCCGGTCCGCCTCGGTCCGACTCGTGAGGAGCACCGGGACCACGAACCCTGGGACTCCCGCGGCGATCTCCCGGATCCGATCGTCGTCTATGACCCCGGGCCCACTCGGCATTTCCGACACCAGCCCGAGGGCCGACGCCCCGGCCCGAACCGCGAGCGACGCCTCCTCGGCGGACTCGATGCAGCAGATCTTGATCCGAATCATCGCGCGGACTCCTCCGCTCGATACACTATCATCGGGAGACCACTCGGAGCAGACGGCGAAAGGATTCCGAACCCCGTGGCGCCGTCACGGAGCAGAGTGGAGAGGAGGCCGGCAGCCTTGACCCGTCTCGTCGTCGGTACGTGTCGACTCGACGTCTCCCTGCCGGCCGCTGAGCTCGTGCAGGAGGTGGAGAGTCACCTCATCCGCGTGATCGGCTCCCGCGGTGAAGGCGTCGACTGGATCGAACGCCGTTGGGGCCCGATCACGCTCGACGTGACCGCGAACGCCGATGGGGACGTCATCGTCCGCACCCGGAGGCCCGACGGACTCCTCGGCCCGGCCACGGAGGCGTCGTTCCCCCCGGGAGGCTCCGACGAGGTCGCGCTCGGCTACGTGGTGGGGCGCCTTCTCTGCCGCGGGTTCGTCACGGCGGCGGCCGTCCAGGGTGCGGACGCGCTTCCGAACGGGCGCCTTCTCACCGAACTCCGCGGCGTCGAGATCGCATCGATGCCGTCGGCTCTCCACGTCGCGCTCGAGGAACTCCACGTCATCGGGTTCAGCGGGATGCCGACCGATCCCCCGGGCGTGCTGCTCTGGATCGAAGGCGGCCCCGTGATCCAGACGCACGATCCTTCCGCGCTCGAACTGCGCGAGGAGATCGACGAGCTGCGGCGGAGGATGGCCGAGAAGTTCCGCCTCTCCGCGCGCGGCGCCGACCGGTTCGGCGAAGCGACACTCACCGCCGACGTCGTCCCGCTCGAGTCCGTCCGGTTCCAACCGCCGACCACCGGCTGGGCTCCACCCGACGCGCCCCGCTCCGCCCCAACCGAGACGAACTACCTCCGGGACGCGGCGCCCGAGGCCGTTCGTCTCTCCTCGCAGAGTTGGGCACGCGGACATCCGGACCTACCGCTTCTCCAGTGGGTCCTGATCCACCTCATGCGTCCGCGCAGACGGTATCCGTTCTTCCCGATGCGGAATCTGCTCGTGGTGCCGCGCGCGATCCCCCCGGCATCGGTCCTCCCCTCGGGTGTCCATCTCGCCGACCTCTCCGCAATCCGCCACCAGCTCATGCCGGCCAAGATCGCGCAGATCCTCGGGGATCTCCATCGGCGCGCCGGCGATCCCCGGTTGCTCCTCAGCCTCATCGAGACGTCGCCGTCCACACAGACGGTGGAGCTACGCTTCGGCCCGATCCGGTTCCCCACGACGAGAACCGACCGCGACGAACTGCTCGCCGAAGCGGTCGCGGCGATCGCACCGCTACGGGACCTCTTCCGCAGCGAAGGAGGGGGTGCCGAGAAGTACGGCCCCGTGACGCTCGAGGTCGCGCCGCGCGGAGATCGCGCCATCGAGTTCACGAGTGACGAGTTCCTCCCCGGCTGCCCGGACGAGATCCTCTCCGAGTTCCTCGTCGCGTCCTGGCTGCAGAACGGGACGATCCCACTCTCGGGCGTCCACCGCGCGAGGCGGATCGGAAAGCGTACGGTGGTCGCGGCTCCGACCGTGCAACGTCAACTCGCTCCCGCCGGAACGATCGACCTGATCGAGGCGATCCACTCGGGCCGGACCGGCGTCGACCGCCGCACCTCGGGTTGGAAGCACCTCGCAGAGTAGTGATGGACACTCCGTGGCGCGATGCGATCACTCCGTCTGCCGAGGACGCGCGGACCTGGCTCACCGCCGCGATCCCCGAGTTTCGGGACGCATCGATCCAGCCGTTCGGGGTGGATGGGACAACCAGGCCTTCCTCGTGACCCGCATGGTTCCGGGCGAAGCTCTGGCGCGACGCGAGCCCATGACCGAAGAGTGGGTGTTCCGGTTTCCACGGCGGGAAGTTGCGGCGCCGTTGCTCGTCAACGAACTCGCCGTCCTCCCTCGGATCGCGCCGAACCTTCCCCTTCCGATCCCGGTTCCGACACTGCGCGGCGGCCCAACCGGCTCCTATCCCTGGGTCTTCGCCGGCTATCGGAAGCTGGCGGGACACACGGCATGCTCCCTCAGCCTGCGCGATCCGTCACGCGCGCGCCTGGCGCGGCCCCTCGGCCTCTTCCTCCGCGCGCTCCATTCGGTTCCCACCACTCCCCTCCGCGAGATCGGACTCCCCGGTGACGAGCTCGCGCGCCTCGTGCTGAGCCATCGGCTCCCACAGTTGGAAGAACGAGTGCACGTGGCGCACACGAAGGGACTCGTCACCGACCCGGCGTCGATCCTCGCGGCCGCGCACGAGACGGCACGCGCGCACTACATACCGCGCACCGACGTGCTCGTCCACGGCGACCTCTACGCACGCCACCTCCTCGTGGACGACTCGGGTGACCTCTCCGGAGTGATCGACTGGGGGGACATCCACGCGGGAGACGCCGCGCAGGACCTCGGCCTGGTCGTCGGATTCCTGCCGCCGTCCGCGCGGCGCGAGTTCGTCCGCGCCTACGGCGCCGTGAGCGAGGACGCGTGGGCGTTCGCGCGACTCCGCGCTCTTCTCCTCGCTGTCGCGATCCTCCTCTATGGCGACGACACCGGTGACGCAGCGCTCGTCCACGAGGGCCGCACCGGACTCACCTACGCGCTCTCCTGAGCGCCACGCCACTCACCATCTCCAGCGCGGCGCGCCGTGCCGCAGCGGGGCCTGGCGTGCGAGACCTGGCGTGCGAGACCTGGCGCGGCGTGGGCTGGCGCGGCGTGGCCTGGCGTAGCGTGCCGCGCCGCATCCATCCGAACTGGACGGACGCGACGTCCTCCGCCATTCTCCTCTCGGGGAGAGCGGCTGCCGAGGGACACACGGTCCCGAGAGGAGAGCCCTCAATGCGCATCCTGGTCGTAGGCGGAACCCGATTCATCGGCGCCGCCACCGTTCGTCGCCTTCACAAGCTCGGTCACGACATCGCGGTCCTCAATCGAGGACAGAGTCCGGCCACGCCGCCCGAAGGAGTGCGTCAGATCCGCGGAGATCGCGCGCGCCTCGGCGACTCCCGATCCGAGATCCTCGACTTCGCGCCGGACGTCGCCCTCCATACCGTCATCATCTCGGACCGCGACGCGGAGATCGCGCGCGACGCATTCCGCGGGATCGCCTCCCGCTGGGTGATGCTGAGCAGTTGCGACGTCTACCGCGCATACGGACGTCTCACGGGCACGGAACCAGGAGCTCCCGATCCCCTACCGCTCACCGAGACGTCCCCGCTTCGTGAGCAGCGGTTCCCGTATCGGAACCAGTTCCCCGACCCCCAACATCCGCTCCACATCTACGACAAGATCCCGGCCGAAGAGATCGCCCTCGGCGACTCGGAGCTCCAGGGCACCGTACTCCGGCTTCCGATGGTGCTCGGACCGAACGACTACCAGCACCGCCTCTTTCCCTTCCTCAAGCGGATGGACGACGGTCGCCCCTCGATCATCCTGGAAGAGGGCTACGCGGACTGGCGCTCGACCTACGGCTTCGTGGAGAACGTCGCGGAGTGCATCGCGAAGGCCTGTGTGGACGAGCGCGCCGCCGGCGAGATCTACAACGTTGCCGACTGGGACCTCTCGATGGAAGAACTCGTCGGCGCGGTCGGCAAAGCGACGGGATGGAGCGGAACGATCGTCCGCATGCCGAGTGACGCACTGCCGGAAGCAATGCGGTCCGGAGTCGACACGACCCAGAACCTCGTCATCTCGGCCGAGAAGATTCGACGCGATCTCGACATCCGTCCATCCGCTTCCCTGGACGAGACGATCCGGGTCACGACGGAATGGGAACGGTCCAATCCACCGAGCCCGATCCCCGATGGACAGTTCGACTACGAGGCAGAGGACCAGCTGCTCGCGCGCTCCTGAGGAACGGAGGGAACGGGGAACGCGAGACCAACGTTCCCCCGCTCGCGACTAGCGAACGACGATCTTCCTCGTGCGCGTCTCCCCGCCTGCTTCGAGCCGGAGGAAGTAGAGCCCGTCGGCGAGGTCGCCTAGGCCCCAGAACCTCTCGTGGCGCCCGGCGGGGAGGGACGCATCGAGGAGAGTGCGGAGCCTTCTGCCTCGGGGATCGTACAGGTCGACGCGCGCATGCATCGGCGTGGGAAGGTCGAACACGATCGTGCGAAGTGAACCGCCTGGGTTCGGCTTCACCGACTGGATCCCGACGCGAGTGATCTGCGGCGGAACCGGATCGCCGGGATCGTTCGGATCCCCAGGGTCACCGGGGTCACCGGGGTCACCCGGATCGCCGGGGTCACCCGGATCGGTGGGATTCGACGGATGCGCGGTCACGATCGGCATGCCGCCGTAGCTCCCGAACGGGACGCGGTCCACCTCTGCGCTCGAAGTGCCGAACCAGGTGCCGAGGAGCGAAGCGTAGACGTCTCGGTAGTCCATCCCGACGAGGAGGTTTCCGGCGGAGTCGAGCGTCTCGAGGTTTGGCGCGGATCCGTAGACTCCACCGATGACCGGACGGCCGATCGCGAACCAGGGCGCGGCGGTTCCGTGATCGGTCCCGGCGCTCGCGTTCTCGTGAACCCGTCGGCCGAACTCCGAGACGGTGAGGAGGACGACGTCGTCCGCTCGCCCCATCGCGACGAGGTCCCGAAAGAAAGTGCTCACGGCGTTCGCGAACGAGGCCAGGAGGTCCCGATGTGCGAAGGGCTGGGCCGCGTGCGTGTCGAAGCTGCCGAGCGAGGCCAGATAGACCGGCGTCCCGAGATCCCCGTCGACGAGACGCGCGATCGTCGCGAGCTGATCGCCGATGTGGCCGCGCGGATACAGCACCCGATTCGACCCGGCCTCTGCCGCGGACTGGACGACCGCCGCGTACGCGAACGACGCCGCGTCGATCTCGCGGACCCGGCGAAGGAGTTCGTCGCCCGGATCGTCCCCGAGTGCATCCTCGAACTCGCCGGTGAAGGTACGGCCGACCAAAGCCTGGAACGACGCCGGATTGTCGACCACCACGCCCGTGACCCCGAGATCGCCCTGGAGCGGAAGGGCCGCGGCGAACCCTTGCTGGAGGGCCATCGGATCGGTCGGGAGCGTCTCGGGGAAGCCGAGGTATCGTCCTTCGAGCCAGCGCGCGAGCCAACCGGACGAGACAGACTGATCGGATCCGGACGCACTCCACACGATGTCCGAGCCGCGGAAGTGCGAGAGGTTCATGTTCGGGTACCCGACGCCCTGGAGAACGGCGAGGTCCCCGTCGTCCCACAGGTCCATGAGGGGCGAGAGCGAGGGATGGAACGAGGCGTCGTCGGTCAGAGGCAACACATCCGCGCGCGGTACGGCCAGGTTGGGACGATGGTGGTAGTAGACAGCGTCCCGATAGGGCACGACGGTGTTGAGTCCGTCGTTTCCCCCTTGCAGGACGAGCACGACCAGGATCGGACCGCGCTCCGCGCCTTCGCCCTCCACGGCCCGGGCCACGGTCGGCAGCCAGGGGGTGCGTACGAGGCCGCCCGCGAGAGCGAACCCTCCGAGCTGAAGGAAGCGGCGGCGCCTCATTTGAGCTGTCCCTCCGGGAGCCTCACGACGAACCGGAACAGGTCTTCGAGTCGCTTCCGAGCGTCCGGGAGATCGATCGACCAGTCGTACGGCTCGGCGCCCTGGAGCAGCGTCTCGAGCATCGTCTGCCGGACGAGGTCGGTGGGAGCCTGGCCGAACCAGAGAAGGCTCAGGTCGTCGACGATCTGTTCCGGATCGTTCGGGTCGCGGAAGTGATCGGCGACCTCGAGGACCTTGATCCCCATCGAGAGCGGCGTCCGCTCGTACCGTCCGCTCAGTAGAGCGTCGAGGTAGAGCTTCCGTTTCGGGAGCGTCTGCGTGTTGAGCCAGTGGAGATGACCTGGCCATCCCGCCACGTCCGGGGGATCGAAGAGGACATGCCCGAACTCGTCCATCTCGGCGAGAACGAAACGGGCCTGGATGTCGTAGGTGCCCGGCTCGAAGTTCTCGACCTCGAACGCGCGCACGGCGCCCGCATAGATGTCGGCTCCCGACTTGACCAGACTGCCGCGGTACGCGGGGTCGAAGAACGCGTCACTCGAGAGCAGCATGCGAAGGACCGGAGCAATCTCGTAGTCCTCGGCACGGAGTTCGGCCGCGAGTGCAGCCACGTCTTCCGGTGCGGGATCACTGCCGAGGAACCAGCGATAGAGCTTCCCGGCGAGCAGAACCGAAGTGGCGGGCTGCCGGAGAAGGATGTCCACCACATCCGCCGCGCCGAAGTTGCCCGTTTCTCCGAGGATCGTCTTCACGCCGTCGTCATGTGCCCAGGAGGCGAACCAGGCATCCACGCCGTCGGTCGTCCAACCGGTGAACGCGCGGGCAGCTTCCGAGACATCCTCCTGCGTGTAGCCGCTCCCCTCCCCCATCGTGAACAGCTCGAAGAGCTCTCGGGCGAAGTTCTCATTGGGATCCGAGGCGATGTTCGAGCGGCCGTCGAGCCAGATGAGCATGGCCGGATCCCGCACGATGGCGTTCAGCATGGCCCGGAAGTTCCCGAGGGCGTGCTTCCGGAAGAGCGCGTGCTGGATGTACATCGACTGGGGGATTTGCACGTCGCGCATGGCGGTCGCGAAGTGATCGTGCCAGAACAGCGTCATCGTCTCGGTGAGGTCGAGGGGGCCGGTGGCGATGTTCTCACACCACCAGAGCCGGAGGACCCTCTGCCGCCCGGCCATCACCTGACGCACGGAGTCCCGCTGGGCGGGCGTGAGGGACCACCAGTCGGGGAACGGTTCCGCCACCCAATCTCCGGGGGCATCGACTTCGTGTCGCCCGAACAGCCGGTCGAGGGTCGACTCGAGGCCCGCGGCCTCCGCCTCCCGGATCTCCGAGAAGCGCGGCCCGATCACGGTTCTCCGCAGGAGATGAGCCGCCTCCTCGGGTCCGAACGCACCGGTGTACGGCGACCAACCATGGGGCACCCATCCCGCCGCCACTCCAGGAGAACCGTCCGCCGCCGCCTTCCCGGCGGAGAGCCCGACGAGCAGCGCGATCAGCAGGAGTGTCACCCAAGGGCGACCGAGGCCGCTCCGTCCCCCGAGGGACGGTCGATGTACGCTCGGGGACGGTAGCCCAGAGGCGTGTGGCTGTGTCGGCCCCATGAAGTCCTGTCCAGGGCTGGAGTTGGCGGGTATGGGCTCGAGATGTCCCGGTGTCTGTCTGGATGGTAGCAGGAAACGTGCCGCCCATCCGCGGCCCGCTCTCCACCGGCGTCGCCACACCGGACCGTGGGCAGTTCAGGCATATCGGCCGGATTCCAGGCTTTCGGTTTACTTGTTGTTACGAGGAATCCCGTATCGGAAAGGGACTGTTCGTACCCGATGTTGATCAGTAAGCTGCTGGTGCGCTGAATCCTGTGGTCGTGGATGGGGCGGTGACGTCCCCTCCGCGTTCGGCTGAAGGCCCAGGCAGCACGCCCCAATCCCGGTGCGCCCGCGCGGAGGGATTCCGAGCTCGGCCGGGGAGCCTCTATTCACACGGAGGGGATCATGTCGAAGGGAATCCGAGCGTTCCGCTACCTCGTCCTGGCCGCTCCGGCGCTGGTCCTGCTGGCCGCCGGTTGCACGGACGAGGAAAAAGTCTACATCGACAAGCCGTTGTTCGAAGACCCGCCGGAGTCCGCCGCCGGATTCCTCGGGTACGACGAGGAAGGGCAGAAGCTGACGGTGTGCGGCAACTGCCACGTCGGACAGCAGGCCGGCTGGGAAGAGACGGCGCACGCAGGCGCTTGGGCAACCCTCGAAGCGAGCGGACACGCCCAGGGGCTGTGTGAGAACTGTCACACCGCCGGTCCCAACGGGAACCCAACGAGCGGTACCGTCGGCTTCGCAGGAACCGGGGGTTCCAGCCGCTACCACGACGTCCAGTGCGAGAGCTGCCACGGCCCGGGCCTGACCCACGTGACGAATCCGGACGCGAGCGCGCCGATTGCCTCGATCCGCGTGGCCCTGGACGCGGAGAACGGCTGTGGTGAGTGCCACCAGGGTGCCCACCACCCGTTCCTCGAGGACTGGTCACGGTCCCCGCACGCCGAGCCGGTTTCGACCGTCGTCTCCCGCGCGGCCGACAACCCGGTCGAGTACGGCGAGTGTCTCGCCTGCCACACCGGCCAGGGCGCACTCGAGGCCTGGGGCGTGCGCGCCGAGTACATCGAGAAGGACGACGCGATCCAGGACTACCTCGGCATTACGTGTGCCGTCTGTCATGACCCGCACGAGTCGTTCAATACGGGCCAGCTCCGGTTCCCGGTCGACAGCCCCAACGTCGAACTGAACCTCTGCGCGAAGTGCCACAACCGGCGGGCCGAACCCGAGATCGAGGCCGCCTCGCTCCGTGGCCCCCATGCGCCAGAGGCACCGTTGCTCTTCGGGACCGCAGGCTGGTTCCCTCCGGGCTTCGAGCCGGACACCCGAATCCTCGGCACCCACGGCACGACGGGCAATCCACGCATGTGCGCGAGCTGCCACGTCGCGGGGTACGAGGTGCAGGATCAGTCGACCGGAGACTTCCTGGTCACGGTGACCGGACACCGCTTCCTGGCCATTCCCTGCGTGGACGAGAACGGCATTCCGACGGACGACCAGGACTGTGACACGTCCGACCGGATCTTCAACGCGTGCGCCAACAGCGGATGCCACGGTGACGCCGACGCGGTTCGTTCGACCTACACATCCGCCAAGGCGCGGATCGACGCTCTCGTGGCTCAGGTCGACGCGGTTCTCGCCGACCCCGATCAGGTTCCTCCGGGTGAGCGGGACAGCAACGACGGACGGTTCACGGTCGCGGACGGCGCGTGGTTCAACGCGCGCCTCGCCGCCCTACCGGGAAGCTCCACCCACAACCCGTACCTGTGCGAAGCGCTCCTCGAGGCGTCCCTCGATGCGATCGAGGCCGCGTACGGAAACGGGTTGCGCGCGGAGAACACTCCGGACGAGTAGACGATGACCCAGGGCCGTACCCATTCGACCGGGTACGGCCCCTTCCCAACCCACGCGCGCCGCCGGCGCTTCGGCCCGGCCCGTGAGTGGTCCGCCGAAGACAGGACCTTTCGCCGAATCGAGGCACGCCGGCCATGGCCAACACGAAGCTCCCCAGTACGTTCTACAACCTTCTGAGCCTGATCGGCGCAGGCCTCGCACTCTTCGGCGCGGCCGCCATGCTCATTCTCTACGTCCTCGACACCTTCGGGACGCAGAGCAATCCCTACCTCGGGATCTTCATCTTCGTGATCTTCCCCGGGCTCCTCTTCCTCGGCCTGCTCCTCATCCCAATTGGCATGCGGATCGAGAATCGGCGGCGGCAACGCGGCCAGACGGCCCCGATCATCGTCGACCTGGGAAAGACGTCGCACCGGAACGCTCTCGTCGTGTTCGTGGTCGGCACGAGCATCTTCCTCCTGCTCACGACACTCGGCCTCTACGGTGGATACGAGTACACGGAGTCCGTCGAGTTCTGCGGCGAGGTGTGTCACCAGGTCATGGAACCCGAGTTCGTCGCGTTCCAGAACTCCGCGCACGCCAAGGTCGCGTGCGTCCACTGCCACATCGGCGAAGGCGTCGACTGGTACGTCAAGAGCAAGCTCTCCGGCGCCCGTCAGGTCTTCAAGACCGCTCTCAACACCTATCCCCGCCCGATCGAGACCCCGATCGTCAATCTCCGTCCCGCCCGCGAGATCTGTGAGGAGTGCCACTGGCCCGGCAAGTACTTCGCATCGAAAGAAGAGGTGTGGGACTACTACATGAGCGACGAGGAGAACTCGCACTATCAGCTCCGAGTGCTCATGCATATCGGTGGCGTCGCGGGGCACGGTGAGCCGACCGGAAGCCACTGGCACGTCTCGGCCGACAACCACATGACCTATGTCGCGAAGGATGGAGAGCGCGAGGAGTTCGAACAGGTCACCTGGTACGAGAACGGCGAGCCGGTCGTCTACTCGAAGACCGGCAAGGCTCTTCCCGATTCGGTCATGGCGCAGAAGGAGGCCGACGGCCTCGTCCGCGTGATGGACTGCATCGACTGCCACACCCGCCCGGCGCACAACTACCGTTCCCCGCTCCACACCGTGAACGACGCCCTGTCCGACGGACGGATCGATCCGGGCATCCCGTGGATCAAGCGCGCCGCGGTGACGGCCCTCAGCCAGGAGTACTTCACGAGCGAAGGGGCGCGTGACTCCATCCGCGCGGGAATCACCGAGTACTACGACGAGAAGGGGCTCGAGGCGCCGGAGAAGGCGATCGAGGTGATTCAGGACATCTACGAGAACAACTACTTCCCGCACATGAGGGTTCGCTGGGACCGGTACCCCGATCACATCGGCCATATGATCTTCACCGGCTGCTTCCGCTGCCACGGCTCGGAGCTGGAGACGGCCGACGGCCGCACCATTCCGAACGAGTGCAACACCTGCCACACGATCGTCGCACAGGGGTTCACGCCGCTCGTGGAGAACACGATCGCTCTGGGTGGTCTCGACTTCGTCCACCCGGTGGACATCGATGGCGCGGAGCGGGAGATGCCGTGCACGGATTGCCATGTCGGCGACGACAGCAACTTCCCCGACGAGGCGGACGCCGGGGACCTCCAAAAAGCAGAAGTGGTGGACGAAGATTAGCAGAACTGTTGTAAGGGAATCAGTTCAAACGAGGGTGGCGGGGTTCCTCGGAACCCGTTCGAGGGACCAATTCCGGATCTGCCTGAAACGAAAGAAGTTCGGCCGTGCAGCAGGTTTCGGATAGTACGGACTACGAAGCATTAGAGCGATCGATAGACTCGCTAGCGGTGACTCGTTCCACCGGTACGCATGAGAGGATCCGATCGAGCGTGACCTCCACTCCGCGGAACCGGGCAGGGGCGAGAACGAAACCCCAGGTGGTGACCATGCTCAAGCGAGACCTGCCCTCCGTCCCCGTAGTCCTACTCCGCACCTTCGCCGTGTCCCTGTCCTTCGTCACCTTCGCTCTGATGTCGGCAGTTCACACCACGCACGCCGAAATGGTGTCCGACGACGACTGCCTGTCCTGCCACGACGGATCGGAAGACGATGTTCCGGCCGTCACCCCCGCCGCATTCGAGGGCTCGATCCACGAGGGGTTCAGCTGCGTCGACTGCCACGTCGACATCACGGAGGTTCCTCACGACGAGGAACTGGAGCCCGCGGCGTGCGGTGAGTGCCACTCCGACATGGTCGACATGTACACGCAGCACGGCCTCGGCTTCGTCGGCATCGATCCGGACCTCCCCACCTGCTCCACCTGCCACGGCTCGCATGACATCCGTGAAGTGAGCGACCCGGAGTCGATCACCCATCCGTCCCATCGCGAGAAGGTATGCGGGCAGTGCCACGGCGACATCAACTTCGCCAAGGAGCACGACATCACGCTGAAGAACGCGCTCGGATCCTATGAGACGAGCGTGCACGGAGTCGCGCACCTCGCCGACGGTTCTTCCCAGGCCGCAACCTGCTCCGACTGCCACGGCACCGGCCGGAACGTCCACCTGATCCTGCCGGCGGGCAACAGCATGTCCGCGATCAACCACTTCAACATCCCGAACACCTGCGGCAACTGCCACGAGGAAGAAGCCAGCGCGTATTGGGACGGCATCCACGGCCAGATGGCACGTCGCGGCGATACCCACGTCCCCGTCTGCACGGACTGCCACGGCGAACACGGAATCCTTCCGCCCGACGATCCGCGCTCGAACGTCTCCCCGTTCCGGGTGGCGGAATCGACCTGTACGCCGTGCCACGAGACGGCCCGGATCAACGAGCGGTACGAGGCCCCGGTCGGCGAGACGATCCAGTTCGTGGACTCGTTCCACGGCCTCAAGAGCAAGTCGGGAGACGCCACCGTCGCGAACTGTGCGAGCTGTCACGAACCGCACCGGACGCTTCCGCCCGACGACCCGCGCTCCAGGTCAACCCGCAGAACCTCAGTCCACCTGCGGGCATTGCCGCCAGAGCATCAGCGCCGAGATGGCCCAGATTCCGATCCACCCAGGCGGCGGCTTCGGCGGGATGGCCGGACCTCATCAAGAAGATCTACATCGCGCTCATCGTCACTGCGTGATCGGAGGCATGCTCGGCTACGTCACGCTGGACTTCATTCGTCAGACGAAGCGTCATCGGCGTGCGCCAGGTCACTCGGATGGACGGCAACGCGGTCCTCCAGCACGCTGCTCGTGACGACGTTCATCGTCCTCGTCTTCACCAGGTTCGCGCTCCGCTACTCGGAGTACTTCCCATTCCGGCAGCTCTTCGGCTGGGACGGCGGGTTCAACTCGCGTGGTCTCATCCACCGCATGCGGCAGTGATCTTCGTGATCTCGTCGTTCTACCTCTTCTGGCTCTTCGCCCCCAAGGGACGTGACTTCGTCAAGAAGATGGCGCCGGGCATGGGAGATGGGGAGCTGACTCAGGCCGTCCGCTACAACCTGGGACTGACGGCCCATCACCCCCACTTCGGACGCTTCAGCTTCGTGGAGAAGGCGGAGTACTGGGCCCTCGTGTGGGGAACCGTGGTGATGGCCGCCACCGGCTTCTGCTCTGGTTCAAGAACGACGCCATCGCGTTCGTCTCGCGCGAGTTCCTCCAGGTGATGCGCGTCATCCATCTCTACGGGCGTGGCTCGCGACGCTCGCGATCGTCTGGCACGTAAGCACTCGGTTCTGCTGAAGCCAGGTGTCTATCCAGGCAACCCGTCATGGATCACCGGCAAGATGCCGAAAGAACTCTACATAGAGGAACACGCCCGCGAAGCCGCCGAGCTCGGCATCGAAGGGCACGAAGCTCACTCGCCGTCCTCAGGAGCGCATTCCGGAGTCGGACGGGAGGAGTGAGTCGTGAAGGAGCGTGATGCGTAGACCTCGCACTACGGCCGGCGGCGACGCGCGGCGGGTCGGCACCACGGTCCTTCACGACCGATTGTGTCGGAGCATCACGCCCGTAGGGATGCGGGCGTGATCTCTCTGTTTCGGGCACTATCCCAGGTCGATCGTCAGCCGGGCAGGGACTGCTCCGGATGCCATCGACTCCCCGTGTATCTCGTTGGAGGAGGGAACTGAAGATGGAGCGACGATCCGTCCTACACGTGGGCCCCGGAGCTCACTCCCCAGACAGGCCAAGATCGTGGATCGGCGTATCGACGGCAGTCGCGCTCGCGCTGCTCACCTCGGTCGCCAGTTCGACGGAAGCGTCCGGCGTCCGCGGGGACCGGACGAACGTCGCCTTGATCGAGACGCGCGGAGTTCGAGCGGCACACGCTCCCCATCGACCAGGTCCGGGCGAGGGTGTCTACCGATCCCTCGAGGACGGCACCGTCGTCACCTGCATTCCCGGTTCCGATGTCTGCTACTGGTACACACGCAGGGTGACGTCGAGTCGTCGATGCCGGTTTCGCAGGACCTGCGCCTGAACGGGTGGACGAACGTGCAGGGGCTCTCCCGGGAAGCTCCACGTCCGTGGGCGCTTCGGCAACGACGAGTTCTGGCCGCGCACCAAGAGGAGATCGAACTCGTCACCGGATACGCCGAGCTGGACAGAGGCCGGCTGAGGCTCCGCGGCGGACGGACGAGCGCGCACACCGGCCTCGGGTTCTACGAGTTCGACGGCGGATCCGCGCTTCTCCGCACGAGCGCGATGACCACGCTCGAGGTCTATGGCGGACGCTCCCTGGCCCGAGGGACCAGCCAGCCGCTCGACGGATTCCTCCTCGAGGACGTCGACATCCTCGCCCCGAACGAACCCGGTTGGGTCGTGGGCGGGCAGGCGCAGCTTCTCCTTCCGCGCCGCTCCCGGGTCGCCGTCGTCTACCAACGCGAGCTCCGCGAGGATCGCGCGGCCCTCTACGAAGAGCGCGGCGCACTCGACGCCCTCCTGGTCACGGCGCCACTCACGCTCGACACGCAGATCGACTACGACTTCGCGGCGGAGAACTTCCAGGACGTCCGCGTCCGCGTCGACTCGAGGCGCGTGAGCGGCTATCGGGCCTCGGCAGCCCTCCGGTACCGGCGCCCGTACTTCAGCCTCTGGACGATCTGGGAAGCGTTCGCGCCCGTCGGCTACCGGGAAGCCTGGTCCAGCCTTTCCTGGAGCGACGCCCGTGGACGCGGAGCGCTCCAGGCGACCGCCTCCTACCGGAAGTACGACGAAACCGACGTGCTCGATCCGACCGGCTCGGTGAAGGACGACGGCTGGCAGATCGCGGCGCTCGCCAACTGGAACCTCCACCCCTGGAGGTTCGACTGCGGATACAAGATCGACTGGGGTTTCGCCGCGGCCGAGAGCCAGTTCGATCTCGGAGTGGCGAAGGACTTCGGCAGCCTCGAACTCGGCGCGCAGGGATTCGCGTCCGAACAGGTCCGGGAGTTCCGCAACGGAGAGGACTGGATCCTGGGCGGCGGGCTCAGGGGACGCTTCGACTCCGCGCCCTGGTTCCTCGAGGGAAGCGCGGGAGTCTACCGTCTCTCCTACGAGAACCGCGCCGACTACGCCGACTGGAGCCAGAAGCGCGCCTACCTCGCACTCGGCTACAGCTTCGGATCCGACCCAGGGATGGTGCACCGTTCGCAGTCGATGAGCGGATCCGAAAAGGAGGTGTCGCGATGAAAGCGCTCCACTCCGTACTCCTCCTGATCGGGCTCGCCGTGGCGGGCACCGCATCGGCCAGGGACGCCTTCGATCACGAAACCCATGACGGCCAGTTCCCCTCGTGCCGCACCTGTCACGATCCGGGCGGACAGGGGATGTACATCGTCGGTCCGGACAAGTGCGCCGAGTGTCACAACGGCTCGGACCTCGACCGCGTCGATTGGACCCGGCCCGACCGCGCGCCCACACTCGTTCGCTTCGACCACTCCACGCACCCCTACGCCGTGAACGAACCGGGCGGAGAGCTGGAGTGCGGCAACTGCCACTCCACCTCGGGTGACGTGACGATGAACGTCGTCCTCCCCACTCCCGAGACCTGTCTCGACTGCCACAACGGCTCGCCGGAACCGCACTGGGCACCGGGCCGGGTCGACTGCGGCGATTGCCACATGCCACTGACCGCGGCGAAGGCGGTGTCGGCGGAGCGGATCGCGGACTTCCCCCAGCCGGAGTCTCACAGCCTGGACGACTTCATCTGGAAGCACGGCGACGACGCCAAGAGCGCAACGGAAGCGTGCGCGGTCTGTCATGCGCGGAACGACTGTGAACGCTGTCATGCGAACGGTGACCAGATCGCGGCGATCGCGAGCCTGGAGATGGACGATCGGGTGGCCACCCTCGTCGCCGGCCGCGAGGGACGTTGGCCGACACCGCCCGACCACGAGTCGGGAGCCTGGTGGACGGAGCACGGAGCCGCGGCCGACGACTCTCCGGAGCGCTGCGCCACCTGCCACGACGCCAACAGCTGCGCGGGCTGCCACCAGCAGGGCTTCGCGCGCCTCGAACTGCTTCCGAAGCAGGGTCGGCGCGGCATGCCCGTCCTTCCGCTCCGGCCACTCGACCACACCCCGATGTTCGTCCAGGAGCACGGACCGATGGCGCTGGCCGGCGATTGTGGCGTCTGTCACGACGAGGGCTCGTTCTGCGCCGACTGCCACGAAGGACAGTTGGGAGGCGGGTACCACCCGACGAGCTTCGTTCTCCACCACGCGGCGAGCGCGGCCGGGCCGGACCCCGCTTGCACGAACTGCCACTCGACGGAGGTGTTCTGCCGCAGCTGTCACCTGGAGAGGGGGCTCGCCGCGATGACGCGGAGTGATGCCAACGGCTATCACGACTCCGCTCCGTACTGGCTGCTGAACCACGGCGCGGCCGCGCGGCAGGGGCTCGACGAGTGTTCGTCCTGTCACCAGCAGGACGACTGTCTCCAGTGCCACTCGGCCAGGTCCGGCTGGCGGGTCAACCCGCACGGTCCGAACTTCGATGCGATGGGTATGGCCGAAGCGAGTGAAGCGATGTGTGTCATGTGCCACCCGGCATCCTTCGTGCGCCAGTTCCGCTAGCGCAACCTTTCGTTCCAATGGGAGAGCCTCCGGCGCACGCGTCCGGGGGCTCTTCGTTCATCCGCTCCCGCGTCGGCAGCCCACGACGGTCGTACGGGGATCTCCGAACGGCCCCTTCCTGAACTACGTATCGAGTCCCTTCCCTGGCTTCCGTATCTTCTGAGAGCCCGACGGGGGGCAGGAGGAGGTACTCGCCCATGCCCAGGACGATGGAGAGACAGGCCGATCTGGCGGGACCGGGAATCGGCAGCTACGAAGAACTCGAGAAGCACCTGCCCACCGACTACACCCCTCTGCTCGACCCCAAGGAAACGCAGCGCGCAATCCACGATCTCAGAGCGTTCGTCGAAGACGGGCTCTGCCGGGAACTCAACCTCCGTCCGGTCACGGTCCCACTTCTCGTCGACGCCGAGAGCGGACTCAACGATTTCCTGGACAAGGACGGAGCCCGTCAGCCGATCGAGTTCCGGATCGACAACGACCACGGGAAGAACCCGATCACGGCACAGGTGGTCCAGGCGGCCACGAAGTGGAAGCGGTATGCCCTGAACCAGTTCGGATTCGAGGTCGGCGAAGGACTGATCACCGACATGCGTGCCGTTCGGAAGGACTACTTCCTCGATCACGACCACAGCAGTTACGTCGACCAGTGGGACTGGGAGCAGGTCATCTCGGATCGGGATCGGAACCTCGACTACCTGACCGACGCGGTGGAGCGGATCTGGAAGGTACTGACGGGCGCGGAGAGCTTCATCCTGGAGCGCTACCCCGTCCTCCAGACGCCGAAGTATCCGAGGCTGCCGGAGACCCTGACTTTCATCCACTCCGAAGATCTCCTCGCCCACTACCCGCGGCTCTCCCGTCAGGAACGCGAAACGGAGATCGTGAAGGAGTGTGGAGCGGTGTTCGTCTACGGGATCGGATGGACGCTGGCGAACGGCTTCCCCCACGAGATGCGCGCACCGGACGCCGACGATTGGGTCACCGAGACCAGGTCGAAGGACGGTCGGATCATGCACGGTCTCAACGGCCACATCATCGCCTGGAACCCGGTGACGCAGCGTCGCCATGAGCTGAGTTCGATGGGAATCCGGGTCGACCGCGAGACCCTGCAGCGACAGCTCGAGCTGACGGACCGGATCGACCTCCTCCACTACCCCTATCACCAGGCGGTCGTCCGGGATCTGCTCCCGCTTTCGATCGGCGGAGGGATCGGTCAGTCGCGCACGTTCATGCTCCTCTTGCGGAAGGCCCACCTCGGTGAAGTCAGCGTGAGCGTCTGGCCGAAAGCACTGAAAGACATGTGCGCCGAGCGGAGGATCCACGTTCTGGAGTAGACTCCAGGGAGTCGGCTAGTTCCGCGCGCGTGAAGTCGGTCGTCACCGAAGAGAGCGTGCGCTTCGAGACGCGGGGCGGCGAGGCCAAGGCCCCAGCCAAACGAGGGTCGGCAGGGTTTCCTGCCGGCCCGTTCTTCGGGATGAAATGGAGAGAGGAACGAGATGAGCCCGGTAGACATGAGGGCACAGTACGTGGCCGAACCCCTCGGCGGTGAGCTCGCGGTGAAGATCGGAAGGCCGGCCGCGGACTGGACCGAAGACGACATCGTAAAGGTCGTCGTGGAGGAGCAGGTCCGGGTCGTCACCCTGATGCACGTCGACGGTGAAGGCGAACTGCGGGCGTTGGATTTCCTGCCCCGCTCCGAGGCCCACCTCCGCGAGATCCTTCGCGCAGGCGAGCGGGCCGACGGTTCCAGCCTCTTCCCCGGCGCGGGCCTTCCTCCGGACGCCTCGGACATCGTTCTTCGTCCCAGGCTCTCGAGCGCGTTTCTCGATCCTTTTTCCGAGATTCCGACGCTCGTCATCCTCGCCGGTCACCACGATCGGGACGGCGCACCTCTCGCGCAGTCTCCGGACACGATCGTCCGGCGCGCGGCCGAGCGCTTTCGCGCGGAAACGGGAGCCGAGCTCCTGGCCCACGCCGAAGTGGAGTTCTTCCTCGGCAAGCCCGCGGAGGAAGCAGACGTCTACGGCAGTTCCGATCGCGGCTACCACGCGACCTCTCCCTTCGTGTTCGGAGAAGACATCCGGCGTCAGGCCATGGTGTTCCTGGGAGACCTCGGTGTCGCGGTGAAGTACAGCCATGCCGAGGTGGGATACATCGGCTCGGAGGAAGGTGGCGGATACATCTGGGAGCAGCACGAGATCGAACTCGCCCTCGCCCCACTCCCCGTGGCGGCAGAAGCGGTCGTTCTCACGCAGTGGGTGCTTCGGAATCTCGCGCACGCATCCGGAGTCCAGTGCTCCTTCCGGCCCGTACTCCGCGCGGGACACGCGGGAAGCGGGATGCACTTCCACTTCGCCGCGCTCGCCGGCGAAGGCTTCGCCACGATGGAAGGTCCGTCCCCCGAACTCGCGCGTTCGCTCGTCGGCGGACTCGTCCAGTCCGGCGGCGCCCTCATGGCATTCGGGAATCGGAGCCGGGAGTCGTTCCTACGGCTCCAGCAGGGCAAAGAAGTGCCGGCATCGATCACGTGGGGACATTTCAACCGGAAGGCGCTGGTGCGCATCCCCGTGCTCGCACGCACCGCCGACGGCGAACCGGTCGCCCCTCCCACCGTCGAGTTCCGCCTCCCGGACGGTTCCGTGAATCCATTCCTGCTCCTGGCCGGGGCCGCGCAGGCCATGGCCCACGCAAAGAACGACGCGACGATCGAGGAGACTCTACAGAACTCGAAGGCGGGAGCCCCGAACGGCGGGAAGCCGAGTGGAGACGGTGGCGCCGCCGTCCCGGCCCGCGGCCTCCCGCTCTCCTTCAGCGCGATCGCCGACGAACTCGAACACGAGCGCGCGGCACTGGGCGCCGGTGACGTCTTCCCGGCGGAACTCCTCGACGCGACGCTCCAGAACCTCCGGGGCGACGGGGTCCGCTGAGCGCGGCGACGATCTTCGGGCGAAGTACGGTCGGTGCTGGCGAAGCGGAGTGGCCCGAGCGGAACGGAGTGGTCGAAGCGAGGAACCCCTCCGGAAGAAGCCGAGTCGTGCGGACGAAGCCGAGTCGTCCAGACGAAGCCGAGTAGTCCGTTCGAAGCCGAGTCGTGCGGACGAAGCCGAGTCGTCCAGACGAAGCCGAGTAGTCCGATCGAAGCGCGCGCGGAATCAGCCGCGGGATGCGGTGACGAGTCGTCCAGACGAAGCCGAGTAGTCCGTTCGAAGCGCGCGCGGAATCAGCCGCGGGATGCGGTGACGAGTCGTAGACCTTCATCGACGGCGGTCTCGAGAGACGACGCGTACCCGTCCGCCCCGATCCGCCTCCACAGCTCGTCCCCGTCTTCGAAGGCCGACCCTCCGACCATGACCGGCAGCACCAAGCCCGGCACGGACTGCGTGGCGACGATCGTGCGGGACGCATCGCCCAGCTGGGTGGCGAGAGCGACCGACAGAACGAGGAGATCGGCGTCGAAATACTGGACGGATCGGATCAGATCGAAGGTCGGAACGTTCGCACCGAGCACGATGCTCTTCCAACCCGCCCACTCGAAGAGGATGCCGAGGGCGCAAACCGCGATGTCGTGCTGATTCCCCTGCACCGCGGCGATGACGACGGTCCTGCCATTGCTCGGTTCGGCTCGGCCGAGCGTGCCCAACACCGAGAGAGCGCGTATCGTGGTGGCCGTGAGCAGGTGCTCTTCCGCGACGTCCGAATCGGCCGCGTGCCACATTCGACCGATTTCCCGCTGGGCCGGAACGAGAACCTCCAGGATCACGTCCCGCGCGTGCGCCCCCGCATCAACCATCGCAACGAGTAGGTCGACCGCGCGACGAGCATCCCCTTCGAGGACGGCGGCGAGGTAGCGAAGTGCCCGCTCGTCCTTCAGAACGCCCCCCGCCTCGTCGCGGCCATCACGGGGCGCCCGACCGAGCGCCTCCCGGGCCTCTCTGAGAATCGGGATCGCACCTTCGCTCAACCCGTCGGAGAGCTCCCGAAGGAGCACGTCTTCCAACGCCACGAGGCTCGTCTCGAGGTGTTGCGTCGGGACATCCCGATAGACGAAGGCCCGGCGGGCCCAGAGCACGCGGCTCACGAAGAGGCGAGGCTCGCCCAGCCGGACCGCGGCTGCGAGTTCGATCAGACGCGAGGAGAGATGTGCCCGCCAACTCTCGGCCGCGCCGTCGGCGAACTGGGTGCGTGTCTCGGGCGCCAATTCGAAGAGTCGCTCGGCCGCATAGCTCCCGAGCGCCGACGCCCCCGATTCGATCACAGTGGCGGCAAACCCGCGATCCCCACTCATGGTCTTCCTGTTCATGCCGAGTGATTCGGTGCCCGGTTCCGATTGGATGCAGGGAGGCGATCCCGACGCCTCCTCCGCGGAAGTCCTCGCGCGACCTCCAACCCGAGCGACGTGCTCGTCTTCCCGTCCTGACCCCGTCGCGCCAGAGGATAGCAGCGCGGCGGAAGCCCGGAAAGGAGGGGTGCTGGAGACCGGCCGCGCAGACGCAATCCATCGCGTCAGTTGAGAGGCCCGATCAGGAACGGGTGCCTACGCGCCGAACCTGTGTTATCGACGGGGGAAGGAGGGACTCGAACATGCGGAAACCGGCCCATTCTCTCTACGTGGCAGTCGCCACGGCCTCACTCTCGGCCGTCCTCGTCGCCTGCACGGCCGACCGATCCCCGCTCGACACGGACCGCTCCCCCACTCTGCCAGGCGATCCCGCGGACGCCGAGGGAGGCGTCGTCCTGCTAGAGGACCTGACCGGCCAGAGCGTCTTCCCTTCCGACAACTGGTGGAACCTCGACATTTCCACGGCGCCCGTGGACCCGGCGTCCGACGCGTACATCGATTGGATCAGCGGACGCACGCCGGAGAACCCCGACGCCAGGCGACGACTCCACCCGGACTTCGGCCCGCCACCCTACGGGATTCCCTACGTCGTCGTCCCGAACACGCAGCCGCTCCGCGAGGTGACGTTCGTGCTCTACCCGGACGAGAGTGATCCCGGCGTGCCCGGCGAAGACCCCGGCTATCCGATCCCTGACGAAGCCTACCTCCTCCCGAACTTCATCGAAGGCGGCGTCCCCGGCGGAGGCAGTAGCGGCGACCGTCACCTCCTCGTCATCGATCGGAACCGCTGGACGCTGTTCGAGACATGGGCGACGGAGTGGAACGCGGGCCTCGCGCGCTGGGAAGCCGGGTCGGGCGCGGTGTGGGACATGACCAGCAACGATCGGCGCCCCGAAGGCTGGACCTCCGCGGACGCCGCCGGACTCGCGATCCTTCCCGGCCTCATCCGCTACGACGAACTCGCGGCGGAGGGTGAGATCCATCACGCCTTCCGGTTCACGACGCGCGCGACGAACGGATACGTCTTCCCCGCGTCTCACCAAGCCGGAAGCACGACCGACGCTCCACCGATGGGAACGAGGCTCCGCATGAAGGAGTCGGTCGACATCTCCGGCTATCCCGCGGACGTACAGAAGATCTTCCGCGCGATGAAGACCTACGGCCTCATCCTGGCCGACAACGGAAGCGACATGTACATCACCGGCACGATGGATCCGCGCTGGGACAACGACGTTCTCAACCCAGCCTTCCACGATCTCGACGCGGACGACTTCGAGGTGATCGAACTCGGTTGGAATCCCGAGACGTCCGGCATCTAGGTTGAGCCGCCCGCGATTCGGAGCGAGTTCGACGTCACCGCGCCGAAGGAAACCGCCGAGAACCGAAGAGAAGCGGACAGTAGCGAAGGGAAGCGCAGCGAACCGACGAGAAGCGAGCAAACCGAAGAGAAGCGCAGCGAACCGACGAGAAGCGAGCGAACCGAAGAGAAGCGCAGCGAACCGAAGAGAAGCGCACAGTAGCGAAGGGAAGCGCAGCGAACCGCGTGAACCCGCATTGAAGCAAGTCTCCAAAAACCGCGAGGCCCCATCCCGTTGGGGACAGGGCCTCGACGAGATCTCGGTGGGCCAGAGCCTACCAGCGATCGTTCCGGCGGCCGCCGCCGCCACCACCACCGCCGGGCCGCGGACGGTCTTGGGCCTCGTTGACCCGGAGGGCGCGCCCGCCCATCTCCTTACCGTCCATCGCCTCGATCGCGGCCAGCGCGGCCTCGTCGTCCATCTCCACGAAACCAAAGCCGCGAGGACGGCCCGTCTCACGGTCATTGATGAGCTTCACAGAGTGCACGGTGCCGTGCGCCGAGAAAGCCTCGTGAACCTGGTCTTCGGTCGCGCTGAAGGGCAGATTGCCCACGTAGAGCTTCTTCACGTTCGTCAGTCTCCAAAGCAGCCGGCATGGCACCGGCTCATCGCAAGCTTCCAAAGTCCCCGAGGGGGCCTCAGTCGCATCGTAACTGCCTCGGCTCCGAAGGACCGAGACCCGCTCCCTCGACGGTCGGGGGAACTCGTCGGCTTCCTCGCGGGGCCCCCGCTCGGATCGACGCGAAATGAGCGTATCCGGAAGGCCCCGTCCACCCAAAGATTATTTTTCTCGGGCCGACGGCTTCTGGCCTCGTTTCGCCCCTGCGATCAGGCATCCGGACGCGCGGTCGAGACTCGAGAAGGGGTGGAGCCCCGAGGTTCGGCCAAGGTGAGGCATGGAATCACCAAGTCACTCCCAATGTGCAACTTGGCTGAGCCGACATCCGGCATCCAATGGAGGGCGGAAGCTGGGCCTGTGCAAGCCCAGCCTCCCTTCACACGCGGGTCAGGCGTCGACCGACTCGTGGGCGTCGGCGGGGAGCTCGAGGCCGATCTGGGCCAAGAGCCGGTCGAGCGCAGCACCAGACGCCGGAATGCAGCTCGCAAACCGGTCGAATCTCGCCGCCACCCACGGGGTGGTGGCGTCGAGCACCTTGGGCGAACCGCTCAACCCGAGCAGACGACGCCATTCGGCCTGCCGGGCGGCCTCGAACGTCTCGAGGCTGTCGAGAGACGCCTGGGTCAGCACGATGTTCGCGAGGAGAACGGAGAGGTCGTGCGCTTCGCGCAGACCGACGTTGACGCTCTGAACGCCGACGGGGCTCGTGAGGTGCGCGGCGTCACCGAGGAGCCACATCCGCCCCTGTCCGAAGCGCCGCGCCAAGCGCCGCTCGAACTGGATCTCCGTAGACCAGAAGATCCGCTCGGGACGGGCGAGGAACCACGGCGCACGCTTGCGGAGGTAGGAGTCGAGTCGACTGTCCACCGGTTCGGAGGAGGAGTCGTTCGGGTCGAGCTGGAAGCCCCACCGTACGCGGCGTCCGGCGATCGGCCAGAAGACGTTCGTGCTCCCCTCTTCC
>JAWKQE010000045.1:0-42534 GCA_041390305.1 Candidatus Eiseniibacteriota bacterium
ACGCATACTGCCAGGACTTCTGCCCGCCGTCGGAGTAGGAGTGCCTCGTGTGGAACGTGTAGGAAGCGCCGCCCACCAGCACCGAGTTCTCTCCGGTCAGGTCCCGGAGCCGTTGGTCGAAGTCGGTGGACGAGAAGTCTGCCACGATCTGATCGACGAGCGGCGAGAAGGAGAGCCGCTCCTCTCTCGCGTCCCTGAGTTCGGTCGTGATGTCGCCCGGGGCGGGGCGGTAGTCGTGGCGGTCCAGATAGCGAGGGTTCGTCGAGTCCGGTCCCACGCTCCAGGCGGTGGAGCCGCCGAGTGCGACGAATGCGGCCAAGGACGTGACACCGATGACGAGTGTGCGAGTGGGGATTTGGGACACGGACCAACTCCTGGGTACGAGCGTTCGGTATTCGTCTGCAGAGGCAGCTCCACAGACTATCCATGATCCCACCAGGGTCTGGCTTCGGACTATCCGGAGTTTCCGAGAGGCGGAGCGCGTCACCGGTTACGACGACGCCACGTCCTGCGCGGTCGGCAGGACGGGGCGTGGCAAGAGGGCGTGGCGCGACGTCGCCTCGCGGCGTCGCCGTCGCCATGGGTGGGCGCATCCCTAGACGGCGGCGCCCTCCTTCGAACCCTGCCCGATGAGGTACTCGACCAGATCGATCTTGGTGAGGATGGTCATCGGCTCACGGTTCGAGTCGATCACGACCACACTCCCCGTCTTGAGGAGTTCGTCGTTCAGCGTCGTGATCGGAGAACTCATTTCGACAGTGGATACCGACCGGTTCATGATCTGGCGCACCAGGGTCGCGCGGGACTGCTGTCCGGAGGCGAGATACTGGAGGATGCCGTCCTCGGTGAGGAGACCGACGAGTACCTTGCCGTCCACGACCGGAAGCTGCGAGATGCCTTCCTTCCGCATGAGCGACGCTGCTTCCGACGCGGTGTCAGCCACGCCGATCGTGATCAGGCTCCGCTTCGGCATCGAGTTCGCGACGTTCTCCACCGTCCCGGCCTGGTTCGCCGTGCCGGAGAATCGGTTGTCGCGCATCCACTTGTCGTCGACGAACTTCGTCATGTAGTTGCGTACGCCGTCGGCCAGGATCACGACGCAGTTCTGCCCCTTCTTCAGCCGGGGCGCTTCCTTGAGGACCGCGTAGAGAGCGCTTCCGCTCGATCCGCCGCAGAGAAGCCCTTCTTCCCGGATGAGCTGACGTGCGAGCTGGAACGAGGGACCATCGTTCGTCTTCACCCAGGTGTCGACCAGCTTCCGGTCGAGTACGTCCGGGATGAAGTCGTAGCCGATCCCTTCCACCTTGTAGGTGCCGACCTGATCTCCGCCCGCGAGAATCGAACCGACCGGGTCCGCGCCGACGACGATGCAGTTCGGGCACTCCTCCTTGATCTTTCGTGCGACGCCCGAGATCGTTCCGCCCGTTCCCGCACCGATCACGATCATGTCGACGTTGCCGTTCAGGTCGTCGAGGATCTCCTGGCCGGTACGTTCGTAGTGCACGTTCGGATTCGATGGATTCGAGTACTGGTCGAGGATGTGGGCGTTCGGGATCTGGGTCTGGAGCGTCTTCGCGACTCCGATGTGGCTCTCCGGCGCGTCCCACGCGGCTTCGGTCGGAGTGCGGATGATCTCCGCGCCGAGCGCCTCCAGGACGACCTGCTTCTCGCGGCTCATCTTCTCCGGGAGCGTGATGATGACCCGGTAGCCCCGGACGGCTCCGGCCAGAGCGAGACCGATGCCGGTGTTGCCGGAGGTCGGCTCGATGAGGGTGTCGCCCGGCTTGATCCGACCCTGCGCCTCGGCATCCAGGACCATCTGGTATCCGATCCGGTCCTTGACGGAGCCGCCCGGGTTCAGGAACTCGCACTTCGCGTAGAGATTGCAGTCGAGGTGCTCGCCGACGCGGTGGAGCTTCACCAGCGGAGTGCGGCCGATGACGTCGAGGATGTTGTCGAAGATCATGAAACCTCCAGGAATCGGGTACCCTGGGCTGAGCGCCTCTGGGACCTCGCTCCGTCGTACAGAACCGGAATCGGGACCGGGAAGCCCGCATTCTATCCGGATAGGTCGGCTCGGGCCAATCGGACCTGTGCCGGAAAGGCGCTTCGGGCCAGCCGGAAGCTTTGCTCGCGCGACCGGGTCCAACGGCTCCACTCGGGTGGGAGGGCTCCGCGGACCGGGCCGAACGAGCCGGGTCGGCTCGCCCGCGCCCCAGAAAACCGGGTCTGCTGGCCGCTCGAGGCGGCCCTCAAGAAGTGGCGGGTGGCGGCCGAAAGCTCTCCGAGAAGGGGGATGCTTATGAGCGCCGTGCCTCAGATCAAATCAGACGACCTCTACCAGCTGCTTCGCGAGGGTCAGATCGGTGAGTTCAATCGTCGGGTGGCAGCCGGAGAGGAGTGCGATCTCACCGATTGCGATTTCCGGAGCCTGACCTCCGCGGCTGGAGCGCCGACGGTCTGACCTCCGGTGGGTACTTCCGAACGCGGATCTCCGCGGGTGGACCTCTTCGGGGTGTCGACTCGAGGGGGCGAGCTTCCACGATGCCCGGGTCGCCGGCGTGCTCTTCCCTCCCACGCTGAGCGCCGAAGAGATCGTGATGTCGGTGCAGCTCGGGACGCGCGTCCGCGAAGACATGAGTCGCGCCGCCGCCTGATCTCTCCTGCCCGACCGAACTCTCCTCGAGTACGTGCGGCGGCCGGCACCTGGGCCGCCGCCACTTCTTACGGCGGTGTGGTCTATCGCAGGTGACGGACGAAGAACTCCTCCAGCTTCCTTCGTCCGTACGCCGTCGAAGCTGCCCCGTGTCCGACTCCCGGAATGACGAGCATGTCGAAGTCCTTGTCGGCCTCGACGAGTGCGTGCACGACCTGGAGGGTCGAAGATGGATCCACGTTGCGATCGAGTTCTCCCACGATGAGCAGTAGGTCGCCGTTCAGGTTCGGAGCGAGCGTGACGTTGCTCTGCTCCTCGTAGTGTGGGCCGACGGGGTAGCCCATCCACTGCTCGTTCCACCACACCTTGTCCATCCGGTTGTCATGGCAGCCGCAGTCGGCGACCGCCACGTCGTAGAAGTCCCCGTGGGTGAGGAGTGCGCCGAGCGCGTTCTGTCCGCCCGCACTGCCTCCGTAGATGCCGACCTTCTCCGTGTCCATGTAGGGGCGCGTCGCCGCCGCGGCCTCGATCCACGCGATCCGGTCCGGCAGTCCGGCGTCGACGAGGTTCTTCCAGCAGACGTCGTGGAACGCTTTCGAGCGCCAGTTCGTTCCCATGCCGTCGATCTGGACGACGACGAAGCCGCGGTCGGCGAGCGTCTCGACGCCATAGCTCGTGCGGAACTGTTTGGGAACGTGTTGGCCGTGGGGACCTGCGTAGATGCTCTCGATCACCGGGTACCGCTTCGTCTCATCGAAGTCCTTCGGCAGGTGAATGATTCCGTGAATCGGCGTGATCCCGTCGCGACCGGGGGCGACGAACGGCTCCGGGAAGGCGCGTCCGCCGGCAAGGAGTTCTCCCGCGTCTGCGTGTTCCAGCTCCGTGAGGATGTCACCCGTGCGGCCGTCACGAAGTACGTGGATCGGCGGTTGGTCGACGCGTGACCAACTGTCGACGAAGGTGAGGCTGTCGGGCGCCCACGAAGTCTCGTGCGTTCCGTTCCCATCGGCCTCCTCGCGTGGGCCGGTCAGAACGACGAGGTCCTCGCCCCCGAATCCGACCCGGCAGGAGTGAACGAAGTACGGATCCTGCCCGGGGACGATGCCGACCGCACGGAACCAGATCGTCCGCGAGGGAACGTCGATCCGGTCGACCGCGCGCACGACCCATTCGCCGGACGTGATCTGCGTCTTCACCGCGGCGCTCTTCCGGTCGTAGAGGTAGAGGTGGTTCCACCCATCGCGTTCGGACATCCAGAGGAGTTCGTCCGTCGCATCCAGCTGCTGGAGGTACGTCTTCCCCGAGTAGTCGAAGAACGTGTCCGGCTGCTCGTCCACGATCGCGCGCGTCGCTCCGGAGTGCGCGTCGATCTCGAGGACGCGCATTAAGCCGTGGCCGCGCTGGTTGTAGAGGAAGAAACAGCGGTCCGACTCGGGGGTCCAGTGGTACTCGTAGAGACCCCACGGATCGGAGTAGAGCGCGTCGTCCAGCTGGATCTCCCCGCCCGTGAGGGTGTCGAAGAGCCGAGGACGACGCACCGGTACCTCGTCACCTGGCTTGAGATACGGATAGGACTGGAGCTCCGGCTGCACCTGATCTTCGGGGGACGACTCGACGAGGTATACGAACCGTTCCGGCACGTGGCGGCTCCGAAGCGCGACGAAGTGGCGCGAGTCCGGTGCCCAGAGCACGTCGACTGCGCCGTCTGGCGGCGTCGGTGCGTCGTACTGGAGTTCGAGGAACCGCTCGCGCTGGTTCGTCTTCGCGTATGTGTCCTCCGGCGTTCCGTCACGGGTCAGCCTCCGTTCCTCGCCGGTGACGCGGTTTCGGAGCCAGAGGTCGTCGTCCCGCGAGAATGCGGTCCAGAGACCGTCGGGGGAGGGAGTCCCGGTGCCGTTCGGGAGACGCTGCGCTTCGGGCGATGCGCCCGCGGTTCCCGAAGCGGACCGGGAACCTCCGTCGGTTCGGGAGTCGCCCGTCCGGTCGTCGCCGTCGTCCTCGTCGTTTCCAGTCTCGGCACCGGTTCCGCTAGCCTCGCCGTCTTCGTCACTCCCACTCGAACCATCGACTCCGTCACTCTGCGTCGGCTTGCGTCCATCGATGATGGCGAGGGAAGGACGTTCCGTTGCCTCGAACACCGCGATCACTTCCGCGCCGCTCTCGTCCGTGACGAGCCAGACGTGGCCGTCGTAGGTGTGCTGTGCGTAGCGCTCGCCCGCCGCGAGCTTCGAGTACGGGTGCCTCGCGGCCGAGCCGTCGAGCCAGTGGACCTGGACACGTCGGTCCGTCCTGTTGACGAACGTGATCTCGCTCTCCACACCGGACCTGACCGAGGGTCGGACCTCGAGCGAGAACGGGAGACCGCCGGGACCTCCTCCCGCCGTGGGCTCGAGACGGTAGTCACTGGGATCCAGCTGCCAGCTGCCCGCGGCGCCACTCAGGACGAGCCGGCGGTCTTTCCACGCGAGTTCGTCGATCGGCAGCTGGTCCGGGCTCACGTCACGTCGGAGACGAACGGAGAGGGAGTCCGCCAACCTGCCGTGATCGAACGCGGGCGCCTTCACCCCGGTTCTGGTGTCGACCCGGACGTACTCGGAGCGGCCCTCCGGGAGTTGCTTCCGGTACCAGAAGCTCGAACCGTCCGCCGTCCAGTGTGGTTCGAGACGTCGGTTGTAGACCTCGAGTCGTGCGGCCTCGGCAGGCACCGGGACGAGCGTAGTCCACCCGAGCAGGACGAGGACCACACCGAGCAGAAGGGACGGAAACGGAGCGAATCCGAGACGTGATCGCAGTTCGTGGCGGCGATCGCGCCAGTGGCGATCGCGCCAGCAGCGAGACCGCCCGCGGCGAGAGCATGCCGCATGGAGGGGATGGATGGCCCGGGGCATACGAACGAGTGCGTGCAGGACGTAACCTCCGATCTAGGGGTCGCTCCGGATCGCTTCCATTCGACCCGAGCTTCCGCTACTGAATCGATCAACCGAACGTGACGAGACCGACCCCGATGACGCCCACGATGAGTCCGATCACACGAATCCAGGTGATCGGTTCCTTCAGGAGGAGCACCGCGAGAAGGAAGGTCCAGAGCGTCGATGTCTGGTTGAGCGCCGCCGCGATCGACGCCTGCGCGAACTTGAGCCCGGCGAGCCACACGATGAGAGAGATGTACGTTCCCATGATCGAGCCCGGGATCATGACCTTCCAGACGCCGCGGTCGAAGAGTCGATCCAGCCGACGGACGCGGTGGGGGAGAAGGGGCGCCAGGATGACGAGGCTGATGAGCCCGCCCACGATCCGCCACCAGTTCGCCCAGAAGAGCGGCGTCGACTCGAGGAGCGGTTTGATCATGACGACGGAGTAGCCCTGCGTGAGGCTGGTCCCGATCCCGAACGCGATTCCCACCCAGAGAGTCCGGCGTGGGACCGGCTGGCTTTTCCTGCCCCGCATCCACCCGACCGTGAGGACCGCGGAGAGGATGAGGGAGACGCCGATCCACTGAACGCCGGAGAGGCGCTCCCCGAGAAGGAAGTAGCTGAGGAAGATGATGGCCGGGCTGTAGCTCGTGTTGATGATCGCCTGGAGTCCAGCCCCCACGCGATTGAGCGTGAGGAAGAAGAAGAGGTCAGCGGCACCGATCCCGAGAGCGCCGGAAGCGAGAAGGAGCAGGTAGTCCGACCGTGACGCTCCGTCGAGAAGGAAGTCCTGACCGAAGACGAGGCTCGTGAGCGTGAAGAGGACGAGCGCGAGGACGGTCTTGAACAGATTGAGCGCGACGGGAGGCACGGTCTCCCCCGTCCGCCGGAAGAGGATGACGGCGAACGACCAGCAGATCGGCGCGAGTAGGGCAAAGATCTCGCCGAGGTAAGGAACGGCACTCATGGCGGCCAAATCTATTCCGAACCGGAGCGCGGCGCTAGACGGGACGGAAGCCAAACCGTTCGTTCCGCAGGCATCCTGGGGTGGACCAGGTGGTAGAGTGGTAGGCGCACGGTTTCCACTCACTGCTTCCCCGAAAGGCAAGGACATGCGCCATTTCGCCCACCTCTCCTGCGTAGGGCTCGCCGCAACTTGGATGCTCCTGAACTCCGCTCCCGCCGGTGCCGTCGCTCCGGCGGACGACGTCTCCGGTCTCGAAATGGTTGCGAGCCCGCCCTCGCTCAGCGCTCCCGCTGCCCATGCGGCCTCCGCGCCCGATGCCGCGTCCCACGCCTTCGGGACCGCGCTCGAGTCCGTGACCTCCCAGGGCTGGCTCACGTCCTGGAACCTCGCAACGGGGCTTCCCCATCGCGCGACTCCCGCGAGCTACGACGCGGCTCTCTCCGCGCGCGTGGTTCCGGCGGGGAGCACGTCCCCCTCGCGGGAAGCGATGCTCGACGCACGCGCCGTCGAGGCGATGGCCCGCGAGTTCTATGACACGCTCCAGTTGCTCGACGGCCGGCTGCCGTTGGGCGATCAGCTCCGTCCTTTCGTGATCGAGAAGCAGGGTGGGGTCTGGTGGACGATCTTCGAGCAGACGCTGGACGGACTCCCTGTCGAAGGAGCACGAGCGGACTTCCGCTTCTCCGCCGACGGGCATCTCCTCTTCTACGGTCTCAGCCTCATTCCGGACGCGGAGCCGGTGGGTGCCGCCCTCCTGGACGTGGCAGCCGCTCACGACGTCGCGATCGCCTCGCTCGTTCGCGAAGGACTGCGTTTCGATGTGCTCCAGCCGTCGGCCGTGAATGGCGTCGTCGCGTCCGCGGTCCTCGAACGGGATCGCGTGCTCGCCGCGGGGCCGGTGCTCTCGCCCTACCTGACCTATCTTCCCGTCTACTCGAACGACGGGCTCCTCGTGGAACTCCATCTGGTCCAGGTCGTGCGTACGGACGTCTCGAATCCGCCGGCCCGGTTCCGCACCTACGTCGATGCCGTCACCGGCGACGTTCTGCGCCGCGAGAACGAGTTCCATTACCTCGACATCTCCGGGCACGCGTCGTCCAGCGTCCGTCCCACGAACCCGTTCGACGCGCCTGTCGATCTCGATCAGCGCGATCTCCGGGTTACCGCGCTTGGGGTCGGAGACGTGATCACGAACGAGGACGGAACTTTCTCCCTTACGACCCCGGACGCGCTCCCGCGCACGGTGCAGTCGACTCTCTCCGGTTCCTTCGCGCACATCGACGACGCGGGCGGAACGCAGCCGCTCTACCAGGCGGTGCAGACACCCGGAACCCCGTTCGAACTCCACTTCGACGACTCGAACAGCCACGCGGCCGAGCGCGACGGGTTCCATCACACGAACGTCGTGCACGCCTGGCAGAAGTCGATCGATCCGTCGTTCACCGGCACCGACTACGAGATGAACGTGCGCGTGAACATCTCCCAGACCTGCAACGCCTTCTGGGACGGGTCCGGAATCAACTTCTACTCGGCCGGAGGCGGCTGCCAGAACACGGCTGAGATCGCGGACGTCGTCTACCACGAGTACGGCCACGGAACGAACCAGTTCGCGTACGCGCCGGGGAGCCCGTCGGGCGCTGAGCACGAAGGGATGGCCGACTATCAGGCCGCGAGCATCACGAACCAGCCGAACATCGGCCTCGGCTTCTACGGAAACGGCACGATCCTCCGCACCTGCGACAACAACCGGCAGTGGCCGGCCCCCGAGTGCGGAGGAGAGGTGCACTGCGTCGGTGAAGTGATCGCCGGGGCGCTCTGGCACATGCGGGAGAACCTCGTCGATCGCCTCGGTCAGACCGCGGGCGTCGAACTCTCGGACGACCTCTTCCACTACGCGCGCTTCGGCCGCGACAATACGTTCGAGGGCTACTACTTCGATCTCCTCGCGGTCGATGACGACAACGGCACGCTGGCGGATGGCACGCCGCACGATACGCAGATCGTCTCCGCGTTCGACCGCCACAACATCGGGCCCGGTTGGACGCTCGAGATCCTCCACGCCCAGCTCTCCGACACGGATGACGAAGTCACGCCTCGTTCGGTCAGGGCAGTGTTCTCGTCTCCGGCCGAGATCTCCCCGGGCTCGCCGACCCTCTACTACGCGACCGGCCCGATCGGTGGCTCCCACGGCGCCTTCACGTCCGTCGCGATGACCGCGACGGCGGAGATCCGCGAGTTCGAGGGGTTCATCCCCGCGCAGTCCTGGGGAATCGAGGTCAGCTACTACCTCGCCGGCGCCGCCGACACCCTCGGCATCACGGCCACGCTCCCGGCCGGCGCTCCGGGGACCGTCTTCACCTACAAGGTGGAAGAGGACACGCAGGTGCCGCAGGTCATGCACGAATCGCTGGCCGACAAGTCCGCGGCGATCTGGCCGGTGCTGGCCCGGGCCGAGGTGACGGACAACCAGTCGATCGGTTCGGTCGAAGTGGAATGGCTGGTGAACGGCTCGGCCCGTCCGACCTTCGAGCTGGCGCCGGACGAGGGCGACCTCTTCGACGGTGCCTTCAGTGCCGGGGTTAGCGAGGGGGATCAGGTCGACTATCGCGTCAAGGCGAGTGACGGCGCCACTCCGCCGAACGTGACCTACGTTCCGTCCAGTGGCTATCTCCAGTTCGACATCGTCCACGACTACGCGGACGAGATGGAAGACGGGATCCAGGACTGGACCCACGCGGTCGGTACCGATGGGTTCGTCGACAGCTGGCATCTCTCCACCGAGCGGAACGTGACGCCGGGCGGCTCGCACTCCTGGAAGTTCGGTCAGGTCGGCGGAGGATACCTCGACGGTTCGGACGGTGTTCTCCTCACCGCGCCCGTAGCGCTCGGTGATGGCGCCACGCTCACGTTCCAGCACTGGCTCGACGCCGAGGACGACGCCAACAACACCGCGTGGGACGGGGCGCTTCTCGAGATCTCGACCGATGGCGGTTCGAGCTGGGCCGTCCTCCCGCCGGTCGGAGGCTATACACACACGATCATCGAGAACCCGGCCAGTCCGTTCCCGGCCGGCTATCCGTGCTGGTCGGGCTCGTTCAACTGGAGGTCCGAACAGTTCGACCTCGCGGCGTACTCCGGCAACGTCGTCCAGATCCGCTTCCGCTTCGGATCGGACGGATTCGTGACGGGTCAGGGCTGGTTCGTCGACTCGATGTTGCTCGATCCGGGCGAGGGCGGTGTGAGCTCGACGCCGGGCGCGCTCCTTCCGACGCGGACAGAGCTGCTCGGTGCGCTTCCCAATCCGTATCGGGGAACCGGCATCGGGACCGAGGTTCGGTTCCGACTCGCGGAGAGTGCCGACGTCACGCTCGAAGTCCTCGACGTGGCCGGGCGGAGAGTTCGGTCGCTCGTCCACGACTCGATGGACGCGGGGTCTCACAGCGTCGTCTGGGATGCGAGGAATGATCACGGCAGTCGTCTCGGGAGCGGTGTCTACTTCCTGAGGCTGTCCCACGGGACCACGGAACTCTCGCGGAAGGTCCTGATCGCGAGGTAGGCCTGGCCTCCCGCGGCCAAGGGCGGCGGCGTATGTGATTCTGGCCGATGCGGCCGCAGAACGAAGGTCCCCCGTCCACCGACGCTGGGGACCTTCCTGCGTTTCGGCCGAGAATCAACCAGTCGGTCTCGAATCACTGGTCTCTCGTCACTGCCTACCGCTCATGCGTCACATCGCCCGGACGCTCACGCGCTCGCTACGCGCGTCCGATCCCAGCCGATGCTCACCGAGTCGTTCCGCTCGGTGTGCTCATGGTCTCTCAGGTCGATCCCCGCGTGCAGAACGGCCCGGAGGTTCGTCAGGAAGTAGATCCAGCAGCTGCGGCAGTTGAGGTGCTGCCACGCACGCGCCGGGTCCTCCACGGCGCAGTTCGTCTGCCGGAGGTGGACCTCCGTGCCGGCTTCCACGTCCCGGAACGTCACGTCGACGGTCATATGTCCGAACGTGAACTGCACGCGCTCGTTGGGTTCCACCTTCGTGAACGACCCTTCTCCGCGGAAGTCGTGAACGTACTTCCATCGGTAGGTGTCCCCAGTTTGCGCGATCTCGTCCGGTGATCTCTTCTGCCCATCTGGCGCGGTGTGTTCGGCCGACTGGATGAAGAAGGACTCGAGACCACGCCTCGTCGCCCAGACGCGGAAGAGGTCCGCCCTGGGACGCGCGTAGTACATGGAGATCTCGAACCCCGACCAGTCGTAGGCCGCCGATGGCCTCCCTGGATCGATCTGGGTCCCCTTCTCTGCCATGGCTACTCCTTCCCTCTCCCTTGGACGATTGCCTCGAGGTCATGGAGTCGCTGTTCCCAAGACAGGACGCATCGATCGAGCGGTGGCGTTGCCGAGTCGTCTCGTCTCTGCGATGCGACGGATCAGTCCCGGGGCACGCAGAGAGAATGCGAACCAAGCGGTGGCGTAGCAAGTAGGAAACCACCGAAGTGGCTGGTGTCGTGGCGCGGTCCGCGAGGAGCAGTCCGTCGGGGCGCAGACGACCTCGGTGCTACCTCCCAGTTCGGAACCGCACGGTCACCGCCGGAACCGTTTCCTCGCTCTGCCAGTCGATCGAGGTGATCGTGACGGTGTTTCCACCGGTCGGAGTAGAATCGTCCCGCAGTACCGACAGATGTGATTGGACCTCCGGTCCGTCGAGCAGGAAGTAGAGGTCCTCCGGCTGGATGTCGTCTCCGTTGATCGGAATGTGGTTCACCGAGAACTTCTTGTAGTAAGTGGAGTAGGGCTCCCTCCAGTCCTCCGTGACGGTAAGCTCCAGGAGTTCCCGTCCGCTGCTGCTGACTTCACCACTCGCGGCGAGCGAGTAGCTACCGCCTTGGATCGGCTTCGTGAAGGAAAGCTCGAATCGACCTCCATCCCAGATCGGCGACTCTCCACCGTCGTAGGAAGTGAATGTCGTCAGTGTCACGGCCGAGCGAGTGAAGCCGTCGCTGTAGAGAACATCCCCTTCGAAGTCGAGATCGATCCAGAGCGTGCGGTGGAGCTGCGCGAGGAGCGCGGCGCCGACCGTGAGCTCGCCGAGGTCTCTCTCCACGTCGGTAGGGTGGCTCCAAGGAATGGAAACCTGGACGTCCGTGGAGTCGCTTCCTTGGTACACGCGGAGGCGGCTGTCGCCAGGAAATATGCGGGAAAGGGCGAAACGGCCATCGCTGTCGGTGGTGGTGGAACCAGGTGATCTCCATGTCTTCGTCCCATCGAAGTAGACGGAACGGACCCGGGCGCCGCGGATCGGCTCGCCGTCGTCACCGACCAGTGTCCCCCGTGCGTGGTAGCGCCATCCGATCCGTTCCGCCAGAGGGATCATCTGTGGCCTCTTGCCACGGGCGTCGAGAAAGGCCTCCACGGAGTCCCTGAGTGCGCCGATGCTCGAGGCTCCACCTGCAAGGAGGGGCCAGACCTCGCGAAAGCTCGCTCCGATGACCGGCACGTCCTCCGTCCCACCACCGAACGCGTGGAGGGACTGGGACTGCCTGATGAGCGACGCGAGGAGGACGGTCGCGAATCCTTCCGTGCTCGGCCAGTCCTGCGCGACCGGCCCGACGCCATGGGTGGTCGGGAAGACATCGAAGAACTGCCACGGCTCCTCGGGACTCGCATTCTGGACGCTTCCCGTGCAGAAGTAGTCGCAGAAATGGGCGTAGTCCTCCATGACCGAAGATCTGTCTGCGTGTACAGTGCCGGGGATGTGGCTGGATGGCGCCTGCGCTTCCAACACGAGGTACTTGGTGTCGCCGGTGAGAATGTGATCCACCCAATGGCCGACCTCGTGCGCGACGGTGTGCTCGGTCGATGTGGAACTCAGGAAGACCATCGGTCTCCGGATCGGGAAGAGGTCCGAGATGTAGACGAAGCCCTTGTACTTGTGATCTTCGCTGTTGTAGAAAGTCGGCTCGTAGGCACCGCCCGACGCGACCTGGGTCGCCACGTAGGCGCCCAGTCTGGTTGGTAAGGAATCGATGACCGTCTGGAGGAAGCTCCATGCTTGCCGTACGGCGGCGTTGTGCCGCTCCACCTGCGTGCTGGTCGGTGAGAGTTTGCCGAGGTGGTAGGCTTGGAATCCGACGTGGGTGGGGGCACGACCAGCAGCCTCCGCGGAACGCGTGACTGAGCGCATCGCGAAGCGAGTCGTCGCGCCCGTCGCTGAGTTGGATGCGGCGTTCGCCATTCCGCGGGGCGGCGTCCAATCGAACGGGAAGACGAGTTCGTACCGGACTCTGCGTTCTCCGCTCACGAGGAGAGACTCCGCGACCGGCACACACGTCCAACGCTCGACGCGCCCCAGTTCGTCGTCGATGCTCCCGAGGTCCCGCCCGTATCCGTAGAGGACTTCGACCTGATCGTCCTCGTCCGGAAGTTCCAACTGCACCCGGCTCGTTCCGTCGTACTCCATCCAGAACCCTGCGCCTGGCGCCGATGGCGACGGTCCCGACTCGATTCGGGCGACCCGGATCGTTCCGCCCCCGTCCGCGAAGACGAGGTTCCCTCCCGAGATGGAATCGGCGACGACCACTCCGGCTCCCTCCGGGACAGGGTAGACGGCCTCCGGACCCAGAACGAACCCTTCGTCCGGAGGGCTCGTCACGCGCTCACGTTCGGAACACGAAGCGAGGAGGACCACGGCGAGCAGTACTCCGATGGAGAACGGGCCGGACGGGGGCGAGTCTGCGCGACCCGGAGCGGCGTTGAGCGGCTCGGCCGGGCTGCACTTGCGGAGGGAACGCGAAACGCCGATCCGAAAGGCTCGGCACAGGGCGGGAACGGGGCCCATAAGAACTCCTCGGGGCGACGGATCGCCCCATACCCGGAATCCCTCGGAGTCCCCGTCAGGCCGCACGCGGTCCGGCGAGGGACCCCGGCGAGACTCGTTGTCGGACCCGTCTCGGGAGAGACGGACGGCGTTCCGGGGCCCGTAGCGGTCCTCGGTCGAACGCGTCGCATCGAGCATGCGCCTCTGCAGATGGCGTTGTAAATGGGAAGTGCGCAGCGTGAGCAGGCGCCGGATCGTGGTGAACTTCGCGGCCGTACCGACGACCCCGAGATGTCTCAGGGCACCGAGAGCCCCAGATCGAACATCCCACCGACGAGTGTCACGCTCTCCGTTGCGTCCGTCCCGTTGCGTGGGGCGAGCGTTGCACTGAACGTGCCGACGAGCCGATCTGCACTGATCGTGGTCAATGTGATCGTCCCTGTGTCCTCGAGGCTTGGGCCCCAGCAGCACGAGATGCCTTCGGACGGACTGTTTCCCGGGTTGATCACGATGCTGCGTGTCGGGAAGGAGAGGGGGTACGAGCCCGTGCCGGCGATGCCGTCCAGGAAGATGCCGACCTGGTAGTCGTCGTTGCCGGTCGTGAGCACGTAGCCGCCGGTCCCGTTGGGCGTCACGGCGAAGTAGGACGCAGAGTAGTCGACGTCCCCGACCTTGACGTGGAACGAGCCTCCGACGTCGACGGGCACCGCGGTGAGTGGGCTCTCCAGCGGCAGGTCGAACTGCCCGCCGGTGACGTCGTGTGTAGTGGGCGATTGCGAGCCGAGTATGGGCGTCGCGTGAAACTGGAACGTGCCCTTGATCCGGTCGTTCGAGAGTTCCTGGATCGTGACCGAACCCGACGCGCCGGTGTAGGGGCTGTGCCATTGGCCCCCGGAAATGGCGTACGTCGCGTAGCCACCGAACATCGACGCGGTCACTCCGAGCGGATACGTTCCCGTGCCGTCGATGTTGTAGAGAGAGAGCGTGATTTGGCGGTAGGCGACGCCGAGATCCGCAGTGCCCTCGATGAGGATGCCTCCGGGAACGTCTTCGATGAGGGTTGCGGAGAGAGACGAAGTCGCGGCGGCCCACGCGGCGCCGTCCACCGTCGCGGTCATTTCACCGTCGTCCGATGGGTCGGGGCCGGACGGTCCGGCCGGGGAAGGGTCGTCGTCACCTCCGCCACACGCGGAGAGCGCGACCAGGAAGATGGCAGCAGCCATCAGAGGGCGAATCGGCAACGAGCGAGACGAGGCGATGCGGGACGAAGCGATGGAGAGGAGTCGCATGGAGCCCCCGTGATCGTCGGTCGGGATGACGATCGGATTGCGGCCTGTTGACGCCACCCCACGCGGACGACCGATCCGTCGATCGCGACCTATGTCCGATCTCCGAGTGATCTCGATAGGGTGGGCAAACCAAGAAGGCTAGCGACAGAAGGCCGGCGTAGATGCATTAGAAACTTCCCGTGTAGGCGCGCGGCTGCAGTAGGTCGAATGGACGAACGCCGATGCCCGTGGGGCACCGGCGCCGGTTCTGCTGTCGAGAGAACTCGCTCCCGCCTTACGGCTCCCGCCTTACGGCAGCGGGGCGTTCTGCACTTCCGTCGGGATGTACTTCCGGAGGAACTCGAAGTTGCCCGACTCCTTGATCAGGTTCCGTGCGATGACGACGCGCTGGATCTGGTTCGTGCCTTCGTAGATCTGCGTGATCTTGGCATCGCGCATGTACTTCTCGACCGGATAGTCCTTCATGAAACCGTAGCCTCCGAAGATCTGGACGGCATCGGTCGTCACTTCCATCGCGGTATCGGTGGCGTTGGCCTTGGCCATGGCTGCGAGCTTCGTGATGTTGCCTTCGCCGGCGTCGATGGCGCGGGCCGCGGCGTAGACGAGCTGACGGGCGGCTTCGACCCTGGTCGCCATCTTCGCGAGCATGTCCTGGATCATCTGGAAGCCGGAGAGGTTCGTGCCGAACTGCTGGCGACCGGTCGCGTAGATGGTGGCGTACTCCAGTGCACCCTGCGCGAGACCGACTGCCTGCGCGGCGACACCGGGGCGCGCGCGGTCGAGTGTCATCATGGCGTGCTTGAATCCGATGCCGGCCTTTCCGCCGAGCAGGCTCTCCTTCGGGACCTTCACGTCCTTCAGGTGCAGTTCCACGACGGGGACGGCGCGGATGCCCATCTTGTCCTCGATCTTGCCGATCGTAAATCCGTCCATACCCTTCTCGAGCATGAACGCGCTGATCCGGCGGCTCTTGGACTCCGGGTCGGAGACGGCGAACACCGTATAGAGATCCGCGACGCCGCCGTTCGTGCACCACTTCTTCTCGCCGTTGATGACGTAGTGGTCATCTGTCTCCACGGCCTGGGTGCGCATGCTTCCGGCGTCGGATCCGGCCGTCTTCTCGGAGAGACCGAACGCGATGAGCGACTCACCGGACGCGATCTTCGGCAGGTACTTCTTCTTCTGCTCGTCCGTTCCACCGACGAGGATGGGGAAGGAACCGAGTGCGTTCACCGCGTAGGCGACGCCGATGCCGCCGCAGGCCCGCGAGAGTTCCTCGACGCAGAGGCAGAGGTTGAGGACGCCCGCGCCAGCTCCGCCGTACTCCTCAGGGATCCAGACGCCCATGAGGCCGGCCTTGGCCATCGCGTCCTTGATCTCCCACGGGTACTCCTGGAGTTGGTCGTACTTCGCTGCGAGCGGCCGAACGACCTCCTCCGCCACTTCCCTCGCCTTCGCTTGCCACTTCTTGTTCTCGTCGTTCAAGAGGCCGGACATCGTCACACTCCTTCGCCCAGTTCCAGGCCCGCAATCCAGTTCCCGGTAGACTACACCCCGGGGGTTGTGGCCGGAAGATTGGGGATGGCGTCCGCGAAGCTGGCTCTCCCCGAAGCGGATGCGATGCCGAACCGATGGTGGGGAAAGACGTTGGGTCCGTGGCGCTTGCATGTCCAAGGCGGGATAGCCCTTGACGGCTGGCCCATCCGCAATCATCCGGCCACAACCTTTGTCGTACGGCGCTCGTGGCTGAGGTAGGCTGTTCGTTCGTTTGAGAACCCTAAAGGCCCCAGATGCCGATGCGGAGACGAACAGGATGTCCGACGAAGAGAACAAGGGCGAACGACCGAACGGGCAGGAGAACCGCCCGCCCAAGGGGGGGGCCGACGAGCCCCGCGGCGATCGTCCGCAGGAGGAGTCCCGTTCGAAGGATCGTCCAGGCGGCCGACCTGACTCCGGCGACCGCGAGTCCCGCGACGATCGGGACCGGGGAGGGCGAGGGAGTTGGGGCGATCGCGGTCGGGACAGTCGTGGCCCCGGCGGCGGTGGCCCGGGTGGAAGAGGCGACCGTGACCGCGGTCGGGACGGCCGTGGCGGTGGTGGCTGGGGCGACCGAGGCCCAGGTGGCCGCGGACCCGGTCGAGGCGATCGTGACCGGAGTCGCGAAGGTCGCGGAGGCCCGGGGGACCGTGGCCGGGACAGTCGTGGCGGCTGGGGTGACCGCAATCGTGAGGATCGTGGGCGTCCCGGTGGAGGCGGGGACCGTCCCTTCCGGGACCGTCCGCCGAGAGAACGCCGTGAAGGCGACCGTCCCTATGGAAGGGGCTCCTCCGGGGACCGGCCGCCGCGGGATCGATCGGGCGACCGGTTCGGGGATCGTCCGGGCCGGGGCGGTCCAGGAGGTGGTCCCGGACGCGATGACCGCTTTCGCGACCGACCGGGCCGAGGCGGTCCGGGAGGCGGTGGGCGTTTCAGGACCGTCCGGACCGAGGTGGTCCGGGAGGCGGTGGGCGTTTCGGTGACCGTCCGGACCGAGGTGGTCCGGGAGGTGGCGGGCGTTTCGGCGACCGTCCGGACCGAGGAGGCCCGGGAGGTGGCGGGCGTTTCGGCGACCGTCCGGACCGAGGAGGCCCGGGAGGCGGTGGACGTTTCGGCGACCGTCCGGGCCGTGGCGGCCCCGGTGGCGGTCCGGGACGCGGGGACCGGTTCGGCGACCGCCCGGGGCGTGGTCCCGGCGATCGCCCTGGACGCGACTTCGACCGGCGGGGGCCGCATCGCGATCGCGACGCGGGTGGCGCTCCGGGCGCCGGTGGCCGCGAAGCGGGATGGCGCGAGGGTGGAGGGGCTCCGCGTCCTCCGCGCGCCGAGGCGCCGCGTCTGGCCGTGCATTCCCGAGTCTACTTCGACCTCATCACGTTCGTCGCGGAGCGGTTTCCGTTCCTGCTCGACACGATTGCGTCCGAGGCCGCGCGGTGTCTCAGCGAACTCGGGAAGTCGCCCGATCGTTCGCCGGCCGCGATCGAATCGTTCAAGGAAGCTCTCGTGGAGCAGTTGGAGGATGCGCTCACGCAGAGCGCGGTACGGGTGGGGGAGACGACGCCGGGAGTGTCCGCTGCCGAGCGATTCGATGCGGCACGCGGCGAGGTGATCGAGGAGATCGACGGGCAGCTCGAGCGGCAGCGGATCGCCGCGACTCTCACCGACAACGAACGTCGTGAGCTCCTCAAGGGGATGATCCTCACGCGCGCGGTCGACAACCGTCTCAAGGCGTTCTTCACGAGCGGCGAGGTGCGCTACGAGAACCGTTCCTTCCAAGGGAAGGGCTTCCGGTCGCTCGGACAGGAGGCGGTCTACGCCGCGGCGCTCCGTCTCCATCGCGGGCCTGCCTATCGGAATGAAGACGGCACGTGGACGGGGGACGTCGTCGCTCCGATGATCCGTGACCTCGGAGTCGCGCTCGGGATGCGGTCGGATCGCGAGATCGTTCGGCAGGTGCTCTCCGCCCAGATGGGGAAGTCCGGTCCTCCGATGGACGGTCGGGATCTCCACATCGGCGATCTCTCCTGGGGAATCCTGCCGGCCTCGGCGCCGCTCGGGATCTCGAGTCTCAACGTCGCGGGGATGGCGATGGGGTTCCAGCTCGCGGACGAGGGGCGTGTCGCGATCTCCTTCATCGGAGACGGCGGCTCCTCCCTCGGCGAGTGGCACGAAGCGATCAACCTCGCGGCCGTGCGTGCGCTCCCCGCGGTCTTCTGCATCCAGAACAACCAGACCGCGCTCGCGACCCCGCTCCGGGAGCAGTCGTCGGTGCGCGTGTTCGCGGACAAGGCGATCGGCTACGGCATCCCCGCGGTGACGGTGGACGGGACCGACCCTGAAGCGATCGCGGCGGCGTTCTCCTGGGCCGCGGATCGTGCGCGAGGCGGTGACGGTCCGGCACTGATCGAGCTGGTCGCGATGCGGATGTGCGGACATGCGCATCACGACGACATGCTCTACCTCGGAAAGGAACCGGCGCCGAGCTGGGACTATCCGTCGCTCTCCTCCGGCGGCTACGCGAACGAAAAGGCGTTCCGGTTCTGGGCGGAGCGGGATCCGATCCCGACCTACGCCAAGCGCCTCGAAGCGCTCGACATGATCGATCCGGGCGATCTCGAGACGTGGAAGAAGGAAGCGGAGCAGCTCGTCGAAGAAGAGGCTCGTGCGGTGATCGACGCACCGTGGCCGGACGTCTCGCAGGTCGGCGTCGGCGTGTTCGCGGACGAGCCACCACGCACGCATCGTGCGCCCTGGGTGAACAGCCCGTCGGAGCGTCCCGCACTTCCTCCGGTGGAACCGTCGGCACCTTTCGATCCGAAGGGGCGTACGTTCCTCGAAGCGGTCCAGCTCGGGATCGGGGACGCACTCGATGCGGATGAACGCGTCTTCGTCTACGGAGAAGACGTAGGTGGGAAGTACGGCAACGCGTTCCTACTCCTTCGTCCGCTCCTCGAGCGGCACGGAGACCGCATCCTCAACTCGACGCTCGCCGAAGGTGGCGTCCTCGGGGTGTGTGTCGGCTCCGCGATCGCGGGCCGCCGACCGATCGGTGAGATCCAGTTCAACGACTTCGTCGCGACCGGGTTCAACCAGCTCGTGAACAACGCCGCGAAGGTGCGCTACCGGTGGGGGCAGGGAGTCCCGATGGTCGTGCGGATGCCTTGGGGTGGACTCCGGAGCGCCGGCCCCTTCCATTCGCAGAACACGGAGCCTTGGTTCTACCGGGTGCCGGGTCTCAAGATCGTCTGTCCGTCGACTCCGGAAGATGCGCGTGCGCTCTTCGCGACGGCGGTGGCCGATCCTGACCCCGTCCTCTACTACGAGCACATCGCGCTCTACCGGGACCCGCGGATCAAGCAGCTCCTGCCGGACGAAGCGCCGGTGCCACTGCCGTTCGGACGGGCCGCGCTGCGCCGGGCCGGGGATGATCTCGCCATCGTTTCCTACGGCGCCTACGTCCACGTCGCGCTCCGGGTGGCCGAGTCGCTCGCGGAGCAGGACGGAGTGCAGGCGTCGGTGCTGGACCTCCGGACCCTTGCGCCGCTCGACAAGGACACCCTGCTCGCGATGGCGCGGCACTGTGGGCGGATGCTGATCGTGCACGAAGATTCGCGGACCGGCGGGATCGGCGAGAGCCTGGCGGCCGTCGTCCAGGAGGAGGCGTTCCACTTCCTCGACGCACCCGTCCGGATCGTGGGGGCACTCGATACTCCGGTTCCGTACTCGCCGCCTCTCGAGGAAGCGTTCCTCGCGAGTGAGGAGGACGTTTTCCAGGCCGCACGTTCGCTTCTGTCGTACTGAAGCGCGAGAGTGGGACGCCGGGCGGGGGGAGCTCGTGCTCGTGTGACGACGAGACGGGGGGAGCTCGGTTTGCCGTGTGAGGGCCACGCTCTCGCTCACGCCGTACTGAGCCCGGCCCGACAGCCGGAACCGACTTATCGGCGCGGGCCCCGTCCGCTATCGTTGCGTTACTGTGCAGACCTCGATGAAACGATCCGACAGCGCGCGAAGCCGTCAGCAGGCGAGGCCCCATCCGGTCTCGAGTGGGGCGTTTCTCGCCCTCACTCCGGCACCGTTCGCGCTCGTTCACTGGCTCTACGGCGAGCTGGGTCTACTCGCGACGATTGCCTCGATCGTGGTCGGGATCGGGTTCCTCGCGGCGGGTTGGGTCATCGTCCGCGCACCGAAGGCCGGCCGGTATCTCGGCACGGGGGCACTCGTAGCACTCTTCGCGATCGAGGCCCCGGGGCTCGTCCGTCTCCCGGAGATCGCGCTTCTCTCGCTCGTCGGAGTCACGCTGGCGATCGCAGCCCTCTGGAACGTGGGCGGACTCGTCGCGCCGCGCGCCGCGCGACGGAGTCTGCCCGAGGCGCAGACCCACGGAGCGGCACTCGCTTCCATCGCGCTCTGGCTCATCGCGTCACTCGTGAGCCGGAAGGAGCCGAACGTCGAGTTGGTCGGGATCTCCGTCTCCTTCGTCGTGACGGCGGCACTCGCCATCCGTTGGGTGATTCGGGGTGGGCATGCGCATCGGGTGCGATCCCTCCTCCTCCTCCTCGGACTCGCCTTCGCTCTCGCGTTCACGTGGGAGCTCCGCCAGCACGGGTGGCTCCTTCTCCTGGGCGGGGTCGGGTTCTCGGTCGCCGCGCTCGTGCTCGTGCCGCGCCAAGGACGGGAGGTTCGCGGACCGTCCGACTGGTCCGTACTGCTCGACCACCCCGAGCGTCTCCTCGTCGGTACGTTCGCCACCCTGGCAACGCTCGGTGCGCTCGTGCTCGCCCTTCCGCGATCCTCCACCGCGGCCCAGGGCGTGGGCCTTATGGACGCGGCGTTCACTGCCGTGAGCGCGGTCTGCGTGACAGGGCTCGCGGTCAAGGACACTCCGGTCGACTACACGTACGCGGGCCAGGCAGTGATCCTCATCCTCCTCCAGCTGGGCGGTCTCGGGATCATGACCTTCTCGACCGCTGCGTTCGGGCTTCTCGGGAGGCGGATGAGTCTCCGCCACGAAGGGGCCGTCGCGCAGCTCCTGAGCGGGGAGGATCGGAGCGCGCTCTCGAACTCCGCCCAACGGATCCTCCGCGTGACCGTGATCACCGAGGTGACGGGGGCGCTGCTTCTGACGCTCGCGTTCCTTCGGCAAGGCGATGCGCTCGGCATGGCGATCTGGCGCGGGGTCTTCACGTCGATCTCCGCCTTCTGCAACGCGGGGTTCGCGCTTCAGAGCGACAGCCTCGTCGGATATCAACACGCTCCGCTCGTGCTCTACTCGGTTTCCCCCCCTTTTTTTCTCTCTTTTCTTTTTTCTTTTCTCAGTCCCGCCTCCCATCATCGCGATCCCGCGGATCTTTCGTCGTCCGTCCAGACCCGTGAGTGCGGAGATCCGATCAATTGGCGGCGGCGATCTTCCTTCTCGTCGCCGGATTCCTATTCATGGTGAGCTTCGAGTGGCGTCACGCCTTCGCCGGACTCTCTTTCTGGGACAAGCTGCACAACGCGTGGTTCCAGTCGGTCACGCCCGGACCGCCGGATTCAACTCGGTCGACTTCTCGTTCCTCCAGCCGGCGACCGTCTCACTCATGATGGTCTGGATGTTCATCGAGGAACGCCCGGCGGTACCGCGGGAGGCGATCAAGACGACGACCGCGACGCTCTTGTCCTCGCCGCGATCCACGCCGTCAAAGGGTCGCCGAACGTGACCGCATTCGGGCGCCGCATCTCCTCGATCGCTCGATGCGGAAGGCGGCCGTCGTTGCGACGCCTGCGTTCTCGGTTTCATGTCGGGATTGGTCGCGATCCTCCTGACGCAGAGGCTCAATCCCACCGTGGCGGCGTTCGAGGTCGTGTCCGCGCTCGCGACGGTCGGACTCACGATCGGGGGGACCGCGGAACTGGACGGAATCGGAAAGATCGTCATCATGGTCGCGATGTTCATCGGCCGAAGCCGGATCGCTCACGCTCCTCATGTTTCTCAGCCAGAGAGTCGGCGCCCGTTCGCTTGGCCGGCCGGAAGAGGACGTCGCGGTCGGCTGGACGAGCGGGGGCGGAAGTCCGGTGCGCGCCCCGGAAGCAGGCGCGACAGGCGGGTGTGAAGAGCGGACGAGCGGCGCGCGGGGCTTTCGTGCGCGGACGTGGCGCAGGAAGAGAAGGGGAAGAGAATGCAGCAGCAGGCCATCGTCATCGGGCTCGGGCAGTTCGGAATGTCCCTCGCGCGGGCGATGACGAAGCGGGGAGTCGAGGTTCTCGCCGTCGACGTCCGTGAGGAGCGCGTGCGCGCGGCCGCGGGTTTCGTCGCGGAGGCCGCATGCTTCGATGCGACGGACGGCGACGCGCTCGGCCGGACGTCGCCCGAGAAGCGCGACATCTGCGTCTGCGCGATCGGCGACGAAGCGAAGGAAGCGTCGATCATCTGCACTGCGCTCCTCCGGCAGATGGGCGCGAAGCGTGTGATCGCACGCTGCAACGACGATGTCCACGCGCGGATCCTCACCCTCGTGGGGGCCCACCGGATCGTCAACCCGGAGCAGGAGTTCGGCGAACGTCTCGCGAATCAGATCCTCCATGCCGGGATCCGCGGAGAGATGCTCCTGGGAGATGGAGTGCTCATCACGGAGACGGAAGCTCCCGGATCGTTCCTCGGCCACACCTTGGGTTCACTCGAGCTGCCGAACCGGTTCGGGGTCACCGTCGTTGCGATCCGAAAGCACACCGGAGCGATCGTCCTTCCCGATGCCGCGTCCGCGGTAGAGGAAGGGGACGTCCTCGTCGTCGTGTCGAGTGAGGGAGCGGTCGCGAAGATGATGGAACGGAGCTGAACCGATGGAACTCCGGAAGGAACTCCTTCTCAGCGTTGGGGCGATCGTGCTCCTCAACCTCTTCCTGGCATTCGGCGCGATCGGCCTCCTCGTTCGGATGGGGCCTGCGATCGAGAGGATCATCGAGGAGAACGTCTACTCGATCGTCGCGGCGGAGGATCTCCTCGCCGTCTTCGCTTCCGCCGGGCAGGGGCCCGTGTCGGAGGGTGGCCGGGATCGCGCGCGTGTTGCCATCGAGAAAGCACGAAGCAACGTCACGGAGAAGGAAGAGGAGCCGGTCCTGGAACGGATCGACGCGTCGCTGGAAGCTGCTTTCGCGGCGCAGGGTGAGGCGAGGGTTCGGCTCGTCGAAGCGACCCGGGATCTCATCGTGATCAACCGGGACGCAATGCGGGAAGTCGACACCGAGGCGCAGAGGCTCGGGAGCGCCGGCGCCTGGGCCGCCGTGTTCGTCGGGTTCCTCACCTTGGTTCTGAGCCTCGCGGTGCTCGCGAGAATGCGGCAGCGCGTCGTGCTCCCGGTCCTCGAACTGCACGAAGTACTCGCGGAGGGCCGCACCGAAGGGAAACGCAGATGTCGTCCACGCCAGGCGCCGGCGGAGCTGCAGCGTCTGTCGGACGACGTGAACCGCCTTCTCGACGAGCGGATGGAGTGGCAGGCCCGCGGAAGACGGGAGGACCGGATCGGGTCGACACGGGCAGAAGACGGAGGGCTGCTCGGTGCGGCCGTCCTCGCGCTGCTCGAGCATCACGAGGATCCCGCACTCGTCCTCGACTCGGAAGGCAAGATCGTGCGGGCGAACGCAGGTGCGCTCGAGACGTTGTCGGGGCCGGGAGGTGAGCGGTTGCGCGATGCGTTGCGTCTCACCCCGCCCAAACCGGCTGTGGACGAGTCGTCGCAGGGAGCGGATGCAGGTGCTCCGAATGGGGCGGGTCAAACGGCTCCGCTGCCGCGGCCGCTGGCGCCGTGGTCGGCCGAGCGCCTCCCGAACTTCGGCTGGATCTGTACGCTGCCGTCCGGACAGGGCGAGGTGCGGTCCTAGGGGTTCGGTCTCGGTTGCCGCAAGCGTGCTACTCTCGTGTCCACTTCCATCCGAGTTCGATCGAATCTGGAACCGAGAGGACACCTCCGTGGGCCCGAAGGACGAACCGCGAGACGACGAACCGCTCGACCCCGCAACCCGGGAGGCGGCCGAAGCCGCGTCGGATCCGGACTTCGAGGGGTGGGACGGACTCGTCTCTCGCTCGGCGCCCGAACTCGCCGGAATCCTCGGTCGACTTCGGGATCTGCAGGAGATCTCGCGACGTCACGCGCGGCCTGCTCTGGCGTGTCGGGAGGAACTCGACTGCGCGCACGCGGGCGGTGAGTCCGGCGCGCACCAGGCGGACGCCTTGCTCCCGGACGGCTCCGCCAACCTGGGTGGCCGTGGACCGCTCGGTGGCACCGTGCCCGTGACGTGGGGCCCGCTGGTCCTGCGGGAGAAGGTGGGGGAAGGGGCGAACGGTGTGACCTACCGGCCGTTCGATCCTCGTCTCCAGCGGGAAGTCGCGCTCAAGCTCCAGGTGCACTCCGCGGGACCCAGTGAACCTTCGCTGGCCGAGGCCAGGCGACTGGCCCGGGTCCGCCATCCGAACGTCCTCTCCGTGCATGGTGCGGACAACTTTGATGGACTCGCGGGCATCTGGACCGATCTGCTCCAGGGAGAGACGCTCGAGGAGAAGCTACTTCGCGACGGTCCGTTCGGTGAGTCGGAGACCTCGATCATCGGCATCGATCTCTGCCGTGGTCTCAGTGCCGTTCACCGAGCCGGGCTGGTCCACGGAGACGTGAAGGCCGCGAACGTGATGAGCGAGGACGATGGTTCGATCGTCCTCCTCGACTTCGGCTCGGGACGAACCTTCGACCTTGGAGCAGGAGCACCGGAAGGGACGAAGCCCCTCGTCGATACAGAGTCGAGGATCAGTGGGACACCGCTGGCTCTCGCTCCCGAGGTGTTCTCGGGGGACGATCCGAATCCCCGAACCGATATCTACGCGCTCGGGACCCTGCTCTATCGACTCAGCACGGGACGGTATCCGATTCCGGCGGAGACGATCGATGAGCTCATCGAGCGTCACCGTCGCGGAACGCCGGTTTCGTTCCGCGACGCGGTTCCGACTGCGTCGGACGCCTTCGCCGCGGTCGTCGATCGCTGTCTCGCCGCCGATCCCGGTCTGCGATTCGGGGACGTGCGTGAGGTGGAGGAAGCCCTGAGCCGGGTCCCGTTCCTCGCATCGGGTGGTCTGCCCGACCAGAGGCGAGCGACGTGTCCGAACAACGTTCCGCGCGCGATTTCCTCGTTCGTCGGACGACGCGGACAGGTCGCGGAGATCGCGGAACGGACCCGGAACCACCGACTCGTCACGCTGACCGGAGTCGGTGGAGCGGGGAAGACACGGATCGCCGTCGTCGTCGCGACACGACTCCTGGTCGGGCGGTTTCGCGAAGTGCGGTTCGCCGAACTCGCGTCCGTGCGCCAGGAGGACCGCGTTCCGGCGACGGTTGGCGCGGCTCTGGCCTCGTCGAGCCGCGTTCCGGCGACTGGATCGAGACGATCGTCGGCCGCCTGGCGGATCGGCCGATCCTGCTCGTCCTGGACAACTGCGAGCACGTCCTCTCCGGCGCCGCGCGGATCGTCGCCGAGATCCTCGGACGCTGTCCCGAACTCCGCGTCCTCTGCACGAGTCGGGAATCTCTCGGGATCGTCGGGGAGTTCGTCTACGAGGTACCTCCTCTCGAACTTCCTCCTCTCGGGCGACCTCCTATCGATCGCGATCCTCTCGAACGTTCTCTGCGTGGGGACTCGAGGGCGGAACGTCGCGGGACGCAGGAGTGAGGCCTCCACTTCCGAGTCCGTGGCCCTCTTCGTCGAGCGGGCACGGGACGTGGGGAACGAGATCGATCTCTCCGTGGACGGAGACCGGGTCGCCGAGATCTGTAGCCGGCTCGACGGCAACCCTCTCGCGATCGAGCTCGCTGCGGCCCGTACCCGAGCGCTCACTCTGGCCGAGATCCACACCCGTCTCGACGACCGGTTCCGGCTCCTCTCGTCACGGGACGCGCGTGAACCCCGCCACCAGACGTTGACGGCTCTCATCGATTGGAGCCATGAGCTCCTCGACGACGCGGAGACAGTTCTCTTCCGACGTTTCGCCGTATTCCTCGGCGGCGCCACCCTGGAGGCGGTGGAAGTCATCTGCGCAGGCGGTAGCGTCGATCGGAGTGACGTGCTCGATCTGGTCTCGCGACTCGTGGAGCGCCATCTGCTCGAACTCGACCGAGAGCGGTCGCGCTATCGGATGCTCGAAACCATCCACGTCTACGCAAAGCGAAAGCTCGAAGAGAGCGGCGAGACGGCGGACGTACTCGCACGGTACCGGGAGTACTTCGCGGGGCTCACGAATCGAGCGCGAGAGAGTGTTCGTGGTGAGGGTGAGGCGCTCTGGATCCGCCGCTACCACGCGGACGTCGAGAACGTGCGCTCCGCCCTCCACTCGGCGCCCGAAGACGGATCGTGGACGTCTCTCGCACCGTTCGAGGCGAGTTTCGTCTACCTCTGCGCGATGACCGGCAGCTGGAAGGAAGGTGCCGCTCGGGGAGCGCGAGCGCTCGAACGTGGTGCGTCCGCGCCGTCGGCGCAGCCACGTCCTGATCGGTGCGATCTCCTCCGCTTCACCGCGAGCCTCTATCTCCAGTTGGGCCAGATCGAGCAGGCGCAGGCTTGGCTCGAGGAGGCGCTACGATTGGCGCAATCGCTCGGAGATCGGAGACGCCTCCACGCCACCTATGGCGTGCTCGGCAACCTGGCCAGGAATCGGGGGGAGTTCGAACGCGCCCTCGAACTCCATTCGGAGGCGCTGGAGATTGCGACGGACATCGGAGACCCGATGGGCATCCGGATCGAGCTCACGAATCTCGGAGGACTGCATCGGCAGCGCGGCGACGATGTCTTGGCGCGGAGCCACCACGAGACAGTGATCGAGGCCGCGCGGAGTGTGGGGGACAGACGCTCGGCCGCCTACTCGTTGTGTGTCGTCGGCTACCTCGACGAGACCGAGGACAGACTCGATCGCGCCCATGCGGCATACGACGAGAGTCTCCAGATCCGGCGGGAGCTGGGGGACCGGTGGGGAGTCGCGGCTTCCCTGACTGGACTCGCCGGAGTCCTGCGCAGGCAGGCGAACTACGCGGGGGCCGCGTCTCTCATCGAAGAGGCGCTCGAGATCCTCCATGAGATGGGGGACCGGATCAGCTACGTGCGGGGACTCACGAACCTCGCGCTCGTTCGCTTCGAGCAGAAGAACGTCGGCGCGGAGTTGTCCACGCTTCGTGAGATCTTCATGGCGGCTCCGGGTGCCGGTGCGATCCAGGACCTCAACAAGGCCTTCGAACTCCTCGCCACCGTACTCATGGACGACGGGAGGCTCGATCTGGCCGCCTCGGTACTGAGTGCCGAGACTTCGATCCGCGACGCCTACCCACCGGCAATCCACGCTGAGGTCGACCGCACGTTCGGCCCGTTGAAGACTCGGCTTCGTGAGCTGACGGGGGAGGAGACCATCCCCGGGGCGGAGCGAGGCGACGCACCCGGCCTCGGTGAGGCCGTCCAAACGGCACTCGACGTCATCGAACGAGTCGACTCAACTTCCGCCTTCTGACGGCGCCGCACTCGCGAGTTCCTGCAGCGACCTGTAGTCGACCTTCCCCGTTCCGAGCTGCGGCACGGACTCCACTGGGTGGACGCGACGTATGTTGTGGAGCGGCGACAGTCCGGCGGAACGGATCCACTGATTCGCACCCTCGCGCGTGATCCCTCGCGTCGTGAAGAGGACGAGCTCGGGACGGTCCCCAGTGGACGTGGCGACGACGGCGAGGCTGGGGCCGTCGGAGTCGCCGGCATCGGCAGCCGTTCCTGCAGAGGTCTCGGCGTCCGCGAGGACCGTCTCGATCGCCGGTAGCGAGATCATCTCGCCGCCGATCTTGACGAACCGCTTGAGGCGGCCGCGGAACGTCAGGACGCCGTCCGTCCCTTCGCAGACGAGATCGCCGGTCCGGTACCAGTTCACGCCCTCGAATGGGACGAAAGGGCTCGGAGCGTCGCCGAGATAGCCCGCGAAGATCGTCGGGCCGCGAAGGAGGAGCATGCCCGCCTTTCCTGCTTCCACCGGCGCGTCGCTGTCCAGGTCGACGATCACGCGCTGTAGCGATGGGATCGTCCGCCCGATCGTCCCCGGCTGCGGTGACGTTTCGTCGTTGAGTGCGACGATCGGCGAACACTCGGTGATCCCGTAGCCCTCGAGGATCGTCGCGTGAGGTGCGCGCTCCGCGAGCATCGTGTAGACGCGGGGTGGGCACTCCTCGGCGCCGGTGACCGCGAGGCGCAGGCTCTGGAGCTGCTCCGCCGTCGACGCGCGGAGGATCCCGAAGAGGAACGTCGGCGTGCCGAGGGAGATCGTCACCTGGTACGTCCCGATGAGGCGTGCGAGCGTCGCTCCCTCCGTTGGGTTCGGATGGAAAACGGCCGGAAGCCCGCCGAGCACGGAGAGGAGGAGGTTCCCGGTGAGTCCGAAGGAGTGGAACGGTGGGAGCATGGCGAGCAGGCGGTCGCGTTCCTCCAGCCGTACCTGTCCGATCACGTCGCGCAGGTTCGTGAGAAGGTTCGCATGGGTGAGCGGAACGGCCTTGGGGAGACTCTCCGATCCGCTCGTGAACAGGATCACGGCGGTGGACGGAACCTTCGCCCTGCCGAGCCCACGCCAGGCGGTCCGTGCGCGGAGCCATCCCCGCAGCTTGGCCGAGCGGGTGAGTCCCTTGGCGACCGTCTCGAGGAACACGAACCGTTCCTCGGCCCCACCGAACTCCGTCCCCTGCGCCGCGACGCGACGAACGAGCGCCTCCGACGTGAGCACACTCTCCACCTCGGCCACGCCGAGCGCATGGACGAGGTTCCGGGACCCGACCGTCCAGTTGAGGATGACCGGGACCTTTCCCGCGAAGAGTGCGGTCAGGTAGACGACGACGGCCGTGACGGAAGCGGGGAGCATGATGCCGACGGTGCGCCCTGGAAGCTTCGAGATCACCGGGAGTAGCACGCAGATCGCCGTGAGGAGATCCCGATACGTCCGAGCGCCGCCCGTTTCGTCTGCGGCGATCACGTTTCCCATCCGACGCTGTGCCTGCGCCAGGAACACCTCGGGGATCGTCTCCCCTGTGGGGATCGTGAGCCTTTCCCGGCCCTCCGCCGCGAACCATCGGGGCGAGGGCGGCGAGACCACGGCCGGCCCGCCGGAGAGCGCCTCCCCACACGCGGCGAGGAGCACGTCCCCCACCGTCTGCAGCGCGTCGACGTTCCCTTGCGGATACCCAAACTCACCGCTCAGCCAGGCCAGGACTTCGGCGCGCGCGAGACTGTCGAGCCCGAGATCGTCGCCGAGGAGATCGGTGTCCGACAGGGCTTCCTTTCCGGAGACCTCCTTCAGGTAGCGGGTCACGATGTCTCGCGTTGCCGCAGGCACTTCCTCGAGCTCACCGGTCCGGGCGGCCCGCACCGGTTCGGGAAGCTCTAGCGGCGTCGATCCCTCCCAGAAGAAGTACGGAACGTGCGTACTCCGTGGGAGCGGCGCCTGGTTGTAGAAGTCTTCGAGGTAGCGATTGAGGGTCGTTCGGTCGGCGTTCCGAGGCAGGTCTGCCGGCTCGACGAGTTCGATCGTCACGCGTCGCCGTGGAGTGAAGAAGAGCAGGTTGGCGAAGGCGATGCGCAGTCCCGTGAGGAATTCACGCGCGAAGTCCGGATCGTGTCCCTCGCGTGCGCAGCTGAAGCGACTCCCCCAGAGCCCTCGGGTGCGGAGCAACACGACACGGAGTTCCGGCACGTCGTGGAGGAAGAACTCGACCGCGCTGTTCGCGCCGAGTTCTTCACGGTTGCTCCGGAGCAGATGCCCCGCTGGATACATGAGGAGGTTCTCACCGTTCGAGAGACCGCGGGCGCTCTCCTCCATCACCGCTTCGATCGCCTTCCGGGCCTCCGGCCCCCGCTTGAAGACGAGCGGCATGATCCGGACGCCGAACCGTTGGCTCAGCCACCGGAACCCGGGCCCATCCGCGCCGCCGTCCTGGTCCGCGATCGTGTGCGGTGCGAATTTCGGATAGAGGACGGAGAGCACGAGCACGGGATCGATGAGCGCCGGATGGCTCGGAAGGAAGAGGATCCGTTCCCTCCCCCGCCGGGCGACCTCGTCGAGACCGGAGACTTCGATCCGGTAGCGAAGCCCGAGAATCAGTCGGACGAGTGCGCAGAGTGCACGGTTCAGCAACGTGGGCTTCCTCCGTGGAATGGTGGGCTCTCCCCATTGGAGACCACCTCGTCCTCGCCAGGTGTCCGCGAAGTCGGGTCCAGCGCTCCGGACTCGATCGTCGTGAGCGAATCGTAACGGGAATTCCCGACGGAGGTGAGCCGGATCTCCCAAGACTGCTCCATCGTATGTACCGCTTTCGGATCCCTATCCAAATGCATACACTCCGGACTGCTTCGGCCGCGCAGGAGACACGGAGTTCACCGATGACAGACGACCCGATCGCGGGATCCCGATACACGTCCGCGAAGCGGATTCTCTTCCTCGGCGCGCCCGATTCCCCACACTCGGAGCGTTGGATCCGGTTTCTGCAAGGCCGCGGGCACGATGTCCATGTCGCGACCATCCACAAGATCCCGGACTGGGCCCGCCCCATCTCCACTCCGCTTCGGGGTTCCGGAGACGAAATCCATCCCGGTGGTCTCGGTGATCTTCCGGAGGCTGTGAGGCGGCTACGTCCGCTCGTGCGGGAGTTCCGGCCCGACGCGACGATCGCCTACTACCTCACCTCCTACGGACTCTTCGCGGCGCTCGCAAAGGCGCCGAACACCTTCGGTGCGACGGCCGGAGGGGACATCCTCGAGGACCCATGGGACAGTTGGTCGCGACGCATCCGCAACCGGCTCATCCTGGCCGTCGCACTTCGGCACCCGAAAGGGTTCCTCGCCTGGGCGGATCACGTCGGGGCGCGTCTCGTCTCTCTCGGCATTCCTCGCGACCGGATCCTCGTGCGTGCACGAGGCGTGAACCTCGAGCGGTTCCACGGAAGGCGCGCGGCACCGGGCGGATCCGATGGCAACGTCGCACGGATCCTGTCGATCCGTTGGTTCAAGCGGCTCTACGACGTCGCCACCTTGATCCGTGCTCTCGGAATCCTGAAGGCGGAAGGCGTTCGTTTCCACGCCACGGTGGCGGGCGAAGGTCCCGAGGAGGCGAACCTCCGCGCGCTCGCCGCGGAGCTCGGGCTCGGTGACACCGTCGAGTTTCCCGGCAAGCTGACCGAAGACGGCGTCGTGACGGAGCTGTCCCGCCACGAGATCTACGTCTCGACCTCGACCACGGACGGCGCCTCGAGTTCGCTCTTCGAGGCTCTGGCCATGGGATGCTACCCGGTCGTGACCGACATTCCCGCGAACCAGGAGTTTCTCCGCGATCCGAAGCGGGGCCGTCTCTTCCCCGCCATGGACGCGGATGCGTTGGCGGCGGCCCTCCGAGATGCAATCCGAGAGACGACGTCCGGGAGCGACGCCGCGGAACGCAACCGGGCCTTCGCGGCCGAACATCTCGACTTCGCGAAGAACATGAAAGAGATCGAGGCGTTCGTGCTCGGAGCGGCGAAGTAGGTCGTCACTGGACGGCTCCGTGTCGTCAGTTCGGCAGGGGCCGACCTCAGGGGCGCGGGTGGGCGCTCCCCGTGTTCGACCTAGGCCATGATCGACCGGTAGAACTCCTCGTAGCGCCGCGCCATTCCGTCCAGCGAATACTCGGACTCCGCCCGCGCGCGTGCACGATGCGTCAGCTCGAAGGCCGTCTCGGGAGAGTCGAGGAGGCTCTGGATTCCGTTCCGGATCGACTCCGCGGTCGGCTCGACCAGCACGCCCGCCGTGCCGTCGTCCAGCACTTCGGCGTTCCCTCCGACATCGGTCGCGACGATCGGCAGCCCCGCTGCGAGCGCTTCGAGGAGCGCGTTCGACATCCCTTCCGAGCGGCTCGGGAGGACGAAGAAGTCGATGCGGCCGAGGAAGGACGGTACGTCGGAAACGTCCCCGAGGAACGTGAGTCCCGGGGTCCCCTCGTGCTTGGCCATGATCTCTTCGCCGTACGCGGTGTCCGCGGGACCGGCGATCTCGAGTTCGATCGGCGGATCGAAACCCTGGGAAAACGCCTCCAGCAGGAGGTCGACTCCTTTGATGTGCCGAAGCCTCATCACTGCGCCGAGGCGCCGGAGCTGGTCCTTTGTCCTGGTCGGTTCGGGGAACCGAGAGAGGTCGATCCCGTTCGGAATGACGAGAGTCTTCTCGAGGGGGAGCCCTTCCGCCGCGTGCGCGTGCGCCGCCGCCGCCTTGGAGACGCAGAGAACGCAGTCGATGAAGCCGTTCGTGAGCCGGTAACTCAGGTTGCGTCTCGAGCGTTGCTCGTTGCCTCGGCGGGTCGTGACGACGCGGACACCCGGAAGAGTCGGCGCGATCAGGGCGAGGATGACGTCCGCCGGGTAGCCGTAGACCTGCACGACATCGGGAGCGATCCGGCGCACTTCACTCCGGATCCGGGTGAGGAATTCGAACGAGCCCTTCAGCCCCTTCGCGCACTCCATGCAACGAGTCTGGACTTCGCGATCGATCTCGGGCGGGAGCAGGTCCTTCCTGCCTTGGACGAGGAGCAGACGCGGCTCGACCTGCGATCGGTCGAGCCGCTCGAGGAGGCGGACGAGGTGCGCTTCGGAGCCCCCCGTCTTCATGTTTCCGATCACGTAGAGGACGCGGATGGGACGAGCCCGATTCGCACCACTCTCTCTGCCGTCACGAGCCGCAGCTCCGACCATCCCCTCCCCCAATGGCAGACCGCGGAGAGTTCCGTCGGCAACCTGCTACACGCTCGTCAGGGCCGCTCCGCTAGCGAGACGCCATCGGAACCTGAGACACGCGTACCGCGGCTGGGCCCGACGCATCGAAGGTGATCCCTCCGACCTCACTCGAGAAGAGAGCCCTCTGCTCCCCTCCCACCTGTACCAGATACTCGGCATGAGGCACGAGCCCTTCGATCACGTTCGGGATCTCGAGGCTTCCCTGGATCTCGTAGTCGAGGCCGTCCTGGGACGCGGGCGTGCGGGCGAAGACGTAGACACCGACGCCGTCGATCTCGCACCCGATCGAGGATTCGTCCTCGATGGCCCGAACCGGCGCCATCGTCTGGTTCGGGCGCCCGACCCAGATCGCGTGGACGAAGTCCGTTTCGAGCCCCGTCGGCGCGATCGTCTCGACCCGCCACTGTCCTGCCTCGTCCTTTCCGGTGAGCCGCTCCGGATCGTCGACGGGAAAGTTCTGCCCGTTCCCATCGCCGTCGTCGACCCAGCACTCGTAGCCGGCCCCGCCGACCTTACGGAGGACGGCGTCCGCGGGGACGAGCGGAACGACGGTGATCTTGCCGTCGTAGTCGTTGCCCTGCACCACTTCGGTCCGGGTGGCGGAGTACGAGGTGAGACCGTAGGTCTCGATATGGCCGGCGACCGTGGTCGAGAGCAGCTGGGGCGAATCGAGCTCCGGCTCGTCGATCGTATGGAGGAGCCAGCGGACGCTGTTCGTCCCACCGGAGAGTTCGACCCGATCACGGACGACGAAGTAGTGTCCGTCGGCGACGATCTCCCGTTCCTGCTTCGAGACCTTCCTCGTTCCGTTCGTGTAGTAGTAGGCGGCGTTCGGCTTGAGGATCCCTTTCATGTAGTCGAAGGGACGCCCGGACTCGGTGGTGCCGTGCTCGAACGCGACGACATCGGCGAAGTCGTAGACGTTGTTGTCGGCGACATCGTAGATGTCCTCGGGGCGCCCCGGCTCTTCGTAGAGCCAGTCCTGTCCCCAGATGTCGCCGAGTTCGCCTTGGCTCCGATCGAGCACGACTACGCAGTTGTTGGAGACGGCCCGCCCGTAGTAGCCGAAGTCGTGGCCTCCACCGGACTCGTAGTATCCAGATCGGATCGCGAGCGCGCCTCGGTAGTAGATCTCGAACCCGAGCTGGTAGAAGTTCCAGTAGTCGCCGAAGAAGTCGCCGGCCTGGAAGGTGAAGTAGACGTCGTCGTTGTCCGTGTCGAGGTTCCAGCCCGTCCGGGTGAACACCTTCTCGCTCCAGCTGGTCCCAGGCACGTTCGTCTCGCCGTTCCCACCGTAGAACTTGTGCATCGGCAGTTCGTTGATGTTGGGCGGAGTCTGCGGGCGCCAGACGATCGCGGGGAGTCCCCAGTCGTAGCTACCGTTCTCGCCGATGCCCCACGTCTGGGAGTGGAGCCACCACTGGGCCCAGCCGTTCGGGAGATAGGATCCAATCGCGCCCAGTCCGTACCAGCCGCGTTTCTCCCAACCGTAGAGCAGGCCCGACATCATCCGGGAGGACCAGTTGTCCGGACGGCGAGCCCAGAGCATGTACTCGGCCCAGTCCTCGATGTAGTCGCGCACGAGGTCCCAGTGGTCGGCGATGCCACACTGGTCGAAGACCATCAGGTAGGTGACGATGCCCTCGGTGTCCTTCTGGACGTAGTGGTTTCCCTTGTAGTACCCGCCATCAGGGAAGTAGTAGTTCCGAGTCGGGAGGACACCACCGCGGGAGGCGGCGGAACCGCCGGGGAACGCGAACTCCCTCACGCCCCGCATGCGTCCATCCCACTCATCGACCAGAGTCTGGCAGAACGCGTCCTCTTGGGAGCTGCCGTCGCCGTAGAACGCGATCCCGGCCAGCCCCTTGAAGGTGGCCTCGTTCGCTTCGAGGTTGTAGTAGACCGTCCGCTGACCGCCGGGGACGTAGGCGTCGAGGGCGAGAGTCCGAGCGAGCTCGCGTTCGGACGGGGTCATGTAATCGTAGAGCCAGTCGTAGACGAGGGAGTACTCGATCACCTCCGGAGCCCAGCCCCGAGTGGTGAGCGTGTAGACGTAGTCCGAAGCCGCGCGCTCGAAGTAGGCGCTGTCGTTCTGGATCACACCGGTCACGATGAGGCAGACCATCTTGTACATGCCAACCGAGGGCGGATCATCCAGGTAGCTGTCGGCCCGACGCTTGATCTCGGCGAACATGCTGACCTTGGGCCCCGAGAGCGCCTCGGCCCGCATCTGGGTCTGGACTTCGGGAGTGAGTAGCAGCCTCGGATGGGATGGGAGACTGGAGAGATCGACCCCTTGGCTTTGCGCCGCGGACGCGACAAGGACCAGCACGAGCAGAGAAAGCGCGACCGAGCCGAGCCACCGTCCTGTCTTTACGGAATTCATTCCCCCCAACTCCTCCTTGAAGTCCTGCCTTCGTGCGACCCAGGCGTCGCACTCGTTCGATCGTCCCAAGTTCCCCGCGGACGCGCAAGGGACCCGAGATAGCGGGCAAATGCCGCGCCACAGTCCGGGCGATTCGTCTCCATAGACGACACCTGGCGCACTGGAAGTCACTGAAACGAAAGGGGTTCGTCTTCGCACGGATACGTGCGATTTCCACCGAATCGGCCAAGGAGAACCAATCGACTGTCCGGCCTCTGACCTATCCTTGCGGCATACTGCACGTCGAGTCGCGCGAAACGCGTCCACCGCGGCCAGTTCCTGGCCGGGGGCGGGTAGGGCGTTCCTCCCTGGTGCGACGATACTTCCCGCTCGCGAGGCTAGGTGCCGAGGTGCTCGCGGAGGAACCCAACGGTCCGGTTCCAGGCGAGCTTGGCGGCGACCTCGTTGTACCTCGGCGTCGAGTTGTTGTGGAAACCGTGGAGCGTACCGTCGTAGATCTCGACTTCGTAGTCGACCTGGTTCGCCTGGAGCGCAGCCTCGTAGTCCGGCCAGAGCGCGTTGATACGCGGGTCGGTCTGGGCGTAGATGACGAGCATCTTCGCTTCGATCTTCGCGACGTCTTCCAGAGCGGGTGGAGCGCCGTAGAACGGGATTCCGGCGGTGAGATCGGACCCGAGGCGGGTGGCGAGACGGTTCGTCATGCCGCCGCCCCAGCAGAATCCCATGGCGCCGAGCTTCCCCGTAGAGAGTTCGTGGTCCTTGACGAACCGCGCGCTCGCGATCATGTCCAGGTCGAGTCGGTCACCATCGAGGCTCTTCTGGAGGGCGCGGCCATCGTCGTCGTTCCCTGGGTATCCACCGACAGGGAAGAGTCCGTCCGGCGCGAGTGCGAGGAAGCCATCCGCCGCGGCGCGACGGGCCACGTCCTCGATGTGCGGGTTGAGCCCACGGTTCTCGTGGAAGATCACCACGGCCGGGAACGGCCCTTCGCTTGTGGGCCGCACGAGGTACCCGCGCATCCGGCCGGACGTTCCCCCCGGTGAGTCGTAGTCGACGTAGTTCCCTTTGATCCTGGAGTCGGTGAACGAGATCGTCTGGGCGGCAGCGTAGCGGGGGAGGAGTGCCTGGGCCATCTCGAGCCCGGTGACGCCCAGGGCCGTGATCGCACTCGCGCGCTTCAGGAACTCCCGTCGGTCGATCCGGCCGTGACAGTACTCGTCGTAGAGGTCGAAGACCCGCGGGTCGATCTGGGACGGGTTCGTCACCGTGCACTCCTCCCTTGTTGCTTGCGTCGTTGCTTGCGTCAGTCGGACGGCAGGGCCGCCCGGTCGAAACGTGAACTCGTCAGCGGACCACGAGTAGCTTTTCCGTCGCCGCTCGCCGGTTCGAGGTCATCCGCACGAAGTAGACCCCGCTCTCCACCGCCACCCCGGACTCGTCGCGAGTATCCCAGGACTCCACATGGATGCCGGCCGGCGTCACTCCGTCACGCAGAGTCCGCACGAGGCGTCCACTCGCGTCGTGGACGGTGAGCCTGACGGGGGAGTCGGACTCGAGGGCGAAGGTCATCGACGTCCGACTGGCCGTCGGATTGGGAGCAGGAGTCGAGAGCACGATCCCGTCGATCCGGCTGGGCGACGTGGGCGCGCCGGCGGGGGCGAGGATGCAGTCGTGGCCGAACACGAGTAGTTCGTCCGTCGACGCGACGAAGACCAGGTCCCCGGCCACCGCGAGCTCCGTAGCCAGGGTGCTGGGGAAGTTGCCGGCCGGGCGTGGTGCGGATGGGTCCGTCGCATCGACGATGAACGTACCGGCCGAGCCTTCGGCGACGAAGAGGATCCCGTTCGACTCTGCGATCCCGCGAGCGAAGTCGGGAGTGTCGTAGCTGCCGAGGTGGGAGGGCGCGGTCGGGTCACTGACGTCGAGCACGTGAACGCCCTCGATGCCGTCGGCGAGATAGGCAAGCCCGCCTTGGACCGCGACGTCGAGTGCGAACCCGGGTGAGTTCCAGTCGCCGATCTCGACCGGCACGGCCGGATTGCCGACGTCGAAGATACGAAGGCCGGCGAAGTAGTCCGCGACGAATGCACGGTCGCCCACCACGACGATCGATCGAGCGATGCCGGGAGTGTCGATCGATCCGATCAGGCTCGGAGCACTCGGCGTACTTACGTCGATCACCTCGATGCCGTCTCCACCGGTTGCGACGTAGAGCCTCGTCCCTGCCACAAACACGTCGTAGGCGAAGGAGGGCCAGGCGGCGAGGTGTGACGGGCTGTCCGGGTCCGAAACGTCGAGGATCCGTATCCCGGACTCCTGGCAGGCGACATAGGCCACCTGGCCGGACACCGCGACCCGATCCGAACGCTCCGGAAGGGCGAGCGCCCCACGAACCAGCGGATTGGCTGGGTCGCTCACGTCGACGATCTGGAGCCCTTGGTGAGTCGCGACGTAGGCGAGATCCTCCACGATCTCCACATCGGTCGGTGCGATCGGGGCACTCGCCTCGAGGCTCCCGACGACTTCGGGGCCGTAGGGGGAGCTCACGTCGATGACCTGGACACCGCCGGCTCCGTCGAGCACGTAGGCGAGAGACGACGTGACGCCGACCTCGCGGGCCGTGGCCGGAGTGTTCCAGGAGCCGATCCGAACGGGCGCGTTCGTCTGTGTGACGTCGATGATGTCGAGGCCGCCGGATTGGCGCGCCAGATAGACCAGGTTTCCGTCCTTCGCGATCCCCTCGGTCGTGCCCCCGGCGTTCCAGGAACCGACGAGGTTCGGGAAGATGGGAAGGTGGACATCGACGATCGCGAGACCATCTTCCAGGTTCGCCAGATACGCCACTCCGTCCGAAACGACGACGTTCTGGACCGAACTCGACGTCGCCCAGTTGCCGAATGCCCCAGGGCTGTCGGGATGGAACACGTCGACGATCTGGAGTCCCGCGGGGCCGTCCGCGAGGTAGAGATAGGTTCCATCGTAGTCGAGGCCGTACGCGGTACCGGGCGAGTTCCAGGTTCCCACGATCGTGGCGTTCGTCGGATCACTCACGTCGACGACCTGGAGTCCGGCTGCGCCGACTGCGACGTAGGCATAGGGCCCCACGACGAGCACGTCGTGTCCATTGCCGGGCGTGGGAACGGCGTCGACTTCCGTAGGCGCGAGCGGGTCGCTCACGTCGACGATGTGGAGTCCGGTCTCGAAGTCCGCGACGTAGAGGTGGGAACCCGATACGTCGACCCCGAGCACCGTTGCCGCGCCCGACCAGGTGGCGACTTCCGTGGGAGAAGACGGGTCCGCGATGTCGAGGACACGGACTCCGCCGGCCGCGTCCGCGACGAACGCATGGTCGCCGGAGAACGCGATGTCATAGGCCTCACCGGGTGTGTCCACGAACCCCGCAGGATGCGGGTAGGCACAGACGGCCGAAGCGCGGGGAGCGACGAGTCCGGTGGCGAGTCCGACCAGCAGCGTGGTCACCACACGGTGCGAGGCTCGAGATCGGAAGCCGGATCGAGATCCGGTTCGAGAGTGGGATCGAGAGGTGGACCTGGAACGGGAACGAGCGGTCACTGAGAACATCATGCGGCTCCTTCTGGCAGGTTGCCGACGAGTCCCCCGCGGGTTCACCTCGGCAATCTGCCATGTCCTGTCGTGCGTCCAGATCTGCGGAATACGCCTTCACTCCACGCCTGCTGCGCAGTCGAGGAGGAGTGTTCCGCAGCCTGCTACGGGCCCGTACGGAAATGCATCGATCCGAGATGGGCAGATCTCGCATCGGGAGGCTCTAGAAGGAATATGGGGAGCCTATCACAGTCCGCGCTCCGGACGGATCCACTTCTGCCGGGCACGGGTGTGCAACTCGCGGCCGGAACGGCGGTCGACGACGGCGGTGGAGAGCGGATCGCCACGGCGCTCTCGGTGCGACTCTTCCCGCTGGACGTTCCCTGGACGAAGGTTCAAACTGGCCGGGTGTCCGAACGTGGGACTTCAGGGCGGCGTGTTCGGGACACACGCCCACTTCCCGAACCGGAGCTGCGTGCGAGTGGTGCCGGGCGGGTTGTCCTCATCCTCCTGGGGGCTTTCCTCCTGTCGGCGCCGGACATCTCCTTCCTTATGGGTGCCGAGCAGGCGTCCGTTCTCGCACCAATCTCCGCGGCCTATGCGGCCTCGTCCTCGACGTCTGCCGCCACCGGCTACTTCGAAGCGCTCGACGACTCGCTCAGCGGGCTCTCGCTCGATCCCGGTCGCGTGGCCCCGGTCCGCGGATTCGTCTTCGAACGCGACGGCGCCGGGATCTCTCTGGATGACGGCCTGCTGTACGCCTGTGAGCCGGTCGGTGGGCGGACCAGGTCCTTCGTGTTCGAAGGGGCGGGCCGCTTCGTCTACCGTCCACCGATCGCGGTGGAACAGGAACAGCTTCGTCGGGTGCGTGGGGAGACGTCGGTCGATCTCTCGTTCGATCGGATGTTCCTCTTCTTCGGCGACCATACTCCCGCCCAGATGCTTCGGGCGTTTCCCTTTGCCTCCGGGGAGATCTCCAAGACGGCGGACAAGTTCATGCACTCCGCCGCGGGATACCTCCCGACCGATCCCATGCGGCAGGCGGTTCTCGACGGGTCCTTTACCGACTACTTCTACGTCCAGACCGAAGGCGGGAACGGGGACACCTACTGCTTCGAGGTCGATCCGCTGTCCGCCGAAGAGGTGACGCTCTCGGTCGACGAGACGAAGTTCGTCGACGAGTGGACTCCCATCACGATGCACCATCGGCCAGTCGACTACGCTGCGTCCCTCCAGGAATCGTACGAGGACGTTCTGAGGTTCGAGATCCCCCACTACGACCTCTCCCTCGACATCGAGTCGGGTCTGGACCTCGAGGCGCAGGCCGATCTCACCGTCCGTTTTCGGAGCGATGGCGTCGGGTGGATCCGTCTTCTGCTCCACCCGGATCTCGAACTCGACGAGGCACGCTGGGATGGTGGCCCGCCGGTCCTCTTCGGGCGCGAGAAGGACGAGCCCACGATCTGGATCTCGACGAGCCGGTCCGTCGAGGGCGCGGCGGCCGAAATGCCGGCGGCCAGCGAGGAGCGTCATCTCCATCTCCGCTATCACGGGGATGTGATCGAACGCGGCGGCAACTGGATCACGCTGAAGAGTTCGACCGGCTGGTATCCACGCTCGGGGAGTCGGATCCCCTCGACATTCGACCTGACCTACGTCTACCCGTCCTCCATGAGCCTGGTCAGTGTGGGACGGAACTCGGGAGAGGAGACGAAGGACGGGAAGACCACCTCCCGCTGGAGCATCGCGACGCCGACGCGGAACGTGACGTTCGGTCTCGGCTTCTTCGACGAGTATGTGATCGAGGACGAACGGATCCCGCCGGTCACGGTGCACTACTCGACCAAGCACCACGGCGAGATCTCTCGCGCGCTGATCGAAGAGGGGATCACCTCGGGCAAGGACATGGAGAAGCGGGTCGCGGCCGATGTGGCGAACTCGCTCGCGTTCTACCAGACGCTGCTCGGTCCGTGCCGGGCCGACCGAATCGAGGTCGTCGAGTCACCTACGGGTCACGGAGAGGCGTTCACCGGGCTCATCCAGCTCTCCTGGGCCACGTTCCAGGGAGAGGACGAGGATGGCGCCTCCGAGACGTTCCGGGCTCACGAGATCGCGCATCAGTGGTGGGGGACCGGTGTCGACTTCGTCTCGTATCACGATCAGTGGCTGAGCGAAGCGTTCTCGGAGTACAGCGCGCTCTGGTTCCTCCAGTCGGGGTTGGGCGAGCCGGAGACCTTCTTCCGGAGACTCCGGGACTCACGCGACGAGATCTTCGGCAACAGGAAGTACCTGGTCGGAAGCGGACAGGAGTCCGGCCCGATCTGGCTCGGCTACCGGAACGACACCGAGGACACGGCCGGGGACTACGACCTCATCGTCTACCAGAAGGGCGCGTGGGTGCTCCACATGCTCCGGAATCTCCTTCTCGACATCAACACGATGGACGAGTCCCTCTTCACCGGTCTCCTTCGTGACTTCCACACGAAGTATGGCGGGAAGCGCGTCGACATCCGACTTCATCCGGTTGAGGCACGCGCAGGTGCCCCGCTCGACTGGTTCTTCGATCAGTGGGTCTTCGGGACAGACCTGCCGGAGTACACGTTCAGCTGGAAGTCGGTGCGGGACGGCGACGCGCAGTATCTCGTCACGGTGCGCGTGGAGCAGAGCGGCGTCCCCGATACGTTCCGTACATACATGCCGATCCTCATCGACTTTGGTGGCGGCCGCCACGCCCGGCTCCGCGTCCACCTGACCGGGGAGCACGCGGAGATCACGCTTCCGCCACTTCCGGCCGAGCCGGTCGACATCCACTTCAACGATCTCGAGTCCGTGCTCTGCAGGGTCGACGTCGTCGACTGGAAGGACTGACCGGCCCGCCGCCCGCTGGCTCCCGCCTCTATCGTTCCCCGTAGTTGAGGTCCATCCACTTCCGGTAGTCACCGGAGCGCACTTCCTCGACCCAGTCCTTGTTGGACAGATACCACTGCACCGTCTTCCGAATGCCGGTGTCGAAGGTCTCCGCGGGTTCCCATCCACATTCCTCACGGATCCGGGTGGCGTCGATCGCGTAGCGGAGGTCGTGCCCGGGGCGGTCGGTGACGAACTGCTTGAGCTCGAGCAGCTCCTGGGGTTGGACGCCGGTTTCCTCGGCGACGATCGTGCAGAGGATGTCGACCACGTCGATGTTCCGCATCTCGTTGTTTCCACCGACGTTGTACGTCCGTCCGGTCCTGCCCTTCTCGATCACCGTCCAGATCGCCTCACAGTGATCCTCGACGTAGAGCCAGTCCCGCACGTTGAGCCCCTTGCCGTAGATCGGGAGAGGCTTCCGTTCGAGCGTATTGAGGATCATGAGAGGGATGAGCTTCTCCGGAAACTGCATCGGACCGTAGTTGTTCGAGCAGTTCGTGATCTTCACGGGGAGACCGTAGGTGCGGTGATAGGCGCGCACGATGTGGTCGCTCGCCGCCTTGGAAGCGGAGTAGGGGCTCGACGGATCGTAGGGAGTCGTTTCGAGGAAGGCGCCTGTTTCGCCGAGGGACCCGTAGACTTCGTCGGTGCTGACGTGATGAAAGAGTCGATTGTGGTCGGCCTTCCACCGTTTCCGACACGCCTCGAGCAGG
>JAWKQE010000046.1:0-36245 GCA_041390305.1 Candidatus Eiseniibacteriota bacterium
CAACGTGACATCGATCGCTCCTTTGTTTGGGATCTGGCGGGCCGTACGCGGGCGCGTGCCACCGCGCACGGGCGAACAGATGGAACGCAGCGAAGACACGTCCGAGTGGCGACACAGCGCGATCGAGAGGGTCTGGTCGTGCCAGTCGAACCAAAGCGCTATCGCTGCGCCGAGGGGGGACCAGGCGCGGAAGGAGTGTACCATCCCGTCGAGATTCCGGGATCCTAGTTTTTGGATTCAGATCTAGGTCGACGCGGGATCAGGGCTCGCCCGCGAGCTCGTCCAGCGCCTTCCCGGTCACGCGGAAGATCCGCCAGTTCTCCATCCGCTCGGCGCCGAGCCGACGATAGAAGTCGATCGCTGGCTGGTTCCAGTCGAGAACCGACCACTCGAACCGGCCGCACCCCCGCTCCTTGGCCAGGCGCGCGAGATGTCTCAGCAGCCCTGCCCCCACGCCGAGTCCGCGGCACTCCGGACGGACGAAGAGATCCTCGAGGTAGAGGCCCGGCTTCCCGAGAAACGTGGAGTAGTTGTGGAAGAAGAGGGCGAACCCCAACACCGACGGTGAAACGCCAGGCCCCGACCCCGAATCCACCTCCGACGCTACGGCCGACTCGGCCGTGGTCGACACCTCGGCCGACTCTGCGGCGAACTCCGCGGTCGACTCGGGTACGACCGACTCCGCCAGGACCACCTCCGCATAGGGACGGGGTCCGAACAGTGTTCGGCGAAGGTCGTCTTCCGTACTGATCACCTCGTGTGCGAGCTTCTCGTACTCCGCGAGGTCACGGATCAGCCGCAGAACCACCGGCACGTCACGCTCCACCGCGAAGCGGATCCGGTAGCTTCGGAGACCGCGCTCGGGCGAGTTCGCGCCATCCACATGATCCATCACTCCGGTCTCCACTTCGGCACTCGCTCCAACAGCGAGAGCGCACCCAGCTCCGCACAGAGCGGTTCGAGCTCGCTCCGCACCGCACCTCCCCACTCCAGCTCTTCCAACGTCTCATCCAAGGGGACGTCCGTCCGGAGCGTGGCGAGTGTCTTGTAGAGTTCCGCCTCGGCGCGGTGGGCATTGAGGCTCTCCGCCAGCCCCTTCTTGGCCCGCACGTCCGGTGTCCAGAGGACGGGATCGCGCGGAATGTCGTCGATGGTGCCGTACTCCGAGAGCAGGGCGGCCGCGGCCTTCGCTCCCCACTTCCGGATGCCTGGGATGCCATCGGCCGCGTCCCCGACGAGTGCGAGATAGTCGGGGATCGAAGCGGGCGGTACGCCGAACTTCTCCTTCACTCCTTCCTCATCGATGCGCACGCCCTTCCGCCGATCGAACATGACGACGCGACTCCCCGCGACACACTGGCCGAGATCCTTGTCCGGACTGCAGAGGACGATCTGCTCTACCTGCGGGTGCGAACTCCACTGGGCCGTCGCGGTGGCGAGGGCGTCGTCGGCCTCGAACTCGATCATCGGCCAGATGACCACGCCGAGCGCGGAGAGAGCTTTCTCCACGAGCGGAAACTGGGAGAAGAGATCGGGGTCGATCCCTTCCCCCGTCTTGTACCCATCGAAGAGGCGGTTGCGGAACGACGTCACCTCGTGATCGAACGCGACGGCGAGGTGGGTGACGGACTCGTCCCGGATCAACGCGAGCAGTGAGCGCATCACACCTCGGGTCGCTCCTACCTCCGCGCCCGTCGCGGAACTCGCCTTGGGTGCACCGTAGAAGTTCCGGAAGAGCTCGTACGTTCCATCGACGAGAAACAGCTTCAATGCGTCCTCCAGGATCGGGTTCGGGGTTGGGTCGGGCTGCCGCTTGGGCAGCGGCCCGACACCGCGTGCCGGCGCCGCGGATCCGCGTCCCGGCGGCGACAGCGCGTGCTGGAACAGCGGATCGACAGCCCCCACCGACGGAGCCCGAGTATAGGACGAAACGAAGCAGGCGGAGTGACTGTTGACCGGGACGGCTCTACCCGGCACCCTCGGAGTTGCCGCGAGAACAGGAGAATCGACCGATGAGAATGGACGCCCCCGGGAGCCGTGGGCAGGGACGTACTGCACCCGTCACTTCGAGCACATTGGACGCCAGGGGTTGGGTCCGCGCGTTCTTTGCCGTCGCCGCGGTCGGCCTCTTCGTCTCCACGCTCGGACGTCCTGTCTCGGCCCATGACCTCGATCCGGGAGCCGGCGGCCTCGGAGCTCCCTGGGACGCGTGGGGCGCCGACAGCCTCGGGATCACCATCACCGGGCAGTACCCGGTCGCGTCTCCCGCGGGGATCTTCGGCGTTGCGGCCTACCACGACGAGGCCTCGGGCGAGGAAGTCGCGCTCCTCGCCGCGGACTCGCTCTACGTGATCGACATCACGGATCCGGCCCACCCGACCCGGCTGACCGCGTACCCGACCTTCGGCGTCAGCGTCCCCGACGGAAACGCATACCTCAGCGTGAAGACACACGGCACCTTCGCCTATGCCGCGGAGAGACACGGCCCGATCGGCATCATCGACCTCAGCCTGCCCTTGGAGCCTCTCCGGGTCGGGGAGATCCCCGAGTCGGACTTCTGCGCCTGCTCCCAGGCGGATCTCGTGGACGGGAGGCCGGTCTGCAAGGAGAGCGCGGTGCCCGAGGTCCACCGGATCTTCGTCGACGAGCAGGGCATCCTCTATGTCGCCGGCATCCGCTACGGCGAGGGAACGCACATGTACGATGTGCGGGAGGCACACGCGTCGGATCCGCTCTGGCTCTGCCACGAGCACACGCGCCCCGAGGGCACGGTCGGCTTCTACGACCACGACACCTACGTCTCGAACGGCATCATCATCACGTCCAAGTCGATGGGACTGAGGTGGGAGATTCTCGAAGGCAACGTCGGCGAAGCGCCGTTCCTCTGCGGAGCCTCTCCGTCCGTCTGCGGCGACAACGGCGGTCACCCGGAGCTCCTCACCTGGTTCCCCCAGGACGCGGAGCAGGCGGAAGGAACGCACGCCCATTCGGCCGGCCTCGTACCAGACACGCCCTACCTCGTGACCGCGGACGAACTGGAAGACGGACACATCCGGATCTGGGACACGACCCCAGTCTTCCAGGCCACGCCCGAGCCACCGACATACATCGCGGAGTTCAAACCGGACGACACCTGTCACAGCGTGCACGATCCGTACGTGATCGCGAGCGCAGTGACCGGCGGCACCGAGTGCTACGTGGCCTGGTACAACAAGGGGATCCAGATCTTCCGACTCGGCCCCGACGGAGCTCCGACCCGCGTCGCATACTACGAGCATCCGTTCCGTTGGCACGAACTCGACGGTCCGTGCTGCGACCCGACTCGTGCGGAAGGCGCGTACTGCTACGGCGTCCCGTTCCTGGACTTCCTTCCCGAAGGTCGCTTCGTCGCGTCGGAACTCCACAACGGGCTGCTCGTCGGGCGCGCGTTCGTCGACCCGAGCGGCGCGGGCGAGGGCTCCACGATCGACGCAGCGCAACAGCTACGGGTCATCGGACTCCCGGGCGTGCGAATCCAGCGCATCTTCTGGAACCACGCCCCTGCGGGCGACGAGACTCCACCGCTCGAAGTGCTCTCGCCCGGAGGCGTCCTCGTCGCAAGCCTCACGCCCCACGCGGTTCGCCCCGGGCAGGTCGAGTATCGCTGGTCCGGACGGGACGACGACGGCGCCCCGCTCCCCAGCGGCGTCTACTTCGCGCACGTGCGTACGGAGCCGCAGGACGGCCTCGGCCGACCCGCCTACGTGGCGCCGAGCGCGAAGCTGTTCGTCCTTCGCTGAGTGCGCTCCCGCGTCAGCGGGGAAGCAGGACGATCTTCCGTTGCAGGGGCTGGCTCCCCGCTCCCGACGTGTGCGCTTCTGCCACCTCTTCGCCGGCACCCAGTGCAGTCAGACGAACGAAGTAGACGCCACTCGGGACCCCAAGCTCCCGGGGCCGCGCGCGGACCACGTGTTCGCCGAGCGAACTCCGGCCCTGGAACAACGTCACCACCTTGCGCCCCGTCACATCGATCAGGTCCAGGGAGACGTCCCGCTTTCCGGCAAGCGCAAAGCGGATGGCGATCTCGTCCGCGGCGGGGTTCGGTTCGATCGGGACAAGCTCGATCGCGCTCCGCTCCGACTCTGACGGCGCCGGAGCGTCGATCGCGGGAATCGGCAGCACGTACCAATAGACGACGGACTTCCAGCGCGCGCCCACCTCCGAGTAATCGGTTTCGATCGAGACGTCGAGTGAGTATCGGAACGCAACGCGATCAGCGATCATCCACCGGTACTGATCGGCACGGGCGTAGGGAGGATCTGCGCTTCGCTCCCGTCTGAGGATCCCATGGAGGGGACGGATCGCGAAGACGGGCGCCGGGCCTTCCGGCTCGGGAGGTGGGTTCGAGACCCAGTTGTAGTAGTAGCCGCCGTTGTACGCGTCCTCGAGGCCCGTGCCGCTGATGAACTCGGCCTCATCGACCAGGAGCATGTCGTCCCCTTCGAGCATCCAGTCGCTGTCCGCGTCCTGATCGAGGTAGAGGAAGTTGCCCACGTAGTGACCGTTGCCGGCGATCTCCGCCATCGTGAACTCGTCCGAATCCTCCGTCCGAACATAGTCGCGAGCAGTTGCGCGGAAGTATCCGAGATCCGGATCTACGTCCGTGGGCACGTACTCGACCACGGCCGACGTGATCGGAACGGCAACCGAAAGCGGGTTGAACAGCTCGACGAAGGCCACCGCATGGAACGGCATCGGGAAGTAGCAGTAGAACCCGTCCGGCGAATCCGTACCCATCGGGAGACTCCGGAACGGTTCGCGATCGTGCCCGGCCCCGAAGAACCAGCCGACGGGAACGTCGATCGAAGGTGCCTGGTCACCGTCCCACCAGACGCGGAGACGCACCTCGTCCAGTTGTGTGTCCGTGGCCCCATCCATCTTCACGCTGAGCTGACGAACGACGCCAGGGCCGGCGAGACTCGCCAACGTGAGCGATCCTCCGGCCGGAACGGAAGTCGAGCCGGTCGTCGCCCGCACCGCGTCAGGGTTCGGGCCGGCCGGATGGGTGCCGCAGTTCTCGAACAACTCGATCGTCTTCGTGCGGGCGATGGCCTGGAACGGATCGAGCGCGCCCGTCCAAGAAGTGATCTGCGTACCCGGAGGAAACGTCCGATAGCCGTAGTGATAGTAGTGCTGCGTGCCCGAGATGTTCTGGGTCTCGATCCGGATCGAGTCCCGAAACGCGATCGGCTCGTAGGAGACCTGTCCGCCCGCGAACGTCGTGACGAGTGGAACCTGGAAGTAGCTGTAGTCGGCGTTCAGGATGTCAGTGCAGGTCGTATCGATCCGCGGAGTCGACTCCCCATCGAAGTACATGCGGATGTAGTAGGGAGTGAGCGCGGACCGATGGGGCATCCAGTAGCGGTAGATGATCCCCGGTCCACGGATCGTCTTGGCGACCACATCGCGGTTGGTGAGGATGAACCCCGGCGGAGATTCGTAGTGATTGTAGTCATAACGACTACCGGTCGGGTCCACGCTCGAGGCCAGTCCGTAGTGATCGCCCTCCGCAACGCGAGCCCACCCCAACCAGTCGACGTAATCCCCGTATCCAGCGTCGACCTGAGCACCGGCGATCCGGCACGACGCGAGCAGCAGAACGACCGCAAGCGGCAGAGCGACAACGAGCGGCAGGACGAACGCAAACGAGGTGCGCGACGAGTTGGTCCGCGGGGCCGGGGGCATGAGGTACCTCCTCACGGGGCAAGCGGCGGGTTCCAGCAGCGTCTTCGATTGTCGCCGGTGCGGCTGTGTAAGGACAAGCCGGAAGAGTGACTCGATCCGTTGAGGCACGACCTCGGGTCAGCGGAACATCGCCTTGATCCCGCCCCAGCTGGCCTCCCGCACGGGCGTGGCCCCACATCCCTCCGGCTCCGCGCCGATCCTCGATCCACAGGCGGTCCCAGCTGGCACACGCAGTCGGCGGCCCAAACGGCCGCGCAACTGCGCGCCGTCATCCGTTCCTCGATCGTTTCGGTGACGGCGCGTCCGCTCGCGGTGGACGTACTACCTCATCATCCGCTTGAGTTCGCCCCATGATACATTCTGTACCGGGACGTCGGGACCCGCACCGTCGTCGCCCACTCCGGACGGCTCCGCGCACTCCTCGTCGAGCGCACCGATGAGGAGTCCACAAGGTGACGCGGAGGGAAGACATGGGCTGTCGGCTGCGAGGCCGTAGCTCCCGTCATCATGAGGAGCGCCGCTGCACGGCGCGGGAGCGCAGAGCCTGGGATCCGAGAGCACCCGCCCGCCGGCTTCGATGAGGAGACCGGGGCCCACGTCGAGGCCGGCGGCAGTGAGCGCGCAGCAGTCGATCGTCGCGGTTCCCGCAGCGTCGATCATGGCGAAGTCCGTCCCGACGGCGGCGCAGTTCGCCGAGAAGAGAACTCGTTCGAAGAGGGCCCCCACGGAACGCTGGACGACGGCCCCCCCGCCGGACTCGGTGGCGGCGTTGGACGCGATCGTGCAGGACCGGAAGATCGGCTCACTCAGATCCACTTGTACACCGCCGCCGATCCGGGCGGCGTTTCCGGTGATGACGCAGCGAGTGAAGGTCGGGTCGGAGAAGTTGAGGAGCGACACCGCACCGCCCGTGTTCACGGCCGTGTTGTCGCGGAGGACGCAGTCCTCGACGATCGGACTCGAGTCCGCGCATCCGATGGCGCCGCCTTGCCTGGCGTTGCACCCCTCGATCACCACGTCGCGGATGGTGGGATGGGAGAGCCCCCGGCACGAGATCCCTCCGGCGAACGCACCCGGCCAGGTCAGGGCGAGCGCCGCACCGTTTCGAATCGTGAGCCCTTCGATCAGGGCGGCGTTCGACTCACCGCCCCGGATGTCGAATCCCCGCCCGGCGTCTTCACAGTCGAGAATCGTCGAGCCCGAACCAGAGATGCCGATGACGCGGACGTCCTTGCCGAGGAACTGGATCTCGCGATTCCCCACGCCGGAGTACGTCCCGGGCGCGACCGCAATCGTGTCGAGCGAGGCAGCCGCGTCGACCGCCGCCTGGATCGTCGGGAAGTCCCCCGGAACGTGGAAGGTCGCCGCCTGAGCGGGTGAAGCGAGCAGTCCGGCGAGCGAGGCCGAACACATCCCAACGAGAAGCCACGTACGGAGACACGAACGGGACATATCATCCTCCCGGCTTGCTCTATCCGGGGGGACCCGCCAGAGCCGAAGGAAGTGGGTTGGATTGTCTGCTCGGGGGTCGGCCGATCCGCGTGGATCGTCGGCCGGAAGTGTAGCAGAAGGGTTGTGGCCGGGAGATTGCGGATGGCGTGGGGCCCAAACCTATCTCAGCGAATCACATGCTCCCGGGGGCCAGCGCGCGGGCGCCCCCACAGGGCCAGAACGCCGCATCTCGTTGACTGGAGACCGATTGTGACTCTGCCCTCCCCAATCATCCGGCCACCACCTACCTTCACACGGGTGGGAGGGTACCGACCAGATGTACGGGTGGCGGCGGCGGAGACGCCAGGCCCGTTACCCACCTATGTCGGCATGCGTCCAGAGGAAGAGCCTCTCGAGCGTGAACGAAAGGAAGTGGCATGAAGAAGGCGCGCGCAGTGCACATCCAGGGTGTGACGTTCATGGGAATCACGGACAGCAAGCATTGGGTGCCCATGGATGGTCCCGCGGAGTTCGGTGGCTCGGACGCGGGAATCCGCCCGAAGGAACTCCTCCTGCTCGGACTGGCGGGTTGCACGGGGAGTGACGTCGCTTCGATGCTGACCAAGATGCGCGTTCCGTACACGAAGTTCGAGGTCGACATCGAAGCGGAGATGTCGGACGAGCACCCCAAGGTCTATACGAAGATGGTGGTCGTCTACCGCTTCTGGGGCGAAGACCTCGACACGAGCAAACTGGAGCGCGCCATCGAACTCTCGGAGACCCGGTACTGCGGCGTCTCGGCCATGTTCCGCCCGATCCTGGACCTGTCGTCCCGGTACGAGATCAATCCGGAGCCAGCGCCGTTCGTCTCCGAAGCCTGACGCGCCACCCGCGCTGATCGCATTCGATCAAGGTAGGCTGCGCTCGGCCTGGAGGCGGAACTCGAACTGCTCCCGGGCGTCCTCGATGTGGCTCCGGTCACTCGACGACATCGATGTCTTGGCGAGGGCCGCCGCGAGCGTCTCGTCGACGACTTCCCGAAGCGCGTCCCGATCCGCGTCGCGAATGCACCTCGCGGCCGCGAGTCCCGCCGCCTCGACGAGGGCGACGACCACGGTCGGATCGCCCGAACCGTACTGACGAAACGGAGCGAAGGCCCGCCAGGCGAACGCCGCAAACTCCGTACGCGGTTCGATGACTCGCACCCGCCCGTCCTCGTCCGCATGGCGGAACGCGGGCCAGTACCTCGCCCCGAGACGGCCGAGTCCGTCGCCGAGCCGTCCCAGGCACTGGATCGCGGTATGGGGATCGTTCACGCCGGGAGACAGAGCCCGCACCCCCATCTCGACGAGCTGGTCGACGAGCAGCCCCGGATCCTGGATCTCGGTGCGCCTGTCCCCCAGGACGAACGCGCCGCGGATATCGTCCAAGACGGCGTCGGTGACAGGGTCGCCCACCACCGCGAGGACCCGATCGAGGGGCACGAACTCACCCGGCCGCACCACGATCTCGAGGAAGAAGTCGTGCTCCTCCGCGAGATCGACGAGGCCCGATCGGTCGATGACGCGGAGGAACCCGGCCGAACGGGATCGAACAGTCGCGCCCCGATGCTTCTGAGCGCCGGTCCGGCCCACGGCTTGGTCATCGTCTCCGCCCCCGTGTCCGCCCCGCTGTCCGCCCCCGGACGCGTTGCGTCCAGCTGGCGCGTGTTCGATGGGTGCGCGTCCGATTGACGCGCTCTCAGATTCCGCGCCTGGCGTTTCCCCGTCGCTCGCGTCTTGCGTTCCTGGCCTCACCTGAGCCGGTTCGTCCGATGTGAACCTCTCCACTGCCGACACGAGTTCCCGTCCGACGTTCGCGATCACGCTGGGCGCCTGGATCGATGTCGTGACGTGATGGATGAAGTAGATGAGAACGAAGACGCTTCCCACGGCGAGAAGAACGGCCACGGTCGAGGCGAGGATCGGCAGGTAGTCGTTCTTGACTCCGCGCAGCACGATCAGGCTGAAGAGGAAGGTCGAGACGAACGTTCCGAGCACGAACTGGTTCGATCGATCCCGGAGAAACCCACGGAGGAGACGTGGACCGAACTGGGACGAGGCCAGAGTCAGCGCGACCACGGTGATCGAGAACACGACGCCGGTGACCGTGATCACCGATCCCGTGATCGTCGAGAGGACGGAGCGCGTCGCCTCGGAGGAGAGAGAGAAGGGCCCGAAGAACTCGCCGAGCGACGGTTCGTGTCTCCGGTCCATGTCGAGGAGGATCACCGCACTGATCGAAGCCGCGATCGACATGAGGAGGGGAACGAACCAGTAGCTGGAACGGAGATCGTCCCATAGGCTCAGGATCCGTCCCAACCATGTCTTCGGAATCATGGGACTCCCCTCGGGGTGACCACGTACGACCGAGTAGACTAGCGTTATCGAGAATGTCGATGTACCCCGGATTGCGTGCGCCCGGCAGCCGTGTGCGGCACTACGGACGGAGGCGTGTAGGACCGGGGCGTGAGGACCGGGGCGTGAGGACCGGGACGTGAGAACCGGGGCGTGCGGGCGCCATGTGGTGGCGGCGTGGGGTGCCCATTACGGAGAGGGGCGCCGAGTCGATCAGAACCCGGCGCCCGCACTATCAGCGGCCTCGACTCCAACTCCGTAAGCCCAGGTTCGTCCGCGTTCAGCGGAGTCCGGCGGCCTTCCGCCTGCAACCTCTGTGCTCCAGGTCGAGATCCGTGCCGCAGGGCTTCCCGCTACTTCAAGAGGACCATCCGGGACGAACCCGAGTAGCCCGCGAACTCGAGTCGTGCCCAGTACGTACCGCTGGCGACGGGCTCTCCTCGGTCGCTCCGGCCATCCCAGACGACCTCGTGCGGCCCTGCCGCCTGCACTCCATCGACCAAGGTCCGGATCTGCCGCCCGCTCACGTCGAAGATCGTGAGTTTGGCGGGCCCGTCCTGCGCAAGAGAGAACCGGAGCGTCGTCATCGGATGGAACGGGTTCGGCGTGCTCTGGTACAGGCGGGTTGCCGCTGCATCACCGAATCCCGGGGCGTCCGCGGGATCGACGATCCTGCAGTCGTCCTCGCACAACCCAGAAAGCGCGCCGACTCCATAGATCCACTCGACCGCAGCTTGCAGCTCGTTTGCCGCGGCCGCGACTCGCGACGCGGTCGTCACCTCGCAGTTCCCGGATGGGTCCCGCTCCGTCAGGACGTGCCAGGATGTGCCGTCGAACACCGTGCGATACTCGGTACCGCCGGCGACGTCGTTCACGATCTGCGCGAACTCGGTTTCGCCGCCGTTCCCGGCGTCCACATAGACCCGATTGCCGACCCCGCTGCCCACCGATGACAGGACATCGAACCCGTTCGAGGACACGCAACCGTCTCCGTAGACGTCGTAGTCGTAGCTCCCGCCGGAGTTCGACGTGCCGTACGCGGCGGTTCCGGGAGCCTCGAGCTCCGTGCACGGTCCTGGATCGCCGGAGAACACGCCGTAGTCCGGATCGAGGAGGGACACCCCAGCAGCCACGGCCAGCGCTGCTCCCTGGTTCTCCACGGACATCGCTGCACCGATCCCGTTCACGATGAGGCCGCGTCTCCCGACGCCCTCGCACGCGCTCGACGTGAGGAAGTCGGAGAAGAGTTGGTAGTCACCCGGCGTCCCGATCGTACTGTTCTCGATCCGACCGCTGCTGACGAAGACACCGCGATAGCCCATCAGCTGCAGCAACGTGCACCCGTTGTTGCTGACTCCGTCCAGGCCCCTCGCCAGCGGACCGACGGCGCTGCCGGTGGAAGAGAGGTAATCGTAGCGATCGTGGGCGATTCCGGCCGCGTCCATCGCCTGCTCGATGTAGTACTGCGCACCGGCGTTCTCCATGTCGACGTAGAGAACACATGGGTGGCGGTAGTCGTGTTCACCGACCTGAGTCCACCGGGGCAGGATCTCGAACTCGCTGAAGAACCCGCCGGTCGTATCGGGTAGCAGATACTGGTCTCCGTTCCCGTTCAGGTAGTTGGAGGACAGGAAGTACTCGATCTGCGTTCCCGGGAAGAGCACGTCATCGGGGATGATCTCGGTATCGTCCGAGAGTTCCGGGCCGCTTCGGCCGAACGCCGCCCACTCATCCTCTCGCAGGTACGATGCGAACTTGTTCCGGAAGGCCTGCGTACCGAGTTGGCAGGAGTCCATCCACCCGTACGCGAACTCACCGGCCTCGATGTCGACCCCGCGCGCCGAGGCAACGCCGTTCTTCCAGGCGGCGTAGTTCCCGTCGGCCCCCGGCCCGAGCCGTGCCACGCGGAACCAGAGCCGAGCCTCCCACTGGTTGTCCGGACTGGTCACGACCGGGCCGCCGATGGCGAGCGAGTCCGCGAGTACGTACGGCAGCGCCCCGAAGCTGTGCATCCTCGTCACATCCGCGCGCCCCGGGCGGTGCGGATCGTTCATCGCCGATCCCTGACAGAACCCATCCTGGAACGAGAGTGCATAGTCGACGCCGATCTGCGGGGCGACCGGAGCTTCGGTGAACCGGATCTGGATGTTGTCGAGGAGCGGGGTCTCGTTCGTCCCTTCGCAGTCCTCCGGCGGGATCCCGAAGGCGTCACAGGAGGCGTAGAGTTCGTAGAGGAACCGGACCTGCTCGGCGTCTCCGGGAACGACGTCATTCCCGCTGCCGGAGGTCTTGTATCGGACGCACTCCGGAACCTCTCCGGTGAAGAAGAACGTGGGCTGGCCGACGGGTGGCGACCAAACCGGTTCTCCGGTCGCCTCACAGGTGTACGGATAGTACTGCCAGAGCGTGCGGTAGAACACGCCCCCCGCGCGTGGGAGACCCGCATACTGGTCCCACTCCGCAAAGAGTACGAACCGGTCCGGGTCTCCGCTCAGGAACGGCGTCACGTCGTTCAGCACGTCGATCGGGGGAAACTGGAGGATCTCGTGCTGGCCCCGCGGATGCTCTCCGTTCTCGTCGTGCATCTCGATGACGTTCCCGGACATCCCGCAACCGCACGTATCCAAGATGAGGTAGTCGGAGAGCGGCGCGACTCCGAACTCCGTCCCCAACGGCGACAGGAAATCCGGTGTCCATCCCTCCAGGTCGGCCTCGAACCCGAACGCCCCGAGCACGGTACCACTCGGCTGCTCGGTGAGAACGACATCATCGAGACCCGCGGCACCGTAGTCCGTCCCGAACATGCCGTCCTCATCGGACCAGGAGCCGTCCGAGGTGACCTCGAACACGACGCGGAACTCGGTCGCGCCGAGGAAGTCCGCATCCGTCAGCACCGCTCCGTCGGCGACGCCGGTAGGAGCATCGGTCGGATGATTGGGGGCGAGACCGATCGTTCCCGTGTACTCGGCCAGGTCGACTCGTTCCAACCCGGGCAGGAGTTCCACATACACGCGGCTGTAGTCGAAGAGTTCCTCGGTCTCGTTGAAGTGAACCCACTCGACCTCGACCAATGCCCCAGGACTTCGGGACATGACCGGAGACACGAGCTTCTCAGCCCAGTCGTTTCCATAGCCGATGCCGCCCACCCAGCAGGCGGCGTCCGCCTCGCCCTCGAACGCACCGATCCAGGCCGAGCCGCTTCCACTCAGAACTGGAACATTCGGCGGGTTGTCGGGGTCAGCGCCCCAAACAGACGCAGAGATGTGGCGACCGTACGGACCGTCTGACTCCGTCGCGTCGATGCTGAGGACGCCTTCCAGAGGGTCCGGGCCCCCATGGTCGAACGTCCAGAGCTCGCCGGGTACGGCGAACCCGTCGCCATCCACGTACCCGAATCCGAGTGTGTCGCCAACTGCGCGAGACGAAACGACGGCGCCGGAAGCGGCCTCAGAGCCTGCGACCCGCAGCCCCTGTTCGGCCGTTCGCCCCCCCAGGGACGAGGCGGGAATCGTGGCGTGAGGCCCCACAGGTCGGGCATCGACGTGGGCCGTTCCCAGTGCAAAGGCAAGAATGGTCAGTCCAACGGAGAGTGATGGGATCGGAGTAAATCGGAATGACATCGCAGCACCTCCCTCGATGTCGATGGCACATCTCTACCCTGACGAGTCGCTTTCTCGCCTCGAGGGTGGGGGGACGGACGAAACTGCTGCGGTGTTTGCCGTTCGAATGGACCGGGGAGAGGTACACGGCAAATCTGGGGGTGGCCGCAACAACCGGAATGTACAAGCAGGAAGTCCCGCTGGTCAACCTCTTGCGGTTGTCCAGCGCAGCATCCCGGGGAGTTGGCCGGCGCGGTGGATCACGGAGCCACCGCCTGCCGCGTCACGCCGGCTTCCACACCATCAGGACGACGGCGGCGATCGGCAGGAGCGTCGCCACCGTCCCCCAAAGCATCCACTGCTTGTCCAGGTCCGCGTACTGGGCACTGCTGATGTCCCCGGACCGGGCCAGTGCCGCCAGCTTCTTCTGTACGGGCACGACGCGCGCCATGAAGACGACGCCCGAGAGGACGAGGAGGATGATCCCCCAGAGAATCCACGTCGCGGTGATCGGAAAGTGACCCATCCCTTGGGCACCGAACCCGACCAGGAAGAGGATCGTGACGGACGGCATCGTGTAGATCCGGTCGGCGCGGATGATCGAGTCCCACGTGTGGGCCAGGATCTTCGCATCTTTCGTCCGATCGGCCTGCCTCTTCCAGTGGATGCTCACGATGATGTTCCCGAGGAAGACGATCGCGGCGAGGATGTGAATGGTCTTCATGATGAGATAGCCGGTCATCGGGATGCCCTCCTCAGAACTCGGTTTCGACCGAAGCCGTGCAGTGGATGAGCGCACGGTTCGCGGCGGTGTGCTTCAGAAGGGTCATCTTCCCTCCATCGACCTTCATCTTGCCGGTCAGGATCGCCGTCGCGGCCATCGTCTTTCTCTCCAGAATCTCCCTCCAGAGCGTGAACGGCGCCCGTAACGTGAACCCGGCGCCTTCGTGGACGTCGCGATCGACGAACTCGGCTCCGGTGCAGCTCCCCGTTGCGAGTTCGATGAAGAGGTGGAGTGGAGACGCGAGCTGTTCGTCGGCCTCGAAGACGAAGATCATGTTCCCGTTGAATCCGTCTCCCCAGCTCTTGGCCGCGTTCCGGTACTCGGAGGAGCCGTTGATCTCGGAGACGAGCGCGGATGCCCATTCCGGCGTTCCGAACTTGCTTGCCATGTCGGACCTCCTACTTCAGCGCGTCACCGTACTTCACGAACCCGGGATTGAGCAGACTCTGCGGATCGTATCTCTTCTTCGCCGCCACCAGTTCGGGCCAGCGCTCTCCGAAGTGCGCCTGCCAGAGCTCCTCATCGAAGTTGATGTACCCGGACAGATACCGTTTCCCGCCCATGGCCTGGCCGAGCAGGCTCGCGTTGTCGAGCATCGGACGGACCTGGGGCCAGAACTTCTGCGGGACGGCCGGCAGGATGCCGAACCCGATCAGGTCCTCACCTTCCGGACGCATGAAGAACTTCGAGTGGGAGACCGTTCCCTTGGCCGGCCAGAGGAGGATGTGCCCCCCGATCAGAAGACCGGGCGGAAGGTCCGGGAGAACCTGGTCGATGTAGTCCGCTGCCGTCTCCCAGGGCAGGACGAGCTCCATCCACGGGTGCATGTACTCCCACGTCCCCGCCTTCTTCCAGAGCTCGAACACGGGGACGAGTCGTTCGTGGAAGTCGATGGTGGGAATGTCGTCCGTGTAGAGATGGTCGTAGTAGTCGAGCCCCGCGAGCATCTCCTCGTCGTTCGGTTCCTCGCCCGGCTCGAACTCGACGGTGGGATGGAACGGAAAGAACCACTTCGCGAAGACCCTCCGCTCTCCGTCGATCGGCTTGGTCCCCTGCGGACACGGAGAAGCCCAGCTCTCGAGGTAGTCCCACTTCCCGTCGTCCATCATCTTCTTGGAGTCCGCCATGAAGGTGCGGATGTCGTCGTAGAGTAGGTAGTAGGTGCGCGTCATCGACTTCGTCTTCCGGAGCATCATGCTCGCCTGGCAGAGGATGGCGGACTGGCCGAGACCGGCAATCGTGGCCCAGAAGAGCTCCGGGTTCTGCTCCCGGCTGCAGCGAACGATGTCTCCGTCTCCCGTCACCACTTCCATGGCGGCGACGTTGTCCCCCTGGGACCCATAGCGGAAGGAGGACACGCCGATCCCCGCCATCGACACCGTCCCGCCGATCGTCACGCCGAGATTGTTCGTGAGCACGTTCGGGGAGAGATTCCAGCGCTTGAGGTGATGGACCAGGTCACGCCAGACCACGCCGCCCTGCACTTCGACCGTGCAGGCGGCCTCGTCGACCTCGTAGATCGCATCCATCGACTTCATGTCGAGGAGGATGCCACCCTGGTTGATCCCGAGTTCGCTCTGACTGTGGGCACTCCCGCGGGTCGACACGAAGAGCCCGTGCTCCTTCGCGAACCGGACCGTCTCCGCCACGTCCTGCGTCGTCCTCGGCTTCACCACGAAACGGGGCTTCCAGTAGTGGATCCGGCCGTAGTTCGTGAGGTGTTCCTCGGTGAACTGCTCGGGCGTGTAGACGACTCCGTCGAGCCTTTCCTGCAGCGGCGTGAAGAGGCGATCCATCGGTACTCCCTCGGTGGTCCGGACGCGGCTGGACGGGACCGTCGCGATCGGGCTGGGCTGCCTGGTTGCCTGGTTGCCTACCTGGGTCGCCCAGACCAAACGGCCCGGCCCGCATCCATGGGAACCGGGAAGAGTACCACGACGAACCGAGGGAGGGGCCCTACGGATCGACGAGGGCGCGCCATTCCTCCTGGTCCACCACGCGGATGACCGTGGCCGCCGAGACGCTCACGGAAGCGTCGAGATCCGTCACGGTAGCGACCACCGCATAGTCTCCCGGGACCAGACGCTCGAGGTCGAGTTCGGCTCCCCGCTGCATCCTACCGCCTCGCTCCGGCACCAACGCCTCCTCCGGGAAGACCACGTCCGAGTAGTTCACGGGAGTCAGCACGATCGACCCGAGCTGCATCCCCTCCGCGCCGAGCGCCCGGGTGTCGTCCGCCCGCATCTGTCCCCGCCGGATCAGATCGCGAACGGTGAGGAGGTACGACTTCGGCAGCACGGTATACCGGGCCTGCATCCGGTGGACGCCTGGCAACGAAACGTAGACCTCGTATTGGACGGCCAACTGCCGCTCCGGGCCGACCCAACCAAGAGGATTCGGGGTCGAGCGGTCGATTCCACCGCTCTGGCGCCGCAGCCCGGTCGAGAGGAGACGGAGGTCGCTGATCTCGAGCCGCTTGCCACCGAACTCGCGAACCTCGAGTCTCCGTCGGAGGGAACCATGTTCCTCGACCCGATCGTCCTCGATGTTGGTCTCGATCCAGAACTCGCCCGGCGGTAGATCGAACCGCTCGCTCGAGAGGACCAGCTCTCCCGAGTCCCCCACGCGATAGAGGCTGGCGGCTTCCAGCTTCCGTTTCCGGAAGGCCACCGGACGGAGCATCCGGTCGCGGACGACGATCTCGAGCACGGAGTCCTTCCACCAGTCCTTGGGACGCGGGCTCAGCCACGGTGGGATGGCCACTTCCACCCAGGTCGTCGTGGTGCTGTCCGTGCCCGAGAACCGGGTGGCACGCTGAAACACGCGCCGGATCCTCCCCGGGTTTACGCCATCGAAGATGGCGGGTGCATCCTTCTCCAGCAGCACGAGAGCTTCGTTCGTCTCGTCCGTCCGGCGGAAGATGCCCTGGAAACTCATGTCCTCGAAGACGAAATGGAACATCTCGCCGGCCGGGAATGTGTAGGTCCAGGTCCAAGTCGACGGATCGATGTCGAGCGCGGTGAGCTGGGTCGCCCGGGTCGTCGTCATCTTCCAAGGATGAGACTGGACCTCGGGGAGAGCAATGGCGCCGGCCGTGTAGACGAGGTGTTCAGGGAACCCGTAGCGAAGGAAGACCCGCCCTGGGTCGGTGTTCCAACCGGCGAGGTGCCGCTTCTCGTTGCTGAAGAGGAAGTCGCAGAGCACGACCCGGGACCAGTACTCGATCCTTCGCTCGTCGACCGGGGTCAGAGGTGTCGGATCGTGCGCCCTCCAGACGGCGCCGGCGAAGCGAAACCGATCGGATCCATCCAGACCCTCCCACTTCGCACGTAGCTCCGAGTCGGTGCCGGGCGGCAGGGCCTCGAACACCTCGCGCTCCCCCCGCGTCAGGCCCGGAATGACCGACTGGAACTCGAGGTCCGCTTCGTCCCACTGTCCGAGAGACACGAGGTGAACGGCGCGGAGAAGGCGTGCGTTCGGTTCGTCGGGACGGAGCGCAACCGCCTCCTCCGCCCGCTTCCGGCCGAGAGCCGACAACTCCAGGATCTTCGCGTCCGGTTGCCGTGTGGCGAGGTAGTAGGCGAACGAGAGCAGCCTCAGCGACTCGTCGTCTTCCGGCGCAATCTGCCGAGACCCTTCGAGGAACGTGCAAACGGCGCCGATTTCATCCAGGTCGTAGTGGCGGAGGAGTTCGCGGATCCAGAGGCGGGCGAGATCCGTGCGGATCGGAACGTCGGTCGAGTCCCGCGCCACCATCCCTTCGAGCACGCGTCGTGCCTCACTCGGCCGAGACGTGGCCAGGTAGGCGATGGCGCGCTGTCTCTCGTACTCCCTCTCCCCACCGAAGGAAGTCCGCAGTTCGGCCAGGTAGTCGAGCGCAAGGAGCCGGTTCTCGAGACTGCCTTCGTCACGGCATGCGAGCGCGAGCAGGAACCGGATCGAGTCCGCTTCCGCCGCACTTCGGACATGTTGCAGTGCTTCCTCGAGCCGATCGATCTCCGACGCTGGGTCCGGGGCATTCGCCCTTGCATTCGGACCTGCTTGCCTCCCCACGTCCGAGTTCGCTCCCGAGCCTCGTGAACCCGGAGCCGCCCCGGATCCTGCAGGGTCGCCTCCGGTGGGATGCGAGGCGGCGATAAGGAAGCATGCGAGAATGGGGGCGACCAGTTCGGTCCGTCGAGCCGTCCGAACACGCGAACGATCCATACGTCTCCCTACTCCCAACCCGCCGGTGGAGTCAGGTTAGGCGGGAGCCTCGGTGTGGATCGAGGGTTTTGTGCGGCTCTGCCTCAGCGACCGAACCGGTAGTTCACACCGGCCAGGATCCTCGGCTCGAATGCGGGCTGATTCACGGCATCGTCGGCATCGCCGTAGGTGTAGTCCTCACGCTGGTTGACCGTCGTCCCATCCGGGCTGTACGACGTATCGTGCCCGGTGAGCGTGGCTCCGAGGAAGTAGTCGACTCCGCCCACGACCGTGAGTTCCGTACGCGGACTGATCGGGAAGCCGAGCTCGAGTCCGCCTCCCCACCCCCAGTGATCGCCCTTCACGTCGAAGTCCTCGTTTCCGCCCACGTACTTGAAGTTGCCGGAGAAGCGGGCGAAGCGCGGACCTCCGAAGAGCTGGAGCCGCTGCGGAGACCGGGGATGCGAGAGCGGGTAGAGCACGTCGAAACGGAAGGCCCACACGTGCCCCTTCTCCTCCGGCGTTCCGTTCGTCGCGTTGTTGATGAAGATGGCGCGGGCGGCTTCCGGGTCGCCCGGATCGAGGGCCATCCGCTCGACACCCAAACGAAGCGAGGCCGGAAGCGTCGGGCTGAGATGGGAGACGGTTCCCTGCGCCTGGAAACCGGTACCGCCGCTGTACCCCCCGAGCAGACCCGCGGAATACTGTTGCGACAGGCAGTCATGGGTGAGGAAGACACTACAGAAGAGAGACGCACCCAGCGCGAGCGCGCACCTTGCACCTTGCAGACAGACCATCGCAGTTCCCTCCGATCTCACCGGGATCCATCCCGCGTTCTGCAGCATGGACCCGTCCGGGCCTCATCGTTTGCGGGCCCGCCGGAAGCGTCTGACCGGATTGCGGTGCAGATCGCACGAACGACGAACCCCGCGGTCGTTACTCGCCATGCCCGGAGAGAGATGGAGCAAAGCCGGTGCCGCGGACCGAACCGGCGGAGTCAGGGAAATCCGAAGGTGTGGTTCGCAACGAAACGGACGAAGGCGCGCCGCCCCATCGGCCCGCGCGCCCTCGGCATCGCAAGAACCCGATCTGGGAGTGGGGTATGCGCGCCCGGCGACCCACTTCTCGTCGACTCGAGGCTACTCGGCGACGACATTTGGTCGAACCGAAACTACTCGACGATCACGAGCTTCCGCGATCGCGCGCCACCCTCGCCGCCGATCCGCAGCAGATACAGCCCCGAGGGAAGGTCACGCCCGTTGCCGTCGGTCGCGATCCACTCCCCGCGCACGCGACGCGAGGTGTTCGTTTCCAGAACGCGCACGACCCGTCCCGTCACGTCGAGCAGTTCGATCGACGTCGGCAGCTGTTCGAGTCCGTTCGACTCGAGCTGGAAGCTCCCGCCCGACTTGACCGGGTTCGGACAGAGCGTCTCGAGCGCTTCTCCCATCGCCTCGAGGTCAGAGGGCGAGAGCCCATCCTGTACGGATGACGGGTCGGACCCGGTCGCTTCGATGGCATCGAGGTCGTAACCGGGATTGGCGCCCGAGTAGACGCCGTCGCCGTCGTCATCGAGGTAGACGAAGCGGGCACTCGTCACTCCCGTCCCGCTGAGGTCGAAGCCCGTCGTCCCTTCGGCGACGCCGAGGAACGTCCACGGCCCGAACGGGTCGCTCGAGACGTAGACGTCGCACCGCTCGACGAGCGCATCGTCGGAAGACTCGTGGACGACGAGGTCGTCGCCCGCCCCGTCCTGGATGGCGTCGTCCGACCCAAAGTCGAGGACGGCGTCTCCGTTCCGGCCCATCGAGTATCCGGCACCGTCCGGTGCGCCGAGCATCGCCATGCTGAGGGTCGCGTTCTGGTAGAGGTTCGACGGGTCAGGGCAGTTCGCCTGCTCCACCCGTTCCGCATACCGTCCCTGGGTCCGCTGCATGGGAACGTCCACGGTGACGCCGCCATCGGCCGGCACCGACACTCCAGTGAGAACGACGTCCTGGTAGCCACTCGCCGAGATCCGGATGTCGTAGAGGCCGCCGAGAAGCGGCTTGTGGAAGTCGCCGACCAGGGGATCGGTGTAGCTCGGCCAGTCGATCCCTTCCGCGAACGCACACGCGACGATCGGCTCTCCCGTCACCGCATCGTAGACCTTCCCGTGCACGCCCCAGCCCGCCGCGTCGATGATGTGGAGGATCGCCTCGCGGTTTGCGTCCCAGACCGCATCCTCGTTCGAACTCGCGGTCTCGATCGTCCAATCGAGATCACCGCGGGCACCGTAGCTCCAGTCGTTGCAGTCGCCGTGGGTCTCGTACCAGTACCACCCGCGCACCGCCCAGTAGCCGTTGTAGGCGGCGTAGTCTTCGGTGAGACGCCAGACGACGTCGTCGTCTTCGGTGTAATCCGGCGAGTAGTTCCACACGCTGTTCACGATGTCGCCCGACGTGTGGAAGGAGAGCGAGAGGCAGAACGGATTGTCCGCGGCGAGATCGCGCATGGCCCGGGTCTCGGGCTCGGAGAAGGCGGCGCTTCCGGTGCCGTCCCACATGTATCCGTAGTTCCGGTTGAGATCGACGCTGTGTGCGTTGTACCGGCTGTTCGCGGTGTGCCCGTCCGGGTTCACCATCGGGACGATCCAGATGTCACGCGTGTCGACGAACGAAGTGATCTCCGGATCCACGCCGTACTGCTCGAGCAGGAGATGGGCGAGGTTCATGCAGATCTCGGTCGCCATCTTCTCGTTGCCATGGTGGGCGCCGACGATCCGGACTTCCGGCTCGAACTCCTCGACATCCGGGTTCGTCGTGACCCGAAGGGCCCAGATCTCCCGCCCCTGCACGCTGAGCCCGTAGCTCGTGAGGCGTGCCCGATCCGGATGATCGACGACGAGCTGCTGGAGTTCCGCGGTCATCGCGACGTGGGTGGTGAACGCGCGGGTATCGTCGCCGTAGTCGACGGGGGTCCACTCGATCCCCAGCTCCGCGAGACGGAGGAGGTCCGAGCCGCTGGCGAGTACGAACAGCTCCGTCCGCGTGCGCTCTTCGATGTCGAACCCCTCCTCCGCCAACTGCTTCACGACGGCATCGTCCATGGCGTCGATCCGGATCCGCTCCATCCCCCGCGGCGTGAACGGGTCCGGAGCCGACCACGCAGTTGACACGAGGGCCGCCCCCGCAAGCATGAGAGCGACCGAAGTGAGGTGGGCGAGAGGACGGCGGGGAAGAGAAGTGCGGATACGCATGGAGGTGTTCTCCTGAGTGGAGTGGTCGGGCAGAAACTCCTGACCATCCACGCTACGCTCCGCGACAGGTGGCCGATATGAGGGATCTCCGAGAGACGCGCATCCGGAGACATCGAGGGGGGCACGGTGTCGGTCCGGTATCGGGCGCGGCTGTAATGACAGGCCCGACAACATTCGTGCTCACGACTTCCTAGATCGCCACTCGTCTTCGAGAAGTCCGTAGATCCAGGAGTCGGTGATCGCGCCGCCGACGATCCACCGCTCCCGCAGATGCCCTTCGCGTACGAACCCGAGACGCTCGAGCGCCCGCACCGAGGCCGCGTTCGCCGGCTCGACGTCCGCCTCAAGGCGGTGGAGCCCCAACTGTTCGAACGCGAGTTCGACGACCGCAGAGAGAGCCTCGTGCATGTAGCCAGCTCCCCAGTGTTCCCGCGCGAGTGCGTAGCCGAGTTCCGCCCGGCGACTCTCGAAGTGCCACGAGTGGAGTGAGCAGTAACCGATCGGGGATCCGTCCTGGGTCTTCGTGACGACGAAAGCGATCGCCTGGCCTCGTTCGTGGTAGCGGATCGCGTTCTCGACCCATTCCTCGGCCTGAAAGCGATCGGTCATCGGAACTGTGCTCCAGTACCGCATCACGTCCTCGTTCGAGTACAGGTCGAAGAAGAACGACGTGTCGCTCCGTTCGACCGAACGGAGCCTGAGGCGCGCGGTGGAGAGTGGAAGGGAATCGATGGCCGTTCGGATCGGATCCACGGGGCCTCCTCATGTGCTGCAGCTGCAACGCGAGAGGGCGACCGTCCAAGTTCGGGACTTGGGAGCCGCCCTCTTCGCGAACGTCGGTCAGGAGCTACACGACGTAGCGACCTCACCCGGAGTACGTCGCGGACTACATTCCCTGCTCGTCGGCCGACGGACCGTACATCGAGGGCACGGGCACGTCGTTGAGGCGGAGGTACATCCCCATCTGCGAGCGGTGGTGGATCATGTGGTTCATGATGAACCCGCGAACCACGGCGACCTTCGGCATGGTCATGTGCACCGTGTCGCCGGTACGCATGGTCCACATGCTCATCATCGTCTCGTCACTCGTCGCAGCGAGAACTTCCCTCGCCTCCTTGACGTTCTTGTCGAAGAACTCGAGCAGTTCCTTCCGACTCGTCATGAGGAAGGGCTTGTAATCCATCGCCGCGAAGTCGAGTTCGTCGGCCTGCAGCGTCGCCCCCATCCAGGTGGCGATCTCGGCCAGGTGACCGGCGAGCTGGTTCAGAGCCATCGACTTCTCATGCGGCTTGTACTCGGGCCTGTCTTCCGGGACGCGCTCGAGTGTCGTCCGCAGGACGGCGAACTCGCGATCGAACTCCGGAAGAATGGACTGTGCGATCATGGGGATCCTTTCTCCTCTCCCTCGACTTGAAATGGCGCTCCATCGGACGGGCGCACGACCTTGCACTGGACGTGGCGGCCGTACCGCTCCACTCGTCCGGGAGCCGGATACCTCGGTTTCAGACAACGCGACGGGAGCCGGAAGCGTAGCGGCTCCGCGCCCGCAGGTCACGCGTTCTACCCGTGAGAGCTCCGATCTCACCACCGCCACCCGCAACTCTCCGCACCTCCGCAGTTTCGCTTTCTCCGCAGCAACCTGCGATGCCGCAAGTCGTTGGGCTGCTGATGGATGACCGAACCCGCAATGCCCCCCGCGGCTCGGACTCGGTTCGCCGGTCGGCCCCCCTCTCGCCCGGGCGCCCTAACGGGTTCCCTCTGCGTCACTTCGCGTGCGGGACCGTTCTCGGCACGACAGTTGGCCTATCCGTCCTGGCAATCGAACGCGGGAACTGGATCCGTGGCGGCGTCGACAGGACTCGTCGGCGCGTCACGGAATCATCGCCCCGACCAACCCGTGACCCTCGGCTTCCAGGAGAGACCTCATGAAATCGATCCACCTTCTCGCGATCCTTCTCCCTGTACTTGGACTCGCCGCACTCACCACCGGGTCGGCCGCTTCCGAGCCGTCTCCCGATGCCAGCACGATCGAACCGGCGGACGCGCTCGGAAGCCTCTTCGTCACACCGAGCCGTCCGGCGATCGATCCCGGCACACGGAACGTGCTCACTCTCGTTGGGGTGGACGGTGACATCCTCGCCGACGTTCCGGTGAAGATCGTCTTCGAGTCCGACGCGATCTGCGTCTGCTCCGACGCCGTGCTGACCGGCAGGACCAACGCCGATGGGCAGTTCGAGTTCATCACGGCGGCAGGGGGTTACTCGGGTACTCCAGGCTCGGCTCTCGTCGTCGCGGACACCGTCATCCTCCGCGAGTTCGCCGTGAAGAGCCCGGACAACGACGGCGCCTCCGGCGATTGCGTGGTCAGACTACCGGACCTGGTCGCGCTCAGTGCCTGTCTCGAGAGGCCCTGCATCGAGCAGTGGGACTTCGACAACGACGGCGTCTTCGGTCTCGGGGATCTCATCCTCTATGGGCGTTCGTTCGCTTCGCAGCAGCACTGCAACTGAACGGCGACCTCGCCGAAGGTCGAGGCACCGTCGCCGGAAGGAGTTCGGGTCCACCGCCCCCCAGGCGCCGTGGACCCGAACTCGCCGAGTTGCTAGCATGCGGCCATGCGAAACCCCATCTCGGTCGTCTGCCTTCTCGTTCTGCTGGCCGCGGAAGCGATTCCCTGCGGAGCGGACCCCTCGGGCATCGAACTCGGCGTCGGGATGGTGAGACCGGCGATCGACCCGGCCCGTCCTCTCTACTTCTACCTCTCTCCGGATCTCGCCCTCGACCCATCCCAGCTCTCGCCTTCGGACAGCCTCACGTTTCGAGAAGGAACACACTACGTGGACATCGGGACCGCGCCGCCGTGGCTCGTTCCCGAGTGGAGCAAGCTGGACTACGACATCCTGCTTCTCCGCGCCCAGTCGCTCTCGCAGCGTTGGATCGAAGTCGTGGTCAACGACCATCCGGACCGCCCGCGTGCGTTTCCACGCACAGCGTGGATCGCCAGGGAGGGCGCGCAGTTCGAGACGTGGCCCGAGTTCCTGCTCGGTGTCTTCAGCGTGGAACCGCTCGATCCCGACGCGAATCCGCTTCGCTCCGGGCCGGGGGAATCCTTCCCCGAAGTCGCGCCATCCGCGGACCTGACGCTCCGTGTCGTCGCGGTGCAGGGAAGCTGGGCGAAGGTGGCGGCCGAGTTCGAGGACGAGGCGGGCGCCCCGCCCGCGCACGGGCCGATTCGCTGGCGGAGCGGAGACAGGCTCTCGCCGTCGACTACTCGCTCTCAGCTGACCCTGTGCCGCACTCGGGCGCCCGGTCCCAACAGGCGCGGATCAGCATGAGCCGGTAGCCAGACCGCTCCTCCTGCCTCGCGAGGCGCCAGCGCGGCCCGACACCACGTCGGTCGCCTTGCAGTCGACGCAGCGGTGTTCACGACTAGCTTCGTCCCGTTCCACTCGTACACGCCCGCCGGGCAGAGCGCCTCGTAACTCTTCCCGACGGCCTCGGGAACGCCTCCTTCGGCAGGAGGTGACTCGGGCCGTCGCGGGTCGCGTTGCCGGCCCGGCAGACGGCGTGCTGCCGAGCTTCGAGATCGTGAACTGCCCGACCGGCTCCTGCGGAGTCGCCCTGCAGGCACCGACGCGCGGCGTCCTCCTCCATCACGATCGCTCACCGGGGAACGCGCCTTCGTCAGCGTCATCAGTGAGGTATGAGACCGGCCTTCATGCTTCCCATCCAGAAGCCGTCCTTTGAAGGTAAGCATGTTGCGCGTCTCGACGAGATCGCCTGCGATGTAGCTGCCGCGGACCATCACGTCGTACGAGGAGAGCGACGCCCAGACGCCTGTCCTTCTCGGGAGTGCGGCGAAGATTGCGCGCGCTGCCAGGGCGTAGATGCGCGCGTGGACTGATCGCGTAGTGGATGCCCTTCAGCGTCGGACGTTGACGAGCCCGGCGGCATCTCCGGCGATGATCCCATCGCCGCTGAACCGCCCGGGGAATGCATTGAACCCCACCCTTGGGAATGGTCTTCGCTCCCCCACTCCTCGATCTCCCGCCGTCGAGGATCTCTCTTCGCGAAGAGAGGGTGCTCCTTGAGCTGCTGGAGCAAGGGCCAGCGGACGTCGAGAGTCTGCTGGTGTGATAGTCGAGACCGACGACGAGGCCGAGCCAGACGATTCCTCGCCCATCGGGTACATCCAACTGCCGCCGAATGCATTCGTCGGCAGCGGCCACCCCATGGTGTGGATGACCTCCTTCGGTCTTCCTTGACCTTCCAGACTTCCTTCACGCCGAGCGCGTAGATCGGCGCCGACTTCGCTCCGATGTTCTGCCATACGTCTGGCGTTTGGTGAGCGTCCCGCGCCTTTCCGGAGAGGACGGTGACGCGCGCGGTGATGAACCCTCGCGGGCTCCGCTCCCGGGCCCCGGCGTGCCGTCCCGCTTGAGCCCGGCCGGAACTGTGCGGACGCCGAGAATCTGGTTTCCTCGGCCAGGAGTGCGTCCGCCGGGAAGCCGGTGGCGAACACGTTCACTCCCAGGCCCTCGGCCTTCACCGAGCCACCTGACGATCTCGCAGGACGACGCCACGGTAGTTTCCGTGCGGTTCTCATCGTCGGCGGGGTCGGCATCTTCGTCTGGCCGGACGTGACGAGGTAGTAGACGCCTTCGCCTCTCCACGGGAGGAGCGGAAGGTCGCTCACGGGAAGAAGTGCCGGGAAAGAGTTCCTGTGCAGGGACGACCGCTCCCGAGAGGCTGTGCCGCCTGAGTGCACCCGCCTTCGAGGACGCCGATCTCGATCTCCCCGAGGCCGCCGCCTTCCTCTTTGTCCTTCTGGACGAGCCGCAGAGTTCGATCGCAGCCTGGCCAGCCTGGCTGGGCCGCTGACGAAGACACGTCCATCGGAACGGCCTCTCGCTCGGCGTCTCATGGATGATCAGCTCGCCCTGCGGTAGAGGAAGTTGGTGATCGAGGGGAACTTCTGCGCCATCGGGGTTCTTCGCTAGGCCTGGAACCGGACGGGCCGGTCCCAGGTGATCGTTACTTTCCGACGATGGTGGCCTTCTTGACGTAGTCGAGGTTGGGAAGCTCTTCTCGAGGTAGGCATTCCCCTGCGCGAAGATGTACCCTGGTTCGCCGGCACTGGCTGGAGCACACTCGCCGTACTCGCTGTTGAGGGCGTCGACGACCATGCCCTCCTCGTCCACGCAAGCCCTGAACGGTGAGAAGCCCTGAGGATCGAGCGAACCGGAGTTGTCCCAGTAGTTGATGAAGAACTGCGTCGTCCGCGTTCGGCCTGCGGGCCGTCGCGAAGCTGACCATGCCGCGCGTGTTGTTCTTCTTCGACTGATCGTCCGGGATCTGCGCGCCTGCTGCCAGATCGACGAGATCCGCGGGTCCCTGGATTCCGATCTGCGCCATGAATCCCAGAACCCGGAAGAACCGTGTCTCGTCGTAGAAGCCGTTCTTGACGAGGTTGTAGAACCGGTCCGCACCGCGGGGCGCCCACTCCCGGAACACCTCGACGACGAAGTCACCCTTCGTCGTCTCGAACTTCGCCTTGTAGACGGCCGGGGAAACCTCGTTGAGTGCCCGGAAGTCGAGGAGCGGATTCTCGGCCACCGCCTTCTTGCCCTCGGCGACAGCGTCCTTCATCTCGCCACCCGCAGCGGCGTTCTGCACCTGCTCCTTGGCCCCTCCCGCCTTGTTGGCGGTTTCGGCGGATTCCCCACCGCCGGAAGAGCAGCTGATCGTGAGGCAGAGCGCCGCCAGCGCGGCGGCCGCCGGGATCCAATTCTTGCGTCGCATCATCCTGTCTGCCGCCTCCTCCATCGGAGCCCGGGCCCGGCCGATTCCGTGGCCCGTCCGCCCCGGAGCAGAAACGCGATCGGCTCCGGAGAACGAACAGGGAGTCTATCCCGTGGTCTGCCCAGGCCCAAGTGCTGCTTGAGAAAAGCCCCCGGCCACCGTGGCGCGCGGCCTGTCGTCACCATTAGATCGTCTTAAGCAACGCGGCTTATGTGCCGGGATTCCCTTATATCGACAGTTCCAGATATCCCGATACATTGAGCAGCGATGAAGACACGAGAGAACAACACCCCGGCGCTGACGCGCGAAGCCCTGGAGTCGGCGGCCCACTGCCTCCGGACCCTGGCCCACCCGATCCGGCTCCAGATCGTCGCCCTCCTCCTCTCGGAAGAGCTGACGGTCGGCGAGCTGGCGTCGGCCTGCCAGGTGACGCCCGCAGTCGCCTCCACCCACCTTGGATTGATGAAGGATCGTGGTCTCCTCAAGGCCGAGCGCCGTGGCCGGGAGGTGTACTACGTCGTCGATGAGCGCGCCGTCTCCGGCATCATCGATTGCCTCCGCAACCGCTTCGGAACGAAATGAAGGAGCGATCGAGATGAACGCTCGGAAGCACTCATGGATCGGGATCCTGTTCCTCGTCGGAGCGGCAATCGCGCTCCCTCTGCTGTTCATGACACCAGGGGAGAAGCCGAAGGCCGACGATCCCTGGGAGAAGATTCCGCCCCACCTCCCCCAGACGAACCATGCGGCACTCCTCCCCGGGCCGTTCGAAGACGGCCCCGCCGTCACGCGGGCCTGCCTCGAGTGCCACGAGGACGCTGCCTTCGAGGTCATGTCCACTCCCCACTGGACCTGGGAGAGCGAACCGGTCGCGGTCGAGGGACACCAGGGCAGGTACAAGCTCGGAAAGAAGAACCTCATCAACAACTTCTGCATCAGCGTCCAGAGCAACTGGGTCGGCTGCACGTCCTGCCACGCCGGCTATGGATGGAAGGACGAGAACTTCGACTTCTCGAAGCCGGATCTCGTCGACTGTCTCGTCTGCCACGATCACTCTGGAACCTATGCGAAGTCGAAGGGTGGCCTGCCGGCCGAGGGCGTCGATCTCGCCGCCGCGGCCCAGAGCGTTGGTGGACCGACGCGGGAGACCTGCGGAGGCTGTCATTTCAAGGGCGGAGGAGGAGACGCGGTCAAACACGGTGACCTCGACACCAGCCTCCTCAATCCGCCGGAGCGCGTCGACGTCCACATGGGAAAGCTCGGTCTCATCTGCGTCGATTGCCATTGGACCCAGAAGCACGAGATGAAGGGCCGCTCCATTTCCGTGAGCGTCGACGATCGGAACCAGGTGAGCTGCTCCGACTGCCACCTCCCGAAGCCCCACGAGGACGAGCGGATCAACCTGCATGCCGACGCCGTCGCGTGTCAGACCTGTCACATTCCGGAAGTCGCGCTCCGCGAGCGGACGAAGGTGCACTGGGACTGGTCGAAGGCGGGAGAGGATCGTGAGAACGCCGATCCGCACGAGTATCTCAAGATCAAAGGCGAGTTCGTCATGCAGGCGAACCTCGAACCCGAGTACACCTGGTTCGACGGAACGGCCAGCCGCTACCTGATGGGCGATCCGATCGCGGAGTCCGGCCCGACCGTCCTCAACCAGCCCCACGGCGACATCCAGGACCCGAGCTCCAAGATCTGGCCGTTCAAGATCCACCGCGGAAAGCAGATCTACGACGAGGTCTACAAGACACTGCTCGTCCCACAGACCGTGGGCGAGGGCGGCTACTGGGACGAGTTCGACTGGGACCAGGCGCTTCGCATGGGCTCGGCAAAGACCGGACTCGCCTACAGCGGCGACTACGGATTCACGGAGACGGAGATGTACTGGCCGCTGACGCACATGGTGGCTCCGAAGGAGGCGGCGACCCGCACGCAGTGCCACTGGAGAACGATCCTCGACTGGAAGGCTCTTCGGATACGAGGGCGACCCGATCGACTGTGGGGTGGCTGGAAGCGGTTCGGTGAGTGCCAAAAGGTGCGGTGGAGGACGTTGACGATGCACTTGCAGATCAGACCCTGACCTTCCGTAACGCGTACGTTCGCACCGTCCCATCGAATGGAAACCGGCCGCACTCGGCGTTCTCCTCACGCTCGGGCCGGTCGTGGCCATCGTGGTGGGGAACTCACCCACCCCACGTTCCTCCTCGACGAGTCGTTCTGTCTGGACTCCGCAACCAGTTTCGCCGGCTCACGCGGAAGTTGCTACGATGGCACGAACCTCTCATCGCGGCCCAGAATGGCCACGCGACGAGCGGCGCTTCGTGCGTTTGACTGTGCTTCCCTCTGCCATCTCGAGCAGACGACGAGGCCTTTCGAGCAAAACTGCGTACGTTTCCTCGCCGATGAAACGGCTGCCACGCCACGGCTGTTGTCGATCGGCCGGCATCATCCGCTGGCGGACGACGGCTTGGCACATACGCCCCTGAAGCGTTCGACACCGGAACGTACGCAGATTTTCCGTGCATCCCACGAGCGATGCGTGGATCTCCTGGGTCATCACGGGACGGTCGAGCTCGATCTGGAGACCCCGTTCCTCTGGCCTGAAGTGGATCCGGTCATCAACCCAGATGGAGCACGCTCAGACGGACAGGCTCCTTCTCCCCCACCGATGAAACGAGTCCGGACCCAACCTGAGAGAAGGAAGCCTCACGCGGAGCCGGGGACGTGCACGCGAGCGGCGTCGAATGCCGACTGCCACTACTCGACGAACAACCTGACCCGCCATCGCTGCGTCTCCTCGGCCCGGCCGGAGCATCTCCGCTTCGACGCCTGATCGAGCGGGCGTGAGGCGCCGACCGAGCCACATCCCGCCTACGGAGTCGAGGCAGCCAGGAGGCTGAAGAACGATGCGGGACTGCGGGACCCGCCACGACTCGTGCGGCTGCGTCACGACTGGTTTCCTCACGCGGGAGAGGCACTTCACGCAATTTCCGGTGCCGTCGGGTCACGTCCCGGAGCAGGCGCCAGTACCTGCACTGGCTCGGTCGACGACGGTTGTCCGCGCGGACGGCGCTCTCGCGTCCACCTTCGCGTGGGGCGCCGAGGCCCGGCGGCGGATCAGTGGGGCTGCGTGGATCAAGCGCCGGCATCGCCTCACGTACGTGAGCGGGATACCAAAAACAAGACGCTTCCGCGATGGAGGCCGACGGCGCTCACCCGCCCGCCCCGCACAACCTGGTCACGATGCAGGATCAACTGGACCGGCGTGAAGTCCAGCATTAATCGTCGCGGCGGGGGGCCCTCTACGGCGCCGACGGGCGGCCGAAAGCCTGGGTCCCCTGCTTCTTCGACGCCGACGCATCGGCATGTGGTCCGACGAACCCATCACATACCGACGCAGGAAGGCCGAGGTCGCGACGCACTCGCCGCCAGGCGCGGCTGCGGAGCCAAGCTCGACGCCATCACCGTCCCGTACTCCATCACCCACGGCGTCACCACCGGCCACTGGGCGCTGAGGGACTGCGGGCAGTGCCACGAAGAGAACTCTCGCATCGACCGCGCCGTCATCCTGGCCACTGCCGGGCTGCCCGGTGTCGATCCGACTTTCGGTGGGGACACGCGGACCACACTCGCGGGTGCGGTCCGAAACGGAACCGACGGACAGGTCCGGTTCCTCCCGCAGGCCCGCCCCGAGACCTACGTACTCGGCAAGCACGCAAGCCTGGTCGTGAACCGGATCGGCCTTCTCAGCGTCATCGGTGTCGTCCTCGGCATCGGCGTCCATGCCCTCGTCCGGGTCCTCAAGACACGCACGGCGCGCACGGGCGACACGTCCGCGCACGAGAACGGGGGGCACGGAGGACACAGTGCCCATGGTGGCCCGGGAGGGAGCCGTGGACACGCCGGCGAGGCCGGCGCCCGTTCCGTCTACATGTACTCGGCCTACGAGCGGTTCTGGCACTGGCTCCAGGCCGCGGCGATCTTCTTCCTGCTCGTCACCGGGCTCGAGATCCACTTCCCGGGGACGTTCCGGATCCTCGGCTTCGAACTCGCGGTCCGCTCGCACAACGTCATCGCGTTCGTCGTCGTGCTGAACGCGGCCCTCGCCGCCTTCTTCCACTTCGCGAGCGGCGAGATCCGCCAGTTCCTGCCGGAACCGCAGGGATTCTTCCGCGGAGCCATCCTCCAGATCCGGTACTACCTGTTCGGAATCTTCCGGGGAGAACCCCATCCTTTCGAGAAGAACCCGAACCAGAAGATGAACGTGCTCCAACAGGTCACGTATCTCGCGATCCTGAACCTCCTCCTCCCGCTCCAGATCGGCACGGGGCTCCTCATCTGGGGAGCGCAGCGGTGGAGCACGGTCGACAGCGTGTTCGGAGGACTCGGAGTCCTCGGCCCGATCCATGCGCTGGGAGCGTGGCTCTTCGCCGCGTTCCTCGTCGTCCACATGTATCTGACCACCACCGGCCCGACCCCGACGGCATACGTCAAGGCGATGGTCACGGGGTGGGAAGAAGAGCCGGCCGCCCACCTGGCCACGGAGAACTGACACGATGAGCAAGAGTGTATCGCTGAACTCTGCACCGCCGATGGCGGTGGATCACAAGGGGAAACCGTTCCTCGACCCCTACCTGGCCGGCGCACTCCTAGGGATCGTCCTCTTCGCGGCGTTCTTCCTCACCGGCAACGGGCTCGGCGCCTCGGGCGGCATCGCCCGCGTCCTCGTCGCGGCGGAAGATCAGATCGTCCCCGAGCACATCGACCGAACGGCGTATCTCCTCAACATGGCCGGAGGAGAGACGGACCCGCTCGACCACTGGATCGTCGTCATCACCCTCGGCACCGTCATCGGCGGCTTCCTCTCCGGGCTCGCGCACGGACGGCTGAGAGTCGAGACCGCGAAGGGACCACGCATCAGCTCCAAACGTCGCCTCGTCTTCGCGGTGCTGGGCGGTGTGCTCATGGGATACGGCGCGAGGCTCGCGAGGGGTTGTACGTCCGGGCAGGCACTCTCCGGAGGCGCCGTGCTCTCGGTGGGAAGCTGGGCATTCATGTTCGCGGTCTTCGCCGGTGGGTATGCGCTCGCCTGGTTCGTCCGCAAGCTCTGGACATAGGGGAGGCTGGTCATGGCACCGTTTGCACTCGTCGACCAGTTCGGGAAGACCATCGCCTACCTGATCTACTTCGCGATCGGGCTCGGCTTCGGCGCGACGCTCGAGATGGCGGGGTTCTCCGACTCCCGCCGACTCGCGGGACAGTTCTACCTCCGCAACCTCACCGTGCTGAAGGTGATGTTCACCGCGATCATCACGGCGATGGTGCTCGTCTTCCTGAGCTCGGCCCTCGGCCTGCTCGACTACCCACGGGTCTACGTGAACCCGACCTACCTCGTCCCGGGTATCGTGGGTGGGCTGGTCATGGGAGTCGGGTTCATCCTCGGCGGCTTCTGTCCGGGGACCTCACTGGTCGCAGTTTCGACGCTCAAGGTGGATGCGCTCTTCTTCTTTCTCGGCGTCTGCATCGGCGTCTTCTCGTTCGGTGAGTCCGTCGGACGGATCAACGAGTTCTTCTACTCGAGCTCGATGGGGAGGTTCACCCTGCCCGAGTGGCTCGGCGCACCGACCGGACTCGTCGTGGTCGGCGTCGTCCTCATGGCCCTTTTCATGTTCTGGGGCGGCGAGAAGCTCGAAGCCAAGTTCGGAGGTCCGGAGGAGTACGCGGCAGTGCGGGTTCTCCCCACCCGCACCCATCACCTCGCAGCCGCGTCTCTTCTCGGCCTCGCCCTCGTCACCCTCGTCATCGGGCAGCCGAATGCCGAGGAACGTTGGAGCCGGGCAGGTGAGGAAACACACGCCCTCCTGCAGAATCGGGGCGCCTACATCGAGCCGGGTGAACTGCTCTCCCTCTCGCAGAACAGGGAGGTGAGGCTCCTCATGCTCGACGTTCGGAGCGAGGCGGAGTACAACGTCTTCCACCTCGAGGACGCTCGCCGGGTCGACATGCACGAGGTGGAGGAGGGACTTCTCAGCCTCGAACTGCTCCAGGCACCCAGCAACACCGTGACCGTCCTCATCGCGAACGACGAACTACGCTCGACCGAAGCATGGCGCCGCCTCAAGGCGGACCGCGTCCTCAACGCCTACATCCTCGAGGGTGGGGTGAACGAGTGGCTCGGCGAGTTCCGCCCGGACCTGGCACTGGTTCGGACCCGGTCCGTCCCCGTGGGATCGATGCGCTATCCCTTCCCCGCCGCCCTCGGCGCGGGGCAGGCGGGCGCGAACCTCGATGAACTGAGTCACGAGCATCCGGACCTCGCGTTCGAGGCCAAGGTGAAGCTCCAGACGAAGAAGAAGCTCGGCGGCGGTTGCGGCTGATCGTCAGCGCAGTTTCGCAGCAGACCTCCCCAAAGCGACAGGCGGGTGGCTCGGACTTCCGAACCACCCGCCTTCGTCTGCTTCAGGGGCCGCCGGACGCGCCGCGGAAGACCGCGGTTCGCGCGGATCGATCCCTAGCGATAGAAGAGGCTCTTCACCTCACCCCAGGACTTCTCTTGGATCGGCACCGGTACCTCGTAGAGGAAGTTCGCGCCGCCCGCGTAGAGACCCCAGAACATGTTGAAGATGAACGGAGCGTCCACCGTTCCACCATCGCCCGCGTTCGGGTTGAAACAGCCGTCCACGATGGAGATGCCGTCCGCGACGTAGACCTCCGAGGGGATCTCGGTCGGGCTCGTCCCGAGGAGATAGAACGTATCCATCCCCTGGTCGGTGTAGCTTCCGGTCCCCCACCACGCCGCGAGCACATACTGATGACCCGCGGTGAGTGTGATCGGCTCGTCCAGCGGCAGGTAGCGGTAACCCTCGTCCTGGATCGGAGCGGAACCGCCGGCAGGCAGGAGCACCTCGCCCAGTTTCTCCATGGTCGTCCGCTCGAAGATCGCAACCGCGTGGTGCTCCTTGAATCCGTCTTCCGGCAGTAGCGGGTAGTTCGGATCCCAGGTGGGCACGTTCTCGGTGTTCATGTCGAACGCGCCGAGATGGGTGACGACGAGGTCCGTGTCCTCCACGAGGAAGACGGTTCCGAGCGTCTGATTCACGTAGAAGTTGGTGAAGTAGTAGTTGTGTTGGATCGCGTTCGCGATGTCGAACCCAATCGATGGAATTCCTGCGGTCGCAGATCCCGCCGCGACGAGCGCGAGGGCGGGAACGACCAGAAGTGACCGTAGCCAGTTGCGGATCATGATGTTCCTTTCTCCCGCCAAAGCCTGTGCGGGGCCCGAAATCGGAGCACGACGATTCTCCCGCCCCCACAGGTCGGTGAGCAACGTTCGATCCCTTCACGCCGAGTTGCGTCTGCCTAATCCGGTGAGATGCCCGCTCGGTTTCCGGTCGAGGACGCGTGTGGGATTGCCCGGACATCGGGCACACCCTCCCCGCCGACCGCCCTAGAACTGGAAGTAGACGAACGGCATCGGCCGTGAGGTCGCCATGTAGAGGAACACGAAGATCATGATCGCCGTGCAGATTCCGGCGGCCCGGGCATGGGAGCCGTGGGTCAGGATGTAGGTGTGGCTCCCTGTCTTGTACTCCAGGATGTCCAGCACCAGGACCGCGGAGACGAAGGTGAGCGCCATGCCGACGAAGCGCCCCTGGAGTTCGCTCCCCTCCCAGTGGAGGAAGCTCTGGAGGAACCGGCCGCTCTGCGCGAACGAGTCGGCCCGGAAGAAGAGCCAGGCGAAGAGGACGAGCAGGTTCGTCACCGCCATCGAGGCGAGGTACCTCACGAAACTCGCCGGCCCTTCGTAGTGATAGTGGGTGCGGACCTTCTTCTCTCCCACGAAGAGCTTGTGTACCGCGAGATAGAGTCCGTGGAGGCCGCCCCAGATCACGAAGTTCCAGCTCGCGCCATGCCAGAGACCACCGAGCAGCATGGTGAGCATCAGGTTCCGGTAGGTCTTGAGTGATCCCTTCCGGTTTCCGCCCAACGCGATGTAGAGGTAGTCCTTGAGCCACGAAGAGAGCGAGATGTGCCAGCGTCGCCAGAACTCGGTGATGTTCGCCGAAAGGTAGGGCTGCTCGAAGTTCCGCATGAGTTCGACGCCGAGCAGTCGGCCGAGGCCGCGGGCGATGCTGCTGTAGCCGGAGAAGTCCGCGTAGATCTGGACGCCGAAGAGCACGAGCGCGACGAGGAGCTCGGGCGACTTGTAGAGCTGGTCCTGCCCGAACACGTGGTCGACGATCCGTCCACTCGTATCCCCGATCAGCACCTTGCGGAGGAACCCCATCGAGATGAGGACGAGTCCCTTCTCCACCTGATCCCGCGTCGGTCTGTCGAGCTTGGCGATCTGCGGAAGGAGGGCGCTCGCGCGCTCGATCGGGCCCGCGACGAGCTGCGGAAAGAACGAGACGAAGAGAGCGAAGTCGAGGAGGGAGTCCGTCGGCTCCATCCGTCGGCGGTAGACGTCGAACGTGTAGGACAACGTTTGGAAGGTATAGAACGAGATTCCCACCGGCAGGATGATGTGGAGGTGGAGGAAGTCGACGTTCATCCCCAGGCCGTGGACGACGGCCTCGACACTCCCCACGAAGAAGTCGAAGTACTTGAAGAACCCCAGGATCGAGAGGTTGATGAAGAGACTGAGGAAGAGGAGGGAACGCCTCGCCTTCTCCCCGTCCGCCTGGTGGAGGCGTTTCCCGATGACGAAATCCGCGATCGTCGAGATGGCCAGGAGCGAACAGAAGCGCCAGTCCCAGTATCCATAGAAGACGTAGCTGGCGATGAGGAGGTGAACGGCCCGCTGGCGCTGCGTCCGCAGGGCGAAGTAGATCGGTAGCACGATGGCCAGGAACGCGAAAAAGATGAATGAATTGAAGAACATGCGTTCCGGACGGCCGCGCGCCTGTGTGGGTTGAGAGCTGGAAGAGCCTGAAACAACGTCCCATAGACGATAGCGCGGTCCCGGGGACGAGTCAAAGACGAGGCCCGTGTGTTTTTTCCCAATCCATCTTCTTTCTTGAAGGTCCGGCTTCCAGCTCTGTATCCTTTTTCTACGCGCGGAGTCCAATCGAGCGCGTGACGTGTTC
>JAWKQE010000047.1:0-35963 GCA_041390305.1 Candidatus Eiseniibacteriota bacterium
GCAGTTTCGACTCCGGCCTGAGTGGCTGGAATGCTTTCGGGAACGCGTTCGCGGAGAATAGAAACTACCTCGTCCACACCTCCCCCGGAGGGGCCAAACTCTTCTCGACATTCGTCGAGGGCGATGACTCGGGCATGTATCAGGACTTCGCCGCTTCGGAAGGGTCAGCCTGGGAACTGGCCGTATATGCCATGACGACTTGCCGAGAGGATCCGATCAACGAGTCCAACCAGAACACGGCCGTGGCCCGGATCGTGTTCCGGAGTTCCAGCAACACGGAACTCGGTTCCGAAGAGGTGCTGCTCGTCGACAACGGTTCTCCGCTCGGAACGTGGCGGCGCTACTCGGTCATCGCGAACGGCGCCCCTCCAGGGACGGTCGTGGTCGAAGCATACCTACTCTTCCTCTCGCCCGCACTCGAGGGTGGAGCGGTGTTCCTGGACGATGCGTCGTTCCGTGAACTGGATCCCGCCGCAATCCCGGATGCAGGCGAAGGGAACCGCCTCACCGAGGTTCGGAACTCTCCCAATCCGTTCGGCGAAGCGACGACGATCCAGCTCCGCCTGACCGAGTCCAGTCCGGTCGACGTCTCCGTCTACGACGTCGGGGGCCGGTGGTTGTCGACCCTGTTCCAGGGCACGCTCGAAGCTGGTGACCACTCGATCCAATGGGATGGTCGAGATCGAAACGGAGTTCCGGTCCCTGCGGGAATCTACCCCTACGTCGTACGAACGGCGTCCGGGCAGGTCGTACAGAGGATGCTCGTGACCCGCTAGAGGAGGCCTCCACTCCTGTCTCTCTTCGATCGGGTGCGGGGGGCGCTCCGTGCGCCCCCCCGCACCTCCGCACCGATCGCGCACGTATGGAGGGGGTCGCCCCATGAGCGGTATCGTTCCGAGTGAAGTCCAGAGTCGGTCCAAGTCCTCCCCCGCATTCGTCGAACGTGGCGGAGACCGGTTCTACCGGATCGACGCCTACGATCAGATGCCGCCGTTTCTCGTGAACCTCCCGAGCGACACGGACGTCTGGATGTTCCTCAGTTCCGCGGGTGGAATCACTGCCGGCAGGGTATCGGCGGCACAGAGCCTGTTCCCCTACGAGACCGTCGATCGACTCCACCAGTCCCACGGTCATACCGGCGCCATCACGCTCGTGCGGCTTCGAGGAGCGTCGGGGCAACCACCGTGGGAGCCTCTCTCGGAGGACGCCGGCCGCAGGTTCCATCTGACGCGGGCGCTCTACAAGAACACGACCGGCAACGTTCTCGTCTTCGAGGAGACGAACCACGACCTCGGACTTCTCTACGAACAATCGTGGTCCTCGTGCGACGAGTTCGGAATCGTCCGGACCGTCAGGATCCAGAACGTGTCGTCGACTCCGGTGCGCGTCGACATTCTGGATGGATTGCGGAACGTCCTGCCGTACGGTGTCCCCCTCTCGCTCTATCAGACATCGAGCTACCTCGTAGACGCCTACAAACGAGCCGACCTCGATGCCGCATCCGGCCTCGCGATCTACTCGCTGACCGCGCAAATCGTCGACCGACCGGAGGCCTCGGAGGTGCTCCGGGCCAACGCCGTTTGGTGTCATGGGCTGACGGTGGAGTCCGTCTCCCTGAGTGCAGATGCGATCGCGACGTTCCGCCACGGCGGCACGCCCCAGACGACTTCGGAGTGCCTGGGACGGCAGGGGTGCTACCTCGTCTCGTCCAGCTCCATCGGGATCGAACCCGGTGCGGGCATCCAGTGGAGAATTCTCGCCGATACCGCTCTGGATCATCGGGCTCTCACAGTCCTCCGCTCCCAGGCAGGCGACGTGGAGTCTGTCGGGCGGCGGATCGACCAGGCGCTTCTCACCACGAGAGACAACCTCAGGCGGATCGTCGCGAGCTCGGATGGGCTCCAGCACTCGGCAGAACCCGAGACCTGCGTGCATCACTTCGCCACCGTGCTCTTCAACGAGATGAGGGGCGGAGTCTTCGCGCGGAACCACACCATACCTCGCGAGGACTTTCGGAGTTTCGTGGAGACCCGAAACCGCCCGGCTGCATCGAGAAGCCATTCCCTGATCGATGCACTGCCGTCGGACTGTTCCGTCGACACACTCGTGCGCGCGAGCAGAGAGTCGGGAGACCGGGACCTGATCCGTCTCGCCCTCGAGTACCTCCCGCTCTACTTCGGACGTAGGCACGGCGATCCGAGCCGCCCGAGGAACCTGTTCGAAGTCAGGATGATGGGAAGCGACGGCGGACAGATACTCCACTACGAAGGCAACTGGAGAGACATCTTCCAGAACTGGGACGCACTGAGCCTGAGCTTCCCTCGGTTCCTACCCAGCTTCATCGCGAAGTTCGTCAACGCTTCGACCGTCGACGGTTTCCAACCCCTATCGGCTCTCTCGCGCGGGCTTCGAGTGGGAAGTACCCGATCCCGCCGACCCGTGGAGTTGCATTGGGTACTGGGGCGACCATCAGGTCGCGTACCTCCTCCGGTTCCTGGAGACGATCCAGGAGTATGCGCCTGGGACGCTCACGTACATGGCGGGCGAAGAGGCGTACTCGTACGCAGACGTGCCCTACCGGATCGCTCCCTACACCCGGATCGTACAGAACCCACGGGAAACGATCGACTACGACTCGGGGCACGCGGCGTCTGTGTTCCGACGGATGGAGGAAACGGGAAGCGACGGCGCCCTGGTCCGTGACGCGGACGGCGGGGTCTACCATGTGACCTTGCTCGAGAAGCTGCTCGTTCCGGCCCTCTCCAAGCTGTCGAACCTGGTTCCCGACGGCGGCATCTGGATGAACACGCAGCGGCCGGAATGGAACGATGCGAACAACGCCCTGGCAGGGTTCGGCCTCTCGGTCGTGACACTCTGCTACCTCCGCCGGTACCTGGGAGTCCTGGACGGGCTCGTGGAGACACTCCAATCGGAGCAGCCGGATCGCACGTGGCAGGTCTCGACCGAGGTGGCCTTGTGGCTCCAGGAAGTCTCCGAGGCCTTCCGTTCTTCCAGGTTGGTATCGAACGGGCGCGAGTTCACTCCCGCTGGTCGCCGCGAGCTACTGGATCGTCTCGGCGCTTCCTTCGGACGGTATCGGCGCCAGGTCTACCAACACGGATTCTCCGGTCGCGCGGCCCTTCACCTGGAGGAGGTACGCGAACTCTGCCGCATTGCGCGTGTGATCATCGATCGCTCGATCCGTACGAATCGCCGGGAAGACGGGCTCTACCACTCCTACAACATCCTGGAGTTCGCTTCCGACGGTGGGATCGAGATCCGTCGTCTTCCGGAGATGCTGGAGGGCCAAGTGGCCGTCCTGAACTCCGGCCTCGTCGAACCGAACGAAGCGTCCGTCATCGTCGCGCGTCTTTTTGCGAGTCGACTCTTCAGTCCGGAGAAAGGAACGTTCCTCCTCTACCCCGATCGAGAGCTGCCGAGCTTCCTCGCGCGGAACACGGTTCCGAAAGACTCCGCCCACGCCATCCCGCTCCTCGCCGGCCTCCTGGAAGCCGGAGACGATTCCCTGGTGCTGAGGGACGCCGACGGAGTCCTCCGATTCCAAGCCGACCTCGGCCGTCTCGTCGACGTCGAGGCGAGGCTCGACGCTTTGGCCCGAGATCGGAGATGGACGGACGCTGTGGCTCGGGATCGGGCCCGGATCGCTGAACTCTTCGACGCGGTCTTCGGGCACAGCTCCTACACCGGCCGTTCCGGGGCGATGTATGGCTTCGAGGGACTCGGATGCGTGTACTGGCACATGGTCTCCAAGCTGCTACTCGCGGTCGCCGACCAGGCGACGGCAGCCGTAGAGAGCATGGGCCGCGAGCCAGTGGACCGACTCGTACGCGAGTCCGCCACGGGGCGAGACGGACACGACCCGGCAAGGGCGCGAAGTGCGCACGAGTCGACGGCGAACCGCCTGATCGACGGCTACTATCGGATCCGATCCGGTTTCGGACACGAGCGGACCGCCCGCGACTTCGGTGCGTTTCCGACCGACCCCTACTCCCACACACCTCGAAACGGAGGCGCAGCGCAACCCGGGATGACCGGGCAGGTGAAGGAGGACATCCTCACCCGCTTCCGGGAGCTGGGCGTGCGGGTCGAGCCGAAGCCATTATCGCTCCGAACCGTTGCTGCTCAGGCGGTCCGAGTTGGATACGGAGGCGGACGGCTTCAGTACTTCGGAGTCGATGGAGAGGTGCGCACTCTGGAAGCTCCGCGGAGGCATCGCCTTCACGGTCTGTCAGGTTCCGATCGTCTACCAGGCAGCGGACACCCCGTAGGATCCGTCTCACGCGCTCGACGGGAGGTCACCCAGAACAGAAGGGAACACGCTCGGCTTCGAGGCCAGTCAGTCCGTCTTCGCTCGCGACGGGAGAGTCACGCGCATCGAGGTCGGCGTGTCGCATCGGCCCTTCGCTGGCCGGCCCCACGCCAGCCCGGATCAGTGGCCGAGGACGGTGATCCTCCGGGAGAAGAACACCGTCGCGACTCGACGGCCGGTAGTAGACACCTCCGGCGACAACGTTCCCAGACTCGTCGCGCCCGTCCCAGCCGACGACATGACGACCAGATGCGAGCTCTCCGTGGACGAGCACGCGGACCTCCCGTCCGGTGACATCGAACACCGAAAGCTCCGCCAGGCCCTCGTTCTGGATCTGGAACGAGATCGTCGCGCCCGCTCGGAACGGATTGGGTTCACTCTGACCGAGCCACCCACTCCGAAGCCCCTCCTCAGCGTCGCCGACTGAGGAAGACTCTCCGATGTACCCGAAGTTCCCCTCGAGCGCAGCCTCGTCGCACTCGATCGTGACCGCGAACTCGTTCTCCGTACCCACTCCGTCGGGATCGAAGCTGGGCGTCAGACCGACGGGGAGCGAGGATGGATCGACGCGCACCTGGTATCTCGAAGCGCCGAGATCGAAGAACGCGTAGTCGCCCGACGCACTCGTACTCGTGACCTCCGTCCGACCGGTCCGTAGATCCAGGAGGTCCAGGACGGCGTTCTCGATCCGCGGCTCTCCTCCGTCGACGACCCCATCTCCATCGAGGTCTTCCCAGAGCATGCCTTGCACCGTCCCGGTCTGGCGCGTGAAGGCCCAGCGATCGGTCCGGAACGTGGCATCGGACCCGCTCTCTCCGATCACGGTTACTACGACGTTGACCAGACGACCGTTGCCGCCGTTCTCCACGGAGACGGGATCGAAGACGCCGTTGCCGCCCCAGTGGAACGAGTTGTCGTCGAAGAACTCGTCGAGCGGAATGGACACGTACTGCCAACCACCTCCGCTGATCGCGCCGGGACCAGTCGGGCTGACGCGGAAGTCGTACTGGAACTCGTCGTCGCCTCCGTTCGGGGAACTCGGAACCTGGTCGTCTCCATCGTCATCGTCCTGCAGATTGATCTCGAGCGTGTAGTCCTGACCGGCGTCGGGGTGGATCCAGAACGTGAAGTGGGTCGCATCGGGAAGATCGAGACGATGCGTACGGCCGAATCCGCCGTAGAAGCCGGGAGTCCCGCCGGACCCCCAACCTGATTGGAGCGACGCACGACACCCGTCGACCGGAGGGAGGTCGACGAAGTTGGGATCGATGCCGCCCCCTCCCACCGACCCGCCGAAGACGAACCAGTCGTATCCGAACGGGTTCCCGTGATCCATCCCGTCGAACACGACGAGACAGGGAAGAACATCCGGCGCCGGGCGGTAGACCCGGACGTAGTCGATCACGAAGTCCTGCGGAAACACCGTCGTCTGATCCGGAGGGCCGGGGAGATTCCCGCCCACGGCCAGATTGAGGAGGACGTGGAAGCGCTGGTCGAACGGCGCGGGGAACGGACCACCGCTCGAGCTCCAGCTGTCCTGGGTCGCGTAGAGCTCCCCGTCCACGTACCAACGGATCTCGCAGGGCTCCCACTCGAGCGCGAACTCGTGGAAGTCATCGTGGAACGTTCCGGAAGGAAGGTCGTACGAATTCGTAGTGTAGGTGTTGTCGGGCCAGGTTCCGCCGTAGTGGAGCGTGCCGATCACCCGTGACGGCTGCTGTCCGACCGCCTCCATGATGTCGATCTCGCCACTGGCCGCCCATGTGCCGTAGACCTCGTCCGTCGGCAGCATCCAGAACGCGGGCCAAAGGCCCTGGCCGATGGGGAGTTTGGCCCGCATCTCGAACCGGCCGTACGTCCAGTCCCCTCGATCGCGGGTCCTGAGCCGGGAGGACGTGTAGTCTCTTCCTCCGAACGACTCTTCCTTCGCCCGGATGGTGAGAAAGCCCCCCGAGACGGTCGCGTTCTCGGCACGGTAGTACTGGAGTTCGTTGTTCCCCCAACCGCAGAGATCGGGGCACCCCGTGCCGGTCTGGTACTCCCACTTCTCCGTATCGAGCTGGGTCCCGTCGAACTCGTCGGCCCAGACGAGCTGATACTCCTGGGCTCGTGCCATGCCCGCTCCCATGAGTAGGAGAGCGAGTGTCGTGAGGATGCGAAGCAAGATGAACCTCCGGAAGACGCGGCTCGCAGAGGCCCGAGGACGGGCGCATTCTCACGAGGCGCTGTCGAGACGGGGCCCCGCATGCGCGTGGGGCGAGGCCCGTAGAGCTGCACTCCCCTGATTGTACCGCGTTCGGGGCCAGTTCCGCAGCCCGAGCCAGCCGGAGCGACACACGAGATTGAGGCCCCGTCGTTGCGCCCGCGACGTCACTCCAGGCCACCGGTGCCCACAGGCACGAAAGGGAGAGGTAGGCGCATCACTCACCTGCGCCCAGCGAGAACGCGTAACACCCGACATGAAGAAACGCGACCGGAAGTCCTCCCGATCGCGCTCCAAGGCTCCACCCGCGTGGGCGTCGGTTCGCTGCGACGCGGAACCGGGACTCAGCCGTCCGCTCAGCCCATCGCCTTCTCGAACCGCTCGGCCACCTTCTTCCAGTCGACGGTGTTCCACCAGGCCTGGATGTAGTCGGGGCGACGGTTCTGATACTTGAGGTAGTAGGCATGCTCCCAAACGTCGAGGGCCAGGATCGGCTCGCCCTTGGCGTCAGCGACGTCCATGAGCGGATTGTCCTGATTGGGGGTCGAGGTGATGGCGAGCTTGCCGTCCTTCACCACGAGCCAGGCGAAGCCCGAGCCGAACCGGTTCGCGCCCGCGTTCGAGAACTCGTCCTTGAACTTGTCGAGCGTGCCGAAGGTGGACTCGATCGCGGTGCCGAGCGAACCACTCGGGGATCCGCCCCCGTTCGGGCCCATCGAGTTCCAGAAGAGGAGGTGGTTGTAGTAACCGCCGCCGTTGTTCCGGACCGCCCCCGGGGCGCCCGAGATCGCGGCGAAGATCTGCTCGAGGCTCTTGCCGGCGAGGTCCGTCCCCTCGATTGCGCCGGTGAACTTGGTGAAGTAGGCCCGATGGTGCTTGTCCCAGTGGATCTCCATCGTGCGCGCATCGATATGAGGCTCGAGCGCGTCGAAGCCGTACGGAAGGTCGGGGAATTCGAAGCTCATCATCCACTCCCTGTGGGTTCGGGTTGTCTCGGGGCCGCCCCCCGGACCGACTCAAAAGGACCGAGGCGTTGGGTCCTGCGAATGCGTAACACTAAGGGATGCCGGCCGGCCCCGTCTCGTTTCGGTTCGGGATCGGGGATCCGCAATCTCCCGGCCGCGAAGTTCGGTTCACTGCCTCTCCCGGATCCAGCGGCGGACCCAGGGCAGCAGCAGGTAGGCCGGAAGGGCGAGGAGGAAGGTGGTTCCGAAGTAGGCGGCGTACCCCAGGTGCTCCGTCCCCCACCCGCTGAATCCCCCGCTGATCGAGCGGGAGAAGCCGAAGAGCGCGGATAGGAGGGCGTACTGCACCGCCGCGTGCTCCTTGTCGCAGACGTTCATGAGGAACGAGAGGAATGCGGCGGTGCCGAGTCCACTGCAGAAACTCTCGACGATCGAGGCGGCGTAGATCCCCTCGCGCGGGATGTCCCAGAGAGCGGCCCCGGCGTAGCCGAGGTTCGATATGGCCTGGAAGAGCCCGAGGACCCAGAGGCCGTGGAAGATGCCGATCCTCGTGATCCACGCTCCGCCCACCATCGCCCCAACCACGCTCGCAACGATCCCGACCGTGGTCGAGACGAGCCCGATCTCGGCCGGCGAGAGCCCGCGATCGATCCAGAACGGTTTCAGCATCGGCGCCATGGCAGCGTCGCCGACCTTGTAGATCAGGATGAAGAGGAGGACGGCCCAACCTCCGGAGCGCTTCACCCAGAGCCAGAGGGGACGGAAGAGCTCGCGCTTCGCGTCCTCGGAGACCGCGACGGGCGGGGTGCGGGGAACGACCAATGCGAGGAGTACGAAGATCCCGGCCCCCACGAAGAAGATCGTTTTCCAGGAGAACCAGGTGGCGAGTGCGACCAGACCACCACTGGCCGCGATCATGGTCGACGCGGTAGGCCGACGCGAAACGAGTTCCGCGCCTTCCTCTCTCCTTGTCCATGAGGCCGATGGTGTAAGCGTCGATGGCGATGTCCTGCGTCGCGGACAGCGTCGTGAAGACGAGGAGCAGTCCCCAGACGACCGTCGCCGGACGGAGCACGAGGGCGCCGTCCTCGCCCGGGTGGGACACGGCCGGGTCGCCGAGAGGAAGGCAGGCGAGCACCGTCCCCATCCCGAGGAGACAGGCGATGATCCATCGCTGTCTCGTCCCGAACCGGTCGACCAACGGCGACCAGAAGACTTTGAACGTCCACGGCATCCCGATGAAGGAGAGGAAGCCGATGTCACGCAGCGCGACTTCGTGGGTGCGGAAGTAGACGGGCAGGAGGTCGTAGACGATTCCGAACGGGAAACCTTGTGCGAAGTACAGAAGCGCAACCCAGAAGAGCTTCGTCCGGAGGTTCATGGGCCACAAGGTACCGTGTGGTGGAGATGCACGATAGCCGCAAACGCGAAGTCGGGAAGGAGCACGGTCACCGGATGGACGAAGAGCATCCCGACTCGAAGGACGCCCGCCGACTCACTTCTGGGCCCGCGTCGCGGAGGCGGCTCACGACCCGGAACCGCCCTCTCCCCCTCTGAGGTACTCAGTGACCGGCCTCTCGGGATGGTTCGTGTCGATGCAGAGAAGGGTGGGGGTCCGCGTCGCGATCGCGACCGCCTCTTCGAGACTCACCCGTCGCGCCTCGGCACCAGGTTCCTCGTGATCGAAGAACCAGAGATCACATCCTTCCTGCTCTGCCCAGGAGATGGCTTCCGTTCCGATGAGCAGCACGTGCTTCGCTCCTTGCGTTCGATGGGACGGAGTCCCGCCCACCCCCGCCTGCCGGGAATCCGTTCGGCTCGGCAGATTCGGACGATGAGCGGCCTGTCCCTCGGTTGAGTCCATCCGTCGCCAACTCGAGTGAACGAGTGATAGTACCACCGCACGCTGGTACGCCAAGATGCGTCGCCACGACGAGGTCGAGGACGGGCCTTCCCGGGCGCGGGCCCCGGTCAGTGGATTGGGCAGTGCCACACGCTGTCTAGGAGTCACCTATCCCAGCGTTACTCGACACCACACCACTGCCGGTTGCGACGAACGACTGTCCGGCGGCACTCCACGCAGGTGACCACAAGACTGTCGGGCAAAGAACGTCGGCTGGTGGGGGTCGGGGATCGGCTGGGCGACCAGGCGACCGTTCGATTGGCTACCGGGAGTCCGTCTGAACTGCCATAAGAGCCGATGCGTCCAGCTTCAACACTCTATTACACGAATCGACGTGCGCGGCACCGGGTGGGGGGAGCAAACTCTTACTCGCCGCGATTCGGCCCGGCAATATGTCGGAATCGGTTCGTGGTCTTGCAACAAAGCTACAGCATGATCGTTGGAGGGCTCGTATGAAGAAAATGGTAGTCCTAGCGCTTGGGCTCCTTTGCGTGTCCAACGTCGCGATGGCTGCATCCTGGAGTGAGAACGGCGATGCTGGTGACCTGCCGGGAACGGCTCAGGTTCCAGAGGGATCCGGGGCGCTGGATTCCATCTCTGGATCGATTGCCAGCAACGGTGACGCCGACATGTACTGCATCTCCGTTCCGACGTCGGGAGGCTTCGTGGCCTCGACGTGCGGCGGAGCCACGATCGACACCCAGCTCTGGGTGTTCAATCTGGATGGAAGCGGCGTCTCGTTCAATGACGACGATCCGAGCGGCTGCGGCCTGCAGTCGACGGTCACGGGCACGTTCCTTCCGGGACCGGGCCAGTACCTGATCGCCATCTCCTCGTATAGCAACGACGCTCTGAACGCGGCCGGCCAGGAAATCTGGGCGGACTCTCCGTTCGCTGAAGAGCGGGCTCCGGACGGCGCCGGTGCCGGTGATCCTTTCGTCGTCTCCTGGAACGGCGCGGGCAGCTCCTCGGGCGCCTACACCATCTTCCTGAGTGGTGTGGAGTTCTGTGGAAACCCGACCCCGATCGAAGAGAAGTCGTGGGGACAGATCAAGAGCATCTACAAGTAGTCTCCAACCGAGACCGCTGTGTGCTCGTGAGAGCCCGGGGCCTCCTGCCCTGGGCTCTTCTGCTGCAGGCGAGTCAGGGACCGGAGCGGCGCACGCGCCGAACCAGGATCGTCTCCCCGGCCATGAGTCGATCGTCGAGATCGGATCCAGGCTCGGGGTAGAAGACGACCAGATCCTCGAACACCGCGAACGCGAGCCGATCGCCCTTCGCTCCGCTGGAGTCGCGCGTGGAGCGCGGATCCGCGCCGCGCGCAACATGGTCGAGTTCGATCGTGCGCGCGTGGTCTCCCTGGCCGAGTTCGAGTTCGAGGTCTTCGTCGAGACGGAGTCCTGCCAGGCGAACCGCACCGGTGGAGACGTTCGTCAGCACTCCGGACGAGAGATACGGCGCGCCCCGGTGATTCGGGCTCGCTACGCCGTCCCCTCCATCCCGATCGCTCCGTCCGTCCGCCAGGTCCCGGAGGACGACCCCCTTCACGTCTCCCGTCCCCCTCGACGCGGAGCACTCGGAGACGTCACCGGTGATCAAGTCGGAGTCTGCGATCCCCGGACCGAGTGTGAGCAGGTCACGACCGTTGTTACAGAAGCGAACCGCCGCCGCGGTGAGGAGCTTCCACGTGTCCGTCCCGTCTCCCTGGAACCCAGGCATCACCATCGCGGGGTCGATCTCGACCACTCGGAACACGCCCTGCTGCTTCACCACCCAGCCGAAGAGTCCGTCGTTGGGGCCGATGCAGTAGAACCCGCGGGAAGTCTGGAACGCGACGAGCTGCGGCGGAGGCACGGCACCGTCGCCGACGAGTCCGATCACCACCGTGTGGACGGGAAGGGCCGCGATCCGTCGCAACATGACGGCACCAGTCTCGGTATCGCCGACCGGAACACCGTGCGACAGATCGAGCACTCTCACGTCCGTGAGTCCGGCCGCGAGCGCACCGTGACAGAGGGCCGGCGTCGTCGACCCGGGCCCGTAGTCGGACAGGAGCGCGACCGTTTCCGCGGCCAACGAGTCGTTGGAAAGTGCGAACACCGCGACGAGGCCGGCGCACATCAGGCGCATGCAGGTCGGACCAAAGCAGCTCAGGCCGGCACGAGTCCGGCCAATCGAGGTCAGGCAAATGCGCAGGGCGGTTCCGGCACCGCCCCGCGAGCCACCTTCCGACCCGCTCACGGCAGGACGACGAGGCGCGCCTGCGCCTGGCTCGGTGCCGCTCCGGCGTCTGTGTCCGTGGGGACGAGCTGTCCCTTGACGAAGTAGACACCCGCGGGAACGCGGTCGCGCCCCGACGCATCCTGCAGGTTCCACTCCACGGAGACGGACCCAGCAGGCCGCTCGGACCTTCCGAACCCGTAGACCCGACGTCCGGTCGGATCGTACACACCCAGATCGAGCTGCCCGGCCACGGGAAGGATCAACTCGACCGTGGCGGAGCTTCGGGATGGGTTCGGGGCGATCCGAGAAACCGCGAGGGCGGACGCAAACTGCGTCGTCCACGGGTCTGCGCTGCTCGTCGCGGGCTGCAGATAGTTCGCGAAGATGTAGTCACCCACGCCCGTTCCCACTTCGATTCCCCGGTCGCAGTCGACCTGCCAGTGCACTCCGAGGAAGACCCGGCTTCGGCCGTTGGAGATGACGGCCTCGGTGAAACTGTTGTAGGTCTGTGTCGTGACTCCGGGCAGGAGGCGGGGGTCGTCCGTCGTACACGTGAACGTGACGTCGTCGGTTCCGAGGTAGTTCCTCAGGATCGCAGAGCAGGACGCGGCGAAGCAGGCATGGCCGGAGATGTAGGCGGGAAACGCTGGGGAACCGATCCCCAGAGGCACCCAGGAACCGTCCTTGATCGTGTCAGGGTTGCCGTCCTGATCGGCGAGTCGGATGCCCTGGATCGGGCGCCAGAAATCGAGGTCGGTGAGGTACTTCGCATCCCAGGCGCAGATCGCGGCATCGGCCATCGCGATGCTGGCGAGCGCGAAGAGGCGGGCGTTCTCCACCATCGACAGTCCGTACATCTGCGAGATGATCCGGGTGATGTCGATCATGTGGCCCACGGGCTTGTACGAACCGTCTCGATCGTTCGCCCAGAACCACGCGGTCGTGTAGTCGTCCGAGTCCCGGGTCATGCTGGTGATGCTTCCGAGTTCCTTCGTCTCGTTGAAGCACGCGGTATAGACCGGGTCATCGAGGGTAGGAGGCGGAGCGGGACGGAACATGCTGCCGGACGGGATTCCCCAGGGAGTGACCGTCCCCCAGTGGGAATTGCAGGGCGGCAGGAAGTCCGGCCAGGTAGGCCGCCATTCACCGGGAGCGTTTCCGTACTGATAGCTCTGGTAGTTGTTCCAGCCATCGTTCTGGCGCGCCGCGATCATCTCCGCGGCCACCGTGACCCCGACCTGGATCCCCTCGAGCTTGTCCGGCCCGTCTTCGATCGCGGCAAGCGACGTGATCAGCTGTGCGTCGTACTCAGCCTGGAGCGAAGGGAACACCTCCACGAGGACATCGTGGGCCGCCTGCGCCACCGCGGCCTCCTTCGACGCGGACGGGGACGCGGGAACACTGGTGAGGTAGGGCTGATAGCTCCCGTCGATCGAGTTGACGGCATCGAAGATCGCCCCGGACGTCATCGCACCGACCCGCGAGAGCGGACACGGACATCCGCCCATCAGCCGATAGGTGTCGAGGAGCAAGCCGTGCCAGACGAGCACTTCGTCTGCCGCGCGCACCGGCGCCGGCAACTGTAGGCCGACCAGGACCGCCGCTACGAGGATCCCACTCTGCAGTCTCATGAACGTACCCCCCACCGGCGCACGCCGGATCTGACCCCCTTGGGGGCCTGTGCATCTGCACTTGCCAGCCAACGAGCGCTAGCGGATGAGCGTCACCGACGTGCGGGACTCGAGGCCGGCCGGCCCGCGTGCGGCAACGAAGTAGACACCGCTCGGAAGCTCCCGACCGCTCTCGTCACGTCCGTCCCACCACACCGATCCCGTGCTCCCGCCCAGGGAGAGTTCACGGACCGTTCGCCCGGTCGCGTCGATCACCGTGAGCTGGGTCCCGAGCTCTGCCAGTCCCGCCCAACGGATCGTCGTTCCGACGCGTGCGGGATTCGGGCTCGCGCCGAGGAGCTCCAACCGGGTGGACGCGGCGTCCGACTCGATACCCGAGGTGTCCTCGTTCTCGACGATGGTCAGGACCGACCCTGACGGGATCGACGTCACCGTCTGGACGAGCCCCGACGGCCAATAGACACGGATGTAGTCCGCGATCGTGTCCGTGCCCATTCCGAAATGGAGGGTCGGCTCGCTGCAGGAGACATAGGACGTGCCGCACTGAACCCAACGGTACTGGGGACCACTGGCCGAGGAGAGTTCGACCCTCGCACCGATCGCATCACGGTTCGAGACGGTGCCGACCAGGTTGAGGCGGATGAAGTCGCTGGCGCTTCCGCCGCGAGGGACGTGGAGATTCTCGAGGAGCCCACTCTGCGGAGCGCCCTCCTGCGAGTACCAGTTCGTCACGTAGATGTCGAGATCGCCGTCGTTGTCGTAGTCGCCCTGAGCGGACCCGTACGAGTAGCCGGCGTTGTCCGCTCCGGAACCGACGGAGACGTCCTGGAAGACGAGGTTCCCCATGTTCCGGAAGAGCTTGTTCGGGACGGGGGCGCCGCCCGGATTTCCGTTGTGGAGCATGGCGCAGACGTAGAGATCGAGGCGGCCATCGTTGTCGTAGTCGAGGAAGTCCGAGCCCCAGCAGGTCTTGTAGACCCCCGTTCCGCTCGAGACGGTGATGTCCGTGAACGTGCCGTCTCCGTTGTTCCGGAGCATGACGTTCCCCTCGTAGATGTTCGACATGTACATGTCCGGATCGCCGTCCTGATCGAGGTCACCGATGGCGAGCCCCATCGTCGAGAGGTGCTGGTCGGCCCCCGAAGCTTCCGACACGTCGGTGAAGGTTCCGTCACCGTTGTTGTGGTAGAGACGGTTCGTCGTACCGAAGATGTCGTTCGCGAGATAGAGGTCCATGTTCCCGTCGAGGTCGTAGTCGATCCAGCCGGGCTGGAACCCGTAGCCCGTGTTGTTCCAGAGACCGAGGTCCTGCGCGACGTCGATGAACTGACCGTCGCCCATGTTCTTCATGAGGCAGTTCTGACGGGTCCCGGCGTAGCAGGTGATGTAGCAGTCGACCCAACCGTCGTTGTCGTAGTCCGCCCACGCAGCGCCGGTGTGGTAGTTCGCGGCGACAGAGAACCCCGTTTCGACGGAAACGTCGGTGAAGGTTCCATCGCCGTTGTTCCGGAAGAGCCGATCCCCCTCGGTCGGACCGAAGCGCGCGAGCAGGAAGTCCTTGTCGCCGTCGTTGTCGTAGTCGACGAACGTGGTCGACTTTCCGTACCCGGAATCGTCGAGACCGAAAGCGGCCGCGGCCTCGGTGAAGACGTGGTTGCCGTCATTGCGGAAGAGCCGGTTCGGATCACCGAGCCCGTCGACGACGTAGAGGTCGAGGTCGCCGTCACCGTCCACGTCGGCCATGGCACAGCCAGGGCCGAGGAAGGTCGTCGACTCCACGCCGACTCCCAATTCATCGGTCACGTCGGCGTAGAGGGGAACCGCGGCGGCAGAACTCGGTACCAGGATCCACGCAGAGGCCAAGGGAACGAGGAACGCGAGGAGCGCGCGGGTGTGCCGGGCGTCAGAGTCGTTTCGATGGCGCATCAGATCCCCCACCCCAAGGCTACTCCGAGCCCAGGGCCAGAAGTGCTAGTGCCTCAGAGCCCGACCGGGCGGGCCACGCGATCTCTCGACGCCGACGAAAGATGAAAGTGGAAAGATACTTTCACACCACGCCCCCAGCGTTCAATCGAGGACTGAGGCATTCGTAGGATTCATACGGCGACGGCGATGTTTGACCGCGGCTGATGCCCGCTTCGCCACGGGACGACGGAGGCGTCGAACAGCTTGCGTCGTCAGTCGGGCGTCAGTCGGCTGTCGGCTGTCGGCCAGATGTCCGACGGGAGTTCCAGACGGTTCTGGTCCCGTCGATCGCTGGTCTGGCGTCGGCATCGTTTGGAAGAAGTCAGGCAGAGATCGGTAGAACCAACGTCAGGACCGACCGTTTGCCTCGAAGTCAACGAGTCACGCCAAGCTTGGCCGTCACGAACTCGCTGCCACTCTCGAGCCGCAGGAAGACGACACCACGGAGTGCCCCGACGTCGCCAACGACTCGGTGCGTGCCCGCCTCGAAGGAGCCGCTGGCCCACGTGGCCAGCTCCCTGCCGTCCGCACCGTAGATGGCAAGCCGGATGTCGGCCGGGGCGGAGAGCGTGAACACGACCTCGGTCGGTCCCGTCGTCGGATTCGGCCGCACGGCATCGAGCAGGAGCCGTCCACTCGGGCTCGCCGCGAGCACGTGCCGACCTGAAGCTCCCCCGCCGTCGACCGTTCCATCCGCCGACCCATCGAGGTCGCCGGCTGAGACCGCGTCCGCGCCGAGGTCGACACTCGACGTAGTGAGGAACTCGTCGTAGAGCCCTTGGAGAACGTCGATCGGATCGGTGCTGCCGGACGTGTTGTTGACGTTGAGGTCGAGGAAGAGGTCGTCGGCCGTGTCGTTGAACCGGCCGACCCGGAGGAAGGCAGAGATCGCGGACTTGGTCGTGCAGCGAGTGTCCGCCCGCGGGCGCTTCGCCGCTTGGAGCGCGGCCATGAGCCGATCGGCGAGGCTCCCCTCGGTCGCGAGGAACGCCGTCTCCATGTCGTCTACGATCTCGGGGCCAAGGAGGATGTTGCCCTGGATCGCGTAGACGGGGCCGGTGGTGTGGCCCTTCCAATCGGTGCAGTTGACACCGGTGTAACCGGCCGAGCGTCCACCGTCCACGAGATCGACGACCCCGTACTGGCGGATGGTCGGGTTCCCCTGCGCATCGTTCGCGACCACCATGTCGACGATCTCCTGCGGAGAGAACCCTTCATCCATCAGCTGGCGGGCGTAGGCCTGGTTCTGCGAGTTCCAGTACGCCTGCGTGTGGACGACGCCCACGCCGGGATGGACATCACTCAGGATGATGGCGCCCGCGATGCAGGAGGCACCGGCGCTTCCTACTTCGCCGGTACCGGGATCGACGGCGCAGATGGAGAAAGTGGCGCGGGACGCTCCGGGCGCAATGACGAGAAGGAGGAGCCCGAGGGCCGTGGCGGCAAAGCGTCGTCCGAACCGATGTGTGAGCGTGTGATGCACGGGAACCTCCTTACTCTTCCTTCACGGATCCCGGACGCGGTGGAACTGCGGTTCAACTCGTCGCTCTTCTCCCGAGGATCGATTCGAACTGTCCCCAGGACGTCGTCCCCTACGGTAGTCCCTAGGGACGAGCGAGATCCAGTGCGAGCTGGAGTCCTCCATCCACGGACGTATCGAATCCGGACCGGAGGTAGCGGAACTCGCCCCCCAACTCGAGCCCGACGATCGGCTCCACCTCCCCGTTCGCACTGAGGGAAGCTGCGGCACCACGCGAGAGGTACGCCGCGATCGCGAAGCCGTGTTCGCGGAGGGCGTCCGTCAGCTCGGTCGGAAGGGCAGCAGCGCGGTTCGGGGCAGCCGGGTCACCCTGCACGAGCACGCACCGCACCGAGACGTTGCGGGCGGCGAGCCTCGCGCGCACTCTCCCCAACGCTTCGATCATCCGCACAGCGGGTTCGCCTGGCTCGAACACGAACGTGAGCGCATCTTCGGCTTCGGGGACGCCTGCGGTCCCGAGGGCGGATCGGAAGCGATCCGGATCGACACCAGAGACGAACGTCGCCCCCGGTTCCCAGCCGGCTTCGATGTCGATCGGGATCTCCACGCGCGTCGTCTCGCCCGACCGAACTTCGAACGAGCGGAGTCGTCCGAAGACGCTTCCACCCGGAACGCGGGTCGCGCTGCAGAGAACGAAGCGGCCGCTGTCCCAATCCTGCGTTCCCTGCACGGGGTCCCACCACGGGCTCTCGAGCCAGCCGTCACGGGGGCGACTGACGTTGAAGTCACGATACGACTCCGCCGGTCCGAACGGTTCTCCGTCGCGCGTGATCACGATCTCGACCTGTCCGCTCTCGCTGCCTCCGGCCGTCTCGCCGCCTGCAACCGTGCCTTCGACGGGATCGATCACGTGCCAACCGTCGATCCACGCTTCCACGGTCCCATGTCGGTAGCGTGCGGGGATGCCGTTCCGCCGGAGGAGCCCGACAAAGCCGACTTTGATGTCACGCTCCGTCCCCAGGCCGAGCGCCCAGGTCTCCGCGGGATCCAGTGGCGCGCCGAAGAACGTCTCTTCCTCCGTCTCGGTGCGGCCGGCCCACGCGGCGAGCATGGACCGGAGGGCCGACCCTGCGTCCCCCTCGGCCGGAAGGAGTGGGAGTGACTCGCGCCACGCGCCGCCCGGCTCACGTTCGATCCGGCAGGCGAGGAGCCCCTCCGCGAAGATGCTGTCCGGCATGGCGAGACCGAACCGCTTCCGCACTTCGATTGCCCGGCCTAAGTGGGACCGGACCGCGACGAGGTCCAGCTCGAGGAGGTCCTTGTCGTCGGCCATGTCGAGGAAGTCGAGGAGCGCGGCGTGGGCCTCGCCGCCCGGATACTCGCCGAGAAGCGCGAAAATCGTCGAGACCCGCGGGAACGGCTTCTCGAACACGGACTCGAGACGGTTCCGTTCGCCTTCCGGAAGCGCATCGAGAATCGCTTGCTCCTCTGCCGTCCTGCTGCGGAGCCGCGCGCGGTCACTCTCCCGTGTCGCAATGTTCCGCTCCATCCGCGCCTGGTCGACCTGGGCGACGAGATCGAGATCCCGGGCAGGTCGCGCATCCGACTCGGGATAGCGGAGCCAGAATCCCGGTGACGCGGCGAGGTCGTACACATCGGAGTCCTCCAGGACGACCTCGATCTCGTCCCCGCTCCGTCCACCCGCGACCTCGAGGAGGAGCGTTTCGCCATCGCCCGCCGTGAACGCGTACTCGCCGGGCCCGAGCTCGATCGTTCCTCCGGACCGAATCCGCGCCACGGACCGGAGAGAACCGAAGTTCAGCACGTTGACGTGGATCTCGGTGTCGATCGAGTCCGCCCAGGAACCCGCGAGCGACGCCGTGACGGTGATCGGGTCCGTGTAGACGCGGGTGCTGTTGATGATCGTGCTGCCGTCCTCGGCTCGGTAGAGCGGCTCGGGGCTCGGGTCGAACTCGCCGTACCCGACCGAACGCACGAAACCCGTCCGGCTCGCGGCACCCGTGAACCAGGCGCGGTTGAGACACCGGTCCGGCTCGCAACCACCCAGGTACCACCAGCGGCCGTCCGCCCAGGCCTCGACCCAGGCGTGGTTGTTGTCGGTGAACGACCAGTACGGCGTCGCGCAGCTCCGCGCGGGGATCCCGGCGGCACGAAGTGCGCTGATGGTGAGGATCATCTCCTCTTCGCACCGTCCGATTCCCCGAGCCACGGTGGTGAGCGGCCCCTGGTCCCGCCCGCTCGTCGACTGGAACGTCGCCTGCTCGCGGCACCAGCGGTTCACCGCGAGCGCGGCCTCTTCCATCGTCGCCCAGCCCTCGATGCGTGGGAGGAGTTCGTCACGGAATGCGCGTCGCCACGGCTGCGCCGGCTCCTGGCTGACGCGATGCGGAACGACGAAGTGGAGCCAGAGGTCGCGCGGGAGTTCGTCGCGCCACGGCGCGTCCCGGTACGACTCAGCCGCGACTTCCACGTGCTCGCGAAGGAGCGGAAGGTCGAGCGCGGCGAGGTCCGAGAGCGGGAGCCAGGCGAGGATCCACTCGGCCGCGTCCCGTTCGAGGGAGTCTTCGGGAAGACAGGCGAGCCAGGCGGAGATCCGTTCGCCGTCGACGTGACGGGAGAGGGTCGCGTTCACGCGGGACGAGAGGGACGGTGCGGTCGCAGCGCGCGGAGGGTCGTCCGCGCCGGACGCCGGCGCCTTTGCGCCGTTGCCGGCGACGGCGCTCGAGAGATGGCCGACGAGCGCCCCAATGAGTAGGAGAGCTGTCGCGATCCGGTGCAATGACAGGGGTCGTGGGGAACGGCCGTGTTCTGATGCTCTCAAGAGTGCCTCCTACCGTTCGAGCCGCCAGAGAGTATCCACCGACACGACCGTCGGGGCGAGCCTCTTCGACTCTCCACGAAGATCCGCCCGCAAGTCGTCGACGACGGAGGCGATCAGCCATCGTGCTTTCGCCAGCACGGGCAGCGGGCCCGGTCGCCGGAGGGAGCAGACGCCGCCCGCCGGAGGAAGGCGCGCCGGTCCACGGAGATGCCGCCTTGACACCCCACGCCACTCGGCGAAGATCCACCCATGCTGAACGGAATCTGGATCTTCCTCGTCGTGGGTTCACTCGTCGCCGCTGCCTTTTCCGGTCACGTGGCCGATGTCACGACGGCATCGGTCGAATGGGCGAAGAAGGCGGTCACACTCGCGATCGGCCTCGTCGGGATGATGGCGTTCTGGCTCGGGATGATGCGCGTCGCCCGCGACGCCGGGATCCTGACCGGCCTCGCCCGCGGGCTTCGTCCCGTCATGACCCGCCTCTTCCCCGGCATTCCCGCCGAGCACCCGGCGATGTCGGCGATGATCATGAACATCTCCGCCAACATGCTCGGGCTCGCGAACGCGGCGACGCCGTTCGGCATCAAGGCGATGGAAGAGCTCGACCGTCTCAACCCGAAGAAGGGGACGGCGACCAACGCGATGTGCCTCTTCCTCGCAATCAACACGTCCAACGTCTCGATCCTCCCGCTCGGGGTGATGGCGATCCGGGCGTCGGCAGGCTCCGAGAACGTCGCCGCGATCGTCCCGACCACGATCCTCGCCACGACGATCTCCACCGTGACCGCAATCTTCGTCGCGAAGCTGTTTGCGCGGACGATCGGACGGAAGAGTGACCCCGGGACGCTCGATCCGCGGACGGGACGGGTTGCGGACACGGGAGGCGAAGCCGCCAACGGAACGGGCGCCGCCGGCGGAGCCGACGCTGAGCTCAGCTATGACGACGACGAGACGCGCGTCACGCAGGAAGAGGCGCGCGTCGCACGCGAGTCCCGCACACCGGCGAAGCGCTGGTTCGTCCGGATCACCCTGATCCTCGTCTTCGCCGCACTCACGGTCGGCTTCGTACGGAACATTCTCGACCCGTCGAGTCTCAAGAGCGCGGCAGACCACGCCGCCGAAGGCGGCCAGACGGCCGCGAAGACGGGCGTACTCGACCTGATCGGCGACGTCACGTCCGCCTGGATCCTCCCGCTCCTCATGGCCGTGATCGCACTGTTCGGATGGCTCCGCGGCGTCCGCGTGTACGAGTCGCTCGTCGCCGGAGCACGCGAAGGCTTCGACGTCGCGATCCGGATCATCCCCTATCTCGTCGCGATCCTGGTCGCGGTCGGGATGTTCCAGGCCTCGGGCGCGCTCGACCTCCTCATCGCACTCGTCTCTCCCGTCACGTCACCCCTGGGACTCCCTGGCGAGGCCCTCCCGATGGCTCTCCTTCGGCCGCTCTCCGGATCCGGCGCCTTCGGCATCATGGCCCACGCTATCGAGACCTACGGAGCGGACAGCTACGTCGGAAACCTCGTCTCGACCCTCCAGGGCAGCACCGAGACGACGTTCTACGTGCTCGCCGTGTACTTCGGCAGCGTCGCGATCAAGAACACGCGGCATGCCTTGCCGGCGTGTCTCATCGCGGACGCAGCGGGGATCGCGGGGGCCGTGCTGGCGGTGAAGTTGCTGCTCTAGGTCGGGACGGGCGGGCGGACCGCAGGACGGCGTTCCCCTCGTCCCGGTGAAGTCCAGGTTTCCTCCTCCCGCTCCCGCCATTCGATTCCTCCGCCTCCACTTGCCGAACGGCGCACAACTCCGTAGCCTACTGGGGATTCGAACCGTTCCGGTCGTCGCCCCAGGTCATCCGGCCGTGCAGACCAGGAAACGGGCTAGACCGGACGGACCTGCACGTCGCGGCCGCCGACAGCGAGGAAAGGCAACGCATGAACCCGGATCGTCGGGACCTGATCGCGCAGTGGGCATTCGATACTCGGGCCGTCCTCGGGCGGTTTCATGTCTGGCTGGAGGACGTCGAGGTCGAGTGGATCGAGGGAACTCCGGAGCGGGAGGCCTCCTTCGTCGGCCCCAGCCTCGAGAAGGCGCTGATGGTGTCGACAGCGGTCACGGCTCTCGGTACCCGTCTCTATGGTCGCTACGGCGAGGGCAAGGGTCAGGACAAGGGCACGGTCAACCGGGTGAAGAAGGACGCGGACGCGATCTCGGCGTACGCGATGAGCGAGTCGCTCTGGTACCTCAGCCGGAACCTCCCGGAGAACCACGCCATCATGGTCTCCCTGGGCGAAGGCCTCATGCCGAAGGCCGGCGAGACTCCGGAGATGGGCGCGAATCCGCTGCTCGGGTTCGGGCGGGTCTATGCCCGCGCGGAAGTCGCGAAGTTCGTCCATCGACGCGCACTCGAGATGATCAATCGTCCGGGCTACGGCTGGGAGCAGTTCTGGAGAGACATCGAGCTCGCCGGCATCACGATCTGGGGAGTCGCGGTCGACACGCTGGAGAACACGTCACGCTTCGCAAACGGCGAAGCCACGGGACCGATGTGTGTTCTCCACCTCTTCGATCAACCGCTTCGGGTCGCACTTCCCTACGAGGGCTACACCGGATCGCTCTGCCTTCCGAACCCGGTGGTGCGTGCGGCCGAGCGTCGCTCGGTGCTCGCGAACTTCCACACACCGAGGGCCCTCGTGCTCTCCGCGATCCAGGACGCCTACCCCGGCCTCGAACCCCACGAGGTGCACGTCTACACACTCCAGGGTTCGTCGCGCGCAACCCGTCTCCAGGGACTCTGGGACGAGTGGCGGGAACTCGGCGTCCATGTCGTGGAAGAGGGATGGGAGCTGCCGAGCGGCGGGCGCGCCTTCACGGAGTCCGGCACCTACGCCCCCACCGTTCTCGTCGGGCCGTACGAGGCCGCGGACGGCCGTACGCACCTCTTCCTCACGGACGGATACGCCGCCTCGGCCGAAGCGATCCAGGCGGCCAGCCTCGATCCGATCCTCGGCCTCACCACTTCGCTCTGCGTCTTCTCCTCCCGTTTCGAGGTGGCGCAGGAACGCGAGCGCCACGTAATGCAGCTCGATCCCGACGCCGACGACTTCGCCACGAGGCTCGGCCGGCTGCTCGATCCCGACGGCGGCCGGGCCGACACCGGCCGAACGGACTCGGAACGCCACGCTGGCGACGCCGAACGCCACGCTGGCGGCGCGGACGCTCGGGCCGAATCAACTCGGCCAGGGGAAACTCGATCCGACGACGCGCTCGCCGACGACTACCGTCAGATCATCCGCCAGGCCCGCGCCGCGGGAATGCCGCTCCACCGCTCGTTCTTCACCGTCGACGAACTCTTTCCGAAGAAGGAGTGGCGGTGTCTGGCGATCAGCTCGAACATGCTCGACGAACCGTACTCGGGTGGATCCGGCGTCGAATACCTCGGACAGAACGTGTATCGGGTCTCCGTGCGCGCGTCGAGTCCGGGGCGGATTCGGGAAGCGAAGCTCACGCTTCGGCTCATGGAATCGTTCGAAGAGTCGCGGCGTGTCTTTTCGCCGCTCCTCGATCGACTCTACGCGGGCGAGCACTATGAAGCGCGCGCGGTGAAGATCTCCGACTCCGGCCGGATCAGGAACGAGCTCGAAACGTGGTGTGCGGCCGCACTCGAACCGGTCGGCGAATCCGGCGTCCGGCTCCACCTCGACCGCGTCGAAGAGTCCGTCCTCTCCAAGGAGAAGAAGGCGTTCGTCCGCGAAGTGCTGAGCTGGTACAAGAAGACCCACCCGATCTGGTTCGACTGGCTCGAGATCTGCTGAGCAGCATCGAGGCGGCGGCGCCGAAGGAACGACGACCATGTCTCCGACCATGAAGGCAGCCGTACTCCACGCCCTCGGCACACCGCTCGCAATCGAGCAGGTTCCCGTCCCCACACCGGGGGAAGGCGACGTGCTCATCCGCGTCGTCGCGTGCGGGGTCTGTCACAGTGACCTCCACGCGGTGGACGGCGACTGGGAGCGTCCGCCGATGCTCCCTCTCATCCCGGGACATGAGGTGGTCGGCAGGATCGCGGCACTCGGCCCCGGCGTGGCCGAGCGGCGGACGGACGTGGGCGACCACGAGTCGGCCACCGCTGGCGACGCGTCCCACGCTCAAGGCTTCGCGATCGGCGACCACGTCGGGGTACCGTGGATGTACTCGAGCTGTGGCCGCTGCGACTCCTGCCTCGCGGGCATGGAGACCGTCTGCAGCGCGTCGGAAGCGACGGGCTACACGAAGCCCGGAGGCTACGCGGAGCATCTCGTCGCGCCGGCGGAGTTCGTCGGCCGGATTCCGGAGGGCGCCGACTCCTACGAACTCGCGCCGATCCTCTGCGCGGGAGTCACGACCTATCGTGCCTTGAAACGCACCGGAGCCGGGCCGGGCCAGTGGGTGACCATCGTCGGGGTCGGCGGTCTCGGACATCTCGCGGTTCAATACGCCATGGCGATGGGGTTTCGGGTCGCCGCGGTCGACGTGTCGGACGACAAGCTCGCGCTCGCCAAGGTGCACGGTGCAGAGGTCGCAGTGAACGCCATGGAGTCGGACCCGGTGGCGGGGATTCAGAAGGAACTCGGTGGCAGCCACGCCGCCGTCGTCACCGCCGTCGCTCCCCGGGCGTTCGAGCAGGCGGTATCGATGTTGCGGCCGGGAGGAACGGTCGTCTACGTCGGCCTCCCGGGAGCAGACCAGGATCGAGTCGGTGCGAGCATCTCCGCGATCACGAATCGGGAGCTCTCCATTCGTGGCTCGAGCATCGGAACCCGCCGAGATCTCGAGGAAGCGATCTCGTTCGCAGCCAGCGGAAAGGTCCGTGCCTCCACCCGCACGGTCCGGCTCGAAGACGTCAACGCAGTGCTCGAAGAAATGAGGCGCGGAACGCTCGTGGGCAGAGTCGTGCTCGACCTTAGGAGTCTCTGAGAATCGTCCGATACTGAGTGGGAAGGGAGACCCTGATGCGGACACTCGCGCCACATGCCGACCATCCTTGCCGACCTGGAAGGGCTTGCGACGCACGCTCTTCGGTAGCTCCAGGCGGCTCCATACATCTGCACCTCGACGCCGAAGGTAATCGGAGCAGACGGCCCTCCCTCCTGCTCGCTCTCGCGACTCTCGCGGCGGTCACGGCGATGACCGGCTGCGCCAAGACCGGCAGCAGTGGCTTCGACGCGAGCCAGCTCGGTGCCGGAGCCTCCCCACTCGCGAGCCCTCCGTCCGCTACCGAGATTCCCCGGGAACTCCGGATCGTCTTCGTCTCGGACGCGGGCTCGGGTCAGGACCTCTACGCGATGCTGCCGGACGGCAGCTCGACGATTCGGATCACCGCGGACCCCGAAACGGACTTCGGGCCCCGAGTGCGAAGCGGCGAACTCGTCTTCGGCTCGCTCCGCGCGGGTCGATCCATTCTCTACAAGCCCGCGCCCGGCGGGCCTCCCATCGAGGTCTACCGGAATCCGGGCCGGGAGGAAGTGCCCGACTGGTCTCCCGACGGCGCGTGGATGGCGTTTTCCACCGAGCGGGACGGGAACATCGATCTCTACCTCGCGCGTCCGGACGGAACGCCACAGAGGCGTCTCACGTCGGGTCCCGGTCACGACACGACGCCCCGCTGGTCCCCCGACGGATCACACATCGCGTTCGTCTCCGATCGCGACGGACAGACCGATCTGTACCTGATCTCGATCGACGGCACCAACGAACGGAATCTCACCCGCTCGCCCGAGAACGAGAACTACCCGGCATGGTCTCCGGATGGACGGAGCCTTCTCTTCTCGCGCACCACACCGGCCGGGAGTCCCGACCTGTTCCTCATGGACATGACGACCGGCAACACCGTGAACCTGACCCAGAACCCCGCTTGGGACGTCGTCTCGTCCTGGTCCCCCGAGGGCGACCGGATCGCGTTCACGAGCAATCGGGACGGCAACTGGGAGATCTACTCCATGGACCCGGCGGGAGGTGACGTTCGCCGCCTCACGCACAGTGCGGCCTTCGACGGCGACCCGGTCTGGGTCCGGGGAACGTGGGTGCCCGCGCTACGGGAAGACGAGGCGGACTTCGCCACCGAGCCGGCAGAGGGTCGGTGAGACGGACGCGGTGACGCGATCCGTCGTTCAGCGCAAGAGCCGAACGGCAATCGTGCTCGCGCCCTCGCGGGCCGTCGTCAGCCGAACGTAGTAGACGCCTGACGGCAGCGAAGCGCCGTCGACTCCGGTTCCGTCCCAGCGGACCTCGTACTGCCCGGCGGACTGGACTCCCGTTCCACGGTTCCACACGAGACGACCGGCCGTATCGTAGATGCCAATTCCGGCGGCCCCGCCGAGACTCAGCTCATAGCGCACGAGCACATCCTCCCGAATCGGATTCTGCGTCACGCCGAGCCCGAGCCTGGGTCGCTCGTTCATCGCTTCGGATGGGAATACATCGGCAGGATCCTGCTGCCGGAGGCAGAGGGTCGCGGCATCGAACTGTTGGACCGGATCGTAGACATACCCCGTGATGAACACGTCGCCTGTGTTCGACACGGCAGTGCCTCCAACTCTCGCAACCGTTCCCTGCGGATCAGGCCAACGGAACTCCCAGAGCTCCTCCCCCGCCGGCGAGTACTTGACGGCCACGTAGTCACGGTCCTGCGGCGTGGGCGCGGTCTCACCCGCGATGTAGACGTTCCCGGCGCCGTCCATCGTGATCGCCCGCGCGACGTTGCTGGTCGTTTCCGCCCAACCCCAGGAGCGCTGCCAGATCGTCGTTCCGTCGGACGCGTACTTCAGCGTGTGGAAGAGCCCGTTGAGTCCGTCGACACCGCCCGATGCGGCCACGTAGATGCTCCCGTCCGTGTCGATGCCCATACCGGCCGGAGTGACCGAGCCGCACGGATCGGGCGGGAACGAGGCAAGCCAGAGCTGCGTTCCGTCGACCGGATCACACTTCCAGACCCGCACCTGGAAGAGACCGCAGGTGGACTCTCCGCTCCCGGTCATCACGGGCGCATCGTCCGGGCCGATCTCGAGACTCACGTACTCGAAGACGGAACCGAAATCCCCCTCCTCGGCCTGCTCCCACTGGAACACGCCGTCCGCATCGAACTTCACGGTGACGAAAGCAGGATCGAACTGGGACGCGTTCGTGACGAGACCGGTGACGTAGACGTTCCCGGCCGTGTCCGCCGCGACATCAGCGGCGAAATCGTCATCACCGGCGGGACCGTCGTAGGATGCCGTCCAGAGGAGCTGCCCGGTCGGCGCGTACTTCACGACGAGATAGTCGCCGGCGCTGTGCGCAGCCACGACGAGGTTACCGTCGTCGTCACGGGTCATGGTCGGAGGGTAGGAGATGAACTGCGTGCCCGTGAGTGGAACGTGGTCCTCCCAGAGAAGGTTCCCGGCATCGTCGAACGCGACCGTGACGAGGGAGCTACCCAACTGGCCCGACGTCCCCGTCACGACGACCCGCCCGGGAGACGCGACGATCGCCGTGAGGACGTTGGACGTCTCCGGGTCGAGGAAACGGGTCCACTCGAGCGTCCCGTCCGCGGAGTACCTGTGGAGAAAATAGTCATTCCGGTGCACGCCCGGGCTGTTGTCGTACGTCGATCCCCCGACGTAGACCGCCCCGCCAGGTTCCACCGCGATCGCTCGGGACTCGTCGTCGTGGCCACCGGGACCGCTCCAGATGTCGCTCCACGCCAAGGGCGGCGTCGGCTCCGCGAGAGCGGAGTGAGACGCGAGAGGAACGAGCAGCGGGCAGAAGTACACGAGCGGACGGATGAGCGAAGGCCACGACCGCTGCGCAGGGGGAAGATCGACCGAGGGAGAGAGGGAACACAACCGAGCACCCACCCGAGCAAACACCAGAAAACGCACCAGACCTCCTTGCAGCCGCTTCAGGCTCCCCTCCTCGTCGCACGAGCCGCACCGCTGATACATCCCAGAGCTCCGGGCCGGGCTCCACTGCGCCGAGTCGGCGTCCGTGTCGGCGTCCGAGTCGGTGTCCGAGTCGGTGTCCGACTCGGCTCGGTCACGGGCGGGCATCGGCCCTTGGCGCGCCTCTTTCGCTTCGGTCGTCGGAGCTTCGGGAACACAGACCGTGCGTGAAGCTCCGCACGCCCTCCGGCACGAGAACTGTGTGGGAGTCCACGGCGCGGATCGCACTCCGGGGGCGCGCGCCGGAGAAGCCGTTCCGGAAACCGAAGACGCGGTTCCCACAGGGGCCGAGGCGACACGCGAGAAGACGGGGCACGAGAGCCGAGTTCACCGAGCGGAGCTCCCGACACAGCACGACGGAGACAGCGATGGGTGCCCCAGTTTCGTCCACGCCGGGATGTGGACTTTCTTCCCTCTTCTTCCTTTCTCCCTACTTCCCGAAGCGGATCCGCGACTGCGACCGTGTCCACGCGACCCAGCGCAGCTCACGAAGATGGACCGCTCGGGCATCGAGCTTCGTTCTCCCGCTCGCTCTCGCATCTGCTTTCGCTCTCGGAGTCGGCCTGCCCACCGGATGGGGTGTCGGGTCCGCCTTCGCCGCCGACGACGTCGTCGGGCGCGACATCGAAGTCACGGCGACACAAACCTGCCTCGGCATCCGTTGGTACCTCTCCGGAGACGACAATCTGACCTCGACGGTGACGGTGCAGTACCGCACCGCGGCGAGCACCGACGTGTGGCACGAGGCACAACCTCTTCTCCGGGTCGAGCCGGGGAGCTGGAGCGGCGACGGCATCGACCCCGGGAATCTCCACGCTGGGAGCATCTTCGATCTGACACCGGACACGGACTACGAGATCCGGCTCGAGCTCGCGGATCCCGACGGCGGATACGCAACCGAGTCCAGGCTCGCCCGGACGCGTGCGATTCCGGGAGATCCAGCGGAGCCGCGATTCCGCTACGTGGTTCCGGGATCAGGCGGCGGCAGCGGGGCGGAGACGGATCCGTTCCGCGGGATCGCCGCGGCGAACGCCGCTGCCGCTCCCGGTGACGTCTTTCTCCTCCAGCCAGGCACGTACGCCGGCGTCTCCGTGCTCAGCGCGAGAGGAACCGAGGCCGAGCCGATCGTCTGGCGGGGAGTCGACCCGGAGTCTGTCGTCTTCGACGGCGCAAACACGGCGAAGCCGGTTGTGGATTTTCCCGGCAGTCGGTTCGTCCACCTCGAGAACGTATCCGTGATCCGTCCTCGTCAGATGGCGATTCGAGGAAGCGCGACGTCGGGAGTGGTCGTGCGGGGCTGCACGATCGACTCCTCGAACCTCACCGGCGTCGAGAAGGGCGGTATCTACTTCCTCGGCCCGAACCACACGAACGTCTACGTAGCGGACAACACCGTCCGCGGCCCGATCCGTTGGGAGGACGGCCGGAACGACGACGCCTATGGCATCTACGTGACGGGGCGCGGCCACGTCGTCCGTAACAACGAGATCCGGGACTGGTGGGACGGGATCCTCGTCGGCCACGGGGAGCCGGAAGCCGAGACGAGCGACTGCGACGTCTTCGCGAACGAGATCCACAACTGCACCGACGACGGGATCGAGACGGATGGGTCCCGGCACAACGTGCGAGTCGTCGGAAACCGGTTCACGAACGTTCTCTGTGGCATCAGCGCGCAGCCCGTCTACGGCGGCCCGATGTACGCGATTCGAAACGTCGTCTACAACTACCAGCTGAAGCCGCTCAAGTACCAGGTCTGGCCGACCGGGCTCATCGTCTTCAGCAACACGTTCGTGGGCGCAGATCCGCGGGGTTGGGGTGACGGTGAGTGGCGGAACGCCGTCGTCCGGAACAACCTCTTCGTCGGCGGGTCCGGGCCCGGCCACAGCGGCGACCCGATCGCGCTCGATGCCCGCTGTGAACGTGCCGACATCGACTACAACGGTTGGCACCAGGCGGAGCCCGATCGATTCGCCCGCTTCAACGGCACCTACTACGAAACGCTGGGCGACTTCCAGGAGGCGCTCGACATGTCGTGGCACGCGGTCCACGTCGATCACGGTGTCTTCCGAGACGCGGAGGAACCCGAGCTCGGCCCCTACCTCGGGCAGGGCGGATACTTACCCGGATACGAGCCAGGTAGTCAGGACCTGCGCCTCTATCCGGGCTCGATCGCGGAGGAAGCGGGCGTCTGGCTCGCGAACATCACGGAAGAGTACGCGGGCATCGCGCCGGATCTCGGTGCGTACGAGAGCGGTCGCCCCTTCCCGACGTACGGCCCACGCACGGACGGTCCGAACGACCCGAGCGACGTCGACACGATCCCGGCACTTACGGACGGCCTCGCGCTCATGGCGTATCCGAATCCGTTCTCGACGGAAGCGACGATCACCTTCACGAACCGCGCCGGAAGCGTCGATGGTGTGTCGGCGAGCGACCCCAGGGGCCAAAGCGGAGAGGCGAAGGAAACCGCCCTCGAGGCGCACGCATCGCTGAAGGTGTACTCCGTCACCGGGCGTCTCGTACGAACGCTACGGCAAGCGTCGGGAACCCCGTCCACCGGAGCATTCGTATGGGACGGAACGGACGAATCCGGGAGAGAAGCCGGGACAGGACTGTATCTCGTCCGCCTGGAGGACGCCGAAGGAAGGACCGTCGCGCAGTCCCGCGTCATCCGCGCAGGGTAGGAGTTCGAGGCCGAAGCGACCCTTCAGTTGACGGAGCCGACCCGGAAGATCCATCATCCCGTGCGTCGAACGCGGCCCCGGCGTCCCCCCGTCGCCTCCCTCGAGGACTCCCCAGGAGGATCGTGCCATGCCTTGTCGTATCCTGTTTGCTTCCATCGCTCTTCTCGCAGCGGCCTCCACCCTCACGAACGCTTCCGACGTTGTACAAGAGACGGGCGTAGGAGTCGGCACCCTCATCGGACAGTCCGAGGGGGGCTGCGGGACACTCCTGATGAACTCGGACTCGACCTACGAGAACGGCTACAGCTGGTCCTACGGAGGAATCGTCCCGCCGTACTACGGGGCGTTCGTCGAATGCTACGAAGGACCAGCGAAGGTCTGTAGTGTCATTGCCGATCTCTCCTCTATCCCGCAGCAGGGGGGCTGGTACCCCGTGGATGTGTACGTCTTTGGCGACAACGGCGGCACTCCCGGCGCCGTGATCGCAAGCAGCCTCGGCAACGACACGGGCGGGATCGCCTACTGGCCGGAGGTGAGTCGACACACGTTCCCACTCGGGACGGAATGCATCGAGGGTAAATTCTACGTCGGCGTCTGGTGGGACGCCTCCTCCGGCATCGACAGGAACTTCATTGCGGCCGACATCGACGGCTTCGGCGGCGGCTGCCCACTGACCAACGTCGCGCCGGGCATCGGTTACCCGACCGGCTGGCAAGACGTATCCGTGGCCTGGCCCTGGACGACGGCTGCGCTGGGCATCGGAGCCGAAGTGAATCCGTGCGCGACGCCTACGACAGTGACGACGTGGGGAAGGATCAAGAGTCTGTTCTAGTCGGGGCGGCACTCGACACCACGCCATCACACGCTCGACGATCGTTGGACGGTCCGCATCACTAACACAGTCGACTCTCAGGTCGATGCTCCCAGCGTGTTTCGGTTTGTACGTACGAGTCGTGTCGGTTCGAACCGCGTGAGCCTTCCTTTGCGATTGCGACCTGCGACTTCACCCCCGTACGCTCCGTTCGAGTTCGCAACCAAGACCTGGTGATCGCGGGCTGTGCTCGGGTCATCAGATCGCCCGGTCTGGACTTGGAGGAGATCCCATGCTTCGCAGCCGACGTCCCGCCTCGCGACCCGCTCCCCGAACCGATTCGACCCCTACCCTGCGGCTACCGATCACCGCTCTCGCCACCGTCATCGCGCTGACTGGATTCAACTCCGAGGCCCTCTCTGTCTCCTCGCATCAGCCTGGAGGGAACGGGACCACATACCTCGATCGCAGCACCTGGATCGACGCGAATCAGATCGAGATGGTGACCACGAACGAGGGGTCCATCGGCTACGACCTCATCCAAGGAGCGCCCGGCCTCGTCTACCCCACCGGTGGTGTCAACACCTGTCTCTACGCCGCGGGGCTGTGGATCGGTGCCGTGGTCGATGGAGAGCCGCACGTCACCGTCGCGGAGTACGGGTTCGAGTTCACACCGGGCCGGATCGAAGAAGACGGCTCCTGGGACGAGGACATCTACGATCCCCGTTGGCGAACCTACAAGATCGAACGCGGCGACACTCCGGGGTCCAATCCCGACTACGACGAATGGCCGGTGGACGACGGCGCGCCAGTCGACGAGAACGGCGCGCCGAGACATCTCGGCAGGCAGACGCTCTTCAGTGTCTATCACGACGCCAACCCGGACGCGCACACGAACGACGCGGGCGCGACTCAGCCTCTCGGCGCCGACGTACAGCAGACGATCTTCGCCCTCGACAATCCGGGAGCGGCGAACGACATCGTCTTCGTCCAGTGGAAGATCGTGAACGATGGAGAGGAAGCCTGGCGGGATGCATACGTTTCCTGTTGGCTCGATCCGGACCTCGGAGGGGCGGGCGACGACTACGTGGGCTGCGATCCGGACCAATCCCTGGGCTACTGCTACAACGCCACGAACGACGATCTGCTCTACGGCGCCACGCCCCCTTGTCTCGGAGCGCTGTTGGTCCGTGTCCGATCGTTCCTCACCGGGAGACGTCGCATGGTGAGCGGGCGTGGAAGTGCCTGACCATCGCAACCTCCCGATGTCGGCCTTCATCAAGTACTCGAACGGAACCGATCCCCACAGCTACATCGCCAGTTACAACTACCTCCAGGACTCGACTACGACGGGAGCCCGATCGTGGATCCCGGAACCGGGGAGATCACGACGTTCATGGTGTCGGGAGACCCGGTCCTGCAGGAAGGCTGGCCTGACTCGAGTGCGGCGGCCGATCGGCGGATGATGGTCTCCACTGGACCGCTGGATCTCGCGATCGGAGAGTCCCAGACCATCGCCGTCGCGATCGTGATGGGCCAGGGTTCGGACCGGATCGACAGCCTTGTTCGGATGCGCGAGAACGCGGCGGAAGCGACCCCCATCTTCCGGGCCGCATGGGGCGACGGAGCCCCAGGTGCGTGCTGTCTCGATGGGGCCGTGCGTCATCCGTACGCTGGCGGATTGCAGAGGGACGTTCCTGGCCGACGAGTCCTGCCTTCCGGAAACGTGCTTCGATCTACCCGGTGCCTGCTGCTTCGACAGTGGCGCGTGTCTGCTCCTCGAGGCAGAGGACTGCCCCGGCGACTTCCACGGCGTGGGCACCCACTGCGATCCTCGGCTCTGTCCCGCCCAAGCTGGAGTCCGCGTGCTGCATGGGTGGCGGAGCGTGCGAGTTTCTCACGGAGCGGAACTGCATCGCGGCCGGGGGCACCTACTTCGCGCAGCGATCGTGCGATCTCCTCCCACCCGGCAACTCTCCGGGCTGGCGTCGGAACGACAACGATGCCCTGATGATCGACGTGGTCCAGGTGAGCGGATACGACATCTCTCCGGATGGTCGAGGCGGACCGGGTTGGAATGTCTGGCACCGCTATGACTCGTGGGAACATGCGTGGGCGCTCTCCGCCGGCGGCGAGAGTGGCTCGGCCGATCGCTTCACCCGCTTCGGCGCGGATGAAGCCAACCTGTCGCCGTCTCACCTGGAGCTTCGCTGGGACACGGATCCGGACAACTACGGCTGGTGGGCCTTCGATGATGACACCGCCGCGAGAGTCCCGTTCGGGCTCTATGAAGTCGATCCGCAGACGGGAGAGGAGAGACGTCTCATCGTCGTCCTCTCCTCGGCCGGCGGAACCGTCGGCGTCTTCGACGTCTCTTCGAGCACACGAGACGGATACTTCGGCGACCCCGCGACCGACTGGATCTACGCGTACGACGGCGACTACGACGCCTTCCTGCTCGACGCCCGGGACGGACGGATCGACGATCCGAGCCACGCGGGCAACGAACTCTTCGCCGAGTTGGTGTTCGCGTCCGAGTCCCTCACTCTCCCCTTGGACGATACGATCGTCCGCTTCGTGACGAAGGATGCCGGAATCGCCGCCGGAAACGGTTTCGCCGGCGAGATCCCGATCTCCTGGGACATGCCGGGGGGAATCGAGGCCTGCTTCGGCGAGCCGAAGGCGGAAGTGCTGCGTGACGGCATCCCGATTGGGGAAACAGAGCGTCCCGATTACCTGGATCGGGAGGTCGCTCCCGGCGAATCGCACGTCTACACGCTGCGGAGTCTCAATCCGTTCAACGGGGAGAGTTCCGAGGAGTCCATGCCCGTTCGGGCGACCGCCAGTGCGGACGGACCCCGACTTCTCTCCGGCGCGGCGCGGAATGTCCCTGTCCTCGACGGAGAGATCTCGTCGGGCGAATGGTCCGGCGCGAGGATCGTCGACGCGACACCGTTCTTCGATTGGGAACCCGCGCAGATGCGGTTCATGAACGATGAGAACTACCTCTACCTCGCCATAGAAGGATCGGGGACCGGCCTCCTCCGAATCTACATCGACGGAGACGCGAACGGTGTCTACGAGCACGGTGGGAGGGATGGCGAACTTCGCTGGGGCCACTTCGGTGCGAGGTTCAACCCTGGTCGCGGTTCCTATCCCGATGCCGAATTCACCGCGTCTCAGTTCGTACTCTGGACCAACCGCTCCTTCGGGGGATACGACGTCGACGAGCTACGGATCAGCCTCACGGAAGGTCCCCTCGCGGGCCTCGGTGGCGGAGACCGGTTCGGCATCTTCGTCGCGTCGTGGTTCGGCGCCCGCTACCCCCGCGGACCACTCACGGTTCTCCGTGAAGCACCCTGGCTCTTCGCGAAAGTGACGTTGGCCGAACCCCTCGCCGTCGACGGCGGAACCCCCGACGACAGCGGCACGGCCAACGCGGAAGAGACGTCCGGCATCGACGGCCTGCTGCCGAGCGGCCTCGCTCTGGAGCGGTCGATCGGTCTCCCAAACCCGTTCGGTGGAGAGGTGACGATCGCCTATCGCGTCCCCTCCCCCCAATCGGTGGCGGTGCGCATCTACGGAACAGACGGCCGACTCATCCGGACGCTCTCCGACGAGCCGCTCGAACTACCCGGGCTCCACGGAGTGCGCTGGGACGGCACGGACGCCTCGGGGCGCGACCTGCCACCTGGGATGTACTACTACGAAGTCCGCGGCGAAACGTTCCGATGGACGGACCGACTCACCCGACTCCGTTGAGGTCAGAGACCGCCTCACCTGGGCCGCGTCCGTTTGCACACCAGGCTCGCGGGAGTTGCGTCACTCCCGCGAGAACACGAACTGCAGGGACCACTCTTCGACGCGGCGGTCCAGGGAGACACCGTCTCGCTACTGTCGTGTCAGTCGCATCTCGAAGAAAGGCGTCCAGGTCGTGCCGTCCATGCTTCGTTCGCCGGCCTCGACCCAGTTTCCGTCCGAGAAGTCTGCCGAGTAGCGCATCTTCATGCCCGGAACGTCGATCATCCAGGAGAATCCGGTCTCGGTCGGCACGATGGTGAAGTCTCCGAGTGCGCCGGTGGCGAGATGCGTCTGGAACCGGTAGCGTTCCTCCATCGGATCCCAAGCGATGGTGGCGAGTGCGTCGTGTACGACCCGGCTCGGATCGCTCTTCGCGAAGTGCTTCCCGCGGACGAGGACGAGCGTGCCGCCGAGCTCGGAGACAGCCGACTCCGTCGACAGGAACTCCGCCCGCTCGCCGTTCGGAAGGAGCATCCACCCCTCCCCCTTCCACTCTCCGAGCATCGGTTCGAAAGCGGTGAGCTTCTCGATCGAGACCGCGGGATCCGGTCCGTGGTGCTGCGCGAAAGCAAGGGCCGGAGCAAAGCAGATCAAGAGCAGGGCAAGGAGGGACTTCGTTCTCATCATCGGTCCTTTCTCTCGTTGGCTGATCACCTCGAGGGACTTTGCCGGGGAGGGCTGCCCTCGGTCTTGAAGAAAACGGTCATCAGGTTGCCGGGGGGGACGGTGTGCCGGGATCGGACGCGCGCGGCTCACGTGTCGCGACCTTGCGCGCACCGGCGGTCACGTCTCCTGCGGAGACCGTGCGCCTCCCAACAGCTATGCGCCCTGCGGTGACTGAGGACCCTGCGGTACCAGCTGATGGCGGATGGTTCCCAAGTACTCGCGCAGCGCGGTCGGCGAGACCCCAAAGGTGCGCGCCACCTGCCGACAGAAGTGCGCCTGGTCCGAGAATCCCGCCTCGGCCGCGACATCGGACCAGTTCCGCGCAGGGGTCTCGACGGCGAGGATGCAGGCGTGACGCAACCTCTGCATCTGAGCGAACGACTTCGGCGAGACGCCGGTCGCGACGAGAAAGCGGCGGCGGAGTTGACGAGCGCTGATCGGTGCCGATCTCATTGCCTCTCCGACGGAGCCGTGACCTGGCTGAGTGAGGAGTTGGTCCACGAG
>JAWKQE010000048.1:0-30659 GCA_041390305.1 Candidatus Eiseniibacteriota bacterium
ATCCACGACACCAACGCCTCCTGGCCGAACGGCGGCTACCGGGAGGACTACGTCGAGGGCGAGAACAACATGAACGAGGAGTGGTGGGGCGTCTGCGCGAAGGGGCCGGCCGACGCCTACGGCCACTTTGCGCTCTACCCGCGCGCGGCCTACTACGCGCTACAGCAGGCGTATCGTCTCGATCCTTACGGCCCCGGAACGACGCTCGGCGCCGTGCGTGCGCACTTCGGGGCGATCCTCCCCGTGGCGTCGGAGCTCAGAGCACGCGGTGACGAAGCGAGCCGACTCGTGGATGCTCTGTCGAAGGTCCGGCTGTCTGGACTACGGCTCGAACTCGAAACCTACAGCACGGGCGGCGAGCGGGTGGAAACGCCGGATTCGGATACTCCGAGCGAAGAGTTCCCGGCGTTCCGAGGGTTCGACCACATGGAGTCGTACTACGCGGACTTCACGGCGGAGCCCGCCCCGAACGTCCAGGCACGCCTTTCTCTCAACGTGCTGGGAAACGTTCCGCAGAACCCGATCGATGAGATCTTCTACGAGAACCGCGGTCGCACGAAGTCCTTGGACGTCGATGGAGACGACGTCGATCTCGGTGCGCTGGAGAGGCTGAGCGTGTACCAGGCGGAGTTCTCCTGGGAGGACCGCTGGTTCCAGCTCGACGGATTCTACCGGACGGGCCATCTCCACTGGCAGTACGAGGGCGACTTCTTTGGTCTCTACCGGGACGCCTTCTACGGTGAGAACATCGATACCTACAACGGTCGGGCTCCGTTGGGAGTCGAGATCGACGGGAAGCGGTCCCTTGCCGGGCTCTCCATCGCCTACGGGCCGCAACTCTGGTGGGGCGCAAATCCGAGCGTGTACCTCAAGTATCGGCGGTCCTTCGGACGGGTCACCGCGACCGCGATGTACGTGGACGAGTTCGCGGACCAGAACTCCGTCACGAGTTCGATCGCCGTGCCGCGTCCACCGACGCATACGGCCACGCTGACACTCGAGACGACCCGTGGACCGTTTGGCCTGCAGTTGGGAGGCATCTGGGGAGGCGAGACGAAGATCGGTGAGGACTTCCAGGTCGCCGTGCCGGACGAGGAAGGCACACCAGTGCAGCAGGACCACGTTCGCTCTTCGGACCACGTTCGGCGCGAAGGCAAAGCTCACCTATCAGAAGGGGAAGTGGAACGGCTACACCCAGGCGGCCTACATGGGCATCGTCGCCGAGGGTGGACCAACCGCGATTCCGACTTTCACGGGCTGGTCCTCAAGGACACCGGATCCGGAAACCAATCGAACATCATGGGCGGAGTCGCGCTCACGCTTGGGCGCTTCCAGGTCGGTCCAAACGTTCTCTACCAAAAGCCACTCGTCGGCCCGGTCGACCCGATCTCGGCGAGCCGGCAGAGCCAAGGAACATCCTCGAAGACCCGTTCTCCGTTCGAGGAAACCGCGAGACCTTTGGGGCGGAACTCCTCGTCACCTACGATCCCACCCCCGCCACATGGATGTGGGACTGGGACAACGACGTCCGCGAGGACGCGGGGTTCGCCGCGAGCCTCGGACTCGTCTACCGGACCTGCTAACGACGATGGATGCGGCGATCGGCATCCTCGAGGACGGAAAGACCTCGTCTGCGTTCCCCGCAGCAACCCCTTCGCGCGAGCTGTGGGAGCTCCGGAGCCGAGTGGTAGCGCGCCCTAGCCCGACGGCACGTATCGTGGGGCAGCTCTACGCGGGTACCGGGGAACCGAATGGGGATGATCCTCGCCTCGTCCACTATTACGGCCTCACGGCCCGTGTCACCGGACGTGCACTCGCGTTCGCGACGTACGTGAAGCTCAACGAGTGGGGGCCGTACGACTACCACCGTGACTTCAACTACACGTACCCGATCCAGCTCATGGGCGACGTGTCCTATTCGCTCGGCACGCCGGCATGGTTCGACCTTCCCCAGACGCGGTTCGGGGTGCGGGAACCTGGCGGTCTCTGGACAACGACTCACCTCGGTACTGCCCCGTCATGACGACGGACGGAACAGGGTCGGTGAGCTGCAACCCGAACGCGCCCGGAGACGACGGTACGGAATGGGAGATCCGGACCTACTTCCACATCGGGATCTAGCAGGCTGCAGAATCAACCCTCGTCGACTGCGCAGCGGGTGAGGAGGGACAAGGTCTTCCGCATATCTGTACCCAAAACAGGGCCAGGGGAGTGCTGAAACAGGCCCGCAGGGACACTGTCAGCACCCTGCTAGGTCGAGCAATCGCCGCTTTCTCACTCTTCTGCGAAGTGGCAGAGCACCGCGTAGTCCTCACCGCGTGACCGCCTCACGGGTTCGGACTCCCGGCACAGTGCGGTTGCAATCGGGCAACGTGGATGGAAGCGGCACCCGGAGGGTGGTGACTTGAGGCTGGGCGGGGAGCCGGGAATGCTCTCCACCTCGTCGAGGTTGCCGTGCACCTGCGGGAACGAGCGGAGAAGGGCTTTCGTGTACGGGTGTCGCGGTGCTCGAGAAACGTCGGCGGCCGGGCCGAGCTCGGCCAGGCGTGCTGCGTAGAACACGGCGACCCGATCCGAGAACTGGAGCATCCGGGTCAGGTCGTGAGTGATGAAGATGACCGCGAACCCCAGCTCTCCCTGCAGGCGACGGATCTCCTCCAGGATCTCCCGTTCCACGATGACGTCGAGCGCCGTGGTGGGCTCGTCGAGAATCACGAGCGACGGTTCGAGTGCGAGGGCGAGGGCGATGGCGACGCGCTGCCTCATCCCGCCCGAGAGCTGGTGAGCGTAGGAGTCCAGCCTGTTCCGAGGGATGTCGACGAGCTCGAAGAGCTCTCCCGCACGGGAACGCGCCTCGGACTTCGTGACCGAGCGGTGAACCATGAGGGTATCGATGATCTGCTCCCCGACGCGGATCACCGGGTTCAACGCATCCATCGCGCTCTGGAAGACCATGGACATCCGCTTCCAGCGAATCTCCTGGAGCTCCGGCTCGGACATCGAGAGGAGGTCTCGGCCCTCGAAGACGACACTTCCATGGGAGATCACTGCCGGTGGGGGAAGCACGCGAAGCAGAGCCTGCGCGACCGTCGACTTTCCGCTTCCCGACTCGCCCGCGATCCCGAGGACCTCGCGGGGCCGCAGGTCGAGCGAGAGCCGGTCCACCGCCCGGACCGGTCCGCCGGGCGTGATGTAGTCGACCGACAGCTCTCGGATGGAGAGAAGGGGTGTGCTCATGACTCTCGTACCACCGGCGTCGAGCGCTCCACGGCAACGCCCCGCCGCCGGAGGTGAGCCGTCCAGGCCCGCTCCTGTTGGAGACGAGGGTTCGTGACTTCGTCGAAGCCCGAGTTGAGGAGGGTGAGGGCGAAACCGACCAAGGCGACCGCGAGTCCGGCGGGAGCGAAGGTCCACCAGGCCCCGGTAAGGAGTGCCGAGTCGTTCTGGGCCCAGTAGAGGATCGTGCCCCAGGTGACCGCGGAGACGTCTCCGAGTCCCAGGAACTCGAGGCCGACTTGGGCGCCGATCGCGTAGACCGTGCTTCCAATCACCTGGGCCAGGAGCAGAGAGGTCATGGTCGGGAGAATCTCCCGCGTGATGATCCGGAAGTGGGATTCGCCCGCCACGACGGCGGCGGCCACGAAGTCCCGCTTCCGTTGCGAGAGAGTCTGCGCGCGGATCACGCGGGCGTTCCACGCCCACCCGGTCACGACGAGAACGAGGGCGAGGGTCAAGGGTCCCGACGGGAGGTAGGCCGCGATCACGATCGCGAGCGGGAGGCCGGGAATGACGAGGAAGACGTTGAAGAGCATCGAGAGGACGGCGTCGACCTTTCCGCCGAAGTACCCGGCCGTCACTCCGATGAGAGCCCCGAGCAGCACCACGACGATGCCGACGCCGAAGCCGACGGCGAGGGAGGCACCTGTTCCGACGAGAAGCTGCGCGAACACATCCTGGCCCTGTCCGTTCGTGCCGAGCCAGTGCGTTCCTGATGGCGGCTGCAGAGGGACGCCGACGAGGGCCTTGGGGTCCGACGCGAGGAGAGGCCCGAACAGAGCCACGGCGACGAATCCGAGGAGGATCGCGGCTCCGACCGCTGCCTTGGGCTCCTGCCGGATCGCGTTCCACCAGGAGCGGAGAGTCGAACTGGAACGAGCGGGTGACGTCATGACTCGGCGCTCCTCGTCCGCGGGTCGAGCCAGAGGTAGAGCATGTCGACGAGCCAATTCGCTGCGAGCACCGATAGCGTGATGATGAGGAAGACTCCCTGCATGAGCGGGTAGTCCTGGTTTCGCACTGCCTGGACGAAGAGATACCCCTGCCCGGGATAGGAGAACACGATCTCGGTGAGGAGGGAGCCTCCGAGGACGAACCCGAGAGCCATCCCGAATCCGGTCACGTTCGGAAGGAGCGCATTCCTCGCGGCGTACCGGAAGATGACGCGCCCGGCGGGCAGCCCCTTTGCGCGGGCGAGGTTGACGTAGTCGGAACCCAGAACGCTGATCATCGTGTTCCGCATCGAGAGGAGCCAGCCCCCGAGTGTGCACAGCACCACCGTGCCGATCGGAAGGGCGGCGTGTCGGATCACGTCGGAGACGAAGATCCAGGTGAAGCCGGGCGTGAGGTCGTCCCCATAAGCATGTCCGAGCGGAAACCAGCCACGGACGAAACCGAGGAGGTAGAGGACGACCATCGCGAGCCAGAAGTATGGGAATGCTCCGAGGAAGACCAGGATCGGGGGGAGCCAGCTGTCGAGCCAGCTACGCCGCCACCAGGCCGAAGCGACTCCGAGCAGGGTCCCGATCGTGAAGCTGATGAGGACGGCGGATCCCGCCAGGAAGATCGTCCAGACGAGGCCGGACGCGATCACATCCGTCACCGGGGAGGGGAAGTACGCGACCGAGATCCCGAGGTCGCCCTGGAGCACATGCTTCAGGTAGGTGACGTACTGCGAGAGGAGAGGTGCATCGGTCAGCCCGAACGTCTCGCGCAGTGCGTCCATGGCTTCGGGGCCGAGGCGGCCCCGGAAGCGGGCGAAGAGCGCCGAGGCCGGATCTCCCGGCATCAATCGGGGCAGGAAGAAGTTCATCGTGACCGCGATCCAGGCCGCGATCAGATAGAACCCCAGTCGCCCGAGCAGGTACCTCATCGGTCCTCCCCTAGCGTGGCCGCACTTCGGTCAGGACGAGGAGGGTCTCGCCCCGTCCGAACTTGTTCGGTGACGGATCGGCATATGGGTTCTCGCGGGAAGGGAAGCCGACGATCCGTTTGGTGTTGTACTCGGCCCACGACGGATTCGGATAGAGGGGGATGGCAGGCGCCTCGCGGACGAACGTGCGCTGGAGTTCGTGAGCGAGGGCGATCTGTTCCTCACGATCCGTCTCGCGTTCGAACCTCGCGAGTGCAGAGTCCGCTTCGGCGCTGCCGAAGCGATGCCAGTTTCCGACCGAAGGCTCTCCCTCCGGCTTCACCGTCGCTGAGGACATGAGCCAACGATAGAAGGCGTAGGGAGTGGCGCCCTCGAAGGACCATCCCAGGCTCAGGTCGAACTCGCCTTCCTGCACGGCCTGGAACCAGGCGCCGAAGTCGTAGGTCCGCACTCCAGCACGGATTCCCAGCGCCTCGAAACCCCGCGCGATGACCTGACACGCGCGCACCCAATCCGACCAGCCAGACACGGTGATGATCTGGTAGTCCCAGATCGTTCCGTCCGGTAGCAGCCGCCAACCGTCGACGTTCCGTTCGTACCCCGCTTCGTCGAGGAGGCGGTTCGCTTCGTCGGGATCGAACCGGACCCACTCCTCGCCGATCGATGGATCGCGCCAGCTCTGGAATCCGTCGCTGAGTCCCGTCGCGTCGGCGGGACGCGAATAGCGGTAGAGCGCGACTTCCACGAGCAGCTCGCGGTCGATCGCGAGGCTGAGTGCCTGTCTCACTCGGCGGTCGTCGAACGGGGCACGCCTCGTGTTCGCATAGAGGAAGATGCAGCTTCCGGTGAGAGGGAACCAGTAGCCGTGGTCTTCGGGATCGCGTCACACGAACACCCGGTCGATCGCGGGCACGAAGTTGCCGGCCCACTCCGCTTCTCCGAAGACGAGCGCGAGATTCGCGCGGTCGTTGCTCGGGTAGGCGGGGAAGCGGAGTCCATCGATGTGAGGCTTTCCGGGCTGCCAGTAGTGCGGGTTCTTGCCGAGTTCGTAGACCTGATTCTGGAAGACGCGAACTTCTGTGAACGGTCCCGTCGCGACGGGTGTCTCGTTGGCGAAGGCAACGGGGTCCTCCACCGCGCTCCAGATGTGTCGGGGCACGATCGGCTGGGCGGTGATGTCGTCGAATCCCGGGATGAAGACGCGCTGAAAGGAGAACTCGATAGTGCTCTCGTCGATGGCCTGCACGTCTTCGAGGAAGCCCCAGACTCCACCGCGATCGAGCGCTGGGTGCTGCTGGAGGAGTCGGAAGGTGAACTCGACGTCGTGGGCCGAAAACCCCTGCCCATCGGACCAGAGAACGTCAGGGCGCGTGCTCACGCGGACGCTTCGCGCATCCGGCGCCCAGGACCAGTCGAGCCCGAGCCAGGGCACGTACTCCGACTTCACGCTGTTGAAGACGAAGAGAGGCTCGTAGATCCCGGCGATCGTGGGCCACCGTGGCGCCGCTGCGGTCGTGAGGGGGTTGAAGTTGCGGATCCAGGAGGATTGCTGTTCCTGGGAAACGACGAGAACCCCTTCGGGAGCGGGGGGACGCTCACGCACGCACGACGTTGCGGAGAGGGAGAGGATGGCCAGCCCGCACGAGGACACGAGGCGCCGCAGGGCAGGGAGTCGGGGAGGAACGAAGCGGCGCTGCGGGATGAGACGGAACGATCTCATCCGGACCTCTCGCGATAGACCCGCACGTAATCCACGAGCATCGTCTGGGGGAAGACGGTTTGATCGTTCGGAGGCCCGACGAAGTTTCCGCCCACCGCTACATTCAGGATCACGAAGAAGGGGTGGTCGAACACCCAGCGGCCGCCCGACGGGAGGTCGCGAGGGGTCACGATCTGATAGAGCGCGTCGTCGAAGTACCAGGAGATGCTCTCCGGCGTCCACTCGATCGCGTAGACGTGGAAGTCCCCGTCGAGCGACGTGCTCGCTTGGTACCGACTCGTGACCGCGGAACCACCTGAGTAGCCCGGGCCGTGGAGGCTCCCATGGACGATGAACGGCTCCTGTCCGCGGTATTCGAGAATGTCGATCTCGCCACAGTCCGGCCAGCCCACTTCCAGGAAGTTCGCACCGAGCAGCCAGAACGCGGGCCAGATTCCCGCTCCGACGGGTAGGCGCACTCGCGCTTCGAATCGGCCGTAGGCCTGATCGAAGAGCTCCAAGGAGTTGATCCGGCCCGATGTGTACGAACGACCCTGATACGTTTCCTCGCGGGCCGTGATCCGGAGGTTGCCGGCGCCGTCGAGAGACACGTTGGTCGCCCGATCGGTATCGAACTCGAGCTGGGCGTTGCCCCAGTCCTCGCCGACATCGAAACGCCAGTTCGACGCGTCCGGCAATGTTCCTTCGGTGCCCTCGAACTCATCCGACCAGCCGAGTACCCATTCGACCGTTTCGTCGTCACTGCACGCGGTGGCGGACGACAGGACCATCAGTCCGAGGAGATACCCACCGACGGAGCGCAGCCTTCGCAGCCGGGAATCCCGGACGCGGCGTTGCCACGGCGTTCGTAGGCACTCGCTTCGCGCCGGTTCGTGTGACGCCTGCACGAGGGGAGGAAGGTCGGGTCTCTCCCGTTCGGTCCGTTCCTGCTCGGGTCGCTTCTGGGTCGTCATCGGTTCTCCTGCATCGTGCTCCCGATCGGGAAGAGGTGGGGATCTTCCAGTGCGGCCTTGAGGACGAGAGTCGCGGCGCCGATGGACACTGCCTGCTTCCCCAGCTCTCCGGTGCGGATCTCGGCCGCGGCGATCGAACTGACCAGGGTTCGGTGTCGGACGCTCGCGCGGATCGGTTGGAGGAGCAGTTCTCCGAGTCGGGCCAGGCCGCCTCCCAGGATCACGAGCGATGGGTTCATCAGGTTGAGAAGGCCCGCGATCGCGATGCCGAGGTGGTCGGCCGCCACTTCCGCGAGGTGGAGGGCGAGTGCGTCGCCGGACAGCGCTGCATCCTCGATCCGCTCGATCGTGAGGACGTCACCGCGAAGGACGCCGTCGGGATACTGCGGGAGGAGTTCGCGTGCCCGGTCGACGAGGGCGGCGGCACCTACGAACGTGGCGAGGCAACCGCGCAGGCCACAGATGCAGCGGCCCCCCTGCGGGTCGATGGCGACGTGACCGATCTCTCCCGCGACTCCCGTGGCGCCGCGGAAGATGTTCCCGTCGATGACGTGGCCGCAGCCGACGCCCGTGGCCACCTTGATGTAGGAGAAGTAGTCGATTCCTCGCCCGGCTCCCCACCACCCCTCGGCCAGGGCGCCGAGGTTCGCATCGTTGTCGACCGCGATCGGCACGCCGAACCGGTCGCCGATCTCGTCGAACCCGGATGTTCCCTTCCATGCGGGGAGAACGACCTCGGAGAGATGATCCGGTTCCTTCGGGTCGACCGGGCATGGAACGGCGATCCCGATTCCGACGAGCCTCGCGAGGCCATCGGGGACTTCATCGAGACAGCACGCGCACAGCTCAGCGATGAGAGCGCGGGCTCCAGGCGGATCGTTCCGGGCCGGAAAGGGCCGGTCCAACCAGGCGAGGACTCGCCCCCTCAGGTTCGTCAGCGCGACGGACACATGGGTCGCGCCCATCTCGACCCCGAGGATGACGCAGGAGTCGTCCTGGAACTCGAGAACGATCGGACGCCGGCCTCCACTCGACTCCCCTGGGCCCAACTCTGCGACCAATCCGGTGGGGAGGAGGTGCATCACGGCTTCGGACACCGTGGATCGGGCGATGTTCATATTGCGGGCGATGTCGGCTCGGGAGATCCGCCGTTCGCTCCAGATCAAGCGCAGGATGGACTCAGAGAGTCCGCCCGTTGGATTCCCGACGATCCGGATGCGCTTCGTACGTTCTGCGTCTGTGCGATCCGCCATGACGACACCTCCTCCCATGAGCCTCACTCACTTTCTAACGATGGAAGTAGATGTTGTCCAGGTAGGCCGTTCCGGAGTTGCCCGAGAAGATCATCTGTGCGAGATGGGCCCGGGTCGTCAGGTTGGTGAACCTCTCGAGCGGGATCTCGAGAGAGACCCACGTTTCCGTTTCGAGGGCGGGATCCGTCGTCGGCGAGAACGAGAGCTCGTGCTCTCGATCGTCCGTACCGCCGAACTCACCGTCTGCGCCGAAGTCGACGAGCTTGACACGGAAGACGTTCCCAGCAGGGATCCAGAGATCGGCATGGAAGTGGGTCATTTCCGACGCATCGATCGTCTGGGAGATGAACTCCACACCAGCGAACAGGAGCTGGGTGTACGCCTTCATGTGGTCGTCATCGATGGATAGATCGGCCACGTCGGCACGGTCCCAGTCGGCCGACCAGGTATCGACAGCGACGTTCGAGTAGGCGTCGCTGAACAGAGAGATGACGTCAGCGGACGAGAGCTGCGGGGTGGAGGCCGCTTCCGTCGGCGATGCCGCGACGCTGATGGTCACGTTCCCGGTCGCATCCACTTCACCCAGTCGACCGGTGATCGTCGCCGTACCGCCCCCGACGACCCGGATCACTCCGTCGTCGACGACCGCGACGGCTTCGTCGGACGACGAGAGAGTCAGGTAGCTCGCCGAGTGTGCGATCGTCTGATCTGCCCCTCCCACGTCGAAGATCGTCTGCGTCCCTGTCACCGAGACCTCGGAGCCGAGGAAGCTGGTTACGTTCGCACTCAGGATCGAGGGACGTGGGTTCGAGATCGTCCCGAGTTTCTCGAACTGAATTTCGTCGAACCAGATTTCGTAGCCGGATCCCAGTTCGGGGCCTTCCGCGAAGTAGAAGAGCCCGCGTTCCGAATCGAGACGGGACGGCAGTGGAATCGGGATCACGTACTTGGCCCAGCTCGTCGTGAGGGGGATGCCGCTCCAGCTCGCTTCGTACTTCGACGTGCCCGTGTTGTCGTTCCCGAGGCCTGCAATGTCGAGGGTCGCGGCCCGGCTCGCCTTCGCCCAGAAGGTGAGGGCATCGTACCCCGACAAATCCCGCACCGAGTTGGCGGGGAAGGCTCCGCCCGCATAGGTCGCGTCCGGGTTTCCAGGGTTCGGCACGGTGACCTTGAGCGAGGCCCGCCCTCGAAACGGTGCGGACGGATCGACTGAGATCGCACCGAAGTCCGAGCCGAGGAACGCCTGGAAGTCGACTCCGTTGCCGAGCGCGTCGCTGAACACGATCGGATCGGTGTTCGGGGGGATCGGTTCCAGGTGACTCGTGTCCCTGGTACAACCACTCAGGACCAGGGCCAGGGTGAACGCTGTTCCGACACAGGTATGGGTCTGCACGCGGGTCATGGGCGAGTCTCCTACCGAGGGTGCCGCCGCCGGTCGACAGCCACGGGGTCGAATCCACCAACGAGATCCCTTTGTTCGGCTACTGAACAAAGTAAGTTCCCCACCGGCCGTCTGTCAAGTAGGTCCGGGGGCGAATCCGTGTGGACTCGAGCGGTGCAAGGTACTGATCTCGCGGAGCTTACTCCGCGACTCAAACCGATTGCAGCGACGCTGCGCCGGAAGCTCCCCTGTGGCACAATCCGGCCTGGAGGATCCCAATGCACAGCATTTTCGACCCCGCCGGCGTCGACGTGTTCGCCGCGCGCATCGAGTCGCTCCGTCCGGACTCGAGTCCCCTCTGGGGCAAGATGAACGCGGCCCAGATGCTCGCCCACAACTCACTCATCTTCGAGGGCGCACGGTTCGACACCTATCCGACCGTGAACCCGGTCATGCGATTCCTGGTCGGGAAGATGCTCCGTGGGTACGTGATCGGCGACCGACCCTATCGCCGGAACACGAAGACCGTTCCCGTCTGGGTGGTGAGCGATCCTCGGGATCTCGAGAAGGAGCGGACCCGCATCCTGGAGAACCTCCACGCCGTTCGTGAACTCGGTGTGTCTCACTTCGAGGGGAAGCGGAATCCGACGTTCGGTGTGCTCACCGCCGCCGAGTGGAGCCGGCTCTTCTGCAAGCACCTCGACCACCACCTGCTGCAGTTCCGAGTCTGAGCGGCCTACTCGGACTCGAGGTACCGACTGAGAACGTCCGGCCGCAGCAGCCGCACGGCCCCGCGCTTCGTCTCGACGATACCTTCGGCAGTGAGGTGTCCGAGAAGTCGGGCCACGGTTTCACGGGAGGACCCGAGCGAGAACGCGATCGTCTGCTGCGTCATCCGGACTACGCCGTCCGCTCCGACGCGGGTGAGCAGGAGGTGCGCGAGTCTCTGATCCAACTGCTGGAAGTGGACCTGCTCGAGCTCGGACAGGAGCTGGAACACCGCGGTGGAGAGGGCGCGCACCGTCAGATCCCGGACCGCCGGTTCCGCCTCGAAGAGGTGTCGGAAGAGCGCGCCGGGCATCACGGCCACCTCGGTCTGGACTTCTGCCTCTACCCAGGCCGGATAGGTGAGCTCCTGGAAGAGGCAGTTGAGCGCGAAGACACACGTCTCTCCCGGGGCCACCGTGTAGAGCGTTGCTTCCGACCCGGAAGGCGCGGTCGAGAAGACGCGAAGCCGTCCTCGCAGGACGACGTAGGCTCCCGAGACGGGGTCTCCTCGATGGAGGATCGGCGTCCCGCGGTCGAACTTGCGCCTCAGAACCTGCCGATCGAAGAGTGCCCGCCCTTCGCGCGACAGGCTTTCGATGAAGGGGACCGCTCGCTGCATGGTCGGGTCGTCTCCCTGGTCGCGCGAAGGTACACACGCGCCGGGCCGCGCTCAAGGCTCCGGCCCGGTGCACGCCGTCGTGGGTCCCGCAGGCTCGGGGTCTCCGGGCCCGAACCTGCCGACGTAGCCTCGAGGCACGAACCCTCACCGGCTCTTCATCAGTTCCTTAGCCAGGCCACGGCCTCTTCCGTCGTCCAGACCGCGTCCGCGATGAGTCCGTAGTTCACGATCGCCGCCTCGTAGGCCTCCTCGCCGGGCGCACCCACGGCATCGCTCACCATCACGACCCGGAAGCCCTGTTCTACGAGTTCACGAAGATGGCTGTCGGTGCAGAGATTCGCGGCCAGGCCGCCGAGCACGACCGTATCGATACCGCGCATCCGGAGCTGGAGGACGAGGTCGTTCGAGTCGGGGCCATAGACTTTGTGCGGGCTCACGATCGTCGCTCCGGCCCTTGCGAGCACCGGCTTGTAGCGCTCGAGGATGTCCGCACCGGAACCAGCGAAGCCCTCGACCCCGAGGGCATCACTGCGGCGGAAGAGACCGATGTCGTGGATCTGCTGCTGGAGCACGCCGCGGTGCTGCCATTGGTCGTCGTGGGGAAAGTAGAAATGGGGGCTGACGAAGATCGGAACGTGTCCTCGCTCCGCTCCGTCAAAGAGTTTGCCGATGTTGCCGATCGTTCCGAGGCGATCCATGTTCGCGGCGAAGAGTCCGTATGCAGCGCCCGTCTCGGAGAGGAAGTCGTTCTGGGGGTCGGTGATGAGGAGCGCGGTTCGGGAGTGGTCGAAGGGAATCGGTCCGATCCCTCCGAGGAGGGGGGACGTCGAGAGGCAGAGGCCGAGTACGAGTGTGGCGAGTGTCGCGCGGTTCATTTGGGAAGCTCCTATCTGAGAAAGTGTCCGCACCTACGGTCTGGGGGCGCGGTGATGCGTCCCTGGGAACGGACTCAGCGTAGGAACCAGGGGGATGAAGTTCTGTGAGCCGCGTCACAGAACGGAGTCGGTTTTCGACTCCGGGTGGACGGGGCCCTGGCGACGCTTCGTCACGAAGCAGCACATCCAGGTGCTCGTTCGCGCCCGCGCCTACATGTTGCGGCGGTACTCTCCTCCGACTTCGTAGAGCGCACTGGAGAGCTGCCCGAGCGAGCAACTCTTCCCGGCCTCCATGAGCACGGCGAAGACGTTCTCCCCTTCGACGGCTGCCTTCTGGAGTTCGGCGAGACGAGTCTCCGTCACCCCGCGGTTCCGCTCCTGGAACGCTGCGAGCGATGAGATCGCGTACTCCTTCTCCTCCGTCGTCGCACGGATGACCTCGCCGGGTACCTCGGTGGGGGAGCCCTTTGGATCGAGGAACGTGTTCACGCCCACGATCGGGAGGGCCCCGGAGTGTTTGAGCCCTTCGTAGTACATCGACTCTTCCTGGATCTGCGTCCGCTGGTACATCCGTTCCATCGCTCCCAGAACGCCGCCGCGCTCGCTGATCCGGCGGAACTCGGAGAGGACGGCCTCTTCGACCAGGTCGGTCAGCTCTTCGATGATGAACGAGCCCTGGAGCGGGTTCTCGTTCTTCGCGAGGCCGAGTTCCTTGTTGATGATGAGCTGGATGGCGAGGGCACGGCGGACCGACTCCTCGGTCGGCGTCGTGATCGCCTCGTCGTAGGCGTTCGTATGGAGCGAGTTGCAGTTGTCGTAGAGCGCATAGAGCGCCTGGAGAGTCGTCCGGATGTCGTTGAAGCCGATCTCCTGGGCGTGGAGCGACCGGCCCGACGTCTGGATGTGGTACTTGAGCTTCTGGGACCGGTCGTTCGCACCGTACTTGTGCTTCATCGCCTTGGACCAGATCCGGCGTGCGACCCGGCCGATCACGGCGTACTCGGGGTCGATCCCGTTCGAGAAGAAGAACGAGAGGTTCGGCGCGAAGGCGTCGATGTCCATGCCGCGCGACAGATAGTACTCGACGTAGGTGAAGCCGTTCGCGAGCGTGAACGCGAGCTGGGTGATCGGGTTCGCGCCGGCCTCGGCGATGTGGTACCCGGAGATGGAGACAGAGTAGAAGTTCCGGACCCGGTTCTCGATGAAGTAGGACTGGATGTCGCCCATCATCCGGAGTGCGAACTCGGTCGAGAAGATGCAGGTGTTCTGCGCCTGGTCTTCCTTCAGGATGTCAGCCTGCACCGTTCCGCGGACCTGGGAGAGGGTTTCCTTGCGGATCTTCTCGTAGACCTCCCGCTCGAGGACGTCTTCGCCGCTCACGCCGAGGAGGAGCAGTCCGAGCCCGTCGTTCCCGTCGGGGAGCGTGCCCTGATAGGCCGGACGCGGGAGGCTCTTCTTCGCGTAGATCTCGTCGATCTGCTTCGAGACTGCGTCCGCTCGTCCCTCGGCGCGGATGTGTTTCTCGCACTGCTGGTCCACGGCCGCGTTCATGAAGAACGAGAGGAGCATCGGTGCGGGGCCGTTGATCGTCATGGAGACGGACGTCTTGGGATCGGCGAGGTCGAAGCCGGAGTAGAGCTTCTTCGCGTCGTCCACCGTCGCGATCGAGACTCCGGAGTTGCCGACCTTGCCGTAGATGTCGGGGCGGCGGGCCGGATCCTCTCCGTAGAGGGTGACGGAGTCGAAGGCGGTGGAGAGCCGCTTCGCGGGGAGACCGTGCGAGACGTAGTGGAACCGGCGGTTCGTGCGTTCGGGGCCGCCTTCTCCCGCGAACATGCGGGCCGGGTCTTCGCCCGTCCGCTTGAGCGGGAAGACGCCGGCGGCGTAGGGGAACATGCCCGGTGCGTTCTCGGTGAGGAGCCAACGGAGGATGTCGCCCCAGTCTTCGTAGCGGGGGAGAGCGACCTTCGGAATCTTCGTGTGCGAGAGGGACTCGCTGTAGAGATCCTGCTCGATCACCTTGTCGCGGACCTGGAACTGGTACTTCGCGGCCTTGTAGCGCTTCACCGTCGTGGGCCAATCCGCGAGAAGACGCCGACACTCCCCGTCGAGACGCCCCTCGAGCTCGTTGTACCGCTCGATCAGGTCGCGCAGGTAGTCCGGTTCACCGGTCTCGTGTTGGATCGCCCGGACGATCTCGTCGTCCCCATCGGGCTCCACGACCTCGATCGTCTTCTTGCCGACGTTGGCCCGGAGCAGCTCGATCGTGCCGTCGAGCTGGTATAGCTTCCGCGCGACGCTCACCTGTTCGCGGACGAACACGTCGTAGCGCGCGCTCTCCTCGCAGATCTCGGCGAGGTAGCGGACGCGCTCGGCCGGAATCACCTCGCGCTTCTCACCCATCCGCTCCGTGATCTCGAAGTGGGTGCGGAGGGACGTCTCGGTCTTCTCGACCAGGGCCTCCATGATCCGCCGGTAGAGGCGGTGCGTGCCGGGATCGCCGAACTGCGACGCGATCGTACCGAGCACGGGGAGATCCTCTTCCTTCGCTTCCCAGAGCTGACGGTTCCGCCGGACCTGCTTCCGCACGTCGCGCATCGCGTCGAGCGAACCGGCTTTGTCGAACTTGTTGATCGCGACGAGATCGGCGAAGTCGAGCATGTCGATCTTCTCGAGCTGGGTCGCGGCGCCGTACTCGGCCGTCATCACGTAGAGCGAGACGTCGGAGTGATCGAGGATCTCCGTGTCCGCCTGGCCGATGCCGGAGGTCTCGACGATGACGAGATCGAAGCCGGCGGCCTGGCAGATCTCGATCGCGTCCTTCACGTGCTTGGAGAGGGCGAGGTTCGACTGCCGTGTGGCGAGCGAGCGCATGTAGACGCGGTCGTCGTGGATCGAGTTCATCCGGATCCGGTCACCGAGGAGGGCGCCGCCGGAACGTTTCCGCGACGGATCGACGGAGAGGATCGCGACCGTCTCCTTCTCGAAGTCGACGAGGAAACGGCGCACGAGTTCGTCGACGAGCGAGGACTTGCCGGATCCGCCGGTGCCGGTGATCCCGAGAACGGGAACGACGCGGTCCCCGATGAGCGAATGGATCTGGCTGCGCCAAGTCTCGGCGAGTTCGGGATGGTTCTCCGCCAGGGTGATGAGGCGGGCGATCAGGGCCGGATCTCGCCCCTTCAGCTTTCCGAGGTCGCCGTTGACGGACGGCTCCTGCGTCTCGAAGTCGGCAGCGCGAAGGAGGTCGTTGATCATTCCCTGGAGGCCCATCCGGCGGCCGTCGTCCGGATGGTAGATCCGCGCGATGCCGTAGGCGTGGAGTTCCTCGATCTCGTCCGGGAGGATCGTGCCCCCGCCGCCGCCGAAGATCTTCGTCTTCGCGCCCCGCTCGGCGAAGAGGTCGTACATGTAGCGGAAGAACTCCATGTGTCCGCCCTGGTACGACGTGATCGCGACCGCCTGTGCGTCCTCCTGGATCGCACAGTCGACGATCTCCTGCACGGACCGGTTGTGGCCGAGGTGGATCACCTCGGCGCCGGACGATTGGAGGATCCGGCGCATCAGGTTGATGGCGGCGTCGTGCCCGTCGAAGAGGGACGCGGCGGTGACGATCCGCACGTGGTTCGTCGGCTTGTAGGGTTCCGTCTCGAGCTGGGTCTGGATCACTCGGAGCTACTCCTCGTCACAGGTTCTCGCGCGTCGCGGACGTAGACGCCACCCTTGCGATCGGGCAGAGGGCGGCCCGAGACACGGCCGTTCCGCGGGAGTATAGTGCCTCCAATCGGACCTACCGTACCGATTTCCTGGGTGCGAGAGGTGCCGATCCCTAGGGAGTATCTCGGCGAGGAGAGCGGGTTGTCGGAGAAGAAACCGACCGGAAGTGCCGCCGCGGGTGGAGCGGCCTCAGGCGCGACGGGTGCAGGCGGTCTCGGCGCAACGGACTCCTACCTCTCCTCGCGCTCATCGTGGGCATCGTCGCGATCGGACTGGCCCACGCCTACCTCCTGCGGTGGGCTTCCGACGACGCTTTCATCACGTTCCGCTACATCGACCAGTGGCTCGCCGGAAACGGGCTCGTCTTCAATCCGGGGGAGCACGTGGAGGGCTACACGCACCCACTCTGGCTCTTCCTGCTCACTCCGTTCCGCGCGGCGGGGCTTCCCCTCGTATCGGCTTCCATGTTTCTCGGCCTCCTGTCCTTCGCGGGGCTCCTCATCCTGCTCGCCCGCCGCTGTCCGGTCACCGCGCTCGCGCTCGCGCTCCATTCCGAGATGGCGACCTGGGCGACGGGTGGACTCGAGACCATGCTCTTCACGTTCGAAACGCTAGGGCTCGTATGGATGGTCGCGCGAGGCCGCGCGTTTCTCGCGGGGCTCCTCTCCGTGGCCGTCGTGCTGACCCGCCCGGACGGTGCGCTCTTCGCGGTGTGCGCCGGCGTGTTCGTCACCCTCTGGAGCAACGGGCCGGGTCGCGTGAGTGGGAGCGTGAGCGAATGCGTGAATGGGGGCGGAAGCGGGAGCAGGAGTGGGAGTGGGAGCGGGAGCGCACGCGGACGTGGACGCAATGCGATTGGCGCGGCCCTCCGCTTCCTCACGCCGATCGTGCTCCTACTCGGCCCATACCTCGCGTGGAAGGTCTGGTACTACGGTGACCTCTTCCCGAACCCCTACTACGCGAAGTCGGGAGGGAGTGCCTGGTGGTCCCAGGGCGGCTACTACCTGTGGACGGTGGTGCGCGGACATCCGACGACTCTGCTCGGAGTCCTGCCCCTCCTCGCCGCGACTCTCGCGATCCTGCGCGTCCCCCTGCCGGCGCGACTCGGCGAGCGATTGCGGGACACAGGAAGTGAGGAAGCGAGACGGATTCTCGTCGCGGTGGCGTTCTCCTGCGTGTACCTGTCGCTCTTCGTCGCCCGCGTCGGTGGAGACTTCATGTACGCACGCTTCGTCGTGCCGGTTCTGCCGCTTCTGCTGCTCTCCTTCGAGGGCACCGTCCGTCTCGCGGTCCGGGACCACGCCTGGCCGCGCCAGAGTGTGTGGCTCCTCTGGCTCCTTCCGGTCTTTGTGCTCGCGGAGAACCGGACTTCACGGGCGTCGCTGTTCCTGGACGCTGCGTCTTCCGATCGTCACAGGCGGCTCCAGGGGATCGAGGACGAGCGCTGGTATTGGACACGCGACATCGGCGGCGGCGAGAGCCGGCTCCAACAGGCCCGACGCTATGGCGCGTACTTCGCGGAAGTGTTCGAGGGAACGGACGTCACCGTCTCCATCCTCGGACAGGCCGCGCTCGGCTACTACGGTAGGTTCCCACGTGTGGTCGAGGAGAACGGACTCACCGAGCCGCGCATCGCGAGGCGCCCACTCCGGACGCACGGCAGACCTGGTCACGAGAAGCGGGCATCGCTCGACGATCTCCGCGCGCTCGGAGTCGACTTCCGTCTGCTCCTGGCAGAGCCGGAGGATCAGCCCTACCGGATCGTTCACTTCCGGATCTCCGACTACGCGGTGACGGGGGAGTTGGTGCGGTACGACGCGGCCCTGGTGTCGAAGCTCCGCACGGAGCGCGCGGATCGAGTGCATGTCGTCGACTTCCCAGAGTACTTCGATCGGTGGGCGATGAACGAAGCGGGGCGGCTCACGCGCGTGCAGCTGAACGACGTCGGCGCGGCGTTCGAGGCGTTCTACTTCCGCTACAACGATGATCCGCGCCGGTGGGAGCGGCTCCGGAATCTGATGGGCACCTGACCCTCAGGCGCTGTCCCTCGGGCGCTGACCCTCGGGCGCTGACCCTCGGGCACGTACTCACTTCGCCCTTGCGAGCACCTTCTGACGCACCTCGGCGAGGAACCCGGCCCGATCCGATCGCAGGCGGTCGAGGAACGCGGAGGTGACCGGCGTGTCCGGATCGTGACTCGCTCCCCAGACGATGATCTCGACCAGGACGGGAAGTACGTCGAGTCCCTTCTCCGTCAGCGAGTAGACGTACCGTTTCGCGTCCGCGGGGTCGCTCTCCTTGGTCACGAGTCCCGCGCTCTCCAGGCGGGAGAGACGGTCGGCCAGGATGTTCGTGGCAATCCCTTCCCCGGACTTCAGGAACTCCCGGTAGTGCTGCTTTCCCATGAAGACCATGTCCCGAAGGATCAGCAGGGTCCAACGGTCCCCGAAGAGGTCGAGGGAGTAGGAGATCGGGCAAAGAGAACGTCGGATCTTCTTCATCGAGGCGAGGGTACCTCCCCAGTCCCCGTCCGCCAAGGAAATCACTTGCAAAAGACAAGTGGGCGGCCGCAGTATGGCTTGTGTTTTGCAAGCAATCTAGAGTCCAGGCCCAGATGTCAGGAGGACCCAGAATGACCGTGTCCCTTGCTTCCCCACTCGTCGCCGAACTCGAAGCGGAGGCCGCTGCGACCCGTCGTCTTCTCGAAGCCGTTCCGCAGGACAAGCTCACGTGGGCACCGCATCCGAAGTCGATGACGCTCGGGCAGCTCGCACTCCACGTCGCGGAGATCCCCGGCTCGATCTCGGGTTTCCTCGAGATAGACGAGTTCGACGTGGAGACGACGAACTTCGAGGCCGCGCAGCCCGATTCTCATGCGGCGATCCTCGAGAAGTTGGATGGCTCGCTTGCGGCAGGCAGGGAGCGCCTCGCCGCCCTGACCGACGAGGCGGCGCTCTCGAACTGGAAGCTTACGAAGGGTGGCGCGGAGCTCTTCTCCATCCCGAAGATCGGACTCGCGCGGAACCTCCTCTTCAACCACCTCTACCACCACCGTGGGCAGCTGACGGTGTACCTCCGCCTCCTCGACGTTCCCGTGCCGGTCGTGTACGGACGCACTGCAGACGTCAACCCGTTCGCCTGAGACGTGGGCGGCCGTGGCCGCGGAGTCGTCCCGGGACGGAGCGGAGACTCACTCGCTCGCCCGACGACACTCCGCGAGCACGTCCTCGGGTACGAGTCGCCACGCCAGCCAGACGAGCAGTCCGACGATCAGGATGTCGTCGAGCTGACCGAGAATCGGAATCCAATCCGGCACGAGATCGAACGGCATTGCGGCGTAGGCGAGAGCGCCGCCGAGAAGCCACTTCGACGCGCGGGGCGTTCGCTCATGGGCGAGGACGGCCCGCGCAAGGCGGAGCCTCGTGCGGATGCGTCGGCGCGCCTCGCCGAACCGGCTTCGTGTTTCCTCGGTCATTCGGGCGGAAGATAGCGGTAGTGGCCCGTGATCGGGAATTCGAATAGTGAGTCTTCCAGCACCGGCCCCCTTCCGATGTTGTGCGCGATGAGGGCCGGAGGCCGTCGGCCGACCTCAGGTCGACCACGATCCCAATGTGCGGGAGGTTGCGCGGAAGTCGCCAGGTCACGAGGTCACCGGGCGCGTAGTCCTGCGGATCGTTCGTGATCGGCAAGGGCTCTCCGTGCCGGGAGAAGAAGACCTCGAGGTTCGGCACGCGTCGATGGTCGATGTTGGGGTCGGGACGCGAGAGTCCCCAGACCTGCGGGTATTCGGCGAACGCGGCGCCCATATCGCGGTGGACGCGCTCCTGGAGATCGATGCCGAGCGCGCGATAGGCGCGGATGACGACGTCACTGCAGACGCCCAGGCTGTCCGGGACGTCGCCTCCGGGATAGTCGAGACGACGGTAGCTGCCGTCGTAGATCACTCGGTGGCGTGTCCTCTCCTTGGCGGCCGCGACGAGCGAGGTGGAAACGGGGCCGACGGAACCGTGGCCGACGGAAACGTAGTCGACGGAACCGCCGCCGGCGTGGGCGGGCGTACCTGCGGCGGCCTCGACGACCCCGGAGGGCGCGTCCGCGGCTTTCGAGGGAGTCGCCGTGTCAGCCTGAGCGAGGGGGCATGGCGAGAGCCCGGCGAGGACGAGGATCGCCGCGGAGGTGAGTCCGTTTCGCTTTCTCAAGTGGCTGTCTCCCAGGTCCTTCCATGTGTCGTCGGTCGTGTCGGCGGCTTCTGCCCCGAGGCCAGGCTTCGCCTCTGCGCTCCGAACCGAAGTATCATGTATCGAACTGCGGATTTCCGCGACAGTTCGGCAGGTTCATCACATCTCCGGAGGTTCCATGCGTATCCCTGTCCTGGGGCGACCGACCGCGCCCCTGACTTCGATCGTCCTGCCGTTCGTCCTGTCGACTCTCCTGACCGTCGGATCGCTTTCGCTCGAAGCCGGCTCCGTGCTCGCCGATCCGACTCCGCCGATCCTCTGGACGGACCAATGGAACGGCCCCGGAAACCACGACGACTTCCCCAACGTGATCGGTACCGATCCTTTCGGAGGTTTCTACGTCGGCGGGTCGACCTACGAGAACGGCGTCGGCGCGAATCGCGAGGACTACTTCCTCAACCGCTACGCAGTGGACGGAACGATCGAGTGGACGCGCATCCTCGGCGAGACGGGGTACGACGACCTCACCGCGATGATCACGGGGCCGGGGTGGGTCACGGTGACGGGAATTACGACGACGGACAACACGTTCGAGGTCACCACGCTCTCGTACGACGATGCAGGGAACCTCCTCTGGGAAGACCGCTTCCCGATCTCCGGCACGTTCTGGCGAGAGTTCACGCCCCGGATGGTTCAGGACGCGGATGGGAACTTCCTCATCTCCGCCCACTCGGCCGGCGACTATCTCGTCCTCAAGTACGACTCCGACGGAACGCTCCTCTGGTCGCAGTCCTATGACGGTCCCGCCGGCGGTGACGACTTCGCTTCGGATATCGCGGTCGATGCGGCGGGGAACGTCTTCGTGGCCGGGATCGTCCCGACCTCGGCGCAGTTCGGATCTGCCATCGGCACGATCAAGCTCGACGCGAACGGCGTCTTTCAGTGGGAGCAGTTCGAGTCGGGGGACATCGGATCGGTGTTCCTCTATGCCGGTGTGCGGGTCGGCCCCGACGGCCATCCTGTCGTCACCGGCAATCCGGAGTCCGTCTGTGGTGTGTTCGAACTCCGCGTCTGGAAGTGTGATTCGGCCACCGGCGCTCCGCTCTGGGTGGAGAGCTATCCGCCCGAGCCGTGCCACTCGATGGAGCCGATTGGGATGACCATGGACGGGGACGGAAATGCACTCGTCACTTCGTTCGGCCACGAGGTCCCGTTCGAGACGCACTTCCACACCTTCAAGTACGCGCCGGACGGAACGCTCCTCTGGCATCGTCTCTTCGACGGCGCGGGGACGTCCGAGGACATTCCGAGAGCACTCACGCTCGACGACGCGGGGAACCTCTACGTCGCCGGTCTCACGAACTTTCCGCCTCAGAATCGAGACTACGCCGCGGTGAAGTACTCTCCCGATGGCGATGAGCTCTGGACGCTGCACTGGCCGGATCCACAGGGGACGAACGCCTGGATCACCGCCGTTGCGGTCACGTCCGCGGGGGACGTGATCTTCAGCGGACAGGTCTACGATTCGGCCCATCAGGAGGACGCGGTCACGCTCTACCTGCGGCAGCAGGATCCGGCGGCGGTGTCTCCCTTCGGGAGCGGCGCGGTGCCCGGTCCTGGCCTCGAGGTGTCGCAGAACCCGTTCGTCACGGGCACGAACCTCCGATTCGAGCTCGGCTCCGCAACCGTAGTGTCGCTGGGCGTCCACGATGCTTCCGGCCGCATCGTTCGTCGACTCACCGATGGCGCGATGGCTGCCGGTGCTCATGAAGTCGCCTGGGATGGGGCCGCAGACGGGGGCGGGTCTCTCGCGTCCGGCGTCTACTTCGTTCGCCTGGTCGCCGAGGGCGAGGGGACGTCGACGATCGCGGTCCGACTCGTGCACTGACGTCGGCCCAAGCGCCATGTCGCGCGGGCGACGACACCTCGTTGTCGCTCGCGTCGGACCCGTCCTCGTCGGCGCCCGAGGCTTCTCCACCTCGGATCCGCCCTCGTCTGCGCCCGAGGCTACTCCACGTCGTGTCCTTCGACGACGTCCGTGATCCGCGGAGCCCGATGGGGCGGGTCCATCTCGCCGGAGCCCAGTCTCCGGAAGTAGTCCCGGTAGGCCTTCATCGCGATCGGTCCGAAGATCAGCATGATCGGGATGTTCGCCCAGAGCATCACGCCCGTACCCAGCGCGGAGAGAACGTCGAGTTCGTCCTGGGTCCTCACGAGCTGCGCCGTCACGAGGATGAGGAGACAGTAGACGATCCGGTAGGGCATGTCGGAGCGCGTCCCGAAGAGGAAGAGCACTCCCTGTTCGCCGTAGTAGCTCCACGAGATGATCGTCGAGAAGGCGAAGAGCCAGGCCACGGCCGGGATCATCCAGAATCCAAGACCTGGTAGTGCGCGGTCGAACGCCTTGGCCGTGAGCGTCGCGCCGTTGTAGTCCAGGTATGCACCTTCGATCGCGATCGACGGGCGCGTATCCGCCGCGAACGGCTCGAACTCCGCATGGAGGCGCCCCGATGCCTCGGCGTGGAGTGTCCCGAAGACGCGATGCCGATCCTGTCCCGTCGTGGCGTTTGCGGTCCCTTCGACGACGATGAAGATCGGCGCACCCTCGAAGGTCTGGTTCTTCGACTCGGCCTCGTCGTGGATGGTGAGGTCGCACGCCTCGATCTGCCAGGCGGGAGATCCGTCTTCGAGCGTGACCTGCGTCACCGCGGGAGTTCCGTCTGCGAACGCGAGCCCCGGCCCGCGGTCCCAGGCGCCCGAGAGTAGGATGACGAGCGCCGTGATCGTGCAGACACAGATGGTGTCGATGAACGGTTCGAGTCCGGCCACGATGCCTTCCCTCACCGGTTCGTCCGTCTTGGCCGCGGAGTGCGCGATCGGTGCGGATCCCTGTCCGGCTTCGTTCGAGAAGAGGGCCCGCTGCATTCCTTTGAGGAATCCATAACCCACCGTGCCGCCGATGAATGCGCCCGAAGCCTGACTCGGCGCGAACGCGTCCTTCACGATGAGTGCGAAGATGGCGGGCACCTCACCGATGTTGACGACGATGACGTAGAGCCCCGCCAATACGTAGATGAGGCACATGAAAGGGACGATCCGGCCCGCGACGTCACCGATCCGCTTGATTCCTCCCAGGATGACGAGTCCGACCGTCACGGTGAGCACGAGGCCGGTGACGAACTTCGGCACACCGAAGTACTTCTGCGTGATGTCCGCAACGTTCCAGGCCTGGAACATGTTTCCGCCGGTGATGCACGAGATGATGAGCGTCACGCAGAAGATCCCGCCGATGACGAGTCCGACCGGACCGAGCGACGGATGGATCTGGGTGAGTCCCTTCTTGCAGACCCACATTGCGCCGCCGTGCGGGTTGTTCGGGTCGGAAGTGTCGCGGAAGAGCATGGCCTGGGTCACTTCGGTCATCTTGAGACACATTCCGATGACCCCGACCACCCACATCCAGAAGACCGCGCCCGGACCACCGAGCGAAATGGCGATGGCCACGCCGGCGATGTTGCCAAGTCCCACCGTTGCGGAGAGCGCGGTGGAGAGCGCTTGGAAGTGGTTGATCGCGCCGGGGTCGTTCTTGTCATCGTAGATTCCGCGGATGACCTGGACGCCGTGTGTCAGCGCTCGGTACTGCCCGAACCCCGACCACACCGTGAAGAGCACACCGACGGCGAGGAGTACGTAGAGCACGTACTGGTGCCAGGTGATGTCGTTGATGATCGTGACGACGGCCCAGAATGTTTCCATGAATGACACCCGGTCCTTCTTTGGGGGCTTTGGCCTGGAAGTGGGGAGCGTTCGTGGATCCAGATCCTAAGGCCGGATCCACGGAAGTGCATCCGAGACTTCGAGATCCTGGGACAACACCAATACACAAATAGTTTGTTGTATCAGGCGGTGGGCGCCGTAACACTTCGTTTCAGTCGAGCCCCCGCGGGAGTCGTGCGGACCGCGCGAAACGAGATCGGGGGCGTCTCCTGGAGGTGGAAGATGCAGGCGCGATCTATCTCGTTGTTGTTGATGATGTTGGCGGCGGGCGTGGCGGTCGTCTCCCCAGATCCGTGCCGGGCGGACTGGAGCACCGGCGCTCACGACAACCAGCGGACCTCCCGCACATCGGTGGTGGGTCCGGATCATGCGACCGCTTCCTACGCCGCCGTCAGCACCGGAAGCCAGCGAACGCCATCCAGTGCGGTCGAAGGGCCCTCTGGTCAGGTGTACGTCAGCAGAACGCAGGACGTGGTCGCGGTGGATCCGGCCACGGGGACGGTGCTCTGGTCGGCCCTTGGCGGCTCAGCCACCCTCACGCCGCCCGTGGTCGGGCCAGGCCTGACCCTCGCCGGTGGGACCGGCGAGACCATCACGGTGGGGCGAGCCGCGGGGGGAGCCGGTACGGTCTCCCGTCTGGACGAGTCCGGACAGACGCTGTGGAGCCACACGTTCCCGACCGGCTTCTTTCGGTTCGGTGCCCTCAGCGTCGATGACTCGGGAAACACCCTTGGCCGCTACCGTGACAGTCAGGGAAACGAGTGGCACGCCTTCAAGCTCGATTCTTCCGGGGGGGTGCTCTGGGAGGTTGCGGTGGTCGGGTACTTTCTCGACGAAGCGGGCGCCGGAGCTCTGACCGATGACGGCGACCTCGTGTTCACACACGGGAACAACACGAACTTCGGCAACGTATCTCGCTTCGACGGGGGGGACGGTTCGGTCGTGTGGACGGTTCCCATGCCGAACCCCCTCAGCTACCCGGTCCTTTCCGACAACGGACTCGTCCTCGTCAACTCGAACGGGAATGTCGGCCAGACCGGACTCTATGCGTACGACGTAGCCACGGGCTCTCTTGCCTGGCAGACGAACTACCCTGAATCGACGTCCTACCCCGACAATCCGCCCGTCCTGCTCCACGACGGGGATGCGGTCATCACGACGGATGAGCCCGGATTCAATGCGCGCATCGTTCTCAGGATCTCCACCGTCGACGGATCGATCTCCGGCAGCGTTCCGTTCCCGACGACCCACGACTACACGCACCCGATCGTCGGGGGCGACGACAAGATGTACGTCTGGACCGGTGCGAACCTGATGTCGTTCTCGCCCTACACGGGCTCGGTCCACTTCCTCTACTACGCGATGGGCCCATCCGGATGCATCGACTGGAGCCCGCCGACGATTCTCGCGGATGGTTCGCTCTTCGCGAGTTGGTGGCGTCGTCAGACGTGTAACGCGAGTACGGGGATCTCCGAGTGGGTCACGCTGGCTCCTCCGGTGACGATTCCGGATTGCTCGGGGAATGCAGCTCCCGTCGCCGTGATCTCCGGGCCGGTCGACCCGATCGAACCGGGTGCTGGGACCCTGCTCGACGGTTCCGCCAGCTCCGATCCCGATGGAAACCTCATGTACTACGAATGGCGGGAGTACTTCGATTTCAACGACACCTACGGCTTCATTCTCTCGCTGGACCCGACGTACTCCTTCGTCGGTTCGAACATCGGACCGGATTCACGCGTCCGGACGTTCGAGCTCCGCGTGACAGATGCCTGCGATCTGATCGACACGACGCGATGGGACGTGACCATCCTTCCCGAGAACACGATCGTGTCGCCCCAGGCCGGTGACGTTTGGCCTGTCGGGAGCGAGCAGTCGATCCAGTGGATGGCCGGGACGGGTCCCACGAACCGTGTGGTCCAGGTCTCGCGAAACGGAGGCGGCTCCTGGGAGACGATCGACGTGACGCCGAACGACGGCGAGTACACCTGGGTCGTGACCGGACCCGAGACGGAACAGGCGAAGGTCCGCGTCTTTCCGGCGGGAAACACGAACACCCAACAGCAGAGCGGCCTCTTCACCATTGGAGCGGATCCGGCCGATGCTCCGGGGGGGATGTTCCCGCTCGAGACGCGGCTTCTCCACGCCTTCCCGAACCCCACCTCCTCCCGTGTCGAGATCGGGTTCCAGCTCGCGTCGGAGGTCCGTGTCTCGCTCGAAGTGTTCGACGTTCGAGCCAGGTTCGCAGCTCGTGTCCGGGACGCTACCCGGCAGGTCACAGGGCGACCTGGGACGGCCTCTGAGCGACGGACGGCCGTGGATCCGGCATCTGCCTTGCAAGCTCTCGGCCGGAGACCAGCAGGCGCTACGGGAAGCTGTCGATCCTCCGTTGAGGGTGCACCACGATGGGTTTGGCGTCGCGCCGAGGATTTGGCGCGCCCAGCGTCTGGGTTGGCGTCGCGCCGCCGGCCAGGGCCTGTTGACCAGGGACTCGTCGGTGTGGCGGATAGACACCCGATGCAAGCTCCTCGAGGCAGTTGCGGTGGTCGCGGCGGTTGCTGATGGTCGCGGCGGTTTGCGGTGGTCCGGGTGATCTGGCGGGATTCGGAATGTCGTGTGAGGGGCGATCTATGTATCGTTGCCCTACCCTTTCGACTCCCCGTCCGACCTCCTGACGAGGAGGAACCATGCGTTCCCGTCGCCGCTACCTTTCCGGCTGCCTTCTGCGGGTGTCTCAATGGAGCCCTCGCGATCGCCTTCTGCGCCACGTCCGGCTCGGCTGCTCCGGACATCGGTTTCGGCTCCATCCAGGGACTCGGGGTGATCGCTCGGGAGGGCTCCTATCCCGACGGTGCGAATGCCCTCTCGATGATGACCACGGCGTGCAACGTCGGCGCGGAGAACATCCCCTGGCTCGCGCCGATGTCGGAAGACCACCCGACCGTGGTGATGCAGCTCTACCGGATGAGCGACGGCCGCTTCGAGCAGGTCGGGGTTTCTGCGGCCCGCCACGAGTACTTCGCACTCTCGAACTCGGCCTGTGAGACCTGCCAGACGCAATCGAACGGGACGTTCCTCGGAGTCGGCTGCTCGACGACGAGCGGCGTCGGAATCAATGCCGACCGGAACCTGCTCGGGCCGCGCGGCGAGATCGATCCCTTCTCCGGCACCTGGGACTGTACCGGCTCGCTCTTCGCGGGTGGCCAGTCCGACTGTGTCTCTCGTCCGCACGACGGGAACGGGCCGCTCGATCGCCGCCTCGTGGTGACGGACGCGGATCTGGACGTCCCCGGCGCCTCGTTCGTGTACGAAGCGTACTGGCTCACCGCAGGGGATGCGGACAGACGGAACAGCCTCGGATCGCGATCCGCGAACGTGATCCGGGTCGGATCGAACTTCGTCGTGTCCGATGTGAACGACGAGAGCGTTGGCGCCGCGCTCGAGCGCTGGGGCGGAACCCAGAGCTGGGTATCGCTCCCCGGGGACGGCGAACTCCTCCTCGCCTCCAAGAGCTGGGACCTCGGCGGTGGGCTCCACCAGTACGAGTACGCGCTCTTCAACCTCGACAGCGTGCGCGAGGTGGGCGCATTCCGTGTTCCGGTCGGTTCGAGCACAGTGTCGGACGTCGGTTTCCACGATCCGGACTCGGATCCCACCACGGACTGGAACTCGCAGGTTGCAGGGAGCGAGGTCTCCTGGTCGACCGAGCCGTTCGGCATCGACCCGGACGCGCCGGCGCTCTCCTACGGACTCCTCTACAACTTCCGTTTCGTGAGCGATCAGCCGCCTGCCGAAGGGACGGCCACGCTCGTGGCGTTCGAGGGTGGGGAGGATGAGGTCGCGGCCGCCGCGATCGTCCCGTCCGGTTCGACCACGTCCGTGGACGACCTCGCCGCGGCGCCGCACGACTTCGGACTCACGTGCCAGCCGACGCCGATGCGGGGAAGCGGCGAGATCTCGTTCCGTCTCGAGCAGGCCGCGTCGATTTCGCTCTCCGTCTTCGACGCCTCCGGACGTCTCGTGCGGATGCTCCATCAGGGCAATGCGGCGGCCGGGCAGAACGTCGTCCGTTGGGATGGGGACGACGCGTCCGGCCGCGCCGTTCCTCCTGGCGTGTACTTCGTGCGGCTCCAGGGAGTCCACGGTGAGGACACCGCGCGCATCTCGGTCGTGCGCTGACCCTATGGCGTTGGGAACCCGCTGGCGACGGCGTCAGCGGGTCACCATCATCCGTTTCGCCACGTGCCCATCTGGGGATCCCACTCGTACGAAGTAGACACCGCTTCCAACCTCACGTCCGTTTGCATCGAGTCCGTCCCAGAGCAGGTCATGCAAGCCCGCAGTCAGGGACTCATTCGCGAGTGACCTGAGGAGCCGCCCGGTCACATCGTGAATGGTCACCTCGATGTTTCCGGTGGATGCGAGCTCCAGACGAAGTGTCGTCGGTCCGGTCGTCGGGTTCGGCAGCGTTGTGATGTAGGTCGCGACTTGGCTTTGCGTTCCGATTGGTGGAGCGGAGGCGGGATCGTTCGAAGGTACGGTCAGCACCGCGATTCCCCGGCTCGCGCAACTCATCCACAGCTCGTAGCCACCAGGGATCTCGCGGACCTCGAGTGCCTCGATCTGGGCGTGGGGGAGTCCACCCCACTGGAACTCGCCGAGTCGCGGCGTCGAGTAGATGCCTGACTCGGAGCCATCGAACCACGCGAGGCCGTGGGGGCCTGTCCCATGCGGATCGAACATCGCCCACCAGACTCGTCCATCCGGAGTCACGGCGAGGGGAGATCCACCCATGCAGGAGATCCCGCCGAGCGACGTGTGGTAGGTGTAGGTTCCGGTCTCCGCGTCGAGATGGAACATGCCCTTCGTCGAGCCCATCCACGCCGTTCCGTCGGGGCCGGCGGCGACGGTGGAGAGGATGTCGCTCTGTGGGTTGAGCTGGGGGAACGAGTTGGAGTTGCGAGAGTAGCGATAGTCTCCATCCGTCCGGATCACCTCGAAGTAGGTGCTCACCCACACGGTACCGGCGCGATCCGGATCCCTCTGCATGTTCACGCCCCAGGTTCCGTTGTTCGGCACGGACGTCCAGCCCGTTCCGTCATGGTAGTAGAGACTGAAGTACTCACCGAGTGACCAGACCCGTCCGAAGGAGTCTTCGACCATGTCGACGCTCCTCGACATGCCGTCGAGGTTGGTCCAACCTGACCCGGTCCACTCGTGGAGACCGTTGAACATCGGATTCACCACGAACGATCCGGTCGATGGACGGAAGACGACGACCTCGCTGTTGTCGGTGGGGAAGGGCCACGGGTGTCCGAGCCCGTACTCCACGTCGTTGTAGCCGGTCCATCGCATCCCGTCGAACATCGTCATTCCGCCGACTCCAGGCCCCGCGTTGGCACAGACGTAGACGTCGCCCGTGGAAGGATCCACGGAGAGATCGTTGCTGAAGAAGTCGTACTGGCTGGAGTTCGAGACCCGATGGCGTTGCCAGATGCCGGTCTCCGCGTCCCGCTTTGCGGCGCCACCCGTGCCGACGACCCACACGTTCCCGATCTCGTCGATGTCGATGTCGTTCGAGTATGCGCCCTCCCGCCAGATTCCGTAGTCGAGCCAGTTGGTGCCGTCGAACCGGTGGACGCGGCTGTTGCCATCGACGAGGAGTGCCTGTCCGTCTCCGAAGGCGCGGAACGCCCAGATCGGTGGATTGACGGCCGGGAGTACCGGCTGGGACGGTGGCGAGATCCAGGTGCCGTCCGGCTGCCGCATGTCCAGAGAGTAGGTCGCCGCGTTGTTCACGAATCCGGCGAATCGGCGTGCCCAGAGGTTGCCGGCGTCGTCGACCGACTCCTTTCCGGGGAGTTCGAGAATGCTGCCGACGGTGAACGAGAACTCCTGATGGGTCCAGACCTGCGTGTCGCTGTCGAGGACGACCACGCCCCCGCTGCTCCCACTCGCCCAAACGGAGTACCCACCCGCGGGTTTCGGCTGGACGGCGATGTGGTCGACTACCCAGACGAGAAGCGGCCAGCCGTTTCCTCCCTCGGGTGGGTTCCCGCCCGTCCAGTAGTGCCAGTCACTGGTGCCGGGAGTGTGCCTCACCACACCGCCCCGGGAGCCGCCGAATCCCTGGAGTGCGAACCAGACCTTGCCGTCAGGCGAGATGTCGAGGTCCCGACACCCGCCGGTCGCGAGTGCACTGCTCTGAGACGCGAAGTTGACGAGAGACGATGGACCGACGTCTGGATCCATCCAGAGCGCGCCCCGCCACG
>JAWKQE010000049.1:0-27703 GCA_041390305.1 Candidatus Eiseniibacteriota bacterium
GAGGCTCCCGTTCGTGCCGGACGCCCTCGGCACCCCCTGGGTGCTCTTCGCTCTCAGCGTTCCCGTCCTGGGATACTCCGCCCTCCCTTTCCACCAGGGTTTCCTCGCCGCTCTCGGGCGGCGGAGTTCCGACATGAACAGCCTCATCTCGATCGGGACGAGCGCGGCCTTCCTCTACAGCACGGTCGCGACCTTCCTGCCGGGGATCTTCCCTCCGGAGATCCGGGGCCATCACGGAACCCCGCCGCTCTTCTTCGACGGGGCCACCGCGATCGTGGCCCTCATCCTCATGGGCCGACTGCTCGAGGCCCGTGCCCGCGGCCGTACCGGCTCGGCCATCCGCGGACTACTCGCCCTCCGCCCGGAAGAGGCCCGGGTGGAACGAGAGGGCGAAGTGGTCGTCGTCTCGCCGGATGAGGTCCGGATCGGGGATACGTTCCTCGTTCGCGCCGGAGACCGCGTCCCGGTGGACGGCGAAGTGATCGAAGGAGAGTCCTACCTCGACGAGTCGATGCTGACCGGCGAGCCGTTTCCAGTGCAGAAGACGGCCGGAGCCCGGATCGTCGGCGGTACGCTCAACCAGACGGGATCCCTACGGGCCCGCGCGACGGAGATCGGGGCGGACACCGTCCTCGCCCGCATCATTCGGATGGTCGAGGAAGCGCAGGGTTCCAAGGCGCCGATCCAACGCCTCGCGGACAAGATCGCCGCGGTGTTCGTACCGACCGTCGTCGCCATCGCCACCCTAGCCGGCCTCCTCTGGCTCGCGTTCGGACCGGACCCGGCCGCGATCTACGCGCTCATCGTCTTCATCTCCGTACTCATCATCGCCTGCCCATGCGCGCTCGGCCTCGCGACTCCCACCGCCATCATCGTCGGCACCGGGCGGGGAGCGGAGAAGGGCGTCCTCATCAAGAACGGCGGCGCGCTCGAGGAGACGGCGCGGATCGACACGGTCGTGCTCGACAAGACCGGCACCGTGACCCTGGGACGCCCCGAGCTCGTGGGACTGCGCGCCGCCCGCGGGGTCGACGTTCTCGAAACGCTCCGGCTCGTCGCCTCCGCTGAGCGCGAGAGCTCGCATCCGATCGCGCGGTGTCTCGTCCAGGCGGCCGAGAAGAACGAGCTCCCGCTCTCGCAACCGACGTCCGTCCGGACCGTCGCCGGTTCTGGGCTCGTCGCGGTCGTGGACGGACACGAACTCCGGATCGGATCGGTCCGCTTCCTCGAGGAAGGAACGGAAGGAGGTCCCGTCGACCTCGCGCCGCTCAGGAAGAAGGGGCTCGACGATGCGAGCGGCACCACGATCGTCGCATCGGTGGATGGTACAGCCGCAGCCTGGTTCGCCGTGGAAGACCCGATCCGCGCGGAGAGCGCAGAGGCGGTGAGCGAACTGAGAGCACTCGGCGCGGAAGTCGTCCTCCTCACCGGGGACCGGAAGGAGACGGCCGAGCGCGTCGCGGCGGAGATCGGAGTGGACCGGGTCGTCGCCGAGGTCCTACCGGACCAGAAGGCCGATGAGGTGCAGAAGCTGAGGGACGAAGGCCGCGTCGTCGCGATGGTCGGAGACGGGATCAACGACGCGCCCGCGCTCGCCACGGCGAACGTCGGCATCGCGGTCGGCTCCGGCACCGACATCGCGCTCGAGACGGCGGACGTGGCACTCATGCGCAGCGACCCACGGGCGATCGCGGACGCGATCCGGCTGAGCAGGAAGACACTCAGGGCGATCCGTCAGAATCTCTTCTGGGCGTTCTTCTTCAACGTGGTCGGGATTCCGATCGCGGCGGGCGCACTCTATCCCGCGTTCGGCGTTCTGCTCCAGCCGGCGTTCGCCGCCGCCGCCATGTCAGTCAGCTCCGTCCTCGTGGTGAGCAACTCACTACGGCTCCGGCGCGCCAAGCTCTGAGCCGGCTCAGCCCCGCACGGTGGGCTTGTTCTGAGACTTCCAGGCGGTGATCCCGCGGCTCAAATGGCGGATGTCCTGGAATCCGAGTGCCCGAAACGTAGCGAGGCTCTGCCCGGAGCGGTTGCCCGTCCGGCAGTAGAGAAGGTAAGTCTTGTCCCTGTCGAGCTTCTCCACTTCCTGACGGAAGCTGGGCGACCGGAAATCGACGTTGATCGCACCCTCGATCCGCTCGTCGTGGAACTCCTGCGGGGTCCTCACGTCGAGGATCACGAAGTCAGGACTGTTCTTCTCCTCGGCGATGAGGGCGGAGGCCGCGGCGGGGTCGAGTTCGTCGAACCTGGCGCCGGTCGCGGCGCCGGAACTGCCGTTCGACGAACAGCCTGCCCCGACGGCCGTGAGCACGGCAAAGAGGGCCGTCCAGCGCGAAAGGAATCTCAAGCGACTCCGAAACCTGCCTCGGTCGATCACTCCTGCCTCCTCTGAAACGTCACGCGTGCCGAACTCACCGCTGTCCTCGTGAAGGAACGCGACGGTGAACTCAGGTTCTCTCGATGGACCTTCCGACCTCCGAAGACGCGGTCCGAAGTGCGATGGTAACGGACTCGAAACGGATCACGGCTAGTTCGTCGCCCGATCGACGATGAGATACACCGTCAGGATCTGGGTTACGACTCCGAGGGTCTCCTGGAAGTAGCGCCAATAGTCTCGGTCCGGCTTTTCCGGCACCCAGATCGTATCCCCGGCCTCGAGCAAACCGACTTTGTCCTTCTCGACCCATTCGCCGGTGGCGACTCGGATGACGCGGACCTTTCCCTTGTCTGCATTGCTGGAAAACCCGCCCGCGAGATCGATGTAGGCGTCGATCCCGAGCAGGGGCCGGTAGTAGACGTTTCCCGGCTCGCTCACCTCGCCGAGTACGGAAACGAAGTCCTTCTTCGCGGGGACTTCGATCGCGTCCCCCGATCGGAGAAGGAGATCCTGGTCCGCCTTGCCTTCGTCGAACAGTCCGACGAAGTCGACGACCATGAGCCCCTTCTGTTCCCGTGACTTCATCTTGTAGTACTCGTACTCGTCGTCGGTCATCTCCGAGGACGACATCTTCTGCAGTCGCTCGTACTCCTTGTCGTCGAGCCGGATGGCGCGGCGCCGGATCACCGTGGCTTCCGGGAGAAACGCGAGGTCGGTGAAGCCTCCGGCCCGTTCGATCACCTCGGAGAGTCGTGTTTCCCCGTCCACGATCGGGAACGTCCCCGGGAACTTCACCTCGCCGCGCACTTCGACGATCTGGCGCCGATGCCAGTTCAGGTTGCGGCGGATCTGCACCTGGTCCCCTTCGCGAAGAACGAAGTCGCTCGCGGCCTCCAGCTCTTCGCGCCCCTGGAAGGAGAGGTAGAACCGTTCGGTCCGGACCCCGTCGACGAACCGCGTCACTTCGACCGAGTCGGGATCGGCGTCCTCGGTCATCCCACCCGCGAGCTGGACGAGTTCGGCCAGGGTGTCGTTCTCGAGGAACTCGTACCCTCCCGGCTCGCTCACCGCTCCGTAGAGGAATACCTGGGGGCCGCGATACGGCACGACCACGATGTCCCCGTCGCGGAGCGGTGGATTGCTCTCGATCTCACCGGTGCGGAGGTACCGGAAGATGTCCGCTCTCCGGTCCGTACCGTTCGCTCCTTTGATGAGGACGCGCCTCAGCCCGGCGCCGTCGAGGCTTCCCCCCGCCAAGGCGATCGCGTCGAGGACACGGTCCGCGGCGGAAGCGAGGACACCACCCGGGAGTTCGACCTGACCGGTCACGTGCACCTGGAAGCGGCGGAGCTGGAGAAGCGCGAGCGTGACCCGCTGGTTCCGGTACCGGCGCGCGAGAAGTCTCGCGATCTCTGCTTCGGCGGCCTTGAGATCCTTGCCCAGAACGTCCGCCTCCCCAACCTGGGGAAGCACGACCTTTCCCTCCAACGTCACGCGCGTGTCGAAGGAGATGGGAGGATCGCCCCAGAGATAGATCCCGAGCCGGTCGCCCGGGCCGAGCGTGTACCCACCGTCGACCGCCCCTTCGAGGGCGTCGAACGCCGTCGTGGAAGACGTCGAGAACGGGTTCGACCCGGGAATCGTCGTGCCCGGAGGGATCGGGAGCTGCCCGCCGAGACCGGTGCCGGCCGTTCCTCCGGACCCCAGAATCGCGTCACCCGCGCCGGCGGGCGCCTGGATGGCGTCCTGCGCCCGCGCGGGAGCCCCCCCGATGAGAAGACCCGACGCGAGAACGAGCCAGATCGCCCGGCGCGCGAGTTCCGAACAGCAACGGAACGAACCGAGACTGAGAATCGTCGAGTGCAAGCAGAGCTCCTTCTGCGAGGTCGAGACCGCACTCCGCGCAAGCGGAGGGACCAGGTCTTGCTTCATCTCGTCGGCTCCGGGGCCACCACCGACGGCCGGGCTCCCACCCGGAGCGCACCAAAGATCGTGAATATGACATAGAGCAGCACCGTCTGGTTCAGAAAGCCCATGCCGACCCCGCTGAGCAGAACGAGGGTGAGGAAGAGAGCTCTCAGCGCCTCCCCCGTCCGTGGGACCCCCCATTCGCCCTGCCGCGCAGCCAGATCCCCGATGGCCTTCCAGATCCCGAACGCCACGAACACCCAGGCGATGAATCCGAGCGCGCCCTGCTCGACGAGAACGCGAACGACTTCGTTGTGGGCTGCGAACCCCGTGTCGAACCCTTCGGCCGTCTTCGACTGCGTCGGGTTGATCTCCGCGATCGCGGTGAGCCCCTGGCCGATGATCGGACTCTCTCGAAACTCCCCGAGGAGCCGCTGGTAGTTGAGGAGCCGCCAGGCGAAGGAGTTGCCCACGTCCTCCCCGGACACGCTCTCTCGTCCGATGTCGACGAAGAGGTCCTCGAACCGCCAGGCGATCGCGGGAAAGAGCAGCACGATGGCGATACCGATGCCGCCGAGTACGAGAACCCGCCGTCTCGCCGAACCCCACGCGGCCCAGACGAGAAGAGCGCCCAGCACGATCCCGAGTGCACTCCTGGAGTACGTGAAGAGGAGCATGGTGAACGCGCCCCCGACGAGGACGAGCAGGATCGAACGTTGGACCGGGCGTGACCTGAGATCGAAGAGATAGCCGAGCCCGAGGAAGGAGAGTCCGGCGAGATAGACGCCGAACGGATTCGGGTGGCCGAACGTGCCGATGACCCGCCGGATCCCCTGGACGTTGTGCGTCGCACTCCCCGTTGCGACCTGATACGCGCCGAAGAGGCAGGGCACGATGAGGCCGATGAAACAGCCCCAGAGGAGCCACCTCGGACTGGAACGGAACCTACCCGTCAGGTTCGCGATGAGGAGATAGAGTGCGTAAACGCTCCCGAGCCGGACCCACTCCTTGACCCCGTCCACGGCCACGCCTCCGCCGAAGCGGAGGTATCCGACGACCAGAGCGAACGCCGACACCCCGAGCCAGAACGCCCAGAGTGCTCCGATCCGCCCTCCCCAATCGATCGGGGACCGAGCCCGAACCTTCAGCACGAGAACCACGAACGCGAGCAGCACGAGCCCCATTCCGAGCGCGGAGGCCGGGTTGATCGGCATCGGCCCGGGAACGATCGAGACTTCCTGGAAGTAGTCGAGACTGCTCCGTGCCGCGACCAGCATCGCGATCCCGACCGGCGGGAACACCACGAGGAAGAACGAAGCCACGACGAAGCCCAGCACCGCGCCGAAGACCGGCCCCAGCATGGCGGCCACGGTGCCGAGGAGGATGGCCAGAGCGGGAAGTACGGCACGACGCCAGCGCGGCTCCACCGAGTCGATGTCCGCGGGCGGCACCGAAGGTTGGGTCGTGTCGGTCAGTCCGTCCTCCTCGAATCCTCACTGGTCCCGGTATCCGTCCGTCGCTCCGGGAACCTCGGGCCCCGTCCTGGGGGCGGGATTCCGACAATGAATGGCCGCCGAGGTCCGGTCGGTCAAGGCCAGATCCGCCCGACACCTTCGGAATCCGCACGGACTGGCGGAGGCGTCACTCAGGACGGTTCGATTGACAGGCAGGGACCGGCTTCCTATCCTCCGTCGGATCTCCGGATTCCTCTCACAGCCCACGAGACCGCCAAGGAGCTCATGGACGACCGATTCTCTTTCAGTGACGAGATCTCGAGCGCCGTCCAGGGCCTCTGGAAGCGCCGTAACTGGATCTTTCGCGTCTCGATGGCGGTGGCGGCATTCGCCGCGTTCGTGAGCCTTCTCGTGCCGAACGTGTTCGAGGCGCGGGCGACGTTCCTGGCGACGCAACAGGAAGGCGGGGGCTGGCATCGGCGTTGGCCACCGCCGGAGCGAACATCCCGGCCGGACTCATCAGCCTCCCCTTCGACCCCGGTCGACGTGTTCAAGGAAGTGCTCGAGAGCCGGACCGTCGGGCTGGGCATCGTGGACGAGCTGGGGCTCGTCGAGCGGTACGGAATCGACGAGGAAGATCCGGAGAAGGCGCGCATCCTGGCGCTCCTCGCACTCAAGGGACAGATCGAAGTGGCCCAGAAGCGGAGCGGCCTCGTGGCCGTGCAGGTGCAGGTTCCGACGGGATGGCTCCCGGTCCTCAGGCGAGGCCAGAGTGCGAAGGCCGCCCGGCTCGCGGCCGACATCGGCAACGAGGCGGTGCGGCAGCTCAACCGGGTCCTCCAGGAACGGCGGGCCTCGAGCGCCCGGAACTCGCGCGCCTATCTGGAGACGGAGCTGGAGAAGAACCGCGTCCAGATGGAGGTCGCAGCGGACAGTCTCGTCGCGTTCCAGAAGCGGCACGCGACACTGTCGATCGAAGAGCAGGCGAAGGTGACCGTGCAGATGCTCGGAACCCTGCAGGGGCAGATCGTCGCCAAGGAGATCGAGCTCGACGTCGTCGGCGAGACGCGCACGCCGAGTTCCTACGAATACCAGCGCGTCCGCACCGAACTCGAGGCGCTGAAGGACCGGTATGCCGAACTCCTGCGTGGCGAGCCCGCGCAGACGATCGGAGCCGCGCAGCAGGCCGAGGCGGGGTTCGAACCGATCACGAGCCTCCCAGATATCGCGATGGAGCTCCTCCGCCGGACCCGGGAAGCGGAGCTCCAGCACACCGTCTACAAGCTGCTCACCACCCAGTACTACCAGGCACGCCTCGAAGAGGCGCGTGACACACCGACCGTCGAGATCCTCGACGAAGCCATCGTTCCGCTCGGGAAGAAGAGCCCACAACGGAAGATGATCGTGGTGCTCGCGTTCCTCGGCGGCGCGGTTCTGGCTTCTGCATGGGAGCTCCTCCGTCACCGCCCTCCCGCGGCGCGCTGATCGCGACGCAGGCGACCGATGAGCGAAGCCGCTGGACGCCTCGGCAGGAACCTCAGGTGGCTGGTCGGATCAGAGGCGGTCGCGCGCGCGATCGGATTCTACTACACCGCACTCGTAGCTCGGCTCCTTGGCGTGGAGGGGTTCGGGCTCCTCTCCCTGAGCCTCGTCTACTCGGAGATCTTCGCTCTCGCGATCGGGATGTCGTTCCACGAGGTGTTCGTCCGCGAGGTGCTGCAACGAAGGCGCGACCCCAACCGTCTCCTCGGTCGGATGATCCGAGCGCAGTGGGTCCTCGCGACGGTCTGTCTCCTTCTCGCTTTCGGAATCGGCATGCTCTACGACGGGAGTTCGCGCTGGCTGCTACCGATCGCATCGGGCATCGGCCTGGCGCGAGCACTCGCCCGTACCTACTTCGCGGTGTCCGTGGCGCAGGAGGACTTCCGGCCCCGCTCCGTCTACGGCGCCCTCGACCGAGTCCTCGCACTCGCCGCGGGGCTCCTCCTCTGGGCGTTCTCGTTCGGCGTCGTGGGGCTCCTGGCGGCGCTCTTCGCGGGAACGATCGTGACGACGTTCTACGCACGCGGTACGGTCCGGGCGCAGCTCGATCGACTACGCGAAGTCGCGGGGATCGCCGAACCTGGAGCATCCCCTACTCCTGACCTCGGCACGGACCTACCGTGGCGACCGCTCCTTCGCGAAGGGCTCTCGTTCAGCGCGGTGCGATGGATCGGAGTCGTGCACAACCGCGTGGACCAGCTGATCCTCCAGTCGTTCATCGGTCCGGCCGCGCTCGGGATCTACTCCGCGGCCTACAGGCTCATGGAAGTCTTCAAGATCGTGCCGAACGTCGCGGAGCAGACGTTGTTCCCCGGCTTCAGCCGCCTCGATCCGGACGGACCCGGACGGACGCTGGCGGTGGGGCGGGCCGTGCACACGCTCCTCGCGGTGGCCATTCCGCTCGTGATCGCCGCGTGGACGCTCGACCGGGCCGCAATCGTGCTCGTGTTCGGTGGAGACTTCGCCGAAGCCGCCCGGCCCTGGGTGATCCTCATGGCCGTGCTCGTGATGTTCGCGTTCAGCCGCCCGTTCCTCGTCCTTCTCCGCACGTCCGGCGACCTCAGGTCCGCGAACCTCTTCGCCGGGATCGCCGTCGTCGTCAACATCGTGGCGAACGTCTTCTGGATCCCGAAGTACGGTCCGACCGGCGCCGCACTCGCCACCTTGGTCAGTGAGGGAACGTTCGTCGCACTCTGCATCGCGACGAGGGTCGAGTTCGTGGGCAGAAATCGGCCGGCGCGTCGTGAGACTCCTGCCGGCCGCGGCGGCGTGCGTCGCGGTCGCCCTCGCGCTACAGGGCGTGAACGTCTGGCTCGCCGCCATCGCCGCGGGGCTCGTCTACCTCGCGGTCCTCTGGGTGACGGGACTCTCTCGGCAGGAGCGCCAGGAGCTTCGCGCGGCGGTTCGGGGGCGGGCATGACCCCGCGGCATCCGCTCCGGATCGTGCTCTCCTCCCTCCTCTACCCGCCGATGTACTCGGGTGCGGCGCGCCAGGCCCGCGCCGCCCTCGCCCGGATGGAAGGCCGGGTCGACGTCACGATCTGGACGCTGGGCAGGAACGATCTCGCGGCGTCGGAGCTCGACGAACACGGATGGCGGATCGAACGAAGGGGGCGTCTCGAACGCCCCGGCTACGGGCGACGTTTCGCGTGGGATGTGGCGAAGGCCCTCGCGGACGGGCCGCGGCCCGACGTCCTCTGGGCGCTCGGAGTCGATCCGTCGACCTATGGGCTCCTGGCGCTGTCCGCGATACGGGGCATTCCCACCGTCGTGAAGCTCACCCTGGAGGGAGAGGACGATCCGGTGAGTCTCTCGGCACGCAAGGCAGGCGCGGTCCGTCTCTCGCTCCTCAGAAAGGCCGGCGCCGTCGTCTGTCCGTCAGCCCGCATGGTCGATCTCGCCCTACGCGCCGGACTCGATCCGGAGCGCGTGCACCACATTCCGAACGGGGTCGACCTGAGTGTGTTTCGCCTGCCGAAACCGGGAGACCGGCAGACACGTTCGCTCGTCTGGGTCGGAGCGATTCAGGAACGGAAGCGTCCCGATCTCGTGCTCGAGGCAGCGAAGCCGCTCTTCGGACGGTTCCCGATCTCACCTTCCACGTGGTGGGCGGACTGGGACGAACTCCGGAAGCACGGAAGTTCGGCGAGGCGTTCATCGCCTCCGTCCCGGCCTCGATACGTGAACGCGTCGTCTTCCACGGCTCGCTCGAACGGCCCGAGGAGGTGGTCTCCCGAGCGGGCTTCCTGCTCCTACCGAGTCAGGCGGAGGGGCTTCCAAATGTGGTGCTGGAGGCGATGGCATGTGGAACCATCCCGATCGTGAGCGACCTCCCGGCCATGCGTGAAGCCGTCGGCGACTGCGGCTTCTATGTCGACGGATTCGGCGTTGCCGACTGGCGGAACGCAATCGAGAGCGTTCTCCTCGGTGCCGACGCACTGACCGCCGAGCGCGACGCGTGCCGCACCCGCGCCGAAACACGCTTCGACCTCGGCGCCACATCGGCGCGCTACGAGGAGATCTTCCAGAGACTGAGCGCGGGAGGGAACGCGTGAGCGCGCCGCACGCACGTATCGCGTTCCTCGGGGACGTCAGCCTGAACGACGAGTACCGAGACTGGTCCGGACACGCTCCGACCTCTTCGCGGGCGTCGGCCCCGTGCTCCGCACCCACGATCTCGTGGTCGGAAACCTCGAGGCCGTCTGTGAAGGCACGGACGGAGAACTCTGGACGAAGAAGCCGAGACTCCGGACCGATCCCGCCACCCTGGGCGCGCTCCGCGACCTGCATATGGGCGTCGTCACGCTCGCACACAACCACGTCTACGACCATCTCGGCTCGGGATTCCGGACGACGAGAGCGGCGTTGGACGAGATGGGCATCGCGTACATCGGTGCAGGTGGAACGGAGGACGAGGCCCGCCGGCCCCATCGTTTCTCTCATGGCGGGAGATCCTTCTGCCTTCTCAACTACGTCACGCGGGACACGAACCCAAAGCTCCCTCCCGACGTGGACGTGAAGCTCAACTACCTCGACGTGGAGCGCGCGACGCGGGAGATCACGGAGGCCCGCGCGGTGGTGGACCACGTCGTGGTGATCCTCCATTGGGGCGGAGTCTCGGAGGAAGCCGACTACCCCCACCCGTCACAGATCGAGATCGCCCACCGTCTCGTGGAGGCGGGCGCGCAGCTCGTCGTCGGCCATCACCCACATACGCTCCAGCCGGACGAGCAGGTGGGCAGCGGATGGGTGTTCTACAGCCTCGGGAACTTCTGCTTTGCCGACGTCGTCTGCGACGGAAAGGTGTGGGAGATCGATCGGGTCCGGAACGCCCGCTCGATCATCCTCTCCGCGACGTTCTCCGACGACGGGGTTTCGGTCGAGTCGATCCCGATCCGGAACGTCGACCACGCGATCGTGCTCGACGATTCGTTCTGGAGCGAGGTGGAGCGATCACGGAAGTGGTTCCCGCTCTTCCGCCGCCCACTCTTCTTCCGCCTTCACGCGATGAGGGTACGCTACCTCGATCGCGTGCGGTTCTACTTCTGGGGCAACGACCGCACCTTCTGGAAGCAGGTCCGCCGACTCGATCCAGGCAAGGTGCTTCGCTTCCTCAAGAACACCTAGCAGGCTGCGGAATCCTCCTCGCCGACTGCGCAGCAGACGAGGAGGTGAGGGGCTCTCCGTAGATCTCCACGGATCGGATCTACTCCGCCGTGCCGGCAAGACCGGCGGAGTCGAGCAGGAACGCATACTGGAGCGCAACCTCCCGGAACTGCTCGAATCGGCCGGAAGCCCCGCCGTGTCCTGCGTCCATGTTCGTGTGCATGAGCAGCCGCGCGTCGTTCGTCTTCATCACCCGGAGCTTGGCAACCCACTTCGCCGGCTCCCAGTACTGGACCTGCGAGTCGTGGAGCCCGGTCGTGACGAGGAGATGCGGGTAGTCCTTCGCCTCGACGTTGTCGTACGGCGAGTAGCTGAGCATGTACTCGTAGGCAGCCTGCTCATGCGGATTGCCCCACTCGTCGTACTCTCCGGTCGTGAGCGGAATCGTGTCGTCGAGCATCGTGGTGACGACGTCGACGAACGGAACGGCCGCGATGCATCCGTGGAAGAGGTCCGGCCGATCGTTGATCACGGCTCCGATGAGGAGGCCGCCCGCGCTTCCTCCGTAGGCGTAGATCCGATCCGGCGCGGTGTACTTCCGCGCCAGGAGTTCCTCCGCGCAGGCGATGAAGTCCGTGAACGTGTTCTTCTTCTTCCCCATCCGGCCGTCTTCGTACCAGCCCCGGCCGAGTTCCTGCCCGCCTCGAATGTGCGCGATGGCGAACGCGAAGCCACGGTCGAGGAGTGAGATCCGCGACGGAGAGAAGCCTGCGTCCATGCTGGCCCCGTAGGAGCCGTAGCCGTAGAGAAGCAGCGGCGCGGAGCCGTCTCTCACGAACTCACGCCGATGGACGATCGAGATCGGGATCTCCATTCCGTCCGCCGCTTTCGCGTGAATCCGCTCGGACACGTAGCGACTCGAATCGAAGTCGCCGAGCACACGCTGGCGCTTGAGCAGGATCCGTTCGCGCGTCTCCATGTGGTAGTCGTAGACGGTGTGCGGCGTGGTCATCGACGCGTAGTCGAAACGGAGGAGCTCGCTCTCGAAGCTGGGATTGATCGAGAGGCCGACATCGTAGGCAGGCTCCTCGAACTCGACGTAGTGTTCACCTTCTCCGTCCCACGGCATGATCCGGATCCGGACGAGACCGTCGCACCGCTCCGCGAGCACGAGATGGTCGTGGAAGATCTCCACGTCTTCGATCAGGACGTCGTCACGGTGCGGGATCACTTCCTCCCAGCTCGCGAAGTCGGTCCGGCCGACCGGGCAGCGCATGAGGCGGAAGTTCTTCGCGTCCGCGTTCGTCGTGACGTAGAAGTGGTCCCGAAAGTGGTCGACGTAGTACTCGTGCTCCCCGTCCCGAGGAAGGAAGACCTGGAAGTCGCCGTCCGGGTCGTCGGCCCGGAGGTAGCGGAACTCGGAGCGGATCTTGTGATAGCTGCCGATGAGGAGGTACTCCCGCGACTTCGTGCGGTCCACTCCGACGATGAACGTATCGTCGGTCTCCTCGAACACGAGTTCGTCTGTTGCGGGATCGGTGCCGACCCGGTGGCGCCACACCTGATACCCGCGCAGCGTCTCCGGATCCATCCGAACGTAGAAGAGATGATCGTCGTCCGCGGCCCACGCCATCGACCCCGTGGCGAGTTCGATCTCCTCGGGCAGGTCCTCACCGGTCGAGAGGTCGCGGATCCGGATCGTGTACATCCGCCGGCCAACGTAGTCGACCGCGTAGGCGAGGAGGCCATGCCCCCAACTCACTGCGCGTCCGCCGATACTGAAGAACGGCTTCCCCTCCGCCATCCTCGGACCGTCGAGCAACACCTGCTCGGGAGACTCCATCGAGCCCTCGCGCCGACAGAAGAGCGGGTACTCCTTCCCTTCCTCGAATCGCCCGTAGTAGAAGAAACCGTCCAGTTCGTATGGGACCGACATGTCCGTCGGATCCAGACGCCCGATGATCTCTTCGAAGAGCGTCTCCTGGAGCGACTTCGTGTGGGCGAGGGCGGCATCGGAATACGCGTTCTCTGCTTCGAGATATGCGATGACCTCCGGGTTCTCGCGCTCCCGAAGCCAGTAGTAGTCATCGACTCGGGCGTGCCCGTGGATCTCCATCCGGTGGGGACGACGCTCCGCCATGGGCGGGGTACCGCTCATGATCCAGACCTCCTCGAAGCAGGAAAGTGGGCTCCCGGACGGATCGGCTGCGTCCGGGCAACGGCAAATCGAGGGAGCAGTATGGCGGACCGAGAGCCGCTCTGTCGATGTCGGAACCCGATCAGGAGAGGATTCCGGCCAGCTCCCCGAGATCCGTGGTCGGCGCACCGCAGACGAAGTCCTGGCATACGTAGGCCGTGACCCGTCCCCCGACCGCCGTCTTTCCGTCCAGGAGAGCGGACCCACCACCGCCCTCGGTGTGACAGAGGACCGTGCGCGGGAGGAAAGTCTGATCGACGATCCGCCGCATCGCGTCGAGTTCGGGGCCCGGAGGTCCCACGAGGACGATTTCCCGACGCGGCCCGTCCGAAACGTCGAGAGCGAGAAGCATCTGGTGGAGACCTTCCGGCATCTTCTCGAGGTAGGCCGCGAACGCGCGCAACGTCCCTTCGCCCCGCTCCTCGAGGTCCGCCCGGCCGAGAAGCCTTCCGAGCCGCTGCAGCGTTTCGGCCGCCATCGAGTTGCCGGAAGGGACACTACCGTCCTGCGACATCTTCATCCGGACGATGAGGTCCGTATGGTCCTCCGCCGTGAGAAAGAAGCCCCCCGCGTCATCTGCGAAGAGAGGAACCGCCATCTCCATGACTCGTGCCGCTTCGGAGAGCCACTTCTGGTCGAACGTGGCTTCGTAGAGATCGACGAGCCCCGAGGCCAGGTTCACGTGGTCTTCCAGGTAGCCGGGCACCGTCACCACACCGTCCATCGCGACCCGATGGAGCCGTCCTTCGACGACCACGTTCTCGAGAACGAACTCCGCCGCACGTTCGGCCGCGGCGGCGAACCGGGGTTCGCCCAGAACGCGTGCGGCACGCGCCAGGGCCCGGATCATGAGGCCGTTCCAGGCCGTCAGGATCTTCTCGTCGCGGGCCGGGCGAACTCGCTCCAGACGGGTCGCGAGGAGCTGCCGGCGGCATTGGTCGAGACGGCCTTCGACATCGTCCGGGGTCATCCCGTGCTCCGCGCTCAACTCCTCGGCACTTCGGACACGCTGGAGGATCGTCGTGCCTTCCCAGTTGCCGTCCTCCGTCACGTCGTAAGCCGCGGCGAAGAGCGGGGCATCCGGGCCGAGCAGCCGGGTCACTTCGGACGCGGTCCAAACGTAGTAGCGCCCTTCCTCTCCCTCGCTATCGGCGTCTTCCGTGGAGTAGAAGCCACCCTCCGGCGCCGTGAGGTCGTTCAGAACGTAGTCGCACGTACCGCGAAGTACGCGCTCGTAGAGCGGAGCCCGCGTCACCTGAAGCGCCTCCGCGTAGGCGACAGCGAGAAGAGCCTGGTCGTAGAGCATCTTCTCGAAGTGAGGTACGAGCCAGTTCGAGTCCGTCGAGTAGCGATGGAACCCGCCGCCGAGGTGATCGTAGAGGCCGCCCAGCGCCATTCCGTCGAGCGTCTTCTCCACCATGTGGAGGAGTTCGGCGTCACCGTTCCGCGCGTGCTCGCGGAGAAGGATCTGAAGAGAGAACGAGTGCGGAAACTTGGGTGCGCTCCCGAATCCCCCGAACTCCTCGTCGAACGTGGACCTCAGCGCCGAAACGACCCGATCCCACGACGCGCGGCTCGGGGCCGATGTGGACTCAGGCGTGACCGAGAAGGCGCGAAGTGCCTGGATGACTTGGTCGGCGCCCTTCTCGATCTCGTCGCGACGTGTCCGGTACGCCTCGAAGAGCCCCCGTAGGAGCCGTCGGAACCCCGGACGCCCGTAGCGGTCCTCCGGCGGAAAGTAGGTTCCGGCGAAGAACGGCACGAGGTCCGGCGTGAGGAACACGCTCATCGGCCAGCCGCCCTGCCCGGCGATCATCTGCACCGCGGCCATGTAGATGTCGTCGAGGTCCGGTCGCTCTTCACGGTCGACTTTGATGTTCACGAAGTGTTCGTTGAGGAACTCCGCGATCCCCTCGTCCTCGAACGACTCCCTTTCCATGACATGACACCAGTGGCACGCGGCATAGCCGATCGAGAGGAAGATCGGCCGATCTTCCCGCCGTGACTTCTCGAGCGCCTCCTTCCCCCACGGATACCAGTCGACGGGGTTCCCGGCGTGCTGCCGCAGGTAGGGGGACGACGCACCTGCCAACCGCCCCGGCCGCCCGGGATCGGCCGAGCCGGTGTCGGATGCATGCGATCCGGTAACGCTCGACTCGTCATTGGCGCTGGCGGGGCGGTCTTCAGGACTCGGGCTCACTTCGGGTTCCTCCGGGATCGGGTTCACCCCATCATAACAGAATGAATCCCAAAGGATTGGTCGAGAGGGTGTCTCCCGGACGGACCGACGATCACGGCGCTCGCCGTTCGGAAAGTCGCGACAAAATCACCATCCGTCAAAATCTTCACTTCATCCCGGACGCGCTTGGCGCTAGCATCCAAGGCGTCGAGGAAGACTTGTCCCCAACGGCGAGCGGGGTCCAACTCGAACTCGACTGTACTTGGTTCTAGAACCACAGCATCCCTGACTCGGCCATCCGCCTGGAGGTTCGATGAAGAAACTGGTATGCACCACGCTCTTGACGCTCGCCGGCACTGCCGCGATCGCACCTTTCGCCTTTGCAACTCCGAACATCGCCTTGGACCTGAATCCGGCCTATCCGGAGCACGTCGAGAACCCGGGTGGTCAGATGACTGCCTGGTGTGTCGTCGAGCCGGATGGCACGAATCCCGATGCACTCCGCATCGTCGTCGAAGACCCGACCGGTGCTGCCTATGCCGAGTGGGTCTACCCTGGAGTCACCGAGTGGACGCTCCAGTGGACGGTTCCCGAAGGTGTCGTCGACGGCATCTGGAACTACCACGTCGAGTACTACTCGGAGGAAGGGCTGGCCGCGTCGGCCGACCAGGCGTTCATCGTCGCTGGTCGCACGTCCGGTATCTGCGCCTTCAAGTTCTACGACGCGAACGGCAATGGGATCCTCGACGATGGTGAGGAACTTCTTAGCAACTGGGAGATCTGCCTGAACGGCCCTGAGGGTACGGAGTGCGACTTCACGGATGAGGACGGCGTAACGTGCTGGTTCTTCCTCACTCCGGGAACGTACGAAGTCTGCGAGGTCATGCAGGAAGGCTGGACGAACACGACCGACCTGTGTGTCGAGATCCCGATCAGCAACTCGATCGAGAAGGCCATGTTCGGCAACATGCCGGTGGTCCCCGTCGAGCGTAAGAGCTGGGGCGGGATCAAGTCCGTCTACCGGTAGTCGCTGGGAAAGCGTTCGATTCCGAACGGGCCGAACCTACGAGTTCGGCCCGTTCTCTTTTTCTGTGGCGCCGGCCCTCACTCCTCGGGGACGGATGGATCCCACACGGAAACGTCTTCGAGCGGCTTCCGCCGCAGGTCCGGCACGGTCGCACCGTCTGCCGGAAACCCGATCGGAAACAGCACCATCGGACGCTCGTGGTCCGGTCGACCGAGGATGCGCGAGAGGAAGCGCATCGGGCTCGGTGTGTGCGTCAGGGTCGCGAGCCCCATCTGATGGATCGCGGCGATGAAGAGTCCGGCCGCGATTCCCACGCTCTCCTTCACGTAGTAGTGCTTCTTCTTCGTTCCGTCGTCGTGGAACCCGTGCGTCTGCTCGAAGAGGACGACGATCCATGGGACGGTCTCGAGGAACGGCTTCTGCCAGTCCGTTCCCAGAGGCTCGAGCGCGGAGAGCCACTCCTCGGACATCCTCCCGCCGAGGTAGGACTGCCGCTCCTCCTCTTCCGCGGCCACCCGAATCCGGCGCTTCACGGCCGGATCGCTCACCGCGACGAAGGTCCACGGCTGCTGATGGGCACCGGAGGGCGCGGTCGACGCCGTCCGAATGGCGAGCTCGACGAGGTCTCTCGGCACCGGATCGGAACTGAACTCACGCACGCTCCGCCGTCGGTCCATCTCCTCGAAGAACCGAGCCGCGCTGTCTCGCATCTCTTGCTCTGTCCGGCGTTCGAACGGAAGCCGGCTGAACCCGGGGACGACTCGATCTCCCACGTTCATTCCTCTCGTGGTTGGGGGTCGGTGCCGAGAGTACGGCAATGGATCGTACTCCAGGGGCGGCGAGCGCGCGAGCCGAGCCAAGCCGCCTCCAGCGTGGTACGCTCCCGGTCGGGAAGAGAGAGCCAGGAGGGCCGATGCCGAACATGCCTCCCGCCACGATCATACTGCTCGTCACGACCGTCCTCGTGAGCCTCGTCAGCTTTGGCTCCGCAGCGTTGTTCCGGAAGTTCGCGCTCTATCCGTACGGGATCGCCCGCGAGGGGAACTGGCACCAGACGATCACGTCCGGATTTCTCCACGCCGACATCACCCATCTCGGATTCAACATGTTCACGCTGTTCTTCTTCGGCCCTCCCGTCGAACGGTACCTGGGCACCCCGTCGTTCCTGATCGTCTACTTCGGTTCGATGCTGGCTGGCAGTCTCGTCACCTTCGTTCGGAAGCGGAATGAGCCACGCTATCGGGCGATCGGAGCGTCCGGTGCGATCAGCGGCGTCCTCTTCGCCTTCGTGCTCATGGCGCCGCTCCAGAGCATCTACCTCTTCCTCCTTCCCGTGGGGATCCCGGCCGCCCTCTTCGCCGTCGGCTACATCCTCGTCTCCGCGTTCGGGATGAAGCACGGGAGGGGGCGGATCGGCCACGACGCTCACCTGGGTGGTGCACTGGCCGGATTGTTGCTCACGATCGTGCTCTCGCCGGAGACCTTCTCCAGCTTCCTCAGCCAGATCCGGTCGGTCGCGGGCTAGACGAGGTCGCTCCGCCGCCCGGGCTCGCGTCCGGTGCGCCAAGTCCGGTGGATCGTCGGCGGCGCACTGCCCCGTTTCGTGAACACGTCTTCGACCACGCGCCGGGCCGTCTCGAAGTCGTTGTTGTCCAACTCACGGTCCGGGTGGTTCTCGCTCAGATGTCCGAGCAGCACGCGCGTCCACGGACCGGCCAGGATCTCGTAGAGCAGGTTTCCGCACTGGGTGTTCGATAGGTGCCCCGTGGGGCCGAGAGCCGTCCGCAGGTGGCGCCAGTGGAACGAGTGTGCCCCGTCGGACAGCTTCCGCCGAACGACTGCTTCCTCGTAGTTCGCCTCGAGCAGGAGCGTGTCCACTCCCTTCAGCCTTCTCACGAGAGTCTCGTCGTACGTTCCGAGGTCGGTGACGACGGCGGCGCGCCGGCCTCCGTGGCGGAACTGGAAGCAGACCGTCCTGCCGTCCCTCCGAGGATCGCCATGCGAGGTGTCGAGTGCCTCGACCTCGATGTCCCCCACCACCTCGGGGAGTGGCGCTGTCTCCGTGACCCTCTTCCACGAGGTTCGACGTGCCTTCCGGCGGAGAGCCGAGGCCGTGGAGGGGTCGACGAACACCGGAACTCCGTACCGGGCGTGGAGCGTCCCGACGGACCGGTAGTGATCGCCATGCGAATGCGTGACGAGGATGCCGGAGAGGTCGGTGGGCACGAGCTCCAGCTCCGCCAACCGGTCCACGATCAACTGCGCCGACGCTCCCGCGTCCACGAGCAGATGCGTCGTTCCGCTCGACACAACGGTCGCGTTCCCCGAGCTTCCGCTCGCGAGGGCACAGATCTGGAGCATTTGACGAGAGCTTCCTCGAGGTGCAGGCCTCGGAAATGAGGACCGCGTCGACGCACTACGCGGGAACCGTGCCCCCTTTGGAGCGCGTCGGCCCGCGACGTGCATCATAGCCGACGAGGGCCGGACAAGGGCAGCCGAGCCGTTGCGGCGAAGCGGGTGCAGCCGGACGGACGCAACCGAACGAGGGCAGCCGCGCGGGACGGCCGGCACAGGCCCTCCCGCGGCGAAAGCGGAACGGTGTCAGCTCTCGGATTGACGAGCGGTCAGCGGATCACGCCGCCTGACGTACGGAACGGACTTCCTGAGGCGGCAGGACCTTGAGGACTTCTTCGAGGGTGGTCTTTCCGTCGACCGCCATCTGGAGCCCCTTGAACCCGATTCCGGTGACGCGGTGGAGGAAGTCCTCCCGGAACTGACGCATCGCGCCGCCGGCACCTTCCATCCGCATCCATTCGCGTTCGCTCTCGGTCGGCGTCCAGAACTCGGAGACGAGCTTTGCGCCACGATACCCCGTCCCTCCGCAGAGATCGCAACCGGTGCCGCGACGCCAGTTCGCGCGGGTCGGCGCGGGGCGGGCCCCGAACCACTCCGCGAGAACGAGCTTGTGCGGCTGATACGGCGTGACGCAGCCTTCGCAGTTCTGACGGACGGAGCAGACGGCGACCGCGCCGAGGAGTTCCTTCGCGAGTCGCTCGGGATGCACACCCAGCGTGATCAGCCGCGAGAACGCCAGCGTGGTGTTGGCCGCCGAAACGATGGCGAGACGAAGTTCTCCCGTCCGGATGTCGCGGAAGAGACTCTCCGCGGAACGCGGATCCTTGGTCTCCCCGAGGCCGGTGAGGCTTCCGACCTTTCGGGCGGAGTCCAGGCCACCGGAGGCCTTGCCGAAGCGCAGGAGCCGGAGGTAGACGTCTTCGACCTGGTCCTGGGTGACGCCGCACACGACGAAGACACCTTCGCCGCCGTCGTGGATCGAGCCGAGCACTTCAGCCTCTTCCTTGCTGAGGCCGAGGTCCGTGTAGCGGACGGCCTGCGTGCCGTGCGCTTTCGCCTCCATGCGGGGGCCGTTCTTCTGCTCCGCCATGACGCGCGTGACGTCCGCGTCGCTGAGCCCATAGAGGTCTTGAATCCGTTCGAGCACGGCGCGCCGCATGTCGAGAACGAAGCGAACCCGAAGTCCGGTCGACTGCTCGATCTCCTGCTGGAGCGCCAGGGTCGCGGGATGCCAGATCGCGATCGTGAGAACGCGACCGATCTGGGAGATCGGGACGAGCCCGTGGGACAGCGCGTAGCTCTGATTGACGAGAGCCGTGAGTCCGAGCTTCCAGGAGTCGTCGTGGCGCAGGGGCACGTAAGGGATGTCGCTCTGCTCGGCGAGGACCTCGGTCAGTGCGACCTCTTCGATCCATCCTCGCTCGATCAGCACTTCACCGAGTAGGCCCCCCTCTTCGCCCTGGATCTCGAGCGCCTGCTCGACCTGCTCCGAGCTGACGAGACCGCGCGCAATCAACAGCTCGCCGAGGCTGAGGCGCTTGCCGTGAAGGTCGAGGAGGTCGCGGAGCTTGCGCTCACTCAAGAAGCCGAGTTCGACCGCGAGCTTGCCGAGAGGCTGCCGCTCGCCGTCCTGCTGGCTGGCCTGGAGCTCGAGTAGTTTGTCGACTTCCTCACGTACGAGGACGCCCTCCTCGATGAGGATGTCACCCAGACGCTTCGGTGCTTCGGCCGGCCGCGAGCCGGCGGTCTGATCTTCGCGCATTCGGATCTCCCTGCCAGGAACCCGGGAACGGGTTTCCCACCCTGTCCTTGGGATCGGTCGATCCGTGTCGTCCCCTTAGCGCTAAGGCTCGTAACCCGATACTGCCCTCATCCGCCCATTTTCGAGTTCGAGGCGAAGGCCCTTCTCCCCCAGGATCTCCGCCTCTTCCGGATCGTGGGTCACCCAGACGAGAGGCAGGCCAAGGAGCGCTCCCAGGGCCACTTGGCGGCAGAGCTCCCGGCGGGCGGCCTGGTCGACAGCGGCAAACGGCTCGTCGGCCAGGACGAGTCGCGGGGCGCCCGCGAGCGCCCGGGCCAGGGCGACGCGGCCCCGTTCCCCGCCGGAAATCGCGGAGGGGGCGGTCTTGGCGAGATGACCCACTTTGAGCCTCTCCAGCCATTCCAGGGCCCGATCCCCTCGCTCCTGGGCGGAGAGCCCGGACCGGAAGCGAAGCGGGAACGCCACGTTCTCCAGGACCGAGAGATGGGGAAAGAGGTCGCCCTCCTGCGAGCAGTAACCGATGGGACGTCGGTGCGGAGGCACGAAGGTGCGTTCCCCCTGCCATACCTCCTCGTCGAGGGCCACCCGCCCCCTCCCGCCACACTCGAGGCCCGCGATCACACGGAGCAGCTGCGTCTTTCCGGAGCCGGAAGGGCCGAGGAGCACGAGCGGCCACCGACTCACCGTGAACTCGGCCCGGAGCTGGAAGTCGCGAAGCGCGCGGGTGACGTCGACCGCCAGGGATGGGCCAGCGCCGGGATGCAGGGAACGGATCATCCCCGCCTCGCGACCGCGTTCGTTCGAGATCATCGACCTCGTGCCTCCCGGCGGAGCCCACGGACCCGTCGCTCCCAGCGATCGGCCAGAAGGAGCAGAACGACGGCGACCGCGGTCACCACCCACACCATCCGGTTCGCCTGGTCGTAGTCGCCCGAGAAGATGGCGTCGTAGATCGCCATCGGAAGTGTCTGCGTGATCCCGGGGAGGTTCCCGGCCACGATCAACGTAGCGCCGAACTCCCCCAGGGCCCGCGCGAATGCGAGGGCGCATCCGGCGGCGATACCGGCCGCCGCCCAGGGTAGATCGATCGTCTGGAAGACCCGGAAGGGAGACGCTCCACACGTCGCCGCCATCTCGCGCTGGGCGGGCGGTACGGTCTCGAACGCGGCCCGGGCCGACCGAACGAGAAGCGGAAAGGAGACGACGGCTCCCGCGAGCACCGCACCCGTCCAGTGGAAGACGACCGGCACGCCGATCGAGGTGACGAAGCGCCCCAGGCCAGTCTCCGGCGAGAACAGGGCGAGGAGGCCATATCCGGTGACGACCGGAGGGACCACGAGAGGGACGAGCGCGAGCGACTCGAGGACACGGCTCCAGGCCGACCGCTCCCTCGCCACCCAGAATGCGAACGGAACGCCGACGATCGCGGCGAGGAGCGTGGCGAGCGTCGCGACCACGAACGAGAGGACGAACGGCGACGCCGTCATCGGTGCGCTTCATCCGCGGAAGATCGTGCGGGAAGCGCGAAGCCATGCCCCGTCCAGATCTCCGCGCTCTCGGGGCGAAGGAGAAACGTCACGAAGTCCGCCGCCAGCGCCGCGTGGTCCGAACGTAGGAGCGGCGCGGCCACCACTTCGACCGCCCCGACGTCGTCGGGGCCGTAGGACTCGGCCACGACGACGTCGTCGGCCCGCAGGGCGTCGGTTCGGTAGACGAGCCCCGCGGCCACGACGCCTGTCTCCACGTACCGCAGGACCTGGCGCACGTTCTCCGCCGGAACGAGTCGCCCTTCGAGCGCCGGCGACCAGCCGCGGTGCTCGAAGAGGCGGGCGGCATACTCCCCGGCCGGTACCCTCACCGGATCCCCCGCCGCGATGAGCAGGCCCGGACGCGAGCGGAGATCCTCCAGCCCCGCCAGCGCCGTCTCCGCGCGACACACCAGGACGAGCTGGTTCTCCGCAACGACAACGAGATCTCCGCGTCGGACACGGCCGGACTCCACGAGAGGGTCGACCTGCCCCCGACTCGCGAAGACCAGGACATCGATCGGGGCGCCGCGGTCGATCTGAACCCGGTGTACGCCCGATCCCGCGAACGCGGGCGTGACGTCGACCTCGGGGTGGAGTGTCTCGTAGTGGGCCTCGAACTCGCCAACCACTTCCGTGAGTGACGAGGCGGCCGCGACGACGAGTCGGGTCCGGGCCTGGGCGGAGAGGGCGACGACTGTGACCGTCACCAGCGCGAGCAGGGCCTCGCCCCAGGTTCGGAGGAGTGACCGTCTGGGGACTGACGGCGCCCGCCTATCGGTTCCGGATGCACGCATGACCGGAGACGATACCCGATCGCCGGAGGGGCAGAAACGGGAACGGCGGCGAGGGGTTCGCCGCCGTTCCATCGAAACGTCTGTTGGGCCCGTGGGACCGAGCGCCTACTTGAATGCGGTGCCGACCTTGGAGCGAAGCGCGTCCTTGGGGAGGGCACCCACCTGGCCGTCGACGATCTCACCGTCCTTCACGAAGAGAAGGGTCGGGATGCCGCGGATACCGAACCGGCTCGCGAGCTCCTGATTCTCGTCCACGTTGACCTTCACGAACTGGACCGTCTCTCCCAGCTCCTCGGCAAGCTCTTCCAGGATCGGTCCGACGATCCGGCACGGGCCACACCACGGCGCCCAGAAGTCCACCACGGTAGGTGTCGAAGAGCTGATCACCTCGGTGTCGAACTCGGCCCCGTTGATCTCCTTGACCGCTGCCATCTGCTTCCCCTTCTCTTCACGGTTTCGATCCTGCCCGGCCTACTGGGGCCGGCTCGTCGCTCGCCCCAAGAGATGCACGACCGGCCCTCTTGGTAACGGTCTCTCAGCGACTCAACTCCAGCATACGTTCGATGGGCAGCCGCGCCCGATCGAGCAGTTCCACGGGAACGGAGAGTTCCGGGCGCTCGTCCCGGAGGCACAGATAGAGCTTCTCGAGCGTGTTGAGCTTCATGTGCGGGCACTCGTTGCAGGCCTCGCACGCGCCTCGCGCGGGCGCCGGGATGAAGGTCTTGCCAGGCGAGATCTTCTCCATCTGGTGGATGATGCCCGGCTCGGTCGCCACGATGAACGCCTCTGACGGATCGGATGCGGTGAACGCGAGCAGGCTCGAAGTCGACCCGACGTGATCCGCGATCCGGAGCACCGAACGCTCGCACTCGGGATGCGCGATCACCTTCGCGTGCGGGTGGGCCGTCTTGAGTTGGACGATCTTCTTCTCCGAGAAGATCTCGTGGACCTGGCACGTGCCCGGCCAGAGAACCATGTCGCGACCGAGCTTGTCGATGAGGTAGCGACCGAGATGACGGTCGGGCGCGAAGACGATCTTCTTGTCCGCAGGCACCGAGGCGACGATCTTGTGCGCGTTCGACGAGGTGCAGATGAGATCCGAGAGCGCCTTCACCTCAGCCGAGCAGTTGATGTAGCTGATGACGACGTGGTCCGGGTAGTTCCGGAGCCACTTCCCGAAGGCCGGTCCGGGGCAGCCGTCCGCCAGGGAGCATCCGGCCTCCATGTCCGGGACGAGGACGGGCTTGTCCGGGTTGAGGATCTTGGCCGTCTCCGCCATGAAATGGACGCCCGCGAAGACGATCCGGTCGGCTTTCGTGTCCGCGGCGGACTGAGACAGCTGGAGACTGTCCCCCACGAAGTCCGCAATGTCCTGGATGTCACCGTCTTGGTAGTAGTGGGCCAGAATGACCGCATTCTTCTCCTTCCGGAGCCGGTCGATGGCCTCGAAGAGATCCAGTCCCGGATCGATCCCCGCCTCGGCCAATACTCCGGAAGTCGATGTGCGTGAGACAGTTGCGCCCGTGGATACCACTTCCTTCTCCTTCGATGGTGCCGTGGAGCGGCAGATCCTGCCGATCGCCCTGCAACTCGCCAGCCTTCGCCCTCTTGGACCCGCCGGAGCATAGCACCGTCACCCGAAGAAACGTGCCGATTGCACGCTTCGCGTCCAAGTCGGGCTTTTTGCTAAAGCAGGCAATCTGGCCAGTCGAATCCAACCGTGACGGGAGGCGACCGTCTCCCCTCGGACGCGTGAGCGTCCCTGGGGGTTTCCCGCCGGGCGGCGGGATGTGCTCGCCGGAGTGCTGGGTACGGGCGTGAGCCCTCCCCCGAAGGATGGGGTGAGAACTCACGCATTGAGAGGATGAGACATGAAGGCATGGACAGCCGCCTGGGGACTGATCCTCGTCATCTTCCTCGCTGCCTGCGGGATCAGCGATGGAGGACCGGGAGGAAGCGTTCCCAAGACCGATGACGAGCTCGCGATCGACAATCTGACCGTCGCGAGTCTCTCCGACACCTCCGCCACCCTGACCTGGGACACCACGGTTCAGGCGGTCTCCACGCTGTTCTACGGCAAACAGGCGACGACGCTCGCCTTCACCAAGGGATCCCCCGTCGGGACCGATCACGTCGTCCGACTCGACAATCTGACCGAGGACACGGACTACCACTACCAGGTCCACGCGGCGGACGGCTTCGGCAACACCGCGACGACGCAGGAAGCGGTGTTCCACACGCTGCCCGCGGCCGATCTCAACGACCCGACACCCCCGGTCATCACGAACGTCCAGGCGAACGGAGTCACCGCCCACTCCGCGACCATCACCTGGGACACGGATGACAAGACGATCGGCGAGGTCCGCTACGGCACGACTCCCCTTGGACTGACCGATAGCGCTCCGACAGCAGCGAGCCACGCACGCACACACGCGGTCGTCCTCTCGCGGCTCGAGCAGAACACGCAGTACTACTTCCAGGTCTATGCCCAGAACCGCGCCCTCGGCGACGCGCTCAGCACGACCTACGAGTTCACGACGGAGAGCGATCCGACGCTCTACGTCTTCCCGGAGAACGTGACGATCACGGCCGGGAGCACGGCGACCTTCGAGATCAAGATCGAGGACGCGAAGAACGTGGCCGGACTGGGATTCATGCTCACCGTGAATCCGCCGTCGGCCATCGAGATCCTGTCGATTACGGGAGGGGACTTCTGCTCGCCGAACAACGGCGGCTACATCTTCCTCCCACGCTATCCGACCCTCAGCCCGATCGCTGCCGACGCGAGCTGGGTCATCCGCTTCCAGAACGGCGCGCCCGTCGGGTCGTACGCCGGCTCCGAAGGAACGGTGGCTCGGATCACGTGCAAGGGCCGGGCCCTGACCGGGGGCGGCACCATTTCCTTCCGCAAGATCCCGCTCGATGCGGGTGACGGCTATGTGTTCAGCGAATACGACGAAGAAAACGAAACCCGTCTTCTGGACCACAACCGACAGATCATGCCGGTCAACGTCCGGAACGCGACTCTAATCGTGAACTGACAGGAGGGCCGGACGCATGGTTCAGAAGACGAGGACGATGAGGAACAACGGAGTCTCCCCGTTCCTCAAGGAACGAGACGGCCCCGATCTAGGACCGCCCTACCGAGGATCACACGCTAACGATTCGCATGATTTTGAAGAGCAGCTCGGCCCGGGAAGAAGCGTCGACCACCGGCGTTTCGAGGCCACAGGGATGGCACGAGCGGAGTTCAAAGGAGGAACCTCGATGTCTACTCGTACCTATGTCACTTCGGGGACGCTGGCGCTCGTCGCGCTGCTCGTCGCCACGGTGGCTCGGTCCGCGGTCCAGTATGATCCCATCCTGGAGTGGAACGGACCGTACTTCAACGTTGCCAACGGAAGCGACCAGCTGCAGGCGGTCGACAATCCGGTCGTGGACTTCCCGTTCACGGCACCGAACGCTGTCGTGGCTCGTGAGCACGCGACGGGCGGCCGTGACGTGGTCTACGTTCTCGATTCCGGCAACAATCGGATCCAGGCGTTCGAAGTCAACGGCACCTACGTCTACACCGACGAAGGTGACTTCACCTATCAGGCTGGTGGTACCTCCGCTGCGAGCGAATGGGACACCGACAGCATCAACCTCGCAGAGTGGGTCGCAGTCGCTGCCCAGTGGGTCGTGCCCTACTCCGAGACGCTGACGGTGGATGGTGATGCGTGGACCCGGGTCGCGAGCCTCACCGGCTACGTGGCTGCGGACAAGGTCTACACGATCACCTACTCCGACGCGTCCAACGCGCCCGAGATCCTCGCTCCGGCGACCTCGTTCGATGCCGACACCGAGTTCGACATCCGTTACCTCGTCTCGGACAACCAGACGGCGGCGACGGCTGCATTCGGGATCGGTGACGTGGACTACGGAACGGGCGCGGCTGATCCGCCGGTCCTGACCGAGATCACCGAAGCTTCCGGTGGCCCCACGTCGTTCGAGACGCTCCGTGCGATGGCCCTCATCCAGGACGAGCAGACCGCGACGTCGGACGACATCTTCGTCATCGATGCGGCGGACGCCACCGACAAGCTGTTCTACTACATCGTGACGGTGGCTGGCGCCGTCAGCGCTGGTGAGACCTACGAAGACGAGCTCAGCACTCCTTGGGACGTTGCCGTAGCTCGCTCGGGTGCCTCCACCCGCGCCACGGTGACCCTCGATGACACCGGTCCGTTCGATACGGCCGGTACGGTCACCGACGACAGCCAGGTCACGGGTCACACCTACACGGCCACGGTCGCGGGTGCCAACGTTACGATCACCGACGCCACGACCGGTCGCGTCATTCTCGACAATGCGGCCTGGGCGGACCTCGACGATCCGTACCTCGGCATCCCGGGCATCTCGCTCGACATCAACGCCGCGATCGGTGTCACGAACACGATCACGACGGCGAAGGCGGGCATCGGTCGCTACGTGTTCGTCGCCGACACCGGCAACGACCGGATCAAGGTCATGGGCGCTCCGGACGTCGCTTCGATCGCGGGTGGCTGGCTCGCCGCTGACGATCGTACCGTCGTCACGCAGCCGACCGCTTCCGGCACGATCGGTGACGATGCGACCGAGGACTACTCCGAGTCGACTCCCGGGACGGTGACCGAAGACCTCGTGTTCTGGACGGCGACTTCGCCGATCGCCGAGGGCACGCTCTCGACGATCACGTTCGACCCGAACGGAACCCCGGACGAGTGGACGCGGATCGACGACATCTCCACGGCCGGCCCGTCCGACAAGGTCTACACGGTCGATTGGAAGAACGGAATGATCCGGTTCGGTGACGGGATCCACGGCGCTCTGCCGGCGGCCTCCACCGACTTCGAGTACTCCTACTCGACGACTCCGGACGTCCTTCGCTACGGCACGAGCGGTACCGGCAACGGCCGCTTCAGCGGACCGAAGGGTGTGGCTGCCCGCTACAA
>JAWKQE010000050.1:0-25315 GCA_041390305.1 Candidatus Eiseniibacteriota bacterium
CTTCCGGACGAGGCGCTCGGAGCCGGTGACGGAGATCGGCTTGATGCCGACGCCCGAGTCCTTGCGGATGTCCTTGCCCATGGTGCCGAGGAACTCGATCAGCTTCGCGACTTCCGGCGTGCCCTGCTCCCACTCGATCCCGGCGTACACGTCCTCGGTGTTCTCGCGGAAGATGACGACGTCGAGCTTCCCCGGCTCCTTCACCGGCGACGGTACGCCCGGCACCCAGCTGACGGGACGGACGCAGGCGTAGAGGTCGAGGATCTGGCGGAGCGCGACGTTGATGCTGCGGATGCCGCCGCCGACCGGAGTGGTGAGCGGTCCCTTGATCGCGACGTACGCGGTCTTGATAGCTTCGAGGGTGTCGTTCGGCAGCCAGACGTTCTCGCCGTAGACCTCGAGCGACTTCTCACCGGCGAAGATCTCCCACCAGACCACCTTCCGGTCTCCGCCGTAGGCCTTGGAGACGGCGGCGTCGAAGACGCGGACGGAGGCCTTCCAGATGTCCCGGCCGGTACCGTCGCCTTCGATGAACGGGAGGATCACCTTGTCCGGCACCTTCAACCCGTCGCCGTGGGGCTGAATGAGCTGACCTTCCTCGGGGATATGGATCTTCTCGAAGGACACTGAAACCTCCTCCATGCGGGGACCAAGTACTGGGCGAGTCGCCAGATCACGCCGGGTCCGGGTGGGGGTGGACCCCGGCAGGAGGAGACAATCTACCAGATTGGGCGCTCCAGGGAAGGTGGTGAGGCGCCGATAAGTGAATCTCCGTAGGGTAGTTGGCGCCCAGCACCTCACCGTTCTCGTTGACATCCCCGAAGTGGACAGCTATCTTGCCCGAACCGGTCGTTTTTGGACGACCACGGGAGCGCTCCATACTCGAGCGGGTCGGTCTCCCGTTAGCGATATGCCAAGAGCAAGGGAGGGATACGTTTGCCCGGTGTGAAGGTCAAAGAGGGCGAGTCTTTCGAGAGCGCTCTCAAGCGCTTCAAGAAGAAGTGCGAGAAGGCGGGAATCCTCGCCGACGTGCGGAAGCACCAGTACTTCGAGAAGCCGAGCGAGCGCAAGAAGCGCAAGGCGAACGCCGCGCGACGGAAGATGCTCGCAGCTCAGCGGAAGGCGGCCCGGCAGAACTAGCCGGACGTCGCCGCTGTAACGAGCCCCCTCGAGGGCGTCGACTCCCAACTTCCGCGTGAGAGGTCACGCGAATCTCTGCGGGAAGGAGTCCTCTCCAAGGTGAACGCCCATTCGCTCGCGGTACTCGAGTTCGAAAAGGTCCGTCGGATGCTACTCCGATGGACCTTTTCCGCGCTCGGCACCGAACGGGCGGAATCACTGCTCCCGGATCTCTCCCTCGAAGAGATCGCGGTGTCGCTCGCCCGGATCACCGAGTGGAAGTCGCTCGAGATCTCGGGACGGGCTCCGTCTGCTCCGGAAGTCCCCGACCTCCGGCCGATGCTCGGTCGCCTCCGCAAGACCGGGGACGTGCTCTCCGGGGAGGAGCTGGCGGCGTTCGTTCCGCTCCTGCGCCAGATGCGGGAGCTGCGGGGCACCATCCGTCCGGACGAGGAGCGTCCGCTTCCCGAACTCCTCGCTCTCACCGCGCCGATCCCGGACGTACGCGATCTCGCGCTCCGGCTCGAGCGCTCGATCGCCCCGACCGGGGAGATCCGCCCCGAAGCGAGCCCAAGGCTCGCGCGGGCCCGCGCCGAACTCGCCGATTCACAGCGACATGCCTCGGAACACCTCCAGTCGCTTCTCGATCGGGTCACGGCGGACCGGAGAGAGGACGCCTTCGTCACGCTGAGGGACGACCGGTACGTCGTCTCGATCCGGAACCACGACCGGGAGCTCTTCCCGGGGTTCGTGCACGGCCGGTCGCACTCCGGGCAGTCCGTCCTGGTCGAGCCGGTCGAGGCGCTCGAGATCAACAACCGGCTCGCCGACCGCCGGGAAGACGTCCGCCAGGAGGAGCTGCGGGTCCTCCGCGAGCTGACGGACGCGCTCAAGGAGCACGCCCACGGCCTCTACGAAGCACACGACATCGTGGGGACCTGCGACCTCATCCGGGCCCAGGCCAAACTCGCCCTCCGTCTTCGGGCCGGATCTCCGGATCTCAACGAGTCCGGCCAGATCCGGATCGTGGCGGGCCGCCACCCGATTCTGGCCGACGTCCAGGCCGGTGGAGGGGCTCCCGTCGTCCCGCTCGATCTCGAGCTGGGCGGCGAGCGTTCCGTGCTCCTCGTTTCCGGGCCGAACATGGGCGGCAAGACGGTCGCGCTCAAGACCGTCGGCCTGCTCACGCTCATGGCGCGGGCCGGGCTCCACGTGCCGGCCGAGCCGGGAACGGACCTTCCGTTTGTCGACGACGTGTTCGTCGACCTGGGAGACGAGCAGTCGATCGAAGCGGATCTCTCGACCTTTGCCGCGCACCTCCGGAACATCGGTCGCCTCTGGGACCGGGCGACGAGCCGGTCCCTCGTCCTTCTCGACGAGCTCGGCGGCGGGACCGACCCGGAGGAGGGGGCGGCGCTCGCGATGGCGCTCCTCACCGGGCTCGCGGAGCGGGGAACGCTCGCGGTCGCGACGACCCACCTCACCTCGCTCAAGCTCTACGCGCAGGAAGCGCCGGGCATGTGGAACGGGTCGATGGAGTTCGACGCTGTATCACTGGAGCCGCGGTTCCGTCTTCAGATGGGCGAGGTCGGCAGGTCCCGTGCGTTCGAGATCGCGGGGCGGATCCTGCCCGGTTCGTCACTTCTCGAGCGCGCCCAGGAGTACCGGTCTCCTCAGCTCGTCGAGTTCGATCGGATCTGGGCGCGGGTGGACGAGGAACGGCGGGCCCTCGAACGGGAGCGGAGCGGGCTCGAGGACGACCGTCGTCGACTCGCCGGTCTCGCGGAGAAACGATCCGGGCAGGTCGAGCGTCTCAAGGAACGGGTGCGGGCGCTCCGTGATTCCCGGGACCGGATCGTCGACGAGGCGTATCAGAAAGCCCTCGCTGAAGTCGCTTCGATCCGCAAGGAGCTCGAGGACGAGCTGAAGAAGGGGCGGGACGAAGGGGGCGCCCAGGCCGCGCGCCGCGCGGAGCGGAAGATGCAACGTGTCCGGGCGGCCTCCCGAGATCGGGGCCCTCGGCGTCGCGAGCCCGGTCGCCGCCTCGATCCGAGTGGGATCGTAGTGGGTGGACAGGCATATATTCCCGACCTTCGGGCCCTCGTCCGCATCGAACGGGTGGATTCCGAGGCCGGCAAGGTGAGGGTGGACTGGCAGGGACGCCATCTCGAGGTCCAGGTGTCGGCGCTGGAGGCGCCGCCCGAGGGCTCGACCAAGTCGTCTCCTCGGTCCTCGGTGCGTTACGACATCGGATCGGACACCGTCTCGTGGGGAATTCGACCTCAGGGGCAGCGGGCCGAGGATGCCCCGTGGAGAATTCAGATCGCTCTCCCGGACCAAGCCGCATTGGCCGGTCTGGGGCAGATACGGATCGTACACGGGAAAGGGTACCGGCACCCTGAAGAGGGAGGTCGAGGCGGCGCTCTCCAAGCACCCGCTCGTCGACAACTTCCGGATCGGGGAACCGAGTGAAGGGGGCTGGGGCGTCACGGTAGTCGCTCTGGCTCGTCCGCGTACCTAGTAGGCCGTTGACGAAGCCTCGTCGGCGACGAAGCGGACGACGAGGGAATGCGTTTCTTCTGCGCGGGCCATGTGCCCCCGTGAGGAGGAGGCTCTGGAGTTTGGCCAGGACTGGGGCAGATCCGTTCGTCGAGCAGGTGCGCTCGGCAAACGACATCGTCGACATCGTCGGCGCCCAGGTTGCCCTCACCCGGGCCGGAATCCGGCTCAAGGGGCTCTGTCCGTTCCATCAGGAGAAGACTCCCTCGTTCCACGTCAGTCCAGATCACCAGACCTACCACTGCTTCGGTTGCGGCGCGGGCGGTGATGTCTTTTCGTTCGTGATGGAACTCGAAAACATGACGTTCCCCGAGGCGCTCCGGCACCTCGCGTGAACGGGCCGGGATCCGTGCCGGATCGGCAGGGACCGAGCACCGCACCGAGCGGATCCGGCAGGCTCTCCAGGTCGCGCGCCTTCTTCGTGGACCGACTCGGCTCTTCCGAGGGAGCGCGGGCCCGCGAATACCTGGCCGGACGTGGGATCGGCCGGGAGCTGGTCGTGGAGAGCTACGGCTCCTCGGACTCGCGCCCGGGACGCCTGGGACGGGCTTCTCCGGCATGCGAAACAGTGATCACGGAGCGGAGCCTCGTCGAAGCCGGTCTCGCGATCGAGGCGCAGGGTGGGGCGGGTCTACGACCGGTTCCGAACCGGGTCATCGTCCCGATCGAGAGCTCGGGCGGGGCCCCGGTGGGGTTCGGAGGCCGGATCCTGGCGGACGAGGAGCCCAAGTATCTCAACTCACCCGAGACCCCGGTGTACCGGAAGGGCTCGGTCCTCTTCGGCGCGGCCCAGGCCCGGACCGCGATCCGGGAGGAGAACCGCGTGCTCGTCGTCGAGGGGTACTTCGATGTCCTGGCGCTCGCCCAGTCCGGCATCGGATCGGCGGTCGGGACCTGCGGGACGGCCCTCACGCCGAGCAGGCCCGTCACCTGGCCCGATACGGGAGCCGGATCGTGCTCCTCTTCGACGGAGACAAGGCGGGCCTCCGGGCCGGCACCGTGCGCTGCCGATCGTGGTCGCCGAACACGCCGACGTTCGGGTGCTCTTCCCACCCCCAGGGCAGGACCCGGACGACTGGGTGCGTTCCGCGGGGGAGGAAGCGGTGCGGCACGCCCTGGAGCACGCCTGACGCCGGTCACCCTCGAGGAGCGGATGCTGGCGGGCGCCCTCACCCGGGACGATGCCGCCCGGCAGGCCGTTGGGCTGGTGGCGCGGATCTCGGACCCGCTCACGCGTGATCTCTGGGGTCCGTGAGATCCTCGGGCCGGTTCGGTGTACGGGAAGACACCGTCTGGACCGGAGTGAAGGCCGAGATCGACGGGAACAAGCCCGAACGGGCGCCGGTACTCGCCCAGAGCCAGCGGCACGGGCAAGGGTTGGAAGAGCCTCGAACGGGTCTGTCTCCAGGTGGCGCTGAGCACCCGGACCGGGCGACCGAGATCGCGGAGGCCGTTGCCCTGGAACCCTCGGGCCGAGTTCGCCCAGGTTCTCTCCCGGCTCTCGGATCAGGCGCCGGCGGAAGGGGAGACGTCTCCGACCCTGGCCGAATCCTTCTCGTCTCGCGTGCCCAGAGGAGCTCGAGGGTGCCGAGCCTGGCCTCGGCCCCGGTGTACGAGGATAACGCCCCCGGCCCGAAGTCGGTCCGCTCATCGAAGCGCTCCGGAGCCGGGCTCTGCGTCACCGGATGGCGCTCGTGACACGTGACATCCGTCGAGCGGAATCGGTCGGAGATCAGGAGGCGCTGAGCCGTCTCCTGATGGAAAAGCAGCGCCTGGCCCGGGGAGGACGGGGCGACGCTGGCAGGATCCACAGCGACTACGGGACCCGAGGATCTCAGAATCCCGTCTACTGGTCTTGAGGACGGAGGCGGAAGGGTCCATATAATGCCGAGATGCCCAAAAAAAGAGAGAAAGCCCGCATGAAGGTGAAGACCCGAGCAATTCCCTTCAGGAGCTCAAGGACCTGGCTGTTCGTCAGGTACGTCACCCACGACCAGATCGACGCGCGTCGACAAGTCGGGGGGACCGAGCTTCATGGTGGACCAGACGGACGAAGCGTTCACCATGCTGCAAGAGCTCAACGTGCCCCGGTACGACAGCGAGGAGGAAGCCTACAAGTTCCAGAAGCAGGCCCGGGCTCGGAGAAGAAAGAGGAAGAGGAGAAGCCCGCAGCGCAACCCGTCGTCCGCTATGACGACCCCGTACGTATGTACCTGCGCCGAGATGGGCCGCGTCCCCTCCTCAATCGTGAGGGCGAAGTCGAGATCGCGAAGCGGATCGAGTCGGCGGGAGACGCGGATCATCCGCGATGTTCCGGACTCCGATCGCGATCCGCGAGATGCAGCACATCACCGAGAAGATCAAGGAGAACAAAGCCAAGCTGGAAGACCTGATCGCGATCGATCTGGCCAACTGGAACGCGAGTACTCTGGTGGAGCGGAAGCGGATCTCCCAGACGATGGGCCGGATCAACCGCTACTGGAAGGACGTCGACACCCTTCGCGGCGACATGGGAAAGAAGATGTCGCAGAAGAAGAAGGCGGAGTTCGACGCCTCGCTCGATGAAGCCGAGCAGAAGGTCATCAAGGAAGTCCTCCGTCTCGGGGTGAACCCGAAGCTGGTCGATCGCCTGAGCGCGAAGCTGAAGCGGGAGCGCTACCGGCTGGAGGACGCCTACGAGCTGATCGACAGCCTCGAAGAAGACATGAACACCCGGAACCGGAAGCTCTCGACGCTCACGTCCGGGAAGAAGAAGACCGCCAAGAAGACCACGAAGAAGGCGGCCACGACCGCCCGGCTGAGTGCGAAGCAGCTCGAGGTGCAGACGCTCGAGGAAGAGCTGGCCGAACTCGACCGCACGGTGAAGGGAGAGAAGCGGAAGGTCCGTCGTCACGAGAAGGACGTGAAGATGGATCTGGCCGAACTCCGGATCGTGACGAATTCGGTGGCCAAGGGTGAATCGGATCGGGATCAGGCGAAGAAGGAGATGATCGAGGCGAACGTCCGGCTCGTCATCTCGATCGCCAAGCGCTATACGAACCGCGGACTCGAGTTCCTGGACCTGATCCAGGAGGGGAACTCCGGCCTCATGCGGGCGGTCGACAAGTTCGACTACCGGAAGGGCTACAAGTTCTCGACCTACGCGACGTGGTGGATCCGTCAGGCCATCACGCGCGCGATCGCGGACCAGGCGCGTACGATCCGTGTTCCGGTGCACATGATCGAGGCGATCAACAAGGTCGTCCGGACTTCGCGTCGACTGCTGCAGGACCTGGGGCGGGAACCCACCCCGGAAGAGATCGCCGAGCGGCTCAAGATGCCGCCCGAGAAGATCAAGATGGTCCTCAAGGCGGCGCAGGAGCCCGTCTCGTTGGACCGACCGATCGGAGAGGACGACGACTCGAACCTCGGAGATTTCATCGAGGACACGAGCGTCATCTCGCCGGCGCACTCGGCCGCGTTCGCGATGCTGCGGGACGAAGTGAACGAAGTCCTGGAGACGCTGACGAAGCGAGAGGCGCGGGTGATTCGGCTCCGCTTCGGGCTCACCGAGGACGGCTGTCCGCGGACGCTCGAAGAGGTCGGCGCGCTCTTCAACGTCACGCGCGAGCGGATCCGGCAGATCGAGGCCAAGGCTCTCCGCAAGCTGAGGCACCCGACCCGGAAGCGCCGTCTGCGCGCGTTCGTGGAGATGACCTGATCTCGCGCGGGCGCGGCAAGGTCTCGTACGGAATCGCGGGGGAGAACGGGCGACCGTTCTCTCCCGTTCTGCTTCCGCCCGCACTCTTCCTCGCGCTGTGTCTCGTCGCCACGCTCGTCCTGCCTTTGCGTGCGGAGGCGTCGTCTTCGGGTGCGTCGCCTTCGGGACGTGTGGGCACAGGGTCCTCGGTGGGTTCCGTGCCTCCTGCCTTCGCGCGCGTCCGCGCCGAGTTCGCCCCGGAGGCGCGGGTCTCGCCCGCGCTCGCGAGCAGCAGGGCCGATGACGGTGCCCGGACGCTCGGCTCCGGACCACCGCGTTCTTTCGGCGACGTCTGGTACGACGTTTCGACCGGCGTCGAGAACACCTTCTTCGACATGGTCTCGCTCTACACGACGCCTGCGCGGATCGACAAGCGGAGCGCTCTCTGGCTCGGCGGAATCGTCGCGGTGGGGGGGCTCCTCTACGCGTACGACGGAGAGATCCACGAGGCTCTCAAGCGAAACGAGTTCGTGGAGCCGTACAAGTGGGTTCGGGACACGGGAGAGTTCTTCGAACCTGTCGGTCTCCAGGGAAACATCAACAAGTACCTGCTCGGCGGGATGGCCTTGGGCTACGCGACCGGACTCGAACCGGTGACGTTGATCACGAGCGACATCCTCCGGTCGTTCCTCCTCACCGCGGCACCGAAAGAGCTCACGAACGAACTCGTCGGGCGCCGGGGGCCACTCCGGGATCAGGGGCCGCGCAGCTTCGAGGTGGGGGACGGCCGTTCCTTTCCATCTGGACACTCGCTCGCGATCTCCACGGTCGCCCGCGTCGTCACGTATCGGATCCCGTACTGGCCGGTCCAGACCGTGGCCTACACGATGATGGGGACGGTGCTGCTCCAGCGGGTGACCTCCGATCATCACTGGCCGTCCGACGCATATGCCGGTGGCCTCTACGGCTGGTTCGCCACGGACCACCTGCTTCGGCGTCGGGACGCCAGAGGGGTGGAGGTCGTGCCAACCTATCCGAGCCGGGATGTCGGACCGGGGGCGGGCGTCAGGTTCACCTGGTAATGGGCTCGCGGAGCGACTTCGCGGACCGGCCTCACGGTCCTTCCGGTGAGCCGCTGTCCGTACGTTCCCGTGGGGCGTTCGGGTGTCGTTTTTTGGGACGGACTCACGTTTCGACAACCTTGACCCGTCCGAACCTCGGTGCTACGTTTCCCGCTCGGGTTTGCTGGGAGCCTGGGCCCATAGCTCAGGGGTTAGAGCTGCCGGCTCATAACCGGCTGGTCCTTGGTTCGAATCCAAGTGGGCCCAAATGGTCAATCGGCGTGGCGTGGCGGATAGCTCAGTTGGTAGAGCATCGGCATCACAAGCCGGTGGTCGGAGGTTCGAGTCCTTCTTCCCCGCCCACCAACTTTTCTCCTCGGGAGTGGCGCAAAGTCACGGCAGAGCGAGGTTCGCACCCTGAGGCACGACAGCGATCACGATTTCCCGATTCCTCGGCAACCGAGCCGAGCCGACCAAGAAAGCGCCCGAGTCCGCGAACGGGCCGCTTCCATTCCTAAAGACGCGCCGACATTGCGGCGTGAGCTGAGCACGCACCGTCGTGCCTCAGAGGATTTCGAGGCGAAGTTTCGAGTCGATGCGTGGAACGCCGCGCACTAGAGCGCGATGCCGACCAGGCGAGAGCTCGTCGCCGTGAGGTCGAGGTTCAGCAGTTCCGCGTCAAGGAACCGTGTTCGAACGAGGCGGCTCACGAGCAGATCGCGAGGCGTCGGCGCACCTCGACGTTCGAGGAGCGTAAGATCGAGATCCTCACCGGAGGAGACGAGGTCGGCGAAGGAGTTCGACAAGCTCCGGGACCTCCTCCAACAGGAAGAGGCGCTTCAGCGAGATCAAGAGCCGCCCGAGGGTGAGTTGGCCGGTTTGAGGGGCAGGTCCGGGCAGGTGGCGGAAGCCAAGCGGATGGAGCCGGTGAACCGTCTCGACCCCAAGGTCCGCACCCGGTACGAGCGGATCCTCCGCAGTGAAGACACATATGCCGCCGTGGTGCTCCGCCGACGGCGCCTGTGGCGGCTGTTTCTTACCAGCTTCCTCGCATGCTCAAGGAGGCAGCGAAGCGGGCGAGACCTCGGTCATGAAGCTCATGGCCGGATGACGGCGTCGGCCAGCCTGACCTGATCTCCTCGCTATGGCTGCAGCGACCGCCGGAGACGACCGACCGCGCACGGCGCGCCGCACGTGGCTACGCTTCACAGTTTCATCGGACGGAGAGCAGGTGTGACCGTCGCGAGGTCGATCCGTCGACTTCGAGGAAAGTCCGAGCTCCATAGGACAGGGTGCTGGGCAAATCCCAGTGGGAGCGATCCCAAGGAAAGTGCAACAGAAAGCAGACCGCCTCGTCTTCGGACGAGGTAAGGGTGAAACGGTGAGGTAAGAGCTCACCAGTGTCGCCGGCGACGGTGACAGCTCGGTAAACCCCACCCGGAGCAAGACCAAATAGGGGAGGAGAGGTCGTCCGCCTCGCGATGACTCCCGGGTTGGTCGCTGGAACCGGACGGCAACGTTCGGTCTAGATAAATGGCGGTCCTCTCCCGCTTCGGCGGAAGAGAACAGAACTCGGCTTACGGCCCGCTCTCCGTCCGGTACTCTCTCCGCGATGACCCCCTCGAACGCGACAGACAGCAGCCTGCGTCGGTATCTGGTTCCTGCGGCGCTCGCGCTCCTCGTGCTGCTGGTGCTCGTCCCGAACGTATTCTTCCTTCCGTCCGAGAACCTCTACGCCGTCCAGTCGGACAGCGAGAAGTACGACACCGCGGCGATGGGCGTCGCACACTTCGTCGAGGACCTTCCGACCGCACTCCCCAAACTCTTCGGCGGCGAGTTCAGCGATGAGGAACGGGAACGGTACGACTGGGGAAGCGGGATTCTCCAGCACGCGCCGAGCTACGTCGTCCCTCTCGGAATCACGTACTCACTGCTCGGCCACTCACACCGCGCGGGCCGGATGCTGACCGTGTTCCTGACCGCGGCGGCGGCGTTTCTCCTCGTGCTGTGGACGGAGCGCCGGTTCGGGAAGTCGGCCGCGGCCTTGGCTGGGGTTCTGTTCGCGTTCTGGCCGGCGCACGTCTACTTCGGCACCGCGATCATGACGGAGATGCCGATTCTCTTCTGGGTCGTCGCGGCGATCGTGGGCCTCGAGTCGACGCGCGGGGACGAGGGGGCCGACGAGGGCGGCAAGCCGGACCGTCGGTCGTTCCTGGCGCGCGCGATCGCGTTCTCCCGACGGGAGATCTGGCCCGTGGCTTCGGGCGGGATGCTCGTGGCGCTCGCTGCCCTCTCCAAGTTCAGTCTTCTCTATGTGGTCGTTCCGTTCCTCGTCGTCGACGCACTGGAGCGGGGACGTCGACCTGGCTGGCTCGCCTTTGCTCTATCGCGTCTCGCGGGTCTCGTGGTCGTCTTCGTGATCTGGGGAGCGTTCCTCGCGGGCGCGGACCTGCCGCGCCAAGGGATCTCCGCCGGCTACGAGAGCAATCTCTTCCTCTTCCGTGGAAACTACGCCGAGGATCGGGGATTCGAGACCGTCGGATTGGGAGACGCGAACGTCCCCGTTCTGGTGGACGCGATCCGGAAGAACACTCTCGAGTCCGCCGGGAAGATGGAGGAGACCGAGTACATCGGCGCCGTGTTCCGTGATGCACTTCGGGCCTCGATCCGGCAGGACCCCACGGGTTGGCTCGCGCTCCTCGGCGCGAAGGCGAACTGGTTCTGGACCCGACCCGCGGTGAGTGCCGACGTGAACACCTGGTTCGGCCGGATCCCGCCGCCGACGCGACTCCAGCGCGTCCTCGTCCTGCTCGGTCTGGTCGGAATCGGAGGCGTCGTGCTCGGTGCACGCCTCGGGTTCCTTCCGCTTCTCTTCGTGACGTATCTCATGGCACTCCACGCGGGGACCCACCTCGTGGGGCGCTACAACATCCCGGCCGTGGCCCTGATGCTCGGATACGCGGCGGGAGGCGGTGTCCTTCTCGTGCGATCGGTGGTCCGCGCGTTCCGGCGAGCCGCGGAGGACGGTGAGGACGGTCGGTTGGCCGCCGGCTCCTCGATCCTCGGGCCTTGGGCGCGGCGAGGCTCGGTTCTCCGGTCGCCTCGCACGGTACTCCTGGCTTTCGCGTTCGCGTTTCTCCTCCTCTACGTCTTCGTGCCGCGAGACGTGTGGGTGAGTGCCGGCGTTGGGCCCGCCAGTGCGGCGCTCCTCCACGCGTTCACCTGGTTCGCGGTGTGCCTGGCCGTGGGCGCATGGTGGTTTCTTCGCCTCCGTGGATCGGCTCCGTGGCCGAGAGCTCTCGGCGTGGCGCTGCTGCCGGTCGTGGTCGGACTCCTCGCCACCGCCGAAGTACGCGCGGACCGCGATCCGGATGCCTGGGGGGCGCGGCTCTCGAAACCGGGCGATACGATCGTGCAGCGACTCGTGCTTCCTGCCGATGTCGAATGGAGGGCGGTCACCCGGGCCGAGGTGACGATCGACATGTTGGCGGACGCTGGAACGAAGCCGGTGGTCGTCGTTCGGCTGGATGGGCGCGAGCTTCGCCGCTACGACGATGGCATCGTCAACCCGGACGAGGACTACCTCACGGACGCGCGGGTGCACGCCGCCCAGAACCGGTACCAACGCGTGTTCTCGACGTACGAGGATCAACTCGATTCGTACGTCAGACACCGGTATCCGGAGGCGGGGCGCGACTTCTTCCCGCAGTGGTTCCGGATCCCGGTGGAAGTGGACTCGATTCGGGGACGAACGGAAGTGGCGATCGAAATCGAACTCATCGATCCGAGAGGCGGCGGAGTGACGGTCTTCGGGGACGGGGAAGTGGGAGAGAGCCCACGGAAGGGACCGTCCCGTCGGGTCTACGCTCCCGCGTTCCTCGAGAATCCGTATGAGCTCTCCGTCTATCAGTTCCGCCTCTTCGCTTCGGAGCGGGCGCAGGCGGAGGTGCGCCTGACCCGGCCACTCGACCTCTACAGCAGTTCCGCGGCGGGAGCGTTCATCCGTGAGGGGCGGCCGCTCGTGGGGGATCTGAGCCCCGCGCGGGGAACGCAGCAGGGTGAGTTCCGCGTGCGGCTCAACACGAAGCTGCGTGGCTACTACGTGTATCGCGAGCGCGGCAAACCGGACCTGGACCCCGTCTGGGCCGTCTTTCCGCGACAGGACGAACCGCCGGTGAGTGCGACCGACGTACGCCACCTCTCCGCCCGACGTGAGGATTTCTTCAGCGGGTGGCGGTCCTACTGAAACGAAACGAATGATTGGGGCCGACCCGTGCACCGGCCGATTCACCTTGGGAACACCCCGCCGTCGGGCGTGTGTTACGCTCACGGCCGGGCCGGGGGCTGGAGGAATCGATGCAGCTAGCGGATAGGAGGGGTGAAGAGCGCCCCGCGCCGCAGTCCGCCACATCCCAGATCCGGCTTCACGCCCTTCTGTTCGCCCTTCTCCCGCTCCTCTTCCTCGGGGCCGTTTCCAGTGCGTCGTTCGCCCAGCCCTACACCGCCTTCGGAAAGAACAAGGTCCAGTACAACAGCTGGGACTGGAACGTGCTCGAGAGCGAGCACTTCGACCTCTACTTCTATGCCGAGGAGGAGGGGCTCGCCCGGATCGCGCTCGAGATGGCCGAGGACGCGTACGAGGACCTCCAACCGAAGTTCGGCCATCAGGTGAAGCGGCGGATCCCGCTCATCATCTACAACAGCTTCCAGGACTTCGAACAGAACAACATCACTCCGTACTTCCTTCCGGAGGGCGTTGCCGGTCTCACCGAGTTCGCGCGCGGACGGGTGCTCGTTCCGTTCAACGGCTCGCTCTCCGACTTCCGGACGACGATCCACCACGAACTGGTCCACGTGTATCAGCTCTCGCTCATCGCCGAGGTCTACAAGGCGCACTTCCGGCAGCCGTTCCTCTCGCCGCCGCTCTGGTTCTCGGAGGGGCTCGCCGTCCACTTCACGGAGGAACGTGACCCCGAAGCCGACATGATCCTCCGCGACATGGTCGTCTCGGGAGGGCTTCCACCGATCGACGAGTTCTGGCGCTATGCGGGGAGCTTCCTCACGTACAAGCTCGGTCAGTCCGTTCTCGACTACATCGGGGCGCACTACGGTGAGGACCGGATCCAGGAGATCTACCGTCGGCTCTATCTGCACGACTCTTTCGCCGACGTGCTCCACGACGTGCTTGGGGTGAGCCAGGCGGAGCTCTCGGAGCGATGGGCCTACGAACTCCAAACGCGGTACTACCCTGACGTCGCGAACGCGGAGCCGGCGCGGTTCTCGTCCAAGGTGCTGACGGGAGACGGCGGTGCGAACATGAAGGCAGTACCGCTGCCGGATTCGCTCGGTGGAGTCGAGGACGGGTTCCTCTTCCTCTCGCCCCGTGACGGGTTCACGAACGTCTACCGCGGATCTCGGGGCGGTACGGAGCGCGACGTCGAGATCCTGATCAAGGGGGAGCGGAGCCCCGGCTTCGAGTCACTCCACCTCTTCCGCAACCGGCTCGACGTCTCTGCCGATGGAAAGCTCCTCCTCGTCTCGAAGCACCAGGACCGCGACGAGATCGTCGTCTTCGACGTCGTCTCGAAGCAGGAGGAAGCACGCTTCGGTTGGCCCGAACTGGTCGGACTCCTCTCGCCGAGTTGGGCGCCGGATCAGAAGCGTTTCGTCTTCTCGGGCCTCAGCCGCGACGGGTACTCGGACCTCTACCTCTACGACCTCGAGAGCCAACAGCTCCGTCGCCTCACCCACGACCGCTACCAGGACATCGCTCCGTCGTTCTGTCCCTGGGCGGAGAAGATCGTGTTCGCGAGCGACCGTGACCGGCGGCCGTGAGGATGCAACCTCGTCCTCGACCTCAAGAGACGGGCGTACCCGCCATCTCACGCGCGGGCCGTGGACGGATTCCGAGTCCGGTCTGGGACCCGAGCAACGGCCATGTTTCCTCGTCTCCGATCGTGATCGGTCTTCTACGGCGTCTACCGGGTGGACGAGGAAGGACGCGGGCACAAGCGACCCGATCGCTCGACGCGATCCTGGACCCGGGAGGCTCCTGGGTGGCGACGGATTCTCGGCCAGCGTCTATCGGCGCGGCACCTTCCAGTGGTACGAGCTCGAACCCGACTCGCTCGGCCCGCCGCCCAATCGCCGAGGGACGACCTGCGCCCGTGGAGTGGGAGGAGGCTTCGCCCACCGTCCAGCCGCGGAAGGCCGACTACACGACGAGCTTCTCGCTCGACTTCGCGCAGGGCGGTCTCCTCGTCGATCCTCGCTGCGTTCCGGTGAAGGGCTCCAGGTCGTCATGTCGGACCTCATGGCGAACCATCTCATCGCGTTCGACCTCGCGAACACGACGTTCTCGACGTCAGGAGTTCCCGACAACTTCTGGCGGGACTCACGTACATGAACCTCGAACGCCGCTCCAACTACGGCCTCTCCGTCTTCCATTCGGCAACTTCTACGACAACCTCTCGTTTCCCTACTTCGAGCGTCGTTCGGGTGGTCGGTGCTCCTGAGCTATCCGCTCGAAGTTCCAGCTTCCAGACCAGCTTCACGCTCGCGTACTCGGAGACCGTCGATCGACCTTCCAATGGTTCCGAACGGAAGGGCGCGGTCGGGACGCACTTCGTCTCCTTCATCCACGACAACTCCCTCTGGATCCCGACCGGGCCGATTCGACGGGCATCGTCTCAACGTCACGGCTGGCCTCCGTCTCAACCTCAAGGAAGGGTCCGAGGAGAGCACGTATCTGCAGGGGACTATCGCCGCTATCACCGTCTAGGCACCCGCTCGACCTACGCGGTCCGTCTCCAGGGTCGGTGGAGGACGGGCCCAACCCGAGTTCTACTGACTGGCGGATCGCACGGCATGCGGACGTACGACCGACGGCAGATCGCGGGGAAGCGGACCCTCATGCTGAATCAGGAGGGTTCCCGCTCATGCGTGGCCTCGTCCTCGGACTTCGGATGGGAATCTGGAACTCCCGGGTGTGGAGGGCGCCGTCTATTTCGATGCGTTCTGGATGGGAGGAGGACTGGCCACCCGACTTCATCGGTGGATACGGCGTCGGGTTCCGGATGGATTCGGCGGCTACCTCGTCCTTCGTCTGGATGTCGGTCGCCGTGACGGACTTCGAGCTGCTCGACAAGAAGACGCGGACCCGCTTCTACATCGGATGGGACTACTGATGCGCATGTCAGCGGTCACGAGAGATCGGCGGGAACGCTGCGCGCGTCGTCTGGGCTGTACTCGTGTGCCGTGCATCGGCATGGTATCGATCGGGCTCGCGGCTTCGGAGCGGCTCCTCCGCCGAGGGCGGACTCGGCGACGAGTCGGCTGGAGTCCGGGGACCGCTCGAGGTGGCGTGGAGCGACGACGTGGAGGTGTGTCGAACTTCCGCTCGTCGCGTCGGGCGATCGCGTCTTCGTCACGACGACGGACCGGAAGGTTCGCCATGACCTCGCGACCGGGCGTGCAGGGAAGCGGCGGTTCAAGACCGATCTGCCCACCGCTCCGGCCGTACTCGAGGCGGAAGGACAGCTTCGAGGGAACGGACCTCGAAGGACGGCTCTTCCTGCAAGTGGGAGCGCCGGGACGCGAAGCCCACGCTCACCGTGCGGACAACGGCGACGAGGTCTGAAGCTCCCGTCCCTTCCGCGTGCGACCCAGCTCGAAGCCGAGGGCACCTCACTCTTCCTCCTCGATCTCGCCGGCAACCTCCAGCGGATCGATCCTGTCGACGGTTCTCCCGAGTGGGAGCGGGAAGGGCTCGGTTGGGACTCGCCCGGCTTCCTCCTGGACGGCGACCTCATCTTCGCGCTCGCGCGGAAGGACTCGCTCGTCGCGATCGACCGCGAGACCGGAAAGACCCGGTTCGGGAGCTACGTCCCCGGGTTCTTCGCCGCGGCCCCACGTCTCGACGGCGGTCAGGTGCTCGTCGTGAGCACCGAGGGTCGGATCTACTCGGTCGAGACCCGAGACGGAACGGTGCACGACATCGGCCATCACCGGATCATGCAGCTCGTGCCGCCGCTCGCGTTCGAGGACCGCGTCGTCACCGTGTCCGCCGACGGATGGGTGGAGGCGAGCGTGGGGAATCCCCTCGCCGCCGGGAGGCGCGCCGACACGGCCCTCTGGGCGTCCGATCTCGGGGAAGCGGTCTACGGTCCGCCCACGGCCGTCTCCGGGCTCTGCTTCGTACCGACCTCGGCGGGGCGCTTGGTCGCGCTCCGTGCCGACAACGGTGCGCAGGTCTGGTCACTCGAGCTCAGCGATCGATTGGCCGCGGCGCCGCTCTTCACCGAGCGGTTCCTCGTCGTGGCCACGAACAGGGGGGACGTGTATGCCTACAAGCACTGACCGAATCATCGCTACGGTCGCGCTCGCATCGTTCCTCCTCGCGTCCACCTGCAGCGATCTCCTGGCCGCCGCGCTCTGGGTCGGGACGTCCGACGTGTCGAGGCCGGTCTGGGTCGATGACGACTACAAGGGGCTCGCTCCCGTCCTCGTCTCGGGACTCTCCGATGGCGTGCATCTCGTCGAGGTCGGCCATCGCGCGGGTGCCTCCGAATGGGTCCGTCCCTGGAGCACGCGTGTGACGGCGGCAGGGGACGAAGTCGTGCGCGTGGAGGTTCCACGCCTCCAGGTCCTGCGCATCCTCTCGACCGGACGATCCGTAGAGGTGGGGATCGACGGAGAGCCCGTGGGATGGACGCCGCTCCATCTCCTCGTGCCGCGAGACCGCGCGCTCCAGATCCAGCCGGGTCCGGCGACGCCGCTCCTCTACCGCGCCGAGTCTGCGTCCGACAGTACGCTCACGGTGGACGCGCCCCGCGAGCCGCGTCGCGCTCCGGAGTCGTTCCGAACTCGCGGGGCGGATGGCTCCTGCCCCTGGGTGCCGTAACCTGTGGAGTGCTGGGTGCGTGGGCCCGGCAGCAGGGGGATCGGGCCTACGAGACGTACCTCTCCACCGTGGACCGCGCCCGGATGCAGGACGAGTTCGATCGGGCCGCCCGCTACGACGACCTCGCGGTCGGATTCTGGGTCGCCGCGGAAGCGCTTCTCGCCGTGTCCGTCTGGCGTTGGTTGCGGGGAGACGAAGCCACGGACGTGCACGTCGCTCCGGGCGGCACCGTGGGAGGTCCGTTCCGGTTCGACGCGGATCCGCGCGGCGAAGTCAGGCTCGGTGTGTCGCTGCCGATCCCAGGTTTCCGCGACGCGGAGCCCGCCCGTAGCGCAGACGAACGCACCCGGCGGGACGGCGCATCCTCGAACGACGCGCAGGCGGACGGGGCCACGGAGGGCGGGCGATGACGTTTCTCGTGACGGCCGTCCGCATCTGCATCCTCGCCGCTCTCTTCCTGGCCGGCGGGGGATGTGCGGAGAGAGATCGCGACAACCCGTTCGATCCGAGGAACGGAGAGACCGGCGGTCATCCGTCCGCGGTGGACGCGGTCGCCGGCGACGGAGAGGTGTCCCTCTCCTGGGACCTCTCGGGCCTCGGCGACATCGCCAACCTCTCCCTCCAGCGGATCCAGAGCGACGGGACCCCGGTCGTGCTCGAACCGTCGATTGGTGCAATCGGCAGCGTCGTCGACCGCGGGGTGCGGAACCGGAACACGTACGGCTATCGGATTCTCGTCGATGTACAGAACGGGGAACAGCTCGAGACCGACACCGAACTCGCGACGCCAGGTGCGTCGATCGTCTGGTTCGGCGACGCGTCGGGCCGGGGTGTCGGGCGGATGGCTCCGGACGGCCGCGACCGTCTCTTCATGGTCGGCGCGGGGCGGACCGTCCTCGACGCGGCGGTCGACCTCTCCGGCACCGTCTGGTGCGCGGACTATTGGAGCGGACAGATCGTTCAGTACTCGCAGGACGGCGAGCCGCTCCGCGCGGTGGAACGGACGGGCGTCAACGTGGTCGCCTACGCGCCGGAGATCGCGCAGATCTGGGCCGGTTCCTACTACGAACGCTCGATCTCACGCTACTCGGTCACCGAGGGCCGGCTCAGCCTCGATCTCCAGGACGTCGGTCTCACCGAGGACATCGAAGTCGAGCCTTTCCCCGGGTCGGGGATCTGGGTGGCGACGCGGGACGAAGGGCTGGTCCGGATCGAAGGGGACCGGGTCGTGCGGCAGTGGACCGCGCCCGACTGGCCGGTCGCACTGGCCCGCGATCCCGCCGGCATCCTCTGGGTCGTCGATCGATCGCTTGGATCCGTCTCCCGGCTCGATGTCGCTTCCGGTGTGCTCTCCGCGTCGAGCGTGGTGCTCTCCGATCCTCGGGACTGTGCGCTCGACGGCGAAGGCGGACTCTTCGTCGCGGATCCGGGGCGTGGCGGACTCGTCCACGTCGATGCGGGCGGAAACGAGACGGCGTTCGTGCCGCTGAGCGGTGCGTCGGGTGTGACGCGAGATCCGATCTCCGGGCAGTTGTGGGTTACCTTCCGCGACGCGGGCGAGATCGGAACCTTCCTTCCCGATGGAACCGAACTCGGACGGACGAGGGTCACCGGGACTCCGGTCAAGGTCGAGGGGCTCTGGCAGTAGGGGGAGCGATGGTCGATCTGCGCAGCGATACGGTGACGCGTCCGACGGCGGAGATGAGGCAGGTCCTGGCCGAAGCTGTGGTCGGTGACGACGTCTTCGGGGACGATCCGACCGTACGGCAGCTCGAAGCCGAGGTCGCCGCCCTCCTCGGGCACGAGGCCGCGCTCTTCGTGCCGAGTGGAACGATGGCGAACGCGGTCGGGGTCGCCGTGCACACGCGTCCCGGTGACGAGGTGCTGCTCGAAGAGACGGCCCACATCTTCCAGTACGAAGGGGGAGGCTCGGCGGTGCTCTCCGGAGTGCAGCTCTGGCCGATCCGCGCCGTGTCCGGCCTCCCGGAGCCGGGCGAGATCACCGCGCGGATCCGCCCGCTCGGTGACCCTCACCTCCCGATCAGCCGGCTGCTCTGTCTCGAGAACACGCACAACCGGGCCGGGGGCCGGGTCCTGCCGCTCGACGCGTTCCGTGGCGTGATCGAGACAGCCCGCTCGCACGGACTCAGCGTCCACCTCGATGGAGCCAGGCTCTGGAACGCGGCGGTCGCGTCCGGACGTCCCGAGTCCGACTACGCGCGCCTCTGTGACTCCGTGTCCGTCTGCTTCTCCAAGGGATTGGGGGCCCCGGTCGGCTCGGCGTTCGTCGGGTCCAAGGAGCTCGTGGAGCGTGCACGCCTGGTGCGGAAGCGGCTCGGTGGGGGAATGCGGCAGGTCGGCATCCTGGCGGCGGCCGCGCTCCATGCGGTCCATCATCACCGCGCGCGACTGGCCGAGGATCATGCCCGCGCTCGTCGTCTCGCGGAGGGGATCGCTGAGCTGCCCGGCCTCGACGTGGAACTCGAGACGGTGGAGACGAACATCGTGGTCGCCGAGGTGGTCCGGGGCACGCGGGACGGATGGCTCGGTCAGCTGCGTGAGAAGGGGGTGTGGGCGGTCGCGTTCGGAGGCAACGGGGTCCGGTTCGTCACGCATCTCGACGTGGACGACGCGGGCATCGACCTCGCCCTGGATGCGCTCCGCTCCGTGCGCGTCTAGCGGCAGGGGGAAGATCGCCGGATCCGCGATCTCCCGGTCACCAACTACTGCGTCACCTCCTTCGCGTCACTACCTACTGCTTGATCACCTACTGCTTCACGACGCCGGTCAGCTCGATCAGGATCTCCGGCTGACCGGGATCGTCCGTCTCGAGCAGTGCGTACTCGCGGTAGCGGAAGCGAGGTTCGTTGGAGATCACCTTTGACGAATCGAGCGTGATGTCGAGGCGATACCCGGCTCCCGTTTCGACGAGATCGCCCGAGAAGTAGGGCGCGTTCGTCTTCACCTTCGAGATGTGGTGCTTCCGGGCCTTGTCGCAGCGGATCTCGAGTGAGCGCGTCACGGTGCGCCCCGACTGGACGGCGTGGAAGTTCAGCCGGGCGTCGTCGATGAGGAAGTAGCTGAAGACGTGGCCGCGGATTCCGATCCGTTCCTCTTCCTTCTGCGGATGCTTCACCTTCATCAGCACGCGCTCGGAGAACGGGCCGAGCGGGGCGTCCTTCCGGATCGTCGCCTCGACCCGATACGCGATCTTGTCGGGTGCGCTGGCCGGGACGACGTTCCAGTCGACGAGGTCCTTGTCGCCCTCGAAGCCGAGGATCTCGAAGTCGGTGCCGGGATCCGCGGTGACGAGCGTCGCCACCGTCTTCGTCGTTCCGACCTGGACTTCGCCGAACTCGAGGTAGTCGTCCGCCGCCTGGATGAGCGGCATGATCGTGGCGTGGACGACGAGGTCGACGCGAGGTTCGGCCGGATCGTTCGTGTAGACCGCGACGACCTGGGAGCGCTCGCCCCGGTAGTCACGGGTATGGAAGACGACCTGGATGCCCGAGCTGCCGCCCGGGGGGATGGTGCGATCCTTGGGAGCGACGGCGGTGCAGCCGCAGGACGACTCCACGTTCTCCACTCGGAGCGTGTCGGTGCCGCCGTTCTCGAACTCGAAGACGTACTCGACGTGGTCTCCCTGGGAGACCTCGCCGAAGAAGTGCTCCCGGGTCTCGAAGCGGACCAGCGGTCCGTCGTTCAGACCGAGCTGTGCCCGGGCCGGTGCCACGAGGACCGAGACGGCGAGCAGCCCCAGCAGGATCGGAATCGGGACACTCCATCGCATCGGAACGCGCTCTCCTCTCGAAGTAACCTGATAGGCTGGAAAAACATAGAGTATAGGGGATGATCGACCCCCATGGAGAAGGAACCTCGAATGGCACGCCCTAGTTCCCCGCTTCGCCTTTCGGTCGTCGTGCCGGCGCGCGGAGAAGGAGACGAGCCCGCGCCGCTCCTCGCGGAACTCGAGCGCGCCCCGGAAGTGCTCGAGATCTGGCTCGTCGAGGCGCCGGACGACCCGGGCCCCGTGCCGATCTCACTGGTGCCCACCGCCAAGGTCCGGCGGGTCTCCGCGCGGGAGGTGGGACGGGCGGCGCAGATGAACCTCGGCGCGGAACTCTCCCGGGGAGAGTTGCTCCTCTTCCTCCATGCGGATTCGAGAGTGGACCGGGAAGCGCTCACCGCACTCGTCGCGTTCTTCTCGACCCGGCCCGGGGCCGCCGCGGCCTTCCGCTTCGGGTTCCGCGAGAGCGATCCCAGGCTTCGGCTCCTCGGTCTCCTCGGCCGGATCGCCGGTGCCGTGAGTCCGTATGCCTTCGGGGACCAGGGCTTCGCCGTGCGGCGCGGCCGGTTTCTCGCGGACGGCGGCTTTCCGGACGTTCCGATCCTGGAGGACTGGATCGTGGTTCGTCGCTACCGGCGCTCCGGAGGCTTCGAGCTCCTGGAAGGGGGGTGTCGGACGAGCGGACGCCGCTTCCTCGAGCGCGGGGTGCTGCGCCAGCTCTGGCAGAACGTGTCGCTCCTCTATCGCTTCGCCGAAGGCGTCCCGCTCGATCGGCTGGCGGACGAGTACCGGCGCGGCCCGTCCCGCCGGGGCGGAAGCGTCGGCGTCCTCGCCGCCTGCCTCCTGGTCGGTGCCGCACTCTCGGCTGGGGCGGATGCCTTGGGCGATGGGAGCCCTTCGACCGGGACGGGCCCATCGACCGTTCCGATGCGGTCCGATCCTGTCGTCCCTTCGAACGGGACTGCTCCTCTCGCCGGGACCGGAGCGCGTGCGTTGGCGGAGGGACCGGCGGCGGAGGTGGAAGCGGCCGAGGACACGCCGGAGGCGGCGCGGCCCGTGAGGTTGTGGGACGCCTTCGATGCCGTACTGGGAGCGCGGGTCGACGATCGGGGGCTCGTGCGCTACGAAGGCATCCTGGAGGATCCAGCGTTCATTCGGGCCTGGTCGGCTCTCCAGGCCGTGACCGAGGCCGAGCTGCGCTCCTGGCCCGAGCCCGAGCAGCTCGCCTTCTGGATCAACGCGTACAACCTCGCGACGCTGAGGCTCATCGGAGAGCACTACCCGATCCACGGCCGGTTCCCGATCGATCTGTTCTACCCGGACAAGTCGATCCTGATGATTCCGGGGCGCTGGGACAACGCGTACGAGGTTGCGGGCGCGACCCGCAGTCTCGACTCGATCGAGCACGAGATCCTGCGGCGGCAGTTCGAGGAGCCGCGGATCCATTTTGCCATCGTCTGCGCTTCGCTCGGCTGTCCGGTGCTCCGCAGCGAGGCCTTTCGGGGAACCGAGCTGGATGTCCAGCTCGATGAACAGGCCGCGCTCTACTTCCGGCTTCCGTCCGGACTGCGGTACGACGCCCGACCCGGGAAGAGTCGGCCACGGGTGGAGCTGACCAAGATTCTCGACTGGTTCGGGGACGACTTCCTACGCCTGCCTCCGGACCCCGCGGTCGAGGCCGTCCAGGAGGGAAGCCGGGGGGAGCTCGTGGCCCGGGTGGCCCGTTGGTTCCCGGACGAAGTTCGTGGCGCCCTCAGGTCTCGACGCGCCGACTTCGGCTGGATCGACTACGACTGGTCGCTGAACGAGCGTCCGTCAGGCAAGTGACCTCCAGCGAAGCTCATAAATAGTTGTCAAGATGATTGTTACAGCCATCGCTTCAGACACTCGATGCGGCCTGGGTGGCCGCACCCCGGCTTTGGGAGGGGGGCCACCTGCGCTGACGATCGGGAGCCTCTGTCCCGTTTTCCTACAGAACAGAGGTGGCTCATCCGATCCCGAGAGGAGGAGTGAATACAGACATGTCCGGGAGTCAGCGACGGCAATGACGGCCAACGAACAAGTCCCGGTGCGGGTCCTCCTCGTCGAGGACGATCCGACCAATCAGTATGTGTTCCGCACGATACTGACTGGAGCCGGGTATGAGGTCGAGATAGCAGCCGACGGTCGTTCGGGAGTCGAGCGAGCGCTCGCCTCGCGTCCCGGTATCATCCTTCTCGACATGATGACGCCCGTGATGGACGGCTACGAGGCGGCGGAACGTCTCTCGGCCGATCCCCGCATCGACGGGATCCCGATCATCGCGCTCACCGCGAAGGCCATGATGGGGGACCGCGACCGCTGTCTCGAAGCCGGCTGCGACGACTACCTGGCCAAGCCGGTGGCGAGGAAGGCACTCCTGCAGATGGTGGGACACTGGCTCGAGGCGAACGACGCCGAGTGGATGGCGATCCGTCGTTCCCGGCGGATGAGCGCCTGACGAACTCCACCCGCGCGAAGTCCCCAGCCCCGAACCCCAGCAGCACGAACTCCCCTGACGCGTCGTCAATCGAGACGAAGGATCCGTACCGGGTCCGGTCCGTCGGTTGCTCGGCCTGAGAGCTTCCCGAAGTAGACACCGGCGGGCACGCGGCGTCCCGCGTGATCCGTGCCGTTCCAGCGAAACGTCCGTGAGGTCATCGCCGCCGCGCCCGCATTGGTTTCCTTGTGCAACACGCACACACGCCGGCCGTCCGCACTCCAGATCTCGAGGTATCGAGAATCCTCCGAAGACGTGGAGAGTCGGATCTCCGTTTCGCTCGAGAACGGATTGGGGACGACGGTCAGCACCGGCCTCACGTCGGCTCCGTCGACACCGGTTCGTTCGTCGGGCGGGGGAGCCGGAGATCCGGACCCGACTTCGATCCGTACCGGAGTCGTAGGTTCGCTCTCGGAACCGTCGCCATAGAAGGCGGTCACGACGTAGCTCTGGGTCCCCGTCGCGCTCCGATCCCAGAGTTCGGTTGGGAACGGTCCGAGTTCGAACGTCGGTGTCTCCCCGAACGGGTCACCTTCCGCCGCGCGATACACACGGTATCCCGCGAGTTCGGGGACGTCTCCGCGTCCGAGGTAGCGAGGGGGAGACCAGCGGAGCAGGGCGACCGGCGCGACCTCGCTCGCTCCGAGCGCGTCGTAGGGCGGCGGGGAAGGAGACACGTTCCGCTCCACCCAGGCCGCGGCCGCATCCGCGTCGACCAGACCCCACCCAGTGTCGTTGTCCTCACCGGGAGCGGCGAGGTCCTGGGCCGTGACCATCAGCGCGTGCTTGATCTCGCGCACGGTGAGGCTCGGGTCGAGCTGACGGAGGAGAGCGACCGTGCCCGCCACGTGGGGCGCCGCGAACGACGTCCCGCTCCAGAAGATGCCGTAGGCGTTGTTCGGACCGATGCCGGGAACGGCGGTGCCGGGGCCGACGAGCTCGGGCTTGATCGACGTGTCGTCACAGGGGGATGGGCCGCGTCCGCTGTTCGAGCGGACCGGGAATCCCAGCGTGTTCGTGTCGACCCCGCCGACTCCGAAGTTCTCGTAGGGGGTCGCGGCGCGGCTCTCCGGCGAGTTGACGCTGCCCGGGCTCGGGCCGGAGTTGTCCACCGCGATCACGTTGACGATCCCCGCGGCCTCGCAGAGGTCGATCGCGTCCCAGTACTCGGTGGTGCAGTCGCCCGGTGTTCCCCAGGAGTGATTGATGACGTCGGGAACGTCGTCGATCGTCGAGGAGTCTCCGTCCGGATCGGCGGCCCACTCGAACGCCTGGAGGATCTTCGAGACGTCGTACCGGATCACGACTCCCGCCGCGATCCACTCGGCTTCGTAGGCGACGCCGAGCGGCGGTCCGTCCGGCTGGGTTCCGAGGAGGACGCCGAGCGTGCCGGTGCCGTGGCCCTGATCGACTCCGTAGGGAAACTCGGTCGCGGTGTACGGGTCGAACCACGCCTCGTTCCAGGGCACCTCCTCACGCACGCCACGCCAGCGGTCTGCATAGCTCGAGTGGGTGCCTTCGGCGCCCGCGTCGAAGTGTCCGATGAGCCGGCCCGCGCCGGTGAGTCCACGCGCCCACGCTTCCGGTGCATGGATCGCGACGAGGTTGTGGCTGGGTTCGCCGGTGCCGCGGGAGAGGGCCCCGCTCGTCGCGCCGGGGCGCGAGTCCCGCGCGTCTGTCTGCGAGTCCC
>JAWKQE010000051.1:0-24614 GCA_041390305.1 Candidatus Eiseniibacteriota bacterium
TGAGAGCGACAGAACGACGTTGTGGCACGGACCCTCCCCGTCGCCCTCGTATCAATGACTGTGCCCTGGGTACCGCTCTCTGGGTAACGAGTTGGGATGATAGGGGATGGACGGATCATCGGGCCAGTGCGGGGTGCTCCATGGGTGTGAATTCTCGACACACCTGGGCCGGAAGGCTTCGCCGCCCGGCCCAGGGGCGCCGTGAGCGGGGGAAAGTCGTGTCCCGGCGGAGTCGCTTCCGGAGCCCGAGTGTGTTGCGGAAACTCCCGCCCGTCTCGTAGCGTCCCAGACTTTCGTTGGGACGAGGCCGTCCCATCGTGCAGAGCCACTACCGAACTCCGAGGAGGCCGATCATCTTGCAGACAGAGGACCCCATCGTCGTCGTATCCGCGCTGCGTACCCCGATCGGTCGCTTCTTCGGCGCGCTCTCGGGCCACACCGGAGTCGAGCTCGGGACCCTCGTCGTTCGGAAGCTCCTGGACGGGCTGGGGGAGCGGGCCACTCCGACCCGGGTCCTGCTCGGTTCCGCGCGGCAGGCGGGTACGCGTCCCAACCCCGCGCGCCAGGTCGCGATCCGCGCCGGCCTTCCCGAGACGACGATAGCGTCGACGATCAACATGGCCTGCGCGTCCGGCCTCGAGGCGATCGCTGACGGTGCGCGGAGGATCCTCACCGGCGAGGCCGAGTTCGTCGTCGCGGGGGGGATCGAGTCGATGACGCGCGTCCCCTATCTGCTCGACCGCGCGCGGACTGGCTATCGGCTCGGGCACGGCGAAGTGATCGACGCGATGTACCGCGATGGCTTCGACTGCCCGCTGGCCGAACAGCTCATGGGCGAGACGGCCGAGACGCTCGCGAATCAGTACGACATCTCGCGCGCGGAACAGGACCAGTTCGCGCTCGCGAGTCAGGAGCGTGCGGTGCACGCGCGCGACACCGGCCGGTTCGACGACGAACTCGTGGTGGTGCCGAACGCGAAGAATCCGTCCGACGTCGCACTCGCGCGCGATGAACATCCGCGCCCCGGTACGTCGCTCGAGAGCCTGGCCAAGCTACCTCCCGTGTTCGCGAAGGACGGGACGATCACGGCGGGAAACGCCTCCGGAATCACGGACGGCGCCGCCGCGGTGGTCCTCACTACACGGTCCCGCGCGAAGGCTCTGGGTCTGGGCGTCCTGGCGACGCTCCGTGCCTACGAAGTCGCGGGTGTCGACCCCCGGGTGATGGGGATCGGTCCGGTTCCGGCCGTGCGTACGCTCCTCGGGAAGGAGTCCCTCACACTCGAGGAGATCGACCTGGTCGAACTGAACGAAGCGTTCGCCGCCCAGGTCATCGCGTGTGACCGCGAGCTCGGGTTCGATCGGGACCGGCTCAACGTGAACGGCGGTGCGATCGCCCTCGGGCATCCGATCGGCTGCACCGGGGCCAGGATCACGGTCTCCCTACTCCATGAGATGCGCCGGCGGGACGTGCGCCTCGGTCTGTCGACCCTCTGCGTCTCCGGCGGCCTCGGTATGGCCATGCTGTTCGAGCGGGGATGAGGTACGGGAAAGGTCTGGAGCGCCGGTGTCCGCCGGGATACCTTCGCCGTTCGGGCCGGGGCGCCACCCGACGCGTGGCTCCGGGCCCGCCGAGATCCGGATCGCCTCATTGGGGAATGACGTGTGGGGCGCGCCCGGTGGGGAAGCACACACGGTGAGAGGAAGGACTCCATGAGCTTCGAGAACCTGAAGCTGGAAGAGAAGGACGGCTGGCTGGAGGTCGTCATCGATCGTCCCAAGGCCCTCAACGCGCTCAACGGCGCGACCCTGTCGGAGCTCTCCGCCGCCGTCGACCGGCTGGAGACGGAGAAAGGCCTCCGGGGCATGATCGTGACGGGTGGCGGCGAGAAGGCCTTCGTCGCGGGAGCGGACATCACCGAACTCAAGGACCTCTCCGCGGCGGAAGCAATGGCGTACGCGGATCGGGGCCAGGCGCTCTTCTCGCGGATCGAGCGGGGATCCAAGCCCGTCATCGCGGCGGTCGGCGGCTTCGCTCTCGGCGGCGGCTGCGAACTCGCGCTCGCCTGCCACATCCGCGTTCTCTCCACGAAGGCGAAGATGGGGCTTCCTGAAGTGAGCCTCGGCGTCATTCCGGGATTCGGCGGAACGCAGCGTCTCTCCCGCATCGTCGGTCTCGGGCGCGCGCTCGAAATGATCCTGGGCGGTGAGATGATCGACGCAGAGACCGCCTTCCGGATCGGCCTCGCGAACCGGGTCGTCGAGCCCGAGGCGCTGATGGACGCGGCGCGGCAGATCGCAGCCTCGATCCAGAAGCGCGGTCCGCTCGCGGTATCCGCCGCGCTCGCGGCGACCGTGCGCGGGCGCGAGATGTCGCTCGACGATGGACTCGCGTACGAAGTCGCCCAGTTCGGTCTTCTCGCCAACAGCGAGGACTGGAAGGAAGGAACGGGCGCGTTTCTCGAGAAGCGGAAGCCCGAGTTCAAGGGTCGCTGAGATTGGTTACGTGGACGAGTCTCTGAGGGGCGATTCCCTCGGAGACGACTCCTCAGGTTCGTATTCGCACTGGATTCGGAGGAAGCTTGAAGACGTATCGCATCGCCGTCCTTCCCGGCGACGGAATCGGTCCCGAGGTCACGACGGAAGCCGTACGCGTGCTCGACGCGGCCGCGGAGGCTCTCGGTCTCACGTTCGAGAAGACGCACTATCCGCACGGCGCCGAACACTACCTCTCGACGGGAGAGACGTTCCCGAACGAAGTCATCGAAGAGATGCGCGGCTACGACGCGATCCTCCTCGGTGCGATCGGTGATCCCCGGATCGAGGTAGGGATGCTCGAGCGCGCCATCATCGCGGGGCTGCGGTTCCAGCTCGATCTCTACATCAACCTCCGTCCGATCAAACTGTTCGACGCGAAGCTCTGTCCGCTGAAGGACAAGGGGCCGGAGCACGTCGACATGGTCGTGATCCGGGAGAACACCGAGGATCTCTACACGGGGATCGGCGGCTTCTTCAAGAAGGGCACGAAGGACGAGGTCGCCATGCAGGAGATGATCCTGACGCGGCGCGGCGCCGACCGACTTTTTGCCTACGCGTTCGAGCTCGCGAAGAAGCGGCAGCGGAAGAAGCTCACGCTCGTCGACAAGGCGAACGCGGTCCGCGCGTTCGACCTCTGGACCCGCGCCTTCGAGGAAATGGGGCAGGACTATCCGGAGATCGAGAGAGACCATGCCTAGGTGTGGACGCGGCCTGCATGTGGATGGTCAAGAACCCGGAGTGGTTCGACACCGTGGTCACGTCGAACGTGTTCGGCACATCCTCACCGACCTCGGCGCCATGATCCAGGGTGGATGGGGCTCGCGGCGTCGGGCAACATCCATCCCGGCAAGGTGTCGATGTTCGAGCCGATCCATGGTTCCGCGCCGAAGTACGCGGGAAAGAACGTCGCGAATCCGCTCGCGGCCATCCTCGCGGTCCAGATGATGCTGGACTACCTGGGCGAGGACCGGGCGGCGACGGCGGTGGAGAACGCGGTTCGCGGCTCCCTGCTGGAGGGGGAGATCCCCTCCGCCTCGGCCGGGAACGGGCTCGGAACGGACGAGATGGGCAGGATCGTGTGCCGCCGGGTCCAGGCGGAGCTGGCGGGCTGAGGGAGGGGCCCCCGGGGGCTTTCTCGGCCGGCGAGGAGAAGTCGCTCCCTCCTCCTGAGCTTTCTCTATAATGCGGGATGCCCTGGGGACGGGCGGCCTCCGGCCGACTCTCCCGCCGGGCGTTCTCACGAGCGAGAGTGGCGGAACTGGTAGACGCGCTGGATTTAGGTTCCAGTGAGGAGACTCGTGGGGGTTCGAGTCCCCCCTCTCGCACAGACGTCGTAGGTCGGCAGGACTCCGGAAGCGACTGGGGTGCCGGCCATTAGGGTCGACCGGAAGATCCGGTCGCGAGGCCAGGCCGGACGGTAGCGGCCGGAGACAGAGGGCGTTGGGCCCTCGAGACAACCGGGAGTGGGTAGGGTGAAGTCGAACATCGAGGAATCAGGCGCCTGGGAGCGCAACATCGCGATCGAGCTGGAGACGGACGAGGTCGAGGAGCGGATCCAGGAGGTCGTGAAGCGGGTGCGCCGAAAGGTCCAGCTCCCCGGTTTCCGGAAGGGCAAGGTCCCGAACCATGTCGTCGAGAGCAAGTTCTGGGATCAGATCCAGCAGGAAGTGATCCAGTCGATCGTGCCCGACGCGGTGAACGAGGTCCTGGCCGAGAACGAACTCCGCGTCGCCGCGCAGCCTCGGGTGGAAGATCTCAAGTTCGAGCGGGGGGAGCCACTCACCTTCCGGGCCGTCGTGGAGCTCTGGCCGGAACTCGAGATTCCCGACCTCACCGAGATCGAAGTGGACAAAGTCCTCTTCGAGCTGGAGGAAGAGGACATCGAGCGGGCCCTCGACTCCGTTCGTGACCAGGCCGCGACGTTGGAAGATGTCGAGCGCCCGTCCGAGGCGGGGGATCTGGTCGAAGTTCACATCTACCCCGCGGACAAGAACGGGAAGCGGCTCCCCAAGGGCAAGCGCCAGGACGCAAAGCTCGAAGCCGGCGCCCAGAATCTCCTGCCCGAGTTCCGGGAGGCCACCGTCGGCGTCTCCGTCGGCGAGGAGAAGCTGATCCACGTCCAGTATCCCGAAGATCACAGGGACCGGAACCTCGCGGGAGGGCAGCGCTACTACATCTTGCGTCCTACCAAGGTGATGGCGAAGGTGCGGCCGGAACTGGACGATTCCTTCGCGGCCCAGGTGGAAGAGGGGCTCGATCTCGAAGGCCTAAGGACCAAGGTGCGGGAGCAACTCGAGAAGCAGGAACAGAGGCGGGCCCGCCAGGTGGCGGAGGCACACTTCCTCTCCAGATTCTTCGATTTGGTGCCGTTCCAGGTGCCGGAGGGCGTGATCCGGGAAGGGGTGGAATTCCACATGAAGAAGGCGTTCGAGCAGAACCCGAACGCCGATCCGGATGTCCTGAAGGAACAGATTACCCCCCAGGTGGACATGGTTTGGCGCCGGAGACTCATTCTGGACTCGATCGCGCGCAAGGAAGAGATACGGATATCCGATGAGGATGTAGACGCGAAGATCCGCGAGAAGGTCGGAGACGGCGCGAACGTGGATCGAATTCGTGAACAGCTAACGCGATCCGGAGATTTGAACGGCCTCAAGTTGGAGGTCCTCGACGACAAGGTCCTCGATCTCGTCTTCGAGAAGATCCGGGTCAACGAGTCGGTGAGGCCTCGGCCGAAGCAGGAAGAGGCTTCCAACACCATCGCCTCGGAGTAGAGGGAGACGGATCTCATGGCATTGGTACCGATCGTCGTCGAGCAGTCGAGTCGAGGGGAACGTTCCTACGACATCTTCTCGCGCCTGCTCAAGGACCGGATCATCTTCGTCGGAACCGCGATCGATGACGTCGTCGCGAACCTCGTCATTGCGCAGCTGCTGTTCCTCGCCGCCGAGGACCCGGAGCGCGACATCAACCTCTACATCAACTCGCCGGGCGGAATGGTCTCGGCGGGTATGGCGATCTACGACACGATGGAGTTCATCAAGCCGGACGTCGCCACGATCTGCATGGGACAGGCTGCCTCGATGGCCGCGCTCCTTCTCGCCTGTGGAGCGAATGGGAAGCGTTCGGCCCTCCCGAACAGCCGGATCATGATCCATCAGCCGATGGGCGGAAGCCGGGGACAGGCTTCCGACATGCACATCTACACGCGCGAGATCCTCACGCTGCGCGAGCGGATGAACGAGATCCTGGCCGGTCACACCGGTCAGCCGATCGACAAGATCAAGAAGGACACGGACAGGAACTACTTCATGTCTGCTCACGAGGCGAAGGAATACGGTCTCGTCGACGAAGTGATCGAGAAGAAGAAGACGGGGGCTTCGGCCTGAGAAGGGCCGAACCCGTGCGATCGGGACGGGATGCCCACGGGAATCCCTGACAGATCGACGGGGCTGGGGTCAAAAGAAACCGAGAACCCGAACCGATGAGAGTATCGACGACCCGCTCCGAGGAGAGTTCATGAAGAAGCGCATCAGCTCGCCCCATCCGATCCGCTGCTCGTTCTGCGGACGAGGACAGGAAGAGGTCGCGCGCCTCGTTTCCGGTCCCAGCGTCTACATCTGCAGTGAGTGCGTTCGGCTATGTAACGACATCCTGGAGGGCGAGGGGGATACGCAGGTCACCCTGAACAAGGAGAACCTGCCGAAGCCGTCCGAGATCAAGCGGATCCTCGATGAGTACGTCATCGGCCAGGATCACGCGAAGAAGGTCCTCTCCGTCGCCGTCTACAACCACTACAAGCGGGTCAACCAGCCGGCGACCGTGTACAACGACGTCGAGCTCGAGAAGGGGAACATCCTCCTCATCGGCCCGACCGGTTCGGGAAAGACGCTTCTCGCCCGTACGCTCTCCAAGCTCCTCAAGGTTCCGTTCGCCATGATCGATGCGACGAGCCTCACGGAAGCGGGCTATGTCGGCGAAGACGTGGAGAACATCCTCGTCCGGCTCCTCCAGGCCGCGGACTTCAATCTCGTCGCGGCCGAGCACGGAATCGTCTACGTGGACGAGATCGACAAGATCGCGCGCAAGAGCGAGAACCCGTCGATCACGCGTGACGTGTCCGGAGAAGGCGTGCAGCAGGCGCTGCTCAAGATCCTCGAAGGTACGGTGGCAAACGTTCCCCCGCAGGGCGGAAGGAAGCATCCGCAGCAGAAGTACATCGAGGTCAACTCCAAGGACATCCTCTTCATCTGCGGCGGCGCGTTCGAGGGAATCGACAAGGCCGTCCAGACGCGGATCGGAAAGACGGAGATCGGATTCGGTGCGGATCAGGAGAAGCGGCGGGAGCTCAGCCTCGGCGAGCTCTATGCGAAGATCGAGCCGCAGGACCTGGTCAAGTACGGGCTCATCCCGGAGCTCATCGGTCGTCTGCCTATCGTCGCCACGCTGGCGGAGATGGATGCGGCCGCGCTCAAGATGATCCTGACCGAACCGAAGAACGCGATCGTGAAGCAGTATCAGAAGTTCTTCGAAATGGAGAACGTGCGGCTCGAATTCTCCGAGTCCGCACTCGACGCCATCGTCAAGATCGCCCTGGAGAGGAAGACCGGGGCTCGGGGACTGAGGGCAGTCCTCGAGGACGCGATGCTCGAGATCATGTACGACCTTCCCTCCAGGAGGGATGTGGAGGCTTGTATCATCGATGAGTCCGTGATCCTGAGGAATGAGACGCCGACGCTCATTCCGCGTGCGGACCAGAAAGAAGCCTAATGCATCCCCGGGCTCCTCCGGGGGCCCGTGACATTCTGGAGGAGTTCTCCCTCATGACGTTGCGCATCACCGTCGATGGGCGTGAAACCCGTGTGCCGAGTAGGCTCCCCCTTCTCCCGCTCCGGGACGTCGTCATCTTCCCGGGCGTCACGCTTCCGCTCTTCGTAGGACGGAGTGCATCCGTCGCCGCGATCGAGGCGGCGGAGCAGGCAGAGAAGGTGGTCTTCGCGGCGGCACAGCTCCGTCCGGACGTCAGCGATCCGAGTGAGCAGGACCTCCACCGAACCGGCACCATCGTCCGCATCCTCCAGGTTTTCCGACTGCCCGACGGCACTATGCGCATCCTCGTCGAAGGGCTCGCGCGCGCTGCACTCAACCGTCTCGAGACGAAAGGTAGCTGTCTCTTCGGTTCGGTGCGGCTCCGCGTCGAGCGGCAGGGCGACGAACTGATCGCGAAATCGCATCTCACCCGCGCGCAGGCGCTCTTCACGGAGTTCGCGGAGCTGTCGGGTCGTGTTCCCGACGAGATTCGAGGCGCGGCGGTGGAAGGACACGACGCCCATGCGGTGAGCTATCTCATCGCGTCACAGGTGTTGGTCTCCGTCGCTTCGCGTCAGGATCTCCTCGAGTCGGACGACTCGATCGCGCGGCTCGAGACGCTTCGTCGCGTGTTGACGAAGGAGAATGCGACTTTCCGGCGCCGCAAGGTCGAGGCGAATCCAGCCCCTGCGCCGGCCATCCCGATTCCGCGCACTCCCACCAAAGAGTCCGACGCGGACAAGGAAGGGATGGCGGAGATCGAGGAGTTCGAACGTCTCGTTCGAAGCGCGCGGATGCCCGCGGCCGTCGAGAAGAAAGCGCTCCAGGAAGTGGACCGGCTCGCGCGCATGCCCGTCTTCTCTCCCGAAGCGACGGTGACGCGCGGCTATCTGACCTGGCTCACCGGTGTTCCCTGGAACAAGAAGACCCGCGATCGGCGCAACCTGATCGAAGCCGAAGAGATTCTCGACGCCGATCACTTCGGGCTCACCCGCGTGAAGGAACGGATCCTCGAACACATCGCGGTCGTGCAACTGACGAAGTCCGTGCGGGGACCCGTACTCTGCCTCGTCGGCCCTCCGGGAGTGGGGAAGACGTCACTTGGGCGTTCCGTCGCCCGGGCTCTCGGACGCAAGTTCGCGCGCATCGCACTCGGAGGCGTACGGGACGAAGCGGAGATTCGCGGACACCGGCGCACTTACATCGGTTCGATGCCGGGACGGATCGCGCAGGCGATGAAGAAGGTCGGTACGGTCAATCCCGTCATCCTGCTCGACGAAGTGGACAAGCTGAGTTCCGACTACCGCGGCGATCCTTCGGCCGCGCTCCTCGAAGTGCTCGACCCCGAGCAGAACCACGGGTTCAGCGATCACTATCTCGAGGTCGACTACGATCTGTCGAAGGTGCTCTTCCTCACGACGGCGAACGACGCGAACAACATCCCCGTTCCGCTGCTCGACCGGATGGAGTTGATCCGCCTCCCCGGCTACCTCGAGTCCGAGAAGCTCGAGATCGCCGACCGGTTCCTCCTCCCGAGGCAGCGCACCGCGACCGGACTCGGTGAGGACGACCTCTCCGTTCCTCGGGACACACTCCTCCGGATCGTTCGCGAGTACACGCGTGAGTCCGGCGTCCGCAGCCTCGAGCGGGAGATCGGTTCGGTCTGCCGGAAGGTCGCGCGCCAGAAGGCGTCGAAGCAGCTCGACGGCAAGCGGACCGTTGGCGTGGAAGAGTTGCCCGACCTCCTCGGCCCCGAACGGTTCCTGAGTGACGGGCCGCTCGAGCGCGCCGGCAGAGTCGGCGTCGCGACGGGGCTGGCCTGGACCGAGGCGGGTGGGGAGATCCTGCTCATCGAGGTACGCGCTCTGCCCGGAAACGGCGAACTCATTCTCACCGGCAAGCTCGGCGAGACCATGCGCGAGTCCGCGCGGGCCGCGCTCTCCTGGGTGCGGTCCGAGTGCGGAGCCTATGACATCGATCCGACGCTCTTCGCGACGCACGATCTCCATGTCCACGTGCCGCAGGGAGCCGTTCCCAAGGACGGCCCGTCGGCCGGTGCGGCCATCGCCCTCGCGATCATTTCCGCCCTCACGGAGCGGAACACGCGGAGCACGGTCGCCCTGACCGGAGAGATCACGCTGCGTGGTCGCGTCCTCCCGATCGGTGGTCTCACCGAAAAAGCGGTTGCCGCCCACCGGTATGGGGTGCGTACACTGCTCGTTCCCGAAGGGAACCGCCGCCATGTCTCGGAGATCCCGAAGGAGATCCGGGACGCGCTGGACATCGTCCTCGTCTCGCAGATGGGTGAAGTCGTCAGACGTGGCCTCACGCGCGCGAATCGATCCGGTGGGAAGCGGCGGAAAGTGGCGAACGACTTGTACGCCGCGTAGCGGGCAGCGCCTCGTAGATCGCGAGATCATCCGCGCGGCCCGAAGTGAGCGAGGGCCGGACGGTCCGGGCCGAGGGCCTGGGCAGGGAGTGGCGGATGACCGTATCGGTGGTGGTCGGGTGTCAGTGGGGTGACGAGGGCAAGGGCAAGATCGTCGATCTCATGGCCCGACGAATGGACTGGGTCGCGCGCTTCCAAGGCGGAGCGAACGCGGGTCACACGGTCGTGGTGGGAAGGCAGAAGTACGTTCTGCACCTCGTTCCTTCCGGGATCCTCCACCCGAAGCCGAAGTGCATCATCGGTCACGGTGTCGTCGTCGATCCCGCCTACCTCCTCGAAGAACTCGACGGCCTCAGCACGCGCGGCGTTCCTCTCGAGGGACGGCTCTTCCTGAGCGAAGGGGCGCACGCGATCCTTCCCTATCACAAGTGGTTGGAGACGCTCGACGGTCAGGATGTTCGCGTCGGAACCACGAAGCGGGGCGTCGGGCCCGCCTATCAGGACAAGATGGGCCGGACAGGCATCCGGATGTACGAACTCCTCGATCCGAAGCGGCTACGCCGTCGGATCGACGAGCACGCGGAGCGGGTCGAACGCGCCTTCCGCGGCGCCGGCATCACTCCGCCCCAGCCGATCGAAGCGGCGCGGTCCGAGTGGCTCGCGACGTACTCCGGTCTCGCGCATCGGCTCCGCGGTTTCGTCGCCGATACCGTGGCCCTCCTGGCCGAGGCGCGCGAGCGCGGGGAGAAGATCCTGTGCGAAGGTGCCCAGGGCACGTTCCTGGACGTCGACCTCGGCACCTACCCGTTCGTGACGTCCTCGACCACGACGGCGTCGGGCGCCGCGTTCGGACTCGGACTGCCGCCGGCCGCGCTGAGCAAGGTCGTCGGTATCTGCAAGGCCTATGCGACGCGAGTGGGTGAAGGTCCGTTCCCGACCGAACTCCACGGGGAAGAGTCGGAAGCTCTCCGCGGTCAGGGTGGCGAGTTCGGCGCGACCACCGGCCGTCCGCGACGGGTCGGTTGGCTCGATCTCGTCCAGCTCCGCCAGGCGGTGCGGATCAACGGCGTGACGTCCATCGTCCTGACGAAGCTCGACGTGCTCTCCGGGCGTTCTTCGCTCCAGATCGGAACCCGCTACCGGACCGATGGGGAACTGCGCTCCTATCCGCCGACCGACGTCGAGGCCCTCGAACGGTGTGAACCCGTGTACGAGACGGTCCCCGGTTGGGAGGAGCCTCTCGACCGGATCCGTCGTTACGCCGCTCTCCCGCTCACGGCCCGTCGTTACATCGAGCGGATCGAGGACGAGAGCGGGGCTCCGATCCGGACCGTTTCCGTAGGTTCCGGCCGGAACCAGATCATCACGGTTCCAAGTCGCGGCCACCGGTAGTCCGTTGGCACCGGGGACCCGCCTGAGGGCGCCCGCGGTTGCCTCCGTGTTCCGCGCTGGGCTATGGTCCCCCGCGAGCCGCTAGCTCAGTCGGTAGAGAAGGTTTTGGCAGACTTGGTCCCGGGTTCGAGTCCCGGGCGGCTCACGTTTCTCGTGGCGGATCCGTCCGGGTCGGGCGGATCCGGGTTCGCTGGTCCACGCTCACCGGGATCGGCGCTCCATCAGGCAATCCATGAACCACCGCCGGGACGACGCGCGCCTCAGCGACCGGGGAAGCTCTGCCTCCCCGTGGCTCGGCATCGCGTGGTTCGGCTCAGGAGTCCAACCATGCGCATCGCCCTGACAGGTCGTCCGGGCAGCGGGAAGTCCATGCTCTTCGATCTCCTCGAAGGCAAGGGCGGCGCTCCCGCACCAGGTCTCCGTATCGCCCACGTCGTCGTCCCCGATCCGCGGGTCGATGCGCTCTCCCGCGAGTTCAAGCCGAAGAAGACGACGCCGGCGCGGATCGAGTTCCAGGACTTGGAGCAGAAGGGCTCGGTGCAATACCCCGCTCTCTCTCCGGAGAGACGCGAGATGCTCTCGCGCGCGGACCTCGTTCTCCTCGTCGTCGAACTGTTCGCGACACCCCCCGAGGAATGGGCCGAAGAGGCCCGGCGGCAGATCGCCGAACTCGCGGACGAGTTCCTCATCCTCGATCTGGCGACGGTGGAGGGACGGCTCGAACGCGTGCAGAAGATCGTGAAGGCCGGGCAGAAGCCTGGATTCACCGGCGAGCCGGAACTCCTGGAGCGTCTCCGCGCCACTCTCGACGAAGGGCGGCCGGTGCGGAGTGTTCCCGAAGCGGAGGAGAAGGCGAAGGAGCTCCGGGGATTCGCGTTCCTGTCCGGACGTCCGATCCTTGCGGCGTTCAATGTCGGTGAAGAGCAGCTCGGTGACGCGCGTGGTCTCGTCGACGCGATCGATCTCTCCGGAGTCCTCCAGCCGAACGAAACGGAAGGCAGCCGGATCGTCTTCAGCGCGGAAGTCGAGAACCAGATCCTCGAGATCCCCGAAGACGAGCGCGCGTCGTTCATGGAAGCGTTCGGCCTCGAGGAGTCCGCGGTCGCACAGACGATTCGCGCTGCCTACGAACGAGCCGGACTGGAATCTTTCTTCACCGTGGGTGAAGACGAAGTCAGGGCGTGGAGCGTGCGCAAGGGTTCCTTCGCGCCCCAGGCTGCGGGAGCGATTCATTCCGATCTCGAAAAGGGGTTCGTCAGAGCCGAAGTCGTCGCGTTTGCGGACTGGGAGTCCGCGGGATCGATGAGCGCAGCAAAGGAGAAGAAGCTCGTCCGGATGGAAGGGAAAGATTACGTGATCCAGGACGGCGACATCGTGAACATTCGATCGGGGCTCGCGAAGAGTCGTGGATGAAAATCGACCATTGGTAGGAACAAACATCATTTTCAGAGTGAAGCGCGAGGCGAAATGGGCCGAAGCCTTTTCCGAGAGGTTCGCCTTTCGCGGTTTGGGTCTCTAGTGGGAGTTGACACCCCTAGTACCCGATGCTAGCTTCGCCCCGCTCTGAGAAGTAGGGCAGGATGCCCATGGATCTCTTCGGAGGCCAACGGACACAGGAAGTCCACTTGGCGACATCCCGTTGAGATTGCTAACCAGGGATTGGTTGTTGGCCTTCGTCCCACTTGGGATTGGGGTTGACAGGATATAGGGCGTGTGACATCTTGCAGCCCGATTGTCTGCAGAGCCCCAAGGATTTGAGGGTGTTCGAGGGGCCATACCAGGGAGGGACATGGCGTACGTTGCAACGCCGTTCTGGACGGTCGCTCTCGAAAAGACGATTTCCGACCTTGTGATGGTGCTTTCCGCGTCCGCGGTGAGCGCATTTGCTTTTTGCGGCGCGAGTCGCATCTTTACCTCTTCACCAGCACCAACGGTGTACAGGTGGGAGGCTTGTGTCTTGAGATGCCCGAGAGGCAAGTCATTCCAGCGTTAAGGAGGGTGCTGGTGCATTCTTCGAGTTTCTACGGACGTTTGTTGTCGCCCGGGGACAATCGAACGAGGGGCTTCACTCCGAAGCCGCGTCCCGGAACTAAGGAGGAACAGGGAATGAGAAGGAGTGGAAAGAGAGCGCTGACCGGTCTCTCGGTCCTCGCCTTCGTGCTTGGGACGCTGTTGGGAGCCGCGCCTTCGTGGGCGGACTCACAGAGTCTTGAGCCGTCGGTGAATACGGTCATCAACTTCCCCGCGTATCCGAGCGCGGGGGGTCCTTACATCACACAGGTGACCGTGCGTCCCGCCTCGGTTTCGGGGACGACCGCTCAGGTCTACGTCGTGTTCAACGAAGACGTGAACCCGGCGACGATCGACCCGGACGGCACGGCTGACAACAGTGACTTCGCGGTCACCGGCTTCACCTTCGCCAGCGCGGCGGCGGGGCCGGTTGCCAACGTCATCATCCTCGAGGATGCGGTCGGTGCTGCCGCGGGCGACATGGTTCGTCTGCGCGACATCGGCGTCCTCTCGGGCGCTGATGGCGACGCCTCCGATCACAAGAGCACGGACCTGTCCGAGCGTGTGATCACGACCGGCCCGGTGATCCACAGTGTGGAGATCGTGGGCTACGAGGATCAGGACCCCACGAACGATTCGATCGTCATCACCTTCGATGCCGACGTTCAGTTCGCGAGTGGCGGGAGCGTGGCAAACACGTTCACGAACACTCCGGAGCTCTCGGGCGTGACGCTCGAAGCGACGTGGGAGAACGATCCGACCAACAACGGTGAGTTCGTCACCATTACGCAGGACGCGGCTTCCACCGTGGATCTCAAGCAGATGATCCCCGGCGTCACGAAGCTGTGGGTCCAGAGCGGCCGCCTGCGTTGGGTCGACGAGAACGTCTCGATGGGCGTGAGCCGTCAGCTCGAGACGCTGAACGCCGGTCCGCACCTCGTTGCCGCCTACTATGACGACAACGGTACGACGAACCCCGGCGAAGACACCGATGACGCTCTCTGGCTCGTCGAGCGATCCGGTCGATCCGGCCTCCATCACAGGCACCTTCGCCAGCCACTTCGACGTCGACGTCGACGCGGGTGGTCTCTTCGGCGGTGCTGTCGATGGTGACGTGTCCCCGGCCATCCCGGGTAGCTTCTCGTCGGTACTTCTCGTCACGAACCTGTCGGGTGCGACTGGCATCCCGGCCGGCGCGGATGTGATCGCCGACCTCGACAGCGGAAGCGGTGTGGCTCTTCTCGACTACCAGGGTGACGAAGGCGCGACCAACGCGGTCGCGATCGAATGGCCCGGGTATGCTCCGCGCTTCCTACGACGACCAGGGTAATCCGACCCGCACCGACGACCAGTTGGTCATCTGGATCAACGAGGTCATGGCTCGTGCGGCGCTCGTTACCGACTTCGTCTTCGAGAACATCGATACGGGCAGCCTCGCTAACCCGCTCGTCGTTTCTACGGAGACCGTGAACCGTTCACGCGCGTGATCATCACGGGTTGGGAAGCAGGCATCTACCCGACTCCTGGTACGCGGATCGCGGGTGCGTCTGGTAGCACGTTCAACGGCGGTATCACGGGCCAGGAGCTCGCCAGCGACAACTTCCTCGTGATCGAGGACGAGTCGCGGCCCTACGCGCTCGACATCGCCGAGAACTCGACATGACCTACGACCTCTGGAACGACGGCGATGGCGTCGATTCCGTGTTCGTGGCGTGGGCCGAGAGCGGCGACGACTCCGATCAGTACTTCATGTACTACTCGGCGACGCCGGTTCTCGACGACGACTGGATGAACGCGAACCTGTCGGGCGCGATCCCGCTGGGCAACCTCAATCCGTACGGAACGGACTCTCTGATCCGCATCGGATTCACGGTGACCCCGGGCGTGACGCAGAGCACCGACGGTGTCGGCTCAACGTCGGCGACCAGATGCGCGTCATCATCGCCGCCGCGGACTTCCAGGGGAACCTGGCGCGGATCCAGGACAACAACGGCGCAGCCGAGTTCTTCGGTCCGTTCATCGTTGGTCCGCTCGCGCGCCGCGTGACTTCATCACGGATGCATCGAGCCCGGCTGAGGCCGACTCCCTCGATTGGGACCACGACGTCATCCACGTCGTCGGCGACTCCCTCGACGGAATGGTCTGGCACTACGTCTACGGTGACGCCGGTGCGATCGCGTGCGACGCGGACTCCGTCGTCGTCTTCGACGGCCCGGACCCGCTGGTGGACAACCGTCTCGGAGCGATCGTCCCGAACGCGGACGGCTCGTTCTCGCCGATCCACCTCGACGACGCCGATCCGCTCGAGGTCGACTGCATCTACGTGTTCAACCGTCAGGGCGCGGAGTTCTCCTCCGGTACGCAGATCTATTACGATCGTCAGTACCCGGAGATCCTCGGCAATACGGCGACGCCGTACCCCGACTTCGTGTTCGACCCGTGGAACCCGTATCGCATCTACAACGATGGTGACTACGTCAACATCCGACTCCTTGCGAACGACGGTTTCATGGACTGTGCGATTCCGGTTCCGGGCGGTGGCCCGACCGAGGCGCGCAACGCTCTTCTCCATATCTGGGCCGACTTCACGAACCTGGATATGACCGCGGGCAACATCACCGGATTCGGTACGCCCGCCGACTCGATCCTCTTCACCTCGCTCGGCGCCGACAATGTCGACAACGACGGGGACTGGGAGACGTTCACGGACCTCGACGGCAACGGCACCTGGGATCCGGGTGAGCCGCTGAACGACGACGTCGGTCTCGACGGTGTCGACGGTACGAACGACCCGGGTGAAGGCGACGGCGAAATGACGTTCGGTGACCCGTACGTCGACGAGAACGGTGACGGTGGCTACGATCCGGGTGAGACGTTCCTCAACGTCAACACCACGGCCGACGGTAGCTCCGGTGACTACATCTTCGATCCGGGTGAGCCGAACCTCGACTCCCAGGACACGGATGAGTTCGGTTGGTACGAGCTCCGCTCCACGTCGGCTTCGGTCCGTGGAACGGTCCTCCAGGGTTACCCCCTGAACAACCCGAATCCGGAAGCTGCTCTCGATCCGTTCACTCCGGTGCCGATCTACATTTCCGACAACGGAATCGACGGTGCCGAGCGTGATGGCGCGATCGATCGCGACCTTCCGTTCACCGACTCGCTGGCCGACTCCAACCGTTCGCTCTCGCACCTCACCGCCCACATGGGTGGCGACCCTGAGCGCCGGTTCGTCGCGCAGCTCGATCTCCGCGAGCCGACGCACGCAGAGATCACCTACCTCGCGAACGAGACCGACCTGGGCTCGGACGCCGGAACGAACCTGATCGCTCCGGGCAGCCCGACCTACAACCTCGGTCGCTATGTCGACTTCACGAGCGAGTCGCTCAGTGACGCCGACGTCCTCTACTCGCGGATCCGTGTCCGCCCGAGCATGGGTGCTTGGATCGACCTCACCCTCGACCCGGGTCCGGACTTCGGTTCCGACAGCGACGCGAACGGGGACAGCTTCCCGGGCGCGATGCTCTATGACGAAGACGCCGACTCGACCGCCGCTCAGGCGAACGGGCTCGACGACGACGAAGACGGTCTGGTCAACGAGGTTGGCGAAGGTATCGACTTCAGCGATACCGAAGTCCACGCAGCTGCGCAGGACTCCACCTCCGACGCCGCGGCGACGTTCGGTAACGGCCTCCACTGCCAGAACGACTACCGCGACAACGACAACGACGCGTTCTTCGTCTACGACTCCTACGCCAACGGCGGACTCGTCGGTGGCGGCGCGGTCGGAAAGATCTACTGGTACAACATCGACGAAAGCCGGACGAACAACTTCGACGACGACAACGACGGTCAGATCGACGAAGCAGACGAAGCTCCGGAAAACGTCGGTTACGGCAACGGTGAGAACGACGACAACGAAGACGGTATCGCCGACGGTGAAGCGGTCGAGGTTCCGATCAACACGGCTTGGTCCGTGCTTGCGATCGACGACCCGGCCAGCACCGAGTGGGCCAGCCCGGTTCCGGGTCCTGGCGTCACCGGCAATAGCATCTTCGTCGACGCAGCTCACGTCCTGGGCACCCGGCCGTTCGCGGGCACGGACTCGAACACCGAGCCGTTCTACGCCAACGCCCTGGCCTACGGAGAAGTCGTCCCGCACGCCTTCGAAGTGCTGACCAACTCGGCCCGCACCTTCGTTTCGCAGGGGTACACGTTCTCCGGCGACGCGGACTCTTCCGCGACCCAGGAGTTCAACTTCTTCGACATGCACTCGAGCGAGAACGTCGACTTCGAGCTCCTCACGGAGATCTACGGCTGGGCCGCAGACGGCACGACGAACCATCAGCTTCGTCTCGTCGCCTACGACAAGGCCGGAAACGTTCGTGAGCCTTGGAGCGAGCCGATCACCTTCACCCTGGACCTGACCGCTCCGCCGGCCACGATCCCGGGCTGTGATGAAGTTGGTGATCCGCCGGCGGACTTCGCCGACGTGTCCGACGATCCGGGAATCCAGATCTTCGACGCGGGCAAGCACCCCGGTGACTACACGCTCACGGGTCTCTCCGATGACGACGCCGTCTCGATGACGTTCGAGGCTTCGTCCGATCCGGACTTCGATACGATCGACTTCACGCACACCGACATCACGGCTCCGTTCACCGCGGAGTGGCCTGGTGACGGTATGTACAACGTCGACAACTACCCGGCCGCCAACGCCGACACGGTCTACTTCCGTGCCCGTGCGACGGACGAGTTCGGGAACACCACCGCGGAAGAGGACCTCTGCGTCCTCACCGTCATCGTCATCGACGGCACCGAGCCGACGTCTACGCTGGTCCAGGTCCACACGGACGACGACCTCGAAGACGGCGCTTGCGTCCCGCCGGACTCGAGCATCGCTCTCTACGCGGTGATCGAGGACAACGACGGATTCGACTGGGTCGGTGGTCTCGACGCTCGTTCCGGTGACGCCGGAATCGACGACGACGGCGACGGCTTCATCGATGAAGACGACGTCAACGGCAACGGAAAGTACGACGAAGGCATCGACGATGCCGGCGCGGACAACATTCCGGGTACCGACGACGACGAGTGGAACGGCTCCTCGGATGCCGGCAACTTCGGTGAAACCGACGACTACATCACCAACGACATCGTCAAGGTCGTGTTCGAGTACAACCCCGTCGGCGACGTGCCGGATGCGGGCTGGCTCCCGATCGAGACGGTCCACGGCGACACGTTCAGCACCGGCGGTCAGACGGTGGATTGGACGCAGCCGGTCGTTGCGACCTGGAACACTCTCGACCTGGAGACGGGCGACTATGACGTCCGGACCTGGGCAGTCGACGTCGAGGGCAACAGCTCCGAGCTGACGGCCTTCATCACGACGGTCTGCATCCGGTCTGAGCCGCTCCGGGCTTACATCCAGCCTGAGGTCTGTGCCGGTACGACCGAGTTCGACCTCTACGCGATCCACTACATCCACGACTACGAGATCGACAAGGTCCGGTTCGAGTACTTCCACGACGTCGACGGTGACAACTGCGCCACCGACCTCGATGTGGGTAGCTCCTGGGTCACGATCGATCTCGACGACGAAGCAGACGGACGCGGCGACGCGGTCCTCTACTTCCCGTCGGAGGAGCGGATCGGTGAGGGCGACGCACTCGAGGATCTGGCGTTCCGGGCCTACCTGAACACCGACCTGGGTGACGGCGCCCGCTACATGTACTGGGACGCGGACCACGATGGCTACAGCCACCGCGATCCGATCGTCCTCGACGACGGTGACGGCGAGTACAACTCTGGCGACGACGACCAGGTCATCGGTCTCGATACGGTCATTCCGAACGGTACCGAGCTGACTGACTTCGCCGACGACGAGTTCTACGCCGATGCGGAAGACGACGAGCTCGACCCGAGCGACTGGATCTTCCGTGAGAACCGTCTCAACGGCGACAACGGCGTCCTCGACCTCTGGATGGTCAGCTGGGATGGCACCGGTCTCCCCGAGGGCAACTACCTCGTGAAGGCCATCGCCATCGACGAGACCAACCAGGAAGACGTGATCGAGTACACCTGCTACGACCCGGCCGGACAGAATCCGGAAGAGATCGAAGCGGTTCGTATCGACACCGAGGAGCCGACTGCCGACTTCGTGACGATCACCCTGCCGGACGGCTCGGTGCTCGACACCACGGATGACGAACTCCACCCGTATGTCGCGGGCGTGAACGACTGGATGATGATCTGCGCCGAGGGCAGCGATGACCTCGCTCGGGTCCTGTTCCAGATCTCGCTCGATGGTGGTGGCACGTGGGACGTCCTCGACGTCAACAACGACCAGGACTGGTTCGCCGATCTCGACGGTGAGAAGGGCTTCCAGGCCGAGGGCAACGACGCCATCGTCAACGACATCAACGGCAACTTCGTCTACGACGACGGAATCGACTTCGTCCAGTACCAGGGTGAGTTCTCGATCCCTGAAGGCTGGCCGCTCCGTCCGCTCGTTGGCGAAGACGAGATCGACGGCATCGACAACGATGGCGACGGCGAGATCGATGAGGATCCGCTCTCGGGTGATCCGGCCGCTGGCGAGCCGGGCAGCCCGGAGGACTACGATTCTCCGTTCTGCGTGTTCGTCGACATCGACAACCTGCCGCTCTGGGCGGACGTCAACGTCCTCTTCCGGGCCACGGGTTACGACTTCAACTGCGACACCTACCGTGCGGATGACAACCCGGACATCCTCGCCGTCATCATCGGCGAGAACATGGCTCCGGAGGCCGACATCATCCGTGCTGAGGACAACAACGGAGACGAGATCGACGTCTTCCCGGCAGTCATGGACGACAACGGCACGGCCTGTATCACCGGTGAGGACGGCATGAACGTCTTCGTCACCGCTGAGGACATCACGGCCATCGTGTCCGTCGACCTCATGTACCGCCTGGATCCGGATTGCTACGAGGATCTGACTTTCGAGCAGCTCCAGTGGCAGTCCCTGTCGGACGCCGGTTACACCGAGCGTGACCTCGTCTACCCGTATGACTTCGTCGTCGACGTCGCGTCGATGCCGGATGGAGCTTACGAGATCTATCCGAGCGCGATGGACGAAGGCGGGAACTTCACGGTGGCTCCGGTCAATCCGTGGGAGTTCAAGAAGTTCTCCAACGCCACCGCGGACTTCGCTTTCGTGAGCGATCCGGCTGCGGTCGACGGTGCTCCGTCGGCTGAGGTCGCCGCTGGTGACGAGTTCACGATCACTGCGGAGCTCCAGGATCCGGATGCGACGTCCACGACGGCCGTCCGCTTCTGGTTCGCCCCGCGCCAGCTCGACGAGTCCATTGATCCGACTCAGGTTCAGCCGATCGCCCCGTACAGCTCCGAGACGCTCGAGGAAACCGTCCTCAGCGAAGAGGGCAAGTGCGACGGCGTGGTCGTCATGATCAACGGCACGGCTGCTACCTGTCACGAGAGCCTGGGTGGCGTTGCGGCGCCGACCAAGTTCGACGTGACGGTCTCCGGTAACGCCATCGTCTTCGGTGCGCGTCCGGACGCCGAGGACGAGATCACGGTCAGCTACAACTTCGGTGAGTGGACGCTCATCGAGAGCGGCGACGAGTTCGCCCCGTACACGGTCGAGTGGACCGCGGACGAGGGTGGCGTGCCGGACCCGGCCGACTTCGGTTGGGAAGAGGCTGACGCTTGGGATCTCATCGCGCAGGCTCGCTTCGACATCAACGGAGACTGGCTCTTCGGTGGTGACTGTGACGTCGACGAGACGCTCCGGAGCGAAGGCAACTACATCAAGCTCCTCGATCAGGACCGTCCGCTGGTTCAGATCTGGGGTCTCAACTACAGCGCGGAGCCGCGTGAGAACCAGGACGACTATCCGGACTGGAACCTCCCGGGCAACCCGCTCTTCACTTGTGGTGATGACATCAACGACGACGAGGACTGGGATCACGCCTTCATCCTCAGCGGCAAGGAGACGGACGTCTTCGTGACTGCGACGGATCAGGGTGGTGGTTCGATCGCCTCGGTCGATCTCCGTGTCACGTCCGAGAACCCGGAGACGGGTGACGTGACGGCGCGTGACTACGAGATGACCAAGGTCGGTTCCGGCGTCACGATGATCGATGCTCTGACCGTGACCTTCTACCCTGAGGACTACACTCAGTGGGATCCGGCAGACATCGAGAACGTGATCCTGCAGGTCTCCACCGACGGTGGTTCCACCTATCCGTACAAGTACGAGATGACGGCTGGAACGGACTGCTACCAGGCCAACCCGAGGCTGTTCGTGGGTACGACCCACGACTACCGCTTCCAGGTCGACCTGATCGGTGACACCCAGGACTACGTCCTCGACGCGAGGAACAACAACGGCGCGTTCTTGGTCCCGGCCGCGGGCGAGGAGCCGGACTTCACCTCGCAGATCATCATCCCGTCGACTCCGTTCTGGCACGTCAGCATCGATCAGAGCAGCGGCCTCGCCGGCGCGCAGGCTCCGTTCAGCCCGCACGAGGTTCATCGCGCGGTTGCTACGGCCACGGACGACTCTGGCAACACGGGTACGAACCTCAACAGCGGAACCCCGGGTGACGCAGATGAGCCGCAGGGTGCTGTGGTCTTCATCTACGACGTCGAAGACCCGGTGGTTCAGAGCCTCACGCTCCTCGACGAGTTGGACCGTCCGTTCAACACGGCTCGGATCAGCCCGGCTGTTGACTACCGTATCTGGGCGACCGTCAACGACAGCCCGTTCGAGGACTTCAACGTCCTCCGCGTGGACTGGGTCGAGTTCCAGTACTCCCCGAACCAGGGTGGCATCTGGATCACGATCGATCGCGACGACGACACCACCGATGGCTGGGCCATCGACTGGGCGCCGAACGATCAGTCCGATGACGGCTACGACAACGACCTCGACGGCATCTACGACGAAGACGACGAGAAGATCTCGCCCGTCTGGCTGCGTGCCGTCGCCAAGGACTGTGGCTACAACGTCGCCTATGGCGAAGCGGTCGAGTTCATGGTCGACGCTGCTGAACCGTTCACCTGTGCCACGCTCCCGCGTGACGGTGCGGTCTTCGGCTACAGCAATCAGATCACGATCGAGGGTTCGCCGAATGGTGACTGGGTCCCGAGCGCCGGCACGGATGACATCGCCGAGGTTCGGTTCCAGGCCCGGTTCAGCAACCTCTACTTCGTCGACCAGACGTACAACGGTGTCGGTCACGCTGGTGACTACGACAACGGCATCGATGAAATCTGGATCGACCTCAACAGCAACGACATGTTCGATGCTTCGGACGAAGTGGTCTACGCCGGTGCCGACGGATTTGCCAGCTCGCCTGACAACTCCGGCGCCAACAAGTGGTTCACGCTCGATCCGACGCCTCAGGACAACTCCGACAACCCGTGGCTGACCGGCCCGGGCAGCGGCACCTACTCGATGGTCTGGACCCCGACCGGTTCGCAGTTCACCCAGTACGGCGTGAGCGGTGACGGCGGCTACATCGACGAGTACGTCCGCGTCCGCATGGTGGCCAAGGACACCGCGGGTAACGACGAGCAGGATTCCACGGACGAGATCGAGCCCTGCGAGAAGCTGATCATCCTGAACGACACCGCGGACAACAACCCGCGCGCGTTCGTGATGTCGGTGGACGAAGAGTGGGTCGACCCGATCGAGGTCTTCTGCATCAGCGGCATGAACGAAGTCGTGGTCGGCGGTTCCGTCGCCCACACCAACGCGGTCGCGCACGTCAACCTGTACCGGATCACTCCGGGCGGCGAGACGGCTCTGGTCGGCATCGACACGAACCTCGAGGACGACGAATTCGCGGTTCTGTGGAAGGCCGACGAGGAAGCGGCTGAGGGCACCTACGTCCTCTTCGCGACCGTTACCGACTTCGACGACAACGAGTCTGCGATGGACGACGCGACGCGGATCAATGTGAAGATCGACCGCGCCGGCCCGTCCGTCGACTACACGAACTGGGTGGAAGCGGTCGAGTACGTGGACGACGGCATCGTCGATCACTCCTCCTTCGCCATCCATCCTGACCAGGACACCTGGGACGTCCTCTTCACCGTTCACACGGTGGACACGGATGTCGCGTCGATCGAGCTGCAGTGGCGCTTCGCCTCCGACCCCGAGGGTCTCTGGCGTGGCATCGACGAGCTCCTCGACGAGGGTGACGGAATGTTCGACTACGAGCCGAACCTCAATAACGAGCTCGGTCAGGCCTGGCGTTACCACGTCGAGAACTGGCCGGATCAGCTCCTCGAGGGCGGCCCGATGCACTTCCGCGCTCTGGCCACGGACCAGGCGGGCAACACGAACGCCCTGGCCATGCTGACCAACGCGCAGGAGCTCACCGCCGATGGCAACGGCCCGGCGATCTACGACTGGAACGATGACTCTGTCACGAACCAGGTCGAGGTCGGTTCGACCGTCAACTTCGAGATCACTCTCGAGGACGACTGGACGGACGTCGTGGTCGCGCAGCTGGAGTACAGCGCCGACGGTGGTGACACCTGGACCTACTACGCGACGGACAACGAGCTGGAAGGCGTCCAGATCGACACTGGCATGGGCCTCTGGGTGGCGAACTTCGCCTGGGTGGCACCGAGCTGGGTCGTCCGCGACACCGACTACGAGTTCCGCGTCGTCGCTTATGACACTGCCTGGAACCGCGAGGAGATCACTCCTCCGCACGCCTTCACCATCACGGTCGAGGACAACGCGGCTCCGGATCGGACGAAGATCGTCGACATCTTCGCGGCTGTTAACTACACCGCGGACGATGAGGACGGCACGCCGGATCCGAGCGATGAGCACCGCGAGCACGACGTGTGGGCGGACGTGAACGGCAACGGCGAGTTCGACGCTGGCGACATCCTCGTCAGTGAGGGCTACGACGACGGCGTTCAGGATCCGGAAGGCGACGAAGGCATCGTGACCGTCGGTGACGAGTGCAACACCTTCCCGCGCTGGGTCGGTGAGAGCATGCTGACCGACGAGAACGACAGCGGTAACGATCGTCAGGATGTCAAGGTCGCGGACGTCGTCACTCTGATGGCGCGTACGTGGGCCGACGACTACGGCATCGGCAACGCGACCGACGACGGCATCGCCACGGTCTCGTTCTGGGCCTGGCCGCTCGACGGCAACGACAACCCGACCTCGCCGATCCTCATCGGCAAGGACGAAGTCGCCCCGTCGTTCAACGGCTTCTACAACTGGCACCTGACCTGGAACACGCTCGAGCGTGACGCGGTCTCCAACGATCTCCTCTTCCCGGATGGTCGCTACAAGCTCACGGCTTCGGCGATCGACGAAGAGGGCAACGAGGAAGACCTCGGATCTCTCGACTTCACGAACGCGGTCATCGTGGTGGACAACACCGCGCCTGAGGCGACGATGGACCTCGATCCGGCTACGGCAGAGTTCGAGCTGGGTC
>JAWKQE010000052.1:0-23269 GCA_041390305.1 Candidatus Eiseniibacteriota bacterium
TCCGCAGTCCGTCCATCGCGAGATCCTCCAGACCGTGCACTCCGCGTGGGTTTCCCGCCGCGACGGCGATGACGGGCTTGAGGTAGGCGACGTCCGAGACTCGGTCCACGATGTCCCGCTCGCGCGCCTTGTCCATGTAGTGGACTTCCCCGGGAAGGAACAGGTCGCCCCGGCCGGCGAGTTCGGCCTGCGCGACCAGGCACCCGCTCCCCGCGAATGTCAGGTCCGAGCGGATGCCCGTCTCGCTCTCGAAGGCACGTGCCACCGCCTCGATGGGCGGACGGAACCCGGCGCAGCAATAGATGAACAGAGTGTCTGCGCCCTGAGCGACGGAGCCTGAGAGCTGGGCTCCGAGAAGCACGACGAAAGCGAGCCAACGCGAGCGCATGTCTCCCTCCTGGGATCACGGGTGGACAGTGGAACGTCGTCGATCGGTGCTTCCAAGGGCGGTGAAGGGCGGGATTGATACACCCGCGCGATCATTTTCTCGACGTGAGCCGTATCAAAACGTGGACTTCGCTCCCTTCTTGCCCGCGGCGCCCCCTTTCGCAACCCGGAGCGACGCGACCTCGACTCACGACTCACACGACTCGGTTCAGAACTTGGAGGACCCATGAAACCTCTCGTGCGGCACTGCCGCCCCGCGCTCGCGGTCGCGTTGCTCGCGCTCGTGACCATCGACACCACATCCAACGCCTGCAACGAGGCGACGTCCATCGGCGGGCTGCCCATTCCGGGGACGGAGGGTTTCCTGCTCTCGGAAGGCGAACTCCAGCAGGGCGACTCGCCGCTTCCTGATCTGCTCAGCGGGGCGACGACCTGCCCGACCCCACCGTGCGCCAACGCGACGTGCGGGACCGTGAATCCGGCCACCCCGTTCCAGCGCCTGCCCGGACACATCTCCGCCCCGATCTCGCGGCGGGCCGGGTGCTTCGGGATCGCAAAGAAGGACAACCTCAACTACTTGCAGCTCACCCTCGATGGCGCACCGGGATCCGGTACCGGGTTCCATCGCAACGTGTCGACCGACGGCGGCTTCACCTGGACGGACGGACCCGTCGTCATCGGCACGAACACCCACTGGTGGACCGGCATCAAGTGTCCGGATCCGCACTACCTCCCGGACGGCAGCCTCGTCGTCTACTTCAAGGCGAGCGGTTCGACGCCAGGCATCGCCCGCGCGGTCTCGACCGACGACGGCCTCACCTGGACGCCCGACCCGGCACCGGTGCTCACGTCCGGATCTTCGGCGACGTTCGTCGACAATCCCTCGGCCATCTACAGGTACGGCAACGTCTGGATGATGGCGTACACGGTCGGCTGCGTCGGTGAGAGCACTCCGTTCCAACTCGCGGAGACCCACATCGCCATGTCGACCGACGGTGGTCTCACCTGGACGAAGTCGCCGCTCAACCCAGCGCTCGTTCCTGGTGGATGCAACGACTGGGACCAGGGCGCCATCGCCAACCCGGTGCTCATGAACGATCCGAACAGCAACGCGGTCGTGCACCTGTTCTATACCGGTGCGGACTGGATCAACAACACGACCCGAGGTTGCGCGAAGATCGGCCACGCCATCTCGACCAACTACGGACGGACGTGGTGCAAGACGGGCGTCGTGCTCGACAAGCCGCCCGTGGCGAGCGGCGCATGGGACGACGTCCAGTACATGGTGAGTAGCTACACGCTGGAGAACAACAACAAGATCCGGATGTACTACTGGGCTCAGGGTGCCGCGCTGGGGTCTGGCCTCGGCATCGCCGAGGCCGACTGGCCACTGGCCGGGTGCGGCCCGCTGACTGAGCCGGATCGATCCGTATCGCTCGGTTCGGATCGGTTCGCGGAGTCGGACGCAGACCTGACCGATCTGCTCGATGGTTCGATCGTCTACTTGCGCTCTTATCCGAACCCGACGGGCGGCGCAGTCGTGATCGAGCACAACCTCCGCGACGCCTCGGCCCGCGGCGCCGGCCACCTGCGCGTGTTCGACGTAGTCGGCCGGGAAGTCGCGACCGCCTGGAGCGGCCAGCTGGAGGACGCCCCGGACCACTTCGCGTGGAACGGACTCGACCGCTCGGGATCCCGCGTCGCCGCGGGAAGGTATCTCCTCCGTCTCGAAGCAGGCGGAAGAGCGCTCTCGACAGCCTGGCTCACGGTCACCCCGCAGTAGTCCGCCGAAATCGCCACCGCCAGGTGGCGACCCCACCGCCGGGTGGCGCCTCGGCGCGACCCGGCGTCCCACTGGGGCAGTCGTCACGCTCGTGATAGACTGCCCCCATCGTGGAACCACACCCCTCAGCTCGACCTCCCGCGGAGAATCCGGAAGCCACAGACGCGGAGCTGCTCGCACGGTGTGCACATCGTGACCGGGCCGCCTGGGGTGCACTCGTCGTGCGCTACAAGGACCTCGTCTACTCGACGGCATTCGCGACCGGACTGTCCTCCGAAGACGCCGGCGATGTCTTCCAAGAGGTGTTCCTCGAACTCAACCTCTCCGCGGCCCGGATCCGTAGCCCAGAGGCTCTCCCTCGGTGGCTCATCGTGGCGACGCGTCGACTCTCCTACAAAGTCGCCACGCAACGCCGCCGCATGCTCCCCGCTGCCCCGCGAGTTGATCGATCCGCGCTCCCTCGCGAGCGACGACGTGATCGCCGCGGAAGCCCGGGTCCAGCTCGAGATCGCGCTCGATCGACTGGATCCGCGATGCGCGGAGTTTCTCCGCTTTCTCTTCTTTGGTGCGACGACCCCTTCATACGAACAGATCTGCGCCGAGTTCGGACTCGCCATCGGATCGGTGGGACCGATTCGCGGACGCTGCCTCGAGCGGCTGCGCCAGATCCTGGAAGAGACCTATGGCCAGTGAACACGACCAAAGGACCTACCCGAGTCCGTGGCCCGTCGCCTCTCCGCGTCGCGGCGAGCGCCACGCTGGCTCTCTCCACCGGAGGAGCTGGTGTCCGATCTCCTCGCCTCACCGGAGCGTGCGCCGGCTCCCGACCATGAAGAGTCGGTGTTGGACCTCCCGTGGGAAGGTCCAACCGGCGTGCGCGTCCGGAGTCAGGACCAGCGGTTCCCACCTCGTCTCGCACGCGTTCGACGCCGGTGAGGTGGCCCTCTCGGCCCAGAGGAGCGATCGAAGGCAGTTGGGAGATCCGCGGAACGATCTGGCTGAGATCGTCTGGAGCCACGGACCGGATCGAGATCTACCTCTGACGGAGGACCACGTCGTCGCCAAGGCGGAGGCCGGAAGCGGAGAGACGTTCGAGGTCACGGAAGTGGTTCCTCCGGGTTGGACACTGGAAATCCGGATCCCGAACGGGCAGACTCTCACTATCGTCGACCCCACGACCCGCTAGCCGGGCGAAGGGAGGCCCAGTGAGTCGCCGAATCACCGCCTTCGCACTCGTCGTCACCGCTCTCTTGAACTGCACCGGCTGCACCGCGATCGGGGTTTGGGGCGGCCACCGAGCCGACACACCTTTCACAAACGTCCCGGTCGAGGAGGTCCTGGCCCCGGAAGCCCAAGGCAAGTGGTTCCGGGCCGCCACGACGTCGGGGACCCGGATCCGTGGAATCGTGGAAGCGGTCCAGGAGGACTCGACCTCGGGCCAGACCTGGCTCATCTACAGCGCCTCGCCCGATACGAGCTACACGCCCTTCGCGCGCGACACCCTGGACGTCGCCAGCATCGAAACCACCCAAATGAGGCGCCGCGATCGGGGCAGCTACTGGACGCTGTTCGGCTTCATCGTCGGCGCGTCTTTGGATGGAGCCGCCTACTATCTCGTCACCTCTGGGATCGGGGGCATCGGCGGGTCTCTGAACTGACGCCAGCTCTCCGGGAGATTTCGTTGCGTGATCCTGCGTTCGTCCCCGTTGGTACGGATGGAAGGCGATGAGCCCAGGCCGACGAAGCCACAACCACAGGAGCAGGACCGATGCACTCGACGAAAGCCACCCAGGGTCGTCAGACGACATGGCGTCAGGCGACCCCGACACACGAGAGGACCCGCCGGCAGGGGTGCGATGGACCGACACGCAGGCAGGCACGCCGCGAGTCGTCCCCGAGGCCCGCACACCTCGAGTCGACACCACATCCCAGGAGACACCGGATTCTCGGAGCGCTGAGTCGTGCCGTCCTACCGGCGCTCCTCCTCGGCTTCGCCACCGTCTCCGCGGCCGAGACGCGGGTCGACCTCGTCCCGTCGGTCGCCTACTTCAATCCCACGGCGAACGTCGTGGACGAAGGCGGGATCACGGCCAGGTTCGACAATGCCGTGGGCCTAGGGGGACGGCTCACGATCTGGCTCAACGACGCCATCGCCCTGGAAGGGACCGGACACTTCGTCCGTTCGTCCCTCGACGCCGGGTTCCTCGGGGACGGAACGTTTGGATCGATCGACCTCTCACTCTTCTACGGATCCGCTCAGGTCGTCGTGGGTCTCGGAACGGAGAAGAGGCTCCTCCTGCACGGCGGCCTCGGCATGCAGGGAAGCAACTACGACGAGTACATCGAAGGTGGCAACGCCCTGACGGGTGTCCTCGGGCTGGGAGGCTGGGCTCCGCTCGGAGAGACGGTCGCGTTGCGGTCGGACCTCGATGCCCACTTCCACACCACGTGGTACGAGGTCGGCGACGTGCGGTCAGAGGAGCTCTCCCAGGTGGACCTCCTCCTCTCCATCGGGCTCCAGTTCACTCCGGGCGGCCGGTAGCGAGACGACGCACTCGCGACGCGGGAACGCATCGTCGTCTCGAGTTCGCCGATCCGGAAGCTTGCACGCTCCGGCCGACCCGGAAGGAACGACTCGACTACTTGCCCGATCCCGTATCGACCGGGTAGTCCGCGTAGTCGTCCTCACTGAACGCAGCGGCGACCCGGATCTCCGGGTCGGTCGTCCAGGAGCACATTCCGAACTTGAGGTTGACGGCATCGTATCCGAGAGCCGCGAGTACCGTCGTCGCGATCTGGCCCGTGTGCCCGGTGTAGCAGTAGACGAGGATCGGTTGGTCCGTCGGGAGCTTCTGCAGGTTCTCCGTCTTCGCGATGTCCCGCCACGGAATGTTGTACGCGCCGGGGATGTGGCCGAGAGCGTAGTGGGCCGCGCTCCGTACGCTCAGGATGAAGTAGTCGTTGTCGGGGTTTCCATCGGCGATGTTCGCATAGAGATCCGAGGCGTTCATCGTTGGACTGAAGTCCGCGAGCAGATCGGCCATGGCCTCGCGCACGATGACGGCCTCGTCGGTCGAGTCCGTGACATCCAGGTCCGGGAGATCGTAGGTCTCAGTGAGCGTGTTGGCCGTCGTCTCGAGCGGATAGTCCTGAGGGGAGTCCGAGAACGGCGCGATCACTCGCACGTCCTCGTCCTTCGACCAGGCCATCATCCCGTGCTTCATGTTGACGACGTCGTATCCCATCGCGCTCAGCACCGTGGTCGCCACCTGGCCGGTATGGCCCGTGTAGCAGTAGGCCACGATCTTCTCGCCCGTGGGCAGGGTGGCGAGGTTGGCGGGATCGGCTACCGACCGCCACGGAATATTGACCGCACCCGGAACGTGACCGATGGCGAAGTGATCCGCGCTCCGCACGCTGAGAACGAACGGCCCGTCCTCGGAATCATTGAGTTCGCTCCACACGGTCGACGACTCGATGGTCGGGGCCGCCCCGGAACTGAGATACGTGTCGAACGCCTGCCGAACGACATCGAACTGATCCACCGTCACCGGCGGCTGAATCGGCGCATCATCGTCGTCATCGGAGCATCCGGCCGCCAGGCCGATGATCGGGGCGGCGACCACGATCCACATCCAGTGCTTCCAGCGCATGCAACTCCTCCCTTTCTGGGCCCTTTCCGTGCCGAAGCCCACCCAGTCCTCGGAGGATGAGATCCGACCACGGCGAGAAGGCCTCACGACCCTCGGTTCGAACCGGGTCGGTAGGACGAACCCATGCGCCCTTCCATCCGCGCGTCCCACACCAGCAGCGGACGCACGGAAAGCCCCCGATCCGTTCGATCACGGAGGGTGCCAGGGAACTTGCATTAGCTCCAGTCATCTTGCTTCAGCTCAGCCATTAGCAAACACGAACTCACTCCATCCCGGTCCATCTGTTCGCGGATTGACAACCCGCCCCCCGCCGTCGCACATTTCGCCGTCGTTCTCGGGCGTACCCGAGGGGGGGCGGCGTTGCGCATCCTGATCGTCAATCGGAAGGCGTTCCCATCCATCGGTGGAAAGCAGCTGCACACGACGCGGCTCGCGGCCGGCCTGGCCGGGCTCGGTCATGACGTCTCGGTCGTCGCGACCCACACCGATCCGCCCGCCGTCCCCACGAACCTGGGCTTTCCGATCCACTACCGCCCGAAACTCGAGAGGCTCCACCGTCTCGTAGCGGACGCGGACGTCGTCCACCTGAACATCCACTCCTGGCCGGTTCTCTTCTTCGGGCTCCTCCTTCGCAAGCCGATGCTGTACGTCTACCACGAATCAGGAGACAGGCTCTGCGGACGCGCCCTCACCTGGCGCTGGTGGGAGCCCCGTTGTCGATTCGAGATGCCGTGTCTCTGGTGCGAGCAGACGCGCTTCAGGCGCAGCCCGCGACATTGGCTCCTCGATCCCCTCGCCCAACGCGCACGGGATCGGTTCGTCACCGTCGTGGGGACCTGTCGCGTCTTTCTCTCCCGACTCCCGGCCGACTCGCCCTACGTCCCGTATGGGCTCCCGATGGACGAGCTGGTGCCTGCCGCATCCCCTCGCCGGGACTTCCTCCTCTTCGCGGCCCGTCTGACGCCGGAGAAAGGTGGAGTGCACCTGATCCGCGCTGTCGCAGAGTGCCGCCGTCGGGGGCAGAACTTCCCCGTCGTGGTGCTGGGCGACGGACCGGAGCGTGGCGATCTCGAGCGGCTGGCCCAGGAGTTGGAAGTCGCGGATCGAGTGGAGTTCCGTGGCGCGGTCTCGATGAGCGTTCTCATCCAACACTACCAGCAGGCGTTCGCCGTAGTGCTGCCTTCGGTCTGGGAGGAGATGTTCGGGACCATCTCGGTCGAAGCGATGGCCTGCCGCACCCCTGTCATCGCCTCGGCGGTCGGTGGGATGGTGGAGACGGTCGGCCACGCGGGACTGCTCTTTCCGCCCGGAGATCACGTCGCCCTGGCCGATCGGATCCTCGAAGTGAAGGGGGACCCATCTCTGGCCGAGTCGTTGGCGCAGCGGGGGTTCGAACTCGCGCACTCCCAGTACGAGCTGAGCACGATGGTCCGGAACTACGAGGGTCTCTACGGGCGTCTGGTCGTCCACGAGGACGGGGACCCCGAGCCCACTGTTTGGCCGGCTGGTCTCTCGACGCTGGGGTCCGAACTAGTCGCGCGGGGACGTCAGACCGGGGGCGGCTCCCGCGTGGGCCGGTCCGCTCCGAGCCAGGTGCAGTCGGTGGAGGCGAACCGGACGGAGACCAGCGGTCCCACGATCCCACCCAGCACCAGGTGGACCCAGCCGATCCCGACCGCCCCGTGGGTTCCGGCGAGAAGCAGAAATCCGGCCAGCGAAACTAGGTTCAGGACCAGTGCGTAGCGGAAGAGGAACCGAACATCCGCCATCGCATGGAAGAGCGGCCGGAGCCAGCAGGTGGCCATCCAACAGGCCGTGGACACGAAGACGATCCGCGAGACGGTGGCGGCGGGATCGAACTCAGGGTCCACCACGTGGTGGATGAACGGGCCGACGATCGGAATCGCGAGGAGAATCCCTCCGGCAAGAGGAAGACTGATTCCCAGGACGAAGCGACGAAGCGTTCGGGAGAGTCCGGAGAGGTCCCCCTCCGCCCAGTAACGCGCGAGGCGGGGGAAGAGCACGGACTGCAGCGGCTCGACGATCGTTCCCGCGAAACCGGTCAGTCGCCGAGCGAGTCCGTAGTATCCCGCCTCGGTGGGGCCGCCGAAGTATCCGAGGATCACGACGTCCGCCTGCTTGGTCACGACCTGGGCGAGTTCCGTCAGCTCCGTGTAGCCGAGGAAGCGGAAGATCTCCCGACGACGTCCGGCCAGGGCACCCAAACCAGCCCCGAACCAGGAACCGCCCCAGGTCCTCCGGACCGTTCCGGCCGCGAGGACACCCAGGGACACACCCAGGGTGGTGATCTCCGCCATCCTGCCGAAGATCACGCCCCGAACGCCCCAACCCGCCCACACCAGCGCGAGCACGGAAACGAGCCCGACCACCTTGGCCACGAGCTGCGCGACGGCCATGGAGCGGTAGTTCCCGGACACGGTGAGAATCGACTGCGAGCTACCCGTGAGCGCGCGGGGAAGGTACGCGGCGGCGAAGAGGACGATGAGACCGGCGGTGCCGTCCGAGTGGACGATCCGCGTCTGCGCCCAGGGTGCCACCACCGCAACCGCGAGGAACACCAGAGCGGCGATCCCGAAGTCCAGAGTGTAGGCCAGCTTGCACATCGCGAGCGCACGCGCTGGGCTTCCTTCGGCCTTGAACTGACTGAGGAACTTGACCGCGGCGGCGCTCGTCCGCGCATCGAGGATTCCGAACATCATCGAAGGGATGGAGATGATGAGGAGCGCGATCCCGTAGTTCTTCGGCCCCAACCAAGATGCCACGACGATGCCTTGGACGAAGGCAAGGAGCGTGACCGCGAGCTGCGCGCCGGTGAGAACGCTCGCGTCCTTGACGAACTGGGTCTGGATCGCTCGTTCCAGTAGTCGACGGATTCTCGCGATCAACGAGCCCTCTCGGTTGCGGCGCGCTGGGTTCCCCGGCCCATGGTTCCGCCATCGGACGGACCTGCAGGTCGGTGACGGATCCGAGGAGTATACCCGACCGCCGCCAGGACCGCTTCAGCCGCTCCTCGACACTCCGCGGATTGGAACCGCTCCTGCCGCCTCCTCGAACGATCCGCGGCCGGATCCGACATCGCTCCCTCCTCGACCCTCCGTCCTCTCGGGACCGGCTGCGCCTCTCCTCTCGATCAGTTGATCTCGGTCAGGCACCAACGGAGGAGGCCGATCGTCCCCGCCATGATGTAGCTGTCCCGCTTCACGAGATTCAGCTCGTCGTTGTACTGGTCGACCTGCTTCTGGTCCCACTTCCTCTTGATTGCGTAGGGATGAGTCACGGTCATCCCTTTGAACGCCTTCATCGCGGCGTGGGCGCGCACGTAACCGACGTTGTCGCCGCGCGGGGGCATGAAGTCCGCGAGCTTGATGTCGGCCGCGTGCATGTGTTTGTCCATCGTCGTCGAGGACCCCTGCTGCGGAAAGTCCCCGGGCGCCCCGATGTAGGCCCAGGTGGCCGACGCGGGATGCCACTTGAGGATCGAATAGTCGGCCGTCTTGCCGCTCGGCCCGACCGCGACCGGGAGGGCCTTGAACTTGATGTCGGCGTGCTTCTTTCCGAGAAGCTTGACGACCTGCTCCGTGTAGGAGTCCGGGAAGCCGAACTGCTTGTGCCGCGCGTTGCAGGTCAGCATCTCGACGGTTCGGAGGTCGCCGTTCAGCTTTCTCCAGGCCGCGACCAGGTCGACGAACGCCTTGGAGCCCAGACCGCAGAACGCGGACGGATCGCCGTGCCCCCAGAACACCAGCGTCGCGAGTCCGGGCATCTTGCTCGGCTTGACGGTGATCTTCTGCGCGGTCGTGGCGTAGGTCGTCGCGAGCGCGCGCCCACGCCGTTCGTGATCGTCTTCGCCCCAGATGACGAGAGCAGACATGCGGCCTCCTTTGGAGTTCTGGATGGAAGGAATCGGGATGGGGGGACGCTATCCGACCGCCTGGAGCAGGGCAACGGCGATCCTCGGGACCGGAAGCGACTCGGAGTCGCTTCCGGTTCGAGAGGGGTCGTCAGAAGTGGACCGAACCTCGGCGCTCAGCTCTCGCCCTTCAGGTACAGGTCGAACCAACGCAACTGCTCCCACAGGACGTGCTCGATGCTCTCCCGTGCGCGATAGCCGTGGTCCTCGAACGGCAGCAGCACGAGCCTCGTCGTGCCGCCCGCCCCCCGCACCGCCTCGAAGAAAACCTCACTCTGGAACGTCAGCGTGCCGGGGTTCGAGTCGTCGTCACCGTGGATGACGAGGATCGGCTCGTTGACCTTGTCCGCGAAGAAGGTCGGGGAGACCTGGATGTAGACGTCGCGGGCTTCGAACAGCGAGCGCCGCTCGCCCTGGAAACCATAGGGTTGGTTCGTCTTGTTGTAGGAGCCGCTCCTGGCGATCCCGGCCCGGAAGAGGTCCGTGTGGGCGAGCAGGTTCGCGACCATGAGGGCGCCGTGGCTGTGTCCGATGACGCCGATCCTCTCGGGATCGGCGATCCCCATCTCCACGGCCTTCGCGACCGCGGCCTCGGCGTCGGCGACGAGCTGGGGCACGAACGTGTCGTACACCGTCTCCGGGTCTCCGATCATCGGCATCGCCGTATCGTCGAGAACCGCGTAGCCCCGGAGCAGGAAGTAGAGGTGGGTCGGACCGTAGAACCGACTGAACCGCTGCTCGGAACCGCTCACCTGCCCGGCCGTGCTCGCTCCCGAGTACTCGAGCGGGTACGCGTAGACGACGGTGGGCAGCGGAGTGCCCTCTTCGTAGCCCGGAGGCAGGTGAAGCGTGAAGCTCAGCGGGACGCCGTCCTCCCGTTCGTAGCGGACGATCCGCTTCTCGATCTGGCGGATCTGCGGTGTGGGATCGGTGAACTTCGTAATCGGCTCGAGCGCATGCGCGCGCGTGGCCTCTCCCTCCGGAGCCTCGATCTCCTCTCCGAGCGTGACGCGGTAGTAGTTGGGCACGTCCGTCGACGACTCCGAGCGCATCATGAGTCGATCATCGTCCGCCACGGCGACGACGTACTCGTAGCGGTCCGGAGGACAGCGGTGCAGCCGCTCCGTTTCACCGGACTCGAGGCTGCGTAGGTCGAGGAAAGGCCGGTCGCCCTGATCGGTCGCGCCGCCTCCCCGGAAGTAGACGGCGTCTCCTCGTTGGCGCAAGACAGGGTGACCGTTCGGAAGCGATCGAGTGAGCGCACGGCCCGGGTCGCCGTAACGATCGGACTCATCGCGGTCGAACCAGAGACGTGCGGAGCCGTTGTCCACGTCGAGAATCCAGGTGTAGAGCCAACGGCGAAGTCTCTCCCACTCCGTGAGCATGAGCGTGCCGCCGTTCTCACCCCACTCCCACTGCTGGATCCTGTGCTTGGCCCGGTACACTTCCTCCGGCTCGCCCGTGAACGGAGCGGACAGCCGCATGAGACGGTCGCGGTGGTCGGCCTCGGCGACCGGGTTGCCCCCATCGAGGGCCTCGATCCAGAACAGCGTGTGCGGTGCCGTCGAGCGCCACGTCACCGCACGCGGTCCCTCGGGGACTCCATGCGCCGGCACCTGATCGGCGAGCGGAAGCGACGCGACCGTGGCCACACGCTTGCCACGTTCGTCCCAGACCTCGACCTCGTGCGCGAACCGCCACCAGGCCACCTCGTGCGACCACGGCTTTGCCAGGTGCTCGACGAGGATGTACTTCCCGTCCGGCGAGACCTCGACGCTTCGGTAGATCGCGGGCTTCCCGACGATCTCCGTCGAGCCGTTCGAAGGGTTCACGACCACGAGCTCGGCCGTCAGGTAGTACTCGAACAAGGCGTCGTCGTGGGCGGTGGTGAGGAGGTTGCGGGCTTCGTAGGTGGACCGAGCCGATGCGCCGGCGCCTTCGACGATCTCCGGACCGGCGGGAATCGCGGGAGGAGCGGGCGGGTCTCCCCGATCCGGAATGCGAAGGACGAGGAGCCTCTCCTGGTCGGGCATCCAGCGAACCCCTCCGCCCATGAGCGGATTGACGGCGATCCCCTCGATTTCGTGGGCGGCACCGTCGACGGAACCCACCCAGAGCCCATGATGGTCGCCCTGGATCGCGGTGAGCGCGAAGCGCTTTCCGTCCACGGTCCAGGCAACGTCGACGACCTCCGCGTCGTCCGGAAGTCCCAGCGACTGCGTCGCGCCGCCCTCGACCTCGACCAACCGTGGGGAAGTGCCGCCGTGCCGGCCGTGGTTGCCGTTGACGGCCGGGTTCACGCGGATGCCCGCGAGCTTGAACATCGGGCCCGCCAGTTCCGCGAGTGGCGGGTAGGTGATCGGGTCGGCGAGGAGGAGATGCTCACCCGACGGCGAGTTCCAGACCCAGGGAAGCTGCGGGGCGTGGAGGACTTCGAGAATGTCCTCCGGCGGCGATTGCCACCCGGTCGGTGCGGCGTCCTCGGACCGAGCCGTGCCTGCCGACATCAGGATGGGGACCGTCCCCAACGAGATCACGAGCAGTACTTGGATCGTCAGCGACCAGAGCGTGGTCGGTGATGTCGACGCGCATCGGACGGGCGCCGAGGCGACGTTGCGCGTGGGTCCAGTGAGCGGTCCGGGCATGTCGTCCTCCTTGGAACAGAGAGGCCGCGCGCCGCCCGCGTCGGACGGCCGCGATGCGTCGGCGCCATGAGCTCAGCAACGCCGCGGTCCGCTCCTCGCCGCCGATGGGAGGAGTGTCAAGACTCGCTCCGGTGTCCCGCCCGCACCTGGGCGGCGGAGTTCACCGAGAGTCGCCGATCCCCCCTATCCGGTCGCTCCTCCAACCAAACCGGACTACACTCTCGGCCCATGGACCAACCAACCGCGCCGGGCGGGCCAGACCGCCACGCCGATGTCGACCCTGCGGGCGAGACCGCCGACACCGGGGCCATGAAGCGAGCGGGCGAGACCCACGACGACACTCGTTCGCCCCAAACCGAAGAGACCCTCCCGGTCGAACCGCCCACGTCCGCCCGCGACACCATCGGTCCCTACCAGCTCCAACAGAAACTCGGCGAAGGCGGTATGGGTCAGGTCTGGCTCGCGGACCAGACCCATCCGATCCGCCGGCGCGTCGCCCTCAAGATCATCAAGCGTGGGATGGACACGCAGAGCGTGATCGCACGCTTCGAGGCCGAGCGCCAGGCCCTCGCCCTCATGGACCACTCCGCGATCGCGAAAGTCCTCGACGCGGGAGAGACGGAGACCGGTCGCCCCTACTTCGTCATGGAGTACGTGAAGGGCGAGCCGATCACGAACTACTGCGACCGGAACGGACTCTCGACCCGGAAGCGGCTCGAACTCTTCGTCAAGGCGTGCGACGGCGTCCAGCACGCGCACCAGAAGGCGATCCTCCACCGGGACCTCAAGCCGACCAACCTCCTCGTCACGGACGTGAGCGGAACGCCGCAGCCCAAGATCATCGACTTCGGGCTCGCCAAAGCGATGTCGACTCCCCTCACGGACCGTTCCATGTTCACCGAGATCGGGCAGCTCGTCGGAACACCCGAGTACATGAGTCCGGAACAGGCCGATCTCACCTCGGCCGACATCGACACGCGGAGCGACGTCTACTCGCTCGGCGTGATCCTCTACGAACTCCTGACGGGCGCCCTCCCCTTCTCGTCGGACGCACTCAGGTCCGCGGGATACGACGCGCTCCGAAAGACGATCCGCGAAGTCGATCCACCCACGCCGTCGTCCCGCGTCTCCTCTCAGGACGCACAGCTCCATGAGATCGCGACGAAGCGGCGCGTGAGCCCCGCCGAACTCCGCCGCGAACTCAAGGGCGACCTCGATGCGATCGTGATGACGGCGCTCCAGAAGGATCGGAACCGGCGCTACCAGACGGTGAACGCACTCGCCGCGGACATCCGCCGTCATCTCAAGGACGAGCCGGTGACCGCATCCGCTCCGACCGCGACCTACCGGCTCGGCAAACTGATCCGAAGGAACAAGGGGCTCTTCGCTGCCATCGGCGCCGTCCTCACCCTGCTCGTGATCGCCGTCGCCGGTACTTCCTGGGGCATGCTCAGGGCCCGCCAGGCGGAGCAGCGCGCGAACACCGAGGCCCAGATCGCCCGGGCCGTGAACGAGTTCCTCAACCACGACCTCCTCGCCGCCGTCGCTCCCTCCAAGGCCGCGGGCCGCGGAAAGGACGTCTCGATGAAGGAAGTCCTCGACGTCGCTGCGTCGAGAATCGACGAAGAGTCCGCCGCGGGTGGGAAGTTCGCCGACCTTCCGAAGGTCGAGCGCGCCATCCGGGCCACGCTCGGGGACACCTACACGGAACTCGGCGACTACGCGGCCGCCCGCCCCCACTTCGAACGCGCCCTCGCTCTCTCGGAGACGGTTGGCGACCCCGCCGACCTCGGACAGGACTACGCCGCGCTCGGGATCCTGTCCTACCGGCAGGGCGAGTACGACGCCGCCGAGTCCCTCCTCGAGAGCGCACTCGGCATCTTGCCTGAGGGCGGGAGCAGACCTTCGAGCGACCAGGACGACGACGTCGAGTCCCAGCAGGACTTCTGGCGCACCTGGCTCGGCAGCGTGTACCGCGCTCAGGGACGAGTCGACGACGCGGTCCGGGAGTTCCGACAGGTGATCCGAGACTCGGACGCGAGGGGAGACGAGTTGCGCTCCGCCCTCGCCATGCAGTCCCTCGCCGTCGTCTACCAGGAGATCGGAGAGGACGTCCGCGCGGAGTCGCTCTATGTCGCCACGATCGGGATCCGCAGACGCATTTTCGGCGACGACGACGCCGAGTCGCTCATCCTGAAGAACAATCTCGCGAACACGATTGCCGGCCAGGGGCGGCTGAGGGAAGCCATTCCCCTCTGGACGGAGGCGCTCGCTGCGAAGCGAACGATCTACGGAGAGGGCCATCCGGTGACGCTCAACAGCCTCAACAACATCGCCGAGGCCAACGAGATCCTGGGCGACTATGCCACGGCCGATTCGCTCCATGCGTACATCGTCGAGCGCCGCACCGAAGCCCTCGGTGAGAATCACCCCGACACGATCCGCTCCCGCATGCACCTCGCCCTCTCCCGCATGAGGCTCGGCCACGGGGCGGAAGGAGAAGCCATGGCCTCGGCCGGGGTCACCGCCCTCCGCCGTGAACTCGGCGCCGATCATCCCCGGACCATCGACGCCGAAGGCCTGCTCGGAGCCATCCTTCTCGAACGCGGAAAGACCACGGAAGCCGCGAAGCTCCTCCGGCATGCCTACGACACGTCACTCACGACCCAACCCGACGATGTCTACACCCTCTCCATCCTGGGTGCCGATCTCGGGATCGCCCTGGCGCGACAGGGAAAACGCGCGGAAGCCGAGGCACTCTGGACGGAGGCTGCGCCCGGCCTCGAGCCGGAAGCCGAGACGGTCGTGATCTGTGAGTCGATCGCGGAGATCTATGCAGAGTGGCAGCGCGGAGCGGCAGCGACGGTTCGCACAGGTGGTCGCTCGGTTGGTACCGCGGATGGTCGCGGAGATGTCCAAGCGGGCGCTGGCTCGTCGACGGGTGCTGGCTCGTCGACGGGTGCCGGCGCGTCGACGGGTGCCGGCGCGTCGGCCGGCGCCGGTGAACCGGCACCGACCGAGGAGCTGCGTTCGCGGGCGGAGGAGTGGACGAGCCGCGCCGAGGAGATGCAGACCAAACTCATGCGATAGGCCCGGCGTCTCTCCTCGTCCCCCCTCGCGCCCGCGGATGGAGGAACCACGAGTCGGCCCGTGATCCCTCGTTCCGTCCTTCGTTCGTCAGCGGATCTTGACGAGTTTCGTCTTCTGGTCGCCGTCAGCGGTCGAGAGGACCGCGAAGTAGAGACCGTTCGGCATCTCGTGGCCGCCTGCATCGGTACCGTTCCACGTCACGGTGTGCGTGCCCGGAGCCATCGATCCCTGCACGAGCGTGGTGACGGCGCGACCACCCGCGTCCACGATCCGGAGCGAGACGCTCTCGCCCGCCGCCCAGTCGCTCAGACGGAACGACAGATCCGTCCCCGGCGAGAACGGGTTCGGCGACGCATCGATCCGGCTCGTGAGGAACGGCGCGTCTCCCTCGACGGACGAAGGATCCTGCGATCCCAGCACCCAGTCGATCATCCGCTTCGCCACGTGCTGCGCGGAGGCGTCGAACGCGGTGTGCTGGACCGAGGAGAAGACGACCCGGTTCCCCGAGGTCAGCTCGTGCCGCAGCGCGATCGACGCGCCCTGCTCGTTCCGGAAGATGGTGGCGGCGGTACCGGTCGGATCCACCGTGTCCGTCTTGTCGGCCGAGGACGACGGCCAGACGAGGACGTGGTTCTCGCCGTCCGAAACCGGATCGCCATCCACACCGTTCGCTTCGTCCGCTCCGGTGTTCGAGACGTAGCTGTCGATACCGAGCAGCGCTCTCAGCTCCGGTGTGTTTCCGATCGCGCTCGTGAACCCCATGGACGCGAGGACGAGGTTGCCGCCGCTCTGGAGGTAGGCCTCGAGCGCCGTCCCTCTGTCCTCGGCCAGAGGACTCACGACGTAGCCGGTTTCCCAGACGATCCCGTCGTAGCCGAGCATCCCGGCCGCGAGCGGTCCGAGACCGGACGTGGCCTCGTGGAGGTCGTAGAAGTATCCGAGCTCGGTGATCGCCGCCTCGAACGGATCCTCGTAGTTCCCCGTGTTGTCCGCATCGACCATGAGGATGGCGGGCGAACCGTTGAAGACCCGGAGAGCGCCGGCCGCGGAGTAGACGTCACTCTCCGCCTGCGCGAGGAGATACGCGTTCGCCTTGACCGGCGTGCCATCGGTCGTCACCCGGAACGTCACGTCCTTCGACTCACCGGAAGCGAGCGCAATGGAGTGGGCGTCGTACCAGTTCGAGTCCCCTTCGACCTGGAACTCGAGCGTCCAGGGCTCGTCCCCCGCCACGCTGAGATCGAAGATGTCCGCCGCCTCGTTCCCGTTCGTGATCGTTCCGCCCACCTCCACCGAGCCGTTGCCGGCCGGCACCGAAGCGATGGCCTGATCGAACTGGACCCGGAGGTAGTTGCGGAACTCCGCGGACTGGTGAACGGTGCGTGGCGCGCTGATGTTCTCCACCACCCCGATCGCGAAGAGGTTCTCGGACGTCCAGGCCGGATCGATCGTGAACGTCTCCTCCACCTGAACCGGACCGCCGCCAAAGGCGAGCGTGATCGGAGTCGAACGGATGCCGCGCGACACGTTGTGGAACTCGTTCCCGCCGTGCGCGTCGCAGCAGTAGTTGAGGGGATCCTCGACGACATAGAGAGTCATCTGGAGTCCGGTCAGCGCGACGTCGTCGACCAGCTCGGCGACACCGGTGACGGTCGCTTCTCCGGCCGAGACCTGAAGCGTCACGGAGAGGTCCACGGAGCTCACCCCACCCGTCGACGAAATCAGGTTGTTGATCCGCGCGCGGTACTGCGTGGCCGCCGTGGGGCAGCTGCTCGCTCCGGTGACCCGCTGCGTCCCCTCGAACCAGACGTCCGGAATCCCGTTCACTCCGTACCGACTGGCGCGGGCCGTCCCGCCCTCACAGTCGATGCCGCTGCTGCCGACGTGGGTGTCGACGTGGACGAGCTGGTCTCCGAACTCGTCGCCCATCTGGCCCATCGCACACCGTGCATACGGGCAGTAGGTACACCAGTCTGCGCTGAACTCCTCGACGAAGATCCGCTTCGGAACCGAAGCGAAGCTCGTCACGGTGAAGAGAGCGGCAGCGGCGATCGCGCCGCCCCACACTAGGGACTGCTTCATGCGAAGTCTCCTCGTTGTCCTTGGGTTGTCGAGGTCGGATCGTCCGTCGAAGACACAGTGGACGTCCCACCCCGATCCGTCCGGAACGGGGAGACCCAGGTGAGCCTGGCGGCTCCAGGGCGTTGTGGAAGGAGTACACGATGCCTCCGTGTCGCGCTCTCTCGGCGCGCCGGAGGCCGATTCCTCTAGGAGCGCCGGGAGAACCTCGTAGCCGGCCCGAAGACTTCGGGCCCCTTGTTCGTTCACCGACGCTTCATGACGAATCTTTCCTCTGCGAGTGGTTGGATGCGGGAAAGTCCCGCGGGAAGAAGGATACCACGTCGGGACCGGGATAGGTTGGACGGAGTTCGGTCACCGGAGTTGGGTCACCGAAGTGGACACTCGCTTCTGCGAGTCGTTATGGTGCGCGGTTACGTTCGCGCCGTCGCCACGGAGAGGCCGCCGGGGATCGAGGATCCCGGTCGGAGGTCCGGGGACCGATGGCACGGGTCGAGGAGAGGAAGGCCCCACAAGCGTCGAGCCGTGCGAAGCGGCGGCCAGACGCGAGCGGCGGGCCACGAGCCGCGAGCGAGCGGTGAGCGGCGAAAGAGGAGACGCCAGTGCAGCAGGAGAACGAGAAGACGACATCCCGACCGGCCCAGGACGACCCGTCCGGCTCCCGGAGCAGACGCTCCCATCCGTTCTGGCGGTGGTTCTGGCTTTCGTTCCTCGTCCTCTCCCTCGGCTACGCGTGGTACTCGTTCTACGTTCCCTCGAACGACATCGCGTGGGCCGAGGACATCGTCTCGGCAAAGCAGCGCGCCGCCGAAACGAACCAGCCGATGCTCCTCTTCTTCACGGCCGACTGGTGCGTGCCCTGCCGGATCATGAAGCGGGAGGTGTTCTCCGACCGCGACGTCACGAAGGCGCTCAACGCCCGGTTCGTCCCCGTCATGGTCTATGAAGGAGAACCCGGCGGCGACGAAGCGTTCCGGCACTACAACGTGGGCGGCACGCCGATCACGATCTTCACGGATTCCGAGGGCCACGTCCTCGACTACGCGGTCGGACGGATCGGGAAGGCGGAGTTCCTGGAGATGCTCGAAGGCGTCGTCAGGTAGCGGCGCGTCAGTAGGCCCGGATCTCCTCGATGCTCATCCCGAGTCGGTCGACGATCGCCTGCCGTGCCCGCGGTCCCGGCTCCATCTCTCCGCGTTCGACCCGCGCAATCGTCTTCGCGCTGACCCCGTCGAAGTCGTCGCGGCTGAGTCCACGCTGTGTACGTAGCCGTCGCAGCGATGGGCCGAACCCCTGGTCTTCCCTCCGGCGCCGAGCATGCAGCCGCCGACGGTACTCGGGGTCGCGTTCGTAGAGGACGGCATCCGCCGCGGCTTCGTAGTCCCCGAGCGCTACCGTCTGCCCACAATCCAGGAACCGCAGTCGGTTCGGATCGGGCCGGGTCTCGGTCCGAGCCTCGAAGGAGCGAAGTGGTACCACGATCCGGCGCAGGTCGCCCCGCACGAGCACGAGACAGTCCGTCGTTTCATCGAAGCAACCACCGATGAAGAGGTCACGTGCTTCGCCACGTGGCCGAGAGAGAACCTCGAGGACCTCCTGAGCGGGAAGAAACACGTAGGTGGGTTCGTCACCGGCGACATCTCGGAAGAGACTCCGGAGGACCGGAACCGCGGAGTGCGCGGGTGGCTCCAGCAGTACGAGACGACCCAGCCGCGGAGCCGACGCATCACTCTCGGTCAGCCAGCTCTCGATCGAGCGAAGGAGCAGCTTGGTGTCCAGAGTCACCCACATGCCATGGGGCGCGTCACGAAACGACGCCAGGCAGTCCCTCTTCGCAGGGCAGACCCCCGAGTTGGGCAGCGCGCCGAAACTCTTCCGTCCCCGGCCCACCACGAAGATCGGGCCGGAACGCCCCTGACCCGCGTTCGTATCAGTCGTCATCTGGTGCGCCTACCGGATTCTCTGGATACATCCGATCCCACTCTGCCGCCGGTTCGTCCCAACTCGCTTCGACCGCGGACCTGACCCCCGGGTCGATGTCACGCCACGAGCGGCCCAATTCGAGAAACCGTCCATCGCGAAGACACACACGCCAGGCCTGCGTCAGACGAATGATCGTCACGTGCGGAGGTTCGAGCCGTTCCTTGTCACGAATCTTCACCTTCCATCCGACGCTCCGAAGCCGCCTCGACAGGCGCAGCTCGTATGGCATTCGGATGTCCCCTTCTGGATATCGACATACTGGGACATCCCCATGATCGGAATCAAGTGAGAGAGACGCCCGAGGCGCGGCAGTATCGCGCCGTCTGCCGGATGCGCTGCGAGTTGCTCTCAACGTTGAGAGTGCCACCGGAACCTCCGCCGCGATATCCCGCCGAGCGGAGGGATACGCTGCAGATCACTCTCAGCGCTGAGACTGCCGTCGAAGTCACCGCCGCGATAGGCCGGCAAGCGACCGGATACGCTGCTGGCCACGCGCAACGTTGAGAGTGGCGCTGCCGCGCGCTCCCAAAGCCGGGAGTGGCCGCAGCGACGGCCTACGCGTTCCTGAGTCTCGCGAAGTCTTCGGATTCGAACGCCGGTGACAACCCGGCCCGAACCACGTGAAGGGTTGCCGGCTCTGCGGCCGGTGGGGCGTGCGGTTCGGCAGCGGGTTCGGCAGCGGACTCGGCAGCCGCCTCCTCGAGTTCCGACTCCGCAACCACGCCCGACTCCGCGATCCGGGTCGACTGCGCATCATCGGCCGACTCCCCGTCCGTGACCGATGCAATGTCTCCCTCCGCGACTGCCCCCTCCTCGGGGTCGACCTCCACCTCCACCTCCACCTCCGTCTCCGCCTCCGCGGACCTCCGTCGATCGAGCCGACGGAAGTAGTCGTCGGCCCGTCGGGGATCGTCGACATGAAGGATAGAGAGCCGGTGGTAGCTGGATCGATAGGCGTCCCGCCAGGGACGCTTGCCGTTCTCGACCGCACGTGTGGCGGCTTCGAGGGCATCGCACGCGGCTTCGTAGTCGGACTGGACCGTGCTCACCTGCGCGAGGACTCCGGCCAGCGCCTCCCCGGCATCCGCGAACCTCTCGTCCGGAACCTGTCTCAGGAGGGTGAGGATCCGAGCCGCTTCCGCAATCAAGGTCTCCGTACGCGAGCGGCAGACGTAGCCGTACCCGTTGGGGAAGAACATCCGGTAACGCGGCGAGGACCGGTCCTCCTGTACGACTCCGAGGGCCGCGTACGCGAAGTCCCGCAGGCCGCGCTCCATGAGACGGTGGGCGCGGTCACGGCGCGCGCCTGCCTCGACGAGCCGGAACTCGGCGTCCTCCCGGGCCCGAAGCAGACCGCCGAGGGTCTCGTGTGCGGCCTCGTATCGGGAGAGTAGCTCCGGACTCTCTCGGGCGACGTCGGCGGCACGGAGGGAAACGAGATGGTAGAGGCTGTACAGCTTGAACATGGTCGATGCGGCTGTCTTGAGGGACGGTGTGTACATGGCGATTCCTCCTCGTCGAGTCTGGCCCCGGCCACGCAGTGCGCCGGGTGTCGTACCCCCTGCCTTCGAGCGGATGGCGCCCATCGGATCTGATGACCGCGGTCTCTCTGGGTTCTTCCTTGCACGCTCGCTCTTTGTAGAAACTACGAATCCGACGCGACAAGGTTCGGTCGGATCTGCTCCCCATTTGCACTTCCGCACTCCGATACCGGCCCTTCCCGACCTGGAGTCGTCCCCGCGCGCATCGGGTCTGGGGCTCTCCTGCCGGACTGGAGGGGTGTCCTCGCGAAGGCGCGACGCGCCCCCGCTCCTCGGAACTGAGTCGCGAATCGACTCCAGGCCTCGAACCTCCAGCCCCAGTGGAGCGAGATCGGGGTTCCGTCCGCCCCACGCCTGTGCAAAGCGCGCCGTCCACTCCGCCTGGGCCGCTCTCGCCGACATTACTTCTGCTGCGACCGTGCTCTCGCCGGTCTCCGACACGCGGGAATGCGCCACGATGCCACGATCGTCGGGTACACCAGGGATGGCACAACACGGCAGTCGACTCGGGGCCGTCGTCCGCGCCGCGGGTAGCCGCCCTTCATCGGCTCCCCAGATGCTCCTCTCCCCCGTGGCGCATCGGGCGTCGGTTGGCGCGGGCCTCCCCGCCGAAGGAGAACGGCAGGTCCCGAGTCCGGCCGGTGTCTTGGCCGGGTGAGGTCGAAGGGCATCGAGTCATCTTGGGAGACGCCGACGTTCTGCTCGGCACGCGACTGGATGACGGCGGAGGGGATCGTCGGGGGATCATGCCGGTAGGGCGCTTCCTGTTCGCGCTCGCGCACCGCAATCGACGCAATCACAGATAGTCATGTCCACTTCCCGACCAGAAATTCGCGTGTTGGGCTAGAAGGAGACAGCGAACCTGTTCAGGAGGAATGCCTTGCATCGCCGAATCGCACCAGACCGAGCCGAACCCACCCCAGCTGCCCGGAGGCAGGCCGAGGCCGCGCCGGCCACTCCAAGTCCGGCGATGCGAGCCGCACCTACCCGCCACGCCATCTCCAAACGCGGCAGGAGATTGCCGCTCCCAGCGATCGCCGCCGTCCTCGGCTCTCTCCTCGCCGGGCCGGCCTTCGGCCAGGCAGAGTTGGCCGCGAACATCCACGGCGGCGGCTCGACGCCGCTCCAGACGGCCGGACTCGGTGACACGGTCTACATCGCCGCCCTGAACGACGCCGGACCGGGGTACCGGATCTATCGGTTCGACGACGTCACCGACCAGGGCGAACCGGTCCCCGGACTCCCACCGCTGTCGGGTGTCAGAGCGCTCATCGGTCTCGAGACCCGGGTCGTCTGTGCCGGGACTCCGGTGGGCGGCACGGACCAGGGCATCTGGGCCCTGGACGGATCTTCGGCGACCTTGCTCCGGATGGCTCCGGAGAACTCCTGGGGTTTCCCCGCCCTCGAGCTGAACGGAGGCATCCTCTTCGCGTCGGATGACGCAACGTACGGCTTCGAGCTCTGGTTCAGTGATGGGACTCCCGAGGGAACGGACCTGGTGCTCGATATCAACGCCGGGGGCGACTCCGTTCCTTCCTTCGGTGCGGTCGTCGATGGAGTGGCGTTCTTCGTGGCCGACGACGGTTCCCACGGCAGGGAGCTGTGGAAGACCGACGGAACGGCGGGCGGCACCGAACTCGTGAAGGACCTCTCTTCCGGGAGCGGATCCTCCAGTCCTCTCTTCCTGACCGCGTTCCAGGACATGCTCCTCTTCCAGGCCTTCGGCGACCTCTACCGCTCGGACGGAACCGAAGCGGGCACCGTGCTCGTCTCGCCGATCGCGGACATCGGGACGGGCATGCTCGCGACCGCGTCCTGGACGTACTTCCCCGGCTACGATGCCGCCACCGGAAACGAGCTCTACCGGACGGACGGCACGGTCGTCGAGCTGGTCGCCGACATCGTCCCCGGCCCCGGAAGCAGCACGCCGGCCGAGCTCACCCGGATCGGGAACCAGTTCTGCTTCGTCACGCGCTCGCTCGATGATCAACTCTGGAGGAGTGACGGAACGACCGCCGGCACCGTTCTGGTCGCGGACCTGGCATTGGATCCGGAAGAGTTCCAGCTCGCGGGTCTCTACGAGCACGACGGCGCTGTCTACTTCTTCGCATCCGAACCCGGCGACTGGGCGGAGTCGGAACTCTGGCGGAGCGAGGGCGATCTCGCCTCCACCGTGA
>JAWKQE010000053.1:0-20827 GCA_041390305.1 Candidatus Eiseniibacteriota bacterium
GCGTCACCGTGTCCCCGGTGTTGCCGAGCCTGAGCCCCGTCGCGGACTCACCGTTCTCCACCTCCCAGGCCGTGGCGTCCCCGCCGTACACGACGAGGAGCTCGCCTGCCCCGAGCTGCCCCGAGAGGCCGAAGACGAACCCTCCCGCCTCGTCGCCGAGGAAATAGCCATCCAAGGCCGTCGCCTCGGTGGCCACGACCTCTACCCACTCATCGTTCCGGGTGCTGACGGAACCATCTCCGTCCCAGTCCCGGTCAGGATCGGCCAGCACTTCATTGAGCAAGACCCCGCACTGCCCCACGCTCGGCCCCGCGAGAGCGAACGCACATGCCACCCCGACCATCCACCGACTCCACCGCTTCGCCATCCGAAACACCTCCTGTGATCCGAGTTCCCTTCGGCTGCGTCGTGCAACCGTCAGTCGGAATGGAGGATGCGCGATTCGTGCCAGGTGCCGCGCCCGCGCCCGGAAGATTCGGCCACCACTGCACGGGGCCTCCAACCCGGGCCCGATCCGGGAGGCACGACACCCAAGCCTGCGCACTATATGGATACACAATCGTATTTATGGGACGAACTGACAACGATTCTTGACTCTTGTCCGTCGCTCATGGGAGACTACTCGTGTCTCGATGGCGACACCGGCGCCTTTGATCCACCCGGGAGGCACCTCCGCCTCCCCCCACTGGGAGATGGAAACGATGTTCCTTCGCAAGCTGAGCCTGTCCACGTGGACTGCACTCGCCCTTTTGGGAGCGGCGGCCGCGACCTCCTGGGCCGGGCCTATCTACTCCTGGAACTGGAACGCCGGCGATCCTGGATCGGTCAGCCACAACGGTGGAAAGATCAACTGGGTCGAAACGACGTTCGACACCAACACGAACACCCTGTCCTGGTACGGCAACTTCGGGAACTCCACCCGCCTACGGACGGACGGCTTCACCCTGACCCTCCGTTCGGGTGACAGCCCGCGCACGGCGGCGGGCGAAGTGACCCAGCTGTTCTTCGACGCTCGGGGAATCTCCGCGAATCCGGCCGAGGTCCCAAAGCTCACCGCCTACGGGCACAACGGGCTCACTTACTACTCGAGCTACATGGACGGTGCCCCCCAGGCGGGCATCCAGACGCCGGACCGGATCGCGACCTCGACTCCACCGGCGAGCGCTTGGGTCCAGAGCCTGACCGCTCAGGTGAACGGCGACGGATCCCGGACGCTGGGATTCGAGATCGACGTGACGGACATCGTGGATCACACCCCTTCGTGGCCGGGAAGCGGCGCCTGGACCGGAGCCGGCTACGGTGAATCGATCGGCCTCTACATGCAGACCTTCGGTGGTCTCAACACCAGCTACGATGAGGGCTATCTGACGAGCTGGACGCGGTCGGCCGAGGGCTACCTCGAGATCTCGAACGGAGCGACCGGAACCGTGACGAATCCGGTGCCGGAGCCGGCGACCGTGACGCGCTGCTCGGGATGGGCGTGGCGGGACTGTTCGGGTCTCTGCATGAGGAAGCGGCGCAAGCCTGACGAGTGCGAGCGAGTGGGGTGAACCATGCGCCCTGCCCACGACGGTGGGTGGGGCGCACCTCGTATCATCGGCCTGCCTGCCGGCTCCTCTCCACCCACTTCGCGAGATCCGCGTTCGACGGATCGAGCGCCGCCCCCCGCTCCAGCAGGGAACGGGCGAGTTCCTGTCTTCCATCTTCGAGAGCGAGGCGTCCGGCGAGCAGGAACCTCTGCGGCACGACGGGGAAGACCTCGCAGGCCGCCACGAGCTCGGCGAGCGCGTCCTCTCGCCTTCCCTCCTTGAACCACGCCTCGCCGAGCCTGAAGTGCGCTTCGGCGAGATCGATCTCGTGGTCGATGAAGGCCTCGGCGGTCTGCTGCACGATCCGCGGCCGCGTGGAGTGGAACGTCGCGGTGCGGTCTTCGGGATACGGCCAACGGTGCGTGAGGTGAAACGCCCTTCGCTCCGCGATCTCGTGGTCGAGAGACGTGAGCCCGGCCTTCTGTACGACGAACTCGAACGAGGGATCCTCCGGGCGCTCGGTACCGACCTCGGATACGCCGCCGCCCGCCGCGGGAGCGCGGTCGCCCGGTGCGCGAGACGTGGGGCCAGGAGTGCCGATGCGTCCGTGGAGCCAGTCCGAGTCGTCCAACGTGTTCACGATCGCCCGCGCGACTTCGTCCGCGCCGCGCAAGTTGAGGTGGAGGTGTTCGACGAACATGTCGTGCCCGGGAATGCCGTAGGCCGACCTCGAGTCGATCCAGTCCGCGACCGGCACGAGCCCGACATGCGCCGTGCTGCCGATCGAGCCTGCACCCGGTCCACCCTTCGATCCGCCGACCGCTCCCCCACTCGACCGCACGACGGCGCGAATCGTCTCGTTGATCTGGCTGGGTGCACGGAATCGGATCGCGTCGAGATCCCGCGCCCGGGCGAACTCGGCACGGATGGTCTGAGGCGCGATCGTCGGCTCGTCCGGACTCTCCGGATCCCCGGATGCAATCAACCAGCCGAGAAGGCTCGCCTGTGCATGCGCGTAGACGGCTCCCGCATGATCGGGCTGCTGTGACACGAGCGTGTTCGCGCGTTCGACGAGCGAGGCCGTGCGCGCGGTGGCAGAGCCTGCGCGTGGACCGGCCGAGTTCGCCCCCCCGACGCGTGCGTCCGCCCCGGTGGAGTCGGCGGCTTCGCCCGGACTGAGGTCATCGCCGTCCGAGACTCCGTCCTCGCTCGGGACGACTTCGTCGCGGAGTAGTGCGGTGCCGAGTTCTCGGGCCAGAGCCTCGGCGGACGCGCCGAAGCGTTCGCGGTCGGTATCTGGGGTCCCTTCGGCGCAGAGGCTCTCGAAGGGGTACTGATCCCTGAGGTTCGAGACGACCTCGCAGAAGAGAACGGGCGTGTCTCCGGCCGCGTCTACGATTCCCTTCAAGTTGGACTCGTAGCCTTCGAGCGTCGCCGTCCAGATCGGGTCGCCTTCCCGAATTCCGGTCTGCCCCACCATCGCACCCATCAGCGTCTGCCCGGTAGTCGTCTCCTTCTCACCCCCGACCTTGCTCGCAGTCTGGGAGAGGAGACGGGAGATGCGCAGGTCCATCACCCAGCGAAGCGTCCGTACCCATGGCTGGGACTTCCCGAACGCGACCCGACTCGCGGGCCCGAGTGCGCCGTAGAACTCGTTGTGGCCGGCATAGACGAGGAAGAGGTCCGGAGAGTGCTGCCGAAGCTCCTTCACGAAATCGAGAACGGCGTAACTGTTGAGCGCGGTGATCCCACAATTGACCACCTCGAACTCCACGCCCGGCAGACGCTGCTCGAGTCGGATGCGAAGGAAGTTGGCGAACGCTCCCTGCGACGTGTACGGAAAGCCCGCCGTCGTCGACCCACCGAGCACGAAGATCCGCACCGTACCTTCCGGCTTCTCCGCCCGAAAGAGCTGGAAGCCGGGTTGCGGCATGATCCGCTCCATTTCGGACGGGAAGTACCGAGCCCGACGCGCGGGTTGAGCTGATACGCGTCGAGCACTCCCTGCTGCTTGCGGACGAGGAGAGGCTCGGGCGCCGCGACGCCCAGAACACGAAGGGAGAGTTCGACGAGAGCGAGCAGGAAGAACGCGAACAGGATCCCGAACGCGCGAAGCATCCAGAGCCGCGCCCCGGTCGGCGGCTTGGGGCGGTCACTACCTGTCCTCACGTCTCTGCCTGTCAGGGGCGGAGCCCCGCTTCCTCGAGATACCCGCGGATCCGCGTCAGTGCGGACTCGATGTTCTGCACCGAGTTCGCGTAGGAGAAACGCAGATACCCATCGCCGGCCGGACCGAAGGCGGTTCCGGAGAGGCAGGCAACGCCCGCCTTCTCGAGAAGGTCGCTCGCGAGTTGCCGCGTGGGCACTCCGAGCTGGGTCACGTTCGGAAACGCGTAGAACGCGCCCTTGGGACGCGTGCAATGAATCCCGGGGATCGCATTCAGTCCGTCGACGATCACGTCACGCCGACGCGCGAACTCGGCGACCATGGCGTCGACCTCGTCCTGCGGACCCTGGAGCGCTTTCATTCCGGCGCGCTGGACGAAGACGTTGCAGCAGGAGTTCGAGTTCGTCATGAGCCGGGTCATGTGGTTCGCGAGTTCGACCGGCATGACGCCGTAGCCGAGACGCCAGCCCGTCATCGCGTAGGTCTTGGAGTGACCATCGAGGATGATCGTCTTCTCCTTCATGCCCGGGAACTGCGTGATGGAGTGGTGTTCCCCTTCGTAGAGGATGCGGGAGTAGATCTCGTCGGAGAGGACCCAGAGGTCACGGTCCCGAACGAGCTCCGCGATCGCGGCGAGGTCGGCCTTGGGAATCGTGCCGCCGGTCGGATTCGCCGGAGAGTTGAGGATGAGAAAGCGGGTCTTGTCGGTCAGGAGCGACTTCAGCTCGTCGACGTCCACCGAGAAGCCGCGTTCCTCCCGGAGCCGAAGCGGCACCGGCTTCGCGCCGAGGAAGTTCACCATCGACTCGTAGATCGGGAAGGCCGGGTCGGGGTAGATGACTTCGTCGCCCGGCTCGACGCAGGCCATGAGGCCGAAGAAGATGATCGGCTTCGCGCCCGGAGTGACGACGACGTGTTCCGGGCCGTAGTTCACGCCGCGCGTCTCGGTGACGTAGGCGGAGATCGCTTCCCGCACCTCGGGAAGCCCGGCCGACGGGCCGTAGTGGGTGTAGCCGGATCGAAGCGCGTCGACGGCAGCGTCGCAGATGAACTTCGGCGTATCGAAGTCCGGTTCGCCGATCTCGAGATGGACGATCTGCCGCCCCTGAGCTTCCAGTGCGCGCGCCTTCGCGAGAACCTCGAAAGCCGTCTCCGTCCCCAGACGGGACATCCAAGATGCAAACGCCATCACACATCCCCTTCCGTATGATCCCGACCCAGCGCCAACGGCGCGCCTGAGAATAGCACAGGCGAAGGGTTACCCTCGGAGGTCCCGGACTTCGTCGACCTCTCCCCCGGAAACCAGGGTTTCGAGCACCTGGGCCGTCCGCTCAGGGCTGCCCAGGGAGAGCGGATCGATCCGGTCGATCCGGTCCCGGAATCTGACGTAGTAGCGGAGCGCGAGCCACGCTTCTGGAGGCTCGAGCACGAGCGCGGATTGGAACCGCTCGGCCAGGTGGGCTTCGAGCTGCCGTCGATCTCCTTCCCCCGAGACTTCGTCGAGAAGCATCGGGAGGTCTTCCTCCCACGCGGCGCCCGGAGCGGCGTCGAGGAGGATGCCACGGTCGGCCTCCGTCAGGACGACGACCGTACGCAGCTCGTCACCGCCCGGGGCGAGGAAGAGCAGCGGCCAGGTCCAATCGGCGGGGAAACGTTTCGGCGGGTGGATCTCCGACTGCACGTTCCAGGACGGACGCTCTCGCACGATGGCCCGGAACTCCCTGACGAGCGCTTCGAGTTCCGACGGACACTCCTCGTACTCGAAGCTCCGCACCTCCTGCAGCATCGCCTCTCGCTTCGTCGGCTCCTGCGGAAGCGGTCGGAAGTGCTCCGGGACCCTCCTCGACAGGTCGAGCGCTTTGCCGACGTAGAGGAGACCGCCGTCCGCGCCGCGGAATCGATAGACCCCGGGCGTTGCGGGGAGCGCTCCCAGGTCCTCCGGCCCGAAGGCGTAGAGAGACCAGTCGAGGGGACGGGTCTCGAGACGTTCGGATCGACGACGTTCGAGGTCTTCGTCGGACGACCTCGGATCGGCGGCCGAGAGGTGATCGAGCAGTGCACCCAGGAGCCGGAGCCGTCCCGCGCCGTCATCGGCGTGCGCGCCGAGCGACCAGCGCACGGCGAGTCGTCCCAGTTCGCACTCCCGGCGGAGCTCTTCGTTCTTCACGCCCTCGTCGAGCAGCGCCAGGCGCGTCCAGGTTTGGAGATCGAGAGGGAACCTCGAGACCTCCCCCATCGACCAATGACGATCCATGCGCCAGAGCCAGCGCGTGCACGCGGCGGGCTGAAACGTCGCCCACCGCTCCGCGAACAGCTCGTCGGCGCGCCCGAACCAACGGGAAGGATCGGTACCGTGGATGACGACCGGCGTCCCGAGGCCACGGCCCGGCGACCAGGGCGCCAGATGGATGCGGAGCGCATCCCCTTCCCCGGCCTCGAACCACGAAACCTGGACCGGCTCGTCGGCGACAGGCACCGCACGCACCGTACGGATCTCCCAGTCACCGTTCGGGCGTTCCTGGAATCGTCCGTCGCGCTCGAGCACGGCGCGCACGAGGCCGGCCGCGGCAGCGCCGCCTTTCATCCGAAGAACGCGCGCCGCGACTTCGTCGGGCGACCAGGCCCGATCGGACTTGAGGAGTTCGGCGTGGAACTGGTCGAGAAGTTCACTCATCGGAGGCCGAGACTAGCCTGGATCCTCGGTCCGTGACAGTGGGATCGGTAGCTCCGTGCGAACTCGAAGCTCGCCCCAGCCCGGAGTCCCCGGCACTCCCAACGGAACGTAGCCCGTGAGCAGGAACTCGAACGAGGTTCCCCGGGTCCGGAGCGTTCCGACCCACCACCGGGTGTTCGTGGGGACGGACCGAGGGGCGGCCGCCGACCAGGAGACACCGAACGTCGCCATGCGACCGGCGGCGCCGCGGAGTTCGCACACACCGGAGTCGAGGACGAACAGGCCCCAGGCGACCTCGCGGTGCAGGCCGAGCCAGGCGTGGGATCGCGGCGGGCCTGTTCGCTGCGTACCCGACACTCCCGCCTCCCAGGCGAAGAGCGGATCCGGCTCGGATCGGGACGTCACGTAGCTACCCGCGTGCCGAAGAGCAAACGACGAGGTCTCCGTCACCACTCCGGCCTGGCTCCTCGTCGCCGTCTTGCGCACACGGAGATCGAGCGACGCCTCGAGTGGGCCCTCATTGCGCCTCAGGACGGACGAGAACTCCCGCGACTCCGATGCGGCCGTGACGGTCGGCAGACCTTCCACGAACCGCGGCCCCCCGTCGGCGGCGTTCTTCTTCCACCGGGCCGAGAGACGGAGGCGGGGACCTGTGCTCCACGAGAGCGTCCGGTCGAAACGGAGGCTCCGCGCTTCCGTTCGGCTCATCGCGGCCCGACCCGCGATTCTCTCCGTCGTGAGAGCGACGATCCGCCCCTCGGCCAAGGGGAGGGTGTGCGCGGAGCGGAGAAACCAGACGTCCCCCGACGTGCGGACGACGGCGAGTCGATCCGATCCGGATCGCACCTCCGCTTCCCACTGCCCACCCGTAGACGACGCGATCCTCCATCCACCGAGGGTGGCCTCGAGGTCGACCCCGTCGTCGCCGACACGAGTGCGCACTCGCGCGCGGGATTCGCCGAGTTCCACCGACACCAGCCTGCCGGACGCGGCGCGGGATCGACCGAGATCGACGCCGAGACCTGGGCGCGGGCGAACGCGTCCCCAGTCCATCTTTGCGGCCCACCTGCTCCCGCCCACATGCACCGAGAGCCGTGAGGGCAACGCCGAACGCTCGAGTCTCGAGCCCGTGACCGACCAGAGGCCACGGCGCGAAGACTCCACGGACCAGACCGTGCGCTTCGTCGAGACGCCCTCGGCGGAGCGGACGCGGGACTCGACCCGGACAGTCGGCGCGAAGCGTTCGTGATCCACGCTCCGGTGCGATGGCGCGGATCCGCGGGAAGCACGGCGCGACCCCGCGCCTCGTTCGCTGCGCACGCCGGGCTCCCCTCCGCGCCGCAGACCGCGCGCGTCACTCCCCGTACTTCGAACCGGCTCCAGGTAGGGAACCCATTCCTTCCAGAAGGTCACGTCGTCGTCCGGCAGCCGATCGAGCGCGGCCAAACTCGTCGCCTGGCCCGCGCGCACGAGCTCCGCGAGGACAGACACCCGACGCTGCCAGACGGAGTCCGCGAGACCAGGCCAACTCGGGAGTGTGGGAAGCAGGGACAGCGGAAGCGGAAGAGGAACGCCACGTGGCTCCTCCGTATCGATCAGAACGAAGCGGGCTCTTTCGACGGGGGCACGCTCCTCGCGAACAGCCCTCTCACGGACATCCGTCTCGCGGACTTCCTTCTCGCGGAGTTCCCTCTCGAGGTCCCGTTCGTCGCGGAAGGAGACGTCCCGAGAAACTCGCGACCACCCGTCGTCGCCCTGCATTTCCCAGACCGAGAGTGAGTCGGGAACGAGCCAAGGGCGTTCAGCGAGATCCACCTGTTCAGGATCGTCTTCCCAGTCTTCGGTCGGATCGGAATCGAAGAAACGGTCGTCGGGCCGCCACTCTGCGTTGTCGAGAGTCTCCGCGAACTCCGGGGCAGCACCGGATGCCGGTGCCGACGCCGGGATCGTGGTCGTGGAATCGGGATGTTGTGACACGCCACGCAGGCTATCGGGAGTCGAGGCCTCGGGAAGTGACTCCGTAGGAAGCGCGCCGGGGCGATGCATCGAAGTCAGTGTCGCGGGAGGAGCAGGCGCAGTCGGCGATGGGCTGGCAGCTCCCTGCCCCTTGGTGCCGTAGTCGTTGGGAAAGGTGAACTCCAACTCCAGACCCGTCGTGGGGGCGAGTTCCTCGTGGAGCCGTACCCATACGCGTGCCCGTAGGTCCGTCCCCCCCACCTCGACGCCGCTGAGCGGCGCGTGATCGTCGAGACCGAACCGAAGTGCAACCTCCGGGGCCGGACTCCAGAGCATCCAGAGGCGGTCCCACGGCTCTTCCCGGGCGTTCCACTCGCGCACGGCGTGGAGTTCGAGTTGGTCGGACGCGGAAAGGTGAAGACCGGCGCGGAAGGTCCGGGGTGGAAGCCCCGCGTCCCCCAACTGAACGAGGTCGAGCGACGCGAGCGAAAGCCGCATGTGTTCCGTGCCCGTCGTTCCCCCGATCGACAGCGCCCCACCTCGGTGCTCCGTGGCACCGCCCGCCAGTGGATCGGCCCCGGTCGGGCCTCGCTGGAAGAGGCCGGTGTGCAGCCAGACCGGAGCCGACTCTCCCCCCCACCGGAGGCCGGCCGCCCGCTCACGATATCCGTCTGCGCTGAGCTGAGACGCATCGAAGAACCAACTCCCGATCCGAACCTCGAGCCCATCGAAGCGGAGCCGAGGGATCTGGAAGGGGCGGAGGTGCCGCGTCACGATTCGAGGACTGCCCCCTGCGCCCGTGTGGGTCCAGCCCGCCCCCGCGTGCGCTTGGTCCGCGGGCGACATGCGAAACTCGAACGCCGCACGAGCCGGACTGGTCGCAACGCCCGCGAGAAGGAAGAGGAGCGCGACACACGCATGGAACGCGACGCGAGCATGGAGCGTGACGCTCGCACGGAACGCATTCCGCTTGGTCGCGTAGGGCGATCCACGCCGCCGCTGGATCACGGAGAGCGTAGTCCCGCACATCATCGGTCGAGCACGGCGGTCGTCGTCCGCCGACTGGGGCCGCGGTCGGTCTCCGCATGGAGGTCGAGCACATACACGCCCGCCGCGAGTTCGAGACCGCCTGCGTCCCTACCGTCCCAGCGGATCCGCTCCGCCAGGGTCCGTCCCGCCACCCGGCGGATCTGACGTCCTCTCAGGTCGTAGACATCGAACGTGTACGACCGCGTGCCCTCGGGCAGGTCGATCCAGGCGCCGTCGGGATGGCGTTCCAAGGACACGCCACCTGAGAACGGCCACAGCGCGCCCGTGTCCGCGGCCGGAGTCGGGACGCGACCAGGAGTCCCCCCGACGTGCGCAGCATCAGGGACCCAGAGGTCCCGGGGATCGGCCGCGGGCGGGCCCACGTTACGGATCCAGGAGAGCCCGGCCGACGTCTCTCCATACACCGCCCAGTCCCGCACACGACCCGACCGATCGAAGACGAACAGCGAGTCCGCGATTCCGTCGCCGCCAGCCCGGTCGTTGAGCGAAGGCCATCCCTCGGATTCGATCGACCCCACGCCAGACTGAGACGACACGATGAGAACGCCCGCGAGGAGGCTGTCCGCTGGAAGGAGGCGAACCGCTCCCCCGCTTGCGTCCTCGATCCACCAGCCCGAGAGGGCGGTGGGTTCGAGCGCTTCCAGTTCGATCCACTCCGGCCCCGCATCGACGGGACGTGGGTGGATCTCCGTGAGCCGGACAGGTGACGACGACCAGGCGACCTGGAGTGTGTCGGCATCGTTCCGCTCGTCCCCGTCGCCGCGCACATGGACCGATCCGATCAGCGCGGCGTTGTCCCGGAGTGGGTACGCCGACTCGTGTACGACTCGAGACACCGCGGCGCCGGGGCCGAGCGAGTCGGCGCCGAAGAGGATCCGGTTTCCCTGGATCGCGCACTGAGCCTCGCGGAGCGAAACGGGTACGAGGCCCCGGTTTTCGAGGACCACGCGCGCCGCGAGCCGCGCCATGGTCGGGTCGAGCGGGAGAAGTCGTCCGCCCATCGGCAGCAGGCGGATCGCGAGATCGACCCGGGGAAAGTTCGCGCGTCCCGGGGACGGCGCACGCGCGGAAAAGTCGGCGGCGTTGTCGTCCGTGTCGACACCATCGACGCGGGAGAGACTCTCGCCTCCGGACACCGCGTCCGCCGGATCGAATTCACGCAGCCCAGGCGGAAGCGGCTCTCCCCACCCGACGAGGTCGAGTACGAATCCGTCACGGACGAGACGGAGCGCATCCGGACCGTTCTGGAGTCCGAGACGAGCGCTCGAGTCGACCGGGCCGTCCGTCCGCTCCCCGACGACGAAGAACTGCCCCGGTTCGATCCACTCGGACTCGAGGCCGAACCAGACCACGTTCCAGCGCTCGGCCTCGCTCCCGTTCGCGAACTGCAACTCCAGCCCGGAAGCGGGCGCGGGCCAAGGCCCGGTGTTGTGCAGCTCGACCCACTCGCGCCCGGCGTCGGCACCGTCCGGATCGTAGAGAACTTCGTTGATGAGAAGCGCGGCTCCGGCCGGCCTCGCCACCGTGAACAACACGGTCGACAACACGGCAATCAGGGATGCGAGCCGAGGGAGCGAGACGGCAAGGGCGGACGCGGACATCGAGCCTCCTCGTCCGCCTCGTGTCGAAGCTTCGGCGGACGTGGAGGAACGTTGCGCGGAGCGTGCCAGCCCTGGGAGGTGGGTGTAGCCGTACGGTGTGCTACGGGTAGGAGGTCAGTGCAGCTGTGCGCCCTGCCGACCTTGGGGGGTCAGTGCAACCGTACCGCGTGCTGCCGGTAGGAGTTCGGCCGCGCGATGTGCCGGCTTTGTTGGGTCAGACCCGGCGACGAACTCTAGGCGAGGCCGCGACGGCGACGAAGGAACCACTCGGTCGAGAGAACGAGGACGAAGAGCGCGAAGAGTGCCCAGTGGTTCCACAGCTCGAGTTCCCGCATCCGTCCGAGTCGCTGGATGGCGTCGGGAATCGACTTGGCGAGGTCCGACAGCGAAGCAGATTCGACCATCGACCCCGCGCTCTCCGTTGCGATCTGCCGCATCGTCTCGCGGTCGGAGACGATCCGCGCGAACTCGGGGCCCATCGTTTCCACCCAGAACGTGCCCTCGCTCGTGCCGAGTTCGTGTCCGTTCGCATCGACGGCTCGGGCCACGTACGTGTAGCTACCGGGCGGAAGGCCAGGCCCGCGTCCTTCGTAGCTGCCGGGCTCCGTCGTCGAGGCCGACATCTCCACCGCGATCGACGGCAACGCCGCGGGGGACGAACCCGCCCCGCCGGCACTGCGGCGCGGCCCCTCTCCAGCACCCGTTCCCGCGCCCGGGTCCCCTGCGTCGGCCACCGCGTCGGACGTGGAGTCCGCACGCACCTCCACGGAGATCTGCGCGTCCTCGACAGGCTGGAGGCTCTGGTTCCAGAGGTTCGCGAGGAAGTTGATCGACTCCCCGTTCGGATAGACCCGCCGTCCGGGCTCGACCTGGAACCGCTCCCGGATCGCCGGCTCCGCGAGCCAACGGACCGTGCCGATGGCGAAGTCCGCGAACAGATTCTGCGGCACCTCCGAGCCTACCGCGCTGAGCTTCCACCGCCAGAGTCCGCGGGCGGAGAGCCACACCACCTTGCCGCGGTCCCCGAATCCCGCCACGAGCGCGCTCCGGCCGGGGCCCTGCCCACGGAACGTCAGCAGCTCGCGCCCGTTCCCTTTCAGCTCCAGTCCGAATCGGGAGCGCCAGATCGGCGGCAGCGAAGCAAACACAGCGGCCGTCTGAGACGGGTTGTCGCGGAGCGACGTGATCGGATGGCGCATTCCCTGGGCCGCGAGCTCGACTCCCGCGAGAGGCGTCTGCGCGCCGGAGCGCTCGACAGCCCGGGCCGGCAGGATGCGCTGGAACCGGTCGACCTGCGACCAGCTGCCGCCGTCCGCCGGGCCACCCACGATCCAGAGCCCGCCGCCGCGCGCGACGAAGCTGCCGACGGCTTCGAGGAACGGGCGTGGGAAGTTCGCACTGCCGGTCGAGACGAGCACAACGGTGGCGTAGTCCTCGAGGGCGGCGGCACTCGTAGGCAGTGCCGACGGCGGCTTCTTCCCGAAGCCCCGGTACTCGTCCCCGCGCGTCCGCACGAGGTAGGCGTAGCCGAGCGTCGTGTCTGCGTCGAACGTCTGCCGCAGGAAACCGAAGTCCCAGTCGATCGCGTCACTCACGCAGAGAACGCGCGTCTTCCGCTCCATCACCTCGACCGCGACCTCGCGGAGGTTGTTCTCGGCGACGCCGTCCTGATCCATCTCGACGCTGATGTCATACCGCTTCCAGCCGGGTTCGTCCGGATGGAGCTCGAAGTGCAGCGCCTGCTCGAGTCCCTTGTCGCCCAGGACCTCGAACTCGCGTTCTTCGACCACCTCGCCTTGGGACAGGATCCGGACGCGACCGGTCGTTCCTTCGAGGCCGCTCGACGAGAGCACGACGTCCATCGGAAGCGGTTCGCCCGCGAACGCGCGCGTGTTCGTCTGTACGCGGCGGACCTCGAGATCGGGAACGCCCGCGTTCGGACCGACCGGCACGGTGAAGACCGGCACGGGCGATCCCTTGGCCACCCGGACCGGGTCGCGCCCCTGCGTGTTGACGCCGTCGGAGACGAGGACGATGCCGTGGACCGGGTCCGCCGACGAACGGACGAGGATCTCTTCGAGAGCACCACCGATCGAGGTCGGTCCGGCGAACGCCTCCGACGAGTCCCGGACGGCGGGCTCGATCCGGTCGCCGAAGTCGAACCACTCCAGCGAGTACTCCCCGCTCAGCTCACGTGCCAGGTCATCCGCGCGCTGGCGGGCTTCGTCACCCCGGTCCCGGTAGCCCGGCTCGCCCGCGGGCAGGGTCATGGAGCCCGACCGGTCGACGAGGAGCGCCAGGCGGGGCTTCCCCGTGTCGGGAACCCGGAACGAGAGGGTCGGCTGCCAGAGGGCGAAGATGACGAGGGCGAAGGCGAGGCCCCGGAGGATCCAGAGGGTGACCCGGGCCGGCGGAGAGAGCGGAGCCAGGATCTTGTAGTAGGCCCAGAACGCGAGGCAGAGCGCAGGAATCAGCGCGAGCGCCCACTTCCAGACGTCGGGGCCGAGTAGCTGCAGACTGACGTCGTTCAATCGAGCGCTCCACATCCTTGGGGAAGACCCCGGAGTAGACATCCTGCCTGGGTGGAATGCCGGAAGGTCCCTCGGTTTCCCACCCGGGGGACCTTTCGGCGATGGCAACACTAACAAACCCCGGCAGGAGCGTCAGTCCGAGAAGGCCGACGGGGGGTAAACCCCGGGCCCCCCGGCGGGTTCCCGGCTAGCGGGTCGCGTCCGGCGTCTCCGCGCCTTCCTGGTGACGGAGCGTGGCCTGGGCCGCGGCCAGCCGCGCGATCGGCACCCGGTAGGGCGAGCAGCTCACGTAGTTGAGCGCGTGGCGGTAGCAGAAGTCGATCGACCTCGGGTCACCGCCGTGTTCGCCGCAGATCCCGATCTTGATGTCGGTGCGGGCCCCGCGTCCCTTCGCGACTGCTCCCGCGACCAGCTGCCCGACGCCCGTCTGATCGAGCGAGACGAACGGATCGCGGTCCAGGATGCCGACCTCGATGTACTCGTAGAGGAACTTGCTCACGTCGTCGCGTGAGTAGCCGTACGTCATCTGCGTGAGGTCGTTCGTCCCGAAGGAGAAGAACTGCGCCTCGGTCGCGATCTCGTCCGCGGTGAGCGCGGCACGCGGGACTTCGATCATCGTCCCGACGAGGTACGGCACCTCGACACCGGTGGCCTGCTGCACTTCGCGCGCCACCTGGTCGACGATCGCCCGCTGATGGCGGAACTCACGAACGTCCCCGACGAGCGGAATCATGATCTCGGGGAAGACGCGGATGTTCTCCTTGAGGAGACCGGAGGCCGCCTCGAGGATGGCGCGCGACTGCATCGCGGTGAGCTCGGGGAAGCTGATCCCGAGACGACAGCCGCGGTGGCCGAGCATCGGGTTGAACTCGGTGAGTTCTTCGACGACGCGATAGAGGTGACGCTTCTGCTCGAGTTCCTTCGAGTCCCCCTTCGTCTCGAGGAGAGCGATCTCGACCGCGAGTTCCTGCTTGCTCGGAAGGAACTCGTGGAGCGGCGGATCGAGCGTCCGGATCGTGACGGGCAGGCCTTCCATCGCCTTGAGGATGTCGTGGAAGTCCTCCCGCTGGAGCGGGAGCATCTTCGCGAGCGCTTCGTCGAAGAGACGCTGCGGCTCGACGAGGGCTTCGCGCACGCGCTTGGCCTCTGCCTCCAGCTTCTCCTTGCGCGCGCCACCGGCGTCGGCCATCTCCCGCTCGAGGCCCGTGAGCCGCTTGCTGAGCGACTTCGCGGTCGGCCCGTTGAGGATCATCTGGCGCCCCCAGGGGAGCCGGTCCTCGGCGAAGAACATGTGCTCGGTCCGGCAGAGGCCGATCCCCTGCGCACCGAACTCGCGGGCCTGGGCGGCGTCACGCGGGACGTCCGCGTTCGCACGCACCCGGAGACCGCGCACCTCGTCCGCCCAGCCCATGAACGTCTGGAACTCGGCGCTCATCTCGGGCGGAAGCGTGCTCACCGCACCTTCGAGCACTTCACCGGTCGATCCGTTCAGGGTGATGACGTCACCTCGGGAGAACTTCTTTCCACCGACGAGGAAGTACCCGTCCTTCTCGTGGATCTCGACGGCGCTGCAGCCGGCCACGCAGCACTTGCCCATGCCGCGCGCGACGACGGCCGCGTGCGAGGTCATGCCGCCGGTCGCGGTGAGGATGCCCTTGGCCGCGTCCATCCCGCGGATGTCGTCCGGGTTCGTCTCCATCCGGACGAGGACGACGGCCTCGCCCGCGGCGGCGGCCTCGACCGCTTCGTGCGAGTCGAACACGATCTTGCCGACGGCCGCGCCCGGCGATGCCGCGAGCCCCTTCGCGAGCACTTCCGCCTTCGCCTTCGGGTCGACCCGACGGTGGAGGAGCTGGTCGAGCTGTTCCGGCTGGACGCGGAGGAGCGCTTCCTTCTCGTCGATGAGGCCTTCCTTCACCATGTCGACCGCGATCTTGATCGCGGCCTGCGCGGTCCGTTTGCCGTTCCGCGTCTGGAGCATGAAGAGGTTGCCGTCTTCGATCGTGAACTCGAAGTCCTGGACGTCACGGTAGTGCGTCTCGAGACGCCCCGTGATCTCACGAAGCTGCGCGTAGCACTTCGGCATGTCCTTCTCGAGGTCGGCGAGCGGATGAGGCGTCCGGATCCCCGCGACGACGTCCTCGCCCTGCGCGTTGAGCAGGTACTCACCGTAGAACTCGTTCACGCCGGTGGACGGATTCCGCGTGAACCCGACGCCCGTGCCCGAGCCCTCTCCCTTGTTCCCGAACACCATCGACTGCACGTTGACGGCGGTACCGAGATCGTCGGGGATGTCGTTCTGACGCCGGTAGTAGACGGCGCGCTCGTTGTTCCAGGAACGGAAGACCGCGTCCCGGGCCATGTCGAGCTGCGTGCGCGGATCCTGCGGGAAGTCCGACCCCGTCTCTTCGCGGATCTTCGCCTTGAAGATGTCGACGAGGTCGGCGAGGTCCTTGGTCGTCATGTCCGTGTCGAGCTTGAGGCCGCGGCCCTTCTTGAGCGTGGTGAGCTCGTGCTCGAACACGTCCTTCTCGATCTGGAGGACGACGTTACCGAACATCTGGAGGAAGCGGCGATAGGAGTCGAGCGCGAAGCGGCGGTTGTCCGTCTTCACCGCGAGCCCCTCGACGGAGTGGTCGTTGAGGCCGAGGTTGAGGATCGTGTCCATCATCCCCGGCATGGAGAACTTGGCGCCGGAGCGGACGGAGACGAGTAGCGGATCGTCGGAGTCACCCAGCTTCTTCCCGGTCGTCTCTTCGAGACGGGCGAGGGCGGCGGCCTGCTGGTCCGTCACTGCGGACGAGAGCTTGCCCTGGGCCTGGTAGAGATTGCAGGCGCCCGTGGTGATCGTGAAGCCTGGCGGTACGGGGATGCCGGCGCGGGTCATCTCGGCGAGCGCCGCCCCCTTGCCTCCGAGGACGTCCTTCATGTCGCCCCGACCGTCAGCCTGACCACCACCGAACGAGTAGACGTACGTTTCGCTCATGGATTCCCTGCCTCGCGAAGTCGAATATCGTGGTTTCGAGCCGAACCGGCAGTATATCAGCGGCGAACGGCGAAGCAAGGCGGCGGCGTGTTCCGTGCATCAGGGATTCCCCGCAGGACGGAGCCCGGCCTCCTCTTCCTCGACATAGCGGACGACCTCCGACAGCACTCCGCCCGGAGCCGTTCGGATCCGCTCCCACAGCTCGGACTCGGCACCACCCGCGGGAACCCCACCCCAGGGGTTCGCGGACCGCACTTCGAGCCAGCGCCGAGCGAGTTGGGCGGAGACGGCAGGGGTATCCTCGGCCGCACCCGCGGTGTCGAGCCAACCTTCCGGAGACCTTCCGAGAGCCACGAGCGCGAGCGAGCGATAGTAGCGGGCGCGTCGGTTCCCGGGCTGGAGACGTACCGCCTCGCCGAGTTCGGCCTCTGCCCGGGCCCACTCCCCCATCCGCAGTGCGATCAGTCCGCGGTAGTACCGCGTCATCGCGTCGTCCGGCCGCCGCTCGTCCAGGAGCCTCGATGCTTCGTCCAGATCGCCGAGGTAGACATCGGCCACGAGGAGGTTGAGGCGGGCCACCGGCTGCGCGGGATCGATCGCGAGCGCCGCCCGTGCGTCCCGTTGCGCACCGACCAGGTCTCCTGTCTGGATCTTGAGATACGAGAGCGGCGGTAGCGTCTCGAGTTCCGGCCAGCCCTTCCGAAGCGCCGTCTCGCACGCTTCGATCGCCTCCTCGTACCGTCCGACATCGCTGAGGGCCGCCCCGAGGTAGAACCACGCTTCCCGCAGCTCGGGACTGTCCGCCGTGGCCTGGCGCAGTTCGTCGATCGCTTCGTCCGGCCGACCCAGCGCCGCGAGGAAGCGTCCCCGGAGCTGCCGTATCTCCGGATGGAGCCGAACCGATCCCGGTACGGCGTCGAGCCTCGCAAGCGCGACCGCCGCACCCGAGTCCTGCACGGTCAGCTGGAGAAGGCTGCGCCAGGAGAACGCGTTCTCGGGGAGGCTCTCGATCGACTGTTCATACGCGGTGCGGGCGCGCTCCCGATCCCCCTGTCGCTCCCACGCGTTCCCCATCTGGAGAAGGCTGATCGACTCCAGCGACTGCGCGGGCGCGCCGGGCGGAAGCCAGGTCGTGGCGAGGACGAGGACGGCTCCGAGGAGGGCGAGCGTGGAAACCGTTCGTCCGCCGCGTGTCCCGCCCGGAACGGGACGGGACGCCGATTCGCGCTTAGGCGCACGGAGGTGGAGCCAGTGCGCCCCCCACGAGATCGCCGCGCCGCCCAGGATCGCGAGTCCCGGAACCGCTTCCAACCGGTACCGCGAACTCACGAAGAAGACGAGACAGCCGAGGAGCCCGGTCGCGGCCGAGAGGATCGCGACGCGGAACGCAGGGCCGGCAATAGGCCGAACTCGCACCCGGCCAAAGAATGCGAACGCCAGGAAGGCAAGTGCGAGGAGTACACCGAACGGCAAGAACGCAAGTCGCAGCGCTCCGATCCGGTCGCGCTCCAGTGCGTGCGAGTAGTTGTCGCCGGGCTCGAACGACGAGACCAGACGGAAGAGCTTCTTCCCCTCGAGGGCGAGCCATGCACCGGGAGAGTCCGCGATGAACTTCAGTCCCTCGCGAAACCAGAACCGACTCGTCTCGCTCGAGGAGAGAGGCCGACCCGAGAGTTCGGATGCGACTCTCGTCTCAACTTCCTGCTGGCGCTCCGCGCTTCCGAACATCTCGAATCTCGAGATGATGGTGAGGAGACCGGACTTGTTCTCGACGTTGTTCCCCTGGAAGAAGGTCATCCCCCCGTTCGACGCAATGAGAACGGGATCCCCGCCCACTACGTAGTTGCGCACCGTGACCGGCGCAACGACCACGGCCGTCCCCAAGAGAAACGGGATCCAGACCGCTCGAAGGTGAGAGAGCTGACGTCTTCCGAACAGGACGAGAGGAAGGGCCGGAATCCAGACGAGCCAGAGCGGCCGCACGAGCACCGCCAGACCGAGTCCGATCCCCAGGAGCAGCGAGCGCAGTGGAACGGGCCGGACGGCAACCCGACACGCCAGGGTGAGTACGAGCACCTGCAGGAAGAGACCGAGCGTGGTACCGAGTAGCTTGCTTTCCGCTGTGTAGAGCGGACCGTAGAGCGTGAGAAGGAGGAGCGCGCCGACTCCCGCTCCTCGTCCCGCCCACTTCGTCGCCAGGCGGGCCGTGAGCAGCAGCGTCGCGAGCCCGAGGATCGCCTGCAGCACCACAGTGATCGGCTGGAGCGCACCGAAGACGAGCCAGAGCCCGGCGAGGAGATAGGGATAGAGCGGAGCGCGGTAGAAGACGCCTTCGGCGAGACTGAAGACGTCGCCCCGGACGATACTTCCGGCCCAGACTTCGTAGATCTTGGCGTCGACGAGCGGACGCTCATAGGTCGGAATGGTCGAGGCGTATTCGGTGAGGTAGGCGACGCGGATCGAAACCGCCAGGACCAGGATCAGGACCTCTGCCCACAGCAGCGGATCTCTCCACTGCTGCTTCCCTCCGGTCGCTTCAGGCATGGTTCAGGCGGGCACCAGCCCGCCCTCACAGGATGATGACGAAGTGGCCCTGAACGATCTCTCCACCGGGCGTCTGGATGTAGTAGAGGTACACACCGGATGCGACCCGCTCTCCTGCCTTGTTCTTCAGGTCCCAGGCTTCGGAGGACCGGGCCGCACCGTACTCGTCCCGACCGTGTTCGATCGTCCTGATGAAGTCACCCGCCACGTTGAAGATCTTGATCGTGGCGGACTCCGGCAGGTTCCGGAACTCGACGTGCGCCCCGCCGATCTCGTCCCACACGACCTCTCCGGACTTGTACGGGTTCGGAACCACGTACACGTCACTCAGCTCCGGAATGGCCGTCCGGGCGTCGGGCGTCGGGACGATCGGCGTGGGATCGACGGAACTCGGGTTCCGGTAGAACCCTCGATGACCGAGTTCTGGTTCACGTCGAAGACCGATCCCTGGAAGTAGTGCCGATCGAAGCGGGTCACGCTGTAGAAGTACGGAACGCCGTTGTGGGGACCGGAGCGGCGGAGTTCGTCATCTTCATCCTCTTCGCCGGGCGGGGCCACGCGGATGACCAGCGAGTCGGGGTCGACGAAGTGGTGCGTTCCGCTGGTGAGCGTCCAGGTGTCCGAATCGAACCGGAACTCTCTCATGAGCACGGCGCCGCTGCTGTCGGGAACGGTGTTCCGCCAGATCTTGTACCCGCCGAAGCAGATCGGATCCGAAGCGGACGGGATGCAGCGTCCGGCTCGAGCGACGCGGATCTTGCCGTCCGGATCACCCAGCACGGTGCGGAGGCCGTCCGAGCCCATCGTGAATGCGCTGATCCCGTCGGGCGAGACTTCGCGCTGCAGATACTCCCGCCCGGTGAACCCGTCCCGGACCGTGATCACGCCGTTCGGCTGGGCCACGCTCAGCACGGCGCCATCGGGGAGCGAGAAGATGGGCGTGGCGACGCGCCCGCCTGTGACCACCGTGTCGAACTCACCCAGGATCTGTCCCGTCCGGAGGAGCGAGATGATGACGTGTCCGGTTTCGTCGACGGAGACCATCCGCGTCGAAGTCGGATCCACGGCGATTTCCTTGATCGTACCCGGGTGGGTCACGAAGAAGGAGAGCGGTGAGTCCGGCCGACCGTCGTCGATCTTCCAGACCCGGAGGCGCGCATCGACACCGCCGGTGACGAGATAGGCACCGTTGGGACTGATCGCGATCGCCTCGACCCCGCCGCCCGGAACGGTCATGGTGAACTCGGTGCTACCGATCGCGCTCATGTAGTAGACGAGGTTCTCCTCGCCGGCGGCGATGAAGCGGAAGTCCGACTCGTCCTGGACGCGCGGCAGAAACTCGACCCGCCGCAGCGGCAGCGGCGACACCTGCGCGGTGCGGGAGGAATCGGGGTTCTCCTCCAGGTCCCAGAACTCCACGGAACCGTCGTCGTACGCGGCGAGGGCATAGCGGTTCGAGCCGTGGATGGTCAGGTCCACCGGGTTCCCCAGTGACGAGATCGGAACGGTCTGGAGAACCTCGCCGGTGTCCCGGTTCCAGCGCTTCAGCTCACGCTCTCCGTCGGCGTAGGAGAGGAGTTCGCGAACGATGGAGAAGGACACGATGTCCACGACCGGCCGGTCCACCCCATGGATGAACGGGTACTCGGCATCCACTTCGAGCACGATGTTCCCGGTAAAGACCGCGTCATCGGTATCGGCGGTCCAGGACAGCCCGATCGTACGATTGCCGATCTCGGGTGGGGAAAGGAACTCCGCGGCTCCACCGCTCGTGGCGACGAACGCACCG
>JAWKQE010000054.1:0-19965 GCA_041390305.1 Candidatus Eiseniibacteriota bacterium
GAACTCACCCTGCCTGCCGGAGAACAGCACGTGCGGCGCGCTCGTCGGCTCCAACGGCACCGTCTGCGGCGCGAGCGACGTGCCCGCATCGCCCGCGGGTTCGGCGCGTCTACTCCTCCGGACGCCCTATCCGAACCCCGCTACCGACTCGGTCTCGTTCGAACTCGTAGAGTCCGTTGGCGCCGAGGCTCGGATCGAGGTGTTCGCGGCGGACGGGCGCAAGGTTCGGAGTCTCGCAGTCCGCGCGGGGACGTCATCGGCCGGCGGCGCGTCCTGGGACCTGCAGGACAGCGACGGGCGCCGGGTGCCCTCCGGCGTGTACTCCGTGCGTGTCTCGGTGGGAAGCCTGGAGGAGTCGGCACGGATCACCGTTCTCGACTGATCCAGCAAGTGCTCCCGTTGGAGACATCTTCTTCCCGACCCGAAACAAGATCGTTTTCTACTTCCGGGTCCAGGGCCAGATCTCGCTGAGATGTCTGGGGACAGGAACCACCACTGTTTCCGTCCTCAGCGGCGACGTCGGACGTCCAGGACCGAGTCCCCCCGGCGAACCATCAGAACCGGGCGAACTCGACCTGAGGCTCAAGGCCGAATCTCTTGCTCGGTTTCGCCAACGGAGGACCTCGTGAGCAGATGCAAAGAGTTGCTGGACTCGGTTCCGGCGGTAGGGTTCCTGTGTGTTGCGGTTCCTACACTTGCCACGCTTCTGGTCGGCCTGAGTGGGTCATCGGCAGGCGCGGCTCGTCTGGATCTCGTCCCAGATGGGGTCTCAGCGACAATCAACGTGTTCGCCGAACCGTCAGGCTCGCACGGAGGGTCCCGGTGCCGTGACGATGTCCCGTTTTCGATCGACAGTCGTGAGATCTTCTGCAGCTTCACCGACGTCAGCGGCAGGTCTGTCGCCGTCCGTGGCTTCGGGGGCATGGAGTTGTGTGGCTCCTCGGTCGAGATCACGGCACGAATGAGTGCAACGGCAGCGGAGTCGGGCAACTTCGTTGGCCGGGCGACCACCAACTCCCAGACGATTGCCCTTGTTCCGGTCTTCACCAATGCAGCATGCGACTCGATGGAGGTAGTCGTGAACGGCGACCTCCGATCGGAGGTCCTGAATCCGTCGATGCTCGGCGCGACGTATGCAGGCATGAAAGTCGTCTGCATCGAACAAGACGGAGGCCGAGATGCGGTCGACTCCGGCTCGTGAACTACAGGCTTGCTGGACAGCAGTGCTCCGAGACTCTGCAGATCGAGAACTGGGTGCCAGGACTCGTGTTTCGCGGCGACTCCTTTGCTCCTCACACCGTGGGCAGCGGCGGGACTCTATGAAATCACAAGGTGGGCCGTCCACTCGACGTCCCTCGAGCGTTTCCCGGAGAAGCTCACCAACCCTTGCCGGTCACTGTCGCGGTGCGCGAGTGCAACTGCACTCACCCCATCGCGGTAGTGAGTCGTGGGCACCACAACTTCGAGTGCGACCGCATCCTCATCGAACGCCACGCTCGTCGCGTGTCGAAGCGCCTCTTGGCAAGCGGTTGGGATGTCGTCTACTTGGAAGACCCTACTCTTGCAGACATTCTCGACGCGGCTTCCGCGCCTTGCGTTGAAGGCCTGTATCTCACCGGACACGGCAGTGAGGAACTGTTGTCCACGCCCGAGGGCGACAGGCCCGTTTGCCTGGACAACAAGGTCGGCGTTCGAATCCAAGGGACAGAGATCGCGGAGAGCATTTCGTTCCGGACCATCTTGGAAGAGCTCCGAAGCCGCGATCACGAACTGTCGTGGTTCTCATCGGCAACCTGCTGCCAGGACGGAGACGAGCTGGCTGAGTACTACGAAGGACCGATCCTCCTGCCAACCCCTGACTCCAACGGCCTAGTCCGGAATGGGCAGGCGGAGAGAGACCTCGATCTGGGCCGCCTTACTCCGGACTGCCGTGAGGAGGTGTCTCCGGGGACCCTGACCTGCCCGCCAGGAATCGACTGCTGGCAAGTACCCGACATTCCGCCCTCTTCGATCTGCAATCCACCGACGCTCGCCGGCGGCGAGGACAGGGTGTGAACCTGTGCTCCTCTGCAGCGAGGATGGATCCAGTTGCATGGAAGGGATCATACCTGTTCTGGACTGCATCTCGGTCATCCAGAGAGCCGAGGAAGGCCTCACTGAGCTAACCTCGTCAGGATCTCGATTCGGTGCAAGCATTCTCACGAATCCACAGGCGGCTGACTCCGTCTTCTTCGAGGGCACTCTCATGGGTGCCCTACGTCCTTCCCCAGCTCGAGGTAGTCGCTCCATACGAGGGACTGAACCTCGCGTACCACACCGAACCGGTCGCTCCGATTCTGCCGACGGCGTGTTTTGCATCCGACGAGATCGACCTGTGGATCAGTACGACCCCGGCGAGTTGGCAGACCGAGGTTTCCAGCCGAAAAGATCTCACCGTCAGCTACATTCCATACCCAGACAGCGTGGCCCTACCCGTCGCTTTCTCGATCGACACCGAACTGCACCGGGTTCAGACGACGGTGCCCAGATCCAGGACGGTGCGTGGTGTGAGCGAGCACGCTGGTTCCGGCCGGCATGGGGGAATCCGGTGGCCACAGCGAGCCACCATCGGTTGCACTCGCTCGAAGTAGTTCCCAATCCGGTGAAGTGGAGTGCATTGCTGGCGTTCAGGCTGGGCCTCCAGGTGGTGCATGCTGACATCGTGGATGCCGCAGGGCGACGCGTTCGGACTCTCGCAGGTGGCGTGGTGTTTCCGTCGGGCCGGCACGAAGTCCAGTGGGATGGTGTATCGGAGGCAGGCACACCAGTGTCACCCGGCGTCTACTTCGTCCGGATCCGTGCAGCAGACCGGTCCATCGCGCGAAAGCTCGTCGTGATTCCGTGACCGTCGCCGGGCGTCGATCCCTCTGCCAACACCGACGGGCTTCCGCCTGCTACTTGTTGGCCCCACCGCCCGCGAATGGAACGCTGGGGGGGGCGCTCGTTGGGTGTCCCACCCCGTTCGAAGAGCCTGCGCTGGAGCAAGAAAGAGGTAAGCTGGCAGCGGGTCGCCGCCGCCACCTCCTCCAGAGAGAGTCTGTCAGCTCGTGCCAGATCAAAGAAGCGAGAAGTCTCGGTACTTGAGAGCCAAAGAGATATTCCTCGAGGCCCTGACCGTATCACCACCCGAGAGGAACGGGTTCCTCGAGTCCGCATGTCTCGGCGACCAAGAGCTACGATTGATGGTCGACGACCTCCTACGGCACAACATCGAGGATCTGACCGATCTCGTGGAAGATGGGGTCAGACGTGCCTTCGCCGCCGACGCCCTCAGCTCGAGCGAAGGCCTGCCGACCCGCCTCGGCCCGTTCGAGATCTCGGGACTACTCGGACGAGGGGGAATGGGGGTCGTGTTCCGCGCCCGGCGCGACGGTAGCACCGATGAGTTCGCTCTCAAGGTGCTCCACGCGCCGCTCTACTCCTCGGAAGCACTCCTTCGGTTCAAGCGCGAGGCGGAGGTTCTCCGGCGACTCGTCCACCCCGGCGTGCCCAGGTTCATCGAAGCCGGTACCCTCGATCTGGCCCATGGAACGCTCCCATACATTGCAATGGAACCGATCGACGGCGAGTCGCTCGATGACTGGTCTCACTGGCACCGTGCGGATCCGCGCCGGATCCTCGGTGTGCTCGCCGCAGTCTGCGACACGGTGGCCTTCGCGCATCGGCACGAGGTCATTCACCGCGACCTCAAGCCGACGAACGTCCTCGTGACCGAATCGGGGCGGGTTGTGGTTCTCGACTTTGGCGTTGCACGCGCCGAGGAGGTTGTCAAGGAATCGAGGGACCTCACGCGGACGGGACAGCTCATTGGGACGCTGCGTTACATGGCTCCAGAGCTGTTCCGCGCCGACACTCCGCCTGACCAACGGGCAGACATCATGCAATCAGCGCGATCGCGTACGAGATGCTGACGGGCCGAGCGCCACGTCGCTTCGAGGTCACTCCACAAGTTGCTGGCGCAGATGCCTCGACTCCGAACCCGGCCCGATGACGAGCTGCCGGACCAAGTAAGCCTACCGGTCGAGTCCGTGCTGAACCGCACGATGGAGAAGGATCCCAACGAGAGGTACCAAACAGCTGAAGCTCGCGACGGACCGCGAGTCTGCGCCATGGGCCATGGTCGGGCCGCAAGAGTCGATTCGCGAGCGGCTGGGTCATCTCTGGCGACGACGTTGGCGAAGTCGTCGCCTCGTACGGGGCTGTGTCCGCAACGCTCCTCTTGGTGATTCTAACGACTTGAGGAATGTGGATGTCACAGGACGCCACTCACGCCCGCAGCGCAATCGACATTGAAGGAGTCTGTGCGGCCCTCGATGACATCGATCATCAGCTTCACATCGGTCGAGAAGACACGTGAACAACGCAATTGCACAACTGGAAGAGCTACGCATCGAGCTCACCCGAGCGCGTTCCCTTCCTCTCGCTCGGGATCTTCTTCGCTACCGCGGCACTCAGGTCGGGCGAGGCATACTACTTTCGTGGGCTCTCAACGGTCGATCCTGAGGACTTCGTTCTGTCATATCGTCAGTTCGACCTCGCCGCGAAGACCGGCCTGGCGGGGGCGTTCGTTACCGAGCTGGACCCGGGACTTCCCTTCGTGAAGAGGATCGAGCGCGATCTCCTCCACCCTCTTCTTGCGAGCGGCGCGGCGCTCCACGCCATTGCGGAGTTCCGCGAAGGCGGGTCCCAGTACCTCAGGTTGGGATTGCTCCATCGCCGGATGGCACAAGCCATCCTCGAGGACTCGACAGACGCAGACTTTGGGTTCTACCTTCCAAGGTCCGCAACTCCGGGCAAGGGACCGTGCGATTCTCTACAACGACCTCGCCGAGAGCTACGCCGCTCGGCCACTGAGCTGGACAGCCTTCCCTCGTCAGTTGCACTGGAGTATTTCAACGTGGACACGATCGCCAGGTTCTGGGAGCCGTTCGGCCTATGGGAGTTTCCTCTTCAACCGCGGCAATGCCTATCTGTCCCGGTCACGAATCTCGGGCTCGCTGGCCGATATCGATTCGGCCCGCCAAGCCCTCGAGTACTCCCTCGCCTACCGTCCACGGAACAGAGTTCTGTAGTCTGATCTCCTTCGCGATCTCTCGCTCATCAGCTCCTCAGTCGCACCGCGTGGGCGTCACGAAGGTCAATGGGCCGAAGTAGCTCAGTCGTAAAGAAGGATGCGTGGTCTGTATTCGATGTGAGAGATTCGTTTCGCAACGTTCTCAGGTCGATGAAGTAGATTGCTCTGGAGTCGGCGGTCATGGAGCACCACCTGGTTCGAGCTCAGGAACTTGTGGGCGGATCGATCGCGCAGTTGAGCTCTCAATCTCGACCGGGCGGATAACCGCTGGTCGGGTCGCGCTGATTCGGACTCTACGCCTCTGTTGCCACCTGCGAGGCTACTACCTTGCCAGGCCGAAGTCGTGGTGGAAAATGGCGCTTCAATGGCAGCGGCCGACAGCGCGCCGTGAACTCGACGTTCATGGGCGGGCGACAAGCATCGACGGTCGCGCGATCGAGCTATCGTCGAGCTGAACGCCTCGATGATGATGAGCTGTTGAAAGCGAACCTCAAGTCCGAGGTCTCTGGTCCTTATCCGACGGGCCGAAGGTGACTCGATCGAAAATGCAGCGCGCAGTGTCAGTCTCGAGACACTTTCGCCAAACTCAAAGAGAGTCAGAGGTTTGCCTGTGACGATCATCTACCGCTGTTCAAACCGGGCGCTGGCGGCGGGCCCTGCGCCGGACCACCGCTCGAGTCCCGGGATATGGTGCTCGCGTTCATCATCGCCAGACGAAGAGCCCCTGCGATGTCGAGCTCGGTGGCGGTCCAGGTGTGGCTGGTCTTCGATGTTTGCGTTCAGCTCGGGGAAGCTCGACCGGGTCACACGCGGACATCCCAATCTCGTCAGGAAGCGACATCCGTGTCATCCGCCTCCCTCCGTTCGGTCTGTCGCCTGCGCTCGTAGTCGATGAGCACACGACGCATCGTTCGTGCAGTAGTGCGCGTCACATGCTCCGCTCCAGCCCCATGGCCGAGGTAGATGGTTCGAGACGCATGTAGCCTCGTGCACCAGGTCCGTTGGCTGAAGAGTGTGGTGGAATCGCTCACGCCGGAGATAGTTCTTGGCCATCGACCTCAGCTCCCCGTAGAGCGACGGGATGAGCGCGCAGAGCATCTCCGTTTGGGGACACGACTTGCTAAAGGAACTCGGATCCGGCATTGGACATCCTTCGGGTCTGTCTCGATTCCGTGGGACCCAGGCCTTCGCCTTCGCTCGAACCCGGGGTGATTAGGTCCTATCGGCGACCCAACCACGCGAGTATACCGTGTTGTGTTCCAGACCGGCACGAAAGTAGCCAATGTCCCTTTCGGCACTGTGGCCGACCCGCAGCGAGTCTCGACTCTACACAAGTTCGTCCTCCGGGGCTCGTCAGCGCCCGCACACCACTCACCGAGGCCAGTCTCAACGGATGTATCCAAGCGACCGAAGCTGCTCCTTCGCCTCCGGACTCAGCTGCGCCTCGCCGCCAGCGACATAGAGCTGCCCCAGGTTCGTCATGACCTGGAACCCATCGGTCATGTGGACCATGAGCCGTCGGGCGGTCGCAGCATCCCGCGGCGCCAAGTCCTGCCTCTCTCCCGGATCCGCCACCACATCGTAGAGCCCGACCCGCTTCGCGCTGGGTACCACGATCAGTTTGTGGTCGCCCTCACGGATTCCGTACCACTTCTCGCTCGTCCGCTGGGAAAGCGTGGGGTCGCCGACAGCGTAGTGAACGGAATCGAGTTCGTAGAAGATCGGCTCCTCCGCAGTACGGGGCGGCGCGAGCAGGGAGCGCCCAGGAAGCGGATCGCGAGACTCAGTACCAGTGACTTCGAGCACCGTGGGCAGCACGTCCACCAGGCTGACGAGCCGATCCTGAACGCCGGTCAACCAGTCTGCGTTCCCGCCAGCCCCTTTGGGGAACTTCACCGCTAGCGGCACCTGGACCGTCTCGACGTAGAGCCCTTTCTTGTGCCCCTTGTTCCCATGATCGAAGAACTCCTCTCCGTGGTCCGAGGTCACGATCACGAGCGACGACTCCCAGAGGTCTTCCGACTCGAGGAGATCCACGAGACGACCGAGATGCCAGTCCGTCCAACGGATCTCTCCGTAGTACTGGGATAGGACGTAGGCCAGCTCGCCTGGTGCGATGCCGCCCTGGCCCGGCGCGATGCCACCCTGGCTCGGCGCGTTCCCACCCTGGCCCGGCGCAATCCCACCCTGGCCCGGCGCGATGTCCCCCTCGCCCAAGGTGGACGCCTCGTACTGCGACAGATCCACCGGCACGCATTCCGGCCCGACGAAGAGGGTGTCGTACGGAGACGGAGGGATGTAGTCGTAGTGTGGATCCCAGAAGTACGCGAAGAGAAAGAGCGGGCGCTCCGGGTCCCTCTCCCCGGTCAGGAACCGTGTCAGCTTCTCCAGCATGCCGGGACTCGTCACATCCCGGTGCGCTGCCGGGGTAACTCCGGACTCGTCGGTCCTCGCACTGAGGGCGGTGGCGAGCTCCTCGTCGTAGTGCTCGAAACCCTGCGACAGGTTGTACTCCGCGCGCAGATACGGACCGCTCACGAACCCGGCAGACTGATACCCGCGGTCTCCGAGAATCTCGGCCATGGTGTCATAGGAGTCGCCGAGCCGACTCAGCGGCTGCGTCGCCGCGTGGCTGGTCGGGTAGAGACCGGTGAAGAGGCTGGCATGGGAGGCGAGGGTCCAGCTGGTCACGGCGTGCGCGTCCGTGAAGACGGCGGCTTCTTCTGCGATCGACTCGAAGGCCGGGGATACCGGTATGCCGCCTCGCGTGCCAGGAACGGTGTCGCTACGAAGGGACTCGATCGTAATGAGCACGACGTTGGGAGGCGCTGGCGGCTCAGGCGTTCCGCCGTTGCACCCCGAACCGAGACAGGCGCAGATCAGGGAGATGGCTGCCGCGAGCAGGAAGCGATGACGAGGCCGAGACCACCGGATTCCTCGCCCTATGGCGCCCGGACGCAGGTGAAGGGCGGCGTGTCGAGGGGCGTCCGTGACGTCAGACATGCGTAGCCTCCGAAACGATACGCAGGTGAGAGGTGGGGTGACTCGATGCGTCCGGAAGCTATCGCGTGGGCGACGATGTGGTCAACGGCGGCCAGACGCAGGAGGGCGGTCCGGATCCACCGAACCACCCATCGCGCGCCATGAAACAAGTGCGGACTGGGTCACGCAGCAGCATTCGAACCCTCATCCACCGTATCCTCACCACCACGTCCCTTTCCCCGCTCCCCTTCTTCTTCCGCGGAGGCGAGAGGAAGAACGAACTCACGTAGCGGGGATCGTCGGTGTGGAGGGACCGGAGGTCGGCCGCCACCTTCCGATACGCGCCGCGCCACTGGATGCGGGCCGCATGCATCGTCGCCTTGGCATCGGCCAGGACCTGTTCCTTGGCCTGGTAGTCGGCGAGCGCAGCCCGCGCCGTCTCGACAGCGACGCGGAACGGTTCACCAGCAGTTCTTCACCCTCTCATTCGCTTCCGAATCGAGACGAACGAGAACGGATTGCGCCAGTTCGAGCTGGCGTTCGAGGGTGACCCGGCCGTAGATACCGTAGCCGTCCTCGAAGTAGCGAGTGTAGACGTCGGACTTGGGGTTTCCACCTCCGACTTGGATCAGCTGCTCGAAAAGAGACGCGCACTTCCCCCGCATCTTGAACTTCTGACGGTCGCGATGCGCACGTGCGGCCACGAGCGCCCGCTCTGCGTCCTGGAGCCCGGTGTAGGCCGCGCGAACCACATCTTGCTCCCCCCGACCAGTACTCGTGGATCATCGCGTGCATCTCTTCGACGGATAGCTGGTTCTGCGTGTACCATCCCGCTTCCCAAAGCAGGAACTCAGGACTTCGAGTCATTGCATTGAACGCCATCTCTTCCTCCTTGGTTGATTCGATCCGACTACGTGTGTTCTCTCGTTGAGACAGAACTGGCATCGCTCGGTGAGGCCTGCTCTGTTACTTCAACGTACGAATCCGTATCGGCAGGGTTGCATGGAATTCACAAAACTTTGGACCCAACCGTAGCTCCAGTCTTCGACGTCACGTCGGGGGTGCAACCAGGCGCACGGCTTCCTCGGCAGCCACAAGCACCGAGGCTATCGAGTCGATGCAGCGCGTTGCGTACGACCTGACATCCGGAGAACGGACAGAACAGACGTGCGCATGCCGCGTGGGTCGAGAGCGCCAAGGTCCGCGCGCCGCCCCACCTCGTCACACCCAGTGCGATCGGCCTAAGCGCCTGCATGCTGGGCAGCTACGCAACCCTGTCGGGCTCGGTGCGTCCTCTCGCTCCACCTGACAGTGGCGTCAAACTCCGTGCTCTCCGCGCGCGGGCCGGATACGTGGCGCCCGAGTCCGTGCACTCCGTCACGTACCTCAGCTGCGCAGCGTCAAGGTCGATGCATCGACACGAACTCGCTATCTGAAGGATCGGAGTCGATGCACCGGCGCAGGACCGCCCGAACGATGGGATCGAAGTCGATGCACCGGTTCTGGGGCTCTGAACGCGAAGATGGGAATCCTCCCCACCGATCCGTCCGGCATGGCGAACAAGAGTCAACCCCACTGCACACTCCATGAGCGCTTGGCCCCTTCGGTCACGGGCCCTGCATCGGCACATCGGAGTGGACACAGGCGTCACTGTCCGCTGCGATGCGCGGATCGTGAACTCCCTGTGTCATTGAGACCTACGCGGATGCATCGAGGCCGAGGCCTTACGCACCACTGGAACGGGTCCGATGCAGTGCGGACGTTGCTCGTGGTCCCACTCGTGAGCCTCTGCCCAAGGCTCGGAAGGATGAGAACCACGTCCGATGGCTCGACGCATCGAGTTCGATCCCCTCGAACCAAGGTGCACGCGCGGCATCGACCTCGACGCTCCATCTGGGACGAAAGGTGGGGAAGATTCCCTAGGACGCAACGCCGCCCACGTTCGACCTGCCGACCGCCTCCAGGACGGTGGCACGAGTCGCAGCGCGCCCCGCTCCCGGCCGCCTCCACCGGCAGCCAAGGCTTGCCACAGGCTCATCTCGGCGTCAGAATCGAGCAAGGACGATGAAGCGAGCTGTTCGAGTGGCTCGAGCATGAGGCCGAGCAAGTCGTCCCCGAGCGGACGGAGGCCAGTCATGAAGAGTTCGAGTCATGCACCGCTGAAGAGCATCACGTTGGAGGGGCTTCTTCCTACCCGCGCGATATGGGCGCGTTCGCCCTCGGCTCCCTGAACGTACTGATCGGCCCCAACGGCTCAGGGAAGTCGAACCTGATAGAGGCTATGTCCGTGCTCCGCGCCGTGCCCGGACCTCCCGCTCCCCCATCCGCCAGGGTGGGGTGTCAGGGACTGGCTCTTCCAGGGTCCAGGGGGCAGCGGATCAGGGTTTTCGGATGGCAGCAACGCCGGCGTTCCGGCTGCCCGGATCGAGTTGGTCTTCTCCGATGGATACCTCGCTGAGTTTCGTGATCCAAGCGTCCGATACCGGCTCGTCTTCGGAGCCGAAGGCGACTCATTCGTAGTACTCGACGAGCGTTTGGAGAACGAGGACGCCACCGGTGGCCAAAGCAGCCATACTTCTACTTCGGGTACGAGAATGGTCGCCCGATGCTGAACGTGGCCGGGGACCATCGCGAACTGAAGAGGGAGGACATCGATCCAACGCAGTCGATCCTCTCACAGCGAAGGGACCCCGACTCGTATCCGGAACTCGGTCGTTTGGCCGACTTCTTCTCGCGCATCCGCATCTACCGAGACTGGCAGTTCGGACCCGACGCTTCCCGTACGTTCCGCATGCAAACCAGACGTCCGCACGGATCATCTCTCCGAGTCTTTCGACAACCTCCGCAAGACTATCGGCCCTGCGGCGAACCCCAGCCGTGAAGCGGAAGCTGATCGAGCTCGTCCGAGAACTGGCTCCCTCAGTCGACGACTTCGAGGTAGTTCCCGAGGGCGGCACTCTCAACCTGTACTTGACAGAGGGTAGCGTCTCATACCCCGCGCGTCGGCTGTCTGACGGAACGCTTCGCTATCTCTGCCTTCTCGCTATCCTTGTCGATCCGGCCCCCTCACCACTCACCGTCATCGAGGAACCCGAACTCGGACTGCACCCAGATATCCAGGTGCGTCTGGGGGCACTCCTCAGAGAAGCGAGTAGCAGGACGCAGCTGCTAGTCACCACCCACTCCGACATATTGGTCGACGCACTGACGGACGATGCGGAGGCTATCGTCATCTGCGAGAAGCGTGAGGGTGGAACCTCTCTCCGACGCCTCGACAAAGAGCAGCTCCGTCCTTGGCTCGAGAAGTACCGCCTCGGCGAGCTGTGGATCAGCGGCGAGCTCGGAGGGATGCGCTGGTGAATGTGAAGCTCTACGTTGAAGGTGGCGGCAACTCGAAGGCGATGCAGCGAGAATGTGCTCGGGGCTTTCGGAAGTTCGCTGAAAGGGCCGGCATCGCTCCGATGCTCTTGACGATCGTAGCCTGCGGAGGTCGGCATGACGCGTACGAGCGTTTCTCACTAAGCCACACCGCGGACGTTCAGCTCGCTCTACTCCTCGTGGACTCGGAAGCTCCCGTGTCCGCTCCCGCAACTGCTGCGGAACCATGGGCGCAACTGGGCGACGAGTGGTCACAGCCGACCAACGCGACCGACGATCAATGCCACTTGATGGTCCAAGTCATGGAGTCGTGGCTACTAGCCGATAGAGAAACGCTGAGTTCGTACTACGGTCGGGGTTTCCTCCCCAATCGGCTTCCAGGGAATCCCCGCGTCGAAGACATTCCGAAGGCCGACGTCCTCGCCGGGTTGGCGGGAGCGACGCGCAACACGCAAAAAGGCACCTACGCAAAGGGCTCGCATGCCTTCGAGATCCTGGCCAGTTTGGACCCGAGCACCGTCGAAGGAGCAGCACCCTACGCCAAGCGACTTCTCGACGTACTTCGACGACACGCGACCCGACGGGAGCCGTGAACGGTAACGGGAGAACCGATCGGTACCGGATCCGCGATCACCTGCCGTCCCCAGTCGGACCAAGAAGGTAAGGTGACGCAGTGCGGTTCGAGGTGCGGGCCGAACACCACGTGTCTGCCCTCTTTGATCTGGACGTCGATCCGGCCGGTTCCCCAATGGATCTGGTCGAGATCGACGAGGACGGGTAGCTTCTCCAGGCGCGGACGCCCTTCGCCACCGCCCTCCCTCGCCACACACTCAGCGCTCGCGGATCACCAAGTCCTTGTGGGTGACCTCTCCGTCGACGATCACGACTCGGGTGCCGGCCCATCGATCGCGGCGGTACGGGATCTTGAGTTCCCACTCCCCCGGACCCGTCACGAGGTCGCCGAAGACGAACGTTCCGTCAGTGCCCGAGGATCGTGAAGTGTTCCTCCACTTTCGTAGCCGGATTCCAGCAGCCTATGCAGGGATCACCGTACCTAACGCTTCGTTCCACCATGACGGTATCGAACGGAACGGGATTGCCTTCGAGAAGAAGCGTTCCCTCGATGCTTCCCACCCTGTAGTGTTCGCTCTCTGGTTCGGAGACCTGGCACCCTTGCGACTTGGGCTTCTCCGACGTGCTGCACGCGTTGAGGAACATGAGACTCACAACGAGCCAGTAGAAGAGTCGTGTCGGTTTCATGGGTTGCCCCTCCTATCGTTCACCGGAGTTCCGGCGTCAGACAGAGGGTACACAGACATGAGGAATCTCGGTCCGGGAGGGAGTGACGTATCGGGCGAAGGCTGTCACCCCGGTGTCACTGTTGGGGTTTCATCGACGCAATACCAATGCAGCGGCTCCTCGACGCTGCCCCACCGACGAGTAGTCTTCACCACACCCTCACCGACGCAAAGTCATCGGCGCAAGATCATCGGCGCGGCGTCATCGGTGCGGCGTCATCGGCCCAGGGCCAACGAGACCGCCTCTTCCGTGGAGAGCGTCGCCCCCATCTGCCTTTCCTGCGTCGCCACCTCGGGTGACACGCTGCGCGTCGCGTCTTCGATCGTGCGCTCCACCTCGCGACGGTTTTCTTCGGTCAGTGCGAGTTCGTGGTCGGCGCGAAGGGAAAGTGCGGCAGAGGCGAGTCGGATCGCGCGCGCCGGCTCGTGCTCCTCCACCGCGAGCCGCGCAAACCCCTCGAGTGACGACGCGATCCCGGCGAGATCACCCAACTGTTCCCGGAGCGCGAGGCTCCGCGAGTGACACGTGCGCGACGACACCGGGTTCCCCCTCTGCAGATGGAGTACGCCGAGACTGCCCCACGCGTTGGCCTGTCCCCAGGGATCGTTCTCGCCTTGCGCCACTTCGAGGCCACGCTCCAAGCAGTCCATCGCCGCATCGAGATCGTTCCGACGCCACTGCACGATGCCGTAGTTCATGAGCACACTTCCGAGCGTCCTACGTTCGCCGAGCCGTCTCGCCATCTCGATCACCCGGCTGAAACGTTCCGCTGCCGCGTCGAGGCGTCCCTGAGTCGCGGCGATGGCGGCGAGGTTGTTCCAAACGTTGAGGAGAAGACGTTCGTCGTCGCGATCCGACCAGGTTCGGCTCGCTTGCTGGAAGTACGACTCCGCGTCGTCGAGCTGCCCGGTACGGAACGAGATCGTTCCCAGGCCGTGGAGCGCATGAGCGACTTCGTTTGCATCGCCCACTTCCTCCGCCAGATCGAGCGATCGCTGATAGTGCGTTCGTGCCGAAGCGATGTCACCACGACGATACTCGAGACTCGCCGCGAGCCGAGAAACGCGCGGGGTCACCTTGGTGTCGAGTCCGGACGCGCTCAAGAGCTCTCGACACAGTTCGATTCCGTCCGACCACGTGCCCATGGCAAGCCACAGACGTTCGAGGTTCAGAGCGAACTGGAGTGCCCTCTCCGTACGGCCGCCACGAAGTGCAGAGAGCGCACCGCTCCGTAGGTTGTCGGCTTCCGGCACGAGCTGGCGAGTCGCATCACCCAGAGACTCGGACGGCAATGTCGACAGCGACTCCAGTCGTTCGAGGAAGTGTCGCTCGAACGACTCGACGACTGCCTCCCGCAGCGGGTGCTCCTCGAGCCTCCGTCGGGCAAAGGCACGCAGGAACGGCAGGAAGGTCCAACGCCTCTCTGTCGCCGGAGTCAGTGCCGAAACGACGTTCCGTTGGGCGAGTCGAGCATGGGCTGCGAGCGACTCGTCCTCGGAGAGGCCCGCGCCCTCACAGATCGGCCCGACCGAACCGGTGGACCAGTCGGAGGGAAAGACCGCCAGGCAGGCCAACACCTGGCGCTCACTCTCGGAGAGGAGCGAATAGGTCCATTCGACGACGGAATGGAGACTCTCGTGTCTCACCGGACCGGAGCGATCGGCCGAACGCACCAACTCGAGGTGACGTTCGAGCAACTCGGTCAGCTCACTCAACCCGAATCGACGAAGGGACGCGGCGGCGAGTTCGATCCCGAGCGGAAGTCCTCCGAGGAACCGGCAGACCCCAAGTATCGAGACGATCGTCTCTCGCGTCTCCTCGATCGGAACCCCCGATGCCTCGGAGCGGCTTCGAAACAGCCGCACCGCAGGAGAACGTAGTGCCTCTCGCGGGTCCACTTCCGTGCCAGGGACAGGAAGCGGCTGCACGATGTGACACCGCTCGGTGCGTACTCCAATCGACTCGATCGAGGTAGCGAGGAACGACGCGCCCCGCGGGCCCTCCAGGACCCTTCCGAGGAGCCTGCCGACCGGATCGAGCGCGGTCTCGCAGTTGTCGAGAAGGATCAGCACTCTTCGTGTCCGAAGCCGATCGACCAGGTCTTCGAGGTCCTCAGGGGGGCGCTCCTTCTCCGAATCACCCCACAATGCTTTGGCGAAGGCAACGACGACGTCCCTCTCTGTTTGCGCAATCTCGAGATCCACCCACTCGATGCCGTCGACGAACTGGGCTGCATCGCGGTGGGCCGCGTCGCGGTGGGCGGCGTCGCGGTGGGCCGCGTCGCGGGGGGCCGCGTCCCGGACAAGCGCCTGCCGGATGCCATCTCCACTGATTCGTGCGGCCACCTCGATCGCCAACCGCGTCTTTCCAACACCGGGGGGGCCAACCAAAGTGACGAGCCGATTCGTTCGGACGAGCGTCGCAACCTCTTCGAGGTCACCTTCGCGCCCGACGAACTCGTCTCCGTAGGCAGGAAGGCACGGGTGAACGAATCGTTCGTCCCCTTCGGGAACAGCGATGGCGAAGTTCGCTTGGAGGAAGCTGCGGAGTCGCCGATCCGGAACGACCTCTCCATCCTTATAGAAGGTCACGCGCGGGGTGCCGCTCCGGAGCCGCACCGTACACGTCATCCGCCCGCCCGAGCGTTCGAGCAGGACGGCAAGAGGCGACGGCAACTCCTCCGTCCCTTCGTCGAAGACGGCGTCGAGCCAATGGGACTCGATCCGCTTTCGCGGGCTGTGCCAGAGATCGTGGAGCTTGGCGCAGAGGTCCTGCTCGCCCTGGCCGTTCCGACTATCGAGGACGGCGCGCTCCGGGCCACCACGTCCGCGCAGGACGAGGAGGGCGAGCACGGCGGCGAACACGTCGGTCCTCGCATTCGTCTTCCAGTGCCGCGCCCTGGACCTGCGAGCCGGCGGCCGGCCCTCCCAACCCAGGACGTGATCTCGTCGAGCCGACCGAGATCCGTCTCTGGGGTGAAGTGGAGATCGAGAGAGGTGAGCCGCGGCGCCGGCCTCTCGTCACGTCTCCCTTCGCTCCTTCCCATCCCGTCCACTCCTGTTGCGGCGCTCTCGGGTCGAGCATGTCCCCGCATCGCCCCCGCTGGAGCTGGTGACGTTCCGGTGACAGTCGTGTACTTGGCTTCCGTCCGAGGAGGATAGCACTCTACGGGGATCGATCGGGATAGAGCGACTCCGTCCTGTCTGCGCACCGAGGAGGCCCCATGCTGTTCCACCCCGGCAGAATCCGACTCTTCCCCACCTGTGTCGATGTGATACCGCGAACCAGGCGTGCACTCCGGGCCACGTTGGCGGTTCGGGTACTCCCGCTCGCTCTGCTCCTCCCTCTGTGTACGAGTCCGAGTCTGGCAGAGGAACCGGACATCACTCCGGAGGTGGCTCCTCATCGGGCACGTCCTCGAGCCCCGTCTCGGAACAGCCGGACACGACTCGAGAGACAGGCGACGAGCCGAGCGTCGTGGAACCCGCGTCCCCTGCGCCGATCCAGGATCAGTGGAAGGGCACCGGTCTCTACGCGCATTTCGGAGGAGGGGCAGGCCTCGCATTCCTGTCCTCGGACGACATCACCGAGCTCTTCGGAGACGAGTTCACCATCGGACTCGGGTTCCACCTCTCCTGGTCCGTCGCCCTCGGTTTCCGCAACCTCGTCCAGGCGGAGATCCGCCGCGGTGACTCGGCGCACACCCTTCGGAACAACAACATCGTCACGAACACCTCGGTCGAGATCCCGATGGACTACGACTACACCGAGTACGTGGCGAAGCTGAACCTGCTCGGGCTCTCGCGTGGGAACATCCGGAAGGGCGAGACGGCGCTTTTCCTTCTCGGTGGAGCCTGTGAGGTCGAGTACCTGGACGAGGCCAAGGATGGGTTCAAAGGAAGTGGCAGCGTGATCGGGATGGAGTTCGTCCGCTTCGCTCCGAACGGAGTGGCGGCAGTTTCACTAGGGGCCCGCCGCTACGGCATCGAGTTCGATCGGATCACTCTCTTCGGACAGACCGTGGCCTTCCCCGCCGACGCGAGCAACTGGGTCATGCACACGGCGGTCACAGTGGGGTTGGGGTTCTAGGAGACTGCCGCGGACGCACCCGGCCGGCGCCGCGCCGGAACCCTCACGCGACTTCCAGCCTCCGGACGAGCTCCGTCAGGAGGTCGTCCCGCCGGAACGGCTTCGAGACCCAGCCGTCGATGCCCGCGCGGTCGGCCTCTTCACGTTCCGGACCGATCACGCTCGCGGACACGGCCAGGATCAGGAGTCTCCCGGTTGGCGCCCGGCAGCGAGCGGATCTGCCGCGTTGCGGTGGATCCCGTCCATTTCCGGCATCTGGAGGTCCATGAGGATCGCGTCGTACTCGTTTCGCGCAGCGTGCTCCAGCGCGACGACCCCGTTCTCGGCCACATCGACCTTGCAGCCCAGGCGGGTCAGGATCCCTTCGGCGACTCGCGCATTCACGGCGTGATCGTCGGCGACCAGGATGCGGCGTCCGTTCAGGACTGACACATCGAGCTGCGGCGCGGCCGCCCTCTTCGACATGCGGCGATCGAGCCCGAGGTCGATGGTGAAGTGAAACGTCGATCCATGGTCGGGCTCGCTCGTCACGTCGAGGTGCCCACCCATCAGCCCGATGAGTGCTCGGGAGATCGATAGCCCCAGACCGGTCCCCCCGTAACGCCGCGTGATCGAATCGTCCGCTTGCACGAACGGCTGGAAGAGTCGCGCCCGGGTCACTTCGTCGATTCCGATGCCCGTGTCCTCGATCTCGAATGCGAGCTGGATGCTCGAGTGCGGGTCTCGAGTCGCACGCTTCGCACCGGGCTCGATGCCACGGCTCTCGGAGTCGCGGCTCTGGCCGTCCCGGTTCCGGAAGTCGCCGTGCACGCCGTCCACCAGGGAGACCCGCAGCTCGACACCACCTTCCGAAGTGAACTTGATCGCATTCCCGACCAGGTTGATGAGAACCTGACGTAGCCGGATGGCATCGCCAACCACCGTATCGGGTATCCGCGCATCGACCATCGTCCGGATGTGGAGTCCCTTGCGCCTGGCTTCCACCTGCAAGAGTGTGACCACATCGCCCGCGAGCTGCCTCACGTCGAATCCGACCTTCTCGAGCTCGACGCGACCGGCCTCTACCTTGGAGAGGTCGAGAACGTCGTTCAGGACGCGGAGAAGCGACTGCGCGGAACTCGCGATCGTCTCCGCGAAGTCGCGCTGCTCGGCATCGAGCTTCGTCTGGAGAAGGAGATCCGCCATCCCCATGACGCCACTCATCGGCGTACGGATTTCGTGGCTCATGTTGGCGAGGAAGACGGACTTCGCACGGGCGGCGTCGAGCGCTTCGTCCCGTGCCTGCGCGAGCGTCGCGTCCGCGACCCGCCGTTCGATCGCAATGCTGGCCAGCCTCGCAGCGGACTCGATGAGGTCGAGTTCGTCCGGGAGCGGAGATCGCACCGTCCGGTAGTACATCGCAAACGTACCGAGGAGGCTTCCATCCCGACCCAGGACAGGTTGGGACCAACACGCCCGCAAGCCGTGCGGGAGTGCCAGTTGTGTGAAAGGGGCCCAGAGCGGGTCCGTCGCGATGTCCGAGACCACGACCCGCTCCCTGCGGAACGCCGCCGTCCCGCAGGAGCCCACGCCGTCGCCGATCGGTACGACCGCAATCGCCTCGTTGTACTCGGCAGGCAGCGACGGCGCGACGCAGTCGACGAGAGACTCCCGTACGGGATCGTAGAGGAAGACCGAACCAAGCATCTCCGGCTGGCTGCTCTCGACCCCCCGGACCAGAGTTTCGAGCACGACGGAGAGCTCCTCACCATAGGCGAGAAGCTCCAAAACGTTGTTCTGCACCTCGAGTTGCCGGATCGCCCCTTCCGAGTGAGCGGCTCCGGCCGGGTGCACGGGAAGGAATCGTCTACTCGTCATTGGATTTCGGCCTCTTGCGGGTATTCGGCGGATGGCCGTCACTTCTTTAGGGATCGCCGTCGCCCGAATCGCGCCCCACGATGGGCGCCGCCTACCCTTGGTGGGACGATGCCCAGCGTCCGCACGGCAGGAATGCTCGAAGCGTCCGCACGGCGGAAGTCGAACCCGGCCTACTCGTCGACTACGATGGCAATGGGACCCCGCTCGGGATCGAGATCGCGGACCCGCGGGCAGTCACACTGGATGCGATGAACAGAGTGTTCGCCAGCCTCGGGCTTCCCGCGATTCCGCCCGAGGAGATCGCCCCCCTCTCAGCGGCGTAGCGAGGGGACAGCGCTTCGTCGTGAGCGAAGCTGCGTAGCCTGTGCCGTTCCGCCTCGCGAAGCCAGAACCCGTCGCCCCCACATCCTTGTTGCACCAAGGAATCACTCCGGCCTATCCTCGTTTCGTTCGACCCCAATCACTCTCTGATCACGACGAGGCAGCCTCTCAGGAGCCGCACGTTGAAACGCCTCTTCCGGCACGCGCAGGTGAGACTCCCCTTCACCTGAGGACGCCACGCTCACGGCAGCGTGTCTGCGTGCGTGGTCCGAATCCGCTAGAGCCCTTCGTCCGGCTGTTCCCTCCATTCCGCAGGCCTCTGCCACCCCCGATCGTTCGGTCGAATCGATCCCAATCCACAACATAGCTCCCTTGAAGGCAGAGGAGGTTTCCTGTGAAGAAGCTCGGCTTCTCGCGTCTTGCTGTCGTCTCGTTGTTTGCCGTCGGCCTGTCGGTCCCCGTGCATGCGCACGCGGGAGGATGCGGCTGCGTTCCGATCTCGCTTCCCGTCGGCGACCAGTACAAGGCACACATCCCGGGCCAGATGCGTCTCGGCTACTCGTTCATGTTCTCCGACACAGACCACTACTTCATCGGCACCGAACGTCAGGACGGACCCGGCGAGACCGAAGAGACGGTCGCGCCTTCGACGTTGGGACGCGACAACACTCTTTCCGTGGAGTACGACCTTCCGAGGAAGTTCACGATCGGCATGGAGATCCCGTTCATCCATACCGAGCAGGCGCGCGAGTTCGGCGGCGTGAGGGGGACGATGGAAGCAGGCGGTCTCGGGGACGTCCGCGTCTTCGGGCGCTACTGGCTGAAGGACAACCCGGTCGGGTTCGGCCTCTACGCGTCTCTCGGAGCGAGGCTGCCGACCGGCGAGTCCGACAAGCAGTTCGAGGCGCAGAACGGGTCGATGGTGA
>JAWKQE010000055.1:0-18828 GCA_041390305.1 Candidatus Eiseniibacteriota bacterium
AGGAGCTCAAGACGAAGCCGACCCAGCACAGCGTGAAGGAGCTCCGCGAGATCGGTATCCAGCCGGACGTCCTCCTCTGCCGCTGCGAGACGGCCATCCCGCAGGAAGTGCGGAGCAAGATCGCGCTCTTCTGCAACGTTCCGGCCAACGCCGTCATCGCCACTCCCGATGTCCGCTCCATCTACGAAGTACCGCTCGTGCTCCACCGCGGCGGGCTCGACGTCCTCGCTCTCGAAGGGCTCGCCCTCGGGCCGGGCACTCCGCTCGATCTCTCCCGGTGGGAATCGACCGTTCGCGCCATCCTGGAGCCGGAGGACAAGGTCCGGATCGCGGTCTGCGGGAAGTACACCCACCTCCAGGACGCCTACAAGAGCATCCTCGAAGCGTTCGTCCACGCGGGCGCCGCGAATGGAGTGCAGGTCGAGGTGAAGTGGATCGAGTCGACCGAACTCGAGTCCCGCGAACCGGAGGACATCTTCGACCGAGTCGACGGGCTCCTCGTTCCCGGAGGGTTCGGAGAGCGCGGTATCGAAGGGATGATCCGTGCCATCCGGTACGCGCGGGAGCACGGTGTGCCGTTCTTCGGAATCTGCCTCGGGCTCCACTGTGCGTCGATCGAGATCGCGCGTCACCTCTGCAATCTCGAGCACGCGAACTCCACCGAGTTCGATCCCGAGACACCTCATCCGGTCATCGACCTCATGCCCGATCAGGTGACGAAGCACCACAAGGGCGGCACGATGCGTCTCGGCGCGTACCCGTGCGATCTCCAGGCCGGGAGCCGTGCCCGCGAGGCCTATGGGGACGAGCGGATTCGCGAACGGCACCGTCACCGCTGGGAGTTCAACGACGACTACCGTTCCCCGTTCGAGGAGGCGGGCGTCCGGTTCACCGGGATCTGCCCGGACAACGGGCTCGTCGAGATCCTGGAACTCGAGTCCCATCCGTGGTTCCTCGCGGTGCAGTTCCATCCGGAACTCAAGTCGCGTCCCGAGCGTCCGCATCCGATCTTCCGCTCGTTCGTGGCGGCCGCGCTCCGCTTCCATCGCGGCAAGCCCGCGCCCGGCATCACGGACGAGCCCTCCGGCGACGTCGGACGAGAGGGTGGCGGGGATGACCACGATGCCGGCCTTCACGACTCCGGAGTCGGGGGAGCCACCCATGTCTGACCGCCGCGAGGTGTCGGACGCCCCGCTCTACTTCGGGAGTGCGCTTCCTGCCGAACGCCTCTTCGTCATTGCGGGACCGTGCGTGATCGAGTCCCGCGAGATGCTGCTCGAGATCGCGGGCGAGCTCGCTACGGTCGGGCGCGACCTCGAGATCGACATCGTCTTCAAGGCGAGCTACGAGAAGGCGAACCGCACCTCCGTGAACTCGTTCACCGGCCTGGGGAGAGAGGAGGGTCTCCGCCTTCTCTCCGAAGTGCGGAACGAGACGGGGCTCAGGATCCTCTCCGACGTGCACACGCCCGAAGAGGTGGCGGCCGCGGGCGAAGTGCTCGACGTGCTCCAGATCCCGGCGTTCCTCTCCCGGCAGACGGAGCTGCTCCAGCGCGCGGCGCACACGGGGAAGATCGTCAACGTGAAGAAGGGGCAGTTCCTCGCCCCGGACGACATGCATTCGGTCGTCGAAAAGGTGCGCCGGGCCCAGTCCGGTGTGGAAGTATGGGTGACCGAGCGTGGGACCACCTTCGGTCATCACGACCTCGTCGTCGACATGCGCGGCTTCACCGAGATGCGCGCGACGGGCGCGACCGTGGTCTACGACGTGACGCATTCGCTCCAGCATCCCGGCAAAGGGGGCGATCGTCGCTTCGCACTTCCCCTCGCGCGCGCCGCTCTCGGCGCGGGCGCGCACGGTCTCTTCATCGAAACGCATCCGGATCCCGATCGGGCCATGAGCGACGCCACGACCCAGCTCCCGCTCGCCTCGATGCGTCCGCTCCTCGAAGAGCTGCGGGAGTGGCGTGCACTCCAGGCGAAGTGGGAGCGTCCTGATCCCGTGAAGGCGCACGGCGGATGACCCCGGGTTCGTTCGACGCAGCCGCATTCGCGCGCGAGATCCTGCGGAAGGAGATCGCGGGGCTCGGGAAGCTCGGCGAGGCGCTCGAGACGGCCGCCTTCTCCGAAGTGGTGACGAGGCTCCGCTCCTGTCGCGGCCGGATCGTCGTGTGCGGAGTGGGGAAGTCCGGGAATGTCGCGCAGCGGATCGCCGCCTCCTTCCGTTCCACGGGAACACCCGCCGTCTTCCTCCATCCGACCGAAGCGCTCCATGGCGACCTCGGCATGGTGACCGGGGACGACGTCGGTCTCTTCCTCAGCAAGAGCGGAGAGAGCACCGAACTCTCCGCGCTCCTGCCCGCGTTCCAGCGGCTCGAGGTGCCGGTGGTGGCGGTCGTCTGCCAGGCGGCGTCAACCCTCGCCCGGAACGCGGACGTCGTGCTCGAGGTCGGTCCGATCGAGGAGGCGGGGCCGCTCACGCTCGTGCCTTCGACCTCGACCACCATCTTCCAGGTCGTGGGGGACATCCTCGTCGCGTGTCTCTACAGCCTCCGCGGGATGACGGAGGAAGAGCTCTCCGTCCTCCACCCGGGCGGGCTCATCGGCCACCAGGCGACGCGGAGAGTGGGCGAGATCATGCAGAAGGGGGCGGCTCTCCCGATCGTCGCGGTGGACCGCTCCGTGCGGGACGGGCTCGTCGAGATGATCGAGAAGCGGCTCGGCATGACCACCGTGGTCGACGCGAACGGACTCCTCGTCGGGATCCTCACCGACGGCGACGTCCGCCGGATGGTCTACGCGCACGACTCGATCGAAGCGCTCCGCGTAGGCGACGTCATGACACGCAATCCGCGCACTATCGACGCGGGCGCGAGCGTGGCCCAGGCGGTCGCGCGGATGGAGATGAACCAGCCCGCGCCGATCACCTGTCTCGTCGTGGTGGGAGAGGACGGCATTCCGGAGGGGGTCGTCCACCTGCACGAATGCCTCCGCATCGGCACGCCGCGGGGATGACGGAGGGCCAGGCCCGCCCGAGTCCCCACTGGACGAAGCGCTGGAAGAGGCAGACGAGGCGCGCGCTCCGGTTCGTCCTCCTCGCGCCGCTGCTCCTGCCACTCGGGTATCTCCCGCGGTCCCTCGCCCGCCGTATCGGTGCGGCCTACGGTCACGTCGCCCGCGTCTCGCTCCCTCGGGAAGTGCGCCGGGCCGAGCGACACCTCACGATCGCCTTCCCCGATGCGTCGCCCGCGGAACGGACGCGGCTCCTCCGCGAGACGTTCGTCTCGATCGGACTCCTTGCGGTCGACTTCCTCAGGATCGGACGGGGGAAGGGGGAAGACCTGCTCCGCGGCCTCGAGGTGGAGGGGTTGGAGCATCTCGAGGCGTCCGAACGCTCGGGGCGCGGAACGATCCTCGTCACCGCGCATTTCGGGAATTGGGAGCTGCTCGCGGTGTACCTGGCCCGGCGCGGCCGTACGCTCCACGTTCTCTACCACCCGTTCGAGGAGAAGCGACTCGAGCGGTTCGTGCGCAGGGTACGGGATCGGGCCGGGATCCGCTCCGTTTCGGCGGACCGTCCCGGGCCGGCGCTCCGGGCGCTTCGGCAGGGAGAACTGGTCGGTGTCCTGGTGGACCGGATTCCCCACGGCGGGGTGCGGTGCGACTTCTTCGGCAGGGAGTGCCGGACCGCGGAAGGGGCGGCCAGACTCGGCCTTCGTACCGGGGCACTGGTTCTCTGTGCGGCGTTGTGGGAGGATGACTCGGCGCGGTATCGCGCGCGATTCTGGCCGCCGATGGAGCTGGCGGAGCTGCCGAAGCTGCCGAAGGGAGAGGAAGGACCGGAAGGTGCGGAAGTGGAACGGCTCAGCCGACACTTCACGCGCTGGACGGAGGAGCTGGTACGGATGGCCCCCACGCGGTGGCCCTGGTTCTACGATCGGTGGAAGGTTCGGCCCTCAAGGTGAAGCGTGACAGAAGTTTGATCGAGGCGGTGGCGTTCCCGCGCAGGGGCGCCCTGGCCCGGCTCTGGGTCGCCCGCACCCTCGCCGCGGGTGCTCTCGCCGTATTCGGGCTCGCGTGCGGCTCCGAGGAGACGCCGGTTGGCGGCCCGATCGATGGGCCGGACCGGGCCCGGCAGATCGTCGAGAACGCGGTCATGCGGGAGACGAGCGTCAAGGGACTGCTCTACGTCCTCCGCTCGGACAGGGTTCTCTCCTACGAAGAGGACGAGCCGACCGAACTCCGCGGCGTGACCCTCCATTTCTACGACGGGGACGAGTCCGTCCGCTCCATCCTCACCAGTCGCCGCGGCCACATCGAGGCGAAGTCGGACCTCCTCGTGGCCGAGGACAGCGTCGTCGTGGTCACGCCCGAAGGGGACCGGCTCGAAACCGAGCGGCTGGAGTGGGATCCCAAGACCGAGCGCGTCCGGACCGACCTTCCGTTCATTCTCTACCGAGTCGAGGACGTGGTGACGGGGATCGGGATCGAGGCCGATCCGGACCTGGGTTCCTACTCGGTATCCAAGGAGCTGAGAGCCGTGGTTCGCGACGCGCCGGACCTGGAGGAGATCGACGCCGATGACGGACGCTGAGCTCGGAACCGCGGGGAGCGCCCCGATCGTGGAGACGGTGGAGGTCCCGGAGATGCGGGACCTCTCCGGGCACTCCGCCCGTCCCGTCCATCCGGGAGCGCTCGAGGCGACCGACCTCATCCGGAAGTACGGAAAGCTGCAGGTCGTGAAGGGCGTCTCGCTCCGGGTCGAGCCCGGCGAAGTCGTGGGGCTGCTCGGCCCGAACGGCGCGGGGAAGTCGACCACGTTCTACATGATCGTGGGGCAGCTTCCGCCCACTTCGGGCCGGATCCGTCTCGCGGGTCAGGACGTGACGAAGCTACCGATGTACCGCCGGGCCCGGATGGGGATCGGGTACCTCTCCCAGGAGCCGTCCGTCTTCCGTCGGCTCTCCGTCTGGGAAAACGTGATGGCGATCCTGGAGACGGTCGGCATCTCCAAGGACGAACGTGAGGAGCGTTGCACGAGCCTCCTCACCGAACTCGACATCCTCCATCTGCGGGATCGACGTGGCTATCAGCTCTCCGGAGGCGAGAGGCGCCGCGTCGAGATCAGCCGCGCGCTCGTCACGCGGCCTTCGTTCATCCTGCTCGACGAACCGTTCGTGGGGATCGACCCGATCGCGGTCGGCGAGATCCGTTCGATCATCCTCGCCCTCAAGGAACGAGGGCTGGGCGTACTCATCACCGACCACAGCGTGCGGGAGTGCCTCTCCGCGACGGACCGCGCGTATCTCATGTACGACGGACGGATTCTGCTCTCCGGATCCGCGGAACAGCTCGCGGCCGATCCGCAGGCCCGAAAGTTGTACCTCGGGGAGGACTTCCGACTCTAGGACGACGGCGCCGAGGACCCCAGGGGGTGGACCAAGGAGCCAAACATGACGCGTCCTCGTTTGACGCTCAGTCTCTGTCAGCGGGTCCATGTAGGGACCGAGGTGCGAAAGGCCCTACGCCTGCTCCAGCTTCCCGGCATCGAACTCCAGGCCGAAGTGCAGCGAGAGATCATGGAGAACCCGTGTCTGGAGATCGATGACGAAGGAGAGGGAGGCCTACCCGATTGGGGTGTGGCCAAAGGAGATCGATTGTACGGCACGCACCGCCCGGACCAGCTGTGGGAAGAGTGGACGAGTAGGGAGATTCCCGCTCCGCCCGAAGGGCTGCGGCCGCATCTGAGGCGCCAGGTCGCGCTCAGCTCCGCTCTCGATCCGTCGCTCCGGCAGGCCGCCGAGTACTGGGTCGAGAACATCGACGATCGCGGCTACGTCCACGGAACGGCGGGGGAGGTGGCGGCCGCGCTCGGCCTCGATGAGAGGCAGGCCACCGCCGCGCTCGCGTTCGTTCAGTCGCTCGATCCGCCCGGGGTGGGCGCGGCGGGCCTCCGGGATTCACTCCGCCTCCAGCTCGAGCGCCTCCATCCCGAGGCCCGACTCGCACGGCGGATCGTGGAAGAGGCCTGGCACCTCGTGCCGCGCGGCCTGGCCCCGCTCGCCCTCCATCTCGGCGAAACCGTGGACGAGGTGCGGGCGGCGATCCGAGTGCTCTCCCGTCTCTCTCCGCGTCCCGGACACGAGTTCGATCCGGAGCCGGTCCGGGCCGTCTGGCCGGACGTCCTCGTCCGGGAGCTGGACGGAGAGTTCGTCGTCTCGATGGACGAGGCCGTCCAGCCGCGGGTCCGCTGGGCTCCGGCCTTCGCCGAGTACCAGTCGTCGACCGACCCCGAGGTGAGCCGGTTCCTCTTCGAGAAGCGTCGATCCGCCCGCTGGATCCTCCGTGCCCTCCAGCGCCGGCGGCGCAGTCTCGTGCTCGTCGCGGAGGCGATCGTCGCCTGCCAAGAACCGTTCTTTCGCGAGGGACCGGAGGCCCTCCGTCCCCTTACGCTGAAGGACATAGGGAGCACCGTCGGACTCCACGAGTCGACGGTGGCGCGGGTGACGCAGGACAAGTACGCGGACACCCCGAGGGGCATCCTCCCGCTCCGCTACTTCTTCTCGGGGCGGGTGAGAAAGGCCGGGCACGAGGACGTGGCGGCACGAGCGGTCAAAGAGCGGATCCGTGAACTCATCCGCGAAGAGGAGGACGGGAAGCCGATCTCCGACCAGAGGATCGCCGAGCTGCTGACGTACGAGGGAATTCGGATTGCGCGACGGACCGTCGCGAAGTACAGAGATCAGTTGGGGATCCCGCGCGCCCAGCTCCGTGGGCTCGCCGTCCCCGCAGCGTGACACAACGAGAGGAGTGTCGACATGGAGATCACGACCACTTGTCGCCGGTATGAGCTCGAACCGGGGATCAACGACCTGGCCGAGAAGCGGATCCAGAAGCTGGAACGCTACTTCGACAACCTGCAGGAGGCGCACCTCGTACTCGCTCAGGAGAAGTACCGGTTCATCGCGGAGCTCTCCCTGCACGGGGCGGGGCTCGATCTCACGAGCCGGCAGCAAGAGAACAGCATGGCCGCTTCCATCGACAAGGTCTGTGACCGTGTCGAGCGTCAGCTCAAGAAGCACGCGGCGCGGGTCAAGCGGCGTCAGACCGCTCCGCGCACGGTGCCGGCCAACGTGATCGTCCACGAGCAGGAGCTCGCCGAGGTCGAGGTCGAAGACGAGTACTCGCCGGTCGTCGTCCGGATGGAGAACGTCTCGAAGGAGCCGATCAGCGTCGAGGACGCGATCAACCTCCTCCGCGAGAAGGACTGGGACCAGGTGCTCTTCCCGAACTCGCGGAGCGGAAAGACGGCGCTGCTCTTCGTCCGTCCGGACGGGAACTTCGGTCTCGCGGAGACCGAGTAGGGAGGGTCTGTGGGATATCCGGTCGTCGATCTGATCGAACGGCTCAAGCACAGGGTCGGCCTCACCGTGCGTACGGGTGAGATCGATCCGGGGCGCTCGATCGAGAGTTCGGACGTCAACCGTCCGGGGCTCGCCCTGACCGGATTCACCGACTACTTCCGTCGCGATCGAGTCCAGATCCTCGGCGCGACGGAGGTCCGCTTCCTGGGGACGCTCGCCGAGAGCGAGCGTCCCGAAGCACTCCGGCACGTGCTCCAGTTCCGCGTGCCCTGCCTCATCGTCTGCAAGGGACTGCCGCTCCCGCACGGTCTACTCGAAATCGCGGACGAGTTCGAGGTGCCGGTCATCTCCGCGAGCGCCTCGACGATCGACGTCATCCACGAGGTGACGCACGTCCTCGAAGACGAACTCGCGCCGACGACGACGGAGCACGGCTCCTTGGTCGACGTCTATGGCGTGGGCCTCCTCATCACGGGGCGGAGTGCGATCGGGAAGTCCGAGACCGCGCTCGACCTGGTGGAACGCGGGCACAGACTCGTCGCCGACGACGTCGTCACGATCCGCCGGAAGGCGGACAACGTCCTCATCGGTTCGGGCAACGACCTCCTTCGTCACCGGATGGAGATCCGAGGCATCGGGATCATCGACATCCAGGCGATCTTCGGAATCCGCTCGATCCGCGCGCAGAAGCGGATCGAGGTGGAGGTGCATCTCGAGGAGTGGTCGAAGGACCAGGACTACGAGCGGCACGGTCTCGACACGCAGCGCGCCGAGATTCTCGGAACCGAGATCGAGAAGGTCGTGGTCCCGATCTTCCCGGGGAAGAACATCACCGTCATCTGCGAGACGATCGCGCTCAACTACCTGGTCAAGGCCTACGGCTACGATCCCGCGCAGCACTTCAACGAGAACCTGCTCGAGCTGATGAGGCGGAAGGCGAATCTCGCCATCCTCGCCCGGGACGATCTGGAGTAGGGATGGTGCGAGCGGTCCTCCTCACGCACGGCATGCTGGGAACGGAACTCGTCCGTGCCGCCGGCAAGATCTACGGAGTTCCCGACGGCGTGAGCGCGCTCACGAACGAGGGCGCGAGCCTCGACACGATCGTCCGGAAGCTGCGCGAAGAGCTCGGCTCCGGCGACGGGCCGGTCTTCCTCTTCGTCGACCTGGTGGGGGGCAGCTGCTGCCATGCCGGACTCGCACTCCGCGAGACCGATCCGCGCATCCGGATCGTGGGTGGCGTGAACCTCCCGATGCTCCTCGAGTTCCTCCACTACCGGGATCGAGTCGAGCCCGAAGAGCTCCTGGAACGCGTCGTCTCCCGAGGCCGGGACGGCGTGCGCGTGCCGTGACGTCGATGTCTGGATCCACCCCTCCGGGACGAGCTCCTTACCTTCTCTTCCGCGTCGACGATCGTCTGCTCCACGGGCAGGTGACGCTCGGGTGGGGGCTGCGACTCGGCCCCGAACGCTATCTCATCGCCGACGACGTGCTCGCGGAAGATCCGATCTCCCGTCGTCTCTACGAAGCGATGACGCCCGAGGGCTCGCTGACCGAGATCACGTCGCTCGAGTCGCTCGCTTCGCGGACGGACGCGGACGCCGCCGTCCGCCGCACGATCCTCCTCGTGCGGGATCTCGCCGGCGCGGCTCGTCTTCTTCGCGGGGGCGTGCCGGGTCCCGTCAACCTGGGCGGCATCCACGATCACCCGGGCGCGACGGAGGTCCTTCCGTTCCTCCATCTCGACCGTGACGAGCTTCGCCTCGCTCTCGAGCTCATCGACGGCGGGTTCGAACTCGAAGCGCGCGAACTCCCGGAAGCGGAGTCGCTCCGCGGGGAGGCCCTCCGGGCCCGGCTCGCGGGGGCCCGGTGACCGCGGGTTCGCTCGTTCCCTTCGCCGGGCTCGCCGTACTCGGCGCGCTCGTGGAACTCGATGAGCGTGGCCTCTTCGCCGGCGTCCTCCGGACTCCGGTGCTGGTCGGGACCCTCACCGGATGGATCGTGGGACACGCGGCCCTGGGGCTCGCGATCGGAATCGTCTTCGCGCTCCTCTGGCCCGCTCCGTTCCGGAGCGGCGGGCACCGCGATCCCTCGCCCGGAATCGCCGCGCTCGTCGGGGCCGCCGCGGTCGCCCTTCCGACCGTCGACGTGCGGGTCGGCGCCACTCTCGGCCAGATCTTCTCGGAGACGGGCAACGCCGACCTCGGTTGGGGCGTGCTGGTGGGAGCGGGAGGGGCGTATCTCCACCACCGGTTCGAGAGGAAGCTGCGGGCGAAGTTCGGACACGCGGAGAATGCGCCCGCTGTCCCGGCGGCGCTGCGCGCGCGCGCGTGGAGAGAGGCGCTTCTCTTCGGCGCCACGATCGGAGTCGCGGCGGGCCTCGTCGGAGTCCTGCTGCTCGAGTTGCGGATCGTGGAGCGCAGCATCTCGGCGGGATGGGACGGCGGGGCGTGGCACTGGATCATCCTCGCGGCGTTTCTCGGGGTCGCGTCGCAGTTCGGTCGCTCCCGAGGAAAGGCGACCGGAGTGCGCGAATGGGCCCTCGGTGTCTGCTTGGGAGCGACCGTCGTCGTCGTCTTCGGGAGCGTCTGGTGAGCCCGCGCGGCGCCGGGGCCGGTCGCCTCTCTCCCTGGCGGTTCGCGGCGCTCTCCATGACGGTGGAGGTTCCGTTCACTTCGGCGGGCCACCAGCGCCTGGGCTGGGACGGGATCTGGACCGAGGTGGGGGAGATTCCGTCGGCCGTGCCCGGCCGAAAGGAAACGGTGCTGCCCGAGTTCGTCTCGACGCGCCCCTCGCAGACCCAGCCCGTGCTGGCGGGGCTCGCCTGGGGCCCGGCCCTCGCGGCGACGGTGGACGAAGCGCGAGCGGTCCAGGGATCGGCTGCGGGCAAGGGGCTTCCCTCCGCGCAGCTGAGCGCCGTGTGGCGACGAGCCCAGGACACCCTGGCGCCGCTCGTCGCGTCCGTCGGAGACCGGCTCTTCCATGCCGCCGTGCCGGCCTGTCTCTCTGCGGGGCTCGTCGTGTTGGGGCTTCACTTCGCCCCCCTCTATGTGTTCTGGTATCCGATCCTCTGCGCTGCGCTCGTCTTCGCGGTGGCGGTGTGGGGGTGGCGCGTCGGCCTTCGCGGTGAGGAGGCCGCCGTCCGGCTGCTCACGGGGCGGACACTGGAGCGGTGGGCCCAGGGGCTCGAATCCGTCGGTCGTGTTCTCCTCGGCGCCGCCGTCGGGCTCCTTCTCGCGTCGAGTGGACGGGAGGAGGGTGGGCAGGCGTTCGTGGTTTCTGCTTTCGGTCTCGCGGTGCTCGCGACCGTGGCGTGGCGGCGGGGGCTGCCGCCTTTCCTGCGGCTCTGGCTGTTGGTCGGGTTGGGGACACTGCTCGGACGCTGGCTTGGATAGACGGGTCATGGACGGCCCTGAGGGAAGTACGGCCCCCAAAGGGAGGTGTGGAGTACGATGACGCAGCAAGAAGTCGAGGTGCGGAACTACCCCGGCATCCACGCGCATCCCGCGGGGCTCTTCGTGAAGCGGGCAGCCCAGTTCGAGGCGGAGATCGAGGTCTCCAAAGGCGACATGTGGGTGAACGGGAAGTCGATCATGGGCGTACTCATGCTCGCGGCCGAGACAGGGTCCCGTCTCGTCATCCGGGCCAACGGGCCGGACGAGAAGGAAGCGGTCGCAAGCCTGGTCGAGCTGGTCGACTCGAAGTTCGGGGAGGCGAGTTGAAGCCACGCGCGAGCGAGAGGTCGAAAGGCGCCCCCACGAAGAAGCGCGCGTCCTCGAAGGCGTCGCCCGGTAAGTCCGCGCCGTCTGCGAAGGGTTCGGTGCGCGGGGAGTCCGCCGCGGCCCCGTCCGACGCGGAAATCGCCGCCGACTCAAAGAAGGCCGTGGGCCCGAAGGCCGAGAGCTCGAAGCGTGTGCCCCCAGACGCCACGGAGCCCAACGGAGAGGCCCCGAATGCCTCCACTCCGAACTCCTCGGCCCCGAATGCCTCGGCTCCGAACGACTCCGCTCCGAACGGCGCCAGGCCGGGCGGCGAGGGTGCGGCGAAGCCGCGGCGCCGGAGCGGCGCACCGAAGGAGCTGGTCCGCCGCGGCGTCGGCGTGTCTCCCGGCCTCGCGTCCGGACTCGCGCTCGTGGTGCGTCCCGAGGTCCTGACGCCGGACGACCGGGTCATCTCCGACGGTGAGGTCGAGTCGGAAGTCGAGCGGTTCCATCACGCCGTGCGCCGGAGTCGCGACGAGATCGCGGCCCTCCGCGAGTGTCTCCTCGGCGAAGTCGACGATCCCGGCGTGCGGGTCCTGGAAGCGCACCTCCTCATCCTGGAGGACAAGTCGCTCCTCCAGGGTGTGCGCGAATCGATCGAGAACGAGCGCCGTTCCGCGGCGGGCGCACTCTTCGAGGTCCTGTCCCGTTACATCCACACGTTGGAACAGGCGTCCACCGAGTACTTCCGGGGCCGGAGCGCGGACCTCCGCGACGTGCAGACGCGACTCCTCCGCCATCTGAACGGAGGCACCCGGGAGCGGACGTCGATCCCCGAAGGTGCGATCGTCGTCGCAGCGGACATCTCTCCCAGTGAAGCCGCGGCGTTCGACCCGGAGAGGATCGGCGGCATCGTCGTCGATCACGGCGGCGCGACGAGCCACGCGGCCATCCTCGCCCGCGCGCGCGGGATTCCCGCCGTCGTCGGGCTCCGCGACCTCTCGCGGAAGGTCGAGACCGGGGACCTCCTCCTCGTCGACGGAGGATCGGGCCAGGTGATCGTCGATCCGACTCCGGAGACGCGCGCGGTCTTCCTCGGCAAGATGACGAAGGCGGTTCGGGTGACGCAGCGGCTCGTCGCGGCGGCGGCCGAACCCGCGGTGACCGAGGACGGCACTCCCGTCAGTGTCTGCGCGAACGTCGAGACCAAGGCGGAACTCCCGACCCTCGCGCGGCTCGGCTGCGACGGGATCGGCCTCTTCCGCACGGAGTACTTCTTCCTCGAACGGAACGAGCTGCCCCATGAAGAGGAGCAGTACGAGAGCTATCTCCACGTCGTGAGCGAGCTCGCCCCGCGGCCCGTGACGCTGCGTGTCCTCGACGTGGGTGGAGACAAGTTCGCGGCCTTCTTCGGCCTCACGCGGAGCGAGAATCCATTCCTCGGAGTGCGCGGGATCCGGTTCCTCCTCGATCACCCGGAGATCCTCCGGACACAGATCCGCGCCGCCCTCCGTGCCGCCGTGCACGGGAACGTCCGCCTCCTCTTCCCGATGATCTCGTCCGTCGAGGAGATGCGGGAGGCGAACCGGATCGTCGACGAGGAGCAGGTGCGGCTCCGGAAGCAGGGGCTCGACGTACCCCCGGTGCCCCGCGGCGCGATGGTGGAGACTCCGGCGGCGGTGCTCCTGCTCGACCTCCTCGCCGCCGAGGCGGACTTCTTCTCCATCGGGTCGAACGACCTCATCCAGTACACGCTCGCGGTGGACCGCGGGAACGAGAACGTCGCCCATCTCTACGATCCGTACCATCCGGCCATTCTCCGCGCGCTCCGCGACATCGTCGTCGCGTCGGATCGTGCGGACCGGCCCGTCACCTGTTGCGGGGAGATGTCGGGAGATCTCTACGGCGTCTCGATTCTGCTCGGGCTCGGTTGTCTCCACCTCAGCGTGAGCCCGGCCCAGCTTCCACGGATCAAGGATCTCGTTCGCCGAGCGCGGCTCTCCGATCTGGCCCGGATGATGGAACGGGCCCTCGAGATGCCGACGTCGCGCGAAGTGCGTACCTGGATCCGTCGCTGCGTGGATCAAATCGTGGGAGGGGACGACGCGTGAGTCTCGAACGGATGCGGGACTGGGTCTTCGAGCTGCCTGACCAGATCCGGATCGGGTTGGAACGAGCGGAAGCCCGCGGATGGCCCGAGTCGATCCGGGCGGCGACTTCGGCGAATGCCCACGCGATGTTCGTCGGCGGAATGGGGGGCTCCGCGGTGTCGGCGCGTCTCTCCCGCGCTCTTCTCATCGATTCCCTTCGCGGCTCGGTCGAGATCGGGTCCGACCCGCACCTGCCCGGTTGGGTCGACGGCGAGACGTCCGCCGGACTGATCAGCTACTCGGGGGAGACCTGGGAGGTACTCGCGCTCTGGGAGCAGCTCGCGAGCCGAGGCGCTCTTCCCTGGGTCGTGTCGTGTGGTGGTGAACTGGCGGAACGGTCACGCTCCACGGGCGCGCCTCACCTCCTCGTGCCTCCGGGCTACGCGCCGCGCGCCGCGTTCGGATGGCTGCTTTCCTCGGTCGCACTCGCACTCGCGGCGACGGGGGGAGGCGATGCGGTTCCGTCCGTCCGCTCGCAGCTGGGAGAGGCCGCCGCGGCGCTCGCCGAAGAACGGGAGTTCTGGCGGAAGGGCAGCGCGGGAGCGGCGGGTCGCGACCCTGAGGCGCTCGCCTCGGCGCTGGCCGGACGGCGCGTACTCGTGCTCGTAGCGCGGGAGTCGGACCTCGCGCTCGCCTACCGTTGGAAGAACCAGTTCGAGGAGAACGCGAAGCAGGTCACGCAGGTCGTCGCGTTCCCCGAAGCAGGGCACAACGAGATCGAGGGCTGGGCGCGTCTCGGCGGGGGAGAGGTCGTCTTCCTCGAGACGCCCGCCCGCGCGGGCGAACCGGCGCGGGTGGCCAGAGGTCGGGACGCGGCGCTCGAAGCCGTGCTGGACGTTGCCCGGCAGGCCGGACTCGGCGTGCACCGGGTACCGACCGCGCCGGGATCGCGCTGGACGGGCTTCCTCTCTCAGGTCTTCCTCGCGGACTTCGTCTCCATCCGGATGGCGGAGCAGCGGGGGATCGACCCGGAACCGGTGCCCGTGCTGGGTTCGATCAAAGACGCGGTCCGTCGACATCTCGACCCCGGCGCCTGACGGCTCGTGGTACACTCCCGGGCACGGTCGCCGGCGAACAGCAAGGGTACAGCCATGGATTCGGCTTCGTCCCTTCGCGCCTCGTAGTCTCGTCGGATCCCACAGGGAAGGATAGGGGTCATGGCTTCGGTCTCACGCAAGCCGCTGCTCGGCGTTCTGCTCCTCGTGACAGTTGCGCTCGTCGCTGGGTCGGCACTCTCGTCGCCACCGTGGCCCGGCTCGTCGCCGTTGCTCGGTCTGCCCCGCGATGCGTGCGGCATGATCGGGAAGTCACTCTCGGCCGTGCTCCTCGGCTATCTCGGCGTCGCCATCACGATCGCGCTCTGGCTCACGCTCGTCGGGCTCACGTTCCGGAGTCTCCTCGGGCTTCCACGGTCTCCCTGGATCTTCATCCTCTGGTCGAACGTCTTCGCGTTCGTGCTCTCTGTCTTCATGGTGGGAGTCGGCCACTCCGAGGTCTGGGGCGAAGGGCCCGCCGCGCTCGCGCATTGGATCTCGGCCGGGGCCCGCCTCGGCCCCGTCGGAGCGTCCCTTCTCACGGGTGGCGTGCTGACCCTGCTCGTCTTCTGGGCCGCGCCGCGCTGGACCCCCGCGCCGGTCCAGGACCGCGCCGGCGATTGGGCACAGGATGCCCGCGACCGGATGGCGGAGATCCCCGGTTCCGCGAGTGACCTCGCCGAGCGCGCGCTCGCGGGAGCGGACGGCCTTCGCGAGCGGATGCCGAGTCTGCCCCGTCCTTCCCTCGGCGCTCTCTTCGGGCGGTTCGGGTCGACGGGCGACGATGAGTACGAGGACGAAGAGGAGGAGGCCGCCGAGGCCCAGGTGGCGACGGTTTCGGCACGGGCCAAGGGCAAGACGCGGAACGCGGACGCCGAGCCGCGTGCGGCCAAGGGGCGCCGTTCCGCCGCCGCGACGGCGCTCGTCGACGCTCCGTCCAAGGGCACACGCGGCGCCGATCCTTCCACCGGCGCCGACCCGGTCATCGGTGGACGCGGCACCGACTCTGCCGCGAGCACGCGTGGTAACGACTCCGCCGTAGGTGGGCGTGGAGCCGCGGACCGGTCCGCCCACGCGGACGGACCGACGGACTCCCTCGGACGCCGGAAGGGCGCGTCGGTGCAGGTCACGCCGGAAGTGGCCGCGGCCCTCCGCTCGAAGGCGAAGCCGGACGACGGCGTACTCGCCGCCGTCTCCGCCGATCCGCGCGGCGCCTTCCCCGAGGAGGAGTGGGACGAAGCCGAGGGTGAGGAGGACGCCGATCTCCTCTCCGCGGAAGACGAGGACGACTCCGAGGACGAGGAGTACGAGGACGACGAGGAGTACGAAGAGGAAGACGAAGACGAAGACGGCGAAGAGTACGAGTACGAAGACGAGGACGAAGACGAGGACGACGAAGAAGAGTACGAAGACGAGGAGGAGGACGAAGAGGCCTCCGCCGAAGACGACGGCATCGCTCCTGTCCTCGTTCCGCGGAAGGACGCGCCGCGTCTCCCGAAGCGTCCGAAGCGTCCGGTGAAGCGGGGCGCCTACCGTCTCCCGCCGCTCGATCTGCTCGAGCCCGCGCGTCCACGCCTCGGGACCGTGTCCGAGCAGGAGGTGATCGAGAAGAGCCGGATCCTCGTCAAGACGCTCGAAGACTTCAGCATTCAGGGCGCGGTCGGCGAAGTCCACCCAGGCCCGGTCATCACGCAGTACGAGTACGCTCCGGCCGCGGGCGTGCGGATCTCGCAGATCGTCTCCCGCTCGGACGACATCGCGCTCAACATGCGCGCCGCCCGGATCCGGATCGTCGCACCGATCCCGGGGAAGGCCGCCATCGGGATCGAGGTGCCGAACCACCAGGCCGAGCACATCGACTTCCGCACCGTCCTCCAGGAGCTCGACCTCTCGGACGCACACCTGCCGCTCTGTCTCGGCCGTGACATCCGAGGACGCGCGCAGTACGGACGTCTCGAGAAGATGCCGCACCTCCTCGTCGCCGGCACGACCGGGTCGGGGAAGAGCGTCTGTCTCAACACCTGTCTCTTCTCGCTCCTCTACAACAAGACGCCGGACGAGCTGCGTCTCCTCCTCATCGATCCGAAGATGCTCGAGCTCACGGTCTACGACGGGATCCCGCACCTCCTCTGCCCGGTCGTGACGGACGCACGGATGGCGGCGCGGATGCTCCAGTGGATGGTGGGGGAGATGGAGCGTCGCTATCGGAAGATGGCCACCTTCGGTGTGCGGAACATCGAGGGCTATCACGAGAAGATGAAGGACAAGAAGGTCCAGCGCGAAGCCGAGCCGATGCCGTACATCGTCGTCGTGGTCGACGAGCTCGCGGACCTCATGCTCACCCTCGGCAACGAGATCGAAACGCCGATCGCGCGGCTCGCCCAGATGGCCCGCGCCGTCGGGATCCACCTCATCCTCGCCACCCAGCGCCCGTCCGTCGACGTCATCACCGGCGTCATCAAGGCGAACTTTCCGGGCCGGATCGCGTTCCAGGTGGCGACGAAGGTCGACAGCCGGACCATCATCGACATGAACGGTGCCCAGGACCTCCTCGGGAAGGGGGACATGCTCTACCTCCCGCCCGGTCAGGGGAAGTGCGTCCGCCTCCACGGCTGTTTCGTCAGCGACCAGGACGCGGAGCGGCTCGTGGCCTACCTCAAGGAGATGCCCGAGCCGGAGCCGGTCTTCCGTGAGGAGATGCTGGACAAGGAGGGAGATGGTGCGGACATCGACGACGAGCTCTTCGAGGACGCGCTACGTCTCGTCGTCTTCCAGAAGCAGGCCTCCGTTTCGTTCCTCCAGCGCCGGCTCAAGGTCGGGTACTCCCGCGCGGGGCGGCTCATGGACCTGCTCGAGAGCATCGGAGCGGTCGGGCCCCACGAGGGGAGCAAGCCCCGAGAGGTCCTGGCCGACGAGTCGTTCGTCCAGGAGTGGGTCTCCCGAGCGGACAGCGTTGCCGGCAAGTAGTCGGCTGCGTACCGGATCGGGCCGCCCGGGACGGGCGTGTCGGTGGTTCACCCGGAGTGTTTCGTCTGCCAGGCTAACTGCTCTGATTGTTGTGCTTTATCTGGCTCTTGGGGTCGCGCCCGCGCGGGCGGAGGAGGGCGGTTCCGCCCCCTCGCCGGCTGCGATCGCCCTGGGCCGGGCCGCGGCGCCGTTTCTCGCCCTCCATACCTTCCAGGCCGAGTTCGTCCAGACCCAGGAGTGGGTCGGGATGGACGATCCTTCGTTCTTCAAGGGGATGCTCTATCTGGAGCGCCCCAACCGTTTCCGACTCCAGTACGAGGAGCCGAAGGGGCATCTCCAGGTCTGTGATGGCGAAACCGTCTACACCTACGTTCCCGAGAACGAGCAGGTGCTGGCGGCCCGGCTCCCCCGGGACGGGAGGGCGGACCTCCTGGGCCGGATCCTGGAGGAGAGCGTCCCCGATCCCGAGACCCAGGAGGCCGAACTCGACGGGGTTCCGGTCCGGATCCTGACCCTGGATCCGCCGGACGGACTCGAGCTCGAGAGCGTCCGCCTCTGGACCCGGAGCGATTCCGGTGCGATCCTTCAATACGAGCTGAACGAGCTCTCGGGGAATCGGAGTACCTTCCGGTTCATGAAGACCTGGTCCGACCCGAAGCTCGATCCGGACCTCTTCCGCTTCGAGGCACCGAAGGGCGTGCCCGTGGTCGAGGTGGGGTAGGCCGCTCGGATCTCCCGGGCGGCCGTGACGTTGTGCGCGGTTGGGCAGACCGCTCGCTGGGGCGAACACGACAAGAGAGGCTATGACGACTTCGGAAACGGGGGACGTGACGCAGGGGAGCGCGAGAGGTGCGTCCGGTCCGGACGGCGCGATGAACCCTGGGGCACCCAAGACGGACAGCATCTCCGTCGTGACACTCGGGTGTCCAAAGAACCTCGTCGACTCGGAGTCGATCCTGGGACGCCTCCACCGCGCCGGCTATCCCGTCTCGCCGGACGTCGAGGACGCCTCGCTCGTCGTCGTCAACACCTGCGCATTCCTCACCGCGTCGCAGCAGGAATCGATCGACACCATCCTCGAAGTCGCGGAGCTGAAGAAGCAGGGGCGGCTCAAGCGGCTCATCGTGTCGGGTTGCCTGGCGGAGCGACACGGGGACGCGATCCTCGACGAGATCGAGGAGATCGACTATCTCCTCGGACCCGGCACGTACGACGCCGTGGTCGATGTGGCCGACGGACTCCTCTACGGAGACCTCGCGCGAGGCTCGCGGGTGGGGCATCTGGACCGCGATCCGTTCGACTGGGAGCCACGCGTCGTCTCGGGGCACGCGCACGCCGCCTACGTCAAGATCAGCGAAGGCTGCAACAACACCTGCACGTTCTGCATCATCCCGAAGCTGCGCGGAAAGCACCGGAGCCGGCCGATCGAGGACATCGTCCATGAGGTGGAGCGTCTCGCGCAGGCCGGAGTGAAGGAGATCACGATCGTTGCGCAGGACACGACGTCCTACGGGCTCGACCTCTACCGCGAGTTCGCGCTCCCGAGGCTCCTCCGCGCGATCGACCAGGTGCAGGGGATCGAGTGGGTCCGGCTTCTCTACACCTACCCGCGC
>JAWKQE010000056.1:0-16397 GCA_041390305.1 Candidatus Eiseniibacteriota bacterium
CCGACTTCGGCGGACTCGAAGGGCGCGGCGGTGCCAACCGGTGTGGGCGCGCGTGGGGCTTCTGCGCTTTCAGTCGGAGATCGCGTCCGAGGGTTCCTGCGCGCATTCCTGGCACCCGGCCCCGGCCCCGTCCTCGCCGGCGTTACTGCCGTCGCCGCGGTGCTGATCGGCGTCGTGTTCTGGGTGGGACGTGACCCGGGACCGAACGGTGATGTCTCTACGAACGGGTCGACCGGAGCGCCTGCGGAATCCGCCGGTGAGTCGGCCGGAGAGATGGCGATCGGTGGCGGCGCGCCGGAGTTGGCCTCGGACGAGACCCGACCGGAGACGTCGAGGTTCGTGTCTTCGCTCGTCCAGGCACTGGAGTTCGAGTGCATGGGAGCGGGGAAGGAGCTCTACGCGGCCGCGTCGACCGGAGACATGGTGTTCGGCCCCGAGGTGGACCAGGCGCTCCAGTCGGATGTGAGGATGCTCGACGACGCGATCGACGAGACCTTGGCTGCGCTCGAAGCGGACCCTGACGACGCGCAGCTCCTACAGATGCTGACGCAACGGTATCAACAGAAGCTCGCGCTGCTCCACCGGGCCATCCGGCTCGCGGAAGTGGCGTGAGACCCAGACCGAGGCACGCAAGACTTCGAGATGGTGACGCGGCTTGGCCGCAACGACGAGGAGAACGAGAGATGAAGAACGAAAGCAAGAGGCACCTGGGTCGTGCGGGAATCATGGGACTCGTCCTCGTTGCGTCGACCGCGATCTCGGCCCTGGCCGGGCAGACGATCGACGAGAAGGCGTCCGCCTCCAAGGACGGACGGGTCGATATCGAGAATCTCAGTGGCTCCGTCACGATCGTGGGCTGGGACCAGAACCAGGTGACGGTGGAAGGCGTCCTGGCGGACGACGCCGAGGACTTCGTCTTCGAGGCGGATGACCGACGGACGAAGATCGAGGTCGTCTTTCCGAAGCGGATGCGCGGGCATCACGACACGGACTCCGATCTCGAAGTGCACGTCCCGAAGGGAAGCCGGGTCCGCGTGAGCACGGTGAGCGCGACCATCGACGTCTCCGGAGTCACGGGGAGCGTCGACCTCGAGAGCGTGAGCGGTGAGATCACGATCGTGGGGCCGATCGAATCGGTGGATGCGCAATCGGTGAGTGGTGATCTCGAGATCAGCGGCCCCGTGGGAGAACTCGACGCCGGTTCCGTGAGTGGGCGGGTAGCCCTCCAGGTGCCGGGTGGCGACGTCTCCGTTTCCACCGTGAGTGGAAGCATCGATGCCGTCGGCGGCGTGTTCGAGTCCGGGGACTTCAGTTCCGTCTCGGGTTCGATCGAGTTCGACGGAGCACCGACCGAGTCGGGATCGCTCGAGTTCGAGTGCCACAGCGGCCGGATCCGGATCGTCCTTCCCTCGGACCTCTCCGCGGAGGTCGACGTGAACACGTTCTCCGGCGACATCGACAGCGCCTTCGGGCCGAAGCCCCGCCGGACCAGCGACTACGCTCCGGGGAAGGAGCTGAGCTTCACGATGGGGGACGGGGACGCCCGGATCTCGATCAACACGTTCAGCGGGTCCGTCCGGATCACCGGCAAGTAGCGCAACCATTTGGGTGGGCGGCGAGAGTGTCGCCCGCCGTCACGCCACTTCCTCTCCAGGCCTCCGACCGGTCCCTCTTCCAAGCCTGCGACCGTCCCTCCCCGTGCCTACGGTCATTACTTGTTTTCACAAGTATTTCTCACGAAGGTGTATCAGGCCGGATCGAGACTCCGACCCGTTGGACGGGCAGGTTCCGCGAACCACGCAGATCAGCAAGTCCAACACGGAGGTCTCCATGCGCGTTTCTCCAGTCTCGCGGCTCTGGTCGTGGCTACTCGTCTTACTTCTCAGCGTCGTTCCGGGGGCAGCGTGGGCTCAGGCCTACTTCGTCGCCCAGCTGAGCGGCAACCAGGAGAACCCGCCGATCGCGGGCTCGGGCAGCGGGACGGCTGCTTTCACCCTCATCGGCAGTGATCTCTACTACTCCCTCACGGTCCAGGGGCTCACCGGTCCGATCACCGCCGCCCACATCCATGCGGGCGCTCGTGGCGTGAACGGTGGGGTGGTCTTCAATCTCGGCGGCGACTTCATCGACCCGCCCTCGGGCGTCGGATCGACGGCGTCGGGCCACATCAGCGGCATGAGTTCCACCCAGGTGACTGCGCTTCTCTCGGGCGACTACTACGTCAACGTCCACACCGCGGCGAACCCGGGCGGCGAAGTTCGTGGCCAGCTCGATCTCGCGGCGGGGACGCACCTCACCGCCGATCTCTCGGGTTCCGACGAGAATCCTCCGGTCGCTGGGGCGGGGCGAGGAACCGCAGCTCTCACCCTGACCGACGAAGGGCTCATGGTCGACCTCACCGTGACCGGGCTCACGGGCAGGATACTGCGGCGCACTTCCACGGTGGCGATGTCGGCGTGAACGGTGGCGTCGTCTTCGATCTCGGTCCGAGTTTCTCCGGCAACCACGCGCGTGCGTTTTGGCGTCGCGGCGCGGCGGCTCCGAACCTCACCCCGGCTCTGGTTCAGGAGCTCCTCGCCGGGCGCCTCTACATCAACATCCACACCGCCGCCAATCCTGGCGGTGAGATCCGCGGGCAGGTCCAGTGCTCGTCAGGCTTCGGACTCTCGGCGAAGATCGATGGCGGGCAGGAAGTGCCGCCAGTCGGTGGGGCGGAGAGGGGACGGCGGCCTTCACGCTCACGCCCTCCGGCCTCGTCTACGACATCACCGTGACCGGCCTCAGTGGCCCGATCACGGCCGCGCACTTCCACCGTGCCCCGCTCGGAAGCAACGGCTCGGTCGTGCGGGACATCGGGTCGTCCTTCACCGGAAACACCGCATCTGGTGTCTGGACTCCGCAGGACTCCCAGGCCCTCACGCCCGCTCTCATGTGCGAGATCCTCGCCGGGAACATCTACGTGAACGTCCACACGGCGGCGAACCCGGCCGGTGAGGCGCGTGGCCAGCTCTTCCTCAACAACGACCGGACCTCGATGACGGCGACGCTCCGCGGCACCGAGGAAGAACCTCCGAACGCAACGACTGGTACCGGCACGGGCGTTCCGTCTCGGCCCGGGGCGTCGAGTTCGACATCACGGTGGAAGGCCTGACGGGCGCGATGACCGCGGCTCACATCCACAACGCGCCGATCGGAAGCAACGGCGGCGTCATCTTCGACCTCGGTCCGTTCTTCGGTGGGACCCCGCACGCACGTGGTACCTGGGCGGCGCCGACGCTCGCCCAGCTGAAGAGCCTTCTCCGCGGTGACTGCTACGTCAACGTGCACACGGCGGCGAACCCGGGCGGAGAGATCCGCGGCCAGATCCTGCTCTCGTCGGGCGCGGGTATGGTCTTCCCACTCACGGGCGACCAGGAGGAGCCGCCGGTTGCGACCGGGGGAGTCGGTACGGGATCGGCGACGCTCACGACGCAGGGGCTGGTACTCAATGCCACGGTCGATGGCCTGAACGGCGTCTTTACCGCATCGCACTTCCACTCGGGAGAGACGGGTGTGAACGGTGGCGTCCTGCGTGACCTGTCCGCGGCGTTCGCGGGTGGACACGCCGAGGACGTATGGTCGCCGTCCGACTCGTCGCCGCTCACCGGCGCGCTCGCGCAGAGCCTCCTCACGGGTGGGATCTACGCGAACGTCCACTCGACGACGAGCCCTGGAGGAGAGATCCGCGGCCAGGTCTACATGGCGGACGGGTTCTTTGCTGACACGCAGCTGAACGGCGGATCCGAGGTGCCTCCGGTGGCGACCCCGGCCCTCGGAACCGGCGCGTTCCGCGTCAGCGAAGGTGCCCTCGTCTACGATGTGTCCTATGACAAGCTCGAGGGCACGTTCAGCGCGAGCCACTTCCACCGCGGAACGGTCGGTGTGAACGGTCCGGTCGTCTTCAACATCTCGGGTTCGTTCGTCGGCGGCACGGCCAAGGGTGTCTGGGGCGCGGTCTCGGGAACAGCGCTCACGGCGACGGACGTGTGCGACTACCTCGGCGACGCTCTCTACGTGAACGTTCACTCCTCGACGGCCCCGGCCGGAGAGATCCGAGGCAACCTCGGGGACCTGACTCCGGCCGACGCTCCTGTGGTGGCGGCGACGGTTCCGCGGCTCGATCTGCAGGCCTGGCCCAACCCGACGTCCGGGGAGAGCCGCGTCCGCTTCGATCTCCCTCGAGCCGCGGAAGTGACGCTGACGCTCCACACCGTGGACGGCGCGCGCGTGGCTACGGTCTGGAGTGGCGAACTCGAGGCAGGCGTGCGGGAAGTGGATGTCGACGGTCGAGCCCTGCCGGTCGGCCTCTACTTCCTGCGTGCCGAGACTTCGGCAGGTACTCAATCGATCAAGTGGATCCGGGTAGACTGATCGACGCCAAGGCGTGCGGGGTGACAGTGCCCCGCACGGGAGGCAGTTCGATCGGCACCCGGTATGGTGTCGTTTCTGGACTCAGTAACGTGAGGCTGCCGGAAACTCGCTCGCCCCGGTGGCCAAGCGGAAGGGCGGGTCGGCCTGGCCGACCCGCTCTTCGGTCCTTCTTCGAGAGCGAGCGTGGGGAGCGATGAAACTGAATGGTGCGAGCGATCTCTCTAGCGTTTCTCTTCGTCATCACGGTGGCGAGCCAGGCCTTCGCGATTCCTCGGTATTCGGCGCGGTACGGCCAGGACTGTAATCTCTGTCATCACGATCCGACCGGTGGTGGGAAGCGGAGCGCCTATGCGGCGCAGTATCTCGTCCCGGCCGAGATGTCGATCATCCAATGGACGGACGACGATCACGTCGAACGACTCGATGGGCAGGTGACGAACGGGCTCTCGGTCGGTACGGACGTGCGGACTCTCTACCACGCATCGGAGGACAACGCCGAGCAGAACGGCTTCTTCCAGATGCAGGCGGACTTCTACGCCCTCTTCGAGGTCGATCCGAAGTTCTCGATCTACCTGGATCAGGGACAGTCGCAGACGCGAGAGGTCTTCGCCCTCGGCTACATCCTTCCCACCAGCGGCCACGTCAAGGTGGGACGCTTCGCCCCCGCCTACGGCTGGCGCTTCGCGGACCACACGTTCTACACGCGTGAGGCACTCGGTTTCGCCCCGCCGGCGAACTCCGATGTCGGCATCGCGGCCGGACTCTATCCGGGGCGTGCGGCACTCGAAGTGAGTGTGACGAACGGGGCCCGTGGCTCCAGCCTCGACGACGATCATCGCCGGGCCGCAACGGCGCGCGGGATGATCCGCCACGGCTTCGGTCCCCTCGGCCTCGCCGTCGGCGGGTCCTACCACTACAACAAGGGAAACGCGCGACTCGATCGGATGGCCGGGCCGTTCGGCTACCTCCAGCTCGGGCCGCTCACCTGGGTGGCGGAGGCCGACTGGCGCCGTCTCGACCTCGCCGGCGTGTCCGGCACGGACCAGCTCGTCGTGAGTCAGGAACTGACCTACGCACTCCATCGGGGAGTCGACCTCCGTGCGACCCTCGACTTCTACGATCCGGACATGGACGAGAAGACGGGGTCCCGAGGTCGATACGGATTCGGCGTCGACACGCTCGTTTATCCGTTTCTAGGTATTCAGGCGATGGTCCACGTCGACTCCTTCGACGGGGGAAGTGCAGTCAGCGAAGAAGACGAACGCACCCGTGGATCGGTGCTGTTCCACTTCTTCTATTGAGGAGGGAACATGAGACGTATCCAAAGGACCACCTGCTCGTCCCGGGTCGCCGCCGTCCTGACGGCCCTGGTGGCGGTGTTCTGCCTGCCGGCACTCGGCCTCGCCGCGACCCAGGAGTGGAAGGTCGTTCCCGACTCCGACGGGACCGAGGTCGTGTTCAGATCGAAGGCGCCGATGGAGAGCTTCGAGGGGAGACGAAGCGGATCGACGGCAGGATCGCCCTCGATCCCGCCGCGCTGGGTGACAGCCTCACGGTTTCGATCTCGGTCGATCTCGCGAGCCTCGATACGGGAATCGCACTCCGCAACCAGCACATGCGCGAGAACCACCTCGAGACTGAGAAGTACCCGACGACGACGTTCTCCGGGGTGGGGCTGGCGGGATTCCCGTCCGCCCTCTCCGTGGGACAGACGGTGAAGGGAACGGTACGTGGGACGCTCGATCTGCACGGGATCTCCCGCGCGCCGGACGGAGGCGAATGCCGAGCTGACGCTTCGTGCGGATGGGAAACTCGCCGTCCATGCGACGTTCGACGTCGTTCTCGCGGATCACGAGATCGATCGACCGAAGTTCCTGATGCTCAAGTTGGACGAAAAGCAGCGGGTGACAGTCGATCTGTTGGCCGAACCCGCATCTCGATAGCTCGATTGGCGCGGACGAGCCGCGGGGACAAGCGTGTCCTCAGGTCGTGCAAACCACTATGAAGGAGATGAGCGAAACGATGACCCAGTCTTGGAGCGTGTTCCGTAGGCCCACTCTGTTCCGATCCCCCGGCATGGCCGTCCTCGGCGCCGCGGCGCTTCTCTGGATCGGCTGTAGCGATCAAGGCGACGATCCAGCGGGGCCCCTCGGGTCCGGCGGTCCTGGAGACGGCACGGATCCGGAGCTGACTTCGATCGTTCCGGCCCGGACCTACGCCGGTGATGAGATCCGTCTCCTCGGCAGCGCGTTCGGCGCTACCGAGGGAACGGTTGTCTTCGCCGCGGACGGAGGCGGAACGGCCAACGCCACCATCGTCTCGTGGACGGACACGGAGATCACAGCGCATGTGCCGAGCGATGCCGCCGACGGAGGCGTGACGGTCCAGGTGGGTACGAATGCGAGCGATCCGGTGGGCTTCGAGGTGGCGCCGCAGGTGTCTCTCGCGGACGACGTCCGACCGATCTTCCAGGCCCAGGGTTGCCTCAGCTGCCACGGGGGATCGGGTGGCCTCTTCGTCACCACGCACGCGGGCATCCTCGCCGGTGGGGGAAGGGGCCCCGGTGTCGTCCCACGGGACTCGGCCGGGAGCAACATCATCAAGGCGCTCCAAGGGGACGGCATTCCGCTCATGCCTCAGGGAGCGCCCCAGCCGATTCCGGCCGCGCAGATCCTCACGATCGCGGACTGGATCGACCAGGGGGCGCTCGACAACTAGCAGGTTACCAGGGCGGTCGGGTCTGTGGGTCACCCGGTGGGTGGAGTCCGGCTTCGTGCTATGCTGGACTCCGCCCGCGTTCAGGAAGGAAGCGGTCCGCCGGGCTGCTTTCAGTGACCAGCTCGTCCTCTGACTGGAGACTGCATCATGTCCTCCCACTCGAAGTTCTCGTCTCACTCTCGTCTCTTCGTTTCCCTCTCGGCCGTCTGCATGGCGGGATCTTTCCTCCCGGCGAACGCAGACGCACAGTGGGTCCTCGGATCCCGCCGTCAACTTCGCCGTCGCGACGGGAAGCGGGGAACAGGTACAGCCGAAGATCGTCCCGACCTCGGACGGCGGCTGCTACATCAGCTGGTACGACGGTGCGAGCGGTTACGACGTTCGCGTCCAGAGGCTCTCTGCCGGTGGGAACGAGATGATGCCGCACAACGGTGTGCTCGTCGCGGATCGCTCCTTCAGCTCGACCCAGGACTACGGCCTCGACGTCGACGCGTCGGGGAATGCGCTCCTCGTCTTCCGGGACGATCGGGTCGGCGGCACGCAGATCACGGCCGCCATGATCGCGCCGGACGGCACGGCGCTCTGGGGACCCACTGGTGTCCAGCTCACTTCGACGACCGACTTCGTCGCGGCTCCCAAGATCGCGGGCTCAGACGACGGTGGGGTCGTGGTGGCCTGGACGCACGATGTCGACACCCGTGTCCAGAAGCTCGACGCGAACGGCACGCCGCTCTGGGCCGCCGACGTCGTCCTGTCACCGGGGACCGGCAGCTACTCGGCGAGTGACCTCCACGGCGCCGGGGATGGCGCCATCCTCTCTTTCATCCACCAGACCGGTGGTTTCGGCAGCCCACGCCACATCATCGCGCAGAAGTTCGACGGCAGCGGCAACCTCCTCTGGGGAGCCGGACATGTCGCCGTTTTCGATGGCGGCTCGGTTCAGTTCGGTAACTTTCCGACCTTCATCACCGACGGAGACGGTGGCGCCGTCTTCAGCTGGTACGACGCGGCGACGAGTTCACTCCAGTGCTCCGTGCAGAGGATCCTCACCGTCGGCGTGGAGGCGTTCCCGCACAACGGAGTCGTCGTCTCGACGATCGCGTCGCGCGTCCGGGTGAGCCCGAGCGTCGACTTCGATCCGTCTTCGCAGGAGATCGTCACGTTTTGGAAGGAGCAGACGACCTCGCAGTCGCAGGCCGGGGTCTACGGCCAAAAGATCGATGTGAACGGCGTGCGGCAGTGGACGGACGCGGGCGTCATGGTCGTGCCTCTCTCCGGTGATGACATCAACAATGTCGAGACCTGGGCGGTGAATGGCGGCGCGATGGTCTTCTGGGATCGTGCGCCGGCCTTCGGCCAGGACCGGATCTACGGGGCGGTGCTCGACGCGCTCGGCGATCTCAACGTCCCTCCCTTCGACGTCTCTTCGGTCGTGAGCAACAAGTCGCGTCTCCAGGTGAGCGAGAGTGCGCTCGGCTTCGCCATCCTGGCCTGGCAGGACGGACGGACCGACGCCTCGGACGTCTACGCGCAGAAGGTCAACCCGGATGGCTCTCTCGGAGGAGGAGTGTCGTCGGCTCCGGACCCGTTCCTCGGAGTCGCCTCCGGTGCGTTCGCGTCGCCGAACCCCGCGCACGGACGGGTGGAAATCGTCCTCGCGCATCCGGAAGATGGCGCCTTCCTCGGTCGCTCCGAACTGGATCGGATCGCGTCCTCGGCCGAGGTGTTCGATGTCCACGGACGGTCCGTCCGTAGCGGACTCGTCGCCGACACAGCGGGGAGGGGGCTCGTGTGGGACGGCCGGACGCAGGATGGAAGTCCGGTTTCGACCGGCGTCTACTACGTCCGATTCGCGGGAGAGAGCGCGGGCGTTCCTGTCACAGTCGTTCGGTAGCCTACCAGCACCACGCGGCGGGCACCGCCGCGGGCTTCGCCCTTCGATTGCGGCGCGTCTCAGAGAGGACGCGCCGTTCTCGTCTCCGAAGGGGTGCGTGCAGCACGGACCCTCCCGTCAACGGCGCGTCGCAATGGCACGCCGTTCTTCGCCCTCCGACGTTCGTCCGCCTAGGCGGCGTGACGACCGGATTCGAGATCCTCGTCGGGGTCCGGGTAGCCTGCGTACGGGTCCGCGTCGCCGTACGACCCGGTGCTCTGCGAGCCGTATCCTCCGGACCCGGTTCCGTAGACCTGGCCGGCGCCCGGTTCAGAACCATACTCGGGTAGCGGATCGTTTCCGTATCCGGTCTCGTTCTCGTCGCCGTAGCCATGGCCGCCCGCTGGACTACCCGCGCCCCAGCCGCCGATCGTCTGGCTCATTGCGTCGACCTTGCTCATGTCGATGCGGAAGCGCGAGACCGAGCTGTTGAGGAGCGAAGCGCTCTCGCCGAGCCGGATGCTGGCCTGGCTCGTCTTGTGCGTGCCGACCGAGTTCTCCTGGGTGAGTGCGTTCATCCGCTCCACGCGCTCGGCGACCTGCTGGACGGCGGAGGCCTGTTCCTCGGTGGTCGTGGCGATTGCCTTGACCATCTGGGCGACGGCCTGGGCGCGGCCCACGATCTGCTCGAGCTTGTCGCCCGCCTGTCCGGCGCGCTCGACGCCGAGGTGGACCTGTTCGGTGCCGTTGCGCATCCGCTGGACGGCCTGCTCCGTTCCCGCCTGGATCTGGCCGATCGACTGGCTGATCTCGTCGGTCGCCTTGGTCGTGCGGTCGGCGAGCTTCCTCACTTCGTCGGCTACGACCGCAAAGCCTCGGCCGTGCTCACCGGCGCGGGCGGCTTCGATGGCGGCGTTGAGGGCGAGGAGGTTCGTCTGCTCGGCGATCTCGTTGATGACGTTCACGATCTCGCCGATCTCCCGACCTCGGTCTCCGAGATCTCGGACCGACTCGGCCGAGCCCTCGACCGCTTCGCGGATCGAGTACATGCCTTCGATCGTCTCCTTGACCACCTCGCCTCCGGTGCGGGCGAGCTCGCCGGACTCGTTCGCCGTCTGTGCCGCCTGATTCGCGTTGCGGGTCATCTCGACCACGGAGGAAGACATCTCCTCGATCGCGGACGAGACCGTGGTGACGGCCGAGAGCTGTTCGTCGACGCTACGCGCGATCTGTTCGCCGTATGCGCTCACCTCCTCGGTGTCCCGCGCCACGGAGTCACTCGCGGTTCGGACCTGGACGATCGTATCGTGGATGGAGTCGAGGAGCTGGTCCACCTGCCTTCCGAGGTCGCCGAGTTCGTCGTTCCGGGACATCCCGACGCGCTTCGTCAGGTCCCCGTTGCCGGAGGCGATGTCCTTGACTCGGGCGAGGACGCGCTGCAGGGGGCCGAGGATGGAGCGGAGGGTCCAACCGATCGCGCCGAGCGCGCAGAGGAGCCCGAGCCCCACGGTGAAGAAGACGGAGGTCTGCGCCGTGTGGACCGTGCGTTCGATGGCGCCCATCTGGCCCTCGACCACGGCGTCGGCCTTGTCCTCGATCTCCCGCATGATCTCGACCAGCCCGCGTGTGTCCCGCTCGTAGTTCTCGCTCGCTTCCGCGTACTCGACGTACGAGTCGACGACCTGGTCCATCATGTCCATGAACTTCTGGGTGGCGGCGCGATAGGCGTCCGAGTAGTTCTGGCCGGCGTACGGGCCCGAGGGGATCGGCTGGTCGAAGATGCCCGTCGCGAGCATCCCCTCCTGCGCATCCTTCTGGAAGACGCGGGCTCTCAGGATCTCGATCCGCTCACTCTGGACGTCGATTCCGTTGCGAAGCCGGGAGAGGTGATAGAGCTGCTGGAGGAGGCCGATGTTGGCCTCCATGCCGCCGTCTGCCGCTTCCCACTTCTCCGAGAGACCGCCGTCCACGTGTAGCTGCGGTGCGGATCGCTCTCGACCTCTTCCACCGCCGAGTCGCCGACTTCCTCCAGCAGCTTGCCGAGCCCGACGTACTCCGCGGAGAACTCGTCGAACTCCTTCGCCGCTGTCATGTGCTTCTCGTTCGTCTCGAGCATCCGATTGAGGCTCCGCTCCGCGCGTTCCTGGGCCTGGCCGTAGGCCTCGATGTGCTCCGCCGGAACCTGTCCGGCGGCGGAGAGTCGCTCGAACTCCAGCTTTGCCTCCTGGCTCGCCTGCTCGATCTCCTTCCTTCGGTTCGAGAAGTCCGCGGCGCTCTGGATCTCGTGGGCCGAGAGCATCTCGGACTGGAGCGAGATGATCCCGTTCATCGATCCATCCGCCGTGTCCCACGCGGGCCCGGCGAGGAAGGCCAGAGTATCCCGGCAGAGTCACTCCATAGAGTCCGGCGGCACCGCAGGCGGCGAGGAGTACGGCCATGCCGCCGTAGCCGATGAGGAGTCGAGAGCGGATTTTCATGCGAAGGATCCCCTTTGCTTGGGTGAGCAGGTCCGGCTAGAACGTGACCTCGATCCGGATCGTTCCGACCGCGGCGTCGTCGGCGCTGGACGCACCGGGATTCGTCACGTACTGGAGGTCGGGCTGAACGGCCAGGTAGGGCAGGAGTGACGCTCGGTAGACGAACTCGAACACCGTTTCCGAGGACTCGGTGAATCCCGCGTCGGGGTGACTCGTGACCGAGGCCTGGCTCACACCTCGAAGCCGAGTGTGTCCTCGGGACGAGCCGCGAGCGCGCCGGTCCAGGTGACGCCAGCGCCGAGGTGGCGGTCCACCTCACTCACGGCGCCGTCGGCCGTGCCGAGCTGCAGATAGACGCCCACGGTGCCGCGATCCGTCACCTGCGAGCGCTCGGCGAGCGCGTAGAAGCCGGCGGTTCCGTCCAGGGTCTCGCCCGCGAAGGTCGGGATCTGGCCCGTGTGGTGCCAGAGACCCAGGGCGAGTCGGGAGGCGCCACCGTCGCCGGCGCGTCGCCATCCGGCCTCGGAGATGAGAAACGCGTGGTCCGGCCCCTCGAAGGCGCTCTTGCCCCACAACTGTCCCGTCGGGACGCCTTCGAGTGCCGCGCCGTCGTAGAGTCCGGCGCCGACGTAGGGGACCGAGCCCGGCGTCGTAGAACAGGTTCACGGCGAGTGCCGGGTCGGGATAGGTCGGGATGAGGAACACGGTTGGGCTGATGCTGGCGGACGAGTTGAGGAAGACGCCCGCGGCGTCCATCGTACCGAACCCGAGTTCCCGTCGACCTTCCCGAGCTTCGCGCGCAGGGGGCCCAGCTCCTGTTGGAACCAGGCTTCCGGCACCTCCGTGGTCTCGTCGGCGTCGAGATTCGAGAAGGCCTGGAGGTCTCCCACGTACTCCGAACCGTCCTGTCCCTTGTGGACCTGGAAGTCGACGAACAGATTCGCTCCGGTCCAACCGACGAGCGACTCCAAGGCGACGTCGACGTTGACGTCGAACCGGTGGCGGTACGCGTGCGAACTCTCGACGCCGCCGGCGAGCACGGTGGTTTCATCCGCGAGGTAGGACGCGCCGACCGAGACGCCCCGCTCGTCCATCCACGGGCCGAGACCGAACCAGGAATCGGTGACGGTCTCGCGACTCCCCACGCCGGCGAGGGCGACCTGGCCCGTGGCGACGAGGAGTGCGAGGGCTCCGGCCGTTCTGTGGACGCGTGCCTTCATGTACGAGTTCCTCCGAGTCGCGTGGCGTCCTCCCCGGGGGAAGGTGTGAACCAGTCGACGGGCGCACCGCTCCCCACCACGATGGAGGTGTGGTCCCTTTCGACGATTTCGGAGGGCGTGAGAGGGGTCCTTTAGGGATGGGTGGCAACCCGCGAGGAGTACGGGGGAACCGTCACCTCGAGATTCGACGCAACCGGGCGCCCCGGGTCCGCGATATGTGGGACAGAGTGGAGCCGGCCGGCGCGGTGGTCCGTGCACGGCGGTCGGCTCCGGTGCGTATCCCACATCCGGACCTGGAGGTGAAGTGTGAAGGTTCCGTCCGAAACAAAGGAGTATCAAGACGTTCAGAGCGTGGCGGAGAGGGGCGATGCCTCGGCGATCTCTGCGCTGGCCCGCGCGGCGGGAAGGTGGCTGGCCCTGTGGGCGCTCGTCGCGGGCATGGCCGCGGGTGCGGCGTCGACCTCTCCCGCAGGGGCGGCTCCTGGTGCTGGGGCCGCCGGGGGCGCCGGTGTGGTCGAGGCGGCTCCGACCGGAGTCGTCGTCAACGGGGCGGATCTCAGCCGCCAGATGGTCGATGGTTTCGCGCAGCGGTACGGGCTCTACATCCCGGTCGGCCGCTATTGGTACGACCCGGCCTGTGGCGCGTGGGGGCTCGAGGGGGGCCCGGCGCTCGGGATCACGGTTGCCGGGGCGAACTCGGAGCGCCGCTCCGGCCCGACGCGTCGGGTGGCAGGAACGGGACGGTGACCGGCGTCTTCTTCAACGGACGGGAGCTCCATCCATTCGATGTCGCGGCTCTGTCCCAGCTCGGCCCGGTCTACCCGGGCCGGTACTGGATCGATGCCTATGGAAACGCCGGGTCAGAAGGGGGCCGGCTCGTCAACCTCTGGCAGCTCGCGCGCCAGTCGGGTGGAGGCGGTTCCTACCAGCGGGCCACGGCCGGCGGGTACATCGGTGGGGACGGGTCGACGTCGTACTTCTTCGATCCGGAGACAGGGTCCAGTGTCATGGTCGGGAACTAGCGGTCGGAACCAGGCGGTCGGGGCTGGACGCTTGGGACCAATGGCCGGAACTACGTGGCCGGGGACCAAAGGGCACGTCGTCTCGCGCTTGCGGAAGTGGGGCGGGCTGCCGATGATCCCCAAGTCACCTCACAGCCCTTCGACACCGGCCCCACGCGAGGAACCCATGACAACTCTGCTCGAGTGCGCCCGTCTCTGCGACGCGGTCTACGAGACGAACCCTTCCGCGGCCGGATGGACGCGAATCGGCTTCCACGAAGCGGGCTACCTCCCGCAGAGCGCGTTCCAGGGGGCCGCCTTTCAGAAGGCGGGGACGGTCGTGTTCGCGTTCAAGGGGACGTCGGTGGCGAGCCGGAGCGCGGTGGGTGACGTGGTCGCGGATCTCAAGCTGGGCATCGGAATGAACACCGTCCAGTTCGATCTGGCCGGGCAGTTCGTCGCCGACACGCTGATCCCCGATGGCAATCGGGTGCTCCTGACCGGACACTCCCTGGGAGGTGCCATCGCGCAGATCGTCGGGAATCGGCGCCGCCTTCCGTTCGTCACGTTCAACGCACCGGGCGTGGGCGTGGATCGCGGGCAACACGTCCGAGATCGCAAACCAGTCTCCCGTCATGGCGACGCTTCGTGTCGCGGGCTCCGTGCTGAGCGTGTTTCGCCATCCCGTCCAGGCGGCTCAGGACGCCAGTTCTCTTCTACCGGGTCCAGGGGATGAACGTGCATCTCTCGACCGATCCGGTGAGCATGATCGGGATCCACTATGGACGGATCGCGACGCTTCCCTACTCGGGGCTGCTCGATGCCCACGGCATCGGGACGGTGATCGGCGTGCTCGAGTCGAACGCGACCGGAGGGATTCCCGCCGAGCACCTGACCCGACGTTGAGGCGAGAGGGGCGCCGTGGACGCACGAAGGGCCGCTCCTTGCCGGGAGCGGCCCTTCGCGTGGGTTGCGATTTCGTGCGCCTCGTTGAGAGACGCCCGAGCGACGCCCCAGGGAGGTGCGTCGCTCGCTTGGGATCAGGCCGCCTTCATGAGACGGGCGAGGATGCCGTCGACGGACGACTTGGCGTCGCCGAAGAGCATCCGTGTGTTCTCCTTGAAGAAGAGCGGGTTCTCGACGCCGGCGTAGCCCGTGGCCATGCTTCGCTTCATCACGACGACCGTCCTCGCCTTCCAGACCTGGAGAACCGGCATGCCCGCGATCGGGCTGCCCGGATCCTCTTCCGCGTCCGGGTTGACGATGTCGTTCGCACCGATCACGAGCACGACGTCCGTCTGCGGGAAGTCGTCGTTGATCTCGTCCATCTCGAGGACGATGTCGTACGGGACCTTCGCCTCGGCCAGGAGGACGTTCATGTGGCCGGGGAGACGGCCCGCGACCGGGTGGATCGCGAACCGGACCTCGACGCCACGGTTCCGGAGCTGGGTCGTGATCTCGTTGATCGGGTACTGCGCCTGGGCGACCGCCATTCCGTAGCCCGGAACGATGACGACGCTCGACGCGTCGGCCAGCCACTCCGCGGTTTCGTCCACCGAGGTCTCGACGATCGTCTCGCCCTCGTGGGAGCGGGCTGACGACGTGCCTTCCGCCACGCCGAACCCTCCGGAGATGACGCTGACGAACGAGCGGTTCATGGCCCGGCACATGATGTAGGAGAGGATCGCACCGCTGCTGCCGACGAGCGCTCCCGTCACGATCAGGAGATCGTTCGCGAGCATGAAGCCGGTGGCGGCCGCGGCCCATCCCGAGTAGCTGTTCAGCATGGAGACGACGACGGGCATGTCCGCCCCGCCGATCGCCATGACCATGTGGACCCCGAGGAGGAGTGCGATCGCGGTCATGATCCCGAGGGGAATGAGGCCGGCGGTGACCGACTCACCACCGATGAACATGGTCGCGAGCCAGAGGGCGATGACGACGAGGCCGGCATTCACCCAGTGACGCATCGGGGGATAGAGCGGCTTGCTCGTGATCACGCCCTGGAGCTTGCCCCAGGCGATGATCGAGCCGGTGAAGGTCACCGCGCCGATGAACACCCCGATGTAGATCTCCGACTCGTGGACCATCTTCTCCGCGCCCATGAGGTGATTGTTCGGGTCGAGATAGCTCGCGAACCCGACCAGCACCGCGGCGAGACCGACGAAGCTGTGGAGGATGGCCACCAACTGTGGCATCGAGGTCATGGCCACGCGGGAGGCGACGGCGATGCCGATCGCGCCTCCGATGACCATGGCGACGATGATCGGAACGTACCCTGTCACTTCGCGGCCCAGGATCGTGGCGATGATCGCGATGGTCATGCCGACCATCCCGAAGATGTTGCCCCGACGGGCCGACTCCTGGTGACTCAGGCCACCCAGAGCCATGATGAAGAGGATGCTCGCGCCGATGTAGGCGACCTTGATGGCAGACTCGTGCATGGGAACGGCCCTCCTACTTCCGGAACATCTGCAGCATCCGCTGCGTGACGAAGAATCCACCGAACACGTTGATCGTCGCGAAGAGAGTGGCCACGAACGCGAGGATCGTGACCCAGCTGTTCAGCGGTCCGGAGATGAGGAGGAGCGACCCGAGCACGATGATCCCGCTGACCGCGTTCGTCACCGCCATGAGCGGCGTGTGGAGAGCGGGGGACACGTTCCAGATCACCATGTATCCGACGAAGATCGAGAGC
>JAWKQE010000057.1:0-15854 GCA_041390305.1 Candidatus Eiseniibacteriota bacterium
ATGCTCGCGGAGGTAGAGCAGACCAACGACGATGGGCTCGTGGATGCGGATGCCATGGAGCTGGCCGAACTCGCCGACCACATCGAGCGCACCCATCACGCCTACTTGAAGGACGAACTTCCCCGGATCACGGCCCTCCTCGAGAAGGTGTCGTCCGTCCACGGGGCGCGTGAGACCCGTCTGGTGGCGATTCGGGAGACCTTCCTGCCATTCCAGGCAGAACTCTCCCAGCACATGATGAAAGAGGAGCAGGTGCTCTTCCCGATGATCCGGGCCCTCGACCAGTCCGATGAGCCCCCGGCCTTCCACTGTGGCTCCCTCGCCAACCCCATCCGGGTGATGGAAGACGAACACGACAATGCCGGCGCCGCCATGGCTGCCTTCCGCCGTCTCACCGATGACTACACCCCGCCCGAGTGGGCCTGCAACACCCTGCGCGCGACCTACGATGCCCTGGCCCGCCTGGAGGCAGACATGCATCAGCACGTCCACAAAGAGAACAACGTCCTCTTCCCGAAGGCGATCGCGCGCGAGCGTCAACTCGCCGGCGGAGCCGTCCGGTGAAGCGGCGGGCGCTGTCCGCGGTTCTGCCCGAGAACCCCTCCAGGGCGATCCTTCCCGAGCCGTGCGGGGCTGCCGGTCCATGGGTGTTTCCCTGGACGCGGGCTGCGGGACCTTGGATGGCAATCGTGGCCCTTTGTGTGGCGGGAACCGCATGGTCCCAGGTCGCCGGGTTCGTGCGGGAAGCGGGGACGGCGGTGCCGATCGAGGGGGCGCTGGTCACGCTCCAGGCCACGGATGTCCGTGTGGTGACGGCGGCCGACGGGTCCTTCGACCTCGCCGGCGCCGTGGGGAGCGGAATCAAAATCGTGGCGGCGCATCAGGGCCACTACAACCGTTCGATCGTGGTCACGACTCCGTCGAGCGGAGTCGAGATCGCCCTCGATCCTGTGCCCCAGGCGGACAACCTCGGCTACGACTTCGTCTCTCCATCGACATGTGGAGTCTGTCACCCCGATCAGTACTCCCAGTGGCTCGACTCACCGATGCAGAAGGCGGGAACCAACACCTGGGTCTACGACATCTACGATGGCTCGGGCACACCCGGGGGTGGGGGAGGCTTCGTCTATACTCGCGACTCCCGCTTCGCCGCCGAGAAACCGGCCTCTGAGTGCGCCTCGTGTCACCAACCCGAACCCTGGATCGCCGAACCGTTCATCCCGCTGGTCGGCGAGCAGCCTCCGCCGGAGGAAGTGCTCCACGGGATCTCCTGTGAGGTCTGCCACAAGATCGCGAACATCGACGAGTCGAAGCCCAACTTTCCTGGGATCTTCCCCGGGGTGACGACCCTGACCCGCCCCGAAGGTTCCGATCAGGTTCAATACGGTGTGCTCGGGGACACGGACTACTCCCTGCCTGGGCTGATGCGGCCGTCCTACCAACCGCAGCTCGTCGCACATGTCTGTGCTGCCTGCCATCAGGACAAGAACGATCCGGATGGCGACCACGACTTCGAGGAAGCGAACGGGATCATTTCCGAGCCGACCTACCTCGAATGGTTGGACAGTCCCTACGGCGACCCCGAGTCGTCCCTCCACACGACCTGCGTGGACTGCCACATGCCGCCGTATGGCGCGACCCGGATCTGCGCCCTGCCCGACGGCGTCGATCGGGATCCGGAGACCATCCGACACCATCGCATCGAGGGCACGACGGCGGAGTACCTGGAGAACTCCGTCGAGCTCGATCTCGACTGCGTGCGCGGAGTCTCGACCGTCGATGTCCAGGTCCGCATCAGCAATACCGGGGTCGGGCACCACGTTCCGACCGGTGTGACCGTGCGCAACATGATCCTGCGGGTAGAGGCGATCAGGGAGAGCGACGGCACATCCCTCCCTCTGATCTCCGGTCCAACCGTCCATGCCCTGGGTGGGGTGGGGGACCCGGCCCTCGGTTACTTCGCGGAGAGCCGAGGCTGACTCTTCGCCAAGGTGAATCGAGGATTCCCGTGAGTGGTGCGAGCCCGACGGCTTCTTCACCGAGGCGACCGAGATCGTCTTCGACACGCGCATTCCGGCGCTCGCCGCCGACACCTCGGACTTCGTCTTCGCCACGTTCTCGCCTGATGAGCCGATCCGGATCCGGGCACGTCTCGTCTACCGGCGTGCCTGGCGAGCCGTCGTCGACGCCAAGGGATGGACCGAGGATGGACACGGAAACCCGCTCGAGGACATCTCGCCGCCCTACTACGGGCATCTGATGGAGGAAGCGGAGTGGCTCGACGACCCGAGTGGAGTCGGTGACTCTTCCATGCTGCCCTCGGGACTCGCGGTCTCCGTTCGACCCAATCCCATGCGCGGTCCCGGGTCCACGGTGCGTCTCGCGGTGCCCGAGGGAGGTAGCGCGCGTGTCGCACTCTATGATGCCACCGGGCGGCATGTCCTCGAGCTTCTCGAGGACGAGTTTCGCCCAGGTGTCCACGAGTTCGCGTGGCCGGAAACGCCGGAGCTTCCGGGGGGCACCTACCTCGTCCAGCTGCGGAGTGGTACGGAAACTTCGTTCACGAGGGTGATCGTACTGCCGTGATGCGCGGGACGCAGAGTCGGGCCGCCCGGATGACCCGTCGGCGAGCGATCGTGCTGGCCTCGATCTATCTGGCGATCGGACTCCACGTCGCCCATTGGAAGCTGTATGGGAGGACGCTCGCCCCACTCGAACTCAACGAGGTCATGTACACGCTCGAGCTCGGCGTGGTCACGGCAGGCTTTCTCTTCATGGTCGTGCTCCTTCTCGGAACGCTCGTGGTGGGGCGGTTCTTCTGCGGATGGGCGTGCCACATCCTCGCGCTCGAAGACCTCGCTGCGGCGGGTCTCGGGCGAGTGGGAATCCGCCTTCTGCCCTTCAGATCGCGCACCCTCGCCTGGGTTCCTCTCCTCGCCGCCCTCTACATGTTCGCCTGGCCGCAGGTCGCCCGACTGCTCACGGAGCATGGGGACTGGGCCGCTCGGAGGATCGGCCCTCGGCCCGACTTCACCTGGCGTGTGCTCGGTGACTACGAAGGCTGGGCCTCGTTCCTGACCTCCGATTTCGCCCGCAACCTCCCCGGACCGTTCATTGCCGGTGCGACCTTTCTCATCTGCGGAGGTCTCATCGTCTACCTACTCGGCTCCCGCTCATTCTGTCGCTACGTCTGCCCGTACGGCGCCGTCTTTGCTCTCGCCGACCGCGTCGCTCCCGGCCGGATCGTACTCACCGGCGACTGCAGCCGCTGCGGAATCTGCACGGCACAGTGCCAGTCGCAGGTCCGGGTTCACGAAGAGGTCGCACGGTTCGGAAGCGTGGTCGACCCGGCCTGCCTCAAGGATCTCGATTGCGTAGCGATCTGTCCGGAGAATGCCCTCTCCTTCGGCTTCACGCGACCGGCACTCTGGAAAAAGGATGCGGATCCTGCCCGGCCGGGGAGGGCGCTGCCGACTCTCCGGGGTTCGGAGGAGGTCCTGGTGGCACTGACGTTCGCGGGCGTCTTCCTGGCGGTGCGCGGGCTCTACTCCGTCGTGCCCTTCCTCCTCGCACTCGGATCGGCAGCCTGTGCTGCCGCCTTCGCCATCCTCCTGCTCCGGGCTCTTCGCGGGCAGTCTGCATGGGTTCCGGGGTTTCCTTTGCGTCGGAGTAGGCGGTTCACCCGCGCGGGCCGAATCGGAGTCGTCGTGGCGGCTCTCCTTCTCGCGGTCATCGCTCACTCGGGCTGGATCCGGTACCACGAGGTGCGAAGCGCCCAGATCTACGCGAGCCTGACGCGCCCAGCCACGGGGCCCCCGGCGGACGTCGACCTGGGCGCCGACACCCGTCTCGCGCGGCTCCGTCGCCATCTCGAAATGCGCGCCCGCTGGGGACTCGTTCGCCCGGAGGACCTCGAGCACAAGCTCGCCAGCTTCTATCTCCACGCCGGGCCGATCGAGCAGGCCGAACCTTGGCTACGACGCCTGCTGAGGCGGCGTCCCGAGGACCTCGAGGTCCGCGCGCGACTCGTGAGTCTACTTGAGCACACCGGACGGCGGGAGGAAGCCCAGGTCGAGCGGCGAACGATGGATGCGATCGTCACGAAGGCGGATGGCGCTGGTGCATTGCGGGGAGTTGGCGTCGGGCCGTAAATGCGAGGTCCCCGCCGGTGGCCGCGGAATGCGGTTGACCCGTGTCCCCACTCAGCGCATAGTCGTGTCGCTTGAGATGACGAGGTCGACGTAGGCTCCGGGAAGGAGCCATGGCACAGTCTCTCAATGGACTCACAGGTCCGGTGTTTTCAATCAGGAGGTCCAAACCATGACGGATCCGCGCGTACGGGCCGGCGACGGGAAAGCGCCGTCGGGTGCGAACACGGGAGGCTCGGTATCTCGTCGTCGCTTTCTCTCGGAGCTCCTGGTCGGTGGTGCGTCGTTCCTCGTCCTCGGAGAGAGAGCGCTGGCCGACGCCGAGTTCCTCCGGGCGACGACAGTGGACGATCCCTTCGCCTACTATCCGAACCGGGACTGGGAGTCCGTGTACCGCAACCTGTATCACTCCGACTCCTCGTTCGTCTTTCTCTGTGCGCCCAACGACACCCACAACTGCCTCCTGCGTGCGCATGTCAAGAACGGTGTCGTGACCCGGATCGCACCGACGTACGGCTTCCAGCATGCCACGGACCTCCATGGCAACAAGGCTGGGCAGCGCTGGGATCCGCGGTGCTGTCAGAAGGGCCTGGCCCTGGTGCGGCGCTTCTATGGGGATCGCCGATGCAAACGGCCGCTGGTGCGGCGCGGCTTCAAGGAGTGGATCGATGCCGGTCTCCCGCGCGACCCGGAGACAGGTGCCGTCGATCCTCGCTACCTCCGCCGGGGCCAGGAACCATGGGTTCCCGTCACCTGGGACGAGGCGTTCGCGCTCTCCGCACGCGCGCTCGTGGACATCGCCGAGACGTACTCCGGGGAGGCCGGCAAGAAGCGCCTGCTTGCCCAGGGGTACGACCCTCTCATGGTCGAGGCCACGGAGGGCATCGGAACCCAGGTCATGAAGTTCCGGGGTGGCATGCCCCCCCTCGGCATGACGCGCGTCTTCGCCCAGTACCGCATTGCCAACGCCATGGCGCTGCTCGACGACAAGATCCGAGGCCTCGGAGCCGAGGGATCCGTTGGTGCGCGTGGGTGGGACAACTACTCATGGCACACGGACCTTCCCCCCGGCCACCCCATGGTCACCGGGCAGCAGACCATCGACTTCGACCTCTGCAACGTCGAACACGCCGGTCTTGCCGTCGTCTGGGGGATGAACTGGATCACCACGAAGATGCCGGACTCCCACTGGCTGACCGAGGCGCGGATGAAGGGCACTCGGGTCGTGGTGATCGCGGCCGAGTACAGCGCGACCGCCTGCAAGGCGGACGAGGTCATCGTCGTGCGTCCGGGAACGACCCCTGCGCTTGCCCTGGGGTTGGCCCAGGTGCTCATCTCCGAGCGCCTCTACGATCCTCACTACGTGCGAGGCAACACGGACCTCGCCCATCTGGTGCGACTCGATACGGGGGAACTCCTCCGCGCTGCAGACATCGTGCCGCACTACGAGCCGGCGGCACTCACGAATCACATTCAAATCACCAAGCCGGGAGAGTCCGCACCACCCATCCACGCCCAGGCCACTCCGGTGCTGGCCGACGCCAAACGGCGGGAGTGGGGGGACTTCGTCGTCTGGGATGGAGTGAAGAACCGTCCTGCGGTGGTGAATCGGGACAGGTGGACCGTGCCTTCGCCGAGACGGGGATCGAACCCCGACTCGAGGGCGAGTCTGGGACCGCGTCCCCCCTCGTCGACGGGCGCCGCGTCCGGTGTGCTGACGGGGTGCTCTCGCTGACGCGAGCGCCTCGGTGCAATCTACCGCCGGGAAGGTCGAGAAGATCACCTGGGCGCCCGCGCCCGCATCCAGCTCCCTCGCGCGGCGGGTCGCTGGGCAACATGGAAGCAGCATCTTCGTGATGGGCATGGGGCCGAACCAGTTCTTCAACAGCGATCTCGGGACCGCGCCGTCTTCCTCGTCGCTGCCCTCACCCGCAATGTCGGTCGTATCGGTGGAAGCGTCCGGATCGTACGCCGGGAACTATCGCGTCTTCTTCAACGGACTCAACCAGTACATTGGTGAGGATCCTTCGACATCGAGAAGTGGATCGACTCTCCCGCTCAGTCCCGGGTCCGGTGGCGTCGGAGTCGTCCGCCTTCAACCACGGGGACACCATCCTTCGCGTCAGCAACCATGCTCACCGGACGGACCTGGTACGACCAGAGTCGAATCCACGTGTCGAACTCGAACTCCCTCATCGGGAACGCCAGGGCACTGCGACTCGATCGTCAACACCTTCCCGAGGGTGGAGTTCATCGCGATCAACGAGTGGTGGTGGACGGCGAGTTGCGAGTACTCCGATGTCGTGTTCCCCGTCGACAGCTGGGCGGAACTCAAGTACCCGGACATGTCCGTCAGCGCGACCAACCCGTTCCTCTACGTCTTCCCGGCCACCCCTCTTCCCCGCATCCACGACACGCGGAGTGATGTCGAGGTGGCTGCGGGGATTTGCCGTGCGGTCGGTGCCGAGACCAAGGACGTGCGCCACGATGCCTGCTGGGCCTTCGTCGAACAGACGATGCGTCTACATCCAGGAAGGATCCTCGACCATCAACCACACGAGGTCATCGGATCGAGGACCTGGAAACAAGGCAGAGGGAGGATTCCGGCAGATTCTCAAACGGACCCTGCCGAAGATCGGCGGTTTGGGGCGCAGGCCACGAGGCAAGCCGTGGTGGACGAAGACGGGTCGCCTGGTACGAGGAGCCCGAGTTCCAGGACAGTGGCGAGAACCTGGTGGTCATCAGGAACCGATCGGCTCAGCACTTCTTCACGAGCCCAATGTCATCGTCGCCGACAAGTCTCATCCGCTCATGCGACCCAAGACTCCGGATCTACGGTGTGTCGATCGAGGGGACCTCAGCGCGGACCTTCGGCAGGCTGCGACGTGGTCATGGATGTCGAGCGCTCAGGCTTCACCTGCGATCAGCGCACCCTGCGGGGACGGATACCGGTTCATCTTCCATACGCCCAAGTATCGCCACAGGCCTACCACCGCCGTCGACACCGACGTCGTGGCCATCTAGTTCGGGCCATTCGGAGACATGTACCGGGAGGGTTCCCGGATCCCGTTCATCAATGAGATGTGCCTCGACATCAATCCAGTCGGCCTTGCGAGGCTCGTTGGCTGGAAGACGGGGACTACGTCTGGATCGACGCGGATCCACCCATGATCGTCCCTTTCGCAATTGGCCAGAACAACCCGGAGTGTTACCCGAAAGTTGCCGACTGATGTCAGACCAGCTATCCGGGGACTCCCGAGGGGTCACCGCATGTGAGCACAACATGTGCAGGGCCACCGCGGGATCGGTGCGGGGACGGAGAGGAGTGCCAATGGGCTGGCCAAGTCCCCCGACACAGGCTATCAGTCGCTGTTCCGTCGGGGCAGTCACCAGAGTTGCACGAGGCTGGCTCAAACCCACGGATGACCGAGCACGCTCAGGTCAAGAAGGGCTCTTTCTCGGGCAGCAGATGACACAGGGCTTCGTCCCTGACGTGCACTGTCGACAGGGGCGCCTCGTGAGGCCATCGTGAAGATCGTTCGCCGAAGTCGGTGGATACGGGGGCGAGCGTCTCTGGCGACCGGCGCATGCATGCGCCCTGGCTACGAGTCGGTCTTCGCCAGCGAGTTCCATTCGGGGCGCATTCTGCCGGACCGGCCGGGCCTGAGGAGGGTGATCCGTGTCACGACGTGACAACTGGCAACTCGGCCGCGAGATGGAGTATCCCTACGAGCCCTCCTCTCCGCCGGAACGGCGGGTCACTTCCACGTCTTCGATACCAACAAGTGCATCAGTGCCAGACCTGCGGTCGCCTGCAAGACATGCTGCCGGACCGACCGGGAAGGCGAAGCGATCTTCTGGAACAAATGTAGAGACCAAACCGTACGGTGGCTATCCGATGGCGTGGGACCTCCCGTCTCCTGGAAGATGGAAGGCCGGCGGAGTCAGGCCGATGGCACCCTCCCAAGTCGAAACCATCTTCGAGACGGAGAGGAACAAGCTCCCTCCCAACGGTCACGGCCGAGGTCGCCGACTATTCGGCCCCCAACCTGGGTGAGGATGACATCACCGGCCTCGTGGAGCTGGGTACGCACTTCGCCGGTGTGCATCCGATGTGGATGTTCTATCTGGCGCGGATCTGTAATCACTGCGACAACCCCACCACCTCGCCGCCTGTCCGCGCAAGGCCATTTACAAGCGGAACGAAGACGGAATCGTCCTCGTCGATCAGAGCCGCTGTCGCGGCTATCAGGAAGTCCGCCAGCTCTGCCCGTACAAGAAGGTATTCTACAACATGGTCAGCCGGATCAGCGAGAAGTGCATCGGCTGCTTTCCCCTCGAGCAGGGCGAAGTCGCGCTCTGCGTCGAGTCGTGCATCGGGAAAATCCGGCTCCACGGGTTTCTCAGCACGCGGGAAGAACCTCGTGCCGACAACCCTCTCGACTACATCATAAAGATCCGCAAGATCGCGTTGCCTCTCTATCCGCAGCTGTTGCAGGACCGAACGCCGTCTACTACATCCCCGGTGCAGTGCCGACGAAGTTTCACCGGGCAGCTCTTTGGCCCGGGTGTCGAGGAGGCGAAGGACATGTGTCGGAACCTCGATAGAGATCCGCAACTCCTCGGAGCCCTCACCTCCTCTCCAGCCGCAAGCGCGACCCGGATCATCACCCGGTTCGCCGTCGAGACAGAAACCGTGCTGGGCTGGCTGGGATGACGACGGCACGAGTTGGCCCGTGTACCGTTCACCCGAGCGAAGCTATGTACGGCCAGCCTACGACGAGACCGAGGATCCTATCGTCACAACACCAACTGACCCAGGCGCCCGGTCGACACCGCGGTGTTAGGCCAAGCGGCTACGAAGGCAAGTCGATGACATTGGGACGGAGCGGTTCGACTGGTCTGCCGTCCGGGAAACCGCTCCCCGCCGAGGAGGAGCCTCTGCAGGTGCGACCGAGCAACCGCCGAGATTCCTCCAGGATCATCCTGACCCTCATCCTGACCACCGGGTTGGCCAGGATCTTCGAGGATGGAGCCCGCCGCTGCCCAGGTATCGGAAGAGAAAGTGCGTGCACGCCAGTCCGGACGCCTGGCGCGAGGCGGAGCAGAAAGCTCGTGATTCGCCTGGTGGATGACCTGCGCCGACGGTCGCGTCCGACGACGTCTGGAGCGAGGCTCCGGTTCGCAGAGTCGAGGGTGAGACCTCAGGTCATCACCATGCCCATCTCGAGGACACGACCGCGACCGTGGTCGGGGTCCAGGCCGTCACCGATGGCCGTACGATCTCCTGGAAGCTTTCCTGGATGGATCCCGTCCCCGACACCGCCGCCGGACTCGGGCCGATTCACCGTTGCCGTGGCTTTGCTAAGTTCCCCGTGTCGCAACGCCTCGTTCATGATGGGCGGGCGTGACGGCAGGTGCAGATCTCCACTGGAAGGGGATCTGGCAACATGTGATGGAGGAGGGGATTCCAGCGGGACGTCAGGACCTGCACCCCGGCTTCTGGGCGGATCTACTGGTTCGCGAAGGCCGGCGGCCTGCCTCGTGTCCCCGATTCGTTCCGTGACGAGCGCTCCAGCTTGGTTTCCGCGATGCAGGCGGGCAATCCGTTCTGCGCAGTTCGACCGTGCGCTGTGATCGAAGGATTGACGGCCGAGGGTTCCAGAAGCTCGCTCACCAGCCAACCGTCCTCGGCATCCACCAGGTTCGGAGCCTGGGCCACGACGGTCGTCGGACCGTCGTCGTCGATCGTCCGCTCCACGGACCGACGACTCGGCCGACTACCAGTTCACGCGGGCATGATCGGGAACGTTGCGATCGCCGTGTGGCAGGGTGGCGATGGCAACGTCGGTGGGAGGAAGCGATACTCGATGGATCGAGTTCCGCGTGGAGTCCATCTCTCGTGACGAGCAGCACGCGACGTGAAGCCATCGCACTCCTCGCTCAGTGCGACCTCCTCGGACCTGCTCTCCGAGCCGCTTCGGCCCGGAGGAGGCGGTCAAGGATCGGCAGCTTAGCCGCCCTCCGGGAAGGGAACTCGATGTGTCACCTCCTCGAGCGGTCCGGGCTCGCCACCAGGACGCGTCGTCGCCTCCGCTGTCGGGACAGGAGGCCGGACATCGGCGAGATTGTATGACCTCTTGCTCCGGACCGTCTCAGCGTTTCGAGACCTGCCTCAGCCCGGTGGCCGAGACGAAGAGCACACGCGACTCTTCGAGACCGCGGGATTCTGTCTCCCAACGAGACGTTCTTCATTCGACGGGACAAGGGTGCATTCTCGCGGATGTCGCGGCGTTCTCGTCCGCGTTCAGTTCTCAGAAGTGGCCACAGCGATCTCGGCGAAGGCGATCCGCATCGTGCAGAGCTGGAACTCCTGGGTCTGCTCCTGGTGAAGCTGGCCCGGGCACTCGATCGAGGTGACGACGACGCCGCCCAGGTCACCCGCGATGCCGTCCACGCCTTCATGCGCGATCACCTGGGCGATTGGCTTCCGCTCTTCTGCGAGCGTCTTGCTGCTACCGCCCAAACCGGCGCCTACCGTGACCTCGCGCGGAGTCTCGCGACGATTTGGGACCTGATGGTCGGGTGGCATGGCCTCCACATCGATACGCCGTTGGAGGTGGCCATGCCGCCGGAGGACGGAGGTTCCCCGTACGAGTGTGGGCTGATCGATTCTCCGGACGCCCGTGCCCGATCGATGGCATCGGACAGCTTCCAAGGGAGACTACCTCGATGAACGTGCGCAACCTCTTCATCTCCCCAGGTCACAACTTCGTGGGGCACCACGGTGGCCCCCCCGGCCGGCACGAGATCTTCAGTGTGGACCGCGTCGATTGCGTACACCGGCGCGGCCTCCGTGGGGATCGCTACTTCGAGCGCCCGCCGGATCACAAGGGGCAGATCACCTTCTTTTCCCAGGAAGTCCTGGATGAACTCTCGGCGGCGCTCGGGATCTCCGAGCTTTCTGCCTCTGCCGTCCGCCGCAACGTCATCGTCTCAGGCGTCCAGCTCAACGGCCTGATCGGTATGGAGTTCGAGGTCCAGGGGGTGCGGTTTCTCGGCGTCGAAGAGTGCCGGCCGTGCTACTGGATGGATCACGCGGTCGGCCCGGGCGCCGAGGATCTGCTGCGGGGTCGCGGCGGGCTCCGCTGCCGCATTCTCACGGACGGGGAGCTGTACGTCGGTGAGGGCCTGTTGCGTGTGACGGTACGACCGGAGGAGGCCCGTACGTAGGGGGGACTTCAGGCAGTCTCCGCACACGCTCGACGTGCGCTAGAGCGGCGCCATCCAAGGTCAACGACGGGAACGAGATCCTCGCCGTGTAGGGCGCGCGCGCGTCCGTTCGTTCGTCGCGAGGTCGGCGATCCGGATGCCGGAGAGCATCGTGCGGTAGCGCTCCTTGATCTCTGCCCAGTGGGAGTGGAGCGGGCAGGGCTTCTTCGGATTGCATTCCGGGAGACCGAAGAGGCAGCCCTCGACCTGGGAGTTGTCCGATCCTTCCAGGATCTCGACGACGTCGAGAATCGGTCGCTCGACGGCACCTTCCCGGAGCTGGAAGCCACCGCCCCAGCCCTTCTCGGCATCGACGATCCCGTGTTTCCGCAGCTGGTTGAGGATCTTGGAGAGGTAGTTCGCGGGGATCCCCGTCGCTTCTGCGATGGTCTGTCCGGGGATGCGGCTTCCATCCGAGTTCGCCAGGAAACCCAGGCAGTGGAGCGCGTAGCGGGCGGTTTGCGTGAGCATTCCTACCGCGCTCCGTAGTGGAAGCGGTGCACGTAGAAGACATCGACGCGATCCGTCCCGAGGCGACGAAGGCTCGCCTCCAGGGCCCGGACCAGGTGGCGACGGGTCGCGCCGCGGGCGATTGCGTCGGTCCCCATCGGGAAGTAGGCCTTGGTCGTGAGGAGGATGTCGTCGCACTCGTGGGCGATGAGGCGTCCGAGGATCTCCTCGGACTTCCTGCGCTCGTAGACGTCGGCGCAGTCGAAGAAACTGATCCCCGCCTCTCGGGCTCGCCGGTATGGGGCCGCCGCCGCAGTCTCGTCGGTGTCCCCGCCGAACGACATCGTCCCATGGGCGAGCGCGGAGACCTTGACCCCCGTGCCGCCGAGCAAGCGCAGTTCCATCCGTCCTCCGTCGTCTCCGCCGATCCCGAACGCCTCAGGGCGGCTCCAGAACGCAACCCGCCGGGAGTGTAGCCGACTCGCGACAACAGGTATCGGTGCGATCATGCGGAGATGTGGTACGCGGAGTCCCGCGAGCGGGTCCGGATCCAGCTCACCGAGGACCTGTTCTCGAGGCACCGGAAGTTGTGGACGTAGAGCCGCTTGATCATCGCAGTTCCTCAGGTCTCCGAAGTGGACGTCTGGGTCGGACGCGGACGTCGACGGTGTTGCCAGCAGATCGTAACTCCGGCCCAGACCCGTGTTCCGAGTTGCCGTCTTCACCTCGGTCGAAGTTCTCGACGACCGTGTTGGGCCTCCCAGCTACGTTGCCTCCCGTACGGTCGCGACCTCGACGTACAGCTGACCTTTCCTGTCCTCGACCCGGGCGCCGATGATCTGAACGCGGACGTCGGGGTACAGCTCGCGCTTTCTCTCCATGAGCAGGCGCATGTTTTCTTCTACGTCACGAAAGTCCTGTGCCGATTGTGCCTGGTTCATCCTCTCATACTCCTGCATGAACTTACGTAGCGCCGCGATCCTCTGTCCCGGAGGCATGCACGCGATGTTCCACGCGCTCACCGCACCGAACAGGAGCTGTTGCTTGTCCTCGATGTCTTGCCCGAGGTCGAGGTAGTCCCACGCAACGTCGAGGAGCATCCCTGACACCTTTTTGCTCATGGCTGTAGTCGCCTCCGAAGCCGAACGCGCTGGCCAAAGACGGCGGCCCGAATGGCCGGCCGGCGGATTGCAGCACAATCCCGAACTTCCATCGCGTCAGCCGTTGATTTCGTCGCTGAAGAACCCGTCTTCGACGGCAGTCCTGATGGCCTCGTCGAGGCGCGTCAGCAGGTCTTCGAGGGACTCACCACCACCCCTCACCAACATCGCAAGGCAGTTGTGGTGGTCCGACGCAATCGCCGCGCAGCCGACGGGGCCAACGGCTCCGAGGGTCACACTGCCCCCGTCGTCGAGGAGGTTTGTGACATGCTTCAGGTTCATTCGGCTCACCTCCCTTCGAGCCTGGGCCATCCCACGAGCAACCCGTAGATTCCGTCCGCAACCGGTGAGCTGTACCCACCCCAACGGTGGAACTTTGCGAACGGTGACTCACTTCAACAAGGGATGAACCTAGAGCGTCCCGAGGCTGAATCCAGTACCAATGGGCCTGCAACGCCCTACTCGACATCACGTTCAGCGCTGACGAGCCTCCCAGCGGTGATGACCCAGGGGTGGAGGGCTTCATGGTTACCGGATTCGGGTTGCTCGTTGGTGACGATCACTGATCCGTGAACCCCGCCGTATGCCACGAGCCACCCGTCTGCTCCGGTGGCGAACTTGTGTCATGCCCGATCGAGAAGCCAGTGTTGCTGGAGCAGGGCGCTCCAGAATCCCGGACAGATGTCGAAGGCGTAGTACGTGTTCTTGGCCGCGATGAAGACGTCGAGTCCAGAAGATAGAAGTCCTTGGAACTCATGGTGGCGGCACTCCGAGACGCCTTGCGTACTCCTGAAACGCTCCCCACGCAGTCAGTGAGATCATATGCGTCCGTGAAGCTGAGGCGAGCTTCCATCGCGGCGCGGATGACCTGAGTGCGATTCTCACGCCCCGACTCTGGAGTCTTGGGTGGCGTGAAGTCATCCCCACGAGATGCCCTGGCCTTCTGCCGCTCCATCTGGGGAGTAGGCCTCGTAGAACTCGAAGAACCTTCTCCGATCCACCAGCCGCAGATCCATGGCTCGGCGTCCGGCGACGATCGGGCTGACCTTGAACTCCCGAGCGAGTCGTTCAGAAGCGTCTGGGGTTCGCTTCAACTCGGAGCCAGACTCTCTCAGTTCCGTTCCGGCACGAGGAACTCTGCTGGCGCGGTCGCAGAACTGTTCGACACGTCCATCACCGGGAAGATCCTCGAATCCAGGAACTCCCTCTCCTTCCTCGAGCCAGACATGAGCGAGTTCGTGCGCGAGCGTGAACATCTGGGCGGACCTGGCGTCCTTGTAGATGACGAAGATGAGTGGGGCCACGGGGTCGACCAGAGCAAACCCCCGGAACTCCTCTACATCGAGTTTGCGGTGGGTGTTGTTGCCGACGATGCCGTTGATGACGGCCATGACGCCGGGTTCTCGATCCGTTCTCTGAGCCTAGCGACAGCGTCTTCCCACCTCCGGGCGTTGGCAGCCGTCACCCAGTCCCGTCGCGTCGCATCTCGCGTCCGACGTCTGGGTCGTCGCTCCAGCTGAGCGCTTCCGGCGATCCGAGGGTCAGGGGCTCCCTTCCTCCGGCCGTTCACCCGCGGAGCCAGTCCTGTCTGCGTTGCATGGCGTAGATCGTATCGAGGAGATCCGGACTGGGACGACGCGGGGCTTCGCGCACAGTTCGGAGTCCTTGATCGGCAGTGATTCGACCGGTGGCTCGGGAAGGAAGAGGAAGCCCAGGGGTGTGTGTGTCGTCTTCGCGAACGCCTCGAGCTGTTTGAAGGTCGGTTGGCGCTCGCCGGACTCCCAGGCCCGGAGCTGGGGGAAGCGCAAGTTCAGTTCGATCGCGTCGATCTGAGACCGCTCGGAAGCCCAGCGCAGGAGCTGCGGTTCGATCTGAACTCGACTCATCGTCGCTGCTCCGTTGGGTTGGGGTTCCGCTGCTTCCTCTGGAGCCTAGGGTCGCCACGGCCTCGAGATTCTGTGTGGGCGGCCCGATTCGGGCCAGGCGTCGGTGTCTGGCCGACGTTGCGCCCTGGCCAATGATGCGAGTTCAGTGCCGACACACGGATCGTAGTGGATCAATGCGGGCTCCTCAATGGAGACACGGCCATCGGGTTCCAAACTCGGCTTTGTGTGCTCGGTAGGTGATTGTTGGGATTTGGGTTGAATTGATACCGGGGGATCCCCTGATGGAGAATGCAACAGTGCGACAGTGAGACGACAGTCGTGGCTCGGAAGGCGCCGGGAGCATTGTACAATCGGCCGCCGATTCGCTACGCTCTACAACCGATGGTGCGGTCCCTCCCGTGTGCTGCCAGCGACGACTCAACATCTTCCTTCTCGCCGCACCCGTAGACTTGAGGAGACTCCGTATGCCGATTTCCAATGAGGACCTCCGTTCCGCCATCGCGGGGAACGCCGCCGCTCTTCGCTGTCGTGCTCGGCTCCAGCCCGCCGGGGGCCCAGGAACCAAGGTCTTTCCGCCGACCTACTCCGGCGCGGTGTACGCGATGGAGATGCGTCGCCTTCCCGGTCGCGAGACCCCGATTCCGTGCGTGTTGCTGGACAGCGTCCAGAGCCAGGCGAACCGCATGGAAGAGGCGCTCCAGTACGCGCTCGATCGAGGCGACCTCGCTCCGGCCGGACTTCCCATCGTGGAGGTGGACTTCACCCCCTACTTCCCCGGGGACGGTGTGGACGAGGCGCTTCGGCTTCGCGACGCGGTGGGACGCATCACGAGCCTGGAGGCTCCGCACCGCATCGCAGACGCGATCCTCCGCGACAGCATGAAGGACGGCATTCCGTTCCGTGACACGGAAGAGGGACGGCGGCTCTCGCGAGCGTCC
>JAWKQE010000058.1:0-13406 GCA_041390305.1 Candidatus Eiseniibacteriota bacterium
ATCCGCGAACGGATCGTTCCGCGGTGGCGCGAGGTCTTCGGTCCGCGGGTCGGCGCTTTCGCGGGGTGGGTGCTCCTCGGAGTACGGCCGGACGAGGCGGGGGCCATGCGCGAGCCGTTCGTCCGCACGGGGACGGCGCACCTCCTCGCGATCTCCGGACTTCACGTCGGCATCGTGGCCGGTGCGGTGTGGGCCGTTCTCCGGATCCTGCTCGGTCGGCCGAGAGTGACCCGGCGGATGACCGCGATCGTGCTCGTCCTCTATGCCTTCCTCACCGGCGGCGGCGTCTCGGTTCTGCGCAGCTGTGGGATGTTTCTGCTCCTCGCGTTCGGCCCGGCCTGGGGCCGCCTCGGACGGGGATGGAACGCGCTCGGATGGGCCGCGGCGCTCCTGCCACTCGTCTGGCCCGAGCTGCCGTTCCGCCCGTCGTACGTACTCAGCGTCGGGGCGACGACCGGTGTCCTCCTTGGTGCGCGGGCATCCGCCGCGTGGAGGCCGAAGCCGGCGCGCCGGGTGGGTGCTCTCGTCGGCACGATCTGCGCGTCGCTCGGCGCACAGGCGGGGACGTTCGCACTCGGCTTCGGGTTCTTCTCCGTCGTCTCGTGGACCGGTCTCTGGTTCAACCTCGCCGCGATCCCGCTCGCGGGAGTCGTCGTCCCGCTCCTTCTCTGCGCGGGGCTCGTCGCGCTCGCGCCCATGGTCGACGCGAGTACGCCGATCGTTGCGCTCGCGCGTTCGCTCGCGGAAACGCTTCTCGGGCTCGTCGACATGGCGAGTCGTCACGCCGTCACGTCCGCGGGCGGGCTCGGAGAGAGACCTGCACTGATTCTCTCGGTCGCCGCGCTCGTCCTCCTCTGGGCCGTGGCACGGAGTGGAGAGACGGCACCGGACGCTCCAGGCGTGACGAGCGAACGCCGTTCTCAGACACGAGCGTCACGTCTCTTCGAGATCGCCACCCGGCCCTGGGCCCTCGGTGCGTTTGCGATCTGCTGCGGATTCGTCCTGCCGACCGTCTGCGTCCATTCCGCGTCCGCGCCTCCGGACGGAGTGCGCGCCACCTTCCTCGACGTGGGGCAGGGAGACGCCGTACTCCTCGAGGTCGGGGGAGAGACGTGGCTCTTCGACTGCGGGCCGCCCTATCCGCGTCGTCTCGTTCGGGCCCTCCAGCGACGAGGCGTCACCAGGCTCGACCGGCTCTTCGTGACGCATGGAGATCAGGATCACTGGGGCGGGTACGCCGCGATGCTCGAGAGTTCGGTCGCCGTCGACACCGTCTCGATCTCGGGCGGTGGTCCGTGGCCGGACCGGTTCTGGGAGACACTGGCGGCGGGCGGGGGGCGGACCGGCGACGCGCGCGGGGCGGGGATTCCGCCGGCGCGCCCCGTCGTCGAACGGATCGGCGCCGGATGGTCGCGACGTTGGGGGGAACTCTCCGTTCTCGCCCTCCACCCGTCTCCCGGCTTCGCGGCGGCTGGGCGGAACGACCACTCGATCGTGCTGCGCGTCGCCCATCGCAACGAGGGGAAGGTGCTCCTGATCGGAGACCTCGAGGAGCCCGGTCAGATGCGCCTACTGAACGGCCCCAGCTGTGCGCCGTCCGGGCCCTCTGCCGCCATGCTCGGGCCGGACTCCGCGTCGTCCGCTCCCGGCAAAGCTCCTTCCGGGCCCCGCGTCGCTCCACCCGAGCCAGGCCCGGCGCCGCTCGATGGGATCGTCGTGCAGGCAGGGCACCACGGCAGCGGCACTTCGCTCGCCGGAGGTTGGTACGACGCGGTCAGGCCCGGGCTCGTCGTGGCGTCCCTCGCAAAGGACAACCGGTACGGCTTCCCGCATCCGGCGCTGCTCCGGCGACTCACGGGCCTCGGGATCCCGTTCTGCCGGACCGACCGTGACGGCTCGGTCAGTGTCACGTGGCGCCTGGAAGGGTGGCGTGTTCGGCGGGACCGGCCGGGACCGCCCACCTGACGAAGTCGGCTCCACGCGCGCACCGGCATTCGGCGGAACCGGACACCACCCGCAGCTCTCGCACAGCCACCCGCGTCGCGTCCCCGGCGCCGGCACACAGCCGACGCTGCGTGCGCACCTATGGCGTGCCCTTCGTGCCTGGTGTACGATGTCTCCTCGTTCGCGGACTGCGGCCAGGATGTCGCAAGCGTCGTAATGACAGGGAGTTGCGCCGAGCACTTCGCACAGCTCGGAGAAGGAACGGTCGGCTGGGATGCGCGTCGGGGTACTAGTGTCGGGTCGCGGCAGCAACCTCCAGGCTCTTCTCGACGCGCAGGCAGTGGGAACGCTCGGCGCAGAAGTCGTCGTGGTGCTGTCCGATCAGCCGGACGCCCTCGCTCTCCGGCGGGCCGAGAAGGCCGGGGTCCCAGCGATCCACGTTCCAGTGCCGGCGAGGCGCGCGCGGATGGGCGCCGAGATCGAAGAGCAGTTCGTTTCGCTCCTTCGTGAGCACCGCGTCGACTGGGTAGTGCTGGCCGGATTCTTCCGGATCGTGGGCGAACGGCTCCTGCGGGCGTATCCCGACAGGATTCTCAACATCCATCCATCACTCCTCCCGTCCTTTCCGGGGCTTCACGCACAGCAACAAGCACTGGAACACGGAGCGAGGGTGACGGGTTGCACGGTGCATCTGGTGGACAGCGGCGTGGACTCGGGCGCGATCCTGGACCAACGAACCGTTTCCGTGCTCCAGGACGACACCGAGGAGTCGCTGTCGTCGAGGATCCTGGTCCAGGAACACCTCGCGCTTCCCGCGGCGATCGAACGGATCGCGAAGGCGGGATTCCGGCGCGAAGGACGGCGGGTGTTTTGGAACGATGGAGACGAGGAGCAAGCGTGACGCGGTTGTTCCAGGGTGAGACGCTCCGAAGCGCGACCAACCGCATGAACCGTGCTGCGTCAGGGCAGAGGAGGCAGACACCGTGAAGGGTGCATTTCAGACCGTGCGGGATCTCGACATCGAGCCGACCCACAGCGGAAAGGTTCGGGAGACGATCGATCTCGGCGATACGTTGTTCATCGTGACGACGGACCGGATCTCGGCGTTCGACGTCGTTCTCCCCGAAGGACTGGCCGAGAAGGGGAAGATCCTCAACGGCCTCACGACCTTCTGGTTCCGGGGCCTCGGGAAGTTCTTCCCGACCCACTTCCTCGGCACCGAGCCGGAGTTCCTTCCCGAAGCGTACCGCGCACACGCGGACGCGCTCGCAGGTCGCTGGATGCGGGTGCGGAAGGCCGAACGCCTTCCGGTCGAGTGCGTGGTGCGTGGGTACATCACCGGTTCGGGTTGGTCGGAGTACCAGAAGGTGGGAAGCGTTTGCGGGATCCCGCTTCCTCCGGGCCTGAAAGAGTTCGACCGGCTCGCGGAACCGATCTTCACTCCGACGACCAAGGCCGACGAAGGCCACGACATGCCGATGACTCCGTCGGAAGTGATCGACACGCTCGGCGCGGACGTCGCCCGTGAAGTGGAGCGGATGAGCAAGGAAATCTACTCCCGCGCCTCGGAGTACGCCCTCGCCCGCGGGGTCATCATCGCGGACACGAAGTTCGAGTTCGGTTGGATCGACGGCAAGCTCTCACTGATCGACGAGGCCCTGACTCCGGATTCGTCCCGCTTCTGGCCGAAGGCTTCGCTCGAGAACCGCGGCCCGGACTGGAAGGGACCGGACACCTGGGACAAGCAGTACGTGCGCGACTACCTCAAGACGCTCGACTGGAACCGGGAACCTCCGGGACCGGCGCTGCCCGCCGACGTCGAGGTGGAAGCGCTCGCCCGCTACCGTCGCGCCGTCGACGCGATCACCGAGGGGAAGCGCGAACCGGAGTGGGAGGCGTAGATGTCCGACACGATCCGGATCCGCCGCGCACTCTTCTCCGCCTACACCAAGTCCGGGATCGTCTCCCTGGCGAAGGAAGTCGTTCGCTGGAAGGGAGAAGTCATCGCCTCGGGCGGCACGGCGGACGTGCTGACCGAAGGCGGCGTGGCCGTACGGACGATCGAGTCGATCACCGGGGTCGGCTCACTCTTCGGGGGGCGCGTGAAGACGCTCCATCCCAAGGTCCACGGCGGGATCCTGTTCCGGCGGGACGACCCCGCGGACGTGCGGGCCGCCGAGGAAGCCGGGATCGAGCCGATCGACCTGGTCGTCGTGAACCTCTATCCGTTCACCTCTGCCCTCGAGCGACGTGCGACCGAGGACGAGACGATCGAACTGATCGACATCGGTGGTCCCGCGATGGTGCGGGCCGCCGCCAAGAACCACGCGCACGTTGCGGTCGTCACTGCACCGGACGACTACGCCCGGGTCCAGGCGGCACTCCGGCAGGGGGAAGGACGGCTCAGCGTCAAGCTGCTCCGTGAACTGGCGGGCAAGGCGTTCCGCGTGACTTCCGAGTACGACGCGGCGATCAGCGAGTATCTCTCCCGGGGTGAAGAGACGATCGAACTCCCGTCGGCCTGGTCGGTCCATCTGCCGCTCCAAAGGGAACTCCGGTACGGCGAGAACCCGTCCCAGAAGGGCGGGCTCTACGGCGCCGGGGTCGGGTTCCCGTTCGAACTCGAGCAGCTCCACGGAAAGGAACTCTCCTACAACAACTACCTCGATCTCGCCTGCGGACGCGACACCATCGCCGAGTTCCAGGGCGAGCTCACCGCGGTCGTCATCAAGCACGGCATCCCGTGCGGAGTCGCGCACGGAGAGTCGCTCGAAGACGCATACGTGCGGGCGCGGGCGGGTGACAGTCTCTCCGCGTTCGGGGGCGTCGTCACGCTGAACCGCGTCGTGGACGACGCGACCGCGGTGCGGCTCAACGAGACGTTCCTCGAAGTCGTCCTCGCGCCCGGATTCGCGGACGATGCGCTCCAGATCCTGCGCAAGAAGAAGAACCGGATCCTTCTGCGTTGTCCGTCCGACGCGCTCCTCCAGCCGGATACGGGACTGCGGGGTCGGTTCGTCGGAAACGGCGTGCTTCTCCAGACTCCACTCGCACCCAAGGGTGGAGAGGACGACTGGAAGGTCGTGACGAAGCGAGGCCCGGACGATCGGGAAGTGAAGGACCTCCGTTTCGCCTGGCGCGTTCTCCGCAACATCCGCTCGAACGGCGTGATGTTCGCGAAGGACGGGCAGACACTCGGCGTGGGTTCCGGACAGACGAGCCGGATCGACGCCGTCGAGTCCGCGATCGCGAAGGCGACGCGGGAGGGACACGACCTCACCGGATCGGTGCTCGTGTCGGACGCGTTCTTCCCGTTCTCGGACAGCGTCGCGCGGGCGGCGTCGGTTGGCGCGACCGCGGTGCTCCAGCCCGGCGGGTCGGTCAACGACACGGAGTCGATCGAAGCGTGCGACCGGCTCGGCCTCACGATGGTCACGAACGGGTTCCGCGTCTTCAGCCACGGGTAGGCAGCTTGGAGATCGATCGCATGGAAGGGATCGCTCCGTCTGGGAGAACGGTTCTCATCGTCCTGGCCGCCGCGCTTCTGGCCTGGCTCGCGCCGGGTGGAGCTGCGTCTGGGTCCGCGACCGCGTCTGTGTCTGCATCCGCGACCGCGGCGTCCGCGACTGCGTCTGGAGCCGCGACCGCGGCCTCCGTGAGTCCACTTCCGCTCGCAGCCTACTCTGTACGTTGGACGGAACTCGAGGTCGCGGCGGACTCGCTCCACCTCGACGAGATCGCGGCGAACGAAGCCGGGCGCGATTCGCTCCGGGCCGCACTCGCGTCGGAACTCGCCCTCTGGGTGGAGTCCGGGGCACGCGGTTGGGACGAGCTTCCGGACCACGCGGCCGCGTGGGTCCGCGCGCGGGTGCGTGAGGGGTTCGTCCTCGCGGATCCGAAGTGGGAGCGCTTTGCGCGCTCGGCGGCCGGGCCGAACACGGAGGCGGGCCTGCTTTCCCGGATCGACCCGGACGGCGACTGGACCCTCCCCGGTGCACTCTTCCTGCTCTCGCATCACGCGGAGTCGGCCGACCGTTGGATCGAACGGTCGGTCTGGCCGATGGAGGATCGCCCCTTCCTCGCGGTCCTGTCCGCCGAAGCCCGCGCGGCAGGTGAAACCTACAGGGTGCGGCCGCGTTGGCCGGATTCGCTCCTGGCCGTCGGCGGTTGGCCGAGCTGGACGGAGGAGCCGCTCGAGGAAACCGGGATCGAAGCTGCGATGGCGCAGGAAGGACTACGTCGCCGCCGAGCGACGATCGAAGTCCTGCGGATCGCAGTTGCCAAGGGCCCTGGTTCTATGGGACGAGACCTGGCCCGGAAGGCGGGACGGACGGCCGAGGCAGACTCCCTCGCCTGGAAGATCGCCCGCTCCTATCCCGGCAGCGCGCGCCCGCTCTGGCTCGAGGAGAAGGTGCCGCTGGACCAGTCTCTCTCCGGCCTCACGCCAGGACGAGATCGAGTTCTGCTCGAGGTGGCGTCCCGAGACCCGCGGCATCTTACGATTCACGCTACTCTCCGAGAACACGTTCGCAGGTCCAGGCCACGCAGGCCGGGCGAAATGTGGCACGGGCCGAAGTCCGTCTCGACCTCCGCGCGGCCGAACTCGCGTACCGGGCGCGGCGCGCGAGGATCTCTTCGATGCGCTCCGGTCCCGCCGGATCGCGCCGGCCTCAGGCCTGGATCTCGCGGTGGGGGCTCGTTCTCGGCCGCGCCTATCGGAACACCGGCCAACCGGACTCGATGGCCGTCTGGTTCGACGAGACGGCCACGAACGGATCGGTCTCCGATCGGAACGACGCCCTCTGGGAGTGGGACAGAACTCGAATCGCTCCGTCGGTTCGCGGACGCCGAAGGTGTACGAGCGGATGGCGAAGCTGGGAGCAGGCGACAAGGCCGAGGCGTCCAGATCCGGATCGGCTTCGTGCAGCTTCCAGCGGCGGTATCCCGACGCGGAGACCGCGTTCGCGGGCGTCGCGTCGAGTTCCACCGCGTGGCGAGGTGGCGACGGCCGAGTTCTGGCGCTACCGCTGCCGACTCGCGATGGGCGACGAAGCGAGACCAGGCCGCCCTCCAGCGCGTCCCGCGCTCCTGACTACGCGCCTCGCGCGCCGCGAGTGCGCTCGCGATGGAACCGAGCATTCCGATCTACGACATCCCGGGTTATTGGCGGGAAGTGGCGCGACTCGCGGAGGTGCCAGCCTCCACGAGATTCCGTTCCGTTCGGACATGGCGTCGAATCTCGTCAACGACGTGCTCCCGGCGAGTTCGCTGGAGCAGAAGGCGGAACGTCTCTGGCTCTTCCGGCAGTACGGACGAGGCCCTGGGCGGACCGCCTGGATGACCTCGACATGAGCGCGCCCTCGGGGCGGGACTCGGCCGGGTCGAGCAGCTCCACACGCTCGGTTTTCCGGACCTCGCGGCGCGCGTCATCGGATGAACCGGGGCGGGGGCCGAACTCCGCTACCCGGCGCCATACGCGGCGGCGGTCGCGTCAACCGCGCGGCGAGGCGGACTCGCGCCGGCGCCAGGTGGATGTGACCGTGATGCGGCGGAGTCGTTCTTCAGGGCGACGGTCCGGAGTCCGGCCGAACGCAGGGCTCATGCAGTTCATGCAGGCGACCGCGGACAAGGTGGGCAGTCGGAACGCGCTGCCGTCCGGCCGCTCTCGTCGCCGGTCGTCAACCTCGCGCTCGGCATCGGTCACCTCCGGGGAACTCGTGGACGAGACGGATGGAGAGCTGGCCGCAGATCCTCGCCGGGTACAACGCGGGCATGCGCAACGCGGTCCGATGGATCCATCCCGACGAGGATCGACGTCTTCATCGAGATGATCGGATACCGCGAGAGACGCGCGACTGTGAAGGCCGTTCTCGAAGGGTTCTGGATCTACCGGAGGACGCTCCGCGTGCCCGGGATCCAGGTTCCGACCGCCGAGGTCGGGTCCGCGCCCGCGGAAGGACGGGCCCCGTGATCCGCTACACGAGTGAACTGATCCGGAAGGCGGTGCACTTCTCGAGCCTCGCGATTCCGATCGGTCTCTATCTCGTGCCGGTCTCCGTGAGCCAACCCGCGCTCGCTTACCTCACGCTCCTCACCCTGATCGTGGAGGTGGTGCGCCTCCACGTTCCACAGTTCCGCGCGGTGTTCTACCTCGTCTTCGGGCGGATCCTCCGGGAACACGAACGGTTCAACCTCCTCGGCTCGACCTATCTCTTCATCGCCGCGCTCCTCTGTATCCACTCGTTCGAGAAGGGGATCGCGGTCGTTTCGCTCGGGTTTCTGGTCGTAGGAGATACCGTCGCCGCCCTCGTCGGGCGGAGATGGGGGAGGATCCGGCTGCTCGACAAGAGCCTCGAGGGAAGCCTCGGGTGCTTCGCGGCGTGCCTCGTCGTCGGCTGGGTCTATCCGGGAACGGACGTCACCTGGCCGATGATCGTGGTCGGCGCGTTCACCGCGACGCTCTTCGAGTTCCTACCGATTCCGATGGACGACAACCTCAGGATGTCGCTCAGCGCCGGATTCGCGATGAGCCTTCTCACGTAGCACACGCGGACCCGCAGATGACGCCGCCGAGCGTAGCGCGCCCGGTCACGCGGTACGCTCCTCGTCCGGCGGTAGTCTTCGTGCATCCAAAGGCTCAGCCGTCCGGCCAGTTGTCGTCGCGGTAGAAGTCACGCATGGCCCGGCTCACTTCGTCGAGCGCGCAGCTCATCACGACGAGCGCGTGGAGGTTGCCGTCGGCATCCTTCACATGGTCGGGGAGCGTGGCGTCGACGACGAAACCGAGCCGCTCGAAGATCTTCCGACCCGCGGTCTCCGGCTCCGCCATGCGGGCCACCACCCGGGTGACGCCTCTCTTCTCGGCCACCTCGAAGAGCTGGCCGATGATGTGCGTCCCGAGGCGGAGGCCCCGGTAGTCCGGCGCGACGAGTACGCGGATCTCACCGATGTGGCGTTGCCATCCGTCGTGGCTGAAATAGAGTGCGCCATGGCCGACCACTTCGTCGTCCACGAGGGCGAGGACACGGTAGGCCATACCTGCCTCGGCCTGGCGAATGAGCGCCTCGACGACGTCCGGCCGACTCAGGTCGAACCGGAAGTAGCGACGATCTTCCACCGGGAGACCGAGGAAGAAACGGCGGAGTCGCTCGGCATCGGCGGCCTGAGGCTCCTGTAGCAAGACGGTGGCCCCATCCTTCAATGCTTCGACCTTCACGGGATCCTCCTTTCCGACGTCGACGCGGCATCGACGTCCCTGGGGCCTGTTCGGGATTGGAGGCTCCGCCTCCACGGTCATTGTCACCCGGACTACTGGGGACAGGAAGCTCGGGGCGGTACGTGGAAACCCGTACGAAGGAGGGCGGCCTCAGCTCCCTTCGAGGAGTCTCCGAGTGCGGCGCGATCGGTCTCGCTCACGAAGAGCGTGGCCTGACTGGACGCGAGGTCCGCGACGACGTCCTCCACGGGACGGCTCGCCTCTCCACCTGACGCGCGCTCGGGTCACCGATGAAGAGCCAGGCGATCCGGATCGAGCCGGGAGGATGCTCCAGATACTCGAGGGCGAAGCCTCGAACCCGCTCGTCCTGGTTGCCGAGGGCCTGATACGCGGCGCTGACGGGATCCGGGTCGAGGACGAAGCTGAGGAGCCGGAACGTGTGCTCGAGGCTCAGCGCGCCGCGCTCCTCGATCCGGACACCGACCAGTTCGTCGACTTCGGCGTCAGCAGTGTCGTCGAGGAGTCTCTGCAGCTCCCAGACCGGCCGTTCCTTCGCGACTTCGGCTTCGACGGCGCGCCAGATGCCTTCCGCTTCCGCTGACGTCAGCACCAGTCCGGACCGGCGACGTTGGCGCGCGAGTCCGACGCCGCACCGGTACCGGATCTCGAACCGTTCCATCCCGAGTCCTTCGATGAGGGCTGCCGTCGCCGCGCGTTCGCTACTCCGGGCCAGAACCCGGGGGATCCGTCGGCGGATGACGAAGTCTCCGTTCTGGTCGAGAAGATGGGCCCGGAGCGGAGGAAGCGCGGCGCCGCCGAGCGCGAGTAGGCGTTCCGCCACGTCGTGGACGCGGTCGTCGCGCGCGAGCAGGGTGATGAACTCTACGATCGACGAGTCGGCCGACGTGGAGGTCGGCCGGCGAGTCGGTGACCGACTTCCCGTGGCGGTCCCCGGGGTGGCCGATGGCGCCTTCGATTCGTCCGTGGTTCGGCGCGTCGATCCTGTCGTCGATCCCGTCGTCGGCCGGCTCGTCGAACCAGCCGCCGTCCGGCTCGCCGAACGGTCGGTCGGCACCTTGGCCGGGGAGTTCTGCGTACTCGGGTCCGCCCGTGCCGCGAGTACGTCCATCGAACGGATCTGCGTGAGCGTCGCCGTGAACCTCTCGACTCCGTCGAGCCCGCCCGCCGGCTTCGGGGCGGTGTCCGCATCCTCCGCACGCAGTCGGTCGACGACGCTTCTCAGGTACTCCCGCCCCATCCGGAGGCTTGCGAACAGGAGGACCAAGGCTCCGAGCGCGACGAGTGCACTCAGCCCCCGCGAGGGGAGGGCGAGGACGGTCACCCAGAGGAACACGATCCCGGCCGCGCCCGCTTCGGCCAGGCTGTCGGCGAACGAGTCGAGGAACGTCTTCGTGCGCTGCTTCAGACCGGCCGGAAGCGGGACGTAGAGCAGCTCCATGGTGGGCCGGAAGATCGCGCGCCGGAACGAAGCGTCGGCCCCGCGGGTCACCGTGATCGCGAGGAGACCGGGGAAGGCCACGAAGCCGGCCGTACCGAGAAGGAGCGCACTCGGGAGGACCGCGATCGCGCCCGTCCCGAGTGACCTCACGATCCGGCCGGTGAGGAGGAGCTGTACCGCCATGGCCACGAGTCCCGTCCAACCGTAGAACGCACCGAAGAACGCTGTGAGGCTCGGCACTCCCCAGACGGTGCCGCCCGGCGAGGCAGCGAAGGCCTGCTGCGCGTGTTCCTTGAACTGGTAGTCGAGGAGTCCGCTCGCGACGGTGGCGCTGATCGTGATGAGCGCGATGAGACGGAGGTGCTTCGACTGCCAGATGGCACGGATCCCGCCGGTGGGGGGCGACGTGTCCGTGGATCTCAGTGCAGGGTCCTCCACGGGCGTCGAACTCGCCGCGGTACTCATCGCCCCTCCGGCGGGCGTCGGGCTCGCCGTCGACGGCGACGCGGGCGCCGTCCGCGGCGGAAGCAGCGTCCGGCAGACGAGGAGCCCGCCGAGCAGGAGCACGAGCACAGGGATGAGCGCTTCGGGGGACGTATTGCGTGCGAGGAGGGGGAGGAGCGCCCCCATCGTCATCGCACCGGCGGTCCCGCCCGCACTGATCACGCCGAAGAGCCGCTTGGCAGCGCGCACGGAGAACCGCTCCGACAGGTCGACCCAGAAGCCCGAGATGAGGGCGAGCATGCCGAGCGAGGTCCAGAGGTAGAGGAGCACGATGCCGAGATCCCGTCCCGAGGCGGTGCCCACGAGGAACCAGATCGGGAGAAGACCGCCCGCTTCGACGAGCGCGAAGACGAAGACGACCCGGGACGGGGAGTACCGCTGGAGGAGCCGGGTAAACCCGATGACGACCGGGAGGTTGACCGCGACGGCGGCCGCGGTCACGTAGGGCAGGGTCTCTACGGCGAATCTGCCCAGGTACATCGCCTCGCGCAACGCCCTTGCCAGAGTGAGGGCCGCCAGGAGGAGGAACGCGCTCGCGAGCGCGATGCCGACGCTCCGCGCTTCCCCCGGCCGGAGGTCCAGCCAACCCGTCCATTTCGTCGTTCGGGACACCTGGGGAGGATGCCAGGCGATCCGCGCGAAGAGAAGCCACGGATCTCGTGGTAGGCTCGCGCGTCCCGATGGTGGGGCGACGTATCGAGAGGACGTAGCGGGGAGATGACGTTGCCGCGAGCGCACGAGACACCGAACACATCCGCCGACCCGAACGAGCTGGACCATCTCCGCAACCGAATCCGGCTCTATCTCCAGGTGATGCTCATCATCGACCTGGTCGCGCACGTCAGCGACTGGGTCACTCCGCTCCTGATCGAGGGGCTCAGTCCTCCTTCCTATCCGCTACCGACGGCGGCACTTCGGTACGGGGTTACCCCCCTGGTCGCGGTCGCCTGGGCGCTCGCGAAGTTCGGCCGACCGGGACGGCGCGCGCTCATCGCGCTCGAACTCGGCGTCACGATCGGGCTCGCGCTCGTCTACGTGCACATCGCGGACGCCACGCTGACCGACGAAGACCGGGGCTATGCGGCGGTCTTCGCCATGTACGGGATCGTGCTCCTCCTGAGTGTCCGCGCGGCTCTGGTGCCGAGTCCGGTCGTTCGAACCGTCGTCGTCGGAATCGTGGCGGTCGGGAGCCTCTACGTGCTGGGGCACGGCACCTTCGATGGACTCGCGCCCAGCGTGCTGGACGGGGTCAATTTCATCGGCGGGGCGATGGTGCTCGTGACGGGCGTCACCTCGCACGTCATCTATGGACTCCGCCGCGAGATCCGGCAGGCGCGCCAACTCGGCCAGTACACGGTCGAAGAGAAGCTGGGCGAAGGCGGGATGGGCGCGGTCTACCGAGCCCGGCACGCCATGCTGCGGCGCGAAGCTGCGATCAAGTTGATCAAGCCGGAACTCGTGTCCGACGGGGCCGGTCGCTCACGCGTGCTCGAGCGTTTCGAGCGGGAGGCGCACGTCACCGCGAGCCTCAAGTCTCCCCACACGGTCGAACTCTACGACTTCGGCGTCTCCTCCCAGGGCGCGTTCTACTACGTGATGGAGCTGCTCGACGGCATCGACCTCGAGAGCGCGGTGAGGAAGTACGGTCCGATGGCCCCAGACCGGGTCGCGTTCCTGCTGCGCCAGGTCTGCGACTCCCTCGAGGAAGCGCATTCCGTGGGTCTCGTCCACCGCGACATCAAGCCGGCGAACCTCTTCATCTGCCATCACGGGCTGCACTTCGACTTCGTGAAGGTGTTGGACTTCGGGCTCGTCGCCCTCGGCACCGGACTCCAGAAGGGCGACGAGAAGCTGACCCGGGAGGGGTTCGCGGGCGGAACTCCGGCCTACATCGCTCCCGAGATGGTCGCCACGCCCGATTCGGTGGACGGTCGCGCCGACATCTATGCGCTCGGTTGCGTCGCGTACTGGATGCTCACGGGACACCCACCGTTCGTCCGGGACGGGGCGATGGCGACGATCCTCGCCCACGTCAACGATCCCGCGCTGCCGCCCTCCCAGGTGAGTGAGGTGGCCGTCCCGGCGGCGCTCGATACGCTCGTGCTCGCCTGTCTCGCGAAGAGGCCCGACGAACGCCCGGCAACGGCCCGCGCACTCTCGCAGCGACTCGCCGAACTCTACGATCCGGAGAAGTGGAACGAGGACCTGGCCGCGAACTGGTGGAGGACGCACGCACCGTCGAGGGCACCCTCCACACACGCCGACGAGCACGGAGTCACCGTG
>JAWKQE010000059.1:0-9544 GCA_041390305.1 Candidatus Eiseniibacteriota bacterium
CACGCGGCCGAAAGGGTGCGGACCCGCAAACTGTAGCCGGGTCCCGAGCGCTTCGAAAGCCGTTTCCGGCTGCGCGGCCCCGGGACGGTCGGAGCCGCCTGCTGCTCGCGCGGAGACGAGGGCGAACATCGAGGAATGAACAGCTTCCGCTCTCGATACGTCGTGGAAGGGTGCGGCTTTGGGAAACGGCTGGAGGGAGGGTGCGGGCTCATGCAGGAAGATTCGGCAATCGAGGGCGGAGGCAGGCCGCGGAACGAGATCCTTCTCGTAGCCACGTTGCTGACGGCATCTTTCGCCAGCACCGGATGCGCGGAGTCCGGCCCGCCAGGAGAGCGAGGCCTCGCGCAGATCACGACCGGAGCTCACGAGGAGATGGAGCCACAGTGGTCGCCGGACGGAGCCCGGCTCTCCTACGGCGCCGGTGCCCAGGGCGACCAGAACGTGTTCGTCTACGACTTCCGAACCGAGGAGGAGACCCAGGTCACGCAAGGACTCGGCTTCGTCCACGCCACGACCTGGTCACCACTGGGGGACCGGATCGCCTACGTCACGACGGTCGACACGGATGAGGGAGTCAACTCCCACGTGTACGTCGTGCATCTCGAGAGCCACGAGATTGAGCAGGTCACCTTCGAGCCGAGCATCGACGGGAGTCCTTCCTGGTCTCCCGACGGGACGAGGATGGCCTTCCCTTCACGGCGAAGCGGTGCCTTCAACCTCTGGGTCCAACCGCTGGACGGCTCGGGGAGCCCGACGATGGTCACCAACCACGCGGAGACCGACCACGGACCGGAGTGGTCACCCGATGGACGCTCGATCGCATTCCACTCCGATCACGGGGAGACTGCGAGCATCTGGGTACTCGACCTCGAGCGCGGCGCACTGACCCGGGTCACGGACGACGGAGGCAACGACCAGTATCCCGATTGGTCGCCGGACGGCCGCTCTCTGGTCTTCGACTCGGATCGCTCCGGGAACCACGACATCTGGATCCAGCGCGTCGACGGCGATACTCCGATCCAGGTCACGACCGACGAGGCCTCGGACTTTCGCCCGTCTTGGTCCCCGGACGGCGCACGGATCGCGTTCTCGTCGGATCGCGCGGGGACCGTGGACGTATGGGTCGTCGACGCGCCGGATCTGCCGCGGAACTAGCCGGGGGAAAGGAAAGGCGTATCACCATCGCCGCGACGTGCCTCATGTGCAATGGATGATGCACATGTCCTCCGACCGGGACCCGCCGCTCACTTCCAAGTCAAGGAGGTCCGCCATTCAACGGCTCATCACGGCACCGACCAGGACGCGTGTCACCCCTTCTGCCGACCCGACTCCACACTTCCCGAGTCTTCGCTCTGCCTTGGCTTCGCCCGCCCGGTTCTTCGGGAAGTGGCGGAGGATGATCGTCCCTCTCGCTCTCTGCTCAACTGTCTTGGGCCCGCTCGTGGCGCAGGCAGCCGCACCGGTGATCGCGTGGCGCTTCCAGCTTCCCGGCCAGTACGTCCCTGTCGATCCGGTGCGGGCCTCCGATGGAACGCTCTACGTCATGGATCTGCTCGGAAACCTCCACGCCGTGAGCCCCGCCGGAGATGAGATCTGGTCACTCAGCGGCGTGGGACCGCAGGGGCTGGACATCGCCCCGGACGGCACCATCTACGCGGGGAATGACTTCGGAGTCACGGCGGTGAACCCGGACGGGACGATTCGCTGGACCCATGAGCTGGATCCGATCGCTCTCGTCAGCTACGGGCCAGCGGTGGGGCCCGAAGGAAACGTCTACTTCGTGGCTGGTGGACTTACTCCTCCCGGGCGCGTCATCTCCTTCGATCCGGACGGCAACGTACGTTGGTCCACGGAAGCGGGAACGGTGCCCACGGTCGCCTTCAGCAATCCTGAGTTCGGCGCGGCCCCCGACGGAGGAACCCAGTTCGTCTTTGCGACGGGGAACATGCTCGCGCGCGTCGACTGCGACACCGGCAGCCTCGACGCATTCACCGACGGAACCGCCATGCGGATCGTGACGAGCGAGAGCGGGAACATCTTTCACGTCGGCCGCGGATACGATTCGTCCGGAGACTTGCTCTTCATGAGCGGCACGATCATCGAGGAGGCGTCGCTCGACGGCACGGTCTACGCGAAAGGGAGCGGCATCGAGCGACTCGATCCCGACGACGGTTCGACCATCTGGCAGTTCAGCGACGGGCTTGGGCCACTCGACGCCGCGCCGATCACACGCACACCCAGTGACGCACACCTGCTCTACGGCGGGAACGGTCCCGGTTATGCGCCCCCGGCCAACATCCGATTCGCGGACACGAACGGAACGTTTCGCTGGGCGCTCGACCTGCCGGTCGACGACGGCCGCGTCTCGCACATGGCGACACGGGCCGTCTTCGACGAGGCCGAGACCATGGCCTACTTCGGGTCGACCTCGATCTACAGCGGTCCGACGCCAAACTGCTACCTCTATGCGATCCGGCTCGAGAACGACGTTGCGAGCGCGCCCGTCTTGGCGCACGACGGCTACGGCATCCGCAGCCTCTTCCCGAACCCGACGACGTCGTCGATCGAGATCTCGTACCGTCTCTTGCCGAGTGAGACTGCCCAGATCGGCGTGTTCGACATGACGGGACGGCGGGTTGCGACCGTGGCGCAAAAGGGAGCGGTCGCGGGGTCCGGGATCGTCAGCTGGGACGGACTCGACGCAACCGACGAGCCGGTTCCCTCGGGTACATATGTCATCCGACTGGAATGGATCGGTGCCGACACCGGTGGATCGTCTGGAAGTCTGTCCACGGACGCGAGGAAAGTGGTCGTCGTCCGGTAGCCATCGGGACGCGGGCCGAGGAGCAGGTCGAGCCGCGGGGTCACCTGCCGTCGCGTGGCACACAGTCCGGCGTCGTCCCGGCGCGCCTGTTGCACCGGGGTTGCCGCGGAACCGGTGCCGATTCACTCACGAGAGATTCGGGGACTACTCGACGAGGAAGACGAACTCGACCCGGCGGTTCTGGGCGCGCCCCTCGGGCGAGTCGTTTGGGGCGATCGGGCGGGTGTGCGCGTAGCCCCGGATCTGGAGCTTGTTCGGATCGACCTTCCGCTCGTCGGTCAGGTACTCGAGCGCGGCGGCCGCGCGGGCCGCGGAGAGCTCCCAGTTTGACTTGAATCGGTCGCCGCCGATCGGCAGGTCGTCCGTGTGTCCTTCGATCGCGACTCCCGCCGGGTAGTCCGCGGCGATATCACCGATCGCATCGAGGACGCTGCTGCCCTTCGAGATCAGGGTGGATCCGCCGGTATCGAAGAAGAGCTGGTCCTTGACCTTCACCACGACCCCTCTCGATGTCGACTCGACCTCGATGTCGTCCTCGAACTCGAGACCGTCCAGGACGCCGCTGATGACTTCCGCCACCTCTTCTTTGATGTTGGCCCGCTCCTCCTCGTGTTGGAGGTACTCCATGGCCTGCTCGTAGAGGGCCTGCTCCTCGGGAGTCTGCGGCAGACTGGTCGCGGGTTCCTCGAACAGCTCCGGCATGAGGGTGGTGTTGGAGAACTCGAGCATGCTGCTCGAGGACGACGCGGCTCCGATCGCCTTCCGGAGGGAGCCCGCGGCCAGCTCGAACTTCTTCGCGTCCAGCTCCGCGAACGTGAACAGGAGCACGAAGAACGTCAGGAGCAGGGTCGAGAGATCTGCAAAGGTCGCCATCCATGCGGGCGCACCCTCTTCAGCCTCGTCTTCCTCTTCTTCGATCGCCATGCCGTCGTCTTCCTCGTCGCGTCGCCGTGCTGGGCGACCCCTTTGCCGTTTCCTACGGTCTGGTCAAGGGCGATGCCAACTGGGCTCCGGTGCCGCTAGGCCGCGGCCGCTTCCCCTCCCGCACCGTCCTCACTCGTGCGTTCGCCGGGGGAGAGGTGGGCCGAGAGCTTGGCTTTGAGGAGTCGGGGCGACACGCCCTTTGCGATCCCTTCCACGCCCTCGATGACGATCGTCATCGTCACCTTCTCCCGATCGGTGCGCTCCGCGAGCTTCTCCGCGATCGGGTTGAAAACCATGAAGGCCAGGACGGCCCCGTAGAACGTCGTGAGGAGCGCGACGGCCATGGCGGGCCCGATCGAGGCAGGGTCGTCGAGGGCGCCGAGCATCTGGACCAGACCGATGAGGGTTCCGATCATGCCCATGGCGGGAGCCGACGCTCCCATGAACTTGAAGACCTTCTGACCGACCTTGTGGCGCCGGACGACACCGTTGAGGTCCGTCTCCAGGGATGCCCGAATCTCCTCGATTTCGATCCCGTCGACGGCCATCTGGACGCCACGGGCGAGGAACTCCTCGGGAATGTCCTCGTTGTCGAGAACGAGAACGCCTCCGCGCTTCGCCTTGTAGGTGAGGTCGATGATCCGGTCGATCAACGCCACGTTGTCGAGGGACTTGTCCTTGAACGCGTTGATCGCGACCTTGAAGGCGCCCAGAACCACCTTCAGCCGTTGCATGGTCAGCGTGGTCATGATCGTTCCGCCCACGACCACCACGAGGCTGGGAATGTCGATGAATGCGGACAGTGGGCTGCCCATCGCGATCGAGACGATGATCAGCGTGAAGGCGCCTACGACACCAATGATTGTTGCGATGTCCATCGAGTACCCGTGAGTAGAGCCCGCGCTGCCAAAGCCGCCCGCTCCCTCGGGAAGACGAAGGAGCCTGTCTCCGTTCTGTTTCGGAGGGCTCCGGCCGCATCCTGAGGGTTGCCCCGTGTTCCGCGCGGGGTTGGTGAGGGAGGCACGCTTCTCGGAACCGCCAAGGGAGCGTCGATCGCCCGGAAGGGGTGGGGCGGAGTACGACGGTGGTCGATTCCGCTAAGTGGATTCAATGACAACGAGATAGTTCCGTGTCCCGGTGGGAGTGTCAGGGAACCTCGAGCCATCCCATGGACGTGCCATTGCTCGGGCCCGTACGCCGGCCGGGCATCGTGAGGGCTCGGGCGCCATGCTCCCAGGCCCTCCGGGCCGCGCTACGGGCTATCTCTCGGCACATCAAGTAGTTGACTCCAGATCCTCCACGCATCTAGACTCCATGTTCAGGGGAATTTGAACAATCCCCCATTCGATGTATTTCTCGGAGTCCAGGCTGGCTCATACCAAAGGGCACGTTGGTGGAGCTTGGCGATTCCGGTACGGCGTCCGGTTGAGCTGAGATCGCATTCATCCGCCATCGAGAAGAGCGACTCGATGCGGGGCACCCGCGGGAAAGGAGTTGGGTCCATGAGGTTCCGGGGAAATCGCAGGTTTGGAAGCGTTCGTCTCGTATTGGCTGCTGCTTCGGTCGGTGGGTACGTGGCGATGGCTGTTTCCGCCTCTGCCGCAGTGATAGACGAAGACTTGAAGGTGCTGGCGAGCGACGGAGCGACGGGGACAAGTTCGGTGTCGCCGTCGCGATCGATGGCGGACTGCTCGCCGTCGGCGCACCGGGCGACGATGACAACGGCATCGACTCCGGCGCGGCCTATCTCTACGACTCCAACTCGGGCGCCGAGCTCTTCAAGCTCACGCCCGCGGACGGTCTCACGGGAGACCAGTTCGGTGCGTCCGTCGCTCTCTCGGGCGGCGTGGTCGTGGTGGGCGCGCCTGGGGTCGACGACAACGGACTCGGTTCCGGTGCCGCGTACCTCTTCAGCGCAACGACCGGCACGCAGATCGCGAAGCTCCTCGCGGACGATGGTCTGGGAGGCGACTCCTTCGGCAACTCCGTCGCGATCGACGGTGGCGTCGTCGCCGTTGGCGCGATGATGGAAGACGGGTTCGCGGTCGATGGCGGCGCGGTCTATCTGTTCGACGCTTCGACCGGGAGTCAGCTGGACAAGCTCGTTCCGAACGAAGACGGGAACAGGAACTTCGGCGTCGCGGTCGCGATGGACGGTGGAATCGTCGTCATCGGCGCGCGCATGCATTTCGATCCCACCGATGGCTTCACCTTCGGTGCGGCGTACCTGTTCGACGTCTCGAACGGGAATCAGCTCCACCGGCTCGAGTCCGACAACAACACGTTCTCCGACCAGTTCGGTGACGCGGTCGCCATCGACAACGGCACGGTAGCGGTGGGGGCGTGGGCCAAGAGCATCTTCTTCGACCACTCCGGTGCGGCCTATCTCTTCAGCGCGGGAAGCGGCGCTCAGCTCGCGTACATCGTTCCCGAGGATGGTCACGATCGGGACCACTTCGGCAAGTCGATCTCCATCAGCAACGGGATCGTCGCGATCGGTGCCGACGAGGACGACGACCGGGGCGAGTCCTCCGGATCCGCCTACCTCTACGACATGTCGACCGGAACGCTCAGCGACAAGCTCCTCATCGGAACCGGAGCGACGTTCGACCGCTTCGGTTCCTCGATCGCCATCGAAGGGGACCTCGTCGCTTCCGGAGCGATCGGGTTCGGCGGGAGCGGAACGCAGACCGGTTATGTCGGCGTCTTCGGCGCCAGCGCGACGTCGGATGTGTTCGGCGATACGCCCACCGCGCGGATCCAGCCGGTCGCTTCGCCCAACCCGTTCCGTGCGGGGACGACGCTTTCCTACACCCTGGATCATCCGGGCCGCGTGCAGCTCGATATCATCTCGGTGAGCGGGCAGCGCGTTCGGAGCTTCGTGAACGAGGAAGCGAGCGCCGGTGCGCGTCAGGTCGAGTGGGACGGGCTCGACGTCCACGGCCGGGCCGTTCCGGGCGGCGTCTACTTCGTCCGCATCCAGCAGGGCGGAGCGGAGACCTGGGGACGGGTCGTAAGGCTTCAGTAGAACCGGAGTCGTTCCGGCGATTCTGGAACGAAGATGCACGAGCAGGGGCGGCTGATCTAGGATCGGCCGCCCCTCGCTGTTTATGCGGTGGTCGTGTCCTGCGGCTCTGGACGGATCTCTGCCCCGTCACGCCGTCACGACCAGACGCGCTTGACTTCCCACGCACCAGGGCGCTTCACTTGGGAGATGGATTCGTGTCGTTTGGTGTTTGCACCGACCATTGGGAGGCCGACCATGCGTACACAACGAGTACCGCTTCTCCTCACCTGTGTCCTTCTCGCCTCGTCGCACTCAGGGCCCGCGCTCGCCCAGCATCTCGAACTCGGGACTTCCTCTCCGTTTCTGAGTCCGGGCCGTGACGATGCGCCGCCATGCGATGGCGCTCTGCTCACGAACACGGACGAGCAGTTCGAGAACGCATACGCCTGGGACGACCCTGGCGTCGAACCTCCCGACTTCGGCGGCTTTGCGGATGCTTTCGTCGGAAGCGGAGTCGTCTGCGGGATGCGCGTCTATCTGACCACGTTGCCGCTCTACTTCAACGACGAGATCGCCGATGCCTATGTCTACACGTCGGACGGAACGAACCCGGACGTCGTCCTCTCGGTGACGCCGGGCATCGAGGTAGGAACCCCGGGTATCTGGCCGGAGATCTCCGTTCACGAGATCGAGCTCGCGCCCGCGTCCGTCGACGGTGAGTTCTTCGTGTACTTCTGGGGCGACTTCGAAGACGGACTGGGCTGGTACGTCGCCGCCGACGTCCGCGGCCCGATCGAAGCGAAGCCGCGGACGAAAGTGCCGTGGGGCATCGGCTATCCCACGGGGTGGCTCGATGTCGACGACGTCTGGGGAGACACGGATGCGATGGGTCTCTGCGCCTACGTCCTCGACGATCCGGTGCCCGTGGTCCCCACTACCTGGGGGGCGGTGAAGAGGCTCTACTTTCCCTGAGGCCGGACTCGTCGGCTTCGCGCGGCGCTTCTAGGCGCCTCTACCTGAGCCAGACGAACTTGGCCGACGCGGATGCGCCGCTGCGGGCGACGGCGTGCAGCAGGTAGATCCCCGACTCCAGTTCCACTCCTTGCGCTTCCGGCCTCCACTCGAACTCCGCGCTTCCGGCAGTCGGTGTGACGACCCGAGACGCCACCCGCCGACCCGAAAGGGTCACGACCGAGAGCTCGACTGTGTCGTCACCCTCTGAAGCGAACGGGAGACGGAACCGGAGTGTATCGTGAGCGGGGAGGGATGAAGTGAAGACGATCCCCTGGATGCCGGAGTGGACCACCTCATCGATCCCCGAGATGTCGCATTCGAGCCCGAACGCGCCGATCTGCTCTCCGCATGGGCTGTTCGCTGCCAGGCACGGGGACCGGTCGTTCAGCCCGTAGTCGCTGCGATGGGTGGACGGGAAGCACGCGCTCGGGTCGCAGTACCCTGGGTCTTCGTCCGTCGAGCCGTTCTCGACTACGAAGCCACCCGAGTTGATGTCGCTCGGTGTGAAGAGGCAGCAGTTGAAGACGATGTCGTTGCCGTAGTTCCAAAGGCCATCGCAGCCCATCTCGCTGAGGATGCACCGATCGAACTCGACGTTCCCGAGGAACACCTCCATGCGGCCCCCGCCCGCGATCGTCGAGTTCCGGATGATGATCTGCCGGGCGGAGTCGCAGGCGAGTGCGAGGTTGTTTCCGCCCCCGTTGTTCGAGATCACGCAGTTCTCGACCACGGAGTCGACTTCCTCCGAGTTCAGAACGAGCCCCTCCCCGTTGCCGGAGATCACCGTGCCCTGCACGAGGAGTTCACCCGGAGTTGGGTGGTCCGTCAGGAGGCCGATACCGCTGTTGTCCAGGATCTCGCAGTCCATGATGGAACCAACCCGCCACTCGAGCGCGCGCGGCCCGCCGGAGTTCGAGATGCGGGTCTGGCTGAGCTCTCCGCTGCCGACGCACACGCTGTAAGCCGTCGCCGTACAGTTCTCGAACACGCATTTCGAGATGGAAGCCTGCGCTCCACTCTCCACCAGGAAGCCGGCGCCGGTGCCTGCGACACCGTTCCGCACAGCGAAGCCGCTGAACTGAAACGCCAGGGACTGGCCGCCGTGCACCCAGAGCGCCCGGCCCGCGCTCTCACAGTCGATCACGGTCTGGTCGGGTCCCTCGGCACCGAGAATCGCGATGTTCTTCGTGCCGGGGTCGAGATCCCGATTGCCGGGGCCGGAGTACGTGCCTGGCGCCACGAGGACGACGTCGCCGTTCTGGCTCGCGTCCACGGCCTCCTGGATCGTGGGGTAGTCCTGTGGAACCAGGAGTTCTGTGGCTGCAGCGAGCGAAGGGAAACACGAAAGGGTGGATACACAGAGTAGGGCGGGGAGCAGGGCGTCACGGGTCACGGCTCGCCTCCTTTGCCGATGCCTCGAGGAGTCTGTGCCAAGCGCGTGCCGAGTGAGGGGTGTCCTCAGCCCGATCAGTATGGACCCCGGTGTTCGCCCGGCCAATCCGCGATTGACGAGTCGGGCTCTCAGGTGTAATGTGCATATGCACATTACTGGAGCGACCCATGCCTCGTCCCCGCAAACCGCGGTGCTGCCAAGCCTTCGCCGGCGACCGAGTCTTCAAGCCGCGCAGCATTCCGATGTCCCAACTGCAGACGGTCCGGCTCGAGCTCAGCGAGCTCGAGGCATTGCGACTCTGTGATCTCGAGCGCCTGGACCAGGACGCAGCGGGCGCCCGGATGGGGGTGTCCCGGGGGACTGTGCAACGCCTGCTGAAGAG
>JAWKQE010000060.1:0-8164 GCA_041390305.1 Candidatus Eiseniibacteriota bacterium
CTACGTGGGCGGAAGCTTCGAAACCGCCGACGGCGCGCCGAGCCAGGGCATCGTCCGGTGGGACGGATCGAGCTGGTCCGCCGTCGGCCCCGGAGTCCATGGATCGGTCTTCGACCTCGTCGAGTTCGAAGGGAATCTCATCGTGGGCGGCCTTTTCGACGGCGTCGGCCCGGTCGCGACGAACAATCTCGCGAAGTGGAATGGAAGCAGTTGGGTTCCGCTCGGGATCGGAGTGAACGATCTCGTCTACGACCTCCACGTCCAGGATGGGATCCTGGCCGCCGGTGGACGGTTCACGCACGCGGGAGACCGCTGGGTCAACTCCGTCGCCGTGTGGGACGGGCAGAGCTGGGGTCCACTGGGACCGGACGGGTATGGACTCGGGCGCTCGGAGGCCGCCGGCTTCGCCTTCCTACGGCAGGCGGACAGGCTCCTCGTGGGCGGAACCTTCGAGCAGGCCGCGGGACAGTGGATCCCGCGCATTGCCGCGTGGACCGGCGCCGGCTGGGAACCGTTGGGTGATGGAATCGGCGCGGGAGACAACCAGGCGCAGGTCGCGGACCTCGTCTCTTTCGAGGGCGACGTCGTCGCCGTGGGTCAGTTCGACGAAGCCGACGGGAGTCCCGCCTACTCGGTCGCTCGCTGGAACGGCAGTCAATGGAGCGCTATGGGCGCAGGGTTTCCGGGACGAAGGGTGACGGATGCGGTCGTCTTCCAGGACCAGCTCTACGTCGCCGGCTATCTGCCCGAGCACGATTACTTCGCACGTTGGGACGGCGCGGAGTGGGTGCCCGCCGTCTCCTCCTGCGATGGACAGGTCGCCGCGTTTCTCGTTCAGGACGACGTTCTCTACGTGGCCGGCATGTTCACCGAGATCGACGGCGTCGCCGCGAATCGGATCGCCCGCTTCGACGGAACGACCTTCGAGCCGCTGGGAGACGGATTCGACGAACGAGTGCTGACTCTCATCCTCTACGACGGGGAGCTTCTCGCGGGAGGGATGTTCGCGCACTCGGGTGCCACCGAGATCCACCAACTCGCGCGGTGGACCGGCGTTTCCTGGGAGGAGTTCGAGGGAGGGGTGGGAGACTGGAACTCGAGTCCATCGGTATCGAGCACCACTCTGTACCGCGGCGACCTCGTCATCTCCGGTGGGTTCGGATCCGCGGGCGGAACAGAAGCGAGGCGGATCGCCCGATGGAACGGCACCGAGTGGAGTTCGTTCGGACAGGCGGGCGGAAGCCCGGCGACGGTCCACGCAGACGGCGACGACCTCTATGCCGGCGGCTCCTTCACGATCTTCAGTGGCGTGCCCGCGTACGGCATCGCACGGTGGCGGGACAATGAAGCGAGCGCAGTGGGGGACGAGTTCCCCGGTCCGGATGACCCGTCGATCGGCACAGTGCAGGCAAACCGTCCTACGCTCCGCCTCGGCCCGTGTCCATTCGGAGCCGAACTGCGGATCGAGATCCAGTTCGCGGACGACGCCGTGGGCGTCCCCACCTTCGGCGCGGTTCCCGCCGTCGTGAATGGTCGCTCGGTGGACTCCGGGCAGATCGCCATCTTCGACGTTCGGGGACGCAGGGTCTGGCAGCAGGCCGTCCCGGCTCCGATCGGCGACCGCGTTGCACTCGCCTGGAACGGCACGTCTATGGATGGTGAGGTCGTACCGGCCGGCATCTACTTCGTCAGGTACCGTCTCGGCGACGTGATCGCGCAAGGACGTGTCGTCCTCGTGAGGTGAACGGCGACGTTTGACGGCCTCTCCCCTAGCGGAGAGTTCCGAGCGCGTCCTCCAGATCCCTGACGGACGGTCGGTCGGCCGGGGTCGTCGACTCCCACGCGAGCCGCACGAAACCGCTCCGGTCGATCACGAAGTCACCACCGAGCTGATCGGTGCTCGGCAGCGCGCCGTCCCCCCGAGGCCCCCGGCGCAGCAAGCGACCGTCGAACAGAGCACGTGCGTAGGCAAGCACCGTCCGCGGGGAGAGGAGGGCGGGAAGATGCCTTCCCGAGCCCGTACGCCTCGTAGAGGTCACGGGTCGGGTTGAGACGAACGCCCAACCATCGGGAAACGGGTCGGCCAGTCGCGGCAGGATGTCCGCAGACTCGAACGCATGACCACGACCTGTCGGTCCGAGTGATTCCAGAGGTGCGGCGACTGCTGCAACTGCAGCAGGTGATCCCGTCAGGGGATTCACATCAGGTGCCGCAGGAACACGAGCAGAGTATCGCGACGCGCGTGCGGAACGACCACCTCTCGGCCGCCCAGGTCCTGTCGCTCGAAGCGAACACATGGGTGGTTCTCACGGCTGGAGACGCGACTCAACTCCGTGCCTCCGAACTCCACAGTGGGATCACGAGGTGAGTTCTCGTCCGTATGCGAAGAGACTAAAAACACCACCGGTGTGGAGGAAGAGGACGCGCGCTCCGGGCGCGAACCGTCCGTTGCGGGCTTCGCTCACGAGCCCGTAGAACGCCTTGCCCGTGTACACGGGGTCGAGGAGCAGACCCTCGTGTCGCGCGACGTCCCGGATGAGGTCCAGTTCCTCTGCGAACGGCACCGCATAGGCCGGGCCCTTGTATACGTCGAGGACGCCGATCTCGTCGTCGAGGATGGCGAGCGGCCCCAGCTCCGGGTGACGCGTCTCGAACTCCCGCGCGATCTCGTGGACCTTGCGCTGGAAGTACGCCCCGTCGTCACAAACGGGGACGCCCCACATCTTCGTCGTCTCGAGCCACGACGCGGACTCGCGCAGAAGTCGTCGGCCGAGCACGAGCCCCGCGAGCGTCCCTCCGGAGCCGGTCGCACAGACGATGTGATCCCACCGGGCAGACGCGCTCTCCGAGTCGGCATCGAGCAGCTCCGCGAGGAGACCGACGTACCCCCGGCTCCCGAGCGCGTTCGATCCGCCTTCCGGAATGACGTAGGGTCGCCGTCCGCGGCTCGGAGTTCGGCTGCGGCACCGGCGAGGAGCACCCCGCGATCGGCGTACTGCGCCGGCGTGATGAACCGCGTCTCCGCACCGACGAGTCGGTCGAGAAGGAGGTTTCCGGTCCACGCTTCCGGCTCGGTCCCGCGGAGGAAGAGGAGGCTGTCCATGCCGAGACGACGCGCCGCGAGGGCGGTCGCCCGGCAGTGGTTCGACTGGATGCCTCCGCACGTGAGGACGATGTCCGCGCTCTCCGCCTGGGCCTCGGCGAGAGGTACTCGAGCTTCCGCACCTTGTTGCCGCTGAGTTCGGTGCCGGTCATCGTCGTCCCGCTTCACCCAGAGCTCGATCCCGAGCTCGTCGGAGAGGCGGGAGAGACGGTGCGCCCGCGTCGGAAGCTGCGCGAGACGGACCCGAGCGGGCGCGTGTTCGAGACGGCTCACGACTTCCCGAAGAGGCCCATCACCTTGGAGAGGAGGCCGGTGTGGTTCGCCGCGTCGTTCCAGAGCACGAAGGCCATGAAGATGAGGAGTCCGATCATCCCCACCTGCTGGATCGCGAGCTTGATCTTGACCGGGATCGGCCGCCGCGCCACTGCCTCGAGCAGGATGAAGACGAGATGCCCGCCGTCCAGCACCGGAATCGGGAGGATGTTGAGGAACCCGATGTTGATGCTGATGAACGCGACGAACTTGAGGGAGAGCGGTAAAGCCCTGCTCCGCGACCTGCGCACTCCACTTCGCGATGACGATCGGGCCACCGAGATCCTTGACCGAAGCGCCACCCGTCACGAGCCGCTTGATCGAATCGACCACGGTCAGCAGCACGAACTCCGTCTGCTTCCACCCGGACACCATGCCGTCCCAGACGCCCACGGGCTCGTAGCCTTCGATGCCGGGCGCACCGGCGATGCCGATCAAGCCGATCTCTTCTCCGTCGGCATTCTGGGCGGGCGCAGGCGTCACCGTCGCCTGCATCCGCTCACCTTCCCGCCTCCCAAACGAGCTCGAGCGGCACGCCGGCACTGCCGTGGATCGTCTTGACGGCACCGTCCCAGTCGGCGATGTCCACGCCGTCGATCGAGACGAGCCGGTCCCCCGGCTCGAGGCCGGCCTCGCCCGCGGGCTTGCCCTGCTCGACCTGCGTGATGAAGGCCTCGTCGGACGGGATCGGAATCCCCGGGAGATGGTCGTAGCCGAGTAGATGACCCAGGCGAGGACGAAGTTCAGGATCACACCCGCCGAGATGACCCACGATTTCTGAGGAAGTTCTTCGACATGAACTCGTCGGGTGCACCCGTAATCTTTTCCGGATTCTCCATCGACTCGTCGATCATGCCGGCCATCTTCACGTAGCCACCGAGCGGGATCCAGGAGAGGCAGTAGTCGGTGTCTCCGATCTTCTTTCCGATCATGCGAGGGGGAAGCCGACGCTGAACCGCTCCACCCGGATTCCCACCGAACGTGCCGCGATGTAGTGGCCGAACTCGTGTACGACGACCACGACACCGATCACGAAGATGAACGGGAGGGCGACGGAGAGAAGTGAGGACATCGTGTCTCCTGGATCAGTCGTTCCGTGAACCGCCGAGTAGGCCGGCACGGAACAGGTAATAGAGGAGCGTCGCGATCGAGGAGATCGCGGCGGCGACGTAAGTCATAGCGGCAGCCGTCAGCACCTTCTTGACCCCGGCGAGCTCCTGCTGGGTGACGAGCCCCTGCGAGGAGACCACCGCGACGGCCCGGCGGGAAGCATCGAACTCGACCGGGAGCGTCACGAGCTGGAAGAGCACGGCGGCGCTGAACAGAATGATACCGACCTTGATGAGGCCGAGTGAGCTAAGGGAGGAACCCGATCATCAGGACGGGAAACGAGAGGCTCGAGCCGATCTTGGTGGCCGGAACGAGTGCAGGAACGCCACGCCAGGGGCGCGTAGTTCTTGGCGCTGCTGAAGCGCGTGCTCCGGGCCTCATGGGCCGCCACGCCCACCGAGGAAACCGAGCGACCATCGTAGACGGCCGGGGACAGGCGGAGCACCTTCTGGGTCGGGTCATAGTGATCGCTCAGGAACCCCTGCACCCGCTCGACACGTACGCCCAGGTTCGCCTGCCTGACGATGAACTGCGCGACCTCGGCGCCGCTCATGCCACGCTGGATCCCGACCTTCGAATACTTGCTGAATGCGCTCTTCACCCAGAACTGGGCGACGAGGGACAGGATCAGTGCCGGTCCCACGAACAGGAAGTACATGGGATCGAAGAACATCGCTCACTCCTTGCTGGTCCCCACGCGGGGATCTCCTTGGGTGCCCCGGAACCGTTCAGGGCAGGATCCTACTATCCCTTCCCTGGCCGGCGGTTCCACGGGCCGCTCTACAGACTACCGTATGAGAAGATTCGAGTGGCGCGGAGGTTTCTCGCCGGGCGTCACCGCCCCGAACCCGCGGGCGGGCTCGACGACAGCAACCGGAGGCGCTGGTAGAGGGCCTGCGCCTCCTGATCGTTCGGATCGACGCCGAGCGCACCCGCAGTATCTGTTCGGCCTCTGCAAGCCCTTCCACCGAAGGCACTTCGCCATTCTGGACAGCGCGCTCGGCCTGGCCGACCAGGCTGGCCGCGATTCCATACCTGAGTACCTTGGGATCCTCGCCGAGGCGCAGCCCATCCCGGAAGACCGCGAGCGCCTCGTCGAACCGTTCGAGTCCCAGGTACGCGGCCCCGAGCGGTCTCCGCACCTTGTGGCCGGGGTCGAGGGCGATGGCGTTCCGGTAGGAACCGATCGCGTCCTCCAGTCGCCGGACGCGGAGCAGCGCGGTTCCGAGGTCCGCCCAGATCTCGGGATCGGACGGTGCGGGCTCCGAGGCCCGGCCGTAGGCGTCGGTCGCTTCCTCCCACCGGTTCTGGACCGCGAGACACCGCGCCAGGTTGACCCAGGTGACGGCGGTCGGCTTGGACTCCTGAAGGCGGGCTCCCTCCCGATAGGCGGCCTCGGCCTTCCCGGGAGAAGCTCGCGCCGTTCGGTCTCCTCCTGCGTGCCGGAGGCCTTCGTCATGTACATCGAGCCGAGCAGGACCTGGAACCGCCCGTTCCCGGGGAACGTCTCGACGCATCGCTCATACATCTCGAGCGCGCGATCGACGTCGTTGTGGTTGCGGTAGTACTTCCCCAGCTCTTCGTACGCATAGGCGCGGGGAAAGCGCGGGAACCCAGCGGCGACATCGGTGAAACGCGCGATCGACGGCCCCTCCAGGTGGAGCAGGAGGAACCACGGCACCGAGAGGAGGAACGCGGCCGGAAACGCCGCCTTCGCCAACGCCGGCACTCTCTCGCGCACGGCACTCCCATCCGTCTCCGCCCCATCAGCGAGGGCCCAGACCGCCAGGAGGACGATCCCGAACCCGTGCGCCGCGAGGAGATCCCAGTCCCGCGCCCCGCCGAGCTTCCGGTCGAGGAAGAGCAGGAAGATCGAGACGCTCGCGGCGTGGAGGAGGAGGAACTGGACGAGACGGAGCCGGATCCCACGCACGATCCGTTGGAACCGCAACGCCACGATCGCAAGCGGAACCGGAAGGCTGAGGAGTCCCAAGTTGAGGAGGTCGATCCAGTGCTGCGCGGAAAAGAACCCGTGCTCCCCCGTGAGTGACACCCAGAGATTCTTCGTGTTCTGCGCTTCGAGGAACTCCCTCCGGAAGAACTCCTGGTCATACCCGAGCGCGATGTGCGCGACGATGGAGGCGACGAACACGAGCAGCGCCGGCCCCAGGCCCAGCACCAGACTCCGGATGCGCGAAGTCCCCGGAGCGAAGAGCGCGAGGAAGAGAAGAGCGGGCGCAGCGAACGCCGCCGTGAGATGCGAGAACACGGCGAGGCCGAAGAAGGTCGACGCGACCCAGAGCGGGAGCCGACGCTGGAACACGAGCACGCCCGAGAGAAGGAACGCACTCGTGAAGACGAGGAGGTATCCGTAGCTCTCGACGTAGCCGTAGAACATCGCGGCGGGGCCCGAGAAGAGGAAGAGCAGGACCACGAGCGCCTTCTGCCAATCGTTCCACCTGAGCAACGCGGAGAGGAAGGAGAGGATGAGTGTGCCGAGGACGCCCGCCAACACCGCGCCCCACCGGTAGATCTCGAACGAACTCACCTTCCCGGGATCGATCGGACTCCGGAGCGACTTGTACACCTGGAAGTGCGCCACGTAGTCCATGTTGTCGAAGGCACGGAACGGCATCCCCTGCTGGATGAGTTCCCCGACGAGGTACCCGTCGCCCATGAAGTACGACCGCTCGGAGAGCATCGTGAAGAGTCCCGCGAAGACGGCGGCCAAGACCAGCGGCCCGAGCGCGGACGACACACCGAACTTCCCCACGGCGCCGAGGAGCTGCCCGGACCGGTTCTGGAAGGGCGGCAGGAACGCCACGACCGAGAGGACGAACCAGACCGCCGTGAACGTCAGTGGCAGGTACGCATGGAGATGGAAACCCCACGTCGACGGCCCCGGCAGAAAGCGTCCGAGGAACGAGAGGGCGACGAGCGCGAGGAGAACTCCCACGCCGATCGACGGGCGGTCGTGATCAGATGCCATGCGAGGGATAGTACCGGCTCATGGTCCTCTGCGCACCGAGGCTTCGAGGATCAGTCCTCGGACTCCTCGCCCTCGTCGTCGGAATCGTCGTCGGGCTCGTCGGTACCCGAACTCCCGAAGAGACTCTCGAGCTCCCCCTTCTTCGGCTTGAAGCTCTTAAAGTGCTCCTCCAGCTTCGCGACCCGCTCCTTCCGGCGCTTCTCGGCCTCGCCGCCGCGGAGCATCCGCTCCATCTCGCGCTTCTTCTCCTTGGAGCGCTCCGCGAACTCGGCCAACTCCTCGGAGACACCGGGGCCGGTGTCTTCCATCGGCAGGTCTTCGAGCGGCTTCGGATCGAGCACATCCACCCGCACGTCGAACGGGGTCTGGAGAACTCGGAGCACTTTCCGGTTCGCGAGTTCGTGGACGAGAACGTGGACCTTCTCGCGGCCGAGCCCCGCCAGATCCGCGATCGCGTCCGGGTCCGGGGACTTGCCCGTCGTGTGTTCGAGGATCCGGACGGCCGCCACGACGAGGTGGCTCTCATTGTAGGTCGGCGTGAAGCCCATGGCCGGGAGTCTAGCCGATCGCACCGGACCTGGCACCCTACGGACCGCGGTGTTCCCGCCCGCAGAGAGCCGGCAGTCGCCTGGCGACGCCTCCCGGCCTAC
>JAWKQE010000061.1:0-7691 GCA_041390305.1 Candidatus Eiseniibacteriota bacterium
GAAGATGAACTACCTGACCTACGCGACCTACGCGTCGAACCTGCGGTTCGATCCGATCGGCGGATACGTCTTCTACAACCCGACCGTGAACTTCCTCATCGGGGACAGCGGCATGACCGATTCGGTGATGGAGTCCGTCGTCTCCGCCATCGGGTTCGGGGACGGCGATGGAGACGGCAGCCGGATCGACGACATGACCCACTACCTCCAGGGTTGGGGTGGCGGATGGGACAACGTGATCCTCGTCTTCGAACCCGACCAGACCGGACGCGCCTGGGCGAGCTACGGCCACGCCAAGACCGCGCTCTACACGAACAGTGCGTGGTGGGTCTGGGCCCACGAGTGGGGACACCTCTTCGGCGGATGTGATGAGTACGCGGAGGGCGGCACCTGCAACAGCGGGATGAACTGCGGCACCTGCCAGAGCTGGTACCTCACGGAGACGGTGAGCAACGGGAACTGCGAACTCGCGATGTGCGGAAGCACGGTCGACTGCCTCATGAAGTACAACACGACGAACGCGTTCTGCGCAGACACTCCGCGGGAGTGGGCCTGGGTCGACGACGACAGCGATGGACTCGGGAACACCGTCCGGCGCCCGACCGTGATCGTGGGAGGGAACCAGCAGTACGCGAACATCTACGAACTCTACCACAACGGGTGGTTCATCTGGAACAACACGGACCAGTCGGAGGTCGTCTCGCAGAGGTGGAACGCCTGGGGAGTCGTCGGCCTCCGCAGTCCGGCGAACGCCGACTACGACGTCCAGCTCTTCACCGACAACACGCACAACGTCCTCCTCGGGAGCTCTGCGTGGGGAACCGGCCAGGTCGACTTCGTCGTCGGGGACTACAACCACAACGTCGTCGGCAACGAGCACATCCAGCTCATCCACTACGGGGGGACGACGGAGAACTACAACCTGACGTACGAGAGCGGAGGGGAAGTCCTCTACCCCGACGGCATCGTCCGGCCCGGCTCCTGGGGGTGGTACAACACCGCGATGGTTTGGGACGTGCCGCTCACGGCAGGCGAGACCCTGACCTTCACCCTCGACGTGCCGAGCAACCTCAACATGGGCATGGCGCTCTACAAGTCGAACTCGGGAACGTTCTTCGCCGGCCGCGGCTCCGGTCACGTCGCTTACGCAGACTCCTACGGGACCGCGGGAGACGAGTCCTTCACGTACACCGTTCCCGCGGACGACGTCTACGGTCTCGTCATCTGGAGCAACAACAGCGCGGACGGTGCGTTCACGATCCAGGTCGGGCCGAGTCCGATTGCGATGGCCGAGGAGACCGTCTACTGGAACGCGAACGACCCGAGTCTCTGGAGTTTCGTGCCGAACGCGGTGCCCTACTGGTCGGTCGTCGGTACCCGATCGGACACGGGGCAGGACTGCAACCTCAAGCTGTTCGACGACCCGAACTATCAGACGCAGCTCGAGACGTCGCAGAACTACGGCGCCTGGGAACCGGAGTTCATCGCGATCGACTACAACCACGCACCCTACGGCACCGAGTATCCACGGGTGACGGCGCCGGGCGCTCCCAACATCTACTTCACGCAGTGGGAGGGTGACGCCGAGATCCTCTATGGTGCCGAGTACCCCCCATACTGGTATCCCGAGAACGTCGCGAAAGTATGGGACGTGTGGATGGATGCTGGGGAGTTCTACTTCTTCCGTCAGTTCAGTGGAGGAGGCACACTCGACGGCGGCGTCTACCTCTTCGACTCCTCGAGCGGTGACAACTACCGGCGTCGGAGCGAGTACGCGAACGGGTCCGACTACCTACCTGCGTCGTTCGGTGGCGAGCTCTTCTGGCACACGGCCGGAGTCTCGGACTGGTACGGCCTGGTCGCGACGTCGCACGCGTACACGCAGGGCTGGTACAGCCTCTGGTTCGGACCCTGGCTCTTCCCGACCGAGGAAGTCCCGGTCACGCGGGCCGAGCCGGTCGTTTGGGCGAGCGGTCCGACCGAAGGTGCATCGTGGCAGGTGGCCGCGGTACGTCCCTCCCCGGGCGAAGAGTCGAACCTCTGGATCTACGACGACTACACGTTCGCCGATGCCGGATACCGGGCCTTCGACGGGGGAGCCGGGGTGCGGTTCGTCGTGGCCGACTACAACCACAGCGGACCGATCCCGTACTACACCCTCGTCCAGCGCTCGATCGGGTACGGTCCGCAGGATCTCTCCTGGGAAGGCGGTTCGGAAGCGATCGTCTTCGACCCGTCCGGTACGAGCGCGGCCGGCCTCCCCTGGGAGTCGCTCAACGTCGCGAAGATCTTCGATCTCTACGTCGACGGCGCGTCTCCCGGACCGGACGGGCAGACCTGCAGGATCACGGTGACGGACGACACCGGCACGATGAACCTCGGCGTGGCCGTCTTCGCGTCCTACGGCGGGGAAGGCTATGCGGGCTCGGGCGGCGCGCTGGTCTACGCGGACGATGCCGGGACGGGTGAGTCCGAGACCGTGGAGTTCACCGTCACCGATGCCGACTGGTATGGACTGGTCGTGTTCAACCAGAACGACAGCGACGGCGTCTACTCCATCTCGGTAGTGGATCCGGCGTCGCCATCCGCCGTGGTGGCGGGCGAGGAGACAAGCACCACCGGACTCTGGGTCCAGTCCCCCCATCCGTTCGCGCAGACCGCCGAGTTGGGATACTCGCTTCCGAGTGCCGGACCGGTGGACCTCGCGGTCTACGACGTCCAGGGGAGGAAGGTCCGCGGGCTCGCGGGCGGCGTGTCCGGTGCCGGCACGACCGTGGTGTCGTGGGACGGTCGCGATGACGCGGGCCGCCGGACGGCGCCAGGGCTCTACTTCGCCCGGCTCGAAGCGGGCGACCTGCGCCGCAGCGTGAAGCTCGAGAAGATCGAGTAGCGACGATGAACCGCGATCCGCGGGCCGCCTCCACGGGCCGCGGGCCGCGTCCGCGGACCCGAACCACTGAAGCGAGAAGGGCGGTCCGGAAGATCCGGGCCGCCCTTCTCGATGAGTCGAGGAACGGGTTCGGAGGCGGAGCGCACCGAGGCGAAATGCGGCGAGAATCGCGGTGCGACGCGCGGCCGCGGGGCGTGAGCATTGGGTGCGCCTACTCGACGCGCACGACCCGCCGCACGACGTCTCCCTCCCCCGTCTCCACCCGGAAGAAGTAGATCCCGCCCGGAACGCGGCGCCCGTCCCCGTCCCGTCCATCCCAGACGAACTCTCCACCGCGGGCCGCTCCGATGTCGCGGACCATCCGCCCCCGTACGTCGAGGATCGTGGCGCGCGCATCACCCGCCGCGTCGTCGCGGAGCCGGAGCGAAACGGTGCCCCGGCTGGGGTTCGGCGTCGGAGCGGAAAGCCAGGCCAGCTCGCCGCAGAGCCAGGGAGAGTCGTGTCGACTCCGAGATCCTCTCCAACGTCGGATACGGACGCCCCGAGGAAGCGCACGTACCGCCCGGTCAGCCCCAGTCATGGTCGTTCCCTGTCGGTCGGAAGTCACGGCCAGCGGAATGCCGATGGCGACCGGTAGCTCCCACTCGTCGCCGCCGATCGGGACAGGTTCGTAGAGCGGAACGCCGGCGGCATCGAGGCTGGGTCAGGTAGGTGTTCTTTCCACCGTTCCGCCACGCGATCGCCCGTGTCGCCATCCCAATCCGCGCGCAGGCCCCGGTCCGAGCCGTCCCGCGAACCTACCGGGATCGGGCCTGTGTCGTCCGCGTGCCGTCGAGACCGAGGCGGATGGCGTAGATGTCCGCGCCGCTGGTCAGGCCAGTGAATCCCGCGCACCCGCACGCAAGGATGTCGTCGTCGCCGACCACGAGCCAGGGTTCGAGCTGGCTCCCAGCCTGCGGTGCGAGGCCGACCCGACGAGCACGTCCCCAGGGAGAGTGGGGTCGAGCACACCGACGCGGATCTGCGAACCGCTGGGATCCTCCCCACCCAAGCGACGAGATAGCCACCCGGAATCAGGACCACGGTCAGGGCCGACTGCAGATACAGGGAGTCCGGCGTCCAGGCCGGTCACTCGAAGCAGAATGGAGACACACCGCTCCCGGCTTCGGGCGGAATCGGCCAGAACAGCCTCGCATAGACGGTGCCCACGCCACTCCCAGTTCATCGTGGACGACCAGCGCCGTCGTCGTTCACCTGCGACGTCGATGGCGCCGACATAGTCGGGAGCAGTCGGTGCAGACCAGGCCAGCAGGCCAGTAAGAGACAGTGCCGTCGCTCGTCATGAGGTCGACGTGGTACCGAAGCTCTTGGAACGGAGGTAGCGGACTGTCGTGTTCGACGATGCCCGCCCGTCCGGCGGCGAACACCGCGCCGTTGGAGAAGCTCTGAACGGGTCGCGCAACGAAGGGCATGCCCATGTCGAGTATACCGTGACCGCGGAACGTCTCCACGGAACACCAGCGTCCTCGTCGATCGTCATCGAGACAGACTCGGTGGAGCACCCGTCCGGCATCGCGGTGCGGACGCCCGCGTCGATGCAGGCCGCATCCAATCCGTGGACCAGGCTTCCCACCGACATTTCCACGGCTTCGGGAAACATCGGGATCTCCCGTCGGCGAGAGCCACTGCTGCGAAGAGTCCAGGCCGAGCTGCTGGTCTGATGATCCGCCGCCCAGTCCGACCTTCGAAGCTGTTCCATGCGACGACGTAGCCGCTGCCGGTCAGATGCAGTCGTGTTCTTCGTCAGAACTCCATCGTAGGCCTGGCCTGAGAGCAGGTACGTATAGCCGGGGCCGACTGGATCGCCGGCGAGTCACGGGCTGTGCCGTGCGTGACGCTGAACTCGTTCGCGGCAATGAGCGCCCTCCGCTCCTTCACACGTGGAAAGCCCGAAGAACGTCGCGAACGGGAGCGTCCGCGTTGCTCCGGCGGTCTGCCCAGCGGATCAGGCCCACCGCGGCAGACGCCGAGCACGGCCAACTCCGCGCCCATCCAGACGACGAGGTAGTTCTCCCCAGTGTCGTCACCGCCCGAGAGCTGCGATACGCCCTGGTCGACGGAGTTCGATGCGAGCATCGTCGGCGTGCCCGACGGAAGGCCATCCGGATCCAGAGGCTGCACCAGCACCGCGTCCGGAGCGGACATACCGAGGAGACCATCGGTCGCGAACGGCGAGCCCGATCATGCCGTCCCGGAGCCGGACGCCACGCTCGCCGGCGATGCATCAGGTGGAGCAGGATCCGTCGCCACCCGCATGAGCCGCCTCGTTGACCGCGCCCCCCTCGACCCACGCCGATGTGCCTGGTCCCGTCGAAACAGACGGCGGGGTAGTACCTTCCCGTTGTCCTCGAGGACCGTCTCGTCCGTACTCGTGAACGCATCCAGATCGATGTTCCCGGATCCGAAGCCCGTCTCCTGGAATCGACTGACCTGTCGAGTAGACGAGTTTCCATCCGACCTGGTCGAACGACGACAACGCGTAGAATCGGCTGTACACGCCGCCCCCACTCGGGCCGAGGAACCGCGGGGCAAGGTCGATTTCCTCGCCGTCCGACGTCCTCCGGAACCCTTTGATCCCCGAGTACGCGAGCCCATAGGTGAAGACGAGTTCTCCGTCGCGGACACCGAGGGCAGTGCCGAAGGTGTGGTCATCCCTGTCGTGAAAGCGGACCCCGTGGTCGATCGGGATCGCGGGAGAGAGCGCGGGTTCCGCGAGTACGACGCTCGGCGTCAGCACGGCGAGGCCGACGATCGACGACGCGAAGGCGATGGCGAAGACTGCAGCGAAGGCAATGGCTTCAGCGAAAGCGGAGGCGGCGGCGAAAGCGAAGGTGGGAGCTGAAGGCGATACGCGGGATGCGGCCATGGAACCCTCCTCTGCCCACGACGAGCGACTGCGGAGCGTGCTCGGGATGGGTACGGCCCGAGTATTACAGGACCGGGCTCCGCCGGGAAAGGTGATTGGTGGAAGCGATCGCCGGTTGTACCTCGTGGTCACGCGCCATCTGCGCCACCGCTTCGACCGTCCAGCCTCGTCTTCCCAACGCCGGCCGGACCGACCAGGGTGACGAGACGACTCGCGCGAATCAGTCCGAGGACGGCTTCGAGGTCGGCTTCGCGCCCGACGAACTCGTTGAGGTAGCGGGGCAGCCGCGGAGCCGAGTCCGCCACGCCCATCGAGATGCCGAAGCGGGCGTCGAGGAAGGCCGAGAGCCTCGTGTCCGACACCGCCCTTCCGTTCCGGAAGAACCCGACCCTTGGAGACGTATCACCGCGAACCGCACGGTGCAGGTGAGACGCCCACCCGCACGGTCGAGCAGGAGGGCCAAGGGGGACGGAAGGTCTTCCGTCCCTTGGTCGAAGACCGCGTCGAGCCAGTGTGACTCGATCCGCTTCCGCGGGTCGCCAGGCGCCGCCGGCACCGCATTGCGATCACGGCACTTCTGGGCGGTCTCTCGCTCGCCTTCGTGATCGGCCTTTCCTGCGATTCCGCGCTGGCCGAGGAGGCAGCGCCGGAGCTCGTGGCCCACGCGACGGAGGCGGGGTCCGGAGAGGCGGACGCCGGCGAAGTCACCGGCGACACGACTTCCACAGCACTCGGCGAGGCCTCGGAGGTGGAGCCCAGCGTCACGTCGCCTCCACCGGTCGCGGCACCGCCCGCCGCCGTAGCACGGTGGGAACGGACGGGACTCTACGTTCACTTCGGTGGCGGCGCGGGTCTCGCGTTCATGTCCTCGGATACGATCACCGACCTCTTCGACGACCAATTCACGATCGGACTCGGTCTTCACCTCTCCTGGTCCGTCGCACTCGGCTTCCGCAACCTCGCCCAGGCCGAGATCCGTCGAGGAGACTCCGCCCACACGCTCCGGAACAACGACATCATCAACAACACCACGACCGAGATCCCGATGGACTACGACTACACGGAGTACGTCGCGAAGCTGAACCTGCTCGTTATCTCCAAGGGAAACCTCAGCCGGGGAACGACGGCACTCTTCCTCATCGGTGGCACCTGTGACGTCGAATACGTCGATGAGGCCGGCGACGGCATCAAGGGAGACGGGAGCGTCAGCGGCGCCGAGTTCACACGGTTCGCACCGAACGGCCTTGCCGCGGTATCGCTCGGTGTCCGTCGCTACGGAATCGAGTTCGATCGGATCACTCTGTTCGGACAGACCGTCCCGTTCCCCGCCGACGCGAGCAACTGGGTGATGCACACGTCCGTCACGTTCGGACTGGGTTTCTAGGCTAGCCCGTCGCTGGACCGATGAGGAACGACAGTGCGATCCCTCCGACGACGAGAGCCATGGCCGTGTACGTGGCCATCCTCTTGATCCCGACGCCATCACTTCCGTGGTGATGTCCCATTTCGCTTCCTCTGGCTCCATGCAGGCGTACTAGAAGGGCCGCGACCACGAGGAAGGCGAGGTTGAGCCAGAAGGTGTAGTCGATCGCGAACCGGGACGTTTCGGCGATCGCGCGCGTACTCCCGGGGACGATGCCCAGGACTCCGAAGCCCAGATGCATCAGGACACCGGTCACGACGACGCTCGCGTACATGACACCGGCGATGTAGAGCGCGATCCGCCAACCGTAGTACTTGGCGTTGACAGACACCAGAGGCGGGACCATGAGATCCGAGTAGATGAACGCCATCACGCCCGCGAAGGACACGCCAGCGCCATGGAGAACCGTGGCGAGTGGAATGTTCCCCATCGATCCGATGAATGTAGTGGCC
>JAWKQE010000062.1:0-6369 GCA_041390305.1 Candidatus Eiseniibacteriota bacterium
TAGACGATGGCCTTTGCAGTGTTGTGACTCGCGACGACATGATCCAAGCGCGGATGCCCTCCCCAAACGAGTCCCAAACCGACGTCGCAGTCCTCGAACTGGCAGTCCTCTACCGTGACGTTGTATCCCTCGATCACTCCGGCTTCGGCGCCGGCGTGGATCCCCGAGAAGGAGCACCCGCTCAGGAACAGGTCCCCTCCTGCATACATGTCAAGAACCCCCAGCCCCATCACCACGTCCAGGTCATCGAAACTGCAGTTCTCGACAGTGGCGGTCCCGTTGCTCTGCGTAAAGACCGGCGCCTTCCCAACGAAGGTCAGCCCCCCGACCCAGGTACTCGGCCGTTGGGAATTGCCGACTGCGAACAGGTAGAGCCCTTCGATGACGACGTTGTCCTGAACCCCAACCAACGAGAAGCTGATGTCGCGAACGAACACGGAACGAAGACTGCCGTCGCTTTCGCCCTCATAGTAGTAGCCGGAGTACACCTCGATCCGGTCACCGTCCTGCGCGGCCGTCAGCGCCTCCCAGACCGAAGCGTAGTCCTCGGTGCCGTTCTGCCCGACGGACAAGACGGCACCGGCTGCGGGGTGCGCACAGACCAAGAGCGCACCCAGGATCACGAGAAGTTTCGGGAGCGGAAGTGTCATCTGAGTAGTGTCACCCGTTTGGTCGTGGTGCGGCCGGCGGTGTCCCGGACCCTCACCCAGTAGATCCCTGTCGGAAGAGGGCCCTGGCGCATCATTGTAGCATCCAGAATCTCTTCGCGGCCTCCATTGGAGTTCAGCACCGTTGCTCCGACACGACGTCCGAGCACGTCGAACATGTCCACATCGAGGCGACCGGTCGGTTTGATCGAGTGTCGTGAAGACGTGAAGACTGAGGCTCGAGGTGATGGTGCACTGGGTGTCTCCTTCCGTCGGACGCGTGAAGAGACTGAGCAGAGTCGGGTGCTGGTTTGGTCGACTGGCGACCAACGCGCGCGTGAGGCGATCACGGTGACTGCCTGAGTTCAGGGCAGCCGACGCCCGGCATTGTGAACGTTCCGAGAATCGGTTGCGATTCGTTCGCTTTACGAGGGATTCCCCCAGTTGTACATCGCCGCGTCAAACGCTTGGGGAGCGGTGCGACTCCCAGCGCTGAGACTGATCCGCAGCATAACGCCGCGCATTCGCAAGTTTCGCGACCTCATCCACGTTGAATGTGATTCGCAGCGCGTAGCACCGGACCACTCGCAGCTTATCCGCCGGCCATCCACGTTGGATGTGGTTCGCAGCGTAGCATCGGATACTCGCAAGTTATCCGCCAGCCACATCCACGTTGGATGTGATTCGCAGCGTAGCGCCGGATACTCGCAGAGGTTATCCGCCGCCGACCGCATCCGTTGAGTGCGATTCGCAGCATAGCGGCGCTTCGAAATTGGTTATGCGCCGATCCGACTAAGCGCGTCGTCACAGCTCCGCGCCGGCAGCGCCGCACGAGCCAGGCCACCGACGCAACGCCCTCGACGCTCTCTTCGAGCCGCGTCAGCTCGTCCACGGAACCAGTCCCGCGCACCTTCGGCGATCGAGCCTGCGAGCTGCCGGTAATGCGCGACGCCGCCGAGCAGGTTGTTCCGAGGACTCGTGAGCCGGAGAGCGCGTGCCGAGTCGAGCTCAGCGCCGCGGATCTCCGCTCCGCAGGTAGTCGATGTAGAGCGCGAGCTCGCGCAGGAACATGTGCGGACGTCCGGGACGCGGCGGGAAGGACGGCGGCCGTAGATGTGGTCGACGATCTCTTCGAGCGACATCGTCCGCGTAGTCGATGATTCCAGACTTACAGCAGACCGCGGTCAGCGCATCGGAGTTCGATCCCAGCTTCACGGTCGCGGCGGCGGCGGAGGTCACGGCAGAGGCAGGTCTTCCCGCGAGCACACGGTCGCGGACGAAGATGCGTGCGGCGTCGGAGAGCTTCTCCGCGGCGAGGAGCTCGCCAGCTTGCGCTTCTGGTAGCTGCGGGATGCGGGACAGATCGGCACCTTCGTGAACTCGGTATCGTAGACGAGATACCTTGGGGCGGAAGCTCCCAGGCCCGACAGGCCCTCTCACGTCCGCCGCTCGCGTTCGATCTCGCTCGCGGTGTCCTTCAGCACCCAGAACGGAATCCACGAGCGGTGAGTTCGGGCTGAGGTGAACGTCGTCCTCGGTCGCTTCGGCCAGCTTCTCCCGATGGTCGTTGTCGACGTTCGTCACTTCGGGGACGAGGAGGAACAGGGTCCGCCCATCCGGTCCCGTCGACTCCGTAGTGCTCGAGCAGGAACTCGTTCTCTTCCGGCGTGCCGATCCCACCTTGCTGCGTGACGCGCGCACAGGGGGCGCCATCCCGGACCCGTACGACCAGTTTCCGCGAGCGCGTCCATATGGGTATGTAGAGGCTCGCCCGCAGGCGGCTCGCGCTGCTCCGGCGCGCGGGGCTCGGAGAGGATCGGCCCCGGCAAGGGTGCCGTTCGTGGCGAACGCATGTCCGCCGCAGTTGAGACCGGACTCGATCAGTACTCAGCTCACCCAGAAGGCCCCGCTTCGCGAACTTGCCCTGGACCTGGGCGGATCGGAAGTCGGCTCACCTTGAGGACGTTGCGATCCTCTTGCGGAGCGTGCCCGTCCTCACCGGGCAGGAAGTGTCGGGGAACTCGGCGGCGTAGCGATAGAGGCGCGGATTTAACTCCCGGCGCGGAAGACGACGGACGAGGGCGAGCGCTCTTCGCGAACCCGCGCAGAGCCGACATCCCGACCGAATGTTCGGGTGCCGTCTTGACCCCGTGCTCGTACTTGTCCCCATCCTGCCTTCGTGAGGATGTTGACGTCGATCTCCGGGGACACGGCGGCGGCGCGGAGTGTCTCCTCGGGCGCGCTCGGCCGGATCGTCGGTGATCGTCGGCAGGGTCTCCCGGAAGTCGTCAGGCTCCGCCCCGGGCGGGGAGGAGCTGGAAGTAGCGGTCGATCTCGCTGCTTGGTGCTCAGGGTGTCCGCCGGGGTGGCTCGATCCGTTCCCGTTGCCGTCTCCGTTGCTGCCGTTGCCGTTGCCGTTCCCGTTTGCCGTTCAGGCCGGTCCCGATTCTCCGTCACACCGGCGGCTTCCGCCTCGGCAATCCCGTGGAGAAACGGCGCCCGCCGCCACCTCTTCGATCTGCTGCTCCACGAGGTCTGCGACCATGTCCAGGTACGCCGTGATCCGGCGGGCCCGCGCGTCCTCCCGGAGTTCGCCGGGATCGGCACGAACTCGAGGCCGGCCACCTCGAAGGTGGAACGCCCGCAACTGCTCGAGGAAGGAGAGCGCGTCGTCGCCGATCGACATCACGGACGAGATCCCGTGGCGGGCCACGCGGAGAGGCGTATCGACCGTGAATCCAGTGCCATCACGGGGATGTGGAACGTATGAGCGGTAGTGCGGGCGGCCCAGAGAGACGGGGCGAAGGACATGGTTTGGACTCCGTTCGGACTTGGCCCTCTGGGCGGGGCTCGGTCAGGCCGTCCCATCGGACCAACCCCTGAACTGTGCTCCGATCTGAGGATCCCCAACTGGGAATAGTGCACTGCTGGCTGAGGAAGGGAAGGAGGCAGAGTCGAAGGGATAGCAACAGCTCATCGCTCAGTTGTCGGTTCACCCCTCGGTTCGTGATGATCCGCGCACCGCGGTGGAACGTCACATAGTTCCACGCCCACGAGATCAGAACGAGCAGACGGTTGCGAAACCCGATGAGGAATAGGATGTGGATCGCCATCCAGGCGAGCCAGGCCGGGAGTCCGGAGAATCGGGCAGCTCCGATGGCGGCCACCGCCCGTGCCCTTCCGATCGTGGCGAGCGAACCTCTGTCCCGGTAGACGAAGTCCGTCCGGGGTCGGCCGGCGATGTCGCCGATGATCTGCCGCGCGACATGCCGGCCCTGCTGCATGGCGGCGGGGGCCACCCCCGGGACTCCGGGAATGGACGCCAGATCCCCGACGACGAAGACGTTCGGTCGGCCAGGCAGGGAGAGGTCGGACCCAACAACCACCCGGCCCGCGCGGTCCAGGGGCGCGTCCAGAGCCCGGGCCAAGGGAGACGCTTTGACTCCGGCACCCCAGAGCACGGTGGCGGCCTCGATCCGCTCTCCGTAATCCAGGGTCACGCCACGATCGTCGATCTGTGACACGAGGGAACCCGTCCGCACTTCGACCCCAAGCCCTTCCAACTGCCTCCGTGCCGATTCGGAGAGCGATTCGGGATAGGAAGGCAGTACGTGAGGAGCAGCTTCGACCAGAACGACTCGGGCAGACGCGGGCTCGATCCGGTCGAACTCGTGGGCCAGAGCGTGGACCGCGATCTCGACGAGTGCACCGGCGAGCTCGACTCCGGTCGGCCCCGCACCGACGACCACGAAGGTGAGAAGGGAACCCGCACGTTCCGGACGGGCCTCTGCCTCTTCGAACGCGGACAGCACACGGCCCCGGATCTCGAGCGCGTCCTCCACCGTCTTGAGGCCGGGGGCATGGATCTCCCATTCGTCGTGTCCCAGGTAGGAGTGGGTCGCTCCGGTCGCGACGATCAAACTGCCGTACCCCACCTCGACGCCATCGGCCAGACCGACGATCTGACGGTCCAGGTCCACAGAAACCACCTCACCCAGCAGCACCTGGGTGACATTCGTCTGCTTCCGGAAGATGGACCGGATCGGGTAGGCGATGTCGCTCGGATTGAGCGCGGCGGTCGCGACCTGATAGAGGAGCGGCTGGAACAGGTGGAAGTTCCGTCTGTCGACGATCTGGATGTCGACCCGCGCACGCCGCAGCTGCTTCGCCGCCGCCAGGCCACCGAACCCGGCCCCGACGATCACGACCCGGTGCTCTCTGCGATCCATGACACCTCCCGGAGTGAAGAGCCGATCGGGCTGAGACGTCGGCGACCGTGAGGAGGTTTCGGAGACGCACGTGTCGCCCACACCTCTCGACCTTCCTTTCGCCGGGAACGCCCGATATCAGTGGTCACTGCTCAGGACGGCGAGTGACTCCTGTATCGGTTGGGTCGATCGGTGCATCCGCTCCGGTGTCGAGTCCGTTCCCTCCCCATTCCACTCGGCGGCGGCCCTGTCCCGCCGCCACAGGAGTCTCCATGTCCTCGAGCGACGTTCTTCGCAAGCAAAGCCCCTGGCTGTTGCCGGCAGCCGCACTGGCCCTCTCCGTCCTTCTCATCACGACCGCCTCCGCCACCGGCCGGCCGACCGGCACCAACTACGCAGGCCTCCAGCCGGGCGTACCGGAACTCGCGACCCCGGTCGCCGACGTCAACGAGCTCCTCCAGTGCCTCCTCGGCCCCGACGTCACCGTGACGAACGAGGTGCTGATCGCGGCACCGGACGCCGCGGGCGTCTTCGCGGGAGCGCTCGGCGTGATCGGATTCGACCAGGGGATCATCCTCAGCTCCGGAAACATCGCCACCCTGGCCGGGCCCAACACCGGGGACGCCACCTCGACCGACAACCTCGCTCCCGGCGACCCGGATCTCGACGACCTCGTCCCTGGATACGTGACGTACGACGCGGCCATCCTCGAGTTCGACTTCACCTGTGACACGGCGCAGGACGTCGTCTTCCAGTACGCCTTCGGTTCGGAGGAGTACAACGAGTGGGTCGACACTCCCTACAACGATGTCTTCGGCTTCTTCCTCAACGGAACGAACATCGCCGTCGCGCCGGCCGGTTGCAGCAATGCCGGATCGCCCGTCTCCATCAACAACGTGAACTGCGGCAACCCGTACATCGGCTCCGGTCCGAACTGTGACTGCTTCCGGAACAACGACCTGGACGACGGCGGCGGTCAGATCGACACCGAGATGGACGGGCTCACGCAGGTGTTCTACGCCACGGCCTCGATCTCACCGGGGACGAACCACATCAAGATCGCGATCGCCGATGCGGGAGACGCCGTCCTCGACTCGAATGTCATGATCCGGTGCCAGAGCTTCACGTGCGGTGGCGCGCCGACCGTCGGCGCCTGCTGCCTCCCGGGCGGACAGTGCGTGACGCTCACCGCGTCCGACTGCGCGATCGACGGCGGCACCTACTTCGGCGACTTCGTGCCCTGTTCCCCCACCCTCTGTGGAAACGGCTTCGGAGCCTGCTGCTTCCCGGACCTCACGTGCGACGTCGAGGAGGGCGACCTCTGCGCGTCGAACGGCGGCGACTATCAGGGTGACGGCACGTTCTGCAACCCGGACCCGTGCGGCGCTCCGCTCGGCGCGTGCTGCTACCCGAGCGGCGCCTGCATCCTCTCCGATGAACTCCACTGCGGTGGTACGTACATCGACGACGGCGTGAGCTGCGATCCGGATCCCTGCGCCGACCTCGGGGGCGCC
>JAWKQE010000063.1:0-6308 GCA_041390305.1 Candidatus Eiseniibacteriota bacterium
CAACGGTCAGGCGTTCCGCCCATTTGGGTGATCGGGTGAGTCCCACCTCCAGAAGGGTCAGGAATCCGCCGATGGAGAGGCCAAGGAGGAGTGTGATGGACACCGCTAGCCACCAAGCGTCACTTCAGAAGATCCAGGACGCACTGGGCAAGACAGAGCATCTACCGCCCACACCCGAGATCCTGATTGCGCTCCTGCGCGTCATCGACGACCCCGACGTGAGCGTCGATGAGATCGGCGAGATCGTTCGGGCCGATGCGCCGCTCTCACTGTCGCTGCTCCGCCTCGTCAACTCCGCCGCCTACGGGCTGGTCCGGGAGGTGACGGACACGGCGGAGGCCGTCCGCTACGTCGGCTCGACCGAGGTGAAGAACCTCTCGGTCGCCATCGCGGTGAAGACCGGCCTCATCGGGAAGGCCCCCGTCTGCAACTCCTTCGACCGGAGAGCTCTGTGGAAGAACTTCGTCGCCGCCGGGCTCGGAGCGCACGTCACGGCGACGCTGCGCGGGCTCAGCGCGAAGAAGACCGCGTTCTCCGCCGGTCTACTCCACCAGGTCGGGTTCGTGCTGCTGGACACTGTCCTCCCCTACAAGCTCCAGTTCGTGTTCACCGAGGTGGAGGCGGGCGAGAAGACGCTCCTCCAGGCCGAGCGCGAGATCATCGGCTTCACCCACGGTGAGGTCGGAGTCTGGCTCGGCGAGAAGTGGGAGATTCCCCGCCCCGTCCTCGAACCGATGCTCTACTGCGACAAGCCTTGGGAAGCACCACGGAGCCCGGAGCTCTCGGCCGTGGTCCACGTGGGGAACAGGCTCGCGATGGAGATATCGCCCAGCTATATCGCCCCCTCGTACCCGAGAATCGACGGACGGAGCCTCGGAGTCCTGAACGTCGACCCCGAGTTCCTCGACCAGGTTCGCCGGGAGCTGCGTCTGGAGCTGGACCGCCTTTCGCCCCTCATCGAGATGGGTGGCAGCTAACTTCGGGGCGGGCCGTCGAGACGGTCCGCGACGCGAGACGACTCGGGAAGGAGCCCGTTCCAGGGCTCCTTCTGCAACTGGCCCAGGACGGCCAGGCTCCCCTCCGGAAAGGGGTAGACATCCAGGTGATCGAGCGAGACCCAGCGCACGGCCTGGCAGGCCCGCGGCTCGGGGACGCCCTCGACGTAGCGGCATAGGTGGAAGTCGATCCGGACGTGCCGATCCGGATAGTCGTGTTCCGTGCGGGAGAAGAGCCGGTGAGGCTGGACTCGGACCCCTGTCTCCTCCCAAACTTCCCTCACCGCGCATTCGGCGCTCTCCTCGTCGGGCTCCACCTTGCCACCGGGAAACTCCCACAGGTCGGGCAGGTGGACATGAGGAGGCCTGTGCCCGAGGAGGATCCAGGGTGCACGACCCGAAACGGCGGCGGGCCGAAGGACCACGGCCACCGAGACGTGAACGCGGCCGTCCGTCACGTCGTCTTGGAACCGGCGAGGAAGGCCGGGGTTAGAGGCGGGCAAGTCATTTGGACTTCATCCAAGGGAAGCAAGGAGACCTGAACCATGAATTCACGCCTGATCGGATGGACGGGCGCCGCCGCGCTGGTCGGAGTCGCCCTCCTCGGCTACGTGGCCGGAAATCAGGGAGTCTCGATCTCGTCGGTCGCCACTACACCCGCTCACGCGCAGTCCGCGGATGACGGTGTGGCGAACCTCAAGTCGCAGAGCCGCGCGTTCGTCCAGATTGCAAACCAAGTCCTACCCTCCGTGGTCAGCATCACCTCGAACAAGCTCATCAGGCCCGCCAGCGGCGAAGGAAATCCGCACTCCTTCGGCGACGACCTCATGCGCCGTTTCTTCGAGGACAACATGCCGGAGGAGTTCAACCAGCAGGGTAGCGGATCCGGCGTGATCATGAACAAGGATGGCTACATCCTGACGAACAATCACGTCGTCGCCAACGCCGACGAGCTCGACGTCACGCTCTACGACGGCCGCACCGCCACTGCCGAACTGATCGGTCGGGACGAGGACTCCGACGTCGCCGTCATCAAGATCGATCTGGACGATATCACGCCCGCCAAGTTCGGAGACTCGGACAAGCTCGAGGTCGGGGAGTGGGTACTCGCGGCGGGGAACCCGTTCCAGCTCACCTCCTCCATCACCTCGGGGATCGTGAGCGCCAAGGGTCGCAGCCGGATCGGCCTCGCCAACTACGAAGACTTCATCCAGACCGACGCCGCGATCAACCCAGGGAACTCGGGCGGAGCGCTCGTCAACCTGGATGCCGAGGTAATCGGGATCAACACCGCAATCGCCACGCGATCGGGCGGATACCAGGGGATCGGGTTCGCGATCCCGATCAACATGGCCTCCGAGTTCGCGCAGGACCTCATCTCGCACGGTAAGGTGACGCGCGGCTTCCTCGGCGTGACGATCCGGGACCTGGACGACGTGATGGCCGACTACTACGGACTCGCCGAACCGCGTGGCTCTCTCGTTCAGGGCGTTTACCGGGCGGCCCGGCCGACCGCGCTGGGCTCGAGCAGGGCGACGTGATCACGTCCGTCAACGGGCACGAAGTCGAGGACAGCGATGACCTCAAGATGAGCGTGGCCCGACTGCGCCCCGACACCGACGTCGATGTGGAAGTCATGCGGGACAAGCGCCACAAGAGCATTTCGGTCCGCCTCGGCGAGAAGAATGCGAACGATACGGCGGGCAATGAAGCCGAGATGGGCAAGGAGTCGTCCTACTTCGACAAGCTCGGACTCGAGGTCGAGGACCTCAGCCGCGCCGCCTACGAGGAGTACGACGTCGACCGTGACGTCGAAGGCGCACTCGTCACCGACGTCAAAGCCCTGAGCCCGGCCGGAAAGGCGAACTTCCGTTCGGGTGACGTCATCATCAAGGTGGATGACCAGTGGGTGAAGGACCGGGGCGACCTCGAGAAGGTCCTCGACGGCAAGAAGAGTGGTGACCCGGCTCTCTTCCTCGTCGTCCGTGCGAAGCAGGAATTGTTCCTAGCAGCGCGGATGCCGTAGCGACTATACTGCCCAATTCCGACCCGGAGCCCCTGGCGGGATACCGTCGGGGGCCCAGTCTGTCTCGTCCGTTAGGAGGAAGCGATGAGCGAGGAGAACGGCGCCCCGTTCGTGTCCGATGAGGTCACCGCGACTGAGCCGCAGTTCCACGAGATCCGGAGCAAGTACGAGTTCGTCATTGCGGCGGCCAGGGAGGCCGAGCGCTTGAACGACTACTACCGGAACCATGGCATCCAACCGGACCGCAAGGTGACGACCGAGGCGATCGACCGGATCAAGCAAGGGCTGTCCCGGGTCGTCTACGAAGAGCCGAAGCCGGCCGAGGAAGAGACGCGGAAAGAGAGCACGTACTTCTTCGGGCCGTAGTCGTCTCCGACTTTCGAGCGATTCACGAGTTTGCGCGAGCCGGACGGAAACGTTCGGCTCGATCCGTTTCAGAGTCCCTCGGCTACGTAGGGGCGCAGCTTCTCCAGCTCCCGCTCCCAGGCGTCCGCCTCGCCGTCTCGTCCGAACTGCCTCAGGTAGAGGACCCGCGCATTCAGCATCTTCACCCACGTGCCGACGATCACGGCGTGGATCCGATCGGTGGGACGGAGCCCCGACGCGATGAGCCCGTCGACCTGCGGCGGACGGATCTCCGGCGAAGAGGCGGGGTCGTCGCGCAGAACGAACACCAGCCCCTCCGGAATCGGGACGGCGGCCCCAGCGAAGAACGGGTTCAGCTCGATCGTGAACGCAGTGGCGCGGGCCGGTCGATGCCCCCTGGCCACCCCCTCGATGATTCCCCTGTACGCGCGCTCCAACCGGGCAGGATCGAACGATCCGCCGGACTCGAACGGTGCCACGGCTGCGAGGAACTCCTCCACGAGCGGCCTGACGGGAGTGAGCAGCTCCGCGTCCCACCGATCGAGTTGTGGGTAGTACCAGCTCCGCCGGAGGAGTTCGGTGTCGACCACGGAAACATCCGCCCGCTCCGCTTCCACCGCCTGCAGCGAAGAGCAGAGGGAAACGACCGCGTCCCAGAAGGAGGAGAGGAGGACCGTCCTCCGGAACCGCGGCGAGGAGACTATCGACGTGGTAGCGCACCACGTGATCCTTCGACCGGTCGACCTCCGGGGTACCGGAGTGCGACCTGCGTGCCCCACGCGAGCCTGAGTACAGCGAGCCCACCTGCAGCACCCTTTGCCCAGGGAACCTGCCTCCTTCTTCGTCCTCCGGACGACGTCCATCGCCTCCGAGCGTGGCCCACACTACGAGCACCGTGTCGACCGGTAGGTAGTACGGTTCGAGGTCGAAGATCCCAGCCGGACGCCCATACGAACGAGACGAGTGCGACCAGGGCCAGGGAGAAGCACCCGACCCGTGCGCAACAGAGTGGCCGCGCCCCACAAGCAGAGCGGCAGGAGAGCCCATCCGATCCGGTCCGGGACACGTGGACAGGTATCCGGTCGCGTTCTCGGCGAACCGCTCCGAGGAATGGAACTGCCAGACCTGGTACTGGGCACCTGTGGAGCGTCGCCAGAAGCGGAGAAGACTCCGGGATCGCCCCAGTCGAAGACGGGGTCGTGCCTGGAACGGATCGGGAGATACGCCAGACAGAAGGGCCCCAAGGGCCCCGAAGAGGACTCCCACGCCGGAATTGCGGACGCCATCTGCCCGGCAGCGATCTCAGCCAGACCACCACCGCGAAGACCACCGCAGGCCCGGAGAAACACGATGGAGAGGTGGTGCGGCCGGCGGCCAGCCCCCACGATGTAGGCCAGGAGGAGGAACGTCCGGAAGCGTTCGTTGGGGCCGACCTCTCCGGCACCACGACAGCCGGTCCGAGGAGTGAGGCCGCAAGCCGCAGAACGGCCACGACGACGAGGAGATGGAGGCCATAGACCTCGTTCGTCACCGCCTGGACTCCAGGCGACGGTGGACGCCCTGAGCGCGAGTCCACTGGCCCCTCGGAAGCCAATCACGACTCCAGCCGTTCCGGCCGATGCCGGCCAACTCCCGGATGAGTCCGACGAACAGAACCGAGGCCAGGGCCAAGGAGAACGCCGACAGGCCGGAGAGCCACGAGAAGAGGGCGCCGGAAGGAGCGCTCATGGCTACGACCCGGCCGAGCATGGAATAGAGGGGATACCCGGTCGGGTGGGCCACGCCGAGGCGTGCCGCCACTCCGGCCAGCTCACCGCTATCGATGATCCCGACATCGCGTTGCAGCGTCGTTAGGTAGAGGACGAGGAGCGGGAGGCCCACGGCCGCTGCGTCCATGGCTCGCTGTCTGTTCGGAAGACGCACGGATGGAGTCTACGACAGCCCGAGCGCCACGTCGCCTGGCCAGGCAGAGGCCCGACGGGCTCGGACACGGCCCCGGGAGCGCCGCCGGCGAAGACGCCTCCGAACCCCGAGCCAACGGAGCCGGAAAGGCCCGGTCAAATTGACACCCCCACGACAGCACGAGTATCCTCGGCGCCTTGAGTCGAGTTCGCTGGGCCTTGATGACAGGAGTGTGACCAAACCATGAGCGACGCGAGGCACGTGCACGTGATCGGCACGGGGACGATCGGTGAGCCCCTCATCGGACTTCTCGCCGACTTCCGGGAGCCCCTCGGAATCCAGACCGTCTCCTTCCACAAGAGAACGCCGCTGAGCACGGAGCGTGCAAAGGTCAAGAGCCTGATGGACCGAGGCGCTCTCCTCTGCACGGACCCGGAAGCGATCTCGAAGTTCGAGGATCAAGGGTTCAAGGTGAGCTGGGACGCGGAGGAAGCGATCAATCGCGCATCCGTCGTGATCGACTGCACGCCATCAGGTGTCGGACACGAGAACAAGAAGCGGTACTACGACCGGTTCACGCACAACACGCTCGGATTCATCGCGCAGGGTAGCGAATTCGGGTTCGGCAAGATGTACGCGCGCGGGATCAACGACGAGGCCCTCGATCACGAGAACGACAAGTTCGTCCACGTGGTCAGCTGCAACACCCACAACATCTCCGTGCTGGTGAAGACGCTCGCCATCACCGAGGAGAACCCGGACAACCTCATCGAGGCGAAGTTCGTGATGATGCGTCGTTCGAGCGACACCTCTCAGGACGGCGACTTCATCCCCGCCCCGAAGGTCGGAAAGCACGACGATCCGCGGTTCGGTACGCACCACGCGCGGGATGCCTGGCATCTCTTCCAGACGCTCGGCTACGACCTGCCGCTCTACTCCTCGGCGATCAAGCTCAACACGCAGTTCATGCACTGCCTCTGGTTCAGCATGAAGCTGAAGGAGAAGATCTCGCTCCCGAC
>JAWKQE010000064.1:0-6151 GCA_041390305.1 Candidatus Eiseniibacteriota bacterium
GGGTGAGCGCCAGGGTCGGATCGTCACCTCCGAGGTAGGCGAGCTGGATGGGTCCCCAAACGAGGAAACCACCGTACCGCGATTCACCCCTCCCCGGCCAGATGAACGGACCGTTCTTCTCGCCCGCCACGAGGGCGCCCACCGCAATCGATCGGGGTCGGATCAGGTTCGTGAGCCCGGGCCACCGCTCGGACCAGATGTACCGGCGGAGCCCGACCTGTGCCGCGGAGGCCAGCGTCGGCTCGTCGTTCTCGATCGTGATGAGCGTGGAGTTGTATCCCAGGACCCACTCGAACGGTCCGGGCCGTCCGTTCTCATCGGGGCCGAACCCGGGGAGCCATTGGCTGCCGTAGGAGAGGAAGGTCTCGGCGACGTTGAGACGGGTGGAGCCGGGGCCGTACTTGATCTGGTAGCGCCTCAGCTTCTCCAGGCTCTCCGCGAGGGAGAGGTGGAGGAACTCCTCGTGATAGCGGACCACGGGGTCCAGCAGCTCTTCTGCTCGTTCCGGGCCGAGCGTGTCCACGAGGTGATCGTCGAGCCCTCCCGGGAGGTTCACGACCTGGAGCACCTTCCGGACGACGTCTTCGAGCGCCGCGGGCTCGGTCCGGAGTGCGAACGGTGCGCGATAGTCGTCCTGGCGCCAACGGAGACGACTCCTCCAGTCGACGCCCTTCACTTCGCCCGCGAGCTGCCCGAGCGTGAGTTCGCTCACTCCCCCGGAGTCGAGGCGACCGAGGTAGACCGCCAGGGTATCCGAGAGTGCGGGACGCGCCGACGCGAAGTCCGACTCGAGTGCCGCCGTGGCCATGGCTGCGGTGAGGTCCGCGACGGTGTACTCGCCGTCCACCCTCGACGCGTGCGCCGGCAACGTGGTCTGGACCCAAGTCAGGAGGAGGAACGCCAGAATGGCGAGTCTCGGGTTCACGCGGTCATCCACTCCTTGAGGCTTGGTGCATGACGGACGACATAGCCGACCCACGAGTGCGGGTTCTTGTCCTCGACCTCGGGCGGACGATCCGCATTCTCCAGACTCTTCGCGAAGACGACCCGCAGCTCTTCGTCGTCCCGGACGAGTCCGTCCTGTGGATCGACGATCGAGAGCTGCCCCGTGACCGCCATGTAGGCCCACTCTGCCTTCCGCCGGAGGAAGAAGCCTCCGATCGGGTCGAGCGATCCCGTGATCGAGATCCAATGGTTCACGGACGGGACGTGCATTCCGAGCGCGTCTTCGCCCGGGAGGCTCAGCCCTTCCGGAGCGAGCGTCGCCATCTGATGGGACGGCACGAGGCCCGAGATCCGGCTCGCCACGGAACGGATCAGCTGCACCGGCGACGCCATGTAGACGACGTTCTGGAAGCGCACACCGTGCGTCGCGGGCTGGAGTCCGTGGGAAGGATCGATCGCGGCGGCGTGGAGCGCCTCATAGGTGTGGAAGCAGCCGAGACTGTGGCAGACGATCGACAGCTTCTGCCTCTTCGGTCGATGGCCCGCGGCGATGCCGTCGAGCACGATCTGTTTGAGTTGCGCGAGGTACGCTTCCCGCACCGCCGTGCGCGCCGCCTGGCTCAGCACCGGCCAGAGCACGTCGCCGATGAACTCGGAGAGCAGGTCGCCGATCGTGCCGCTCGGAACTCCTTCGCTCACGATGCCGAGCATCGAGTCGATCCGTTCCCGCAGCTCCGTCTTCTCCGTGAACCAGTCGTTGATCGAGTCGTAGTAGAGCTGGTAGATCGCGAAGTCGTGGGCCTTGTCGCCGAGCAGTTCCCGGATCCTCTCCTGGAGGATGCGGTAGTCCCCGGGAGCGGCGTTCCCGACCCCGTGGACGAGAAGGAGGGCGCGATCGGAACGCCACTCCTGCGATTGAGGTGCGTACGACATGTCCCGAAACCCTGGACTTCCGGGGATGGGCTGTCAAGCGGGCCGGAAGTAGCGGAAGGCGTGTGGCGGAACTCCCGACGAAGTGTGGCGGTGCAAGGAGGACGTGCGGGCGACCGGCCGACGACGTGCCGGCATCGGCTGCGGCCGGTGGCGCCGAATCTCGACCCAGCACGTTGACGTTACCCGTCCGGCTTGGATAGTTTGCGTCGGCCATGACGACCCGACGAGACAGCGCACCCACGGTGGAAACCTCCCCCTGGGGACAGAGGAAGCGGCTTCCCCCGCACACGCTCCGGCGCAACCTGGACCTCATCTTCGCCGAAGGTTCGGCGTGGAGCGTCATGGTGGGGACGGGGGAGACCTATCTGCCCGCGTTCCTCCTCGCGCTGGGTGGCAATGCCGTCGGGGCGGGGCTGATCACGACGGTTCCGCTCCTCGGGGGCGGTCTGCTCCAGCTCCTCACGCCGTGGGCGGTACGCAAACTCCGCTCACGGAAGGGATGGGTCGTTCTCTGCGCGGCCGCGCAGGCCGCGATGTTCCTGCCGCTCCTCGGGATCGCGTTCCGAGGTGCGTCGCCCACCTGGCTCGTCTTCCTGATCGCGACGATCTACTGGGGCGCGGGGATGGCGGCGGGGCCGGCTTGGACCACGTGGATCGGGACGATCGTGCGAGGGCGGATCCGTTCCCGCTACTTCGCGAGCCGGTCCCGCGCGACCCAGATCGGCACCGCGACCGCGCTCTTTCTCGCGGGCTGGATCGTGCAGGTTGCGGAGAGGCGGCAGGCCGAGCTCCTCGGCTTCGTCGTCCTGTTCACGCTCGCGTTCCTGGCACGCGCCACGTCGACTTTCCTCCTGGTGCGGCAGGACGAGCGCACGCCTCGGGTGGTGGATCGGGCCGTTCCGCTGAGGGAACTGCTCGGGAGGCTGAGGAGCCGCGGGGGCAACCGTCTCCTCCTCGTCCTTCTCTTCATGTCCACGTCGGTCACGATCGCGAGCCCGTTCTTCACGCCCTACATGCTGCGCGAGCTCGAGCTGAGCTACATAGAGTACGTCGGGCTGATCGGGACGGCGTTTCTCGCCAAGATCCTCGCTCTCACCTGGCTCGGGTCCTTCGTCGCTCGGGTGGGTGCGACCCGCGCGCTCCGGATCGGTGCCGCGGGCATCCTGCCGCTCTCCGCGCTGTGGATCCTCAGCGGCAGCTACCTCTATCTCTTCGTCCTCCAGGTGCTCTCCGGGACGGTGTGGGCGATGTACGAGTTCGCGGCCTTCCTCCTCTTCTTCGAAACGATCGACGAGGGAGAGAGGACGAGCGTGCTCACGCTCTACAACCTCGGGAACACGATCGCGGTGACCGTGGGATCGGCCTTCGGCGCGCTACTCCTCTCCCGGGCCCTGGATGGCGCGGCGGCCTATCACCTCGTGTTCGGCGTGTCTTCGGTCTTCCGCACCCTGGTCGCTCTGGTCGTCCTCCGGCTCGGCTTCGGGCGGGTGGAGCGGGTCGCCGGGGACCTCCGGCAGTTCGCGACTGGGCTCCGGACCTTCTCCGTCCGGCCCTCCACGGGTGGCTGGCTCCGCCCGATGATGCCGACCCTTCCGCGTCGTCGCCCGGACCAAGATCCGCCCCCGCCAGGCACTTAGGTTGTGGCCGGAAGATTGCGGACGGCCCTCGGAAGGGCCCCGGAGGGCCCTCGGAAGGTCCCCGGACAGGCCCCGGCCGGCCCCCGGTGGGGATGGGGGCCTCGTCCTCCCTGGGACTCGCGCCACCCGGCTGAGACTCTGACGTTGGCGAGTTCGTGAACTGGCCCTATAGTAGTAGCCATGGCTACTACTAGTGTGGGTGCCCTGGTCGGGCTGGGTTTCAGCGAGGTCGAGGCGCGGGTCTACACCTACCTTCTGGCCCACGAACCGTCGACCGGCTACCGGATCTCTCGCGAGATCGACAAGCCGACCGCGAACACCTACAAGGCGATCGCTTCGCTCGAGGCGAAGGGAGCTGTCTGGGTGGAGGAGGGCGAGAACCGGATCTGCCGGGCGGTGGCGCCGGACGAGCTCCTCGCGAGGATGTCCCGGTCCTTCGAGGAGACGAAAGAGCGGGCGGCGGCGGCACTCGCAGACCTCCATCAGCCCGATGACGACGATCGGATCTACCAGATCCGAAGTCTCGACGCGGTCTTGGAGCGCGCGAGGTCGATGCTCGCGGGCGCGGAACGGATCGTTCTCGCCGACGCCTTCCCGTCCCTGGCGGAGCTCCTGCGCGACGATTTCATCGGGGCGGCGGGGCGCGGGGTCGAGGTCGCGGTGAAGCTGTATCGGCCGGAGGAGCTACCGGGCGTTCGCGTGGTGCTCCAATCGAGTGGAGCGACGCCACCGAAGTGGCCGGGGGAGCAGCTCTCCCTCGTCGCGGATGCGAGGGAACACCTTCTCGCCCTGGTGGACAGTGATCTCGGTGGCGTGCGGCAGGCGGTGTGGAGTGAGAGCGCGTTCCTTTCCTGCATGCACCACAATCACGTCGCGTCCGAGATCCTCCTCACTATGTACGAAGGAGTCGGCCCGCTGCCGTTCCCGGCCCACGAGATCATGGAGGATGCGATGGGAATCACGTTGCTGAGGTCCCATCCGCCGGGACTCGACGAGCTACGAAACCTGAACCGCAACGACCGAGGAGGACGAGGATGATGGCGAGTCGACGGACGTCCACAAAGACAGGATCACGTAGGCTCGCCATGTGCGCCCTCGTCACGATCTGTCTCGGAATGGGAGCAACGAGATCGATGGCCAGTGAGATGACCGATTCTCCGAAGGATTCGTCTCTCGGGAACGCGATCGAGCAGCATCTCGGCTGGCTCGGTGGACGGGAGAACCTCGACGAACTCCACACCCTCTACATGTCCGGCCGTATCTCCGCGGCGGGACTCGAAGGGACGATCACGATCCAGATGATGCGTCCGGACCGGTTCCACCTCCACTACGAGCTGGGGCCGCTGCGGGGGACGGAGGTTCTCGACGGCGAGAAGGGATGGCGGATCAACGAGACCGGGCAGATCGAAGCGCTCGGCGTCGAGACGCGCGCGGGACACGAGTGGTCGCTCGACTCCGCGTTCTCCCTCACGCTCCTCGGACGGACGAAGCGGGCGATGAGCCTGCTTCCGCCCGAGCAGCGCGACGGGAAGAGTTGGAACGTGCTTCGGGTCTCGGGCGAACAGGGACAGCAGAACGACCTCCTGCTCGATCCCGAGTACGGTGCTCTCGAGTGGACACGGACGATCGCAGACGGAGATACGACCTGGACGCACTCCACGGACTGGAGGGCGGATCACGGAGTGCGGTTCCCGTACGTCTCGAAGCAGCTGCACGACAACCCCGCCGGTGACGTCGAGACGGAGTGGACGCAGTTCGTGGTGAATGCCGAGCTCGATCCGTCCGTCTTCGAGCGCCCCGCCGAGAGCGTACGCATCGGCCACATCGAGGGAGGAGCCGAGAGTACGGACTGGATCCCGATCGAGCGGTACCAGGAGCGCTGGGTCTACCTTCGAGGCAAGCTCAATGGAGCGGAGACGGACATCGTCCTCGACTCCGGTGCCGGGATGACCGTGGTCGACCGGAGCTTCGCCGAGTCGATCGGCCTCGAATCCTCGGGTGCACTCGCGGCGTCGGGGGTGGGAGGGACGGACCAGGCTTCGGTCGCGAGTGCCCTCTCCGTCGACCTCGGTGGACTGACGTTCGAGGGCATCACGGCCGCGATCCTCGACCTCAGTGGCGTTGCGCGTCGCCTCGGGCGGCCGATCCCGGTGATCTTCGGGAAGGAAGCGTTCCACGAGTTCGTCGTCGATCTCGACTATCCGAACGAACGGATCGCGTTCCACGACCCCGAGTCGTTCGAGTACGCGGGAGCGGGGCACGAACTCGAGCTGATCTCGGCGGATGGCGGTCACAAGCTCGTCATGCTCTCGATCGACGGACTGCCCGAGACCGAGTTCCACCTCGACACCGGATCAGGCGGGACGGTGACGTTGTTTCCCCATTTCGTCGAGGCGAACCATCTGCTCGAAGGACGCACCGTCTCCGACACGAAGATGGGTGGAGTCGGCGGGGACATGATCGCGCTGACCGGAAGTCTCGAACGGGTCGAGATCGCGGGGTTCCAACTCGACGACGTTCCGGTGACGTTCTTTCCCGGAGGGGAAGGAGCGTTCGACACGGAACGTCAGCAGGGAAACCTCGGCGCCGGAATCCTCTCCCGTTTCCGCACCATCTTCGACTACGGCAGGAGCCGT
>JAWKQE010000065.1:0-5266 GCA_041390305.1 Candidatus Eiseniibacteriota bacterium
TCGTAGCGGAGCGTCCGCTGGAACAGGGCGTCACACAGCTCGCCCAAATCATCGTGTGAGAGCACGATCCGGGCCTGGACGGGCATCGACTCCATGAAGCCGCCGGTCATGAACAGGGCGAAGTCGTGGTCGGGCGTGCATCCACTGAACTCGACGCGCAGCGAGAGGACGTCGTCCGCGAGGCTCGCGTCCAGTACGCGGTACTCGTCCTGCCGGATCTCGTCCGGCAGGCGATCGGTGAGAACGATCGGGGCGGCGTCGACCAGGTCTCTGATGTGCGCCCCGAAGTCGGCCCGCATGTAGTCCTGGAGTGTGCCGTTCCCGTCGGGGACGAGAACGACCTCGAGTGGGTTCGGAGTCGTCACCGCGACGACACACGGGCAGTCCAAGTCCGGTGGCTCGAACGTCACGAGGTGGAGTCCAGCGTCGTAGACGGGCACCGAGTATCCACCGGCCTCGTTCGCCATCGCCCGCACCTGAGTTCCGTCGGGACGGGTCACGATGATGCGCCCGAAGAACGGCGGCTCGTCCGTGTCGCGGGAGCCGTCCTCGTCGAGGTCGTGGAAGACCGTTCCTCCGAGCCGTGCCTCGAGCGATGCCGCCACCTCCGCGATGGCGGAGAAGGAGAAGCTCGCCATGTCTGGAACGGAGAACACCCAGGTCCGGGATGCCGAGACTTCGTTCGGCGAGAGAACCTGGTCGGCGCCGAAGCTGCCGGCGTAGTCGAATCCGAAGCGTTCGGCCATGTCGCCCACGTCCTTGGGAGTCGGGTCGACGACGTTCGCGTTCGTGACCGCGACGTTCTCCGGGCTGAACCGTGTGAGCCAGATCATCGCTGGCTCCGCGATGTCGCGCTCCGAGACGTTTCTCACCGCGACATCGAGCGAGACGGTGCCTGAGGTCGCGTCGGTGCTGAGGTTACTTCCGAGCAGCTGCACCTCGAAGCCCGGTCGGCTCGAGACCTGGGAGAGGACGAATGAGGAACTCCTCGGATCCAGAGATGCTTCGAAGAGCGACTCGGCGTCGCTCGCTCCCGGATCAGGGGCCGTATCGTCCGAACAGGCAGAGAGGGTGGCGGCAACGGTGAAGGCGAGGGATGCCATCCCGAGTGCGGTGAGGAACCGTCCCCTCACACCTTTGCCGGCGTCCTGGATCGACGGAATCGGGTTCATGTTGCCCTCCGGTCGTGGATGGAAGACGCGGGGCCATCGAGGGGAGGGTAGCGCAACGTCGGTGTCTCGAGGAAGACGGATGCGCCCCGGCCGAGGATGGCCGAGGCGCGTTGTCGAGAGGGGTCGTGCCGAGATGCCTCCCGTCGAGAGGCCTCGACCTACTCGATCGTCAGCTTGCGGGATTCCACCCAGCTCCCGGCCCGGAGACGGTAGAAGTACACGCCCGGTGCGAGACCTGCGGACGAGAGGTCGTACTCGTGTGCGCCGGCGTCGACGAAGCCGTCGAGGAGCGACGTGACCTCGCGGCCGGAGACGTCGTAGACACCGAGTTCGACCGTGCCGCTCTTCGGCGTGGAGAACCGGATCCGGGTCGTCTCGCCCGAGCGCACCGGGTTCGGCGCGTTCTGGGCGAGTTCGAGACGGCTCGCCTCCACGTCGTCCGCGATGCCCGCGGGTTCGAGGTCCTGGACCTCACGCCGGTACATCGAGCGTCCGTACGTGCCGAGCAGGATCCAGAAGTCGCCGGACTCATCGAGAAGGTCGGTCCAGGACATGTCGGAGGAGATCGCGGCCGTGGGGAGACCCGCGTCCCAGTGCGACCAGCTCCAGGTGGCGCCGTCGAACTCGCCCTGGAAGCAGCCCATCTCCGTGCCGAGGTAGAGCAGGTTCGGATTCGTCGGGTGACCGACGATCCCACCGAGCGGAACGTCCGGGAGGTTGCCGCTCACGTTGGTCCAGGTCGTGCCGCGGTCGAACGTGCGGTAGACCTTCTGGCCCGGGTTCCCGATCCCGTTGATGAGGGCGTACGCAGTGTTCGGCTCCGTCGGATGGGGAATGACGGCGCGGACCTTGACTCCGCTCGGAAGTCCCGACTCGACCACGTTCCACGCGCTGCCGTCGAAGACGTGGACGCGGTTTCCGTCGATGTTCGTGTCGAGAACGGCCCAGATCGCAGCCGACGGATTCGAGTAGCGGCCGACGCGGAGGGAGCGAACCTCCTTCGTGAACGTGCCGAGCGTCGTCCAGGCGTCTCCATAGTCCTGCGACTGGTAGACCTTGCTTCCGGCGTTCGAGTAGAGCCAGACGGGGTTGACCTGGTCGTTGTGGAGTTCGGTGTACCACTGGTCGGCGGGGTCGATGCCCGCGTTTACGTCCGTCCAGGTCACGCCACCGTCGGTCGAACGATGGCGACGGAATGTGAGGTCTCCGTTGTAGACGCCGACGATCGACCACATGCGCGAGTTGTCGTTCGGGTCGATGGAGAGAGTCGAACCATCGCCGCCCTGCCGGTAGAACCAGCTCACTCCGCCGTCCGTGGTGATGGACATTCCGTTGTCCTGGGACCCGCCGCCCAGCGCATTCAGATTCTCCTGGGCCGCGTGGACATGCGTGAACTGCGTGATCGGGAAGTAGTTGATTCCCGTCACGTATTCGTCGCCCCGGTTGATGGAGATCCCGCCGTCGTGACCGATGAGGCCGAACGGGAGCTGGCCTCCCGCAGACGCGCGGGAACCGGATGCGCCCGACGTACTGGAAGCGATCGATTGAGAGGTCGACGCGTGCGCCTGGGCGAGCCGGGCGAAGGGTGATTCCGCGCGTCTGCGGAGGACCGGAGCGCGTCAGCTGCCGCCCTCCCGCCTCTCGACGCGAACGGGCCGGCTCGAGCCAGGTGAAGCATGGTAGTCCGGATGGAGTCCGTTGCCGCTACCACTGTCGACGTTCGCCCAGGTGCTACCGCCGTCCGTCGACTTCTGCATCTCGACGCCGGCGAGGTGGACGAGGTTCGCGTCGATCGGCGAGACGGCGACGACGTTGTTGTACCAGCCCTGGCCGCCCATGTAGTTGTTGCCCTCGGGCGCGAGCATGAGGTTCCACGTCGCTCCACCATCGGTGCTCTTGTACGCCCCGCGGAATGCGTAGTCGGCCGGTTCGTTGCCGGAGTACGTGGCGTAGATGACGTCCGGGTCGGACGGCGAGATGGCGATCGCGCCGCGGCTCGTCTGCGTGACCGGGCTGCCGGAAACGAACCAAGTCACGCCGCCGTCGTTCGTGAAGGTGGGCCACGTCTGCCCCGTACCGTCCCAGTAGGTCGTCCACACGATGTCGGGGTTCGACGGGTCGATCGACAGGTCGAAGTGCGCTCCACCGGCCCGCCACTGCCAGGTTGCGCCGCCGTCGTCCGAAGTGAGCGCTCCGTTGTCGGCCGTCGCGTAGACCTTGTTGCTGTCCACGTGGCGGATCCGGTGGGGATGCCGGCGTCCATCGGGTAGGTCGATGCGCTCCAGGTTGCGCCGCCGTCGGTGCGACGGAATACGCCGGCTCCGCCCGGGACCCAGTGCTCCCCGGTGCCGATCAGGATGGTCGACGGGTCCGCGGGGTCGAGAGAGACCGTGCCGATCGCGAGGGTGGACAGGTCGTCGGAGAGCGGGGTGAGTTCCTCCGTGCCGTTGTCGTAACTCCAGAGGCCCCGCTCGCTGCGGCCAGGAAGAGGTGGGCGATCCCCTCGCCGTCGAAGTAGGCGGCGATGTCGAGGATTCTTCCCGAGTAGACGGAGCCGTCCGAGGTGTCGATCCCGGAAGGCCCGGCCAGGGTCCATCCGGTGCCGCCCGCGCCAGCCTGGAGCTCGGGCGCGAGCCGGGCCACGTCCGCCCGGAGTCCGGCCTCGACGTCGTGCGGCAGCACCGGACCGTGGAAGTGGGCCGTGCCAGTCGTCGAAGAACCAGCGCTCGCGGTCAGGCCCGGCACTGGGCTGGCCGGGAACCCGCTCCGGCGGGCGCGTGTCTGCTGCCAGGTGATTCGGGGGCAACGAGTTGAGCGTCTCAGCGCCCGTGGTGCCGATCGGGCCCGGAGGGGCTGGTTGGGCCGTGATCCGGCCGGCTGCTTCGGCCAGTCGGCTGGCGCCGATCGCGGTGGCCGGCGTCGCCGTCTCTGTGGCGCCGACCGTACTCGCCGGGACGCTCGGCCCCGCCGCATCGAGCAACGGCCCGAGGGAGTCGTTCTGGTCCGCGGCCCGAAGCGACCAACCGACGCTTGCCGCTGAGGCCAGGACGACCCCGAGGATGAGGGAGCTTCGGAGAGAGCGCTTCATCGGATTCGACCTCCAGGTTCGGGGGATGGGGCTTTGCCGGCGACCCAGGTCGCCAGTCGTTCACCCCTACCTCCGAGATCTCGAGGTCAGGTCCGACAGTGGAAGTGCCAAAAAAAGTCAGGCGGCGGCCTGCTCGCTCCACCGCTCCACGTCCCGCCGGATCCGATCGAGCCCGGCGAAGACGTCGCGGCTCGCCGTCTCCATCTCGTTCAGGGCGGCCAGGAGTCGACCGGGGTCGGCCTCTCCGTGCCCGAGGAGAGCGAACACGTTCTTCGTCCCCGCGTGCACGCGCGCGTGGGGGGCTTCGAGCTTGGAGTAGTACGGGGAGTTCGCGAAGAACTCCTTCCCCTCGCCCTGGTAGTACCACTTCCCGAGACGGCAGTTGTGGTGGTCGACGAAGTCGAACGCGGGCTCGTCCTGGTGGACCGATAGGTAGGTGTTCACCTTCCAGATCACGTGGTCGAGCTTGGCCAGGCTGACGAAGATGTCGTCCGCCATCCGGCCCACGTCCGCGAACGATTCGGTCACGTAGCCGTACATCTCGTTCAGGCGTTCGAGGAAGCCTCCGGTTTCGGAGTCGAGAGTGCTGACGCGCTGTTCGAGGTCCTCGAACGTCGTCCCGACTCGGGAGACATTCGCCTGCATGTCGTTGATGACGCCGTCGGTCTCGACGATGGCCGTCTGCGTACGGTCGGCCAGGCGCCGCACTTCGTCGGCCACCACGGCAAAGCCTCTTCCGTGCTCGCCTGCACGCGCGGCCTCGATCGCGGCGTTCAGCGCGAGGAGGTTCGTCTGCTCGGCGATGTCACGGATGAGGGAGAGGACGGTGCTGATCTTCTCCGCCCGCGTCGTGAGGTCGCGGACGGATGCGCCCGACTCCGAGGAGAGCGACGCGAGTGACTTGAGCTCGGACGCGACGTTGTTGCTGTGGCTCGCGACGAGTGAGAAGTCTGTCCGTATGCTGGTCGCGTACCGGAGAGTCGCCTTGGCGGCGTCGACGCTGTTG
>JAWKQE010000066.1:0-3974 GCA_041390305.1 Candidatus Eiseniibacteriota bacterium
CGGCCCGACTCACGCTCGAGATCTGCTGCAGCCCCCCGATCACGCCCAGGGCTTCCTCGATCGGTCGGCTGACGTCGTTCTCGACCTCCTCGGGCGCGGCCCCTTCATACTCCGTTCGCACGGTCAGGGTCGGATAGGTCAGTTCGGGCATGAGCGCAAGCGGCAGCCGTGCATAGGAGAAGTAGCCGAACACGACGGCGGCCAGGAAGATCATGAGGATCGCCACGGGACGCGACGTGACGAAGCTTTGGGCGGACATCGATCTCCTCTCGGTCGGGACGGCCCGGCACTCACGAGCACCCACCATGGTCCCCGGGAGCGACTCGGCCCGTCCATCTTCGCTCCACTCCTCCGCCGTATCAACGCCGAGGACGCAGCTCCCGTCCCGCGATACTATCCGCCCGTGCCCGGTCCGACGAAAGACGTGACGCGCAGGCGAGTCCTCGGAATCCTCGTCCTCTCCCTGCTCACCCTGGGAGTGGTGTCCCTCATCGTCTCCAGCTCCGACGACCAGGTCTCGGCCCCTGAACTCTCGAGCGATCTCTGGCGGGATGCGGTGGAGGGGCAGCAGCTCCTGCTCTTCCTGACCCGCGAATCGCGGGTGCACCGCGGATTCGGCCGGGGAGCGCGGCCCGACCGGTACTACGACCGGTACCGGATCGTCGAGCTGGACCCGCAGACCGGATACGCGACGGCAGAGATCCAGATCGGCGATCGCCCCAGCAACGCGGGGGGGCCGAGGGTCCTGGGGGTCGCTGCGCACCGGCTCTGGCTCTGGAACGACGGGCTGGAGGTGCGTTCGCTACCCGAACTCGACCTCATCGGCGGCGATGCCGAAATCCAGGCCGCGAACCCGAATCTCGCGGCGGCCCTCCCCACGGATCCGAGTTTCTACCTGGCCACCTCCACGTTCCCGGGAATGGTCCTCCGGACCACGGATGGCCGGTACTGGCAGCTCGGGTCCGGGTCCGGTTCTGGTCCGGGTCCGGTTCTGGGGCCGGGTCCGGGGACTGGTCCGGATCCGGGGACTGGACGCTCTCCCCCCTCGACGAGAGGCTCCGCGCGCTCTCGCCCCGCGGGGAGATCGAGCACGCCGTCACGTACGAACTCGCCCCGCCCACGACCCGCGCGCGCACCCGCGACTTCCAGGCCAATGCCTCGGTCCGCCTTCCCGAGTTCGCGAGGCGAGGCGACGGTCGCCTCGTCGGTGAGTGGTGCGGGCTTCTCTCGGAAGACGAGCGCGCCGCGCTCTCGCGGTGGTCCGGTGCCCCACGGTCCGTCACCGGCACGCCCTGGCGGTCCCTCTACAAGGGAGAGTGCTGGGTCGTGCAGGACTCCGTCGCCTCGTCGGGCTTCCCCCGGAGCGACCTCGAACTCGACCTCGCGAGCCTCGACCCGATCGGGCCTCCCGCGTTCCTCGCGGGAGGCTTCCTGGTCGAGCCGGCGTCGGGCGCCGCCTGGAAGCTGGATTCACCGCGATCCCTCCTGATCCTCTCCCGCCCCTCCCTCGCGAAGGAAGCGACGTGGATCCTCTCCCGCGTCGACCTCCAGGGCACAGTCCTCTGGCGGATCGACACGGGGATCCAGTGGCTGAAGCACGTGACGGACGGTGGAGAGTCGATCGTCCTGGGCGGGTACCCCGACGTGCTCAACCTCTCCGGCGCATCGTATGAGGTCGTCCTGATCACGAAGCGCGACGGGTACGGCCTCGTCCACACGATCGGAACCGGCGAGACCGAAGTCCGGTGAAGCGGCATCCGGATGATTCCCGCGCGGAAGACGCCCGGATGCGAAGGCGCGATGACTCGGCACGGCATCTCGATGATTCCCCCGCGGAAGACGCCCGGCTCCGCAGACCCGTTCACTGGGCCCAGCATCTCGATGTTCCGCAGGGAGTTGGCACGAGGCCCCTGGCTGTGCGACGCTCTTCGCCCCGCGGGTCACGACCACAGAGACGCCGTTTCGCCGGACCTTTGCCGAAACTGGCGGGTGGATCCGGTCGTGACCACGCGAGTGTGGCTCCAAGACCCGGCCGACCACGTCGGCGCTTTGCCCGACGCCCTCGAGGAGGAACGCGATGACTCTCGCCCCCCAGAACGATCGCGAGCACACCGGACGCGCCGTCGCGCGCGGAAGTGCACTGGCGCGCCGAGCGACCATGGTCCTCGCCGTTCTCTTCGGCCTGAGTCTCCGGGCCCTTCTGCCGGTGTTCGGGATCGTGTCGACTCTGGACGGGCTCTTCCCCGACCTCGGACTGATTCCGCCCGTCTTCGGCCAGGCAGTCCCGGAGCATTCCTATCGTCTGGAGGACGAACGGAACACGATCGAGATCTTCCGCGAAGCCTCCGCCTCGGTGGTGTTCATCACGAACACGCAGATCCGCCGGAGCGCGTTCAGTCGGAACGTCATGGAGGTACCGCGCGGCTCTGGCTCCGGCTTCGTGTGGGACCGCCGGGGCCACATCGTGACGAACTTCCACGTGATCGAAGGGGGTGACGAGTTCACGGTGACCCTCTCCGACGGTTCGACCCACGACGCCGAAGTGGTCGGCTTCGACGCGACCAAGGACATCGCCGTCCTCAGAATCGAACCGCCTCGGAGCGGTCTCTCACCGGTCGAGCCAGGTGACACCCGCGAACTCCTCGTGGGACAGAAGGTCATCGCGATCGGCAACCCGTTCGGACTCGACCAAACCCTCACGACCGGAGTCGTGAGCGCGCTCGGACGTGAGATCCGGTCCGTGGGGACCCGCCCGATCACGGACGTCATCCAGACGGACGCGTCGATCAACCCCGGCAACTCGGGTGGCCCCCTCCTCGACTCCTCCGGACGCCTGATCGGGATGAATACCGCAATCTACTCGACCAGCGGCTCGAGCGCGGGGATCGGATTCGCGGTGCCGGCAACTACGATCAGTCGGATCGTCCCCCAGCTGATCGAGTTCGGCCGCACCCAGAGAGCCGGACTCGGCGTGACCCTGATCTCGGACGACCTCGCCCAGCGGTGGGGCATCAAGGGTGTCATCATCAACGAGGTCAACCGCGGCAGCGCCGCCGACGAAGCTGGGCTCCGCGGCACCTCCCAGAACGCGCGCCGAGAAATCGACCTGGGGGACATCATCGTCGGGGTGGACGAGCTGGAAGTGGCGGTCTACGACGATCTCTACAAGGCCCTGGACCGCCGAAATCCTGGGGACGTGGTCACGCTGCACTTCCGTCGTGGCGACCATCTCCACGAGGCCCGGGTCCGTCTCCAGCGCCTCCCGTAGGTCTTGGGTCGTGGCCGGAAGATTGTGGGCATCAGCGCCACAATCACAATCAAATCAATCACATACAGCGTTCGGAAGCGCGACGCGAGTCTCGCTGACCATAGCCGCGTGCTAGACGCAACGGCACCCAGGGCTTCCGGCCGAAGCCGTCCGCAATCATCCGACCACGACCCTCGGATTCGAGGCAGATCCCCACGTCCTTGGCCCACCCCCCTCGACTCGTGGCCGTTCGGGCACTCGTAGACCCGACAGATTTCTTGCTCCACGACTGTCCAGCCTCACGCGTGCTTTCCGCGGTTACCGCCGGAAACACGGCAGCCCGTCCTCCAGTCCGGGCGCCGCCGGGCGGGAACTGTGAGGGGCGTCGCCAGCACCACTCCGCTCGGACGAAACGAACCATGGGCGACGCTCGGAAGGAATCCAACGATGAACCCCATCTCGTCCCTGCGTCGAATCCTCGACGGCAGCTGTCGCGTCCGTCCGCTCCGCGCGGCGCGTGCACTCGCGGCTCCTCTCGCCATCGCCTTCGCGCTTCTCACCGTCGCGACGGCCCGGCCGTGCTTCGCGGTGTCCTTTCTGCTCTACGACGTCGACTTCGGTCAGCCGCACCTGGTCGGCCATCCGCCGGTCGAGGGCGCGGAGCCGATCCAGAGGTATCTCGTCTCGGACATCCCGTTCGGTGAGCCGCTCGTCGTCGAGGCCGAAG
>JAWKQE010000067.1:0-3927 GCA_041390305.1 Candidatus Eiseniibacteriota bacterium
AGCCCTGCAGCTGGCCGTAGTCGTAGATCATCACGGGAGCGACGCCGCGGAGCCTGAGATAGACCGTGAACTGGCCACGGTGATGCCAGTGCTCGGCGTATGTGAAGTCGAGGAACTGGCTGGCCGGAAAGGACGTGCCATACGCCTCGACGGTCCTGCCGAGGTCCTCGTCCGTGATCTGGCCCCAGATCTCGAAGAACCGGACCGTCTGCCGGTCCATGAAGGCGAGTGCTTCCCCTTTCGTCTCGAGCGTCGGCTCCGGCTGCTTCTCGTGCACTCCGGACTTCGCGGTGGCAGCGCCCTCGACCAGGAATCCGTACATGTGGGCCAGGATCTCGCCCGCGCTCCGCGCTTCCGGAACGGGCCGGAAGTCGATCCGATCGTCGGGCCACTGCTCCACCATCTTGCGCGTCATGCCGAGGACCATCCGGAAGTACTCGAACTTCCCGTTCATCGCTTCTTTCAACGAATCCACGGTTCACTCTCCCTTCTCATACCGGACCCAGGAGTTCCAAGCTGTCGCTGGCCTCGTCGTAAGCCATCGCAGTGAGCAGCGCGATGATCCGGTCTCCCTCCTCGATCGCAACATCGGGGCCCGGGATGACCACCCGGTCGCTCCGGAGGATGCTCAGGATGGAGATGTCCCCGCCGAGCGGGCGTTCCTTGAGCGGAATCCCCGCGGCGGGCGCGCCTTCCCGCACCTCGGTGAGCACGATCGACCGACCAGTACCTTCGACCGGAATCGACGTTCCCATGCGCAGGAGTTCCTCGAGTCGCACGGGCGTCGCCTCCTTCGGCATCCGGGCCCGTCCCGCGTGGATCAACTCCACGACCTTGTGCACGTACTCGTCGTGGTGAACGGGCGAATCGCCCAGGCTCGGCACCTGCGCTTCGTAGAGGCTCGGGAAGCGGGAGTGACGGGTGAGCCTCACTTGAACGAGGTAGGAGAGCGTGACGGCGATCATGGCGGGAACCATGAGGCCGTAGCCTCCCGTCATCTCGACGACCATGAACAGCGTCGCCATCGGAGTCCGTGCCGCACCGGAGAAGAGTGCCGCCATCCCGACCACTGCGAAGGCCGCAACGGAGAGCGACGTATCGGGGGAGATGAGGTTGACGGTCGTCGCAAGCGCAGCACCGAGACATGTCCCGACATAGAGGCTCGGCGCGAACACACCGCCCGAACCTCCCGAGGACACGGTGAAGGACATCGCGATCGTCTTCGCCACGGGAAGCACGAGAAGAAGCCAGAGTGGGAGAGCGCCGTCGATCGCGCGCTGCATCCATCCGTACCCGCCGGCGAGAACCTGTGGAAACGCCACACCGAGAAGGCCCACGAGCAGACCGCCCAGCGCCGGCTGGAGCGCCCTCGGGCCGGGCAGCTTGTGGAAGATCTCCCGACTCCGATAGAACACGTAGGGAAGGACCGACGCGGCCGCACCCGTGAGGATGCCGAGGAGGGAGTACCACGCGAGTTCCTGACCGCCGTGGAAGCGAAGCCCCGGATCGACGTCGAAGATCGGCTCGTAACCCACGAACGCGCCGTTCACCGCGTAGCCGACGACGGCGGCGATCATGGTGTAGATGAGCGCTCCCGCCTCGAACTGCATCGAGCCGTAGAGCACCTCGACGGCGAGCACCGCCGCGCCGAGAGGCGAACGGAACATGGCGGAGAGACCCGCGGCCACGCCCGCGAGCATGAGGATGCGGCGCTCGTCGTTCGTACAGCCGACGACCTTCGCGAGCACGGAGCCGAAGCCCGCGGAGATCTGCGCGCCCGGGCCCTCGCGTCCCGCCGAACCACCCGACCCGATCGTGATCGCGGAAGTCAGCGCCTTGATGAGTGGAACGCGCGCCCGGATCTCGCCGTGATGGTGGTGGTAGGCCTTGACCGCGCCGTCGGTTCCATGCCCCTCGGCCTCGGGCGCGAACCGGAACACGATCCAGCCCGAGACGAATCCACCCAGAGTCGTGGCCAGAGGGATGAGCCAGAGGCCGAAGCGGCCGACGACCTCGTTCGGGTTGCCGCCTTCCGACGGAATCCCCGGCGGCGAGTAGTGGGCAAGCCCCACGAGCAGGAGGTCGTGCGCGCGCTCGAGCAGCCAGATGAACGCCTGCGCCCCGAGCCCACCGACCACACCGATGAGCACGCTGAAGATGAGGAGGCGCCCCGTCGTGGACACCTTCCACCGGATTGGATTGGGTAAGAGGCTTGCCATGATCCCGGGCAGGATACTCCGATCTCACCCGGTATCAAGGATCCAGCGCGACAACTTGCCGGCGAACTACCTGCGATGGCCCGCCGACGACGTCGATCGTCGATCTCCGCCGGAACGCTGCGTGGGCGTGACCGGATGGGTAGGCGACTTGCTCCCCCGCCTCGGACGCCCACCGACGGACGCGGGCTTCGCGCCGCCCTTGGCCGTCCGGCCGGCCTTCTTCGGGGCCGAATCCGACGGCTTCTTCCGGGTCGTCCCTCGCTTCGCCTTGCCCTCCCCCTTGGGTCCCGGAGCGAGAAGAACGTCGAGGGCGCTCTCGATCATGTCCACCGGGTGGAAGGTCATCGATTCCCGCACGATCTCGGGAAGCTCGTCGAGGTCATGAGCGTTCTGTTTGGGCAGGACGACCGTGTCGAGTCCCGCCCGGTGGGCGGCCAACACCTTCGCCTTCACTCCGCCGACGGGGAGCACGCGACCCCGAAGCGTCACCTCTCCCGTCATGCCGACGTTGTTGCGAACTCGGCGCTCGGTGAAGAGACTGGCGATGGCGGCGGTCATCGCGACGCCGGCGGACGGACCATCCTTCGGAATCGCGCCCGCGGGAACGTGCACGTGGACGTCGACCTTCTCGAAGGCGTCCGGGGCGATCTCGAGTGTCGTGGTCTTGGACTTGACCAGGTTGAACGCGATCTGCGCGCTCTCCTTCATGACCTCGCCGAGCTGGCCGGTCAAGGTGAGCTGTCCCTTCCCCGGCGTCTTGGTCACTTCGATGTAGAGGATGTCGCCCCCACCCATGGTGACCGCGAGACCGGTGGCGACACCGGGCACGCTGTACTTGTCCGTCCTTTCGGACGGGAACCGTTCCGCCTTGAGCTCCTCACGCACCGCCTTCGGCGTGATCTTGAAACGCCTCTTCTTCTTCGATGCGATCCCGACCGCGGCCTTCCGGCAGATCTTCCCGATCTGCCTCTCGAGATCACGCACACCCGACTCACGGGTGTAGTTGTGGATGATCCGGAGGATCGCCTCGTCGGTGAACTCGATCTCCTTCTCGCGAAGGCCGTGGGACCGCACCTGACGCGGCACCAGATACCCCTTCGCAATCGCGAGCTTGTCGTGATCCGTGTAGCCCTCGAGCTGGATGATCTCCATCCGGTCGCGCAGCGGCTCCGGAATCGTCTCGAGGGTGTTCGCGGTCGCGATGAACATGACGTCACCGAGATCGAAATCGACGTCGAGATAGTGGTCGCGGAAGGCGTGGTTCTGCGCGGGATCGAGCACCTCGAGGAGCGCGCTCGCAGGGTCGCCGCGCCAATCCGCGCCGATCTTGTCGACTTCATCGAGCATGAAGACCGGGTTCCGCGTTCCCGCCCGCTTGATCCCTTGAATGATCCGACCGGGGAGCGCGCCGATGTAGGTGCGCCTGTGCCCGCGGATCTCGGCCTCGTCACGCATTCCACCGAGGCTCATCCGCGTGAACTCACGGCCGAGAGCTCTCGCGATGGATTGACCGAGGCTCGTCTTTCCCACCCCGGGCGGGCCGACGAAGCAGAGAATCGTGCCGGCCGTGGCGCGACGCGGTCCGGTCGAGGCCTCTGGTTCTCCGAGCACCTCCTCGTCGGAGAGATGCTCCGGGTCGTAGTAGTCCGGCTCCTGCTCCCGCTCGACGAACTCGGAGAGTTCGGCCTCGATGTCGGAGTCGCTCACG
>JAWKQE010000068.1:0-2947 GCA_041390305.1 Candidatus Eiseniibacteriota bacterium
GCCTGGATGCCGTCCTCGGAAAGCATGGCCTCCGATGGGACGACCTCGGACTCTCGGGCGCACGGCTCTGCTACCGCCGCCGCCAGGAGGACATGGCACTCGCGGAACTTCCGAGCGATCCGACGCCCGAGCAGAAGAAGAAGTGCGAGGCGACGCGGTTCAAGATCGCGCAGAAGGCGATCGACAAGTACCGATTCCGCATGGAGCCGCTCCTCTCCCCCGTCGACAAGATCGTGGAGGAGGGCCGTCTCGTCGGACTCGTCTTCGAGAAGATGGAGTACTCGGCAGACGGCCGCGTGACCGGAACAGGGGAGCGCGTGTCTCTGCGTGCGCCGCTCACGGTCAGCTCGATCGGCAGCCTCCCGATGCCGATCGAGGGCATCCCGATGAAGGGCGAACTCTACGAGTTCGTCGACGGACGTCTCGGCACGTTCCGGAACCTCCCGAACGTGTTCACGGTGGGGAACGCACTCACCGGGAAGGGCAACCTCGTCGTCTCGCGAAAGCACGCGAGCGAAGTCGCCGAACGGCTCGCCGAGTCGATCGCCGGACAGGTCTCGGACATCGCCGCCTACGTCCGCACCCGCACTCCGCTCTCGGACGAGGAGATGGCCGAGGTGATGGGACACGCGCGGGCCCGTCAGGCGGAAGTCGGATACGACGGTAGCTACGAGGACTGGATGCAGAAGGTGAGCCCGCCCGGGCTCCGGGTCGAGCGCCGGTAGCCGCGACAAAACGAACGCTTGTTCGCACCTGAGCGAACTCCCCCCGACTTGTGCTATCCTTTCCCGGGGCACGACCCGTTCATCCACTCATATTGCAGACCCACTCGACCCACGAGGGAGATCATTCATGCTTCATCGCGCTGCGCACCGCGGCGGTCGTCCCGTGGCGGCCGCGTTCCTCACGCTCGCGCTCTTCTTCGCACTCGTGCTGACGTCCCCCAGGAGCGCGTCGGCTTGGGGTACCACTCAGGTCGCCACCGGCGTTTCTCAGATCATCTACATAAAGGGCATCGACTACCCGGGGATCGGTGAGCTGACCTACTTCGTCCGCCAGAACGGCTTCATTCACGTGGCGGTGAATGGCGTGATGCAGGCGAACCCGTTCCTCGACATCGACTCGCTCGTGTTCACGAGCGGAGAGCGCGGTCTCCTCGGTTTCGCGCTCCACCCGGACTTCGTGAACAACGGCGTGTTCTTCGTCCACTACTCCCGCAACGGAGACGGCGCGACGCAGATCGCCCGCTACACGCTGGATGGCGGTGATCCGCTCAACGGTGACGAGGCGTCGGGCAACGTGTTCCTCACCGTCTCGCAGCCGTTCTCCAACCACAACGGCGGCTGGATCGACTTCGGCCCCGACGGCTACCTCTACATCTCGCTCGGCGACGGCGGCTCGGCCGGCGACCCGGGCAACCGTGCCCAGGACGGCAACACGCTCCTCGGGAAGATGCTTCGCATCGACGTCGACAACGGATCGCCCTACGGCATCCCGGCCGACAACCCGTTCGTCGGCGCTGGCGACGGCTTCCTCGACGAGATCTGGTCGTACGGACTCCGCAACGCCTGGCGGAACAGCTTCGACCGCGAGACCGGCGACCTCTGGATCGGTGACGTCGGCCAGAACGCCTGGGAAGAGGTCGACTTCGAGCCGGCCGGCACCCCGGGTCGCAACTACGGCTGGCGCCTCATGGAGGGACTGGTCTGCTTCAACCCGTCGTCGGACTGCAACGACGGTTCGCTCACGCTCCCGATCCACGTCTACTCGCACGCGCTCGGCATCTCGATCACGGGCGGATACGTCTTCCGGGACACGTCCGTCTCCGACCTCTACGGGCTCTACATCTTCGCGGACTACGGCACGGGCCGGATCTGGTCGCTCTCGCACGACGGAAACGGCGGCAACGTCGTCGTCACCGAGCGGACGTCCGAGTTCTCCCCGAGCATGGAAGGCTTCACCATCAACACGGTGACGAGCTTCGGCGAAGGCCCGAACGGTGAACTCTATCTCGGCGACTACGGCGGACAGGTCTACAAGGTCGTGCCGGATCCGGCGGACACAGGTGACGTGGTCGTCGACCCGACGCTCGGCCTTCGCATCGATCTCGCGTCGAACAACCCGTTCAGCGCGGCGAGCCCGCTCCAGTTCGCGATCAACCTCCCGGCCGACGGCTCTCTCTCCGTCGCGATCGTGGATGCTCTCGGACGTGAAGTCCGCGCGTTCACGTCAGGTCAGCAGACGGCGGGCCGGAAGAGCTACGTCTGGAACGGACGCACGAGCAACGGCGACTACGCTCCGTCCGGCGTCTACTTCCTGCGCGCGGTGACCGACCGTCAGATCGCGTCGCAGAAGGTGAGCTTCGTGAGGTAAGGCAACCGATGTGACCGCGGGACGGAGCGGTGCGGCACGACTCGCACTTCCTCCCGAACTGGTCGACGTTCGATGGACTGCGTGTGATCAGACTCATCGGTGCATCACCAAGAAGGGGCCGGGTTCTCGTCGAACCCGGCCCCTTCGTTCGTCTGCGACATTCTATGCGCCGAGCCGATCTCCTAGCGGTAGGTCCCCTTGACTTGTCCCCAGCTCTTCGAGACGACCGGGACCACGCACGGGTTGGGATCGCACGGCACGCCATCAGCGAGGTACGTCCCATTCTGTAGCGCGCATTCTGGCTCGCTCAGCACGATGCAATCGCCTCCGATGCAGCACGCGCCCGTGGCGAGCGGAGTCGGACACGGCAGGTATCCGTCCACAGCCCCCCAGCCCATGCTCCCGAGTTCGGCGACGGGATCGAGGATCGAGGGGACATCATCGCTGGCGAAGTTCGCTCCCTGGCTCGGATGGGGGATGAGATCGAAGCTCGTGTCCTGGGCGTAGAAGGAATAGTTGTACCCCGCGAACCAGTAGAGCTCCGTCAGGTGATCTTCGCGCGCGTCGATGAAGG
>JAWKQE010000069.1:0-2595 GCA_041390305.1 Candidatus Eiseniibacteriota bacterium
CTGGGTGCGGGTCTCGTACCAGCGAACGGCGCTCGAGCCGAAGGCTTGCGAAAGAGTCCTCGAACTCGGCCGAAGAGACCGCGAGCAGGGTCCCACTTGGTCCAAAGCGATCGAGGCGTTCCTCGCCGACTAGCCTTCGCCGAATGCGCTCTCGATCCGCGACACCACGGTCTCGTCGAGCTTGGGGAGTACGTCGAGCGCGCCGAGATTCTCTTCCAGCTGCTTCGTCGTGGAGGCTCCCGTAATCACCGTCGAGACGTGCGGGTTGTGACCGCACCAGGCGATGGCCAGCTGGGCTGGAGTGCAGCTCAGGTCGCTCGCGATCTCGGCGAATCGGGCGACCTTCGCGTTCTTCTCCGGATCCGTCAGAGTCTCGCGTAGCCAAGACATGTTCTGGAGTGCGCCGCGGCTTCCTTCCGGTACGCCGTCCTTGTACTTCCCCGTGAGCAATCCGGAAGCGAGTGGGCTCCAGGTGGTGAGGCCGAGCCCGAGGTCCTCGTAGAGCCGAGCGAACTCGGTCTCGACTTTGTCGCGTCGGAAGAGGTTGTACTCTGGCTGCTCCATCACGGGCTTGTGGAGGTGGTGGCGCTCCGCGATCTCGAACGCCGCGCGGATCTCGTCCGCCTTCCACTCCGACGTTCCCCAGTAGAGTGCCTTCCCTTGTTCGACCATGTCGTGCATCGCGCGCACGGTCTCCTCGATCGGAGTGTTGCTGTCGGCGCGGTGGCAGAAGACGAGGTCGACGTAGTCGAGCCCGAGGCGCTGGAGGGAGCCGTCGATGGCCTGGCGGAGATACTTCCGGTTGAGGCAGTTCCTCTGGTTCGGGCCGTCCGCGAGTCCCCAGTAGAACTTGGTCGAGACGACGTACTTCACGCGCGGCCATCCGAGTTCACGGAACGCCGCGCCCATGATCTCCTCGGACCGACCGCCTGCATACGCTTCGGCGTTGTCGAAGAAATTGACGCCGCGGTCGTACGCGGCGGCCATGAGTTCGCAGGCCGCCTTCAAGTCGACCTGCGTGTGATAGGTGACCCAGGAGCCGAGGGAGAGCTGGCTGAGCTGGAGGCCGGAGCGGCCGAGTCGTCTGTACTGCATCTAGGTCCTCTCGTTCTGCCGGTACGGCAGCGCCGCACGAGGCACGTGCCGGAAGGGGCGGACCACGCCGCAAGGGGCGCGACTCCCGAAAGACGCGAGCCTACCACGATCACCGCGCGATCGGATGGTTCCGCTCCGGGGAGCAGCTCCGAGGCTCTGTTCCGGGCTTCTCGGTGGGTTCGGGAACGGTACCGCGGCCTCAGAGGAGCCAGCGAACGCACGGGAGCAAAGACCCCGCGAACCCGAGCGCCACGAACACGAAGTTGCCCGTATCCTCGGGCGAGGGCTGTTCCCGGAGCCACGGGAGGAGACGGAAGAAAAGCGCGGCGAGGGCGAAGATCGTGAGGAACGTGGCCAAGAGGTCGAGTGGGAGTCCCCAGCCCATCGGTCCCGGTTCGTGCGGTGCGAGCACGTTCGCGACGACGGCTGCCGGAAGACTCGTCACGCTCCAGGACGCGACGAGGTTGGCGAGGAGTTTGCGGCTCCGGTCGTCCCGATCGGGAATCCTCGAGAACCGGGACACGCCGTAGAGCGCGAGGGTGGTTCCGAAGGAGGTCGCGAACGGAACGAGGAGCCATCGTTCGTGCGTGGCGGAGTACGCGAAGAGCCAGGCGAGCCCCGCGACCGACACCGCGATCACACCCTGGACGGTGAGGACGCGAGGCGTTCCGAGCCTTGGCCAGATGAGATGGGCCGCGAGGAAGAACGCGAGTGGGGAGATGACCCAACTCCAGCCGCCGATCATGAGTGTGCCGTAGCCGACCATCGCGCTCGCGATGAGAGCGGAGTCGTCGAGTGCGCTCCGCTTCCTCCATACCGAGACGAACACGAGAAGCGTGACTCCGGCGAGAAGCCGGAGGCCGAGCTGGGCCCAATCGAGTGGAACGTAGAGCTGGAGGAAGGCGTAGGCCCCGATCGGGACGAAGAGGTTGTCGAGTCCGCTCCAGGCCACGCCTTCCAGCATCATGACGAGGAGCGCGATCGTGAGCGAGACGAGGAGTGTCTCGGCCCGCTCGACCTCCGTGAAAAGGAGGAGGGGGACGAGCACGGACAGGAACGCGACGAGGAAGAACGCGGCGGAACCTTCGATGCTCTTCGTGCCTTCCCCCGTGATGTAGGAGAGGGTGCCGTAGCGGACTCCGATCAGTGCGGCGACGGCGTCCGCCAGCGTGAGGATCACGATCGGGATCACGTAGAAGAGCGGCGTGTCGTGGCTGAGTGCGAAGATGAGCGCGACCGCGATCGGGAAGTAGACTTCTCCCAGGCTGAGCCGCCCGACTCCTCCCAGGACTCGTCCGATCCCATCCCTGAGTGGTGGATGCCATCTCATGGAAAGCAGCGCGATGACGGATACGCCGGTCATGACGAGTACTGGCCACAGGGTGCCGAAGATCCAGGGGAGCGGGAGCACGACGAGCCCCATCCCGATGTGGACGGCTTTCCGCTGCACCTCCGGATGGACGGAGTGACGGACGCCGATCCAGCGCACGGTTCCCATGA
>JAWKQE010000070.1:0-2301 GCA_041390305.1 Candidatus Eiseniibacteriota bacterium
CGCAGCGCCCGCCGATAGAACGACGCCGCGCGGTCCCACTCTCCCTCGTAGTCCCAACTCGTCCCGAGGAGAGCGAGGGCTTCCGGAGAGGATTCGAGTTCCGCCGAAGTGAATCTCTCGAGAGTTGGCCGGAGACCTTCGAGCCGTCCCCGGTCGAGGAGTTCGGCCGCCCGTCGCCGAAGAAGCTGGAGCGCCGACTTTCGGTCTCCGATCTCGATCAGCTCGGCGGCCGCTTCCGCGACGTACCCTCCGGCCAAGAGGGCCCTCGCGCACTTCCTCCGGATCGACCGAATCTCCTTGGAGGAGACGCTCTGGGTCGCCGTGCGGCGGAGGTAGCTCCGGAAGAGCGGGTGATAGCGGTAGACCGGCTCCTCCTCGTGCGTGCCGAAGGTGAAGAGGTTCCGTGTGTGGAGTTCCTCCAGGCGAAGCGCACTCCCCTCCTCCCCGAGCACCTGATCGCAGATCTCCGGAACGAGCCGCGGCAGGAAACAGGTCCGCCGCAGGAACCCCTGCAGTTCCGGTTCGAGGCGCGACACGACCTCCTCCGCGAAGTACCCGAACCAGCCCGCGCCGACCGAACTCATCACGTCGAGGACTCGCTCGATCGCGGCGGGATCGGGATCGTCGATCCTCTGGACGAGGAGTTCCAGCCCCGCTGCCCAGCCTTCGGTCTGTTCCGCGATCCGGGCGATCGTATCGGCCTCGATCCGGCTGCCGGGGAACCTGCGCGAAAGAAGCGCCTCGATCTCGGCGGCATCGAATGCGAGGTCGGACGAGAGGATCTCGCCGATCTCCCCCCTCACCTCCCAGCGCGCGCGCTCCACCGCCGGCGGCTCGCGTGAAGCCAGAACGACACTCGCTCCGTCCGGCAGGTAGCGCAGAACCCGCGAGAGATGACCGAAGGTACGACTCCCGGGACGGACGGTGTGGAGGTCATCGAAGATCAGGAGGGGTGGCCTTTCGGCCGCGTAGAGCAGCTGTACGATCGCGTTCACATCGGACCCCGGCGCCTCGGTGTCGTGCCAACCGATCGCACCGCTCACAGCACTCGCCAGGTGCGCAAGGAAGACGTTCGGGTCGGAGTCGGATTCGTCGAGCGTGTACCAGCCGACCGGCCGAGTCTCGCGACCGACCCTGTCCGCGAGGAAGGAGGTCTTCCCGAAACCGGCGCCGGCGACCACGAGCAGGACGCGCCGCCCCTCGAGCGTGCCCCACAGTCGATCCAGCCGCTCCCGATGGAGATGATCCGGAGCGAGGCGTGGCGGCGAGAGTTTCGCGGCGATGACCGATCGCGGCATCGTGACCCCCGACACGAGTGTAGGAGTGGTCCGCCGGACGGTCCAGCGAACGTCCGCGTCGCGGCGTGCTCTTCACCACGGAAGAGTCTCGTCGTTCGATGCCGTATGCACGACAAGGACGTCCGCGAGAGATTCCTGGTGGAACGAGCGTCAGCGGATCGTCTGGAGGAGACCGCGCGCGATCTCGTCCGCCGGATCGATCTCGAGCGCGCGTTCCAGTTCGTGACGTGCCCGCGTCAGGTCGCCGCGCTCGAGGCAGGCCTGGGCCAGGTTCCGCCGGGCCGCGCCGTAGGTGGGGTCGAGTTCCACCGCCCGTTCGAACGCACGGAAGGCTCCCTCGGCGTCGCCCTGCATGCCGAGAAGCACGCCCAGGTTGTTGTGTGTGAACGCCTCTCCCGGGCCGAGCTCCCGTCCCAGCTCGAGCGACGCACGCGCCTCGTCGAGACGCCCTTCCGCCGCGAGCACGAGCCCGAGGTACGTGTGCGTGAGCGCACGACGCGGACTGAGCGTGAGTGACTGCCGAAGCGCGCGCTCCGCCCCTTCGTACCGACGCATCTTGTGGAGCGTCACACCGAGGTGATAGGGAACCTCCGCGTCCACCTGGTTTCGAGCCATCGCCATCTCGAGCTGACGCAGCGACGATTCCAGCTCACCTACCTCGCGATAGGCGATCCCGAGCCCCAGGTACCCTTCGTAGTCGTCGGGCTCGAGCCGCTGCGCTTCCAGATACGCGCCCTTCGCGCGCTCGAACTCTCCCGCACGTGCGAGTCTGAAGCCATCGTGGAGACTCTGTGCGTAGAGACTCTTCGTCGTATCCACCGCGGATCGTGTCGTAACCGTGGCGGCCCAGGAGATCGCGCCCAGGAGCAGCCACCCGACGATCGGCCCTGCCCTCCGTCGAGACGCAGCGCCGAGGAGTCCATCCAGGAAGACGCCACCAAAGACAGCGAGATAGGGCAGCGCGACGATCCGATACCGGGTCGTCACGAAGAAGAGAGAGACG
>JAWKQE010000071.1:0-2204 GCA_041390305.1 Candidatus Eiseniibacteriota bacterium
GTCGACCGGGCTCCCGACGAAGACAGAACAGGCGGACCTCCTCCAGGCGCTCTACGGGCGTCCTTCGGAGACCCCGACGCCGGTTCTCGCCGCCGCCACGCCCGCGGACTGCTTCTGGATGACGCTCGAGACGGCGAGGATCGCGGTCGAGTACATGACGCCGGTGGTGCTGCTCTCCGACGGCTATCTCGCGAACGGCGCGGAGCCGTGGAAGGTTCCGGACGTAGACGAGCTTCCCTCGTTCCCCGTGCGCTTCGTGGAAGAGGCGGAGGGCTTCCTCCCCTACGCGCGAAACACGGAGACGCTGGCCCGCGGCTGGGCGATTCCGGGCGTGCCTGGACTCGAGCACCGGGTCGGCGGGCTCGAAAAGCAGGAGATCACCGGAAACGTCAGCTACTCACCCGCGAACCACGAGCGGATGATCCAGCTCCGCGAAGAGAAGATCGCGCGCATCGCCAACTCCATTCCGCTCCAGACCGTGGACGGAGCGGACTCGGGCGAACTCCTGGTCATCGGCTGGGGCAGTACGTACGGCGCGATCACGGCGGCCGTCCGCGCGGCTCGCGCCGAGGGACGTTCCGTGGGTCACGCCCACGTGAAGTACATGAATCCGTTCCCCCGGAACCTCGGGGAGATCCTCGGTCGCTACGAAGAGATCCTCGTCCCGGAGATGAACCTCGGCCAGTTGGCGCAACTTCTCCGCGCGAAGTTCGGCGTGGCGACGGAGTCCCTCACGAAGGTCCAGGGGAAGCCGTTCACCGAAGCCGAGGTGCTCGGCAGGATCAAGGAGATGACCACGCGGGGTACGAAGTCATGAGCACGCTGACGAAGAAAGACTTCCAGTCGGACCAGGAGGTGCGCTGGTGTCCCGGGTGTGGGGACTACGCGATCCTGAGTTCGTTCCAGTCCGTGCTCGCCGATCTCGGAATCCCCAAGGAGAAGTTCGTGGTCGTGTCCGGGATCGGCTGCGCCAGCCGCTTCCCGTACTACATGAACACGTATGGATTCCACACCATCCACGGTCGCGCGCCAGCCGTCGCGACGGGCGTCAAGCTCGCGAACCCCGAGCTCTCCGTGTGGGTGGTGAGCGGGGATGGAGATGCGCTCTCGATCGGCGCGTCCCACCTCCTCCACGCGATGCGGCGCAACATCGACATCAAGGTGTTGATGTTCAACAACCGGATCTACGGACTCACGAAGGGACAGGCGTCCCCCACCTCGGAACTCGCCAAGCGGACGAAGTCGACGCCGATGGGTTCGACCGACGCGCCGTTCAATCCGATGGCGCTGGCGCTCGGCGCGAACGCGACCTTCGTCGCGCGTTCGGTCGACGTGATCGGCGAACACCTGCGCGGCGTGCTACACGCAGCGGCGGCGCACCGCGGAAGCACGTTCGTCGAGATCTTCCAGAACTGCAACATCTTCAACGACAAGGCATGGGTCGCCTGGACGGACCGCGCCGTGCGCGACGACAAGCTCGTCGACCTCGTGCCCGGAGAGCCCGTGGTCTTCGGGGGTGCGGAGAGGCGACGCGGAATCAAGCTGGACGGATTCGACCCGGTGATCGTCGAGTTCGAAGGCGAGCCGCCCGCGGATCTCCTCCGCTGGGATCCCTCGCGACCGGACCCGTCGCTCTCGTTCCTCTTCGCGCACCTGGATCAGTTCCAGGACTTCCCGCTCCCGATCGGCATCTTCCGCCAGATGGGCGCGACGACGTATGAAGACCGCGTGTACGGGCAGCTCGACATCGCAAAGCAGACGAAAGGCCCCGGGGACCTTCAGGCTCTGCTTCGTTCGGGGACGACCTGGACCGTGGAGTGACCGGAGCGGATCCGTCGTCCTTCTCGCGCCAGCGCCAGCTGGTACACGTTTTCGATCCGCCCCGTGATCTGCGCCCAGGAGTAGCGCTCCGCGTACTGCGTACCGCGCGCACCCAGTTCGCACCGTAGGTCCGCGCTCCTGATCAGCGTCTCCAGCCCCTCGGCCCAGCCGTCCACGTCTCCGGGCGGCGCCGTCCTACCGGCGTTCGACGGTTCGAGGACGTCGCGGTAGCCGGGGATGGACGAGGCGAGGACGGGTAGTCCCGCGGCGAGCGCCTCGAGAAGAACGATCCCGAACGACTCTCCGTGCGTGGCCGGCGCGGCGAACAGGTCGGCGCGTGCGTACTCTTCTCGTCGCAGCTCGTCGTCCACGGAGCCCAGGAA
>JAWKQE010000072.1:0-1990 GCA_041390305.1 Candidatus Eiseniibacteriota bacterium
CTTCCTCGCGCTGCTTGATGAACCAGGCGTTCTCCGCGAACCGGCAGGAGTCGAGGACGAAGAGGACCCCGTGCTCCCTGGCCAGGGCACTCGCCTTCTTGATGTTCTCCATCGAGACCGGCTGACCGCCACCACTGTTGTTCGTCACCGTCACGATCACCGCGCGGACCTTGCTGCCGTGCTCCTCGAGCGCCTTCTCCAGGCGGACGAGATCGATGTTCCCCTTGAACGGATGCCGCTGGGACGGGACGAGCCCCTCGGGGATCGGAAGGTCGATCGCCTTGGCGCCGGTGAACTCGATGTTCGCCCGGGTCGTGTCGAAGTGGGTGTTGCCCAGGTAGACCGAACCCGGCTTGTGGAGAACGGTGAAGAGGATCTTCTCCGCCGCGCGTCCCTGGTGCGTCGGGATGACGTGTTTGAACCCGGTGATCTTCTGCACCTCGCGCTCGAACTCGAAGTACGACGGGCTGCCCGCGTACGACTCGTCGCCCTTCATCATGGTGCTCCACTGCATGGCGGACATGCTCGAGGTGCCGCTGTCGGTGAGCAGGTCGATGAGGACGTCATCCGAATGGAGGAGGAAGAGGTTGTGGCCCGCTGCGTCCAGGAACCGCTCCCGCTCGGGACGCGTGGTCATCCGGATCGGCTCGACGGACTTGATGCGGAACGGTTCGATGATCGTCTTCATTGGAATACTCCCTCGTGGCTACGGGCCTCCCCACCCCAAGGGGACGGGCCGGAAGCGAGGACGAACGGTAGCACTCCTGCCCGGCCAGGTCGACTCGGCGCTGGGCACAGTGGGCGAGACTGCTGGATTCCCCCACATCGCCTGCACTAGAGTCGATCGGGTGTGCCAGGGTTGACCCATCTTCCGGCGAGAGTGAGGACGAACGACGATGCGAATGGCAGTGATCGGCGCGGGACTCCAGGGATCGGCCTGCGCGGCGGACTGGCTCCGTCAACCCGACGTCAGCTCCGTCTGCGTGATCGATCGCGACAGGGAGCAGCTCGACGCCCTCGGTCGGAAGTTCCAGGACGGTCGCCTCGAAACCGTCCTCTGCGACGTGACGGACCAGGACGCGCTCGCCAGCGCCCTCTCCGGATGTCGCGCCGCCGTCAGCGCCGTCCCCTACTTCTTCAACGTCGGCGTCACCCGGACCGCGATCCGGGCCGGCGTCCACCTCGCGGACATGGGCGGCAACACGGATGTCGTCTTCGAGCAGAGAAAGCTCGACGAGGAGGCGAAGGCTGCGGGCGTCGGCGTCCTCCCGGACCAGGGACTCGCGCCCGGACTCGCCGGGATCCTCGCCGGCTACGGCATGCGGGAGATGGACGAAGTCGTCAGCGTCAAGATGCGCGTGGGCGGGCTCCCGGTCGACCCAGAGAACACGCTCCGCTACGCGCTCGTCTTCTCCATCCACGGACTCATCAACGAGTACGTGGGAGAAGCGGTCTGCCTCGAGAACGGCGAGATCGTGATGCGGCCGACCCTGACCGGTCTCGAGGAGATCCGGTTCCCGTCCCCCGTCGGGAGCGCGGAAGCCGCCTACACTTCCGGTGGGACCTCGACCCTCCCCTGGACCTTCCGCGGCAAGGTCCGCCAGCTCGACTACAAGACGGTCCGCTATCCCGGCCACTGGACCCGGTTCCAGTTCCTCCACGAGATGGGGCTCCTCTCGTCGGACCCGATCGAAGTGGGCGGTCACGAGGTCGCACCGCGCGACGTGCTCGCGACGCTGCTCGAACCCAGGCTCTACGTTCCGGACGTGCGCGACCTCGTCGTCCTCCGGGTCACCGTGCGCGGGGAAAAGGACCGGCAGGGCCTCGTCCGCCGCTACGACCTCCTCGACTTCTTCGACGAGAAGACCGGCCTCACCGCGATGATGCGGACCACCGCCTACCCCGCGGCCGAGAGCGCACTCCTCCTCGCGCGCGGCACCATCGAAGAGCGGGGCGTCCTGCTCGCGGAAGAAGTGGTGCCGGGCGAAGC
>JAWKQE010000073.1:0-1655 GCA_041390305.1 Candidatus Eiseniibacteriota bacterium
GTGCTCGTTCACGAAGTCGAGGATCTTGTAGTCGTCTTCGACCGGATGGATCCGGAACCACTCGATGAACTTCTTCTTCTCCGCCTTCTCCGTGATCCCGGACGCGGTCGCGAGGTCCCAGAGCTCGATCGTGAAGGCGAAGACGCCGAGGTGCTCATAGGCCCAGTCGTCGAACGCGCCGCCGATCACCTGCTTCGGGTGGTAACGGAAGTCGTGGTTGACCGAGCAGCACGGATACTTCGTCAGCTCCGTGCCGCGTTCGCCGATCGCCTGGTAGACCCAGAGATCGGTCGTATCCATCTCATCGTCGGACTTGCTCGAGAAGGGACGGAGGATGACGCGGCTGAAGGTGTGAAACGTGATCGCACCGAAGATGTTCGGATGGGCCGAGACGAACTCCAGCAGTGCGCGGATCTCCGGCTCCGATCCGGGGAAGTCACCCGCTCCGAGCTGCTCTCCTTCCGGCTTCCACCCAGAAGGGAAGTTCCGGTTGAAGTCGAGCCCCTCCAGGTCCGGTGCGAGTTGGATATCGAAGCCATCGAAGTTCTCGACGTTCCCCTCCGGCAGGAGCCGGTAGTACGTCCCGCCTTCCTCGTGCATGGCGCGCTTCACGAGGAGTCGTGGATCGCGGTCCGAGACCTTCCAGTCTCCCGCCGGATCCTCGATCCGCATCTGGAGCACGCGTCCGTCTCCGTCGGCGTCTTCCTCGTGGAGACCATCGGCGCGTTCCATCTCGGGATAGGGCCGGGTGCCGGAGCGGATCATCCGCGGCTTGTCACAGAGCGCGAGTGCGGCGCCGTCCGGGTTGAGACGCGGCGCGACATAGATCACCTGTTCGTCGACGATCCGGGTGATCTTGGCGTCCTGGCCGTATCCCTCCGCGATCGTGACGAGGAGATGGACGGCCGCCATCGTGCCCGCGACCTCGGTCGCGTGGATGTTCGCGTCCACCCAGAAGCCGGGCTTGCCCGTGTCCTTCCCGGTCTCCCGGTTCGTCACGACGACGAGCGGGATGTCCCGTCCCTCGTGCGACGTCCCGAGCGAACGCAGCTCGAAGATGGAAGGACGCGTCTCCGCGAGACGGCGGAGCGCGGCGGCGAGTTCATCATTGTCGTAGTAGGTATCGAAACGGATCTCCACCAAATCCTCCTCTGGCCGACGGCGGCCGAAGCCCGCGGGTCCCTCTCGGGGGAAGGGGACCCGCGGCATTCGTGGAGTCTACAGGCAGGAAGGGCCGCGTCGGCGGTGAATCACGCGAAGCCGACGGACGCGCAGAGACGCATCACGCGCGACGTGGACGCCCTATCGGTGGGGCATGAGGCCGCGAGCGGCCGCGCAGCAGCAGGTCACTCGCCTTCCTGGGCCTCGGCGCCGAGCACCTTGAGGCTGAAGTGGAGCGCCTTGCCGGCGAGCGGATGGTTGAAGTCGAGCACGACGTGCTCGTCGTGGACTTCCGACACGATCGGATGGAGCACGTGTCCGTCCGGCGTCTGCGTCTGGAGCTGCGTTCCGACAGAGCGGGCTCCCTCGGGGATCTTGTCGATCGGAATCTGCTGAAAGGCGTCCGGATTCACCTCACCGTAGCCGTCCTCGGGCGCGACATCGAGTTCACAGCTCTCGCCGACGGACATCGTGGAGACGGCCCGCTCCACCGC
>JAWKQE010000074.1:0-1552 GCA_041390305.1 Candidatus Eiseniibacteriota bacterium
CGGTTACGGCGACCGTCCACGGGGATCACCGATACGACGACCTCTTCCCGAACACGATCTCGCCGGAGCACCGGAAGCGAGTGGATGCGTTCGAACGCGAGTACCTGACGGCGGTGGACGCGATCGATCCGACGGCTCTGAACGACAACGACCGCACGAGCTGGGAGATCTTTCGTCGTGACCGTGTGACCGGGCTCGAAGCACTTCGCTTTCCCGATCACCTCATGCCTGTGGACCAGCTCTTCAGCGTGCCGGTGGTGTTCGTGGAGTTCGCGGTGCCCGGTGGACTCACTCCGTTCGAGACGGCAGAGGACTACGACGAGTTTCTCTCCCGCATCGACGGGTTCGCCGTCTGGATGGACCAAGCGGTGACGAACATGCGTGAAGGGGTGGAGCGCGGGGTCGTCCTTCCCGAGATCATCGTCGACAAGACTCTGCCCGTGCTCGAAAGCCAGATCGTGACGACTCCGGAGGAGAGCGACTTCTACCGAGCTGTTCGCGAGTTTCCGGACACGGTGAGTGAGTCCGAGAGGACACGTCTTCGTGGCGCCTACGCGGCTGCGATCGAGACGGAGATCATCCCAGCCTATCGGAAGGTACACGACTTTCTGCGTGACGAGTACCGACCGCATGCGCGCCAAACGATCGGACTCTCCGATCTCCCAGACGGGGAGGCCTGGTACCGTTTCGCCATCCGCCTGCACGCAAACAGCGAGCAGACGCCACAGGAGATCCATGACGTGGGACTCCGTGAGGTGGAGCGGATTCGCGGGGAGATGGAACTCCTGGCGGCGGAAGTCGGGTTTGGCGGGGATCTGACACAGCTCTTCGCCTGGTTGCGCGAGCAGAAACAGCTCCGCTACTCGAGCGAGGACGACGTGCTGGAGCGGTACCGGGCGATCCGCGCTCGCGTCGAGCCGCACCTCGGGAAGCTCTTCTCGCTCCAACCGCGCACCGAGTTCGAGATCCGTCCCGTGGAACCGTTCCGTCAGGCGACGACACCTGGCGCGTACTACATGCCTCCATCGGACGACGGCACACGACCGGGCGTGTTCTTCGTGAACACGGGCGGATGGGAATGGCGGGAACACTCCCCGGCGGAGGCGTTGTTCCTGCACGAAGCCGTTCCCGGTCACCATTTCCAGGTCGCTCTCGCGCGGGAGATGACGAGCCTGCCGCGCTTCCGTCGCGCGAGCCAGTACACCGCGTATGTCGAAGGTTGGGCACTCTACACGGAGAGTCTCGGCGCCGAGCTCGGTGTCTACAAGGATCCGTTCCAGCGGCTGGGTCGGCTTCGCTCCAAGATGTTCCGTGCGCAGCGCCTCGTGGTCGACACGGGAATCCACGCGCTCGGTTGGACGCGGGAGAGAGCCCTGGCGCAGATGCCGATGGAAGTCGAGATCGATCGCTACATCGTCCTGCCGGGCCAGGCGCTCGCCTACAAGTCAGGGGAGCTGAGGATCCAGGCCTTGCGCCGGCGGGCGGAACGAGAACTCGGAGATCGATTCGACATCCGTGCGTTCCACGCGGTCGCATTGGAGGAAGGGGCTCT
>JAWKQE010000075.1:0-1468 GCA_041390305.1 Candidatus Eiseniibacteriota bacterium
CGAACGTGCCGTCCGCATTGAACAGCACCGAGCCGCAGTCGCCCTGGACGCCGGGAGGAACCGATCCGCCGAGGACTTCGGGAAGCTGAGCTTCGGGACCCCGGCCTTCGAGGCCGCGCTGCGTCGCGCGCACTTGGCGGATGCGCTCCACCCACTCGCCCAAAGTCTCGTTCCAGCCGCACTCGTCTCGGAAGGCACACGGATCCGGCGCGCACGGCTCATCGGGGAGCACGTAGTAGCCGCCCTCCTGCTCGCACTCGGATTCGAGGAGGAGACGGCAGTCGCCATTCGCGACGCAACACGCGCCCGGCGAGTCTGCGCAGATCCCGGGGCCGCAGACGATGCCCGTTCCGAGGAAGACACCGGACAGCGCGTCACACTGTGCCATGGAGAGGAATCTGCAGATCTCGTCGTCATAGCAGCACGCGCCATCCGCGCAGGGATTCGGCTCGCAGGACGTATCCTCGGAACGGAAGATCCCGCCATACGAACCACACCCCTCTTCGGTGGCCATGACGCAGGAGTCATCGAAGCAGCAGGGGCCGGTGACGCAGGGGCCCGGTTCGCACACAGAGTCCAAGCCGAAGAAGGTCCCTCCGCTGTATCCACAGTCACTCTCGGTGCGGAGTTCGCACAGGCCGAGCCAGGAGCAGCACGCTCCGGTCGGCTGCGGATCGCACGGACCCGGGCCGCACTCCGTGGAGTCTCCCTGGTACGTTCCGCCCCTCTCGAGGCAGGACGCCTCGCTCCGGACGACGCAGTCGTCGTCCGGTTCGCAGCAGGCGCCCTGGGGAGGCGGCGGGCATGCGGCGGCGTCACACGAGACGAACTCGCCCGCCCAGCGGTCACCGATCCCCGTGCATTCGGACTCCAGGGTGACTTCGCAGCTCCCGTCGAAGTGGCAGCACGCACCGTCCGGGACGGGACAGGGGAGGACGCCATCGGTACCGAAGCCGAGCGCGCCGAGAGTACGGATCGGGTCCACATTCGAGGGGACGGAGTCGTCGGCCAGGGTGGCTCCGTGCAGAGGGTGAGAGGTCAAGCTCAGTTGTGCCGTGGCGTTCTCGTCTGCCAGGACCGAGAGCGCGCCGACCGTGACGAGGGGGTCTGTCTTCGCCGAGACCCAGGTCGTCGCGGTTCCGGAGCCGGAGGACGGCCAGGTTGCGGTCCCGAGATCGAAATCGCCGCATGTTTCCCAACTGAACACTGAGACCTGCTCGGGATACTCGATCCCGAACGTCACACCTGACAGGCGGGGTTCCGCGCCCTCGGGGAAGGCGACGAGGACGTAGACGATCAGGATCTCGAACTCGTCCGTGCTGACCGTGGCGCTGGCGCAGGCTGCCAGCGGCACGGTGCCGCAGGTGTCGGGATCGGTGGAGAGTTCGTCGGCGCGGACTGCGTGGAGGATCAGCGTGCCCGCAGAGTTCGGGCCCGCGGCCGCGGTGGTCGCAACCGGGCCGCATAG
>JAWKQE010000076.1:0-1467 GCA_041390305.1 Candidatus Eiseniibacteriota bacterium
CATCTCGAACACGTTCCGGAATGCGCTTTCGCGTTATCCCGAGGTGAGATGGACGGAGTGACCAGGGGGAATCGGTTGACACTCCAGGGCCCCCTAACTACTCTCCCGGGGTGGTCCGGAGGTCTCCTCATACCCACGGATTCGGTCTGCCAGGGGTTGGGTGGCGTGGCGGGAACGGGCGAGAGGCGGAAGCATGTCCCATCGCTCCCTGGACCCGTGCCTCAGTGAAACAGGGAGCAATCTAGCTGATGACCAACTTTCGGCGGCTTCCGGCAGCCGTGGCGGGTGCAGGACTACCTGCAACGGTTTTGCTGTGCCTGATCGGGCTTGCCATCCTGCCCGCGTGCCAGAACACCGACGACGTCTTGAAACCCGGTGACTCCGAGGCTCAAGTGCTTCGCGCGGTGTACGTTCCGGACAGCGTCTTCGTCGACAACCCGATCGAACTCAACGGGGAGATGCTCGAGCGGGAGTGGGGCGGATCTCTCGACGCGGACCTTCCGTTCCACCAAGTGCGGGTGAGCGCGGAGAACGGTGAGGGCGACGTCGGCACCCCAGCCTACGTTGCGATGAAGTGCATCTACACGGACTCCGACATCTACTTCCTCATCCGCTGGTCCGATCCCGGTCCCACCGTGTTCGACGAGCCGCTGATCTACCTCGGGCCGAACTACGATCCGGAGATCGAGGAGTGCAGCCTCTCCCTCGTCGATCCGGCGAACTGGGCTCGTCTGACCGACGTCCAGGAGGACAAGCTCGTCCTCCAGTTCGACATGCCGGACGTGGAAGGTGCATCGACCGGACGGCGTGACGTCTGGGAGTGGCTCGCCGCGCGCGGCGACATCCCGTTCCGGACCTACAACGACGATGAGGATCCTCGGTTCCCTCGGAGGGGGTTCCCGGGATACCTGGAGGATGCGGTCTACGATCCCGCGTTCGGACGGTTCTTCGACCCTGGGACTTCCACCTGGCGTCGGAACTACTCGGGTGACTCCGCGGTCCCGACCTACGTCTACCGCGAATCGAACGACCCGTTCTTCGAACCGCCGGACGGGGACGAGTGCCGCAACGGTTTCGGCGGCGAGTGTCGCCAGAACAACGGGCTCCCGTTCTACTTCATCTGGCGCGAGGACGGGAACGCGAACACGGATCCGTTCTTCGAGTGCGATACGACGAACGCCTTCCCTGTTTCGGCCCTCCACAACGAGGGATTCGACCGGATTCCGGGGACCGACGGGGACGAGGCGCGGTACTGGGAGACCTTCGACCTCGTGAGCAGCTACTGGTACACATACCCGGAAGGCAGTCGCGCCGACGTGCGCGGCAAGGCCGTCTGGACGGACGGTGTCTGGACCCTCGAGGTCGCACGTCCTCTTCGCACCGGCGACACTGTCAACGACCTCGCGGTTCAGGGAATCACCGGGGAAGAGATCGAGTTCACGGTGCAGGTGTTCAACGCCTCGGAAG
>JAWKQE010000077.1:0-1411 GCA_041390305.1 Candidatus Eiseniibacteriota bacterium
TCGCTACGAAATACGGTACGTCCTGTCCGGTTGGGTGGTCAATATTCTTTTATGTCGGACGTTAGAATGTCTGAACTCGAGCAGCAACGGATCGGGAAGGGGATCGAGCCATGGCAATTCTGGTGACTGGGGGCGCGGGGTACATCGGGAGTGCGATGGTCGAGCGTCTTCTCGCCTCGGGACGCTCGGTGGTCGTATTGGACAATCTCTCCCGCGGCCATCGGTCCGCGGTTCCGTCGGCCGTACCGCTCGAGATCGGTGACGTGGGCGACCCCGCGTTCGTCGGGACGGTGTTCGACACCCATCCGATCGAGGCGGTGTTCCATTTCGCAGCCGACAGCCTCGTCGGGGAGTCGATGACCGACCCCGGGAAGTACTTCCGGAACAACGTCGGCGGGGTCCTGACCCTGCTCGAGACGATGGCCAGGCACTCCGCGCGACGGTTCGTCCTCAGCTCCACCGCCGCCACCTACGGAGATCCCGCGGAGGTTCCGATCACCGAGACGGCGCCGACCGAGCCGACGAATCCGTACGGGGAGTCCAAGCTCATCTGCGAACGCCTCCTCCGCTGGTTCGGCCGCGTTCACGGAATCCGGTGGACTTCTCTTCGCTACTTCAACGCGGCCGGCGCGACGCCTACGGTGGGAGAGGACCACTCTCCCGAGACCCACCTCATTCCGCTCGCGCTCGACGCTGCGTTCGGACGTCGCGACCCATTGCGTGTCTTCGGTCTCGACTACCCGACTCCGGACGGCACGTGCGTGCGTGACTACATCCACATCGAGGATCTCGCCGATGCGCATCTCCTGGCCCTCGAGTACCAGGAGCGGGCGGAGTGGGGGATCTTCAACCTCGGAAACGGACAGGGCTTTTCCGTGCTCGAGGTGATCGAATCCGTGAGTCGGGTGTCGGGGCGCCGCGTGCCCTGGGAGCCGGCCGAGCGGCGTCCCGGGGATCCGCCTCGTCTCGTCGCCTCGAGCGAGCGGGCGCGGAAGGATCTCGGCTGGAGCCCGAAGCGGGACTCCCTGGACGAGATCATCGCATCGGCCCTCAGGTGGAGTGACGCCCACCCGAACGGGTACGGGGACTGATGGACGGGGAGAACGAACAGCTCCCCCTCGGTGGCCTCGTCCCGGACGGAGGCGCGTCCGACGTCGATTCCCTCCCCGAGGATCCGGCCCCGGACGCCACGGGAGCCGGTGCCGGCGAGTCCGCGCCGCTCGCAGACCGGCTTCGGCCCCGGAGTCTCGACGACGTCGTCGGTCAACCGCATCTGACCGGACCGGAGGGTGCGCTGCGGGCGTTCCTCACTGCCGAGCGGATCCCTTCGATCGTCCTCTGGGGGCCGCCCGGCACCGGAAAGACGACCCTCGCGCGGCTCCTCGGGACCCATCCCGGATACGCCTGGGAG
>JAWKQE010000078.1:0-1235 GCA_041390305.1 Candidatus Eiseniibacteriota bacterium
GTCTTCGGCGACAACGGCGGCGAGCCCGGTGCCGTCATTGCGAGCAGTCTGGGCAACGATACCGGTGGTATCGCGCTCTGGCCGGAGATCAGCCGTCACACCTTCCCGATCCCGACGGACTGTATCGACGGCACCTTCTACGTCGGTGTCTGGTGGGACGGTTCCTCGGGAATCGATCCGAACTTCATCGCGGCGGATCTCGATGGCTTTGGTGGCGGTTGCCCACTCACATACATCGCGCCGGGGATCGGTTACCCGACCGGGTGGCAGAACGTCTCGGTCGTGTGGGGGCCGACGCAGGCCCTTGGGCTCGGCGTGGAGCTGAATCCTTGTGAGCCGACTCCCACGGAGGAGACGTCCTGGGGACGGATCAAGAGCCTCTTCTAGGTAAGCCGCGTTTCCTCACGCAGGGGTGGCGGGATGGGCCCAGCGCCCGTCTTCCTGTGGAGGTTCGCTCATTTGACGAAACGGCGCGCTCCCAAGGAGTGCGCCGTTTCTCTTTCGCCGCCAATGCAGATTGCGTGGCTGGTCTGGTTCGCGTGCAGGAGTCCACATCACCTCGTGCCCAGACTATGGACGGATGGCCCGCGCGCCACGCGTTCTCACGTCGTCATTGCCCGCAGAGGTCGATCGTACCGTCGCGATCACTCGTGGTCGCGTCGGCCGTGCAGCAGTCTCCCGTTCCATAGTCCAGCTCGGTCACCTGGGTGCTGCCGTCTCCGGTCGCCATCGTGTAGACGAGTACTCCGTCGACCGGGTGTGGGCAGGACGGTGCGAAGACCATCGGTTCATCGATGTCGAGCGCGACGAACAATGGGCCGAGACTGACCGAGCCCGCGCCGCTGATCGTCGCGGTGTCGTCGCTCGGGTCGGTCGGCGTGCCGTTTCCGTCGAACGAGACTCCGTACTCCATGTCGAGTGAGTAGAGGCCGCCTACGATCCCACTGAAACTGTAGATCCACTCCGTGCCCTTGCCGACCACGCCGAGATTCCCGTCCATGGAGTAGCCTTCGACCTGGAAGTCGTCGAACTGGACGGCGAGGGAATCCTTCACCGATGAGACGTAGAGGGCGATCTCGAGCTTTCCGGTGGCGCTGTACCCGTACTCGGACGTGCAGCCTTCGCCGTAGTCCAGAGCCATCTCGAGTTCACTCACACTGACAGAGTTCACCTGGGCGGTCGGGCATTCGGTCGTGAAGCCGTCGCGGCCCCCGTTCGCGGACACCATCGCCTCT
>JAWKQE010000079.1:0-1223 GCA_041390305.1 Candidatus Eiseniibacteriota bacterium
TGATCAAGCGGGACCCTTCGCTCACGTACAAGTTCCTCCGCTTCATCAACCGCCCGACGTTCGGATGGCGGCGTCAGATCGAGGACCTGGAGCAGGCGATCTTCCTCGTCGGCGAGGCCGAGATCCGGAAGTGGATGACGCTCCTCGTCATGGCGTCCCTGGCACCGGGAAAGCCGCTCGCGCTGCTCCAGAACGCGAGCATCCGGGCGCGCATGTGCGAACTGCTCGCGCCGCTCGCCGGCATGAAGCAGCGGGCGATGGCGGCGTTCCTCGTGGGCATGTTCTCGCAGATCGATGCGTTCACGGATCAGCCGATGACCGAAGCGCTCGACCTCCTGCCGCTCGAGACGTCCGTGCGGGAGGCGCTCCTCGGTGCGGACAACGACCTCCGCAGCCTGCTCGACGTGGTCTGCGCCTACGAAAGAGGGGCCTGGCAGGAAATGCAGGTCGCGGCCCAGGCGATCGGCATCGGCGTCGCGGACGTCCCAGCGCAGTACGTGCTCGCCGTGCGTTGGGCGACGCGTGGAAACGCGACGGATCTCGTCGAGTAGCGGCTCAATCGGAGCGCGGAAGGATCGCCGACGTGGCCCGACGTTCGCGGCCTCGGTCTCCTTTTCCACCTGGACTCGAGCGGCGTCCGGCGGTCAGGCCTCGTCGCCGAAGCCGACGAGACGGACTTCCAGTTCGAGGTCGATCCCCAACTCTTCCCGTGCGCGGCTTCGCACGAGGTCGATGAGGGCGCAGACGTCCCGCGCCGAAGCCCGATCCCGGTTGACGATGTAGTTGCCGTGAACGCACGAGATCTCGGCGCCGCCCACCGCGGTGCCCTTGAGGCCGAGCGACTCGACGATCCGGCCTGCGAAGTCTCCAGGCGGGTTCTTGAAGACGGACCCACAGGAGAGGCCCGTCGGACTATTCGTCTTTCGACGCACCCGGATCGCGTCCATCCGCCCCAGGATCGCCTCGGGTGATTCGGCGTGGAGGTTCAGGGTCGCCCCGAGGACGAAGGCGGTCGCGGTGCCGTCGGTCTTGAACCGGCTGGTTCGGTAGGCGAACGCGCACTCGTCGTTCGCGTAGGTCTGGACCTCCCGCTTCGTGGGGTCGAAGACTTCGACCTCGGCGACGATCCGGGCCATCTCACCGCCATACGCGCCTGCGTTGCCGACGATGGCTCCACCCACGGTGCCGGGAATGCCCTCCGCCCACTCGAGGCCAGCCCAGCC
>JAWKQE010000080.1:0-1185 GCA_041390305.1 Candidatus Eiseniibacteriota bacterium
GTTCGCCGTTCCGTCTGCGTTCGACCTCACGCCCGTCTCTGCATCCGCCTCTGCGTTCGGTTCTGCGCCTGCGCTGGCGACGGAACCGGCGCGAGTGCCGACGTTTCGGCTCGCGTCCGCGCGGAGCTTCTCGTCGGCGAAGTCCGTCGCGATGTTCGAGAACACTTCGACGCTCCGGCGGTCCTGGAAGAAGTCGAGGTTGCGGTCGAGGAAGGCGCGCTCTTCGCTCGAGAGGAAGGAGGAGGACTCCGCGGGCCAGAGGAACGTGCCTGCGGTCCGGCGGAAGAGGAACGGGACGGCGACGAGCGGTTCGGTCTCGGACCAGGCGTCCAGGGCGCCGGGCCGACGCCGCAGGGCCTCCGTGATGCCGGCTGCGCCGGCGCCGAGGGCGGATACGTCTACCGAGTCGGGCACCGTGGCGGCGAGTTCGGCCTGGAGCGTCCCGAGGAGTTCCGCGATCCGGTCCGCGGCCGGGGTGACTTCCGCGAGCAGCGTCGTCTGGAGCTGCTTCTCGACGACGGCCTCTTCCCGGTCCGCCGCACGGATCGCCATCCAGCCGAGGATCAGGCCCGGAACGACGACGAGCGCGACGAGGAGGAACCCGGTCACCCGAGCCCTCCTCAGTCCCGCCGCGCTCCGATTCGTCTTCTTCATCGTCTCCCTGCCGCGTGTGCGTCTGTCGTCTGTCCGGAGAGGAGGATACCGCCTCCTCTCCGTCCCGTCTGGCGCGAACGCTGCAGGCCTCGGTCTGTTCGTTCGGTCGCCCGTTGTGGGGCGCCGGATTCCCGACGGCCCGCAGGTCGCGCAGCGGCCCTCGTCTAGTAGAGCCCGAGGCTCCGGAGCGTGGCCGGGCCGGCGATGCCATCGGTGGTGAGGTGGTTCTGGGTCTGGAACGCCTCGACCGCCTTCCGCACCGCTTCGCTATACACTCCATCGACCGGACCGCTGTAGAGCTGGAGTTCCTGCAGCTTCGTCTGGAGCTGCTCCACTTCGTAGCCCGAGTCCTGCTTCTGGAGCATGTACTGGCCGCGCTTTCCCTTCATCGAGTTGTAGAGCCGGTTCTTCGACCCCTTGAGATAGACCTGACGGTTCTCGGCGCTCTCGTCGGCGCGGTCCATGTCGTCCGCTTCCATCTGGAGCTGCTCGAGCTTCTTCGCGAGCCGTTCGTCCTGGAAGACGACGTTC
>JAWKQE010000081.1:0-1148 GCA_041390305.1 Candidatus Eiseniibacteriota bacterium
CCTCGATGTCGTCGCCCGCCTCTTCACGCGCGAGCCGCCGGACCAGGATCTCGTTGTAGAGATCGCTCGACGGCCAACCCGCGAGCGTCTTGTAGAAGTCGTCGTCGAGCGGCGCGTCCGGGGCGACGCCGGCGTAGAGGCCCGCCATCTCTTCGTAGGTCTCTTCCCGATTCCACGCCTGGATCCGGTATCCGAAGAAACCGGTCCAGAGGGCGGCCTCGAGAGTCATGAACGCAACGCCGCGCCCCTTCTCACCAAGCCGGTACTGGGCGAGCCCCGGCAGCAGGAGCGTGGTGACGATCGCCGAACGGTTGTAGTTCTTGGAAGACGACGGCCTGCCGGACGAGAAGCCTTGGTCCCATCGGTCGACCGGATCGCCGGCTCCGCCCAGTCTCGAGTCCCCGGTCTCGAACTGCCGGGCGAGGAGCCCGTGGACGCCGTCCCAGTCGATGGCCTGGGTGAAGGCGTCCCCGTCCGCCTGGGGCCCGGGGGGTAGATCCGCGTCCGCACCGGCACCCGCACTCGTCGCTGCGCCGAGACCTGCGCTCGTCCCACCGACGACCGACGCCGACGCCGCGAACGCCATCGGCAGTTCGGAGGCGAGGCCCGCGAACGCCTGCGTCGCGAACGCGACCGGTTCCGCCGACAGACTCAGCCCGCAGAGGGCAAGGGCCACGCCGAGACCGCGATGTGCGGACATCCGCTTCATGGGAGCTCCTTCGTGAGTCGGAACGTGGCCACGGGACTCCCCAGGTCACCTTCGAGGTCACTCGTGAACCGCAGACTCGGCGAGCTGCCGACCTGGCGGCCCCGCGCGATCCGGAACGCATCCACCGCGCTCACGAGTCGATTGAGGACGAGAGCGCCGAGCGCGAAGCCGGCACGCGAATCGAAGCTGTTCGCCGTGTTCCGCTGGTCCCGGTAGTCCCTCCAGTTCTCGGAGGTGATTTCGCTCCCGCCGAAGACAGCGTCGTCCCATCCGCAACGGTACTCGGATCCGGAGGCGAGTTCGTCGTAGTACTGATCGGGATCGGTATCCCGATACTCCGCGAGCTGCTCGTCCACTCCAGTGCCGAAACCACATCCTTCTTCGTCCTGGGAGCCCACGAACTTATCGAAGCTCCAGTGCCGATCGGCGAAGGCACGGA
>JAWKQE010000082.1:0-1141 GCA_041390305.1 Candidatus Eiseniibacteriota bacterium
GGACCTCGAGCACGACCTCCACTCGCCGTCCCGCCACGGATTCCTCTGGAGTCACGTTGGCTGGATCTGGGCTCGAAGCAACTACGACACGGAGCTCCACTCCGTGCGCGACCTCTCCCGCTATCCCGAGCTGAGATGGCTCGACCGAAACGCCCTCTGGGTTCCCGTCGGCCTCGCGCTCGTGCTCTACCTCACCGGCGCCGCCCTCGGTCGCTTCGCCCCAGGTGTGGGCACGACGGGAGGACAGATGGTCGTGTGGGGATTCTGCGTGAGCACGATCGTCCTCTACCACGCGACCTACACCATCAACTCCCTCGCACACGTTTGGGGGTCGCGTCGGTACGACACCCGTGACGAAAGCCGCAACAACTGGCTGCTCGCCCTCCTCACCCTGGGCGAGGGGTGGCACAACAACCACCACCGGTACCCGGTCGCGACCAGACAAGGCTTCCACTGGTGGGAGATCGACCTCACGTACTACGGGCTCTGGTTGCTCTCGAAGCTCGGCATCATCTGGGGATTGCGGCCCGTCCCCGCCCGCGTCCTGGCCGAGGGAAGGGCCCCGCGGCGCCGAATCTCCCGAGGGGTTTCGAGATGAAGATCGCGATCATCGGAAGCGGCATCTCGGGGCTGGTCGCGGCGCACCATCTCCACCGAGAGCACGACATCACCGTGTTCGAAGCCAACGACTACGTCGGCGGTCACACCCACACCGTAACCGTGGAAGACGGGGGACGTGCGCTCCAGGTCGACACGGGGTTCATCGTCTACAACGAGCGCAACTACCCGCGATTCTCGCGCCTTCTCTCCGAACTCGGGGTCGCGACCCACGAGAGCGACATGAGCTTCGGCGTGAACTGCGAACGCACCGGTCTCGAGTACCGCGCCAGCTCTCTCGGCACTCTCTTCGCGCAGAAGCGGAACCTGTTCCGGCCACGGATCTACACCATGGTCTGGGACATCTTCCGCTTCTTTCGAAACGCACCCGAACTCCTCGAGTCGGATACCGGTGAGGTGACGCTGGGCGAGTACCTCGAGCGAGAGGGATACTCGGAAGTCTTCATCGAGAAGCACATCCTTCCGATGGGGGCGGCACTCTGGTCCGCGACGCGTGACGACATCCGCGCCTTTCCCGCGCGTT
>JAWKQE010000083.1:0-1103 GCA_041390305.1 Candidatus Eiseniibacteriota bacterium
GACTGGGCCCTCGAGGATCGGGTCCCGGCCTTCTACCTCGCCGAGTCGCTCCTCCAGAGCTATCTCTTCGTCGGCTTTCCACGGACCATCAACGCGCTCGCGCGGCTCCACGAAGTCACCCGCAGCCGCCGTCGCGGCTTGGGGCTCGCGGCGGACCCGCTCCACGTGCCGTCCGAGATCCCGTCTCTCGACAGGATTCTCGGAGGACCGGGAGACTTCGGTGCCGCACTCAAGGGCAGAAGGATCCGGCTCGCGGAAGGGCCGCCCATGCACCTCGAGTCGCCCGGGGAAGGCCCGGGCAGCTTCGAGCGGTACGCTCGGGAATGGTGGCGTCGCGGCAGCGAACTGTGCCGGGCCGTCTACGGTTCGCAGTACACGCGCCTCCGGGAGAACCTCGGCCGGATCCATCCGGAGCTGGCGGACTGGATGGTCTTCGAGGGGTACGGCAAGGTCCTCTCGAGGCCGGTCATCACGCCGAGGGAACGGGAGCTCTGGATCATCCCCCTGCTCCTCGTCCAGGACGTTCCGGATCAGCTCTATTCGCACCTCCGCGGCGCGAAGAACCTCGGCGTACCGATGAGCCGGATCCGGGCCGTGCTCTGGCTCGCGTCGGCGATCGCCGGCCCGACCCGGTTCGCGGAAGCCAATGAAATGCTCGACGAGATCGAGCGCCGGGAGGCGGCGCAGCGGGAAGACCGGCTCCGAAACGTCTATTGAACCTGCCTCCGATTCTGGAAAATCAGCTGCTCTGGCCGGCCATGGTTGCGGCCACGGCCGCGCAGGTCATCAAGGTGATCTCGCACGTCTCGAGTGAAGGCTGGAGTGGAGCGGCGGGACGCTTCTGGGAAACCGGAGGGATGCCGTCGTCCCATAGCGCCGGGGTCACCGCTCTCGCCTTCTCCGCGGGCCTCGAAGTCGGCTGGGGAAGCCCGACCTTCGCGGTGGCTGCCGTCTTCGCCTACATCGTCATCTACGACGCACTCGGGGTTCGCCGGGCCGCGGGAATGCACGCGGCCCTCCTCAACGAACTCGTCGTCCAGCTGAGGCACCTCCTCGACGAAGGATTCCAGCCGGGCACGCTCCGCACCCTCCTCGGGCACTCG
>JAWKQE010000084.1:0-1097 GCA_041390305.1 Candidatus Eiseniibacteriota bacterium
GCATTCAGCTCTCTGACGGCTGGTTCGGGTTCGAGCAGCTGAGGCGCGAACACCTGACCGGAGCGCTCATACATCTGACCAGCTGTGAGTCCGGGAGAGTGGGGCGGATGCCCGGTTCGGAGATCGAAGGCTGGACCACAGCAGCCCTGGCCGCGGGTGCGCGCGAGGTCGTGCTCGCGGCATGGCGGATCGATGGCGACGCCGCCCGCCGTTTCGCGACTCGCTTCTACGAGGAGTGGTGTCAGGGCGACTCCGCCGCTGCGGCCGCGTGCAGGGCGCGCGAAAGCCTACGGGCGGAACTCCCTCACCCGTACTACTGGTCTCCGTTCCTCGTCGTCGGCTAGTTGCGGACCTTGGCGCGAGCGAGATCCGACCACGTTCCCATTCGTGAACCGTATGCGGTCCGATGCGCTGATCGGGTCCAGCTGCGCGCTACGCGACGGTCTCTTCCACTCTCAACGCGAGGCGGTGATCCGAGAACGGCTTCTCGAAGTAGTCGATCGCGCCGTGCCGCATGGCGGCCACCGCGAGGGTGACGTCGTACCCTTCGCCGAGTGCGATCACGGGCAGCTCCGGGTCCGCCTCCTGGAGGCGATCGAGGAGGTCGAGACCGCTCATGCCCGGGAGGTTGAGGTCGAGGATGAGACAGGCCTGGGGCCGGAGCCGGTGCTGGCCGAGGAATGACTCCGCATCCGGGAACGACTTCGCGGCATATCCCAGTCCGGACACGAGCCCTTGCAGACTCGACCGCATCGAGCGACTCCCGCTCACGATGTACACCGTCGGCAGTGCCGAAACGGAGTCGGAGGGCTGTCTACCCGGCCCGGGGCCGAGTTCCCGGATGGTCATTGCATGTCTCGAATGGAGTTGTGGCGTTGTCATAGTCCCTCGGAGTCGGGGAAACTCGCCTCCGGTACACCTTGATGTGTCGAAGAGTACGGCCCGCTCCGCAGCCGTCGCCATTAGGACAAACCCGTACCGATACTCACGATAGCTACTGGGAAGCGGAGGGGGGAGCGCCGCAAGGCGTTGTCGGCCAAGGGGCCCGATGGGGCCGGCGAGCCTGACCCGGTGATCGGGGTTTGGTGCATCCTCAC
>JAWKQE010000085.1:0-23962 GCA_041390305.1 Candidatus Eiseniibacteriota bacterium
TGACGAAATCTAGGTCGTACGAGCTGCAATCCGACCAACTCGGAAAGCTCCAGCTGTGGTTGGAGACCAGGATTTGGGGGTATGCCTCACCGGCTTGGTAGTCAAGTGCTTGTGAGTGTGTCTGCTTGGCATTCACAAGAGCTCCACCTCTGGTCCGAAGTAGGACTAGTACGCCGTCATCGGGAACGACTGCCCCGTCAAAGTTAGCGACGCCGGAGACCCCGGTGGAGTTGTTCGTGCGTGCGCCGGCCACCCCAGCGACCCATAGGCCGTGGGACGCCAGGGCCTCGTCGGACAGCCACGAGTACCCATTGATGAAACTCCTGCTCAGAGATGGATCGACCCAAGGTAGTACGTCCTCGTGGGCAACCATTGGTTCGTCGCAGACTCCAATCTTTGTTCCCCACGCATTTGATAGATCCCATCCTTCTGGCGCGTTTATGTCGATATCAAACTCGCAGTCGCCAATGCCTGGGTTGTCGAGGTGGTACTGTTGGGCGAAGAACGGATCATCGGGGACAAGGACATCGGCGATCATTGGGCTACTGCCACTGGCTCGCAATACGTCCTCGTGGCCGGAAATCGTACTTACGAACCGATCGACTTCAACGCCATCGTCAAAGAAGACGAGATACACATCGGTGAAATCAACGAGTGTTACATACTCTCCATGGCGATTCATGGTAGGCAAGCCGGAAAGGTGTCTCCAAGCCGGTCCGATTGGCTCTATGTACGTAGCTCCTGCGGACGAGAACCGATCGTGGAGGCTATAGTTCGTAGTAGACACGGCTTCCCAAGGTAGACGAAAGTGAGTTCCGGAGTAGTCCAATTGAGGCGGGAGTTGCAACGCACCAGGTCGAAACACAACGACAGCGACCCCAGGTGCATAGGCGTCCGAGATCCCGTGATCATCAAGTGGGGGATCTGAGCCATCGTTCCCCATTGGGCCTTCGTCTGACTCGCCATCCATCGTTCCCGGGCACGAGTTCAAGCCGGGCGTGCCAAAGCCGACCGTGCCGAATCCCAGGATCGGGTCCAATCGTGAAGGAACCGCATCGTCCGCGAAAACACCGTCTTGAGTGGGATGAGCGACCAAGGTGAACTGGGTCGTGGAGCCTCCGGGGAGAGCATGAGTAGCGAACCAGTAACACTCGTGGAGATGCGATTCCTGGGCGGAGTTCCATGTCACACTCGTCCCAGTGCCAGTTTCGGGCCAGTCCGGGTCAGGAAGTTCGAAGTCACCGCAAGACCCGTAGTCCAGAATGGCAATGCGCGACTCATCGTACTCCGCTCCGAAGGCGACACCCGACAGCCGCGGCGCGGCGGAAGAGTCGAAGGCCGCGAATACGTAGATGACAGCCGTGTCGTGCCCGTTGACCGTGGTGTTCGCCAGGTCGCAAGACGCCAGCGTCGACATCCCGCAGTAGTCGGAGGTGGTGGTTGTATAGGTAACGGTCGTGCTTGCGTGGAGGATCAACGTGCCGCCCTCATTCGGACCTGCGTGGGACTGCGCTGCCAGAGTTGCAACCAGACCGACGGCGAGAAGCAGCATTGCCGAGGCCCGCAGAATCCGAGGGATTGCAGCGGACTGAAGGGCACTGCAGTTTGGAAGGGAGCGGGGGGATGGCTCGACGGACTTCACGGCGATCTCCTTCAAGGTGGAGTTCTTGAGTGCGGGGCGCCAGACGGAGCAACAATTCGAGGAAGGCAGGGGCTGCTTTGGTCGCGGGTTTGTGCAGCCGAGATGGCAACTGACGAGATCAAAAAAGGAGTACCACGACCACGCAACGGCAACCATGCGTGGTTGCCCGTACGAGGGGATCCCCTCGGTTGTGTCGAAGGGTCGTCGCCCTTTCATGGAAACGCGACGTCCTTGCGGCAGACCAACGGCATGTACAAGCCCCCGAGACGCCATAGGGGCATTTGAGCGGCAGTTTCTCGCCCGAAATCGACGGTTTCAGCACCGTTCAGAGGCGTCCGATGCGTTGCATCAGGCGTAGCCACAAAGCCTTACAGGATGCGACCCCCGCGAGACCCGATGCCGTTTCGCTGCCCAAAGGGCATTTCGATGCCGCTTTTGGGGCATCTCCGCAGACCCCGATGCCGCTTTTCTGCCCCTTTCCAAACTGGCGATGCCGCTTTTTGAGCATCTACGCTTGTCGTGATGCCGCGTTTGGACCCGTCCGTACAACCGCGTGGACACTCGAAGTGGTGTTGCACGTCGATCTCAGGGAATCCCCTCGGTTTCGGTCGACGCGTGTGTCGCATCGTGTCCAAGCAGTTGGACTGGGCTTGTCCATCTCGGTGTACTCGGTGCGCCAAGCCGGGGATCCCTCGGTTTCGATCCCACGCAGACGCATCGTTGACGCGGTGCCCGTCCCGAGGACACTCGGGCGTCATGATCGCGCGCATCGAAACGCACCCGACTCGGGTCCGCCTACTGCTCCAGCACGACCGCAAGGATCGTCTGGCCGCCGCCTACCGTGAAGCGATTCGCGGGGTGACGCTCGTCCAGATCTCCGTCGCAGAACTCGAGCCGGAGTACCAGCGGTGGTGGATCGGTGGACGGCGCTGCTGGATCTTCCGCGCGTGGCTCATCGGCCATCCGCCGGAGGAGTTCCCAGTCGTGTTCGCAGAGGAGCTACGGCGTGTCGGATTCCGGGTGTCAACGGCTGCCGGGGGGCGCGCACGCTCGATTGGCGCCTAGCTCGGGTTGTTGTTGGCGCCGCGTCGGATTCTGAGATCTTGACCCACAATCCAGCACTCCCGGTCCGCTTTGAGCCAACCGAGCGGGAGCGGGTGATTGGCCAGAGGATTGTGGAGGAACTCCACGTCGGGGTCATGATAGCTGGACGAGAAGGGATTCACGGAGGCGACTACGACGGCCGAGATGTGTGAGTACTCGGGATCACGGAAGCACTCGGTGGTGACGGACGACCCAGATGCCTTTTCGATGGACCGTCGAGGAATCGCGGTCGTCCTGGGCAACTTCTCGTCACCCAACCCGAGGTGAAGTCCGCCGATCCCGAGGCAGGCCTGAATAGCAAGTGGAGGATCGGAGCACACCCATGCTTCCGGGTAAGGGAGGTTGACCGCAACGACGTACGATCGAGTCACGGTCATTTCTCGGGCCTTGTTGGCGGTGGCCTTTGTTCTGACAGCCGAGGTGATCCGGAGGATGCACTCATCGAATGGTACCGAGTCGTCGTCGTCAATTCGCTTTGAGATGTCGGGCACCTGGTCCCGCCCCTGACCGCGGTAAGCCACGGTTGCCTCGACGAACGCTTCTCTGCCATTCCAGTGGACCAGAAAGTCCGGTGCACTTTTCTTGGTGGCGACCGTCCTAGGGTACCGCTCTAGCAGGCGGACACCGAGCCACATCTCCCAGAACCCAGAGTGGAAGGACCAGGAGAAGCCTTCAGCGAAGTCCGGCCTGGCGCATGGCTCGAACATTGCCCACAACCGCAAGCACTCTTCTTTGATGTCTGCGTAGCCATGGTGATCCCTTACTGCCCGAAACGCAGCGTCGTCGCCTTGGCCTGCAAAGAGCTCAGTTCTCTTTGTCACGCTCGTCTCCTTGACTTTCCCGCACCCGCAATGAACATGGACCACGGAGGTCCACATGTCACGCCTGAGCCCGCAGACCCTGACCCGCGACGACCAGCAAAGCCTTCTCCTCGCATCCGCCGAGCATCCACGGGACCACGCCGTCTTCTCCCTGGCCCTCGGGACGGGGCTCCGTCTCGGCGAGATCGTCGGGATGAACGTGGGCGACGTCTACTTCCCGAACGGCCAGCTCCGGTCCCGCATCAAGGTCCGCAGAGAGATCGCGAAGCGGGGGAGAGTGGGCGACGTCTTCCTGCCCGATGCCCTCGTGCCGAAGCTTATCGCGCTGTGGAGCTACAAGCTCGACCGGGGAGAACGTCTCGATCACGACGCCCCGCTCTTCTGCGCGCAGTCTCGACGCCGGATCTCGACGCGTCGGGTCCAGGTGCTGTTCCGGGAATGGCAGGAGATCGCGGGGCTCGACCGGCTCTACCCGTTCCACAGCCTGCGCCACACGGCGGTAACGGCCGTCTACCGAAGATCCAGGGACTTATTCCTGGCGCAACGGTTCGCCCGGCATGCGAGCCCGCTCACGACCGTCGTGTATACGCATCCGAGCGACGAGGAACTGCGGGAGAGCGTACGCAACCTGGCGTGTTAATCACTGTCGGAGCCTGGGGCGGATAGTCTTCTCCACTTCACGGGAGAAGTCGTCGATCTGTTCCTCATGTACGACGCGTACTTTGTAGTTGCCCAGGACCGTGTCAACCTCTGGCGGGATCTGGCAGGCCGACGTCCGAGTGTATGGGACGACAACGAGCTGTCGCTGGACACCATACTCGGTCTCGCGGTACAGGAGGTCGCCTTCGATTGCCAGCTTCATCGCCTTGTCCAGCGCTGCCGGCCTCGATGTGAACTCTTGCGGCAACACTAGGTTGAGCCGCCCGTTCTGGAAGGCATAGGGAACTCGGAGTTCGCGGCGAACCACGGGAATCTCAAACACCCCGTTGAACTCGACGTGCTCCTCGACGCCGGGCCGACGGAACACACGGTCGAGTATCGGCTTCAGTCGGCGTGCCTCTCTTCGAGGCCTCCCGCCAACTAGCTCCGCAAACAGTCGGTCCAGGGCGCGCTCGGGGTCATCCACCAGCATGCTTCTCGGTGGAGTCAGGGTGATCTCGTTTCCTCGCGACCCAACGAATCTAACCACGTCTTCAATTCGCAGAAACTGTTCGCTACTCGACTCGACCCGTCGTTCTATCGCGATCTTCGCAGCATTCAGTCTCTCCCTCTCGGCGGTGCTCAACTGAAAGAACCGCCGGGGACGGTCGTTGCCATGCGAGGTCTTTGCGCGGACAAACCTCATCTCCGGCACGGCGATGAAGACGCCAATGTTGGCAGCCTCCATCCTCGAAGCATCAGGACAGTACTGGATGACGCTGTAGTAGGCTCTTTGCTGGACCATCAGCTACTCCATTCCGTCGTCGAAGGTAAGTTCGCCTTGTGGCCAACATAGCGGTTCAAGCCATTCCATCATGTTATCTCCGACAAACCTTGCCCGAAACGTGACCAAGTCACACAGCGCGTCACGAGATGGCTGGTCCAATCCCCATTGCCTCGGAACTCTTGCCAGCAGGTCGCGACAATCCTCAGCACGAAAGGTCTTCAGTTTGGAGAGCGATTCCCTCAGTAGCGCTCGCCTTGAGGCAACGACCGTGCGAAAGGCAGGGAAGAGGCCATAGATCCGTCGATCCTGAAGATTGTCGATGTTGGCAACCCTCTTGTTGACCGCAGCGCCACAGACGAAGCAGTGGGAGTGGTCCATTGCTACTAAGCAGGGAACCTCGCTCCGTGACTGGTCCCAAGAAAAGAACACGTTGTCTGGATGCGGGTTCCTGCCAGCTCCTGCGGGAGAGCACCGGTCGCAGTTCAGGGTCCACGTGTCGAGCACGACTAGTTTCGGTATGTCGTCCAAGTTCTTGAGCTGAGTCAGCTCGTCGGACGACCCACCCCAGGCGTTCCCCGCCTCCGCTCGGGTCACGAAGGCGGGGCCGGAGTCTGCTCGCCCACCCTTGATGAATGGCAACTCAACGGCTGGGCCCAGATCGAGTACTCCGTACTCGAAGGTCTTCAGGCCCAGCCACTCAGCCAGCCCGGTTCCTACGAGTTCGCATGCGAGGGCCTGGGTGCCTTGCGGGTTCCCCATAGCCTTGCAGTAGCACTTCCCAGCGTCAGTGACGATCTGGGCGGTGCCTATGCTCGTGTCCAGTGCCTTCTCGAAGCGCACAAACGCTTTCGGTGGCCATGGTGGCATGTCGTCCAGTCCTCACCCCTTCGTGGCTCCCCGAAGTGTCCAAAGTAGGAGCCGAGACTGTAGCACGTCGGGTAGAGAGATTCGTAGGGCCTGGCCACAGGGTTCGCTTGGCATCAGTACCTACCACTGCCACGGGCTCTTCGCCCGCTGCTCCTCCCACGCCTCCTCGAAGCTCCGCATTCCTCGAGCGAGTTCCGCGATCTCCTCCGGCCCGAGCGGCCTTAGCCCACCGCCCGTACTCGCGAGACACGCGTAGGTCAGGGCCATCGAGAAGTGGTTCGCTCCCGTTCGGATGTACCGGTACTTCCGGATTCCCGTCTCCGAGTCCTCGTCGAGCATCTTGGCGTCCGCAGCCATGTGCTTGGCGAACGTCTCGACGACCGGACTCTGCCTAGGGAGCACGAGGAGCTTGTCGCGGACGAGGGTCCGAGAGGCATCGAGTGCCTCCGTTCGGTTCACGGCGACGGACCGAGCCTCGTCGTCCCACTTTGGCGCTCCGCGTTGGTGCTCGTTGAAGAAGCACATGTAGGCACCCGAGCGGCTGGAGAACTCCCGTGTCGCGTGTGTCTCCGGGAATCCGTCGATCACGCAGCGGTTCACGCCGAACCGGTCCATGAGACCGTCCAACTCCTCGAACGTCTCGGAGACTCCGAGATGGAGGAGGCGCCAGGCGTCCCGGTTGCCTTCGTATCCGTTCCGCAGGATCACCGAGTGGAGGTGCTTTCCGGTGTCGACGCCCATGACCACCCATCCTCCTCGGTTGGACTCGGCCATCCCGTCCTCGCCGCAGAGAGCGAGCACGGTTGCTTCATCGACTCGCCGGCTGAGGTCAGCCCAGGGGATCCCGACCTTGAGGTTGTAGAAGCGATCCGGGAACCGGGTCGTACGGTACTCGTCCAGAATCTCCGCTGGATCAACCTTCGACGAGAACAGCTGGCTGATCCGGTAGCCGCGGATCTTGCGGTCGGGGAAGTCTGCGACCCACTCGCCCACCTCAGTGTCGAGTTCCGCTGAGCACTTGGGGCAGGCCCGGTAGATCGAGCCGTCCGGTCTCGGGCGGAGGATCCGGACGTCCTGGCCGAGCTTCATGGGGAACTCGCGGTCCATGGCCGTCCACGTGCCGCATGCGGTGCACTTCATCGTCCAGTGCCGCTGGTCGCTCTTCTGGTACTGCTCATCGATCCCGTAGTCCGGGAGGCTGGGGTTGGAGAGCTCGATCAGGCGTTTGTAGTCGGAGTGGGCCAGGCGCTCGATGGCCATGGCCTTGGCACCCGGCGCTGCCTCGTCGAGTTCGTCGAACACGAGCATGTCGGCGGGCACGGACTTCATCCCAACAGTCGACTGCATCCCGCGCAAGTAGAGATGGGCATCCCCGATCCGCTTGAGACCCGCGGTATCGGTGTCCTTCATGAGCCGGCTGAGGAACGGGTTGTCCCCGAGGAGTGGCGCGACACGCGACTTCGAGAAGTCGAGGACGTCGGTCTTGGTCGGGAAGTAGTAGAGGACGTTGAGGCCTGAGATACAGGCATGGAACGCACGCAGGATGGCCCAGGTCGTCCCGCCGATCTGGGCGGCCTTGGAGAGGACGACGTGGGGGCTGACGTCGTCGTAGATGGCCCGGAGGTAGGCGTGGTCCTGGAAGCTGAACGGCTTTCCTTCGAGTCTCACCTTGGCGACGGACCACTCCGCGAGCGGCTCAGTGATCGCTCGAGTAGCCGGACTCGCCAGCTCCTGCATCCGCCTCTTCAGGTAGTGCGTCGAGGATGGCAGTACGGATCCGGTCCCTCGTGACCTCGTCATCGACGTTCTCCTTCACGCTGTCGACGAACGCATCGACCAGCTTCCGCATGTCCGCCACGGCCTGGGCGCGGATGGCCTCTTCCGTCTCGCCCGCGACGGAGAGTCCCTTGGCGAGCCGCTGCCCCTTCTGAGCCTTGTCGAGGATGGAGGAGAGCCGCTCCAGGTCGCGGATGTCTGACGTCTTCCGTGCCTTCATGTCGTCCGCGAGCTTGGCGAGGAGTAGCTCCCACATTCGATAGTGTCTAACGTTGAGCGTGACGCGGTCGGACGCGATCTTCTCGACGAACATCTCCGCAGCACGGATGTCGATCTTCGAGCGAAGACCGTCCCAGTCTTCGTCCCGGCGCCACTTGCCGACGGTGTGTGGCTTGACGCCCAGGCGAGCCGCGATCTCCTTGTTGGAGTGCATCTCGCCCGTCAGGTAGAGACGACGGGCCTCCTCCCGGTTCTTGGACTGCGTCCGCTTCACGCTTCGGGCTCAGCCTCACTGGCCGGGTCGGCCTCCCGGGCCGCGAGGAACTCCCGCGCGAGGTTGGTGAGTCCTCGGGCGCGACGGTCACGACCGGGTGTACCGTCCGACGCCAGTTCCACGGCCTGCTCGATGTCCTTCTCCTGGTCGGGTGTGACGACGAACGACATGACGCGTGGCAGGACCTTCTCTTCTTCCACTGCCATCTCGTCCAGGAGCGTTGCGATCTCTTCGGCCGGGAACTCGAGCAACGCGTGCAGCTCCTCGATCTGCCGATCCGTCTCGGGGAGTAGGCCCGCCAGGTCGTCGACGGACATCTCGCCGAGCAGTTCGTGGAGGAGCTGGGCGCGCCGGATGGGGAGGTCCTGGCCTTCGAGACGGTTGAGCGTGGCGAGCAGCAGCTTCGCCTCACGATCATCGACCTCCCACACGTCGCACCGGGCTTCGGTGTGTCCGAGGTCCTGGATGACCAGGATCCGGTGGTGTCCGTCCAGCGTCTGGAACTTTCCGGGCTCATCGGGATGCGGACGCACGACCAGGAACGGGTAGCGACCCGTCCGCTTGATGTGCGCTCTCAGCTTCTCCCGCATCTCGGGGAGCATCTGGTTCGAGTTGAGCGGGTGCGGCAGGAGATTCCCGAGCGGGATCATCTGAGCACCGAGGTGCTGTGCACCCTGGCTCTTCGGCTTCTTAGTCGTCATGCGTGTGAGTCCTCCATGACTCGGGAACGGGTGTGCGTACGGAACACGTCGGCCTTGGGATCCCATCCGACGACGAGGAACTCCAGGTTGGTGGCTTTCTTCTCAGCCGTCGCCACGGCGGGCAGATGCTGGTAGCGGATCTCGATCGGCTTCGTGCGGCGTCCAAGCTTCGCCATCTTCGCCGCGAGCTCTTCGATCCCGACGACAGCGTTGCCCAGGGAGAGCATCCAGATCGGGATGTGCTGCGCACGCTCGAAGAGACCGTCGAGCATGTTTGCGCCATCCTTCGCGGTGAAGGGACTGTTCGGGCGGGCGGATCCTTCGAGCAGCTCGTCGATGACCTTGTACTCCTTCTCGTAGCTCATGACCCCCGGATAAGGTGGGTCTAGGTATGCAACGTCCGCACGGATGTCCGGGAGCGCATCGAGCACGCTCACCTTCCGCACTTCGGCGTTGCCCTGGAACACACCCGCGTTGATCGACTGCGCCAGCTCCCACAGCTTGCCGGGACGGGTGAGCCGGAGGCCGTCGACGTAGTGCCTCACGCAGCTCTCCGTGATGGCTTCGTACTCACCCGTCTCGACGCGATGGATCGTTCCCTTCCGGACCTGGGACATCGGGTGCGCGAGGAGAGCGACGCGAACGGCCAACAGACGCACGAGGTTCGCCTTGGTGGCGTCGGGCGTGGCCTCGGCCACAGCTAGTGCCCGGTCGAGAAAGCGCGCCTGTGAGGCCGTGAACGTGTTTGGGGCGTAGTCCCGCTCGATCCGGCCGGGCTCGTCCGTCTCTCCCGGTGCCGTGAGCCGAAGCACGTCCTCGCGCGTGAGGCGGACCCGGTTGTTTTCGATCAGCGCCTTGCCGGTCACGATGGCGCGCTCGGCGATGTCCGTGGAGATGACGCGCAGACCTTGGGCCTTGGCGTGAGAGAGACGGACCCACCGCCAAGGAACCCGTCCAGGAACACAAGTGCGCTCCACCGCGATCGAGGCAACAAGCGGCTTAACTCGCGGAAGATGAGCGGACAAAGCCTGCGCTTTCCACCCAGATAGGGCGGCAATGCGCCCCACATCGAGAGCTTCCTACTTCGACCCATTCATTCCTCCATGAACTGCAGAAAGACCTTGAGGCATGCGCGCATGCAGCGCGTTTGTTGTGTTGCGGCGGGCACGGGGCCCGAAGCAAGCGCCACGGGCGCACGCACGGGAGGCCACACCATGAAGAAGACCGAACGACCCAAGGAGACGGCGACCGACGCCTTCGTCCGGCACGTGAACGAGATCCGCGAACTGCTCGACATCATCCGCGCGGCGGCGGACGAGCACTTCGAGGTCGATCCGGAGAACGTCCACTGGGGACACGCCGGCGACGCGGCGCACATCGCCACCGAACTGCGCGACCTGGTCGCGTTCATCCGCAGAGAGGAACGTTGACGCATGAACGAGAGCACCAACGACAGGGCCACGTTCGTACGCGTGGTCGATGAGATCCGCGAACTCGCGTGGAAGATCATGGAGGCAGCAGACGGTCACTTCGACGCCGACCTCGACCAGGTCGATGCGGGGTGGGTGGACGACGTCACCGGGACCCGGGACCGACTGGCCGAGATCGTCGCGCGCATCTGCGGCGAGGAGGAGTGACCCGTGACGCCCACGCGCACACCGAGGTTCGGACTGCAGGAGCACCAGGTCTTCTGGAACGAAGAGGGCGCCATCGTCTGCGCATGCTGCCACCTCCCTCATCCTGGGAGTGACACGTGGCGGAGTGAACGGTGGCAAGAGATCACGCCCGAGTCGGTCATCGCGATCGAGGATGCGGGTGGACACGTAGCGTGCGAAGGGTGCGGCAAGGTGCCGAGCCGGATCGTGCGCGCAACGATCGAGAGGAGATGAGCAATGAAGGTGACGAAGAAGGTCCACGGGGAACTGGCCGAGGCGCGGAGGGCGAAGCGAGCGACCAAGGCGACGAAGGCTGAGGATGTCACGGCGACGGCCGAGACGCAGGACGCGACGAGCACGACGACGAAGAAGGGCGGACGGAAGGCGAAGCCGGATCCGAAGGCCGAACCGACCGCGACGTCCGAGGACGCGGAGGAGCTGGTGGTGTTCGCCTTCAGACTTACCCGGACGGAGCGCGACGCCATCCACGCCGCAGCCGGACCGGCACGCGCGAGCAAGTTCGTGAAGGGGCTCGCCATCGCGGGAGCGAACGGGGACCTCGACGGGATCGGTACGATCCTGGACGAGGCGAAGGCTCGACGGGACACGTAGGGTGTGGCGCACGTCGCGCCCGGCACCCTCGGCCATCCGGTCGGGGGTTGCTCGTTGCGTCACGGACACTCTCACCGCGCCTCCTCGGCAAGGATCACGAGCAGGAGCATGACCAGCACCGGCACGAGAGAGCAGAACGGAGCCGCCGGCGCGCGGCGCACGATGTCGTCACATTCCTCAAGGATGAGATGGACGGCCTCAAGACGTGCGCCCCGATCCGGACGCTCCAGGTTCGTCAGCCGACGGAGCCGTTCGATACGCGGTGACGCTGCGGCCCCTCCTGGCTGGGTAGAGCTGTCGGTCGAATCTTTCCCCACTTTTGGACCCCCCTTGCGCGCACACGCGCGAGAGCCGGTACATACGCGTGCGCGGGTAGGTAGGGGAACAATGAGAAAGATAGAGAGAGAGATTGATATACGTGTACTTACCTCTCTGAATCCTTCCCAATCTTTCCCAATCCTTCCCCGCGCGGTGACGTTCCAATCGCCGAATCTTTCCCGTTTTCGAGATTCTTCCCGCCGATCTTTCCCGCATCAGCCTCCGGGATCGCGTAGTAGGTCCCCGGTCGCGTCGCGGTGACGTCCTTCCGGACGACGAGCTGTCCACTCTCGGCGAGCGTCTGGACGAGCACGGCAAAGGTCTTGCTGTCCGTTCTCATAGCCTTGAGCAGACGGCTGTGAGACATCTCACCACCCACAGAGTCGAGCTTGGCGATGAGCTTCAGGCACTCGGCGTGGAACGGGTTCTCAGCGACGTTTGCACTGGCCTGGAAGAGCATGCGCCGAGCCTGATGGACTGCGAGGGCCGTGGCCCAATGAGCCGCGTCTGCGCCAATCTGCGGTGTCTCGTGGCATGCGCTCACCGCGTAGAGGAGGGCGAGCTTTCTCGCGTGTTCACTCACCCGGCCCCAGACCGTCGTTCCCACTTCATCGCCGCGAGCCTCGGCCGCGGAGTACTCGACCTCGGTCAGACGGCGGGTGGCAGACAGGAGGTCCCGAGCCTCCTCGGTCTGCGGCACGATTCGGGGCTCTGGGTTCTCGCTGACGAGGTTGCCGCCCGAGGGACGGTACTCCGCCCACCATCTGGCTGTTCGGAGCACGGACTCGGGGATTGGCTCGATGGATGGCTCCTGTCCCGTGCCTCGAGGTCCGCATTCGAGGATCAACATGCGGGCGAAGAACCCGTTCGTGAGCATTCGCTCGGAGAGTGCCGCGTAGTAGTGCCTTGGGATCGCGGTGCCGAAGAGGACGAGACAGGGCTGGTTGATGGCTCCCGCCGCCTCCTTGCCAGCCTTCTTGCGCATGGGAAACACCGAGCTCGCGGACGAATAGAAGGTGAGGAGCGTGTTCATGATCGCTTCCCACCGTGCATCCCGACCCTTGTTGATGGACTGGAGCATCCCGTCGATCTCATCGGTCTGGAAGAGGAGGGAGGGCTCGGCATTGAGTGCATCCTGGATCCCTTCGCCCGATGAGAACGTCCCGGCGAGTCGATGCGCGGCACCGATCTCATGCAGGATCTCTGCGTTCACCTGACGGGGCCGGTCCTTTCCGGCTCCAGAATGCGCGAGACCGAGGATGTAGAGGTTCGTCCGGTTGTTGCCTGGATCCCTGACCTTTCGTCCAGCGAGGAGGGCGAGGAGAGCCAGGGCCCCCGTGAATGCCATGACGACGTTCGGATAGGGGGCCGTGCGGAGGGTGTGGTCCATGACTTCGGACACGAAACCAGGTATCCGGTAGAAGTCGTCCGACAGCGCGCCCGGGTCGGTGGGTGAGGACGATGCGTCGTCGGCCGCGGTCCGATCCTGAGCCCAGTGGTGCTCGGCCATGGCGACAGCGATCCTGTCCGGCTCGTATCGGCAGATGCTCACTGCAATCTGTTCGACCTCCCGGTCCGCGAGTGGCGGGAGGCATCGAGTGCGATTCGTCTCGAGTAGCGCCGCCAGGATCTCGTTTCGTGCCATTCCCACCCGACGCATCGTCCCTGCGAGACTCGCAAGAGTGGCGTTGCGCTGTCCGCTTGGGATGAGACTGGCGTCCTTTGGTGCGAGGGCAGATCGGGCCCTCGACTCGGTCGTGGGAGTCGTCGACTGGCTGTGGGCGTCAACGAGCTCTGCCAGCCAACCCGGTGGTTCGGACAAATCCTCGATTCGGAGACTCAGGGGTTCGACCCAGCGGTACCAGTCGCCTTCTGCGAAGGACGGGGGCAGGACGACGTACCCACCGTTTGCCCGCGTGTCGACGTGGTTCGCGATCTTGCTCTCGGTGCAACGCCAGTCGCGGCCAGACGGCTGCCTGAAGTAGTGGTGTGAGCCGCCACGCGGTGACCGCGTTCTCGGCACCCTCTCGAGGTCCGCCGCGTGGGCCCGAGTCGGAGGCCACGGATTCGGGGTGCCGTTCGTATCGATGTCCACGACGAGGAGACCACGGGTGTAGAGGGCGAGGTTCGCGGACGGTGTCTTCCTCCACCACTCCTCAATCCGGGAAGGGTCGGTCGTCGCATCGTAGAAGCCGTTCTCTGTGGCTGGGACCTTCGTTCCTGGCGCGCAGGGGAAGACCGCGTACTCCAACTCGGCCAGACGGAGCGCCTCGTCGATCGTGCGGGTTGCCGTGCTCATGTCCGTCGCCTCCTAGAACGGTAGCTCGTCATCGTCCCATGCTCCGGCGTAGACAAAGCCTTCAGTCACCTCGTCCCATCCCGGCTCGCGCCAGTCGGGCTTGGTTCCGAGTCCATGGGCGACGATCCTCTCGTATCGTTCTCCGCTGACGGCGCGAATCGTGATCGTCCGGGTGGAGCACAGGGCGCCGGCGTTGGCGAGTACCTCAGCATCCGTCGCGGTGGACGGGACGGGTGCGTTCGAGCGTTCCCTCCACCAGGCCTCGGCCTTGGTCCGGGCGAACCCGGCGTGCTCGAAGCAAACCCACTCGGACTGGTAGCGGTGAAACCCGATCTTGTACTCGACGCGTAGGGAACGGGGTGCGTCGTCGGGTGCGCCGCGCTTTCTGTGGACGCTGTACTCGACGCCGAGTACCTCGATGGTCTCGGTCGCGACCTCTCCGCTCAAGATGCCAGCTCGACTTGCCTTGGATTCGAGAGGCCGGTGCTTGGGTGGGGGGAACTGATGACCACAGTTCGGGCATCGCGCAAAGCCGGCGGCCACGATGACGCGGCAGTCGGGGCACTCCTTCGCGGGAGCGTCCCCCTCGCTTGGCGCTGGACGGGACGCACGTGCGCTCAGCGTGTCGACCGGACCGTGCCGGACGACGTTGCCGCCAAAGTCGAGCACGAGGCAGTCGGACTTGTCGGGGTGCGTACGGAACCCTCTGCCAACCATCTGATAGTAGAGGCCTGGGGAGAGGGTTGGCCTCACGAGTGCGATGCAGTCGATTCCGGGGGCATCGAACCCTGTGGTCAGGACGTCGACGTTCACGAGGTACCGAATGCTGCCGTCGCGGAAGCGAGAGAGGATGTCCCGTCGTTCTTCGGCCGGAGTGTCCGCGAACACGGCACCGACCTCGGATTGCGTGATCGAGCCCAGGACGCGGGCGACGTGCCTGGCGTGCCGAACGCCCACGCAGAAGATGAGAACCGATCTCCGGTCGGCCGACGCCTCAGCAATCTCTTCGCACACGCTCGCGACCATGTCGTCGCCGTCCATGGCGGCTTCGGCCTCACTGGCCACGAACTCACCCGCACGAACCCTGAGAGTCGATGCATCGATCTGCCGACGCCCCCCGCGGGTCGTGAGCGGAGCGAGATACCCGCGAGCGATGAGTTCGCGGATCCCGACTTCGTAGCAGACGTGATGGAGGAGGTGGTCCTGCGCGCAGATCGGTCCACTCCTCATCCGATAGGGCGTTGCGGTGAGGCCTATCAGCCGGACACTCGGATTGACGACACGAGCGTCCGCGAGGAATGCCCGGTACATGCCCTCGCCGTCGGGCGGGATCATGTGAGCCTCATCGATCAGAATGAGATCGAAGGGACCGAGATCGCACGCGTGGCGATACACCGATTGGATCCCGGCGACGATGATCCGGTGGTCACTGTCCCGTCGCCGGAGGCCAGCGGAATAGACTCCCACTTGCGACCCCAGACCCGGAGCCATGCGGCGGATCTTGTCGACCGCCTGCTCGAGGAGCTCCTTCACGTGCGCGATGACGAGAACACGTCCGTCCCACAGCTCTACGGCATCCCTACAGACGGAGGCCAAGACCGGAGTCTTGCCTCCGCCCGTCGGGATCACGACGCACGGGTTGTCGTCGCGCTCCCGCAGATGCGCGTAGATCGAGGCCACGGCCTCTTCCTGATACGGACGCAGCTGGATCACGACCGCTTCCAGGGGGCTCCGCCAGACGTCGGGGTCGCCGGCACGGCCGAAGCCTTGGGCGCGTAGCCACGGATCTCATTCGTGAAGTCACCCGTGTCGTCCCGCTTCTTGACCTTCACGGTCACGAGCATCGGGATGTCGTGGAGTTCCGCCGAGTCGCGCGGTGTCATCACGCCAACAGCTCGACAGACGGCGGAGAGCTCGGCGCGGCCCATCTCGACGGCGGTCGCGTTCGGGTTCTCCAGATTGATGCGCGACCAGAGAAGTCGACCCTGATAGGCGCCGTCGACGATCTGAAGGGTCAGTTCGAGATAGCGTCCGGTCCCTGCCTTCGTTGCCTTCATCTCCGATGCCGTGATCACGGCCACGTACTGACCGGCGGGGACGGGTTCCCACTCGGATGCCGGCTCGACTTCATTCGCGTTGAATCCAGCAAGATCTGCCATGCTCAGTTGTCTCCTTGGGTAGCGGCCGCCACCCGGTTGTTCGTCCAGTGCTCGGCGTAGGCGGTCCACGCCAACGGGATCTCGTCCGGGAGTCCCAAACGGTTCTTCGCCATGTGCGCAGGGCGCTCGGCCGTGCGGAGGATTCGTTCCCCGGAACCGATCCCATGCACACGCTTCCTTCCGAAGCCCTCTTCGGTCTGCTTGACGTAGACGCGGTAGGTGGCAAAGAGCACCTCGTCGCACCACTCCTGAATGAGGTGCGAGGCGGATTTGTGGAGCCGCGGGACGTACCGGTCGTAGCTCTCTGTCTCGGGATTCTCGAAGCGCTCGATCTTGCTGTGGGCGAGTAGGACGACGGTCATGTCGCGATCGAGCCGAAGCGCCGCAAGTCCCTCGAGGAACTCTCGCCAATGCGTGAGCGCGAAGACATAGCCCTTCGCGTATCCGATGTCTTCGATCGAGCCGACTCCTCGGTCACGGCAGACCTCGGCCCAGATGAACCGTTCCAGCCAGTCGAGGGAGTCGACGACGACAGTCTCGTACTCGTGCTCGTGCGAGTAGAGGTCGGCCAAGGCCGCCATGACCTCGGAGAAGGACTCGGCGAGTGGGAAACGATGGCATTCGATGTCGCCGAGCCCGTCCTCCGTCTGGATGAAGATGGGATTCGGGGCACTGGCGGCGAAGGTGGACTTGCCGACGCCGTGCACGCCATACACGAGGGCGCGTCGGCGGCGCGGTGTCGTTCCCGTCGCGATCCGTTGAAACATGCTCATCGAGAGTGCTTCCTCTGTTGGGTGGTAGGGGAGGGTGCCGAGGTCGGAAGCTGTGGTTCTTCCAAGACGACTCGGAACGGAAGGGAGTTCTGGACCTCGATCAGCTCAACGACGCCGTCACCGAGCTGCCGGAGGAGCCGCATCAGCTGGACGAACTGATCCTTGAGTTCACCCGGTCGGTTCGTCGCTGGCGCGGAGGGACCGGGCTTCAGGCGGAGGTCCCGGAGGACTCGCGGTGGAGGATCGAACGACGGCTCGCCCGAGCGGACCCAGAGGTTCTCGATCCGGCCGAAGCCGATGCGCTCGATGAGCTCTAGGAGTCTCCGGGTCGTCGGAGTGAGCCCGTCGCGATGAAGGGCGTCCTGCATGCCTGACCTCCCCGACGATCCAATCGATCGTCCAGAAGACGGCCCCCCGGGAGACGGTCAGGCTTGTCGTCCCAGGGGGCCCCAGAACCCGGTCCGACCGGGCGTACATCCGGATTCGGCTCCTGACCGTTCAACGACGTGAATCGTTGCGACTGGTCCAGACTGATCCGGTGCCAGGTAGTGCGGAGGTAGAAGTTAGGTAGAACTGCGGTTCGAGACTGGATCCGCTGCGGCGGCGCGAGCCAGCACAATGCAGTTGCTCACTCCGGTCTGCGTCGAGAGGTGGTATTGGGTCGGACGGGCTCCCAGTCCCCGGATCTTCCGGAACACCGCAGTCCCGACCTTCGTTCGGAGTTTCTTCTGCAGGGTCTTGAACACCTGTTTGGCGGCGGCCTCTGATGCGCAGCCACGCCCGGTGAGAGTTTCGCGAGGTCCCAGGGGACCATCGGCTGACGCAAAGTCGCTCAGCATGTCGATCTCACTCCGGGTCAGTTTCCCCAGGAATTCACCTTGCCAGTGGACGGTCTTCCTCGGACAGTCGACAACGAGGTCGAACTTGCGGCTATGGGTCACATCGTCGTACTCGACGCAGTCCAACTCGCGAGTGACGCCGTTGACAACGGCGGTGTACCGGACCAAGGTCTCGTCGTCCCGCCCGAGGATGAGTCGACTCGCCTGCATCGTCAGCAGATCCAGCAGCGGACGGAGTTCCTCTCGAAGGTGGTCGTGGTCCCTATCCTGGGCAAATGCCAGTTTCACGAGCTCATGGCGCATCATCCAGTTACGAAAGCACAGACTGAATAGGCGCCAAGACTTCTCCGACTCGTACCATGCCGAGTTCAGCCGAAGTATGCCGACTGGGTCCTCACCTTCGGTTGCGAGAAACACGATTGCGGGAATGTCGTTGTCTGATAGCCCGAATCGTCTGGCAGCGAGTTCCATCTCGTCCATCCGGTGCCAGTCCGCGCGACCCGTCTTGTAGAATTCCTCCACCCATCGAACCGCCTCCTGTGCCTCAATCTCGGCGAGCCTGGGAGTTCGAAGGCTCTTGTAGACACCACCGGATTGGTACGGATCTCCAATCCGTTGCGTGATCAGGTGGTCTCCGCTCGCCCTATCCTCGAGGCGTAGCATCTCGCGACTGATGGAGTCTGCTTCGTAGGACTCGGCATCGAGAAGGGGAATGGCGAATAGGGCATTGCCCACGACTTCTTCTGAGGTCTCGGTCGTCATGTGCGGAGCCCGGATCAGCGTCCGGGAGTCGAGAAACATCTGCATGGTGACGGTCTGGACCGTCCCGGCCTTGATCCATATCTCAGGTGCCTGGCCAGTTGCCTCGGAGTCAGGAGTGGTCGTCTCTGCCGGTATCCCGTTCGGATCGTGCCCACCGGTTCGTTGCTTCTCCAGATCGCCCACGGAAGCTCCTCCTCCTGTCACCAGGTTGCGTTCCAGGTCCGGGTCTGCATTGCCCAAGACGAAGTGGTCGCTATGCCTCTGAGCGAGCGTTCACTCACGCGATTCCCTGCTCGCAGGTACAGGAGCTCTTCCTGGACATTCGGGGCCAAGTTCAGAAGATCCATGATCTGACTCACCCGTGCCCTGGAGACCCCACCGAGCCTCGCGATGTCCGCGTAGTCCTCGAACACGCCCGCCCGGATCTGCTTATCGAGGTGGATGGCCAACGCCATCAGCTTGGCTATCCTCGGCACGACTCGATTTGTTTCGGTCGGTTTCGGTTCTTGTCCGCTCCGGAGCCGCCGCCGTCCCTTGTCACCGCGCCGGAAGTGAACCCGGTACGTCGCCACCGTGGCCGCCTGTGTCGCGCCGTGTCGCGCTGTCGGGTCGGGTCCGGACGTGGCCTCGCCAACGCCGTCCGGCCCGCCTGTCGCGCCCGTGTCGCGTCTCACGCCGTCGCCTCGCCGGTCAGCACGTCCATGATTGTGGGCCTGAACGTCATCGAGATGACCTCCTCGTTCGCGTCGTACTCCACCCGCTCCAGCAGGAGCTGCGCGACCCGTGCCCGCTTGGCAGGGGAGAGGCGGTCCCATACGGGTTCGAACTGCTGGAGCATGCGGACCACCGCCTCGTCGTCGGGAACTCCGTCCAGTCCACGCACGCGTGAGAGGACTGCAGCCTGGAGGTCTGGATCCGTGCCGATCGTAGAGATGCGGTCGGTCACGAACCGTTCGATCTCGGTCGCCGGGAGGCACCCGGTCGGGCAGTCGTGACCGTCCTGCTGGGCGGCGACGCACCGGTAGTAGCGATAGCGACGCTCGCCCTTCTTCGTGTACGTCGGCGTCATGGCCGCATCGCACGCTGCGCACCGGAGGAGGCCCTTCAGCAGCGCTCCGTGCTTGTTCCGGGTGGCCGACCCTCCCGCGTGGGCGTTCCGGGCGAGCAGCTTCTGGACGCGCTCGAACGTCTCCTCGTCGACGATCGCCTCGTGCTCGCCGTCGTAGATCTTGCCTTGGAACGCGACCTGGCCGACGTAGATCCGGTTCGTGAGGAAGTAGCTCAGAGTTGCCTTGGTGAACGGACGCCCACCACGCTCCGTACCCTTCCGAGTCGTCCACCGCTTCGATGCCCAACCGAGTCGCCTCAACTCGCGGACGGTGGAGAGGAGGGAGCCTCGCTCCAAGTAGAGGTCGAAGATCGCCCGGACGCGCGCGGCCTCGTCCTCGTTCACGTGGAGCCGTCGTCCCTCGGGATCGATGCCGTACCCGAGGACCGGATACCCTCCGATCCATCGCCCCTTCCGCCGGGCTGCCGACATCTTGTCCCGAGTGCGTTCCGAGATCACCTCGCGCTCGTGCTGCGCGAACGACATCACCATGTTCAGGTGAAGCCGTCCCGACGGCGTGCTCGTGTTGAGCTGCTCGGTCACCGAAACGATCGCGCACCCGTTCGCGTCGAGGACCTCCATGATGCGAGCGAAGTCCGGCAGGTAGCGGCTGAGCCGGTCCAGACGGTAGAAGACGATGGCGTCGATCTTGCCCTCGGTTGCGTCGGCGAGGAGCCGACCCAGCGCCGGACGGTCCATCGTCGCTCCGGAGACGTTCCCGTCGTCGTAGCGGTGGGGGAGGAGCGTCCAGCCCTCGTGCTTCTGACTGGCGATGTACGCCTCGCAGGCCTCGCGCTGTGCATCGAGCGAGGAGAACCCGGAGTCCAGGCCCTCGTCGGTGCTCTTCCTCGTGTAGACGGCGCACCTGACCTGCTTCGTCATCGTCGTGGTCTGGACCCTGCCGTTCCGGCGAGTGCTCACCGAGTCGTCTCCTTGTCGAGGCCGAAGAAGTGGAAGCCATTCCAGTGCGAACCGGTCACCTTCTTGGCGATGGAGGAGAGGGATCGGTACACCTCACCACGGTACTCGAAACCTTCGTCGAGGACGGTGACGGCGACGGTCGTGCCCTTGTACTCGCGGGTGAGGACCGTGCCGGGCATCGGGAGTCGCGGGTCACGCTGCGGCTTGGGTGGCCGGAACGGGCGGACCTCGGACCGTCGTCCCCGTGGAGCCAGGAGCCGGAGGTCTGCCTCGTTCGCGAGCTCTTCCGCGCGACGCAGTGCGCGTTCGGACAGCCCGCCCTCGTCGTTGGCCTGGAGCCCCCAGGCGATGCGCTTCTGGAGGTATCGCTTGTGTCGCGACCTCGTCGGCTCGCCCCAGACCCGCGCGTACTCCTCCCGGAGTTCCGCCACCGTCATCTCATCCAGGGCTTCGATGCGCTCCCGTGTCTCAGCTTTCATACGTCCGCCTCTCGCCGTGTCAACCTACGTGGACATGGAGCCGTGGGACCCCGGGACACATCCAGTCGTTTCTCGGGAGAGTCGAGATCGTCGGACGAAAACCGAGGGAATCCCCTTGGTTCGAACGCGGACGCGAGGATGTCAGCAAGCTCGGCGAGCCGCTGCTCGGGCGTCATCTTGGATGGGTCGTCGAAGGAATCCATGCTCGCTCCTGCGGATCCGGAGCGAAGAGGTCAGCTGGCGGGAGTGCGACCGGCGGATACAACAAAGGCGTCGTGGTTGCCGAATCGCAATCCCACAACGCCTTCCACTTCGTGGCCGGGCCGCTGTCTGGTAGTCTTATGAGGTGAGAGTATCGAAGATCGGGTTTTGTACGCAATGGGAAAGAAGTAGATGTGAAGAGTGAATCTCGCCGTGGAACCTGTCTGCACGGGCGCCTGGCGTTGCGAAGGACAGGCCAGCAGCAGTGCTCGGAGGTCATCATGACTCTAGAAACGCTTGGTGCCGCCGTCGGAAGAGGACTCACAGTCGTCTCGGTTGTGGGGATTCATCTTTGGCTTGCGGGCGGCGGCGTAGCGCTCGCGACGGGTTCCGAAGCGGAGCAGGTTCCGGGGCCGTTGCAGGAAGTCCTCATCCCCATGCCCGAGAGCGATTGCGGAGAACTACTGATCAACTCCGACGAAGCGTACGACGGGGGTGGGTACGCCTGGTCCTATGGAGGCGTTCAGGCTCCGTACTACGGCGCCTTCGGCGAAAGGTACTCCGTCGCGGGTGAAGTCTGCGGCGCAGTCTTCGACTTGACCCGGATCCTGCCCTCCGCCGGACGAACCATGGACGTGTACGTGTGGCAAGACCAAGGCGGCCTGCCGGGAGTCGTCGCCTGTGTCGAGTATGGCGTTGATCCGGGGACGATAGCGTGGTTTCCGAGTGTAAGTCGCCACACGATCTCCTTGTCTTCTGTGTGCTGCGTGGAGTCACCGTGGTGGGTTGGGTACTGGGGCAACTGGCCCGGCATGCTCTCGGATTGGTATGTGGGTGCGGACCAAGACAACGGGTCGTCCGGGTTCCCCTTCACCAACGTTGCGCCCGGGATTGGCTACCCGACCGGATGGCAGAACGTGAGCGTCACGTGGGGGCCGACCTCCGCGCTTGGGATTGGCGCGTTGGTGAGGCCGTGCGAGCCGACGCCCGTGGGAGGCTCGAGCTGGGGTGCCATCAAGGCCCTTTACAGATGAGCAACATCGAAACAGCTCCAAGCACAGCTACGCGACAGGTTCAACTCGTCTTGGGCCTGTTGATCAGTCTTGCTGTGTCGATGGGCACCGGCCGCGCCGAGACATGGGAAGTCTGCCCGGGCGAATACACGACCATCTCCGGTGCTATGGAGATGGCAAACCCCCCTGACACCGTGCTCGTGTGCGCCGGTACATACCCGATCGTGTCACCGATTGAATTCAAGTCCGGAGTCACTCTCTTGTCAAGGTCCGGTCGGGACTCTACCATGATTGTTCTCGGCTCCGGCTCCGGACGACTGCTTACTGTCTTTGGGAACTCTCCCGGATCGAGAATCGGTGACCAGGGCCGCGGATTCACTTTCATGGATGGCGCGCCGTCTCCCGGGGAGAGCGGGGGAGCAATTCACGTAGACTCTACCGGGATCTCGATCGCGGACTGTGCGTTCGTCAACAACCATGTCACGACCACTGCAGACGTAGGTACCACGAGTGGTGGGGCTATATACGCCGCCAGAACCGGGCAAGCCACGGCAATTGTAGTGTCAGATTGTCTGTTTGGTGAGAACTACGTCTCGTATGTGTCGGGAAAGGGATCGGGAGGCGCGGTTGCGTTGGTTGCAACGCCGAACGCTGCCATCGAGAATTGTACTTTCGTTGAGAACCGAGCAGACTGTACGGCATCGGAGCCTGAGGATTGCTTCGTTGTCGGAAACGCTAGGTTGACAGCAGGAGCAGTCGCGACGACCTCGTGCGACGGAGTGTCTATCACGGACTGTAGCTTCATTGATAACTCTTCCATGGATGGTGGTGCGGTGCAGGTGTGGTTCCCGGACGTCGGTCATCCCAGATCGATCTCGCGGAACCACTTTGAGCGGAACTATGCATCGCGGAATGGCGGGGCATTTGTGTTTGATCATCACGACTGGGGCATCGAGGATTGCTCGTTCTTCCAGAACTCCGCCGACTCTCTCGGAGGCAGTGTCTTTGTTCTGGACACAACTGGCTACGTGCGTGGTTGCACGTTCGAGAGCGACTCAGTCAGTAGCGGAGCCGGAGGCTCAGTCGCGATCCTCGAAACTGGGGGGACGGCCGAGTCCGATACATTCGCGGTCGAGAACTGCCGATTCGTCAACAGCTACGCGGTGAAGGGGGGTGCAATCTCTCTCGGAGCGGCACGGGAGTTTCGCATCAGTGAGTGTAGTTTCGAAGGGACATCTGCCTCGATGGCAGGCGGTGCAATTCACGTAGATAACAATGATCCCGTCGGGATCGGCAGCTCGCCGGACACGACGTTCATCGTCAATTGTGAGTTCCGCCGGTGCAGTGCACCAAGCGGCGGTGCTGTGTTCATCGACGAGAACACCGCGGTGTTGGAAGACTGTCTCGTCATTGACGGGACCGGAGTTGGGGCGGGTGTGTACTGGAGGGCCGGTGGGGACGCGGTGACATGGTCGAATCTCACGTTCGCATTCTGCGCCGGAAGCGGAGCGGCGCTCTTCCTCAATGGTGGCGAACGGGCGATCGACCTGACCGTTGAAGGATCTATCTTTGCATACAACAGCGTCGGCCTAAACCAGACGCTCGTTGCCGTAGGCAACCCGGACAGCGTAAACGTCAGCTTCTCATGTTGTGACTCGTTCGGGAACGTTGGAGGGAACGGAACTCCCGCCGTGGGTGATTCGTGCTTTGTCGCTGATCCGGACTTCTGTTGGGCGGAGCCCGACTCCGGCACCTTCACCTTGTCCGCAGAATCGCCCTGCTTGCCCGGACTACATCCAAACGGCAAGGAGTGCGGCTTGATAGGCGCCCGGGGCCAGGGCTGCTGGGTGGAGGAGTTCACGAGTTGCGATGGAACCTGGCTCGACGAGGCGAAACCGCTTTCGGTCAACTCAACAAGCGATACGCTGAGAGTCGGAGCCTATGCTGACTCGGCAGTAGCGGTGGTTCGATTTGCTTCCGTCGACCTCCCTGA
>JAWKQE010000086.1:0-29942 GCA_041390305.1 Candidatus Eiseniibacteriota bacterium
GACGGCCGTGATCTGGTGGGGGAGTGGGTCGACGAGAGAGGTGTGGACCGCGAGGACCGGGTCGAAGAGGTGCGCGAGCCGGATGCGGTGAGCCTCGGACACGAGCCGGAACAGATCGCCGTCGCCGTCGAAGCTCCACGGGCGACCGGCCTCGACGAGTTCGAGCCTCGATTCGTCGTGGCGGTAGAGCAGAACGTTGGCGACCTTGCCTGCTGGATCCTTGTAGGTGAGCTCGAGCGCCTCCGAACCGAACCACTGCACGTTGACGACCGTGACCGCACAGTCCGGCAAGATCCCGCGCAAGGCGGCGTTCGGTTGGAGTTGTTCGAGTGTCGTCATGTGTGCAGCCCTTCCGGCCGCGCCGGCAGAGGCCTAGATACGGATCCTCTCGACCTCGTCGAGCGTGAGCTCGTCGCTTGTGCGGTCGTAGAGCTTGGTGGTCCGCGGAGACTCGTGGTTCGCGATCGCCTGGGCGTTCTCGATGGAGCCTCCGTTCTCGAGGTAGGTGGTGATTCCCGTCGCCCGGAACGTGTGGCAGCAGACGGCGACGTTGAGACCCGCCTGCTTCGCGCGCCGCCGGATCATGCGGAAGACGTCGACGCGGTGGAGCTGCTTGCCCGAGAGCTGCCGGCTGCGGTCAACGGACTGGAAGAGCGGTGCCTTCGGCGTCTCGCGGAGGCCGGAGGCCTCCAGGTAGGCGTCGACGTACTCCTCGGCCAGGTGGTGGGCCGGGACCTTGTGGAGCTTGCCGCCCTTCTCGTGGAGCCGGAACGCCCAGCGCTTGCCGTCGGCGAAGTAGTCCTCGCAGCGCATCGCGACGACGGCGCCGACGCGGGCGAAGCTGAAGACCATGACCCCGATGAGGGCCCGGTCGCGGAGCCCGACCAAGCACGGCGAGCCGTCCTTGGTGGTCAGTGGGATGGCGTCGAGGAGCTTGCGGGCCTGGTCGGCGTCCAGGACCGGCGTCTTGCCGGTCTTCACGACGTGCTTGGGCCCGCGGACCGAGGCGGCCGGGTTCATCGGGAGCTTCCCGCCGGTCACCATCCAGTCGAAGAGCATCCGGATGGCCGCCAGGTGCTGTTTGACGGTGGGCGCCGAGTACTCCTGGGTGAGCTGCTCGATGTAGGCGGCCACGACCATCGGCTCGATGTCCTCGAGCTCGAAGCCGCCCTCGTCGCACCAGGTCAGGAAGCGCCCGACGGCCTTGCCGTAGGCGGCCCGGGTGTTCCGGTTCCGGATGTTGGCCGTGAAGAACTCGAGGAACCGGCGGGCCGTGTCCTCGCCGGCCCGGGTCACGATCGCGGGCAGGACCTCGAGACCCGCCCGGGCCAGGGCGGAGCCCCTCCGGGCCCGCACGGGCACCATCGCAGAGGTGGATTTGCTCTGCGACCCCGGGTTCCCGGGGCCAGATGTGGGCTTCCGTGAGCTCGTGTCAGCCATGGTCAGCGGCCTTCCTGCCGCGGCCGGGCCCGACACAACGCCAGGGCTCCCCCACCGCGATCCTGGCGTTACATAACGTCCTTTATGTAACGATGTCAAGGACGGTGGGGGAGCCATCCCACCGCGCCTGAGCCATCGCCGGCCGAACCTACGCGACGAAGCAGAGCCGGTCGTGCACGAAGGTGTCCCGATGATCTCGAGGCATCGGGTGGAAGCTCGCGAACCGGATCGCCGGCGGCTCGGCCTCCGTGTCCTGCACCAACATCAGCAGATCCGGTTCCTCGACGATGGTCCCGCGAAGGTCGGACCACCGTGCTCCACCTCCGGACCGTGGCTCCACACCCCAGCTCGCGAGGACCGCGAGCCCGGACTCCCTGACGAAGCGCCAGAAGCTGCGCCGGATCGGCGTGTCATTCCCGTAGCAGCGCGCGCCATCGAGGAGCTGCAAGTCGTCGAGGAGCACGGCGCCGATGCCGTGAACGTCCCGCGCCTCGAGGGCCAGCCGTTCGATCTCATCGAAGCGGCGAAGGCCCGAGCCCTCGAGCATCAAGTCCAGGCGGCTCGTTCCTCCTCGGAAGCGCGGTGCCGCTTCTGGGTCTGCGAAGGCCATCGTCGGGACGTTGAGGTGGGCGGCGACGTGCACGAGCGCCGCGGTCTTGCCGGTCCTTGGGCCACCAACGAAGACGGCGATTTCACCTGGGCAGATGCCGCCGAAGGCATCGTCGACGCCCGGGAAGCCGGTTGCGAAGGGCAATCTCGTCATGGGTCCACCTCCGCCCCGAAGCCTACTCGCGAACCGTTCTGGGATCGATCGCGCGGTCCCGGCCGGGAAACCGGCCCTCCAGGAGCCGCTCTGACGGGACTTCAGGCGCCTGGTCGACCTCCAGGACGCTCGAGCTCCGCGCCCACCACAGCGGCTCCTGTGCGCCCGTGCCCACAAGCATCAATCTATGAACGACTTACGACAGCGCGAATTTCTTGGGTTTTGCGCTGGACCTTGTAGTTAGCTACAAGCCGTAGAATCCCTGCATGGAGACCTTGACTCGTGGCGAGCTGGCGCAGCGCTGCGCCGTGAACTTCGAGACGGTCCGCTACTACGAGCAGCAGGGTTTGATCCCGAAGCCGTCGCGGAGCGTCTCGAACTACCGGCTCTACGACGAGGACACCGTCCGGCGCATCCGCTTCATCAAGCGCTCCCAGGAGCTCGGCTTCACGCTCCACGAGATCAAGGAGCTGTTGTCGCTCCGGGCAGAGCCGCGCGCCGGATGCGCCGATGTTCGCGAGCGGGCTCAGACCAAGGTCCGGGACATCGACGAGAAGATCCGGACGCTCCAGGCCATGCGCCGCGCGCTCTCGAAGCTCACTTCCAAGTGCACGGGGCGCGGCGGGATCTCGGAGTGCCCGATCCTCGATGCCCTGGAGGACGACGAACCCTGACCCGAACCGCGGCGCGTGCGGGGACGGTCCCCACCACGACGCGGTTCTGTTTCTGAAAGGAGCTGATCATGAAGAAGAAGTTGTTGCTTGGGGCGCTCTTGGCGCTCCCGTTGGCGGTGGTGGGTCTCACGTCCGGGCAGTCGCACGTCAGCGCGTCCCAGCCGGAGCAGAGCGGGTACATCTGCCCCCTGACCGGCGAGGAACTGCCCTGCCCCGGCTGCTGCCCGCTGAACGGCAAAGCCGACGACGCGCTCGCTGCCTCGGCGAAGGTCGAAGGCGCGACGGCGGTCGCGGACACCGAGGGCTACATCTGCCCGCTGACCGGCGAGGAACTGCCCTGCCCCGACTGCTGCCCGGCGAAAGGGAAGTAGATGGTTCGGCATGACGCCCCGGCGATGCGAACCGACGCCGGGGTGCTCATGGCCGGCCGGAGGAGAATCACCTGATGACCCCGGAGCGCCAGAGTTGCCCATCGTGCGATGGCGCGGGCAAGCCCGTGAAGCCCATCACGATCGAGTCTCTCGTCGTCGATGCGGCGCGGGCGCGCGTGAGGCGCACGGACGGATTCCGCTTCTGCGCCGAGCCATCCTGCGCGATCGCCTACTTCCATCCCGCGACGGGCACGCAGATCGCGAAGAGCGAGGTGCGCATCCGGATCGGGCAGAAGGCGACTGAATCCCCGCGGCCGGTCTGCTACTGCTTCGAGCACACTGTCGAGGAGATCGAAGCCGAGGTACTCGCAACCGGGACATCGAAGATCGCGGACGAGATCACGGAAAAGTGCCGGCAAGGGCTCGACCGCTGCGAGGAGACCAACCCGCAGGGGTCCTGCTGCCTCGGCAACGTTCGACGTGCGATGAAGCAGAAGCCAGGCGGACAGCGGCTCACGGTCCTTGCCACCACCGGTGAACCGGAGAGCTGCTGCGTGGTCGGCTCCGCCGAGCGCACGGACACGCCGCCGGGTCGACCGCGCAACACCGGGCTCTGGGCTACGACCGGCGCCATCGTCTCGGCAATCCTGTCGTCGGCCTGCTGCTGGCTGCCGCTCCTCCTGATCGCGTTCGGCGCTTCGGCCGCGGGAGTTGCGGGCTTCTTCGAGGTCTATCGCCCGCACCTGCTCGGTGCCACCGGCCTGCTCCTCGCCAGCGGCTTCTACCTGGTCCACTTCCGCAAGGAGAAGTGCGGTCCGGGTGAAGCCTGCGCCGTCCCGAACCCGCGGCTTCGGCGCTTCAACAAGATCATGCTCTGGGTGGCGACCGTCGTGGTTTTCACCTTCGCCCTCTTCCCGAACTACGTCGGGTACCTGCTGGGAAACGGCGATCCGCACACCTTGGCCGCGTCACCGGACTCCGGCAAGGGCCGCGTGTTCCAGATCGAGGGGATGACCTGCGAGGCGTGCGCCGTCACCTTGCGTGAGCATCTGGGCCAGGTCCCCGGCGTCGCACGCGCCGCGGTGTCGTTCGAGGGAAAGACCGCCACGGCTTTCTTCGCCGAGGGGCAGAACGTTCCAACGGAAGCGGCCCTTCTCGAGGCGATCCAGGAGGCCGGCTACTCCGGCACGCCCGTCGCGCGCAGCCGTACGGTTCGCATCGCCGTCAGCGGCATGACCTGTGCCGGCTGCGCGAGCGGCCTGCAAGCGCAGCTCCGCGGCATCACGGGAATCGAATCGGCCCGGATTGAGTACGAGTCGGCCCGCGCCACAGTCACAATCCACCCTGGTACGTCGCTCGACGTCGTTCTCCAGGCCATCGCGGAGCAGGGCTTCACGGGGAAGGTCGAGCAGTAGATGGAGCGAGAGACATGAAGATGACGCGAGTTCTGCAATGGAGCGCCGTCCCGGCGCTTTTCATGGCCCTGACGATCACCGGCTGCGGCGGTCGCTCCGCGACGACCGCCGCGGAGGGGGCCGCTGAGACGGCGACGAACGAGGCACCCACTTCCCGAACGATCGTCCTGCATGTCACCGGCATGATGAAGAGCAAGAGCGGCGCCACCTGAATGACGTGACCCGATGGGGTCAAGGCAGCCCTGGAAGGGTTGCAAGGCGTAACGCAAGTCGAGATGGACCTGGAGCGGGACCTGTTCATGGTGACCGCCGTGAACGAACAGCCAGCCGAGAGCGACCTGATCGCCGCGGTCGAAGGAGCCGGTTTCAAGGCGACGCTCGCAGTGCCCGGCGAGCCGACTGGGCCGGCGAGCGAGAGAGAGCAGCCGCAGACAGGAACGATGCCAACGCTCGTTCAACAGGCGCTCGGTCGCGCCGGGCGCGAGGGGAAGTTGGTTCTGGTCGACTTCTACGCGGACTGGTGCGTCCCCTGCAAACGCATGCTCGAGGAGACCTACAAGGATCCGAGGGTGGTGGCCGAACTGGAACACTTCGTCTTCCTCAAAGTCGACACGGATGACCAGCCTGAGGTTTCCAAGCACTTCGGCGTCGCCGGGATCCCGGACGCACGCATCCTCAAGCCCGACGGCAGCGAACTTACGCGCTTCGTCGGCTTCAAGAGTGCCGACGAGGTTCAGGGGATTCTCCGCTCTGCCCTGAGCGATCGGGGCACCAAGTAGCGCGCAGTAGCCGTACATGCTTGTGGTTTATGGGAGGGCGTTCGTGCCGGTTCGCGAACCTTGGTCGGGGATCGGTCCTGCGGCGCTGCCAGCGCACGCAGCCGGTCCCCGACAGAACCAACGACGAGCCCTCTGGCTGCCGCAGGTCAGACGATCCCTCTCCAGAAGCCGTCGAGCTTCCGGTAGAGCTCCGATCGAGAGTCGAGCATGGGGAAGGCCGAGTGGCCTCCGACCATGTCGCTCTCGATCGCGTCCTTGATGCGCCAGGCGTCGACCTCGTCGAGCTCGTTTCTGCCGACGTCGAGCGCGAGGAGAGCCTCGGACCAGGCGTACCGAGCGCCGACGAAGGCGATGGTACGCACGTCGGCGTCGTTCAGCTCGAGGTGATAGGCCGTCACGATCCGCCCTCCCCGGTGAGCCTCTCCGCCACTTGGCGGTGATGCGTCCCGGAGGTGACGGTCTCGTCCCACCACTCTTCGCCTTGCCGCTCGAGGACCTCGCCGATGTCCTGCAACAGTCCGCGGCAGGCACGCTCGAGCTCGGCATGGCGCTTCACTGCCGGAGCCGCAGCGCGGTGCCAGGCCTTCGGCCGGAACCCGCCGCGGCGTAGCCACTCGTCGAGGTCGAGGATCTGCTGAGCGAGCTCTTCGGAGCTCTCTTCGAGCATGTCCCCCGCACTGCCGCCGAGGACGAACCGAGCCGATTCGATGATCCGCTCGAGAGCCTTGTCGGGATCCATCACGCCCCCCTCGTGACGAGGACGTGGGTCTCGCAGCGCGAACACCAGCCCTTGTCTCCGTCCTTCTCGGGCTGGGCCTCGATGTCCAACTCCCAGCGCTCGCGGTCGTCGATCGCGTTTGCGGGGACCCAGACCGGGAAGCAGAGCTCCACGTCGTGGCTGCCGCAGTCGGGGCACGAGTAGGACTCCCCTTCCGCGACTTGCACAGCATCGCGTCGTGGCAGCGCGAAGACGCTGCCTTCGACCTCGCTGAAGTACTTGCGGGAGGGGCCAACGATCACGGAGTCGAGCACCGTGATTCCGAGCAGCTCGCCGGCGTCGCGTAGCCGGGCCGTGAGCGCCCGGTCATCGACCGATGGCTCGACGTCGCCGGACGGGTGGTTGTGCCCGATGATGAGCGCCGCGGCGTTGGCGAGGAATGCTCCCTTGAACACCTCGCGCGGATGCACCGGTGCGGTCTGGGCCGTCCCCCGGCTGACAACATGTGCGTGCGTGACGCGGTGCCGGCTGTCGAGGTACAGCGCGACGAAGTGCTCTCGGTCGGCGCGGCCGACCAAGGCACTCAGCACGGTTGCAGCCTCGCGGGCGGAGGCGACCCGCTCGCCGCACGCAACGTGCGGCACGAGCTGGGTCTCGACGAGCAGGATGCGCGGAGACGTGAAGGGTGAGGGTAGAGGCATGAAGGGACTCCTTGGTTTCGGAACAGAGGGGTCCCGCCACGCGCCTGCTCGCCGCGCGACCGAAGCCCTCAGCTCCCCAGGGGGTCCCGGAAAACCGGTTCGACACGAACTACCCAGATGCCGGCCGCGCAGGTCGCGGCCGAGGTCGAGAGACCGGAGCCCGCCAAGCATGAGGAGGTGGCGGGCTCGGGATGACTTAGCACGGCTCGCGCCCACCCGGCAAACCGCGGTGACCGCCCCCACGGCACCTCCACCGGGTCTCGTTGACGGCCTCCGCGAAGCTCGCTACTCTCGATGGCTGTCCGAAAGGACGTGATCGTCGAAGGCAGCAACACGACTGCCGCGCTACGTGCCTCGCGCACGTGGCAACGCTGGTCTCCTGTGTGAAGGCCAGGAAGTTCGTCGGCGAGGCATCCGCCTCGCGCAGCGCCAAACGGGCGCTCCGAAGCTCGTAGTCGATCGGCTCTGCCCAGCAGCAGCCCACCGTCTCCGAAGCACTGTTCGTCGACGCGCCGGAGCCCTTGTCGGGCCCGGCCGTGCGTCCGCTGGGGCGCGCACTTCACCTACGCCAGCCTGGTCGTTGCCTCGGGCTCCTTCAGCGCCGAGCTCCGACCGCAACGCACCCAGGCTGGCACCTTCGCACAGAACGGAGACAGCCAGATGCCCCGAGAGCAGCTCGAACAACCCCACCCCAGTCCATCGAACGCCATCGTGAGCGGCGGAAGCGCCGACTCCGTCCTGACGTCGGCCGAGGTCCTTCGCCACCTGACGGGTCCCACCGAGATCGTGGTGACCATGGCGAACGCGATTGATCAGGTCCCCGTCGCCTCGTGGCCTCGGAACACGGCCGTGACCCTCGTCGGCCTGGCCGTCAGCAAGCCCCGCGTCGATCCGACGCTTCGGTTCCTCGATGCGCTCCGTGCCGGTGGACATCGTCTGGTCTCCATCGTCGATGAGCACAGCCGATGCGAGTGGAAGAAGGTCCTCGCTGCCACGGACCTCTCGCTCGAGCAGCTCACCGTACAGCCCCAGAGCCAGGAGGATCGGTCGTTCCCATCCGCCGGGTCGGTGCTGCGCCACGCCCTCGGTTCCGCTGTGGACCGCCATGGGTTGGCGCTGTTGCAGGCCGCAGACGATGGCGACGCGAGGCTCTTCTACGAGAACGGTCTCACCTACTGCGTGAACGCCGTCTTGAAGTCCGCGCCCCGCAACCACGACCGGAAGGTCCGCTTGGTGCGCTGGCTTGCCTCGAGCCCGCTCGTCCCCCAGTTGGGCCATGCCCCAGGCGGTCAGGCGACGATCGCGCGGTTCCTCCAGTACACAGAAGACGTCCGGGACGCCGCGGTCCTCCGCTGGGCACAAGAGTACGCCGCCCTCGAGTCCGAGCACGCCCGCCTGCTCCGCGAAGCTTCCGACGAAGGCGACGGAGTGTTCTCGTTCTCCATCCTCCTCCCGGTCGACATGACGGTCCTGACGAAGGCCTTCTACGACGCAGGGGCCCGCGTCGTGTTCTTCGAGGACACCTTCTTTCACCCGGAGAGCGAGCAAGGCATCCGCTGCATCGGCATCGGGACGGACGACCGGGTTCTGCGTCTGGGCCGCGCGCTCGAGGCCGCAGGCGTTCCGGTCACGAAGTCGACCCGACGCAAGCTGCGCTTGGACCTGGAGCACGCACCGCGCGCTCTCGCCGCCATCAAGGAACACCTTCGCGAGGCTGGTCCGCCCTGCCGTCTTCCGTCGGTCGCTGTCGGGGTCTCACCCCAACGGGGCCCCGACGCGGCCGGCGGAGAGGGCAGCGCCCCCCTGGTCCCCCTCCCCCACCCTGCCGGATCCGGAGGGAGCTCGAGGGGTCTCACCGGCAGCCCGTCGGCGGAAAGATCCGTGATCCCGCCTACAGGCGGGACGAAGCAGGCGCGAAGCGCCTGGCGCGGAGGTTTCCGCAGGGCTGCCGGCTTCCGCGGGGTGCCGGAGTTCACCTCCACCGCAGCACGGAGCCAGTCATGAGCACCAAGCACCTCGCGATCGGCGGGCTCATCACCTTGGCAGCGTGCCTCGGCATGGCGGCCGCCACCTCACTCCGATCGCATGCGTCGACACGCCCGGCCCTGGAGGGCTTTCGGTACGAGGGAGAGCCGGTCCATCCGAAGCTCGTCGAGGAGTTCGAGTCGTGGCTCTCCGACAACCGCCCGCCGAGCACCGTGGTCGTGGACGTGGCCGCGGCGTTTGGGACGAACGAGTACAGCGATGTCGTGGAATCGCTCGCGAGCGGACTGGTTCGCTACGCGAGCGGCGCGGAGTGGTACGGCTACGAACACCTGGGGCAGATGACCGACGGCACCCACGTCTTGCGGACCGCCTCGAGTGGCGGCGGTTCCGGCATCTTCCAGAACCTGCTCTTCGTGCGGCTTCGCGAGGACGAGACGCGGACCCCCGAGGGCGAGTCGTACGCCCGGATGCTCATGGAGGTCGTCGGCCGTTTCGTGCTGGGGGATCGCGACGACGGGACGGTCGAGGTGCGGGGCAATCGCGTCGTGGTCAGCGCATCGAGGCACCGGGCCCTCGCCACGACGCTGGCTTTCGGGAGGTGAGTGCGATGGCGATCCTGGATGTTCAGTTCCGCCGCGGGGACGTCTCCTACGACAGGAGCACGAGTTTCGACGGGGACGAGGAGTTCGTCCTCGGCCTGCTCCACTCGTTCGCGAAGAGCCTCCATGCGGAGGCCGGCGAACCCGTCGCTCCCCTCATCGGAGCGGTACGCCGTCCGAGCAGGTCCTCCTACCTGCAACGGCTCGAGCGGGAGCTCGACGCCGGTGGCTTTGGTGCCGTCGTTCAGATGAGCGAGGGCTGGTCCATCGGCGGCGGCGCCACGACCACCTTGCTCGTCGTGATCGGCGGCCGCGGTGAACTCGCCGGTGAGGAGATGCCTGTTGGGTCTTTCGCGTTGCTGCCCGCTCGACACGAGGTCTGCCTCCGTGCCATCGGCGGCGACATCCGGCTCCTCAGCATGGAGATCGACTGAAAGCCCGGCGATGAGAGCGCTGCCGTCTCCGGCAGGGCGTTTTGCGTTCTTAGGGCGCCGAACGCCCCCAACCCGGGCTCACCTCGAGGATGCCCCATCCGGCCCGGGGTGTCATCTCGGTAGAATCGAGGTCACTCGGTCCTTGGCAACTCGCTTCGCCACGAACGAACTCTTCACCCTCACGGGTGATCGGTGCCTCGACGTCTGGCCGTACAAGAATGACGTCCTGCAAGCCGCAACGCAGAGGAGTAGGCGGCAAGTGTCCGAGCTCTCGTGGGTCCACGCACTTCCGCGGCTGTCGTTCTTCTCGCTCTGAGCCCAGCGTCCTGATCAACCGGGACGGTGAGTTGAGAAACGAAGGAGGAACGCAACATGCCGACGAACAACAACGTGAAACGGAAGAGCGGTGGCCGAGGATTCGAGCTCTGCGTCACCCTGAAGGGCGACGCAGCCACGCTCGAAGCTCTCGAGCGACTCGGGGCAACCGTCGTCTACGGGAGACCATCCTGGCGGCGATGGGAGTCTTGGAGGAACCCATGGAAGCTGTGGTGCGCGGTCTTGCTGACCGCGTTCGCCTTCGAGCTACCGATCCTGGTGGCACGGGCACTCTCTTGAGGCACAGGGGCTAACCCCCCTGTGTCTCTCTTCTACTCGACGCGCACCTACAGAAGCCCATTCGAGGATCCCGCGAAGGCTGCGTACATGCGGTGGATCCAGTCCAGGCCGATGTAGGTGAGGCAGATCCAGACCAGGAGCAGCGGGTCCCTGTACCAAGGGCACGACGCCGGTTGATCTGGGTGAGCGCACGTGGCGCGGCGGTGGAGTGCGAGGTCTCTGTCCATGCTCGACCGTATCACGGTTCGAGCAGCGGAAGCAACCGAGGCTCAGTTGCCCAGGAGCTTCATCTCGACCCAGAGCGGAGCGAGCTCCTTGAACTCCTCGAAGCGCCTGCGGTACTCCTCGGTGCGCCCTTCGGTGAGGGCCGCCCAAGGCTTGCGGTCATTCGCGCTGCTCGTCGCAAGCTGTACGAAGACCTCGAACCTGGTCAATGCTCGGGCCCGCCGTAGTGCTGTCGAGCGAAGCGGGCACCTTGTCGATGCCGTTGCCCGACGGCTCCCAGCTCGAGTGCTGCGCTGGACCGTCGGGTGCTCGGTTGATGGGTTGGGTCTTTCCAAGACCAAGGAACGGCGCGTAGTTCTCTTGGACCGCTGATGACTTGGCAAGGGTCTCCAGGCGCTCCTGATCGGTCCTCTGTTCGGTTATGGCGGCCTGAGCGTCCTTTCGCATCCGCTCGGCCTCGAGGTCGGCTTCGCGCTGGCGGCGCTCCGCGTCGGCGATCTCCGCCGCTTGCGGGCCTCCATGGCTGCGTCTTGCTTGTCCGCTTCCTCGAGAACCTCGGCCACGGCATTGCGAATGGCTTCAGCGCGGCGCTCCGCACGCTCGAGTTCGAGCTCGCGGAGCGCCGCCTCGAGCGTGGTGGTCGAAGGCGAGGACGCTGACGTATCTGCTACAAGCGCTTGGACCGCCTGGAGGTCGCTGGCGGCGCTTTCCCGCGTGCGTTCGGCTGCTCGGCGTTGCTCCTCGATCTGTGATGCCAGTTTCGACGCGCCCTCCTCAGAGAGCAGCGCGTCCTGCGAGTCTTTGATGCGGCGTAGCTCGGCCTCGAGGGCGTCGATGCGAGCCTGCATGTCCGTCACGTCCCGGTCGCCGGGCCGCGCCGAGCGACGGTAGATCGCATCGAAGGTCTGGACTTGGGCCGGGTCGGCAGCGATGCGCATGCCGTCCCGGGAGGTCAGGAGCGCGGGCACGACGCTTTCCCATTCGGAGAGGGTCGCCTTCGCCTGTGCCAGTGTCGCCTTCGTCGATTCGACCTCGTGGAGGAGTCGGTCGGCGTGCGTGACGGAAAGCGTGCGATCCAGCCGCGCCCGCTCTTCGGTCTCGCGGCGCACCTTGTCCTGGATGGCGCGAAGCGCCTCGACCTCGCCGGCGTCCACAGATTGCAGAGCGGGGGCCGACAGGCCTCCCCCACCACTGCTCCAGCGGTTCGTGGCAACGAAGACACCGGCGGCAGCCAGGAGAACCGCCCCGACGGCGATGAACCCGAAGGTCGCGAGCGGTGCGGGAGGGAGGTCAGTCTCAGTCATCCTTCTCTCCGTGCTTCTCTTCTTGGAGTTTCTTGAGCTCGGCAAGGCCGTCGCCGACGGGATCCGGAGGCTGTGGCTTGGTGGGCTTCTTCGTCGCCTTGGTCTTCTTGCCGCGCGGGGGTTTCACCGTGACGTTCCACGCAAGAGGGGTCGCGAGGGTCCCCGGCGAGTCCTCGACGGACGGCCATCCGGCACGTTCGCGGGCTTCGTACTCGGTCTTCGAGATGTGGAAGTCCGTCAGTCCGACGAACGGGTAGCCGTCGAACTGGGCAAAGCCCTTGTTCTGCTTGATGTTGACCCAGCACTCCTCGTCCCGGGCGCTGAGCTCGATCAGGTCGTTCGGAAGGAAGCGCGGGCCGAGTTGCTGTCGCGTCGTGACGCTCGTCCCGCCGTCGCTCTCGGTGGCGGACATGAGGACGTGCATCTTGTTACCCGAGAGAGCTTCGAGCGTCCTGCGGTAGCGCTCCGTCCCGACCGAGTAGATGAGCTGGAAGCCGGTGTTGTTGTGGATGCTGTCGAGGAGGTCGGCGCCGGCCTTCTCCAGGTCGCTCGGCGTCTGGTTGGCCAGGATGAAGTGAACTCCCATGCTCCGCGCCTGGCGGAAGAACGTGTCGAGGTCCTCCGACACGATCTGCTGGAACTCGTCGATGACGACGTAGACCGGGAGCCTGGTGTCGCCTCGGTAGCCCTCGGCTGCCGTGAGCAGCGCGTAGAGCGCGAACTTTCCGATCTCGCGGTCGGAGGCGCTGTGGATGGAGGCGGGGAGCTTGAAGTAGTAGACCGACGGCCGCTCCAGCGCCTCGGCCATGCGGATGCTGTTCTCGAGGAGGGCGGCGCGCTGGTCGGGCGTGATCGGATCCTCGACCTGTGCGCCATCGTGGTTCTTGCGCTGCGGCCAGGGCGTGTCTGTCACGTTGAGTGACTCCAGACGCGCCAAAGCCTCGATGACCGCGAAGAGGTCCCCCGCATCCCTGAGCGACTCCTTCGTTCCGAGCTTCTTCAGGGTCTCCGCTTCTGTGACGCGCTGGTGCATGCGGACGAAGGATCGGATCTCCGGGTCGAGGTCGAAGAGCTTGAGAAGCACCTGGCGGTTCTTCCGTGAGAAGTGGCTCCGTCCGTACCCCTCGCCGTACTCCAGGCCGAGTGCCTTGGTGAAGATCTCGGTCCTCTCCAGGGCCGTCAGCTCGCGCATGTGCGGTTGGTCGAGCGGGTTGAAGACGTGGGTCGACTGACGCGACCGGCTCGTGAACCACTTGAAGACGCTGCCCTCGCGTGCCGCGCTCGAGCGAGCTTCCTCGAAGAGCGCCTGGTCTCCCTTGAGGTCGATCACCAGGACCGAGCAGTCAGGCCGGATGAGCTGGTTGATGAGCGGGGCGACACCTCGAGCGGTCTTGCCGCTCCCGGTGCCACCGAGAATGTGGGCTGGGCGCTCGAGCGCGTCGCGGTCCAGCAGTACCGGATAGCCCCACTCGGCGGAGCGCCCGATCCAGAGGTGTCGGCGCTCGTCCTCGTTGCGCGAGTGGCGCAGGCGGTCGGTGAGAACAGCGAACGCGGGCTGTGGCTTGATGTACGGAGCCCCCACTGCGTCAAAGCCCGCGGCGTGGTGCAGCGCGGCTCGCCCGCCGATCGCGAGCGCGAACCCGGCGAAGAGCAGGGGCGGGAAGAAGACGCTGAGCAGCAAGCCCAAGACGAGGGCGAACCCGAACTGGACCGGGTCGCCGAGAAGGCCGTGGAGGGAGAGCAGGACCCACGATTCGGGAACGCGAGCGAGCGGCAGGTACTCGGTCGCTTCGAGCTTCCGCACCTCGCCGGCGAATCGCGTGCGGGCCGCCGCCTCGAGGTAGGCCTCGCGGACATCGGCGGGCACGTGCTCGGCGAAGCTCCTCGTGGTCTCGGGGAGCTGTGCGCGAGACTTGGCGAGGCTCGGGGCGTCTTCCCCAAGGCGGCGCATCGTGAGCTCGTGGTTCTCCTGCTGCCAGGCGGCGGGCCCCTGGAAGAGCATCTGAACCGGGAAGTAGCTCCCCAGAAGCACGACCGACACCGCAAGGAAGCTGTACGCACGGGAGGTCCTCTTGCGGCGGCGGCGCGCGAGGCCAGCCGTGCTGCGGAAGACTCCCGGAGCCTGCTCTGCCTCGTCTCCATAGCTGAACCAGACTTGCAAGGCCTCTCGGAGAACCGGCCGTTTGTCCTTGGTTCGTGCGTAGCCCTTCACGTTCAGCAGGGCGTAGGCCCACACGATCGCCGTGACGGTCGCGACTGCGATCGGACCGGCAAAGAGCGGGATCGGCGTTGCGACGAAGACGATGAAGCCCACGGCGAGGGCCAGGGCGATGATGAGGAAGCCGCGGTCGAAGGCAGCCCGTTCCGCAGTCTCACGTCGGGCGACCAGGTCGGCATCGACCGAAGCCGTGACGCCGCGCCAGGGCTGTGCCGCCGCCCGTCGGATGCGGGCCAGGACGCCTTCGTCGTGCCAGAAGCGACTCCAGCGCTCTCGGATCTCGCGAGGAGAGAGGGTTCGAGCGTGCAAGTAGGATCCGAAGTGTTGCGCGCAGGAGCTCGCGAGCCCGAGGGTCAACACCGCAGCGCAGACGAAGAGCAGGAACGCGACGAGGGGGGTCTGGGCGGTGAGTGCGACCACCGCGAGCGGACCCCCGAGGAGCCAGGCCAGGGCGGCGCGATTGTTCTTCGGGAGGAAGAACTCGTAGGCCGCGACCAGCGTGGTGAACGCCACGAGACTGAGCAGCGCGAGACCCGACCCCTCCCAGGACAGCACGGCGAACACGAAGCGCGAGCCCAACAGGAGGCCTGCGAGGAGAAGGGGCGCAAGGAACCAGTGCGGTCGGCCGCCGGCGTCGTCGAAGAGCGGCGGCACGAAGTCCAGCTCGGTGTCGACGGCGCTCGAGGGGAGGCGGTCGTAGCGGAGAGGATCGCCGGCCTGATAGTTCGGAACCTCTCCGAACGGTTCTGGGGTCCCGCGAGGATCCTCGACGCCTCGACGTCGGCGCCTGGTTGGGTCAGCGTGCTGCATGGCGCCTCCGGTCGCGGATGAGAAGGAGCTCGGGGACCACCTCGAAGCGGAACGTCACGGCTGGCCAGGTCTCGGTGAGGTCTCGCTGGAGCTGGGACGCTTTCTCCGCGGTCGGCGTCGCGATGCCCACAGCGAAGAGCTGGCGGTCGAGAACACTCGACCGCCACTGCTCATGCTCGAAGCGAGGACCGATGATCATGCCGCGGACCTTGCCGGCAACCTTCGAGACCGAGATGCCGCGGTCGACGTAGATGAAGCCGATCCGACCAGGCTCATCGGCGCTGTCGTAGTAGTAGTTCGACGCGCGCATGCCGCGCGGCGCGAGCGTCGGGAACCGCTCGCGGAACTCGTCGGTCCGCAGCTTCAGGCGAGCCTTCGGGTCGGCGAGGCAGAACCTCAAGATCCCGAAGGCCTCCGCCAACGGGTTCGGGTTGAGGGAGCCCCTCTTCCGGTCAGGGAGGCCGACCAGGCGAAGGCCAACCGCCGTCAGGAAGTGGTACTTCGTCCGGCCGTAGAGGTCCGCGCTGTCGATGTAGCCGGCCGCGTGAAGGCGCTGGAGGAAGCTCTTCACGGCCTCGGGCTTGGCGTCGAGGAGCCGCCCCACCGCCTCCGATGTCGTGATGCGGAAGGTGCCGAGGTGGTCGAGGACCTCGAGCTGGTCCGTGGACATCTTGAGGGCCGCCGCCCTCTCCACGAGAGCGGGGCTCACCATAGCTCGTACGGGACCTCCCTCTCGGCGCAGTCCTCATGGAACCGGGCAACCCGCTCGGACCCGTAGGAACCCGCGAACTCGATCACCAAGGTGACCTGACCCGAGGAGTCCAGCAGGACCGCATCGGGAAGCTTCTGGCCGCGCCTCTGGGGGGCGAAGACGTCCTCCCCCACCCAGGCCTCGGCCTCGGCTGGACGCTCCCGGAGGCGGCGCAGATAGACGCTGCCCATGTGCAGGTCGTGGGTCTCCTGGCCGAGGATCGGGAGCTTGCCACCTGCACCGCCGAGCTCGGCGAGGGTCCGCTTGGTCGCGATGAAGACCGGCGTGCGCCGCGGCGGCTGGGTCCAGCGCGTCTTCAGCTCGTACGAGATCGCTTCGGGGTCGGGGGCCGTGGCCCCGGGGGTCCAGGTGAACACTGGCGCCCGGAGCTCGAGGAGCGGATGGGCGAGGACCTCACGTTCCTCGAGGAGGCCCGCCTGGCATAGCGGGCCAAGCCGCCGCCGCGCGAAGCGGCGGGGATCGGAGCTCTCCAGCCACCAGGCCGAGGCGATCTGGTCGAGCGAGAGCATGCGGACCTTGAACGCCAAGGCATGGAGAAGCTCGCTGTCTCGGTCGGTCCGCAACATGCAAGCGAGGGTACCGGCAAGCGTAGCGACGCGACAAGTGAGCGCACGCACGGTGAACGCGACCACGGGGGGAATCACCGTGCGGGACGCACGGTGATTCAGGCATGCAAGGGCAAGGACTTACGAGCAGTCTGGGGGCCCCAACGCCAGCGCAGCGGGTACCACCCAAGGGGCCGGGCAATGGGCTGGAGGCGCGACCAACGGGAGCGCCGTGACGAGGAGCTGCGAGGACCGAAGTCCGAGCAGCGGTAGAGGGGCCGACGTTCAGGAGGCCCTGAGGCGCGACCGTTCAGGGAGCGCTGGCGGCCGCACCCCCGCCCCAGCGGGGTCGGCCGGCGACGAGCGACCAAGCGAGGAGCGAAGCCGGGCTGGCGCCCGGCGGGGCCGCGGCTCCGCCCCCAGGCGGACAAGGCCCAGATGCGAGCCACGGTTCCTGCTAGCGCAGGGACCGGCGGCGGGTGTGCAGGACCGGGCCGAGGGCGCAGGGCGTGACAGCCCCACGGGCTGGCGCGACGTGCTCGGTCCCGGGGTCAGCCAGAGGAAGGGGCGAGCGCTCTCCCGGGCGCGGGAAGCGGGAGCCCCAGGAGTCGAGGGAGGGGCCGAGGCCGAGGATGTCCTGACCAAGTCGCGAGCGGTCGGGAATCCGAGGAGCTCGGTGTGCCCTGGCGAAGGCCGGTAGCCGAGCCATCTCCCGTGAAGCGCAGCCACGGGAACCGTCAGGGGGTACGCAGAGACGCTGGCGAGGAGCGGAGTGACGAGCACCACGAAAGGGCGCGCGGGCACCGCCCGCGGGCGGGGTTGGTGGTGCCGGCGGGTGTGCGGTGTGGCGGCGGGGCCGTGCAAGGCGGGCCAGGTCGTAGGGAGGGGCGCGAGCGGAGACCTGGCGCGACTTGCCAAGCGAGCTCGGCTCGAGGTCTCCCGAGCGAAGCCGGGAACCCGGGTCCGAGCGAGCGGGATGTTTCTGGGAGGGCCGAGGCAGGGAGCCGAGGCCCGACACCGCAGCCTTGCTCAGCGCAGCGCGCGGCGCCCGTCTCGCGTCACCTTGTAGAACGAGCGCGCTCCGCGCGCGCGACCCTCTGGTGACTTCGGGTCGACCTTCTGGAAGAGGAGCTGGCCGGGGTAGAGATGCTGAGCCTGCGCGAAGCCCTCATCGCAGAGGCCCTCGAGCTCGGCCGCGGCCACCGTCTCGTCTCCCCCCCACCACCGAGCGGCAAGCTGCTCGAGCTCATGCGGCCCGTTGGCGGCGAGGTGCTGGAGCACGTCGCGCTGGAAGGCGGAGAGCGTCTTGTGGGTCGTGCGGGCCATGGGTCGATCCTGCCACATTCGGCCGGCGATGTCTCCTCGGTAGCGCGGGGCCCGAGCCTCACTCCGGCATCGGTATCCCGAGCTCCTCGATGTCCCCTGGCTCGAGGTCGGAAAACGCGACGACCTCGCCGATGTCGGTGTTCACCGCGAGCCATCGTGGTCCGGCTGCGTACACGCTCCACCTGTCGTTGACCGCCATGAGTGCGAGGGGCCAGTTCGTGTCCATGCTCCGCAGCTCGCGCAGGACCGTCGCGTTCGGGAGGATGCTCGCCTGCGTGAAGGCCTCCTCGAACGCCGCCGCGGCTTCCTCGACGGACACCGCAGCCCAGTCGAGCACGAGCTGCTGAAGAGGGGCTGCCCCGGTGTCGACGGCGTCACTCATCCTCTGTGCCTCCTTGATTCGACCCTGCCACGGACAGGGCTTCGGCGTCCAGCCAACGACGGATCACCACGAGGCTCTCGAAGATGTGACCGCCGCGATTCGCGCTGTCGTCCCGGTAGTGCGCGGCTTCGGCGTCCCAGAGGTAGTCGAGAACTCGCTCGAGCGCGGTCGTTGTGTCGGCATCCAGTTTCGTTGTGGTGCCCATCGGGCGTCGCTGCTCCTACGGCAAAAGGCCGAGCGCCCGATCGAGTCGAGCGCCCGGCGCGGGTGAATCACTCGGCGTCGGCCTCGGCTTCCGGCTTCGAGGAAGCCGCTCGCAGCTCCTCGGTGCGCACGAAGGCCTGGACCAGGGCCACGGCCGCGACGAGCAGGTCGGACCCGCTCAGGTTGCTCGCGTCCTGGTAGTTCCCGTCGTCGTCGCGGTAGGTCCGCGTGGTGACCACGTTGTAGAAGGCGCCGTTCTTGCCCTCGTTCTCCCAGATGGTCGCGGTGATGCGGCCGAGTCGAATCTTGTCGATGGGTTGTTTCGTCTGTGCCATGTTGGTTTCTCCTTGTTGAAGGGTTTGGGTTCGTTCTTCACCACACGTTGAGGACGAACCGCAAGCCCTTCAGGAGGAACCGCCGAGCGAGCCGCCGTACGCGGAGGACAGCCGGGAGCGAAGCAGCGAGGAACAGTGACAGCTCTGCTGGCACGGCCTCGCCCGGCAACCGGAGCAGGCGGCGAGCCATCGGCAGGCACAGACTGGACGAACCACAGGGCTTCTAGCGGCCGGTCCGCTCCATCGGACAGAGCAAGACTCGCCGGTGACGCTCATGGGGGCCTGCGGAGAGAGAGCGCGGCGCGGGCAGCGCCGCCGCGCAAACGCCCTGAGCTATGGTTGCTCTGGGCTTCAGTGCTCCAGATCCTTGCGCCTCGCCGAGTCGTTCCCGCACGAGTCTTTGCTTCCGATCGTTCCGTCGCGCTTCTGCGTGATGCGCTCCCCCCCCGACTTGTCAGGTCGCGCGCACGAGCGTTCGCGTCCTGCTGGGTGTCGAAGACGCCGGCGGCGCGATCGGACCCTTCCGCTTAACCGACCAGCGGCCGTCATCCGTGGGGCTCACCCAGTAGTTGGGTGACTGTCGTTTCTTGGTCATGACACTTGCTCCGGCCCCGAGGAACTTGCCGAGCACGTGAGGCTGGGACCCTTCCCCACGTGCTCCTTGATTTTTCCCGTCAGGTGACATCTGCTGGCAACGCGCACCTGTAGGCCTTGGAGGCACTTCGAAAGGGGTCGTCTCGAAACTCCCGCCCTACCGAGGCCATCGCCTCCTTGATGGCCTTCCCTGCGTCCTGTTTCGCATGCCGCGCGACCGTCGTTTCGTCCTGCCGGTGCGGCGACAGTTTTCTAGAGAGCCCGCTGATGAGATCGCCAGGAGCTGCTCTCGCAAGGAGCTCGACGAACACTTTTACGGCTGCGTTTCGGGCTTCACGCCGCCGATCTTCACTCCGTCGATCCAGATGGATTGCTCGACAGTGTCGACGACCAGTCGGGCCCTTCCTGGGCGTAGTGGATCGCCGGACCTGCCCTTGAGCCCGCTCGCGAAGACGCGCGCGCGCTCAAGCGCGCGTCTCGACGGCTTACCGGTCGCTCGAGCTCGGCTGTTGCGAGGTCGGAACCGATCGTCCGCCCACGTGGGATGAGTAGGACTACGTTGTCCGCAGGCGCCTTCGCTCGCAGGCGAGCGCCGAGCCGGGAGCGGGCGTGCTCAACAAGTAGAACGGCCGAACGTTCGCCCTCGAGAACCACCGGTCCAAGGTCCAGCACGTTGGTTTCGGGGATTCGCACCTGGTCGTCCGACAACTCAAGCAGCTTCCCGAGGAAGTGCCCAAGGCCGGTCAGGCTGAGTTCGAGCCCCTCGACGTCCGTTGGGCTCAGCGACTTGGACGGGATTTCGTCACCAGCTCCGACACCGTAGTATTGGCCATCTCCGATCGCATGGGCGCCTTCCAAGCTGGCGCCGTCAACGTCTGGATGCTCGATCGAGCCGAGTTCGACGGGAAAGAGCGCCCGGCCCTGATCAGCTCATCCACGCGGTCACCGAGCAAGGCGCGCCAAGCCTGGGCGCGCCACGGATGAAGGCTCCAGAGATCCAACGTAGGACTTGTGGAAGCACGACACCGAACACCGATCTGCTCGAGATACCGGTGACCCAGTGACTCGTGCCTCGATGGCGTCACAGCGATCTTGCCGGGTAACCGACGCTGATCGTGGCTGGCTGGCGTACTCCCTCTCGGCGACTTCCTGGACTTTCAACTTCACCTCGACGAGCTTGCCTTCGCTCGCGATCGGGAGCCTGGAGTGCCTCGATGTCATCGAAGCAGTCCACTGACCGAATCCGGTGGACCCGCCGGTCCCCTGCTGCCAAGTGCATTCGGTCATCCACGCCCGCCCAACTCCCGGCAAGCCGTGCGTCAGTCTGCCCTCTTCGTAGGGAGCCGGCGGCACGCGCCGCATCCCGACGAAGAACGCCGATCCGGCGAACAGCGCCTGCTGGCGATCCCGCCGACGTGTGTGCATTGACTGGTGGCGCCGCACGCGATTCAAGTCGTCCTGCGCGCCTCGCCGGTGAACGTCGCAGTACTGACGGAACTTGATCATCGACTGCGCCGCGTCGCCGTCGACGATAGCCAGCGGGGTCCTCGTGCGGTCGCTGTGAGTGACCTGGAAAACTCCAAGCTCCGTCGTCCTCGAAGGACTCCACTTGGACGTGCGCTTCCGAGATCGTGCTGCTTGCAGGGCACACATGAGCTCGACAACTGGGCCTTCGACTGGGTGGCGCTCACCGCCCGGCTTGCTCTCAGAACTCGCACCGACTTGCATTCCGCCGTCGCCTGCACCTTGATCTGCGCCTCGCACAAAGGCGTTCGCGGCGGCCGCGTTCTTCTTCTGGAGGATGAAGAAGCGGACGGCAAACTCGCGCCTCGCAGCCGCTGGGAAGCAGCGCTTCGTCGAGATACCTATCTCTCACGGCCTCGAGGAGTGCATCGCGGCCAACGTCGGTGCCAAGACCGCCTCGAGCGCGAGCAGCAACCCATCCGGCGGATCATCGCATGCAAAGGACTCCCGGATGGTGTCGTGGCTCAGGGTCCTTTCCTTGAGCGATTGAGGCCAGCCGACCGCTTCGAATAGGTCATGCCATGCGTCGAGGATCTCCTCGATCGCTGCTGCATCGAGATAGGCCAGGGGAAGCTGCATCGTTCGTTACCGGATACTTCCGACTTCCGCTGTGGTCGGAGCCACACAAGCGCCTGGGGGCCCCCGTTCCTCGCTGCAGATACCGCAGCCGGTCTGCCCCACCAGCCGGCTTCGTCGAATGGAGCCAGTCTCGAAGTCGAAGCCCAGCCGATTCGGCGGATCTTCGGATCTGGAGAAGCCTCGTCACGAGACGCAATAGCTCGACGACCGCGGCCCCAGAAACGAGCGTGTTGAACGGCATCACGCTCGGCTGTGGCACGTCCCCACCTTCAATGTAGCCTCCCGGCTTGCTCGATCCGCTCTTGAGGCGATAGGGACTCGACGTAGAGCTGCCTTGCGTCGATGTGGCCCCAGCATCCAAGACACGGTCTCCGGGGCCGACTCACGACGACCCGGCCTGCGGTCGATACGACGCGGCCGTTGTGGTCCACACGGAAGGCGCTCCCCATATCGATGACCGGGATGAGTGCGTCGTAGGCGAGCCGGTTGAGCAAGGCGCGCGAGTGCGTGCTGATCAACGCAGCTCAGCACGACGTCACAGGCGCTCAGCTCCGCGGGTTGGATCTCGCTGCCCAGGTATCCATGGAGCGCGCGGACGTGAGTACCGAGACCGATGTGCTCGAGGCACCGGACAGCCACGTCGACCTTCGATGGCTCCCTGCATCAGTTGTCGTCGCGCCGATGATGCGACTGACGTTCGATGGCTCGACTTGGTCGCCGTCGGCGAACGTCAACATGCCGACCCCGAGGTGCGCGAGCTGGCTGCGCACACGGAGCCGGTTCCACCGAGCTTCCGACAACACCGACGTGCAGTCGGCGTAGCGCCCGCGTCTTGCGCACCGAGAGCGAGTTCCTTGGCGGTTGAACCAGTCCTCCCGCCCAACCGGGGATGGCGCGTTCATACCGCATCATCCCGAGGGTCTTGCCAACGATCCGCAGCTCCAGGTCTCCGGGCCTGAGTCGATTTGCCACACGCGGGCTGTCGGGATACCTGAGGCGCCCGGCGCGGTTATTGGCGGAGCCGTGTGGCCCCGGTGACTGGACGTAGAACGAGGGCATCAGCCGGTCGTCACCGAGATCGTCGGCACGAGAGAACCACGGCTCCGTGGACCTGAGCGCATGCGCGGTGATCACGGAGAGGCTCTCGACGCGGGCTTGGTGGATCAGGCGGTCTTGGCTGGCGATGGGGTCGATTCGAAGTTGGTCCACCTTCCGAATCGCGTAGCCGTTCTCGGGGATCTGGAGGAGGCGCCGGGCAACGAGAACGTCCCCCACCGGGATGGGGTTGTGCCAGATCACGCCCGCTGTTTTCCAGATCCTGCGCTTTGCGCAGGGCGGAGAAAGCGTTCCACGCGGTCTCTTCGATTCGCAGCCTCATCGGTTAGTCCTCCCGCAGCAGGTCCCCTGACGCAACGCAGGAAGTCGCGGAACGTGCCTGTCCCCGGCTTCCAGGCGTCTCCAACTAGATGCCATTGAGAACCGCTGCCACATGCTGCCGAGCAGGCTCGCTGCTCGTGCTCCGCGGAAGCTGTCCGCTCCGAGTTTTCACCGCCGGCCGCACCCAGAACATGTCCGGCGCAGCCTCCGGAAAGAGCGGCGGAGCTTCACAAGCAGCTCCACCAGGTGAGGTGTAGCTCTCCGGCAGGGCGAATCCGGAGATCACGACGAACTTCCAACCGCCCGCCTGGTCATGCACTGCGGATGCGGTCGGGAGTCAGGCCCGCGTCGCTGGCGAGACCCCCGACGAACCCGTAGTTCGCCGGGGCTGGCTGTGGAGCTGATCGCACTCACGCAGAACGACCTTGGCGTCGTTCGCGATCACCTGTCTTCGCAGCGGCCCTGCAAGAACAGCATCGCCGAGGGGAATCCCCGCGAGTTCCCTTGAGGCTCGCTCCCCGTCTGCTCGGGACATTCGAGCCGGGCATCTCTTCTTGTTGATGAAGACCTGGCTGGTCTTGGTCGTTGACTTCATGGCGCACTCCTGGCCCCGCTGGGGCCGGTTCTTGGTTCACGTCGCGAGGGCCATCCCTCGCCACTGTGAACCTACGCCCCGCAACAAGAGTGCACTGTGACCGCGGTGTGACCGCGTCCTGTGGAGCGGGGTCACGGCCAGGCACGGCTCAGCGGCATGCCGCCGGCGGTGACGGTGCGCGAACCGAGGCCCAGCTATCGCCCATCATGACAAGTCCCGCTCTTGGAGACCGATGGCGCGGCGCAAAGCGGAAAGGTCTCTGATGGCACGGCGGTCGAGGATGAAGTGCTGCGCACGCACCGCAGAACTGGTTGCCGCCCGAGGCCGGCTCACGGATGACGAGGCACGCCTCGCCTTTCGCGATGCTGTGCGACTGCCGGTTGCGGTGGCAAAAATGCGCTTTCCCTTCTCGCGGTCTCCACGGAGACATGGCCGAGAACTTCGCGAACCTTAGCCATCTCACTTGCCCTCCAGCGCGGCACGGATGCGCTCGCGCACCTGGTCGCCGAGCGCGTCGAGCTGGCTGAAGACCTCTTCGAGCTCTTTGGCCTTCGGCTTCCTGCGCGAGCTCCGACGGGATCCCGATGGCATCGTTGACCGCGCGCTTCGGCATCTGCGTGACGACGGGGAGGTTGGCCTGCCCTCTGCCGACCCCGGCAACGCCCGAGCGACGTCGCGGCCGGCACGCCGAGGCTCAGGTCCCGGAGGATCCGAGCCACCACCGAGCCTTCCCTTTCGTCCAGTCGAGCGCGGACGGCTCGGCGCCGGCGCTGCGGCGACACCGGGATGGGGCTCGGGCTCTTCGTCCATCGCCACGAGCTGCTGACGGAGCTTCGCGCGGAGGTCGTCCTTGCTGATGAAGTTCCCGACAGCGAGGCCCGTCGAGCCCAGCGGCTGTGAGAGCAGTTGCTCGAGAACGCGGTCGTCGTCCGGGTCGAGGAATGCCTGCTGGACGAAGTGACTGATGACCTCGTCGTCCACGAGCATGCCGGTGTCGAACCGACGTGGTTCACTTGGTCCCTCGGATTCCCTCGCCGGCGTCGTCCCCGTTCTCGCCGTGAACCCAGCGCCGGAGCAACGCCTGGTCCTCGAGGTCGAGCTCGCGAAAGTCGTCCCAGTGCTCGTCGTTGTTGAGCCCGACGTGGGACACGACGAACCCCCGATTGTCGGGATGGTCGGGCTTGTTCTGATGGATCACCCGCATGATCCGGCCGACGAACTGGATGTAGGGCGCGAGGCTCCGGAACGGTCGGAAGACGGCGGCGACGCTGAGACGCGGGTGGTCGAACCCCCTCCCCCAACATCTGCACCTGCATGATGGCGTCGAGGCGCCCGAGCTCGAGGTCGCAGAGAACCTCGTCACGGGTCTCTCTTCTGCCATGTCGCTGTGAATCTCGCGGGCTCGGTACCGGGCACTGCCGCATATCGCTCCTGACTTGGCGCGCGTGGTCGACGGAACAAGCCACCGCGATGACCTGGTGCTGAATGCCGGTCTCCGCTCGAAGGGCATTGCAGCGCTGGATACCGCCTCGGCGATGCTGCTGCACTCCGGGGCGAGTGCCACGCCCTGCTGAACCAACGCTCCTCGCGGAGCCGCAGGACCTCTTCGAGCGTGGCGCCGTTGCTCGTCGCGGTAGGTGAAGGAGATGACCGCGGGCGCGACGTTCCGGGAGACGATTTGCTTGATGTAGCCCTTCAGCATCGCCCGCGTAAACGAGTAGCGGTAGATCACTCTCGCCGGCGAGCGGTTGCTCGTCCCCCTGAACGGCGTGGCGGTCAATCCCACGACCTTGGCTTCAGGGAAGCGCTGAAAAAGACCTTCTTCCAGCTTGCCGCGACGTTGTGATGAGCCTCGTCGACCAAGATCAGGTCGAAGAAGTTGGGGAAACTGCGGCAACCAGCGATCCGCCGAACTCGCGAGCTGCTGGATGTTGGTCAGAACGAAGTGGCTCTCGGTGCAGTCATGGATGTTGGCGTCGGGGCCGTCGAGAACGGCGAGGAACGGCCTCGCCGGAAGTTCGACAGCACGCGGGTCTTCGTCCAGAAGCACTCTGGGCTTGCTAGGTCGAGCGCCTCGGCAATCGATTTGCGGATGGTCACGTTCGGGGCGATCACCAAGACGCGCCCTCCGCGATGCCGAATGGGAGCGTGGCAATGACGCCGGTCTTCCTGCAGCCCACGGGGATCTGAGATCGCCGGATCGGCCCGGGACGCGAAGTGCTGGCGGACCTTCGTGTGGGCTTCGCGCTGCGGCTCTCGGAGGTTCTCGTTCCGTTCGACGTCAGCAGGCGCGACCTGGAACAAGTGGGCACTAGCCGCCTCGCCCGCAGCATCTCTTCGGCACGGGCGCATTCTCGAGCCGGAAAGGCTCCAGGTCCGCACGGCGCAGTAGCGGTAGCCGCTCGGTCGACGCCGGAGCGGCCGCAGCTTCCCCGAAGAGTCCCATCGGCGGAGGGTCTGCGCCGAAACGCCGATGTAGTCGGCTGCCTCCTGGACGGTCAGGAACTCGGGGCCCTCAGAGTCATCAACCATGGTCAACCTTATACAACCTACGCCACACCAGTGCGCGGCCGGGAGAAGTTCTCCGGATGGCCTCACGCCCCCATCGCGTTGGCCCTGGCTTGTTCGAGGCGGACGGTGTCCAGCTCGCGGCAGGCCGCATCCCAGCGCTCACGGGTCCACTCAGGTCGCTCGCGGCGCACGAGACCGAAGGGGTCTTGGCGGAGTCCCCGCTGGCGGAACACCTGCCTGGCCGCCCGGACAAAGCGGGCGTCCTCCGAGAGTCCAGCTTCGGGGTCTCGCCGAGGCGGCGGCTCGCTGCGCCGCTGGTAGGACGCGCCGTAGAGGTGCTCCTTGAGCCGCCGGTTCGCGGCGTCCTCGTCGCCGTCGGTGACGTAGTCCCACCGACGCTTGCGCAGGAGCCAGGCGAAGAGCCCCGGAGGGTTCACCGAACCGATGGTCCTGGCGTGCTCGGCCGCTCCGACGAACCGGAGCCGGTCGTAGTCGCCACCATCGACGAGTCCCGCCCGGCTTGCCTGCTCGAAGAGCTGGAGCAGCCTGCCGGTGTCGTCGAGGTCCTCTCGGAGAACGTGTCTGAGGCTCGGCGGCTCGAGCTTCTCCTCCTTCGAGTTCGAAACACCAGTGGGCCGGGCGGAGCCCGGTTTCTGGTTCTTAGCTCTCGAAGAGAGTTCCCCGTCTGAATCAGGGGGTGTCGATTGGGGGCCGGAAACCGGCTGAGGGGGTGTCGATTCGCGCGCCGTCGCCGCCGAGTTATCCACAGCCCGAAGCGCCGCCGGACGCTGCCACTCGAGGTTCCAGCGGAACCACTTCCCGTCCCGGTTCATGACCCACTGCGGGGTCTCCTGCGGAAGCAGGAGCTCGAGCTGGACCAGGTGTGCCCTCGCGTGCTTGACCGTCGCCTCCCCGACACCGAAGGTCTCGGCGATCCACGAGGCCTTCACCGCACCGTTCGGAGAGCAGAGCCCCGCGCGGTAGAACATCCCGCGCAGAAGGTGGCCGAGCACCGTGGCGATGACGCCGCGGCGAGCACCGCCGGCGAGGAGCTGAAGGACGGTTCGCGGAACCGGGACCTTGCGCCGGTGGTTCGGGATCGCCTCGAGCAAGCGCCAGAAGCCATCGAGCTCGTCGACGCGTAGCTGCTCGGGGCTGGCGGCGAAGGAGAGCTTCGAGCTGGACCACGAGAGCAGGCCGGCCGCCTCGAGCCTGCGGATGGAAGCGCGGACGCGGTCCTCCCCTCCCCCACCGGTGATGGCACGGATCTCGCCGACGGTGAAGTTCGGCTGGCGCCCGCGCTCGAGGGTGCAGCGTCTCGATAGGGCCTCGTGGCAGGCGAACCAGACACGAAGGTCTTGGAGCCGGATCAAGCCCTCCCTGGTGGCCCACCAGGCCATGACAAGTTGCGTGACTGTGATGAATCGGAACCCGCCGAGCGGCTTCCGTAGAGCGCCCTCACGCCAGGCGCATCCCCTCCCTTGCTGGGTCATGCGTCCTCCGGAACTGGGGAGGACACCCGCACAGAGCCACAGGACAGACCGCCTCTGTCCCGCGCTCCCTCTTGACCGTTCCAGGGGGCTCAGCTAGGTTGGGAGTGTCAAGTCCAGCCGAGCTGTGAGAGCCCTCTTGGAGCGGTCCTCGGAGCGAGGTGCAAAGAAGGCGACCCTTACGAGGTCGCTTTTTTTGTGCCTTGAGTCTGGGTCGCTAGGCGTCCTCCAGGTTTCTCTTACCAACACCCCCCTAGATCTGGTGTAGGGAGGATCTTGAAGCCCAGCATGTACGCTCCGGCAGGCCGAGGCAAGGGGGCAAGTGCAGCCCGGCCAACGACTTAGCGCTGCATTCAGGTTCGATGTGGCCGTCAGAGTCCCAGTGTCCCAGGGGTGGTGTGTCCCGGTATCCCGGGAGGCTGGGGTCCCAGTATCCCGGGATACTGTGCGGCTCTCGGACGAGCGTAAGTCCTTGAGGTTGCGTGCCGTCTGGGAGTCCCGGGAGTCTGACTCCCTTGATCCCAGTATCCCGGTGTTCCGGGATACTGGTGAACAGGGATCCCAGTATCCCAGTGTCCCGGTGTCCCAGGGGCTACGGCGAGCCGCGAGCCGAGCAAAAAAACTCGCGGCGACGTGCCGACGAGGCTCCGCCTCGGTCGGTGCGACGCCGACGCGAACGTGTGGCCTCGCCAGACGAGCTGAGCGCCGCGCTACGCGACGTTCGTCACCTGAGGCGAGCATCCGGACGTCACGGCAGTCGCGACGCGCACAGCGGCTCTGAGCGGAAGGGTCCCGGTATCCCGGGAGTCTGAGAGTCCCGGGATACCGGGACCCTGGGAGAAAGAACTTGATCGGGCCCCGCGATCCCAGTATCCCAGGACACAGCGGTTACGAAAACTCCTTGGGAGGGGCCCATGCGACTGTCACGCACTCAGACCATCGTCCTCGCGAACCAGAAGGGCGGCTGCGGCAAGACCACGACGGCGGTGAACCTGAGCGCGGGTCTCGCGCTCGAGGGCTACCGGACGTGCCTGGTGGACCTCGACGGCCAGTGCAACGCCTCGACGACCTTCGGCATCGATCCGGAGGAGTACCGGCGGACCAAGAAGGCCACGGTCCTCGACGCCTACATCACCAAGCGCCCGGCGGACCAGATCGCTGTGAACGTCGCTGGGCGCTTCAACGACCTCCTCAGCATCGTGCCCGGACACCCGGCGCTCGCCGCGTTGCACCAGCAGCTCGAGGCCGGGCTGCGCATGGAGACCCTGTCGCAGCAGCTCTCGCCCGAAGAGGAGGACGACCACCGTCGAGACCATCGCGAGCGGCTGGCGAAGTCACTCGAGGCCCTGCACACGGAGTTCGACTGCGTCGTCCTCGACACGCCGCCCGAGCTCGGCTTCCTGCTGAGCACCGCGCTGCGTGCGGGGGACTGGTTCATCATCCCGGTCTTCCCCTCGGAGTACGACCTGAACGGGCTCCAGCGCCTGACTGCGAGCGCCAAGAAGATCCGAGAGCGCAGCAACCCGCGCCTGCGGTTGATGAGCGTGCTCGTCGGTAACTTCGACCGGAGCACTGTGCTGGACAGTCAGATGTACAGCCGGCTCCAGCAGAAGTTCGGCGAGCATCTGAGCAAGGTGAAGATCTCGCGGGGAGTCAAGATCCGCGAGTCGACCTCACACCACACGACCATCTTCGAGCACGCGGCCACCAGCGACCACGCGGTGCAGTTCCTCGAGTTCACGCGCGAGGTCGTGGCGCGCATGGAGAAGAGCCTCGCCGACACGTCGGACGTCATCGTGCCGGCGCGACCGGCGGCGGCAGACCCCAGCGAAGAGTCCGCGGTGGGGGAGGTGAGCCATGGCTAGAAAGCCCGGTCTGCCTGAGGGCCACGAGCTCGAGGTCGATGTCGAGGGGCTCACCGAGCCCGCAGACATCCCCGACTTCCTGGACATGGAGGTCCAGCCACGGCCCGCACCGACGGCTCAGCGGCCGGCGCCGACCCCACCGACGCCGGAACCCCGCAAGGAACGTCCGCCGATGGCGGAGCCGGTCAACCGGGCGAGCGAAGCCTCCGAGCGCAAGACGGCCGCCAAGCGAGCCCCACAGCAGCAGGTTCGGGGGCGAAACCGGCCGCCTCGCAAGGAGGTCGGCTTCGATGACGAGACCCTGGCGATGCTCAAGGACCTCCACGCCGACGGCGCGTCCCAGAGCATGGAGGAGAGCCTGACGCGCTCGGAGGTCGCACGCGCGGCGATCCGCGCCGTCTACGCGGCGCGGAACATGATCGAGTATCGCGGTGTGGGTCCCCGAGGTCGGTGGGGGACCACGACCGCCCGGGCGCTCGTCGACGACCTCACCGAGAGCTACATCCGAGCGGTGGGGGAGCTCTTCGTCGAGCGCTACCAGTCCTCGGAGGAGTGAGACTCCCGGGACACAGGGAGCCCTGAAAGGGGCTGGTGACGGGCGAACGGGGAGGAGGACCCTTCCGGTTGGCCCGTGAGGAGCGTCAGGACGGTTCCGCAGGGACCTCGTCCGACACCGAGCGGAACGCCAAGAGGAAGTCCGCGGCTCGCTGGGCGAGCGAGGACGCCTTGAACACCGCTCGCTTGTCGTCCCCAAGCACCTTCAGCCAGGAGCCGATGTACTCGGGGTGGCG
>JAWKQE010000087.1:0-3873 GCA_041390305.1 Candidatus Eiseniibacteriota bacterium
GCCGGCGCCGATCGGATCCGTCTCCTTCGAAGATGCAATCGCCTTCGCCGTGAACGACGCGGGCGAGAGCGTCGTCGCGGCGGATCTCGCCTCGGTCGTGAACGAGAACTACCTCACCTATCTCCACGACGATGCGAACGGCTACGTTCGGTTGAACCCGAGCCAGCTGCCCTCTCGCTTCGTCGGCTTCTACGACAACAACGACCTCGGCGACGTATCGGCCTCCGGCGGCATCCTCTTTGCCGAAGAAGGCGTGCTGGCGGGGGGCTACGACGAGCTGCTCGAGGCCTCGTTCTCGGACTGGAACGTCGACCTCGGGTTCATCGACGACGCGCGACGCGTCGTGACCCGCGGACGTCGACCCGCCTTCGGCGACGAGTCGATCCTGCTGCTCACGCCGCTCGCCTTCGGAGACGCCGACCTCGACGACGACGTCGACGTCCAGGATCTGCTGATCGTCGCAGCCGCGTACGGATCGAGCGGCACCGCGTGGGCGACTGGCGACTTCGACCGCGACGGCTCGACGGGATTCCCGGATCTGCAGCTGATGGCGCCGCTCTACGACGACCCGACACCCCTCGACGGACTCGGTCTCGATCCCGCCTTCCTCGCGGACTGGGACCTGGCGACGAATCCGCCGGGACCGCCGGTGCCTTCGCTCGGAGTCGGAGGGCTCGCGGTGCTCCTCGGCACGACGCTCGCGGCGACGATTCGTCGAGCGCGGGCGACGGCCGGCTGAGGTAGAGCCCGAGTCCAGACGGTAGAGGCTGGAGTCGATGCCGTGCGGGTCGCGCTCGAAGCGACCGGACCCGGACGTTTCAGCGCGCGGGGATCTCGAAGTCGAATTGAAGGCGTCGCCCGTCGTCCTCGATCACCTCGTACACCCGGACTTCGCCGCGCGCGGACGCACGTACGCAGCGATCCCAGAAGGCGATGCCCGCCTCGTTCCGCACGTGCACCTGCAGCTGCCAATCTCCCGGGAGTCGCCGCCAGATCTCCGCGACCGCCTGCCGACCGAGACCGCGTCGCCGCACCCCGGGCGCGAGGAAGAACTCGGCCATCTGGACGACAGCCTCGCTCGGAACCTCGCGCACCATCGCGAAGCCGCTTCGGCGCCCCTCGTCGACGATGAAGAAGGGATGCCGACCAGGCTCCGCCCAGTACAGGGGCAGATAGGGATGGCTGCGCGCGTCCGTCGCGCCGACCGCGACATCCCGATGCGACGCCAGCTCGCGCAGGTAGTCGTCGAAGAGCGCTTCCAGTGCCGCGCGATCTTCGAGCCGGACGCGTTCGAGAACGAGTGCGCCGACGTCCAAGGGCTCAGAACCGCCAATCGAGCCTGAGCCCTCGGCCCCCCGCCACGTCGAAATGCACGTCGGGCATCGATGCGGTCGCGGCATCCCGGCTCCGGCGCAGGTCGAGGATCTCGCGGCCGAGCTCGTCACGTCGCTTCTCCTGATGCACGTAGAGGAGGCCGCTCAGACCGGCCAGGCCGATTCCGCTCATCATCACGATCAGAGATATTCCCGTCATCGACGGATCGCCGACCGCCGCCCCGTCACCCGAGCAGTTGATGCCGCTCTGCGAATTGATGATCCAGCAGACGAGCGCCACGCTCGCCCCGATCCCCGCGACGGCGCCGCCCGTGATCATGCCGATCTTTGCCGGCTTCGTGCTGATCGCACCCTGCTTCGCTTCGAGCTCGGCGATGCGTCGGTCCAGGTCGGTCGCGCTCGTCCCATCGCCCTCGAGCTGGGCGACCTGGTAGATCGAGCCGAGAGGCGGCCATGCGTGGGAGAGGCGAGAGGATGGCGCGGGGTCGACGGGTCGTGCCCCGGGAGCATTCGCGCGGCCCTCGAAGTCGGCGAGCCCGGGTGCGCCCTGGAGGACGATCGACAGGCAGACGAGGAGCGAGAGCGCACGCATTGGAGTCTCCATCTTCGACGGGGCGAAGGGCTCGTCGCATCGTCGACGCGAGGCGACGCGTACACCCGGGGTTGTAGAGGATCCGAGACGTGCCGGAAAGCGGGGGCGGCGGCGCGCGGGCCGGGGAGCGCGCTCGTCGCTCCGAATGACCTGGCTCGGCTTCCCCGAGCCGGGGACCTCGATCACGAAGATTCGATCGAGGGACACACACGTGCTCGGAAAGCCCGGGGAGATGACTCAATCCGACTGCGGCGGGCGTAACAGGATCACGCTGAGCACCAGACAGATTGCCGATCTGAAAACGCCATACCCCGCCGCGTAGGCGATGGGCTCGACAGAGGCGTCGTCGCGCAGGTTCGCCTCGAGTTGCGACGCGAAGCTCATCCAGTTCATCGCCGTCGAGAACCCCCATCCCGCCGTCAGCACGAGCGCGCCAGGAAGCGTCCATCTGCGCGCGAGCGCAAGCCCGCCAGCGAAGAGCAGCGCGGCCGCGACGAAGTCGATCGTCCAGAACGGCCACCATTGCCAGCCACCCTGGTTCCGGGCGATCTCGGCAATCGAAACGACGACGGCGTGGAGGAGGGAGATCCAGACGAAGGGTTTCATGGCGCGGCTTCCTTGGATCCGCTGCGAAGGAGACTACTACCGTGCCGGCCGGGCGAATGCCAAGACTCGAGATCAACGAACGACTCAGGACCCCTCACAACGCCAATGGAGCAGGACGGGGGGATCATTTCGCACCACGAGCGGTAGTCCAACGTGGATCCGGTGGGACGGGCGCCAGGCGACGAAGGCAGAACGCGTCTGGGGTCTAAAGCAGAGCGGTCGGGCCGTCGATTTCCGGCCCATGAAGTGGAGCCCCCTCCTCGTCGCGTTCCTCGCCGGCGCCGTCGCCTTCGCTCTCCTGGCTCCGCCCGTGTACCCGATCTCGGCGATCTGCCCGGACGGCGGCAGGATCCTGCTCGGCTCCGATCGACCGTGGACGATGCTCGGCGGCGAAGGCCCGGTTCGGACCGCGGCCATCTGCGTAGACAGAGAGGGCATAGCGAGCGGTCCAACTCTGATCTGGATCGACGATCGCTTCGCGGGCGTTGCGCACAGCCGTGATGGCAAGGATGCCGGGACCAGTCTCCTCTTCGATGAGCGTGGCAACGTCTGGCTCACGACGAGGTTCGACGAGAACGGACACCAGATCGAGACTTCGCTCTTCGGGGCCGACGGTGCAATCGACTCGCGCATGACGCTCGACCCCGCCGACGGAAGCGAGGTCATGCGGGTCTATCACCCATCCGGTGTCGCGCGCGCGGAATATCACTACCAGGCGGATCGCCTGGATGGCCCCTACGTCCAGTGGTACCCGACGGGCCGGATGCGCGTGCGCGGCCAGTGGGCGGACGGCAGCAAGGTCGGTACCTGGCGGTGCTGGAACGAATCGGGGGATCAATCGATCGAAATCGTATGGAGCGAGAGTGGCGGCCTACTGGTCGCACCGCACCTGGGCGCGCAGCAGGATTGGATGCAGGCGTGCTTGACGGGGGGCGCCGGGTGCACGGCGAACACGGAGCCGAGGGTCGCGGGCATCGCGAACGTGCATCCCGGTTGCGGCCGGGCTCGCGCGACATGGGTAGGCACGCTGGAACGAGGCGCTACCGGTTCATCCGGAAGGAATGACACGAGCTCCTAGTCGTCTCGACGTCTTCGCCGTTAGGCCCGTCCTTCCCCCACCAAGCTCGCCACCACCTCCGCGAACGCCCCATCCGCCAGCGCCCGCATCTCCTCGTCCGTCCGATCCTGGATCGGATGCGCGACGTACACCGCGATCGGCGTCGTCCCGAGCGCCTTCGCCTGCGCCTCCGCGCCGTCGATGAACTCGACCGTCGAGACGAAGACGGTCGGCAGGCCGCGATCCTCGAGGTCCGTCATGTCGTGCACACTGCACGACGTGCA
>JAWKQE010000088.1:0-1252 GCA_041390305.1 Candidatus Eiseniibacteriota bacterium
CTGGAGCGGCGTCTCGAGCTGGACGCCCTTGGGGATGTACACGAACGAGCCGCCGGACCACACCGCCGAGTTCATGGCCGCGAACTTGTTGTCCGCGGGCGGAACCACCGTGGCGAAGTACTTCCGGAAGAGCTCGGGGTGGTTCTTCAGCCCGTCCTCGATGGAGTCGAAGATCACGCCCTGACGGGTCCACTCCTCCTTGAGGGAGTGGTAGACCATCTCCGATTCGTACTGGGCGCCCACGCCCGCCAGGATGTTCCGCTCGGCCTCGGGGATCCCGAGCTTCTCGAACGTATCCTTGATGGACTGCGGCACGTCGTCCCAGGAGCGCTCCATCTTCTCCTGGGGGCGCACGTAGAAGTAGATCTGGTCCAGGACCCGCTCGAGGTTGGACAGATCCGCGCCCCACTCCGGCATCGGCTTGGCGTTGTAGATCTCGAGCGCCTTCAGGCGGAACTCGAGCATCCACTCCGGTTCGCCCTTCTGCGCCGAGATCTCCCGCACGATCTTCTCGTTCAGCCCCCGATCGGAGCGGAAGAGCGGTTCGTCCTCGGTGATGAAGTGGTACTTGTATTCGTCGAGTTGCAGTCCCTCGACCAGTTGATTCTCAGGCATGTCGTCTCTCCGTGAGGCGGCGGATCAGGTGCCGACGGGCTCGCGGAACTCCGCGTACCCCTCCGCCTCCAGCTCCGTGGCCACCTCGGGTCCGCCCGAGCGCACGATCTGGCCTCGCACCATCACGTGTACGATGTCGGGCTGGATGTAGTTGAGCAGCCGCTGGTAGTGCGTGATCAGGAGCACGGCCATCTCCGGCCGCTCCTTCTTCAGCACGTTCACGCCGTGCGCGACCACCTTGAGCGCGTCGATGTCGAGACCGGAGTCGGTCTCGTCCATGAGCGCCAGGGTGGGCTGCAGCATGGCCATCTGCAGGATCTCGTTGCGCTTCTTCTCGCCGCCGCTGAATCCGTCGTTCACGGAGCGCTCGGCGAAGCTCTGGTCCATCTCCAGCAGCTCCATGCGGGCGATCATGTCGTCCTGGAAGTCGAACAGGTCCAGGTCCTCGCCCTCCGGCATGCGCGCCTGCTTGGCGGCGCGCAGGAAGTTGGCGATGGAGACGCCCGGGATGTCCACCGGGTACTGGAACGCCAGGAACAGGCCCGCGCGGGCGCGCTCGTCGGGCTCCAGCTCCAGGAGCGGCTCACCCCGGTACCGCACCTCGCCCCCGGTCACCTCGTAGCCGGGGTGGCCCATG
>JAWKQE010000089.1:0-1102 GCA_041390305.1 Candidatus Eiseniibacteriota bacterium
GAGGCGGCAGCCCGCGCTGCAGCCGTCACCGCCGACGTTGTTCCCGTCGTCGCACTGCTCACCGGGGTCGAGGTAGCCGTCTCCGCAAGCTCCTTCGACCACGGTGATCTTGCACCCACCGATTCCGAACGCGAGGGCGAGCGCGCCCCCGGACAATACCAAGCCCCAACGATTCATCGAATCACCTCCCGGCATCCCGGAGTCTACATCATCCTTCGCCGCAACGTTTTGCCCCCGCAGGGCCCCACGACTACAACCGACGCGCCTCGGGCCCATGCTCTTCAACAGCCTCGACTATTTCGCCTTCTTGGGCCTGACCCTGGCCGGATTCTGGGCGATCCGGTTCCTGGGGCCCGAGCGCGACGAAGGCCCCCGGGTCCGCGGCGCCTGGCTGCGGCTGCTGTTCGTGTTCCTCGCCAGCTGCGCCTTCTACATGGCGTGGAACTGGCGCTACATCCTGTTGATCCTCTTCTCGACGGTCCTCGACTACTGCGCGGGGCTGGGGATTCACGCCTCCCGATCGCGCTGGGCCAAGCGGACGTGGCTCGGGGTGAGCCTCACCGGCAACCTCGGCCTCCTCGGCCTCTTCAAGTACTTCAACTTCTTCTCCGAGGCGACGGGCGACGCGCTCGGGCTCTTCGGGGTCACGATCCACCCGCCGGTGCTCGACCTGCTCCTCCCGGTCGGTATCAGCTTCTACACCTTCCAGACCCTCAGCTACACGATCGACGTCTACCGCGGGCGCATCGAGCCGGTCCGCAACCCCATCGATTTCGGCTTCTACGTCACCTTCTTCGCCCAGCTCGTCGCCGGGCCCATCGTCCGTGCGTCCGAGCTCCTGCCACAGCTCCGCCGGCCGCCCTGGCTCGACCGCGAGCGCGTCGGGCACGCCCTCTTCCTCATCGCGGTCGGCCTGGTGAAGAAGGTCATCTTCGCCGACTTCGTGAGCGTCAACCTCGTCGACCGCGTCTTCTCGGACCCCGATCGCTTCACCTCGGCGGAGGTGATCCTCGGGCTCTACGCCTTCACCCTGCAGATCTACGCGGACTTCTCCGGCTACACCGACGTCGCCCGCGGCTCGGCGCTCCTCTTCGGCCTCGAG
>JAWKQE010000090.1:0-1244 GCA_041390305.1 Candidatus Eiseniibacteriota bacterium
ATGTCTCAGTACCTCTCTCTCAATGCGGGCAGCACCCGCGAACCCAACAGTCGGACCGCCTCGATGGGCGACTCGCCGAGCGGTTGCCCGAACGACACATGGCGGACGCCGGTGCCGAGTAGCCGGCTGCACTGTTCGATCACCAGATCGGTGTCCCCGGCAATACCCAGCTGCATCATCGACTCATCGACTGATGCGAGTGCCTCGGCTTCGTTGCCGGCGTCCCACATCGATTGGACGTGCGCGCACCGTTCCGGGTCGATGCCGGCACGCAGCAAGGCGTCGCTTGACAGGTGGCCCCCGGCGGCCGCGATCTTCGGCCGAAGCCGCTCTCGTGCAGCATGCGCATCCTCGTCGATCGAGACCCAGACGCAGCACGCGAGATCGAAGCCGCTGTCTTCGGCCGCACCGGAGCCGACCTGATCTCGCACCCAGTCGACGTGCGACGGAGGCAGACACAGTGCGAGCACACCATCGGCCTCGCGGCCCGCCATCGCGAGCATCCGCGGACCCATGGCGCCGACGAAGATCGGTGTCGGCGCGACCGGAGGGCCGATCAACCGCGCGTTGTCGCTCCAGCGCTCCTCTCCGGGGAGGTCGTTCACATTCCGACCTTCGAGCAACGCGCGGACGATGCGGAGACCTCGTCGGGTCCGCTCGACGGGCGAGGCAAGATCGGCATCGATCCATCGCAGGTACACCTCGGACCCCGCACCGAGCCCGAGGAGGTACCGACCGCCCGAGAGGTCCTGCAGATTGGCGACCAACGACGCGATCTCGATCGGATGCAGCGTGACAGGGTTGAGCACACTCGAGCCGACCCGAATCCGGGACGTGGCGTCCAGCGCCAGAGCGACGGGGACGATGCCGGACCGCTTGAACTGGTCGTTGCCGGTCCAGATCTGATCGAATCCGGCCTCCTCCGCCGCCATCGCAGCGTCCCGAAAGGCTTCTGGTCGCACCCCACTCGAGAGGCGCACGCTGAACTTCGGAGGACGGCCCGTCATGAGATCTCAAGTCTGTCCCGGGCGCCAAGTTCGAGTACAGACTCAATTGAAGGTGAAAGTCAAAGATTGGCGAGGGGTGCAAGGTCACAACGGGGAAGCGCCAGTTGTTTGAAGTCAGTCGCCGACCCAGGTGCTACATCATTAAGGGTCGGGCCGCAGTATTCGGCCGCCGAGGAGCTCGACACTCGAGCACGCGTGGAAGGGGTCGGTCGGCCCGGGCGAGCTCCTGGTTGGTCT